>NZ_CAXUEC010000008.1:0-363532 GCF_964250085.1 uncultured Fibrella sp. | reverse complement strand
GACTCGTCAAAGCGCAGGCGAACGTACCTGAGGCACTGGCCGTAGTGCTACACAGTGTGGCTCCCAACGGATTGGTGATGGCAATCACTGCACCCGGTGTAGCTGTACCTGCAATGGTCGGCGTGGTTGTCGTCAACACATTCACCGGCGAAGTCACCGTCAGGCTTGGCGGACCAACCACCGTGAAGCTGGTTGTGGCCGGGCTACTTGTTCCTCCTGCATTGCTGGCTATAGCTGTAACCGTTTGTGGACCACCCAAGAACGTAAGGGCCGACGTTGAATAAGCACCGGTGTTATCGGCTGTCACGCTAACCGGACCACCAGTCGAACCAGGTCCACCCGTTAAGGTTACTACCGCCAATGGCGTGGCCGTACCCGAAATGGTGGGCGTAACGGTCGTGGTGATGTTGTTAGGCGTAGTGATAGCAATCGTCGGTGGGCAGGCCAGCGGCGTAGCCGTCACAACGGCAGACGCTGACGTTACGCAGCCCGACACAGAAAGCGTGACGGTATAAAGAGCTGTTCCAGCCGAAGGGGAGGATAAAATAACCGTTTGACCCGTCGTTTGCGTCAGCCCTGCTCCCGTCCAGGTATACGTTCCACCAGGTGGACCTATTGCTGAAAGCGCAAGTGTGTTAGTGAGGCAAATCGTTACGGAGGTCGGCATAATAGCAACCGTCACGGATGAACAATCGGTAACGGTGAAGCTACTCACGGCAGGTGTACTTGTGCCACCGGGGCTACTGGCTACCGCCGTCACGCTGGCAGGCCCAGCCGCGAACGTCAAGCTGCTACAGGCATACGTACCTGATAAAGAAGCCGTTGTTACACAGGATTGCCCACCTGGTGCCAGCACCGTGACACTCGCCAGCGGCGTAGCTGTTCCCGATATGGTCGGCGTAGTCGTGGCGGTGGTGTTGTCAGGCGAAAGAATGGCTACTGTCGGCGTAGCAACCGTAGTAAACGTTATTGGCACCGAAGTAGTACCGCCAGGGGTGGTAGCCGTCACCGTCAAGGTATTCGGCCCTTCAGGTAGCGGACTCGTCAAGGCGCAGGCGAACGTACCTGAGGCAGAAGCCGTGGTGGCACAGAGCGTGGCCCCCGTTGGGTCGGTGATAGCAATCAACGCGCCCGGTGTCGCCGTGCCCGCAATCGTCGGCGTGGTCGTCGTTGACGCATTCACCGGCGAAGTCACTGTCAAACTCGGAGGACCGACAGCCGTGAAGGTGTTTACATCCGTAGCCGTACCGCCGGGATTGCCCACCGTAGCTGTTACGCTCTGCGGACCCGCCGCGAAGGTTAAGCTTGAACAAGCGAACGTACCCGACACACTAGCCGTCGTTACACACGACTGTCCACCCGGAGCTACTACCGTCACACTCGCCAATGGTGTAGCCGTACCCGAAATGGTGGGCGTAGTGGTGGCTGTCCCATTGTCAGCAGGTGAAAGAATAGCAATCGTAGGTGGTGCTACACTGGTGAAGGTGACCGGCACTGATGTGCTGCCGCCCGACGTCGTGGCTGTTACCGTCAGGGTGTTGGGTCCTGTTGGCAAAGCGGACAGTGGACCGCAGGCAAACGTACCTGATGCAGAAGCCGTGGTGGCACAGAGCGTGGCCCCTAGCGGATCGGTGATAGCAATCAACGCACCTGGCGTGGCCGTACCGGCAATGGTCGGCGTAGTGGTCGTTGACGCATTCACCGGCGAAGTCACTGTCAAACTCGGAGGACCAACCACCGTAAAGGTGTTCACATCCGTAGCGGTGCCACCGGGGTCACTCACCGTAGCTGTTACGCTCTGCGGACCCGCCGCAAACGTCAGGCTCGAACAGGCATACGTACCTGACGCACTAGCCGTTGTCACGCAGCTTTGACTATTCGGTCCAAGCACCGTGACGCTGGCCAATGGCGTAGTGGTCCCACTAATTGTTGGCGTAGTCGTAGCTGTCCCGTTATCAGCAGGTGAGAGAATAGCGATCGTCGGTGGTGCTACAGCGGTGACCGGCGTTGAAGCCGAGGTTGTGCCAGCCGTGTTGCTTGCTGTGGCCGTAATGGTGTTGCTACCCGGCGATAGGCTTACCAAGCACGAATAACTCCCTCCGGCCGTAGCTGTTGTGGTGCAAAGTGTAGCATTGGTTGCATCGGTCAGCACCACCGTGCTGCCGGGTGTGGCCGTGCCGCTGATGGGTACGTTAGTGGTAGCCACCAGAGGACCAGGATTATTGATGACAACCGTTGGTGGAACAGGGGGCGACACAGTAAAACCACTCACCGCCGTTGTTGAGCCGTCGGTAGCGGTTACGCTGGCCGGACCCGCCGTGAAGGTCAGGCTCGTACAACTCCAATTCCCATTCACATCCGCCGTGGCAATGCAGGGGCCGCCCGTTGAAGCGGGGCCACCCGTTACTGTGACCGATGTACCTGGTGAAGCCGTACCACTGACGGGTGGGTTAAGGCTGGCGACTGTGCCCCCGTTGGGTGGGCCGGTAATGGCAATCGGGTTGTTACAGACTTTGATGTGCAACGTGTTCGACACGCTTAGGCAGTTGGCGTTTTGGGTCGTTACGTCGTACAGCCGATTACCAGTGGATAAGGCTGTCAGCGAACCGGTATAGTGAACCGATGTAATAGAATACTCACCTGCCGACAAACCACTAAACGAAGCCGTAGCACTCGTCTGAACAATCAGATTAGTGGCGTCATTCACTAGAACGTAGGTAGTTGTCACACCGAGTGGTACGTTCTGGGCCGTGAAGCTCATACTGGCCGGGGCCACCGCATAGTCGCATACACTGGAACAGACCCGGAGTCCCAGCGCAGGGCCATAGGTTAGACACTGATCCAATGAATACACATCGGAAATTAGTTTCCCGGTCGATGCATTGTTGAGTGAACTCGAATAATGAGCGGCAACGGCGTAATACAGTCCTGCTCCTACCCCATTGAACACCGGGGCTGTCGCATTGGTCTGGACTATCATACCTGATGTCATATTGACCAACAGGTATAAAGTATTGTAACCCGCTGGCACATTCTGGGCCGTGAGTGAAATAGCGGCTGGCTCGCTCGTGTAATCACAAGCGGTAGGCGAGGCAGGGAGTGTGGGCAGTTGTGCCTGAGCTGCTGTGGTTAACAGCAAGCTCAGACACAATACAGCCCAGATACTACGGACTACCAGGCGGTTTCCCGCTGTAGACCCGCCTGCTCGGATAATTGTTTTTAGGTGACTCATCATCTTTGTTAGATTGAGTTCGACATAAATGGTCCGAACAAGCTGATTATTTAACAAGAGTTGCCGCCGTAACAGGTGTACAGGCTGGTCCCAGATTCAGGACCGCCGTACTGACCGTCTTAGGCGTTACCAGGCTCATATTCGGCGAGCAAACTCCCGCTCCCGTCACCGTAATCGTGGTTGGTCCGAAGGCTGCCCCACTGTAGGTGAGTGGTACGTAGAACGTCTGTAAGCCAGTGCCCGTCAGGTTAATCGCGAACGGCGACGGGTTTACCGATAGCCCTGATCCGGTGATCGTTACGGGGAAACTACCTGTTGTACTCACCGTCATGGTCAGTTTCAGCACGCCGTTGCCTGGTGTACCGGCTACGATACCCGTAATCTGAGCCGTAGAACAGTCGAGAGTTCCTGAAGCAGGGTTACCTAACACCGTCACTGGAATAACAGCGGTTGTACATTGTGGCGGGGTCGCTGAATCGCAGACCTTGATCCCGATGGCATCGGTCCCGGAATAACCTGGTGTTGGCGTGTAGGTATACGCACCCGTTGCTGGGTCTATACTCACCGTGCCATGCGCCGTACTTGTGCTGGCAGCACCCGTTGTTGGGTTGATCGTGCTATAGGTCAGCGGCTGTGTACCATTTTGCGGATTCAGGGCGGTGGCGGCATTACCCGGTGTTGGAGTATTTTGTGCTGCCGTCAGTGTCGTCGGACTGGTATTCACCGAGAGCGGAGCAGCCACTACTATTGGAATGATCGTAGCGGCACACTGCTGCGGAGTCCCCGAATCACAAACCTTGATACCGATCGCATCGGTGCCCGAGTAACCCGGTGTCGGCGTGTAACTATAGACACCCGTTGTTGGATTGATACTAACCATACCATGCGGTGTGGCCAACGGACCCGTGCTACTGGTTGCCGAACCTGATGTTGGGTTAAACGCACCATAGGTCAGGGGTTGCGTACCACCACCCGGCGTAATGATCTGAGCCGCACTAGCCGAGACAGGTACACCCGAAATCGCGGTTTGTGTAGCTGGTGTGCTGGCTACCGAGAGCGGCGCCGCTACCGAGAAACTCACCGTAGCCGGGGTGCTTGTGCCACCTACGTTACCAGCCGTGACCGTAACGGTCTGTGGGCCACTTGGGAAGGTCAGACTCGAACAGGTCCAGGTACCGCTCGAACTAGCCGTCGTTATGCATGGGCCACCCGATGTGCCGGGGCCTCCCGCAACCGTTACAGACGAGCCTGGTGTAGCCGTTCCCGAAATAGGTGGGTTACTGCTCGACACACTAGCGTTTGGTGCCGGGCTATTGACGGCTACGGTTGGTGGGGCTACCGCCGTCAGGCTAACCGTGGCTGGCGTACTGGTACCGGCTCCATTGCTGGCCAACGCCGTCAGGGTCTGGGGACCTGCGGTAACACTTACCGGACAAGCATAGGTGCCACTAGTCGCTACCGTAGCGCAGAGCGTAGTGCTGCCTGGGCCCAGAATGACTACCGTGCTTCCCGGCGTAGCTGTCCCCGAAATAGTTGGGTTCAGGCTTGTCTGGCTATTGTTCAGCGGACTATTGATCGTGATCGACGGCGGGCTGCTAACGGTCGTGCTGACAACATTGGAGTTGACAGCCTTGATGCGGAAACCCGAAAGCGGGTCGGGCGTGGCCGTGGCTACGTTGGTCGCAACCGCTCCCACCGTGTAGCTATTTACATTGGCCTGGATACTGAAGGTAACCGAACCGCTGGCCGGCACAATCAGATCACGCAGGCTGATCGTTGGCGTACCGGCGTAAGCCGATACCGCCGTACTGCTGGTGTAACTTCCTGATAGGCCTGATAGGGAACCACCCACAAACGTTAGCTCGCCGGGCAATACATCCTGGAAGGAAGTTTGCACTGCCGAAACCGCGTTGGTTGAACTCACCGTGAAGTTATAGGTGACCACCGTGTTCTGACCCGTAATGGCTTTATCCACCGTCTTACTCACCGTCAACTGGGCATCGGGGTCGTTCTGAATCAGTGTCAATGGCGTCGGCTGCATGCCCGTTCCTGCTTCACCCGGATCATCAGAGAGCAGGGTTGCGCCCGTTCCACCATTCACCGTATAGGTTGCCTGGTTATTATAGGTACCAGGAGCTCCGCCCGTTACCGTGGCCCAGAGGTAGCTGGTGCCCGGCGGAACCGTCAGGTTATTGATCGACAACGTATTGGTTTCTCCATACGCATTCGCCGAACTATATGCCAGTGAGGTTGTCAGAGTGCTGTCGACCCAGTTCAAACCACCGGGCAGTACATCGTTAAAGTTGATGACCTTATTGGCGCAATCCGTATTCTGGATGGTGAACTTATACACCACCGGCTCGTTGGTTTTCTGCACACTCGGCGTGGCCTGCTTGTAGACATACACATTGTCGGCCAGCGGGGCACGGGGGGTTGGTGCCTTACAGGTAATGTTTACCGAGCCAATGCGCAGGTCGTTATACACCTTAAAGGGATATTGATTATCCTTGGTGTACTCCACAACGATTTCCTCAACCGGCGAGTCGAAACTCACATACGCATTGCCCAGAACGGTCAGATCCCAGGGATACCAGCCGCCGGTAATGGTGTTGCCCGAAACGGTTAGCGACGAGCTGTTCCAGAACGGATAATTGTTGTTTTTGACGATTTTGGGGTATACAGTAGCCGCGCCAAGTTTACCGTACACCTTCACCACGTCTTTACCGCCGTACCATCCGTCAATATCGCGCAGGATGAAATCGACCGTCTGGGCCGCTACCGCCGACGTTGATGCCACACCGAGCGACGACTGGCTGTAGAACTTCATCCGGGTCGTTGTCACACTGGTTTCGTTGCTGGCGTTATCATAACGCGGGATGAAAATACCCAGGCCATCGAATACCGGCCACCAGTCGACCGCGGGCTTATACAGCAACACGTTTGGATCACTCGTTCCATCAGTGACCGACACCGACATAACCGGGTTGGTCAGCGTATTGCCAATGTTGTAATTTCCAATAAGGGTTTTGTTTTTCGTGCCGTACCACCAGCCGTTCCAGTGGAACGTCAGTGGTTTTGGTGCTGCGCAGATGTTGGCCAGCGACGTGGTGTTACCGGCAAACCGGATATAGACCGTGCTGTTGGCCGGGAAATCATACATCGTGCTGGCAAGGCTGCCCGAGAACGACATGGGTACCGACGACAACAGGTTGGTAAAGTTGGCATCCGACGCTACCTGCATGTAGAGCGGATAAACGGGATTGAAGCCATAACCGGCCGCATCGAACTGCACAAATACAGGCCCAACGCCGGTTCCGGTTTCGGTAGCCTTGTAATTCAACCCGGTGAACTTATCGGCCGAAGGCGGTTGTGGACAGGCGGTCGTGACCGACGAGAACGACGTCAGGCTCGTGCTCGTAACGCCATTGTCGCCAATGATCAGGAATGAAGCATCTGTTGTGAACGAGCCGGGGTTGTCGGCGTTGGTAGCCGCAATAGTTCCCGACAGACCAATACTCAATTTTGCTGTCTTAACTGATTGCGACTGTTTCTGTACCAGTTGCTGGCAATCGTCGCGGCCAATACCCAGCACGTTGGCCGAGAAGCTCGATATATCGTAGATAATGCCGCTATTACCGGCCAGATAGTTGTGTTCGAGTGTCAGGCCATACTTAACGCCCAGGTAGGTGTTTACCCGTTGCCGTTCATTGAGCGTCAGCGCACGGGAGTAATGAATAATCTCCGATGTTTTGTTGTTATTCATCCCGTAAGCATTGCCTCCACCAACGACCATGTAGTCGTATGGAAGCAGGCTCGTCACGTTCGCGGTGCCGACCCAACTGGCCTCATTACCGTTCTGTCCAACAATGACGGAGGTTGAGGCCGGTGTCGAGGAGTCGATGAAACCACTGTAGAGCGTTGGCTGACCAATAACAATAGAGCGGTTCTGGTTGATCTTATTGTATATATCGGTTCCGGCCGAGCCGCTGCCACCCGAGAAAGGAGCTTTTATATAGTGTAGGCCTACATTATCCGTCTGGATGTTGGAATGCCCCAAGCCCCAGTTGTGCAGACCGGCATCCGTATTGTTTTCATTCGTAAGCCGGATAAAGTGTCCGTAGTCTGCCTTGAACGTGTAGTTATTTACAACACCGAACGTGGTATGCGACCGTGAATAACCGGCACCATCAATAGCCGTGTTGAGCCGAGTGTTACCTGAGAAGTTAATGTAGGGATTATAGTTGCTCAAGGCATCCCCAGCCGCATAAGCTGGTTGCAACGCGACCGTAGCTTGCGTCACGGTTGGATTATTGCCCGAACTATGTCTGTCGGCCCAGGCCGTTACAATAGAACCCGACTTGGTAACGCCAGTAGCTGGATCGAACCAGAAGTCCAAGCCAGCCGAAACACAACCTGGCGCAAACGAGGCATTAGCAAAGGTAAAATACTGACCGTCACTCAAATCGACCGAGGCCACCAGGTTACCATTGCCATCGGGAATCATAGCGTATTCGATAGCCGTTCCAGCCGTAAATGAACTGGCCGGACTGCCGACCAGCAGATACGTACCTGTCAAACTACCCGGCACACTCACCATCACCGTACCCACTGTTTGCGTTTCCTGCACTTTCCAGATACGCGACATCAAATAAACAGGAGCTGCCACCGTGAAGCTGTGGGGGGTGTAGCTAACGGCGTAACTGCTCGACAGGCCGTTATTGCCCCAAACCATGTATGTTTTATCAGCAGTAAACGAGCTACTGTTGGCATCGTTGGAGAGTTCTACCGTGCCGAGGCCAATGGCGGGCTGGAAACCATCGTTCACTGAACGCGACTGTTTCTGGTTCAGTGCCTCGAAGTTGTCAAGACCAATACCGGCAATGTCGAAATTGTACCCGCTGTTGGTCGCTGGGCTCCAGACTACGGTGCCATCGGTAGCGATGTATGTATAGCCCGTACCGGTTGTCTGACTGATTGGGTAGGCAACCGAATTACTGTTTTTACCGACCGCTCCGCTACCTTGCCCAAGCGTTACACCGTATTTGATGGCTAGATACGTATTTACCTTTTGTAATTCTGTAGCACTCAGTTCGCGATTATAGGCTACTACCTCATTGATCGGCCCGTTCCAGTATTCCCCTCCTCCACTCTGACCTACCGAAAAATAGTTCGCCCGGATTAAATCGGCACGATTGTCCTCTTTCAGCGTGGTTGGTTCCGACCAGCCATCTACGGTAGAGTTCAAGAAATTACCGACCCCATAGGTGTAGCCCAGCCCGAAAATCTGAGGCTGCTGATTCGTCAGTTGGGTGCCGTAATTGGTAGGTAGGGTCATTGTGCCGCTGCCCGTTCCGCCACCGTTATACATCGTAGCTTTTCCGCCGTTCCATTCGCCGGAAACATCGGTCCAGGGATTCCAGCCGTTGGGTGCTGCCCCATCTTTCTGCAAGTCCATGGCGGGGTTGTTCCCACTCGAACCGTTGCCTAAAATACCACGTAGGTTATACTGCCCCTGTTCTGCCCGAGTAAAGGCGGTCTCCATATCTTTTGCAACCGCAATAAAGTGATAAGGAGTAGAGGTACTGGAGGCTGAATACCCAAGTACGTTGGTCGTACTATTGACCAGTGTACTGGCAGCCGTACGGTTGAAGACAACGGATGGATTATAGTTCACCAGTGCCGTTGTGCTGGTGCCTAGGGTTGGTTGCTGACTGACTGTAGCCTGTGAGACCGAATAAGGTGACGACAGTAAGCTGCTCGGCCAGGCTGCTACTTTATCGCCATCATTACCGTCCAGTGCATCGGCTTTATGCCATGTTTTTAATCCAGCCAGTACTCCGCCGGGTGCTTTGTCAGCCGACCCAAAGGTGAAGAACTGCCCGTTGGCGAGGTCAACCGTAGCTACTAAGTTTCCATTGCCATCCGACGTCAATTGAATCTCGGTCGTGCTGGCGGGTACAAACGTAGCCGCGTTGCTCACCAGCAGATAGTCGGCTCCGGTTGACGAAGCAACTCCGATCACAACCGTGCCTACCGTGCCTGTTTCCTGCACTTTCCAGGTAGCGGCCATGCGATAAAAACCAGCGCCACCAGCCGGTGTAAAGCTCGTTGGCGCGTAGGGGGCTGAGTAGCTATATGGCTGCCCATTGTCGCCAACAATTTCGAACGAATTATTGGCCGGGAAGCTATTGGCATTGGCTGCGTTGGTTGTAGCTAATGACGTACCTATGCCAATAGTCATAATCGATTTGGCATTGACCGACTTCGATTGTTTCTGATTCAGGCCCGAAGCATCGTCGCGGCCAATGCCGGTGATGTTGGCCGAATAGCTCGATACGTTGTAGATGGTGGTGCCATCAGCCGCCAGGTAGTTATGCGTGAGGGTAGTGCCGTATTTTGTGGCCAGATAGGTATCGACCCGGTCTTTTTCTGTACTCGTCAGGTTACGGTCGTAGAGGAAACTCTCCGCAATGTTACCGTTCCAGTTTTCAACACCCTCGTACGATCCCAGCGTAAACTGCCCGTCTACAGGTCCGCCGTTTCCTACGGCCGTCGCTTCAGTAGTGGCGTCATAGAATTCAGTGCCATTTTGTCGAAGCCCACTACCTACATTGGGCCCTCCCCCATTCCAGAAGTATCCGAGTAGTGTCGACTTGTTGGCCGTCAATACCGCTGGATGGTCAATGCGCACCGGCGCTGAACTGTTCATCCACATGATCTGCTGATTACCCAGCGTACCCATGTGAGGGTTATCGATGCCTAAATCGCCTAAGTTTTCGTAGCCGCCATCCAACGCATTACTGGCCGCTCCGTAGAACGTTCCTGAACTGGTAGTCGACATAAACCGAGTGAGCTTATACTCCATACGGTCATTGGCTCCGTCGAATTTGACCGATGGATTGAAATTGAAACCAACCGAAGCATTCTGTAACAGAGGACGGTTAACCGCCGTAGCCTGTACCAGGTTATGGTTTTCAGGGCTCTGATCAGTCCATTGGCTAACAGCGGAACTACTGGCAATCACGCCATTATCAGCTTTCACCCATAGTTGGATGCCCGCCGTTACACCACCTGGTGCAATCACGGTAGCTCCGAAGGTGAAGAACTGTCCATTGGTCAGGTTGACCTGCGCCGTGAGGTTACCATTTCCATCAGGCGTCAACGTAATTTCGGTAGCACTGCCCGGTGTGAAGGTGGCACTACTACTGACCAGCAACACCTCGGCTTTGGTGGTGGCAGGAACACTGACCAATATTGTACCGACCGTTCCAGTCTCCTGCACTTTCCAGATGCGTGCCATTAGCTTGAAGGCTGACGGCACCGACGATACGTAGGTTTGGGGTAAATAGGCGGTGGTGTAACTGGCGGCCAGTCCGTTATCGCCAAAAATCTCAAATGACTTATCGGTCGCAAACGTACTGGCAATACTGGCCTGGCCCGATACCACCGCCGTGCCCAGCCCTATGGTAACCAACCCATTTGCATTAACCGATTTCGACTGTTTCTGGCTCAACGTCTGATTGTCGTCGCGGCCAATACCCGTAATATTTGCCGAATAGCTGGCAACGCTGTAAATGGTTGTTCCGTCGCTTGCCAAATAATCGTGGGCCAGCGTTGTGCCGTATTTGAGGGCCATGTAGGTTTCAACCCTGTTTTTCTCGGCTGTAGTCAGGTTGCGGTCGTAGAGCATTATTTCGGCAATATTGCCATGCCAGTTTTCCACGTACTGATACCCGCCGATGGTCCACATCCCGTCAACAACCCCGCCACTACCAACAGCCGTAGCCTCTGTTGTAGCCGTGTAGGCTTCCACGCCGTTTAGCCGAAGGCCGCTACCGACGTTTGGTCCGCCCCCGTTCCAGAAATAGCCAAACAGGTGGGTCTGGTCTTTTATCAGCGTTGTCGGATGGTCGATTCGTACCGGCGACGACGAGTTCATCCACATAATCTGCTGGTTATCCAACGTACCCATATGAGGATTGTCGATACCCAGATCGCCCAGATTCTCGTAGCCTCCATCCAGGTTGTTGGAAGCCGCCCCGAACATGGTTCCCGAACTGGTGGTACTCATAAACCGGGTCAATTTATACTCAAGCTGGTCATCCCCTTCAAATACGAGCGAGGGGTTAAAGTTGAAAGCCGCCGATGCCGCCGTTAGAGAAGGCTGATGGCTGGCCGTGGCCTGGGTAACGTTATGGCCATTTTGCAGATCGGCCCAGGCCGTAACAGCCGTTGTACCGGTCACGCCCTGATCGGCTTTATACCAGGTCTGCAAACCAGATGATACGCCGCCCGGCGCCAGAGAAGGGCCAGTCAGCGTAACAGAATTTGTGTATAAACAACCCACGCCGCTGCTGACCGTGCCCGAGTAAACGCCAACCGGCAACCCCGTGATGGTCGATGTATTGCCGCTATTGCTCCAGGCATACGTCAGCGGCAGTTGCCCTGTCGCCCCCGGCGCTGTCAGTGCTATTGAGGCGGTTCCGTTGCTCCCCCCCACCGTAGTTGGATTCGTTCCTGCTATAGTGCCGTCATAAACGGCCATCGGGTAATACACGTTAAGCGAAACGGCCGCCCCGATCAGCACACTCATCCTGACCTGAATCTCGTTGAAAGGCTTGGTGGTAGCAATACCAACGAATGTTGTGCCCGACCCCAGAATGGGTAAGTCGAGGATTGTACCGACTGTTCCCTGGTTTTGCTGGGTACCGTTCAGGTACGTTGTTATCTCGATGGTCTGCCCTACGCCCAGATTTAATATGTTGTTGGCTATTACGTAACCAGCCGTAGCGCCCGCCGGCAACGTAGCAGATGTTACTTGGGTCGAGAGCTGCGCCGAACCGCTGAGAAGTACGCCCAGTTGGGCTGCATCGGTCAGCGACGCATTGATGACGTTACCTGTATTGTTGGCCCCATTGCCAATTGGAATGCCTGCAACACTTAAAAAGGTACCGCTGGTCCGCGCCGATACAATGGAAGCTCCGGCAAACTGAGTGGTCGTGAACCGGTACGTACCGCAGGTCTGCGCCTGTAGCTGCGTAGCGCCCAGCCAGCCAGCTATGAGCATACCAATAGCCACTACTGTCCGACCAGTATATCGTTGCGGATGTGCTGGTACGAATGTCTGGTAGAGCACCGACCCACGCCGTTGCAGAATACTGGCTGAGCATGTTAGCCACTTTAGTAGATATGCCAAAACCGGCCACAAAAGCCGGTTATAAAAAAGGCAGTAAACAGAGAGTAGTGCTCTATTCATGATAGTATACGTTAGTGGTAGGCGTTAAAAGGTCAATCGGTTATACAAATGCCTCAAGGCAGCTCAGATTGCTCAGGCTGATTCGAGGTTGGCGCTCGCTATTGGGTCGTGGGATTAAAAAAGCGCGGTAGTGACCACCGCATTACATCCCCGTCTCAATGAAAATTTTAAAGCATACCCAGGCACCACATCATCGACCATCGTCGTTGATGCAATACAGTCACGTTATGCAACCAAATGCATGACGCTGTGGGGAAGCCCCAAAGAGAGAGAAGAAAGGAAGATGCCGTCCGAGAGGACTATGAAGATACCGGTCAGTACCCTCGGGTGTTGGCTTAATTCCGAAAAGCCTGCAGCTCCAACTGCGGGCTTTTCTTTTTGACTACCTACTCACCTTTTACCAGTTTGTTACTCTTACCTGGACTGCCAGACATAGCTAACTATACTTGCTACGACACAGAATCCCGGTTGTTAGCTACAGTTGTATATCATAGCAGTTGCACTGGTATCAACAAGCTTTCCAGTTACTTCAACTCAAAAACTATCACTGTCAATATTGCCATGTACTGAGGCTAAAATTGATTGAAAAGGCTCTTTTTATCTATTAACCGCTAAGTAGTGACGGCGACTTGCTTACAGAGTGGCTGATATTTTTTTACATGCTATCAACGAGACATATACGTATACGAAACAGCCTTATAGCCCTATGAACCCCATAATAACCAGGTATTGAGTATTATTGCTGATTGCTCACCCGTGTATTATTGGCAAGAATAATGATACCTATCGGTTTGTTACTTATAATCAATCGATAACTTGTTGCTTACTTTTATATGTCTAGTGACTATTAATGATAAATCAGCAATCACTTACTTAGTCTATAGAATTAGCTCATTATAGTTATGAACCCCTATTCATACAAGCCGCCTTCATACTTACAGACTAATCTGACGGGCTAAACTCCGATTCCCGGCTACGATAATTCGCTGCTTAACTACCATCTGCGCAGACACGTACAACTACTCATTGAAATGCAAACCTACCGGTGCCTTATTGTTGACGATTCGGAGTCGGCAGCCCTGCTTTTAAAACAGTACCTGACCGAACTTTCCATTTTCAGCCATTTAACTATTTGTCCCAGTCACCATGAAGCTATAAGTGCCCTATTCTACGAAACGTATGATCTGATTTTCCTTGATATTGAGTTAAACGCCAACAGTGGGCTTGATCTACTACGAGCCGGTCAGAAGTTGCCGCCCGTCATAGTCACCAGTGCCTATTCAACGTATGCAGTCGATTGTTATGACCTGGATATAGCCGACTACTTACAAAAACCGTTTAGCAAATCGCGGTTACTGCGCGGTGTTCACCGGGCAATCGGCATGACCGTCGATAAGGAAAGCATCGTTACCAGCCAGGTTATTTTCCTGAAAGTGGGGCGACGGCTACAGAAGTTTGCATTCTGTACCATCGACTACATCGAAGCCTACGGCATCTACTGCAAAGTGCACTATAAGGGAAAGGTGGAAGTGGTCAATGAACCCATTATGGTCCTGGAGGAGAGATTACCCACCCACTATTTTCGTCGAGTGCACAAGTCCTATATCGTTAACCTGGACCACATAACGAGCTATAACCACAACAATTTCTTTTTTGGCGAAGCCAAAATTCCGATTGGCATTTCCTACCGCGACCACCTCCCCAATATTTATCAGCTATTAGGCTGACGTCGAAAGCAGACGATCCTGCTTCATGTTAGCAGTTGGATGACGGCTTCATGTTGCGGAAACAGAGCCAGCAACGTACCTAAGTCGGCCAGTTCAAAATCGGCGAAGTTGAAGCCGGGGGCTACCGTACACCCTACGAGCGAAAAGGGAGGATCACCGGGCAGCCCGGCGGGCTTTGCACCAAACCACGCCCCAGCCGGAACAACCGCCTGAAAAACGTCGCCCCGACGGGGATCATTACCCAGTTGAATGGTTGACAACGTACCTGAGCCGGGCTCAATGACGTACACATTCAGCGGACCACCGGCGTAGAAATGCCACACTTCATCGCTCTGGATACGGTGAAGCGCCGACCGGTTCTGATTTTCCAGCAAAAAATAAATCGCCGTACTGTACGGCCGGTCACCGGCAAACCGTACCGGCAAAGCAGCCTGTGGAATCTGCTCAGCCGCCTGATAGGTCTGCACATAATAGCCCCCTTCCGGGTGCGGCTCCATCTTGAAAGCGTGGATATAATCAGAGGCGGTCATTGTTTCAGTTATCAATTATCAATGAACAGATTGCAGGGGTGAGGTTCCCTGGCAAAGCAACTGTTCATTGATAATTGATCATTGTTCATTGACTACTGTCTGGCTTTTACGATCGTAACGAAATCGCGTGATTTCAGTGAGGCACCGCCAATCAGGCCGCCGTCGACATCGGATTGCGCGAAAATCTCTTCGGCGTTTTGGGCGTTACAGCTACCACCATAGAGGATGCTCGTCTCCTGAGCCACCTCATCGCCATATTGGCTGGCCAGATGCTGACGCAGTTCATAATGCATGTCCTGCGCCTGACCAGCCGAAGCCGTTAGGCCCGTGCCAATTGCCCAGATCGGTTCATAAGCGATCACGATGTTCGCCATCTGCTCAGCCGACAGATGAAACAGGCTATCTGTAAGCTGGTCTTTTACAAAACCGACATAGTCGCCATTTTCGCGCAGGTCCTGCGATTCACCGCAGCAGAAGATCGGAGTTAACCCATTTTCCAAAGCACTATTCACTTTCTCAGCTAGCTGGGCATTGCTTTCCTCAAAATATTGCCGCCGCTCACTGTGTCCAAGTATCACATACTGTACGCCGACCGACTTCAGCATGGCCGCCGAGATTTCGCCCGTATAAGCGCCAGCCGCTTTTTCGTGGCAATTCTGGGCACCAAGTGCCAGTTTGTTACTTGTTAAATACGATTTATAGGTGGTTAGGTACAGGGCCGGTGGACACAATACCGCGATTACATCGCCGGTTACTTCGGCGTTAATCATGTTTGTTACCTCCGAAACAAGGGCCAGACCCTCATCGGCGGTTTTATTCATTTTCCAGTTTCCAGCAACTATCTTTTTGCGCATGCGTCTTTTAACTTAGTAGTAAGTAAGGCTCAGAGAGCGGGCGAAATTAAGGGTTTTAGACCGAATGCTGGAAACCTTTGTGAATCAGTTGGGTTAGGATTAACTATTTATAGATTTATGGAGTTTAAATAGTAATTTTCTAGTATTAATCGTTCGATCATATGAAAGCGCTGTACCTATTAGTCGGGTTACTTTACGGCAGTCTGTCGGCGTTGGCAACCGATAGTCCGAAAACACCGGATAGAGACCGATTCGGCTACTTCCTGAAGGGAAACCGGACCTCCGTGCGTGTTCCCTTTGAGTTGCACTCCAACCTGATTGTCGTAAAAATCCAGATCAATCAGTCGGATACGCTGAACTTCATCCTGGATACCGGCGTCAGCAATACAATCATTACCGATCCGCTGGCCTTGCAGAACCAGCCACTGAGGCTTACGCGCAAGATGAAACTGAGCGGAGCGGGCGAAGGCAGCAGCCTGTCGGCCATTATAGCCATCGACAATGAACTGTCGATGGGCGGCATGCAGGCTACGCATCAGAACCTTGTGGTACTGGAAGACGACATCCTCCACCTGTCCGAATACGTGGGCATACCCATTCATGGTATTTTCGGCTACGACCTCTTCAATAGCTTCGTCGTAGGCATTGACTTCCGCAACCGCGAGCTAACCCTGACCGAGCCCAAACGGTACAAATACAAATCGCGCTACGGCGACCGCTATCCGATCATCATTCAGAACGCGAAGCCTTACCTGGACGTCACAGCGTTGCTGTCGGGCGAACGGACGGTGCCGCTTCGTGTCGTGCTCGACACCGGTGCCGGGCACGCCCTGATGCTCGACGGGCAATCGACGGTATGTGCGTTGCCTCGTCCCGAAAAATTGCTCCGGGCACAGTTGGGTCGTGGTCTAAATGGAGTGATCAACGGTAGTCTGGGTCGGATCGAGGGTCTGCGGCTGGGTCGGCACGAGCTACAGAACGTAATCGCCTCGTTCCCGGATAGCTCTTCCTTCGGCATGCGGATCGTAAACACGGCCGACCGGCAAGGCAATGTAGGTTGTGAATTACTCCGCCGGTTCACTGTCACGTTCAATTACCCTGAGCAATACATTGTGTTGAAACCCGTTCGTCGGCTCCTGCACGAGCAGTTTGAGCACGATATGAGCGGCCTTGAGCTAAAAGCCAAAGGCGACCGGTTCAGAACCTATTATATCGAGAAGATCGTGAACGACTCACCGGCCGATGTGGCCGGTTTGAAGGAAGGTGACGAACTGATGTTTGTGAATAATGACCTGGCCAGTGGGCTCACAATCAGTGATATACACAAATCGTTGCAGCGTGGCGAAGGTCGGGAAGTTACACTGGTTGTTCGTCGTAGCAATCAGTTGGTGGTTATCAGCTTCGCGCTGAAACGCATGATCTAAAAAAAGCCTCCTTCCGCTCGGGAAGGAGGCTAATACGGACGTTCACGCAGCGTGTGTAACGGTCGACTACACCGACAAAGTGCCTTTTTTATAGGCATCGAGAAGGGTCGCTTCCAGACCTTTTTTATTGATCGTCTTGATGGCCGACGTCGAAACTTTTAACGTAATCCATTCGCCCGTCGATTCAACAAAGAATCGCTTCTTTTGAAGGTTCGGGAAGAATTTACGTTTCGTTCTATTGTTGGCGTGCGATACGTTGTTACCAACCTGCGTCCGCTTTCCGGTAATTTGACAAACTCTGGCCATGACTGTACTCGTTTTCCGTATGAGGGTGCAAAATTGGCGAAATCCCTGTGAATGTGCAAATTATTTTTCTTTCCTGTACCCATATGGGCAGTGTCGGCACCCACTTTTACAACAATAACCTCGCTTCAGGTGGTAATTGGCGGTAAAGACTACGAATCCCTCCTTCGTATAATAATAATCCTCATCGGCCAGACCGGGAATTTTGCGTTTCTTCGGTTGATCTTCGGTCATGGTGCTCAGTACGTTATATTTACGGTCGATTCCCTAGGCCAACAGACTGTTCGTCTGAATGGTTTTAACGTATAGGGTCCCACCGATCTTAAAATAAGGTTAAAACTGCGATAATGACGACATCCACTACCCTGTCTCCTGCCGAACAGGCCATCCACTTAGAAGATCAATACGGGGCTCATAATTACCATCCATTGCCGGTCGTGTTATCGAGGGGAGAAGGGGTGTTCGTCTGGGATGTAGATAACCGCCGCTATTACGATTTTTTATCGGCCTACAGCGCTGTTAGTCAGGGGCATTGCCATCCGCGTATTATCAACGCGCTTACCCAGCAGGCTCAGCGCCTGACGCTTACATCCCGGGCGTTCCACAATGACCAGCTTGGTCGTTGCGAAAAATACCTCTGCGATTACTTCGGCTACGACAAAGTGCTGATGATGAACTCGGGCGTTGAAGCCGGTGAAACAGCACTGAAACTAACCCGTAAATGGGCCTATAAAGTCAAAGGTATCCCACAGAATCAGGCCAAAACGGTATTTGCCGAAGGGAACTTCTGGGGTCGTACGCTGGCCGCCATCTCTTCCTCGACCGACCCCAGCAGCACCAACGATTACGGGCCGCTGCTACCGGGTTACGTGCTGGTGCCC
This sequence comes from uncultured Fibrella sp., assembly GCF_964250085.1. NCBI lineage: Bacteria > Pseudomonadati > Bacteroidota > Cytophagia > Cytophagales > Spirosomataceae > Fibrella > uncultured Fibrella sp. Next base: position 345,325 of record NZ_CAXUEC010000008.1, on the reverse strand, counting down.
TACAACGATCTGGCCGCGCTGGAAGCCGCCTTTGCGGCCGATCCCAATATTGCAGGCTTCATGGTTGAACCTATTCAGGGTGAGGCAGGCGTGCTTGTACCCGACGAAGGCTACCTGCGCGGGGTACGTTCGCTTTGCACGCAGTATAATGTTCTCTTCATTGCCGACGAAGTTCAAACGGGCATTGGCCGCACTGGTCGCCGGATTGCCTGTGACCATGAGAACGTAAAACCAGATATCCTGGTGCTTGGCAAAGCGCTGTCGGGTGGCGTCATGCCGGTGTCGGCGGTGCTGGCCTCCGACGAAATTATGCTCACGATCCGGCCGGGTGAGCATGGCAGCACATTTGGCGGCAATCCGCTGGGCTGCGCCGTAGCGGTGGCCGCGCTGGATGTAGTTCAGGATGAACAACTGGCCGAGAATGCCGAAGCAATGGGTCAGTTGTTCCGACGCCGTATGAACGCCCTGTGTGCCGAAACGGAGCTGGTTCAACTGGTTCGGGGCAAAGGACTGCTCAACGCCATTGTCATTCAGGAGCGGCCTGCTTTTGGTGAAGAAACCGCCTGGGAGTTATGCCTTCGCCTGCGCGACAACGGCCTGCTCTGCAAACAAACCCACGGCGACAAGATTCGCTTTGCCCCTCCCCTCGTCATCACCGAAGCCCAGATGAACGAAGCCTGCGATATCATCGAGAAAACGGTGAAAAGTTTTCAATGAACAATTATCAATTACCGGTAAACTGCAATAGCAGACAGCGAGGGTCATTGACAATTGTTCATTGATAATTGGTCATTGTCTCAGCACATCATTTACGTAGTTACCTTCTTCTTCTACCTCGCCCTGGGCGTCGAACAACGTACCTGGACCGCTTCGTTTTCCGTTTCGGAACGTACCCACAAACGTGTCTCCGTCGGCGAAGTGGTAGGTGCCTTTCCCGTGCGGCTGGTCATAGGCAAATTGCCCAACGTACCGGTCGCCATTCGGGTAATAATACGTACCGTTGCCTGTTCGCAGGCCCATCAGAACGCCTCCCTGATACTTTAACCGGCCATTGGTGTAATACTGGGTCGTCATGGTCGGCATCACGCCGTCGGGACCCGTCACTTGTTTATCGACCTTTGGCGTAGCAGGAGCCGGTTTTGGCGCGGCAGCAATTGTAGGAACTGGCCGACTGGGCGTTACCGACTTTGTGCGTGGGTAGATGCCATCCGCTTCTGTCCACCCTTTCCGAATAGCATCGAGACGGGCCGCCCGGCCGGGGTGCGACGTTGAGGCAGAAACGCTGCCAATAGTCCGTATGGCGACCATCGACTCATCGAGTGTAGCCCCAAGCTGATGCAGGACAAAACCGGAGAAGCGGTCGGCCTCCAGCTCTTTCTGATGCGAACTCCCTCCCGACGCCAGTGTGTGCCCCTGTAGATGATGGCCAATTTCGTGAGCCATAATACTGGTGGCCGACCAGTCGGTTTCTGTGGCGTCTTCGAGCTGTTGCATGAAGGCGCCATCGTAGATAATGAACCGTTGTCCGTTCATGACCGCCGCAAAGCAGTTATGAGTTTCGGGGCATTCCATTACCTTGAAGTTCTGCATCAACCCGATTGGCTTCAAGATTCGGTCGATAACACGCGTGGCGTGTGTGCTGGTAGCCTGCCCGTTATACGTGCATGGGGGGGTGAGGGGTCGGCCGCCTGTATAGTTACAGATAAAAGACGGGGTAGTAGAGCGGGGAGATTGGGCAAACAGCGTGCCCGTTAGTAAAGCGCCTGCCAGCGCAGTGGTGAGTGAAATAGCGTTGTTCATCAGTGAGCGTATGGGTAAACGTCAATGACTAAAACGATAAACGCCAGCCCAACATTATTACCTGCTCACACCTGGTAACATTTAATTATACAGACGTCCCCTGCCTACATGTCAGCGCACCATTCAGGTACGTCTATAAACCAAAATTCGGTTTGACCTATATGCATTGCGCAGGTCAAACCGAATCTTAATCAATCGTGTCTACTAGTCTGGTCAATCAGCCAGGAGCACCTTTTTAGTAACCCGTTGTGTGCCCTGAACCAAACTCAGAATATACATTCCCCGGTTGTATTCACGGACGGGAATACGGATTATGTTCGCGCCCTGAACAACCGTAGTGCTTTTTTGCATGACCGGGTAGGCTCCAACGCTTGTTAGCTGGAGTGTCAATTCGCCAGCCTGCTCTGCATAGTAACGTACCTGCACTTCATCGCGGGCCGGAATTGGATAGACCTGTACAGCCATATCCGGGTTGAAATCGCTGGCAACTGTATTCATCGACTCAGCACTGCTGTCGGCGATCCGCGCAGAGCCAGCCGCCGGATATAAATACGATTGCGGAATAATTTGCTGCCCCTGATTTGGGTATGTCCATAAAAGCCTGGCTACAGCACCGATGATATTATCGAAATACTCCATCCGTATGTCGTACCGTTGCCCGGCAATCAGCGCGATTGTTGGGCTGTTATTGGTGGTAGTAGCGTGTCCGTTCCAATCGTCGATAACCAGTCTACCATTTATCCATAGGCGCACGCCATCATCCGTCGATGTACTGAACGTGTAGTTGCCTGTGACAGGGGCTTTTACCTGACCCGTCCACCGTACCGAGAAATAATCGGTATTGATAGTCGATGAAGGAGAGCCATTGCCCCAATCGAAATCGACGGTAGCGTCAGTACGGGTAAAAACAATGGGAGCCGCCACATTCTGGTTGTTGAAGTAGTCGGCCCGCAGCCCAGTACCATTACTGGCAACCGCCGTACTCACCCGCCGATAGGCCGCAGCCGGAATAGTTTGCTTGCCCAGGCCCGGTCCGCTGTAGCTGACGGTCATGGCCTGCCCCCCGCCCCCCTGGAAGTAAGGAATGCTGATGGCATGCGTGCCGGCTTTCAGACCAATGGTGCCCGACCGCTCCTGCTCGGCATGCCCCCCATCGTTATTGACTACTTCGGTGCTGCCGATCAGCAGTTTACTGCCATCATCTGAGTTGGTGTAGAAGGTATACACCCCATCGGTGGGTACCGTGATGTAGCCAGAATAGAACAGGCCATAGTCATTATCGCGAGAACGCACCGTCAGATCAGGCAACGGGTTGACGCCAACTTTTGCTGGTGTCAATGAACTGAAGTTGGGTAACGTACCCCAGCTTCCTTCATAATAGCCATAATCAAGACCCGATACCACATTGGCCGGATTCTCTGGATTACGCAGTGTTACCCCTCCTGTTACAGGCGGAGTGACTGTTCCTACCCGCCGATAGGCCGCTGCCGGAATAGTTTGCTTGCCCAGGCCCGGTCCGCTGTAGCTGACGGTCATGGCCTGCCCCCCGCCCCCCTGGAAGTAAGGAATGCTGATGGCATGCGTGCCGGCTTTCAGACCAATGGTGCCCGACCGCTCCTGCTCGGCATGCCCCCCATCGTTATTGACTACTTCGGTGCTGCCGATCAGCAGTTTACTGCCATCATCTGAGTTGGTGTAGAAGGTATACACCCCATCGGTGGGTACCGTGATGTAGCCAGAATAGAACAGGCCATAATTACTGTCGCGCAAACGCCCCGCCAGATCGGGCAGTCCTGAGGTACCCGTTTTTATTGGGGTGAGTGAGCTAAAATTAGGCAACGAACCCCAACTTCCTTCATAATAGCTATAATCCAGGCCGTCTACGGTATTCGCCGGGTTCTCCGGATCGCGCAGGTTTACGACTACAGGTGGATTAGAAGAAGAAACTCGCACCAGCACCGAAGCCGGGATGTTTTGCTTGGCAATGCCGGGGCCACTGTAGCTTACAGTTAGCGCCTGTCCACCTCCGCCTTGATAATAAAGAATGCTGATGGCGTGTGTACCGGCTTTCAGACCGATTACACCCGACCGCTCTTGCTCACCATGACTACCATCGTTATTAACGACCTCCGTTGTACCGATAAGTAATTTGCTGCCATCATCCGAATTGGTATAAAAGGTATACGCTCCATCTGTAGGCACCGTTATGAAACCGGTGTACCGTATGCCATAATTTTCATCGCGCGAACGTATAGTCCGGTCCGGTAAACTGCTGTTTCCCGTTTTTATGGCAGTAAGCGACCCGAAATCGGGGAGAGTATTCCAGCTTCCTTCGTAGTAGCCATAATCCAGCCCCGCTACCGTGTTAGCCGGATTCTCCGGGTTCCGTAACGGTAACGACGCTGTAATGTCTTTAAATAGAACAATCGATGAGAACGCCGCTACCGACACCTGCCCTGAATAAGCATTATTGCGGGCATCCCGATACGTACCTGATAAGGAAACCTGAATGGCATTGGCCGTTGGGTTACCCGCAAACAGGATCACATCATCGGGGTTGCCGGTCGAATAGGCGATAGGGCTTTTCAGCGTATTCAGGTCTTTACCATACCGGCTTCGCCAGTCGGCCAATGACAAATCAGCGCCAGTCGTGCTATTATAGACCGCCCTGATCGTATACGTGTCTTCGAATGGGCGGGCGTACACATTGTTGTCTATCTGGCCAAAACTGCCCAGGTCGTTTTGCGCTGATTCGTATTTGACGTTAAACTGGTTCGATTGCTTGCTAACAAATATGTTGTTCTGAATCAGATTACTACGTGGCTGACAGCCGCCGGCAGTTGTTACCGCCAGTTGTCCTTCGCCGTTGTTGAACGACGTATTTCCTGTCAACGTAATATTCGACGACCCGTGCAGGAAGATACCCAGCCCCCGGCAGTTATACACGGAGTTGTTGGCTACTTCAATATTCGTAGTACAATCGTCAAGGTAGATTCCGTTTGCTCCCGAATAGGCACCGCCCGGCGTTCCTTCTGGTGCTCCAATACCATTGTAAACCACATTCGACACAATGTGAATGTCGCTCATCGGTTGTTGATTGCCGTTCCAGATGTAGAGGCCGCTTCCGTCGCTTTTAGTGAGGCAGAAATTACTGATCTGGTTACGCTGGATGGTTGTGCTACTGGCAAAGTTGAGTGCATTATACCCAATGTTGTCAAGCACGTTATTTTCAATCAGCGTATTTCCCTTACTGGCCGACATGAAACCTACGTAAGTACCATCACCACTTCTACCCCGACCAGCAATGAGCCCGATGCGCCGGAGCATGTTACCCCGAAACGTGATTGCCTGATACGCCGCAATATCAACCCCGTTGTTGTTGACATCTTCGATCAGGTTATTCTCCATCGACACATGATGGCCATCGCCCCGGATGACAATGCCATCTTCACCAGCCTTCGTAATGTCGTTGCCGGTAATCGACACATTAGCGCCGTTCACAATCGACAGGTTCGTGACCAGCGCTTGTGATAGCTGCAGGTTGCGAACAGTGACAAACGACACACTGGTTAAATTAACGGCTTCGTTGTAGGCAGTAGCCGCAATCGATTGATTGTTAGGGTTACTCTGGTTGTCAAACAGCAGAATCGACTTGTTGGACGGGTTATAGTACCACTCGCCGTTTTGATCGAGTGTAGCCGGATGATTCTGGATGAAGTAACCCCAACCATCCGTTATGTCGTACGTACCTGCACTCGCCAGGTTCAATGTATTCCCATTCTGACCAGTGATGGTCGACCGGTTCAGTATCCACTGGACAGGGCGAAACACGACTTCGCCACCGACCCAGTTCGTTGAAAAAAACTGCTGCCCGGCGAGTTGTATTTTACCAGAGTGAGATTGTACAGTCAAATACCCTTTGTTCGCTGCATCCAGGTTTGGATACCGGCCTAAGGGCAAGGCCGAATTATCCCGATATAGGCCCGTTACCCGGTCACCGCAGGATGGGCAGCTAGCCTGCCAGACGTTGTTGCCTAAATTTGTCCAGTTATTGACAGGTGTAGCCCCCGACAGAACAGGTTTGTTACCAGATCCATACGCATCGATTACAATAGGTTGCGCTGACGTACCTGACTGCCGAATCTGCAACGTACCCCGGAAGGTATTATTCCGCTGGAACAATACCTGGTCGCCTGGTTGTAAGGCCAGGCTGTTAATTTTCCCTATGGTTTGAAAAGGCGAATCGGCTGAGCGGCCCGTATTGCCGTCACTTCCCGAGTTCGCTACGTAGTATGTTGTTTGCCCAAAGGCCGTTGATAGCCCGCCGCTGAGCAGCAGGCACATGGAGGCGTAACGAGCCAAACTGGCAGCTCGCGTAGTGACTATGTTTTTCAAGTTACGGACGGTAAAATCAGGTAAAAGTTGAACAAACATACGAATAAGTTGAGCTATATACTCTATCTGATAAATTCCAAACAGAAGTTACTCACTGGCTTATTAATCAAACTTTGTACCAAATAGTAAGATTTTAATATAATTATTACAATAAAATACTAAGTATAATTGCTATTACTTAAACGATTAATTTAAAATCATCTACACATGATCATACACTCGCAATTATGAGCGATTCGACATGAATCAATTAAATAATCACGGATTTTTTTCAGCCAATCAGATTAGCCGCCGGAACATAGCAATTCGAGCGATATTCCAGGCAGAATATCGCTCGAATATGAGGCGGAAGAAAGGGATAAACGGCAAATGATTGCCTGAGAAGGAGGCAAAGAGACCGCAGGGTTACGTTGTTTCAGCGAACCCGAATGTCAACCTGAGCCTGATCATCCTCTCCTGTAGTGAAGCCATTTCCCGGTGTAGAGTCGGCGTCTTCGGTAGTCGAAACGCTAATCTGAGCCTGATTGATCCATAGGCCGGAAGCCGTAACCCGCACCTGGAAAACGGCACTTGTGGAGCCACCAACCGGTATAGACGCCAACGTTTTGCGGAGTGTACGCCCGCTCACAGTCCAACCAGTTGCCTCTACAAGTTCAACGCCATTGGGCAACACGTTTTCTACCTGCACGCCATCAGCTACAAGCCCCCCTGCATTAGAGACAATCAGGCTGTAGCTTACTACGTCACCCACGCTCAAAACCCGCTTGCTCACCGACATTTGTAAGCTCAAATCAACCCGATTAGGAGTAGCGACAGGCTGATTTGACGCCACAGCAGGCAGTAACCGCTGATTCGGATTAGGCGACTTGTAAACAGTGGCAGACTCATCAACCCGAATTTCGGTTGTAGCCGCATCATCTTCCCCGTCCAACGTACCTGTATTGGGCTTACTATCGGGGTCATACGAAGTAGCCGTGGTTATGTGGGCTGACATTTGAAACAGACCAGGCACTGTTGGTCTCACCACGATAACGAATGTAGTGTCTGCCTGGGCAGCGAGTTGCGAGACAGTGCCTGTCAATACATTATCACTATAAAGTTGCCCATTGGCGTTAAGAAACTCACAATTAGCTGGTAACCGATACGTCCACCGGGCTAATTCAGCATCTGTATTCCCCTGATTCCGAATCCGCAGGCGAATTGTAGCTGGTTCATTTACCTGTACTATACGTTTATCACTATGAAGTTCGAGGCTAAGGTCGGCAGGTGAGACCGGAATCGTGTCCCGTAGCAGGATGACTGACGAAAACGGTTTGACTATCAACGAATTAGCATAAGCCTGATTCTTGACATCCCGGAACGTACCCGCTGGCAAAATAACTGTACTGTCCTTCAACGTGGGATTGTAATACAGCTTGATGAAATCATCTGCATTACTTTGAATAGGTATACCTTCCTGAAGTCGAACATTATCAAGCCAAAAAACCGGCCCTTCCGTCGCTGTCTGAACCATAATCACAGCATTTCCATCATAATCCGTTGAGGTAAATAACAGCTCATAGCTTGTTCGATTGGCACTGAGAGCTACAGTATATCGACGATCAAATTCACGGTAGGGTGGGCCATATTGTCGCAGATAGACTGATATGGAGACGTCTGTTGTCGAAACAGCATCAAATCGCAACACGTATGTCTGCCCCCTTGAAATTGGTCCAAATGGCTTTACAACCTGTGCATATGAATTAGGCTGCCCGGAAAGTACAGGAAAAGAAACCCGTAAACTGCCTCCATCAAGTTTATTGGTATTATCGTTAACAACCTCGGCATTACCATAGGGACTATAAACCAGTTGCCAATTGTCATTATTTCCGTCAAACGTTGTATTTACACGAGCTACGCCACCGGAACCTTCTGCTTTATATTGATTATATGTAATTGGGCTACCTAAAGAATGAATGTCAAGGCCTTTCGAAAAATTTTTCCACTCACTAAGGTTAAAATTTCCTCCTTCGCCATAATTAATAACTCCCCTAATCAGCCCGTTTTCATCAAAAGGGCGCGCATAATAATTTGAATCAATCGAACCATATTGAACCAAATCGTCAGCATTCGATTCAAATTGCGCAACTAATTGTATGGCGGTTTTAGACACTATAACGTTGCGCTTTATGATATCCTCTCGTATTGGACAATAACCAGCGTTATGATATATAGCTAACTGGCACGTAGAATTATCAAATAATGTGTTATCAGTAAGAGTTATCTTATTGGACCCGTGTAAAAAAATACCCCACTGCGTATTACCAAAAACTGTATTCCCTATTACATCAACATTTTCAACACAATCATCTAAAAATATGCCAATAGAGTAATCTCGCCAGGGAGTATTACCTGCAGGTTTAGTGTATAATATATTGGAAAGCAAATGTATGTTCGACATTGGCTCCTTATTTCCATTATGGGCATAAATACCGCCACCATCAATTTTAATGAAGCAGTAATTAGCAATGACATTTTGCTTAATTGTAGTGTTATTTCTAAATGTAATTCCGTTATAGCCAACACTATCGATCACATTGTTTTCAATCAGTACGTTCTGATTGGCAAAGGACGAGACTCCATTATATTGCCCATCACCGCTTTTTCCCCGCCCTGGGAAAATACCAATCCTGCGTAAGCTATTTCCTCTCAGTGTGACCGTCTGGTAAGGATCTATCCAGACTCCATTATTATTAGCGGTTAATACTTTGTTATTTTCAAGTAGTAAATTAGTTCCAGAGCCTAAAATTATAATACCGTCTTCGCCAGAATTTATAACATCTAGGTTTGTCAAGATCAGATTAGATACATTCTGCCCATTAATGCTGGTATTTAGTGTTTCTGAAATTTGCAGATTGCGCAAGGTAACATTAGACACGTTAGCAATATCTACGCCTCGTCCGTATATAGTAGCAGTATACTTGTCAGCAGATGGATTACCATATTCATTATAAATCAGTATTTTTTTAGTAGCCTGATCATAACACCACTCACCATTTTGGTCCAATGTAGCCGGGTGATTTTGAAAAAAGTATACTGAGTTATCTGCTGGGTAATAAGTGGAGTAATTAAATAAATTAAGTGCGTCTCCATACTGTGCATCTACCACTGCCCGGTCAATAATCCAGGCGGTTGGCCGCATTACTACTTCTGCTCCTTTCCAGTCAATATTATAAGGTAAAGGCTCCTGGCTAAATATCTGGTACTTTTCTGTGTGCGCTCTGATCGTGAGGTTACCTTGATTCGGGCCATCAGCATTCGGATAACGACCAAGGGGTAATGCAGTTCCGTTACGGTACACACCCGTAACAGCATTCCCACATGATGGGCAGGGAGCTTGCCAGATGTTATTTCCTGCACTTGTCCAGTTCGTCACTGGTGTTGAGCCAGACAAGATAGGTTTTGCGCCGCTCCCATAAGCGTCGAAAATTACAGGGCGGCTTGCCGAGCCTGAACGCCGAATCGTTAACGTGCCCCGGAATGTGTCGCCCCGGCGAAATAAGACCTGATCACCAGGATTTAAGCTTAGACCACTCACCTTTGCCAGGCTTTGAAAAGGCGTACTGACCGACGTTCCATTGTTAGCGTCGTTTCCTGAATTGGCCACGTAGTAGGTAGTCTGTGCTGAAACGGCCAGTTGAACCATCAGAAGAAAAGGGAGCATACTACCTGTAAAACTTACTCTAATTCGATAGATATACTTCTTTTTTTTCGTTGTGGAAATAATAGACATGTTGAGTAAAAAGAAATTATGTAACCTCTTTTCTTAATGTTGTATTAAGAAGCAGGACGTTGTACACTACATACTATAAAATATCCTACAAAGATTCCATATAGCACTTTTTTATACCAAACGGCTAGCTTTTGTTGCTTAGGAGTCACACCGCGTGTACAAAAGCCAACGATGAGCTAAGAGTTGTGTCGACAATTCACACATCAGGACGGTGAACTCGCTATTACAAATACGTTGCCCTTTGGCGTTTCTTTCGCGGTTAAGCATATACCTGCATAACAGTTGACCAACCCTAGGCTATCATGTCCATATACTAAGACCTATAAACAAACCAGTAGTCGTTCAATGTTTAGTAGTACGCTTTGAGCGCTTAAACTGAGTGAATAGACTTCAAGTATGGGACTCATTATCAACGCATTACGGCACCCAGTCTTAATCTCGTACTTATCCGGTGCTAATAACTACTCATTTGTTCACTTCAGAACAGGTGAGCAGTTGCTGGTTTCCAAGTCGCTCCGTTTTCTGGAAAAGCAATTACCCGACTTTATACGAATTCATAAAACTCTGTTGATTAATCCGGTATGCGTTAAGAAGCTACAAAATCAACCTCATTCGAAAACAAGTGGGGCAGTAATTCTTGAAGATGATACTGTACTATCCGTTAGTCGACGCCAATGGCCAATTCTTGTCGAGACAGTAGAGACTGAATATAACCAGATGCATAGCCTGGCTCCCGATCGCTCTGTTGCTTTTATTACAGCCGATTTAACAAAAGGCCTCCTTCTACGGCAAGTGATTAACGACAATTGGCCATTGACGTTACTCCATGTAGCCGAAAATGGTGCGTTTCTATCCCAATTATTAGTCCTCGCCGAGGCTGACAGGCCAGCCTTAGTACTGATCGATTTGCGGCAGGCTACGCCAGGCCGACTGGCCTTATTACGCGAATTGAAAGCAACACCTCGGTTACGCCGCCTTCCAGTCGTATTATTAATCGCCCCTGGCACAGGAGTCACAAAATCAGGGTATAGTTTACATGCGAACTCTGTTGTAGTGATACCAGAAGACAACAATGAGTTTGTTGACGTGATAGAACAAGTCTGTCGGTACTGGCTAACAATGGCATCGCTACCAACCATTTAGTAGCGATAATCGGCCAGTGGAAGAGACACCGTTTCCCACCAGTACTTGCATAACATCTGAAAGTATGCCAGCCACTCGTCGTCATTCGCGGGCTTGACCAAGTAAGAAGAACTGCCCTGATCATATGATTCACTCACATCGTCAACATCTGCTGAGTAACTAAGCATGAGGACCGGAATTTGATTAGCTGGTGCAGGTAATTCCTTGATACGACGCAGTATACGCCAACTGTCGTCACGATGAGGCATGAGCATATCCAGCAAAATTAGTTTAGGGAGCTTCGATTCATCAAGTTTGCCGGCACTCAGGTACGTTATGGCCTGTTGCTCGTCGATAGCTTTGATGGGTTCAACTTCGGGTAAACACACACGCAGGCAATGCTCAATCATAGCCAACTGAGCAGGATCATTCTCAATAATGAGTATTCTGGCCTGTCGAAAATTCTGTGTTCGGACGGTAGAAGAACGAATGTCATTTTTCATAGCGTACATGTGTTGCGCAGCGTTTAAAACTATAAGGCTAGCGCCACTTAGTACACATATACGATAGACAAACTAGCAAAGATTGACTAATCAGTTTTCCGGGCTAAAATGTGGCTGGGTGAGGCATCTTTTACCGATAAAAACAATACAGGGAAATATTGTACTAAACCAATAATCCGCCTACCACTATTTAGGTCACAATACTAAACTACATCCGTTCAACGAGTAAACTTGAGGGATATAACAAGCTAACAGCGAATTGGTCCATAAAGCCTATATCCTAGAAATAGTACTATTTCACGTTAAAAAATGAGTTTCCAATTGTCAGTCAGATTGTACTTTACCGGGTGCTCTTTTTTTGAACCGGAACCTCATTTTCAGGCTATACGATCGTAGTTGCCAATACCATTATACGTTAATTCACCAGTCAATCTTAGGCCGGAGTTTTTGAAGCAGTATACAGAGTAAATCTTGGTTTAATAAATTCAACAAAGAGTTACTTATATAGTATACCATTTCAGGCCATTGATTTACAAAAATTTCAACCTTCTGGTTGGCTTACAACGAACGTTATGACAGATTCTACCGCGGTCTACACCCCGTACTCACTCATGGATAGCAACGGCCCTAATGTCAGGGCCATCCTTCTTCGCTACTTCCGCCACTGGCCCTGGTTTGTACTTTCGCTAGGTTTAGCTCTTGGTGGTGCCTACCTCTATCTGCTCTACAAGCAACCCACGTATCGGGTTCAGGCTAGTCTACTTCTCCTGGATGGCAACAAGACGGATGATCGTGGTGGCGTGCTGCGCGAGTTCCAGGCAGCCACACCAAAGAAGTCGGTCGAGAACGAAATTGAAATGCTTCGATCAGCTACGCTCATGGGTAAGGTCGTTGAAAGGTTACACCTTGAACACCGGTATTTCCGCCAAACCAAATTTGGGAAACGTGAGATTTACCAGGAAAGCCCAGTTGAACTTATTGTAGAAAAAGGAAATCCCACCCTGTATGAAGAGCCGCTGACGCTGACTTTTAGCACTAACGCAGTAGTTAATCTCAACGGGACTCCAATTCCACTTAATCAATCGATCAACACGGCCTATGGGCGTATCCGGGTTGCCACCCGGAAGCCCGTGTCAGCCACCACGCCGCCGATCATCGTTCAGGCTTCGACTAAGCAGGCAGTAGCCGGCGATTACGTTAGCCGGCTTAAAGCCGAACCAACCAGCAAAACGTCTTCAGTTGTTGTATTGACCGTTGATGATGCCGTGCCCGCAAAAGGTGAAGCCGTTCTGAATACACTCATTGCTGAATACAATCTGGCGTCGATCCAGAGTAAAAACAAGGTAGCAGCCAATACGCTTCAGTTTATTCAGGAGCGCCTCAACGGACTATCGGGAGAGTTGTCGGGTGTGGAGAGACGGGTTGAAAGCTTTAAATCGACCGAGGGCATCACCGATCTGAGCACGCAGGCCCAAACCTTCCTGCTATCGGCCAAAGAGAACGACGCCAAGCTAAACGAAGTGAACGTGAAATTGTCGGCCCTTCGCGATCTACAGAAATACGTGCGTAGCCAACCCGACGATCAGAGTGGAACGCCAGCTACTATTGGCCTGGATGACCCCATTTTGCTTGGCCTGATCAACACCGCATCAAGCCTGGATATGCAACGTACCCAGTTGGCCAAAACCACAACGGATGCCGAGCCAAAGTTGCAGGCTGTTGACGATCAGATTCGGGCTACGAAACGCCGGATCTCTGAGAATGTGCAGACCATGCAGAACATGCTGGAAAGCAATAAGCGCAGCTACGAATCGAAGAACCAGGAATTGTCTGGCCAGATTCGGCAGGTTCCCCGTCAGGAACGGGCGCTGATGGACATTTCGCGCCAGCAGGCTATCAAAAACGATTTGTATACGTACCTGCTTCAGAAACGGGAAGAAACGGCCGTTGCTTTTGCCGCCGCCGTATCGGATAGCCGCACAGTCGACGCCGCCATTAGCAGCCTGACGCCAGTGAAGCCGGTGAAACCAATGATCTACCTGCTTTTCGGGATGGTTGGTTTACTGTTGCCATTAGGTGCCATTGCGGGCCTGGATACGCTGAATCAGCGGATTCGCAGCCGTCGCGAAGTGGAGAAATCAACCCTTACGCCTATTCTTGGCGAGTTGTCAACTAATCCAACATCGAGCAAAAAGCGGCTGGTCATTACGCCCCGCAGCCGGTCATTGATCACCGAGCAGATTCGTACGTTACGGGCTAATCTCCCACTGATGCAATCGGCCGATTCGGGTAGCCATGTATTGCTGGTTACGTCCAGCATCAGTGGCGAGGGCAAAACGTTTGTCTCGCTGAATCTGGGGGCCAGTCTTTCGCTGGTCGACCGGCCCACGGTCGTTCTCGAACTTGATTTAAGAAGACCAACGTATCAGGAAACCTTCCACCTCGATACTAACGTAGGTATCAGCGAATACCTGATGGGCGACGCTTCACTGAACGAAGTGCTTCAACCTGTACCGGGTTACAAGAATTTTTTCATGATTAGCAGTGGCATCCTCAGCGATGAGCAGAACCCGGCCGAATTGCTTAGCTCGCCCCGCATGGGTCAGTTATTAGCCGATTTACGTGAACGTTTCTCTTACATTATGCTCGATACTCCGCCACTCGGCCTGGTATCTGACGCACAACTGGTAGCTCCTTTTGCCGACTCGACCCTGTTTGTGGTACGCCATGGCGTAACGCCCCAAACCAGCTTGAAAGCGATTGAATTGGTCCGTCGTGAACAGCGCTTTAAAAATCTCAGTCTGATTCTGAATGGTGTTGTTGGCAACGACGGCTCCTACCTTAGTCACAGTCACAAGAACCGGTATTATGAAGCTCAGCCCCGCAAATGGCTGAGAGGCTAGGTCGTATTTTTTTCAAAATAAACGCTTTCTTTTCAACTTACGGTAATTTCATTTGGGAGTAAACAACTGGAAACTAAGTAACTAACCTGAGGTGCTGCAATTTCAAGTAACAAGTAATTGGCTTTGATCACACACCTAATTGACTCAACGACTATGACATCATTTACCGTACAAAACATGGAAACGGTCGGCCTTGAACGCGGCCGGAACACAACCATTCAAAACCCTACCTGGGGGCTATATGCCAAACGGCTCGCCGATCTGCTTATAGCTGGTTTAGTGGCCATTACTATTTTGGTTTGGCTTATTCCTCTAGTTGCCCTATTGATTAAATTAACTTCGAAAGGGCCTGCCATTTTTGTTCAGATTCGCTCGGGCCGTAATGGCGAGCAGTTCCCCTGCTTCAAGTTCAGAACGATGGCCCATAATCCAAACGCCCAGTTTCAGCAAGCCAGTAAGAACGATTATCGGGTTACCTCTATTGGCCGGATCCTGCGCAAGACGAATCTCGATGAGATGCCTCAGTTCCTGAACGTTCTGCTGGGCCACATGAGCATTGTTGGCCCACGCCCACACCCGCTGCCACTCGATGCCCAGTACTGGAACACGATGCCGGGCTACCGCGAGCGGTATATAGTAAAACCTGGTATTACGGGTCTGGCTCAGGTACGTGGTGCACGGGGCGAAACGGGCAAGCCCTATCAAATGAAGCACCGGGTACGTTATGACCACCTTTACATTCAGCAACAATCGATAGCTTTAGATATGCGCATTTGTTGGTGGACTATAAAAGCGGCCTTAAACGGAAATCCTAATGCTTGGTAAAGAAACAGTAGCACTTATTGACGATGAAGTAGTTTCGGCACCTGAACCTGGCTTTTCCAAAAGTGTTCTAAAGCGATTGGCCGTCAATGTAGCGTCACTTTTCAGTGTCCAGGTTGCCAATTTCCTGCTGCCCTTACTGACCGTACCCTATGTGGTACGGATCATCGGGCCGGAGCGGCTGGGTCTGCTTAATTTCTCGCTGGCCTATGTTACTTACTTCAGCCTGATCATAAATTATGGATTTGACTTAGCTGCGGTGCGTGCCATCGCAGCTAATCGCTATGATAAGGCAGCCACAAGTCGCGTTTTCAGCGAGGTCATGGCGGGCAAAGTGCTGCTCTGGGTAGTGTCGACTGTGATTTTTGCGGTTGTGACCTTTGGCATGCCGAGCTTCCGGGAACACTGGCTCTTGCATGTGTGCACCTACGTTACCTGCATCAGCACGGTGTTGTCGCCTTTCTGGGTGTATCAGGCAATGGAAGACCTTGGCCGGGTGGCTATGTTCAATTTGCTGGTGAAACTCCTGTTTACGGGGGCTGTTTTTCTGGTCATTCATCAGCCCGAAGACTACGTATGGCAGAATCTGGTGCTTAGTATCTCTCAGGTTCTCATCAACGCTATCGCCCTGGGCGTGGCTGCAAAACGGTTCAACATCCGGTTCTTCTGGCCATCTGTTGTTCAGCTAGTTGCGCGCTTCAAAGCCGATGCAACGCTGTTCTTTTCCAACGTGATGATTACCCTCTATGCTTCGTCGACGGTTTTCTTCCTGGGTATTCTGAGCACGGCCTACGCTGTGGGTCTGTATTCGGCGGGTACGCGGCTGGAAGGAGTTGCGCTGTCGTTCGTGACGATGGCCCTGAATCAGGCGTTGTTTCCGATCATCGCCAATGCTTTCGGCAAAAGTCGGGAATCAGGATTAAACATGGTGCGGACTGTTTTCTGGCCATTACTTGGCGGGCTTGGCCTGGTGGCGGCGGGGTTGTGGCTCATTGCACCCTGGTTCGTTCCGTTCTTCTTCGGTCCCAAATTCGTTGGTGCCGTGGCCGTGTTGCGGGTAGTGGCTTTGTTGCCCCTCGTCATCGGCATGAGCAATCTGTTGGGTATTCACACCATGCTAAACCTGCGCATGGACCGGCCGTTCTTTGTCATAACTGCCATAGGCTCAGTGATTGGCCTGGGGCTTAATATCTTTCTGATTCGTCATTACGGTCATCTTGGTGCTGCCTGGGCCTGGGTTGGTACGGAGGTGTATGTACTACTGGCTATGGGGGGCTACCTGCTTTACAGAAGCAGGGAATGGGCCACCACACCGGTTGCCGAACTGGAAAGTCAGCGGTAACGTCGGTACTCGCTCGTCGTTGCAGAGCCTGCCAGGTACGTACCCACGAGCGACACATCGGCGAGTTTAGTAACTCAATGTCAGGCTTATGAAAAATGTATTGATCTCTGCGTATGCCTGTATACCTGAACGCGGATCTGAAGAAGGAAATGGGTGGTACTATTCGTCGATTGTCAGCCAGAGTAATCATCGTGTCTGGTGTCTGACTCGGTCGATGAATAAAAAGGCGCTGGACGAAAAGCTCGCTCAGGTGCCCCATCCCAATCTGACGTACGTGTACGTTGAAACGCCGGACTGGGTTGAGAAGGTGTATTACTGGGGATTGATTGGCATGTATTTCCACTACCTGTACTGGCAATGGGCTGCCCTCAAAACGGCCCGTCCGCTAAACAGACAGCATAATTTCGACATCGTTCATCATGTCAGTTATGGAAGCCTGCAGTTGGGTAGTCTGCTCTACAAACTAAACCGGCCGTTCATATTCGGACCGATTGGTGGCGGGCAGGAAGCACCGGATTCGATGCGCCATTATTTCAAAGGGCATTGGAAAAAGGAGAAAATGCGCACGCTGGTCAGTCAATTATTGCTTCGGTTCAACCCCGGCTGTTTCGAGGCTATTCAAAAGGCCGATCATGTGCTGGTCTGGAATGAAGATACACGCCGGAAGATCGAGTGGCTGGGCCGAACCAGGGGAGTGACTAAAGAGTTTAGCGGTATTTCGGAGGCGTTTATTCCGCCAACCCCGCTCATTCATACCCCCGGTCCGGTATTGCAACTGGTTTGGGTGGGTCGATTAATGCCTCGCAAGGCACTTGAGCTTACACTGCATGGCCTAAGCAAAGTAGACCGCCGGTTACCCGTTCAGCTAACGGTCGTTGGCGATGGCGAAATGGGCCAGTATATGCCTGAATACCTGTCGCGGTACAACCTGACAGACCGGGTAAACTGGACTGGGTACGTCGGTTACGAACAGGTGAAAGCGTTTTATCAGCAGGCTGATGTATTCTTTTTCACCAGCCTGCGCGACACCGGCCCGGCTCAATTGCTGGAAGCAATGGCGTACTCGTTGCCCGTTGTCACCTTGAACATTCACGGTCAGGCCGAGCTGGTCAATGAATCGACGGGGATTCGGGTGCCGGTTACGGATCAGGAAACGGTTAGCTCAGAACTGGCCAAAGCCATTGAGTGGATGTATCACCACCCGGACGAACGCCTGGCAATGGGCGCCAACGCCTACGAGTTTGCCAGCCAGCAAACCTGGGAGCTAAAGATCAGGCGGTTTATCAGAGCTTATTACGGTCCAACGGATGAGCTGCCCGACGAGAAAGTCAAGCGGCGGCCCGATACATCCAAATCGGAACTGTGAAGGGCAGAATAAGTACTCTTAAGTAATTTTCGTAAACAACAGGCGTCAATACTAACTACTGTATTAACACCAGCAGTCAAAAAACATGGAAACAGTTACGGCGGTAATCGTCACCTACAACCGCCTGGCGGATTTGAAAATCTGCTTAGATAGTCTACGCAAACAGACTCGACGGCCCGATGCGATGCTTGTCGTCAATAACGGCAGCACCGATGGCACTACTGAATGGTTGCCAACCCAAACCGACCTGACGGTTATCAACCAGGCTAATCTGGGCGGCGCAGGCGGATTCGCCGCTGGTATCGACGGTGCCTTCAAGTCGGGGGCTACCTGGCTGTGGTGCATGGATGATGATTGCATTGCCGCCCCCGATGCGCTGGAGCAATTGCTGCAATCGCCCAATCTGGGGCCTTGTATCAAGAACTCCATGTCGGTTAGTATTCGCGACGACGAGGAACTGGCTTTCTACGTAGACCGCCCCAACCGGAAGTACCGCAAAGTGAGCGACATGACCAGCCTGGACCTGATTTACGGCGTGGCGTCTTTTTTCAACGGCACCCTGATTCACAGTGAAGTCGTTGAGAAAATTGGCATTCCAGATCGCAAACTGTTTATCTGGGGTGATGAAGTAGAGTACATGACCCGCGCCCAACGGATGGGTTTCCCGGTCGTTACCGTACCGAAGTCTGTGTTCCGCCATCCACCTTCGTTCGACCGCAACGGTATTCCCTGGCCGGGCGCGTGGAAACAGTATTACGCCGTTCGGAATCAGCGGCGTGTGTTCCAGAATGTGCATGGTCCCGCCGTTGGTATGGCCATATTCATGCGGTGGGCGGCCCGCGAAATTGGGCAGCAGGCCGCGCAGAAGCGCACCAACCGACTCTACAACGTACTGCTCTTTGGTGAAGCAGCCATTGATAGTGTGATCAATAATTTCCGCAAACGGCCTGACACGATCCTGACCCTGCGGCTTTACAAGCGAATGCACAAATGAACATTCTGATCCCCACTTTCCTGACAGGTACGTCGCCCTCTGGCGTGGTTACTTATTACCAGACACTGGCCCGTGAACTGCGCGGTCGGGATGTATCGGTGCAGGTAGTGGAGACCACCGACACGCCATTTGTCTGGAACAAAAGCCTCAATATTCTGGGCCACGTCTTCAAACGCCTGGGGCAAACCAGCCGGATTCTTTGGGATGAAAGCAGCTTCTTCCTGCGCCTTTACCTGGGCTCCCGGCAGCACCGCAACCAGACCTTCGATCTTATCCATGCGCAGGATGTACGGTCGGGGGTAGCGGCTTACTTCGCGTTGGGTAAACGGGTGCCGGTTGTGCTAACGGCCCATTTCAACGACGACCCTGTCACCGAATTGATTACGGCGGCAGAACTGGCCAACAACCCGTTGCCAGCCTGGCTCATTCGGGGCCTCACCCGCTGGTATCGCTGGCTGTTTGCCCATGTCGACAACTACATTTTTGTGTCGAATTACGCCTACACCCAGTCGAAGCACCTGCTGCACGACGGCGTACGCCGGGCCATTCTGCCCAATACCGTTACGATTGACCCAGCGGATAAAAAAGCCCCGCGTGCGGCGGAAGACAAGGGCAAATTCATTATCAGCAACGTTGGGTACGTCGATGAGCGCAAGAACCAGGAGTTGCTCATTCGTATTGGGGCTAAGATAAAGGAACGGGGCGTCACCGATTTTCAGATCTGGCTCATCGGCGATGGTCCCAAACGCGCGGAGTATGAACGGCTGGTAGCCGAACTGGACCTGGCTGGGTACGTTCGTTTCTTCGGTCGGCAGTCGGCTCCGTGGCGGCTGGTGGCGCAGTCAGACATTTACGTGCATACGGCGCTGAACGATAACTGTCCGTACGCGTTGCTCGAAGCCTTTGCCGTGAACGTACCTGTGCTGGCGCTACCCGTTGGCGGTATTCCTGAGTTGATGCCGCATGGCGCGGGACTGGTCAGCGAGCGCGACCCGGCCCAACTCGCCCGGCTGATTTTGAGCTACCGCGATGACGTAAAACGAAATCAACTCATCAAGGTGCAGAGCCGACACGCCGAGACGTACCTGAGCCACGAAGCCGGTATGCGGAAGCTGCTGGCTTTTTACGATGACATAACAACAAACAAGTATGGGCATACAGAAGATACCGCTCAACAGCTAGTGCCCACTCAACAGGCAACCAGCTCAACCAGCGTTGGCAGTCTGTAACCCATACCATACACTTATTTAGTACACTTTCTATGAACGTTCTCTGGCTTGCACGAGCCCCACATCCAGCGAAATCAGGACATCCGGTGCCCTGGATGACGGCATTGGCCGCTAATCTGGTCGCGCAGGAGGGAATCTCTATTACCGTTGTCAGCTACAATCCATACATCGACCATGACGACGAAGTAACGCGCGACGGCGTTCGGTACATCTTTCTGAAAGTGCCCGACGACAAGTGGGATCTTTTGACGGGCTATACGCGGCGTATTAAACTAGTGAGCGATTACCTGCGCGATAAAGTAGGTAACCAGACGCTGGGTACGTTCGACCTGCTTCATATTCACGGTACGGAAGAACAGTATCCCGTGATGGCTGCCGGCCTGAACCTACCGAAAGTGGTGTCGGCGCAGGGCTTCGTAACAGAATACTACCGATACCTGCCCAACCGGCCCGACTATCGCCACGCGTCGTGGGCGGTGGCCAGCTATTACGAAAAAAAGTACGCCCCTTCTGTGCGGCACTACATCGGACGTACCCACTGGGACAAGGCCATCATTCATAAGCTGAACCCGAAGGCGGTCATTCACCATAACTGGGAATTGATGCGCCCCGTGTTTTACCAACCCATTGCGCCCCCCAGCGACCAGTCGCCAAACGCCATGCTGTTTGTTGGCGGCCTGCACGACATTAAAGGCATCCGTGAAGCGTTGCGGGCGTTGAGTCTGCTTCGGGAACGGTGGCCGCTCCGGCTTATCGTTACCGGATTTGGCAGTAAACCGGCCCTGCTGGACCTCATTTCAACGCTGGGATTGACCAATATTCCAGAAGATGCCGTTGAACACCGGGGCATGCTGACCGGCGAACAGCTCTGGGCCGCGTACGCAGATGCGTTCTGTCTGTTGCACCCATCCTACATCGACAATAGCCCCAACAGCGTATGTGAGGCACAATTAGCTGGTTTACCAGTGGTTGCTTCAGACGTGGGTGGCGTATCGTCGCTGGTCGAGAACGGGCAGACGGGCCTGCTAACGTCACTCGATCCCGCCAATATTGCGGCGGCGGTTGGTCAGTTGTGGGAAAGTACCTCACTGCGCCAGTTACTGGCCCAGCAGGCACGGGCGGTTTCGCTGGAACGCTTCGATGCGCAGCACATCACCCATCATACCAAGTCGATTTACGAAGCCGTACTGGCAAATCCATGAACATCGAAGAACCGACATACACCTTCCTGCCCGAAACGCCCCAGCCCGCCAAAAAGCCGGGGGTAAAGGCCATTACGTGGGCATACCGGGCTGCGCTGTTTCTGCTCCTGTTTGGCGTAGGCTCGCTCACTTATGGCTCCGATCAGACCAGTCCAATCCTGTCGGCGGTGTCTAACCTGGCCGGTCTGGTGGGAGCTACCTGTCTGTTTATTGGCTACTTCGACTATCCCAGCCCGTATAAACTGGTTGCCTGGGTACTGAGCCTGGCCATATTCGGGCTGGTGCTCGAGTCGCTGCATGTTTACAACCAGTACGTGTATTCATTTTTCGTCATCAAGCGACTGGCCTATTGCGGGTTGGCGTTGCTGGCGTTTGTCATCGCCCGCCGGTCGGGGCCGCTCAAGCTGAGTTGGGCCATCATGGTTATCGGGGCGTTATATTTTTATGGTCAGATCATTCTGGGGAAAATCATGGAGTATAACATGACCTCCGAAAGCCGTTCTACATCGGCCTACGAAGCGTTTTATGTCATGCTGCCGCTGCTGTTTTTCCTGATGCGGTACCTGAAAGATCACCGCATTGCCGACTTCATGGGCTTTCTGGCGTCGTTTGGCCTGATCGTTTTCCTGCTTCACCGTTCCGTTATTTCATCGGCGGTGTTTGGCGTCGCTATCGTGGCGGGCTTGTCCATCGTAGGTAAGCTTAGTGACAGCCGATTACCTATTGGTCGCACTGCTTCTACCCTATTCGTGCTGGCCTTGCTGATTGTTCCGTTTGTAGGGGCACTTTCACCAAAAAAAGTAGACGCTTTCCTGGAAAACATCGGCGGTATTGCAAAACCAACAGAAGACAATACCGGTAACTGGCGCTACGAACAGACGCTCTATTACTGGAGCCAGATACCGGACCGGCTTTGGCTGGGCTGGCGTTATGAAGGCTACGACCGGGGCGAGATCATGGAAAACGAAGATTTCCCGACAAAAGGCACCATCATTCACTCGCAATACATCGACATGCTGTATAATTACGGCATCGCCGGACTAGCCCTCAACATGTTTGTCATTCTAAGTACGCTCTGGATGATGTACTTCCGCAACAAGCGATTTACGCTTGAACAAACTGTGCTGTTTGCGTTCATTGCCAGCGGGTTACTCTTCGGCGTTTCGTACCAATTGCCTATTTACTACTGGGGTTTCGTTGGCCTGGGCCTGTATTACGCAACGAAACCAACGGAAAAAGAGCAGGCCGAAAGCGATCTTAAAACTATACACATTGATCCTCACATGGCTAGTCAGCCAACGCATGTCTACGCGCATCAATGGCCCGTTACAGTACCGAATACCGAATTACCCCGGCAATCAGACACAACAAACTACCTATGATCTACATCGTTATTCCCGTTCATAACCGTCGTGAGCTGACGCGCCGCTGCCTGGCGTGTCTGGCCGCGCAGACGTACCCAGACCATCAGGAGATCGTTGTCGACGATGGCTCTACGGATGGCACCAGTGAGATGATTCAGCAGCAGTTCCCCGAGGCCATTGTGCTGAAGGGCGACGGCAACCTCTGGTGGACCGAAGCTACCAACGTGGGCCTTCGTAAAGCGCAGGAACTGGTTGGCGCAACACCAGGCACCGATGATTTCCTGCTTACGCTCAACGACGATACCGAAGTACAGCCAAACTACCTGCAAACACTGCTCGACACCGAGCGGCAACATTACCCCTGCGTGGTCGGCTCGCCAAGCGTAGACATTGACCGGCCCGACCAACTGGAATATGCCGGTACGAAAATGAACCTCGTGCTGGCGGGCGGCCACCAGATTGCCGACGATTATGGCCGTAGCTACTCAAAACTGGTTAGTCAGGCCGACTTTATCGAGACTGATTCACTGCCCGGCCGGGGTACGTTAATTCCCATGGAAGTGTTCCAGAAAGTTGGCCTGTACAATACGGCTCACTTTGCCCACTACATGGCCGATGTCGACTTTTCGGTGCGTGCGCAGAAAGCAGGTTATCCGCTGCTTATCAGTACCAAAAGCGTAGTGGGTGAACACGTCAGCGCCACAGGCATTTTCCTGAAACAACGTCCCGGCTGGTCTGACTTTATTCAGAGTTTTACCTCCATTCGATCGCCGACAAACCTGACGGTACGCTACCACTTTGCGATGGCCCATTCCAAAACAAAGCTGCTCTACTTCTTCTTCGATGTGGCGCGTATCTGTGGTGGATTCCTCCGCCGTAAGCTTCAACCCGTCTGATCTATGCTGACTATTCTACTATCGGCATATGCCTGTTTGCCAAACCGGGGGTCGGAAGAGGGAAATGGCTGGCACTACTCTACGCTGCTCAGCCAGCGTGGCGTGCGTACGCATTGCATCACCCGCGAAGAGTTCCGCGAAGCCATTGAACCGGAACTGGCAACCGGGCTGTATCCCAACCTGACAGTACATTATGTGGGTGTACCGGCCTGGCTTGATCGGGCGTACGGAAACCTGATAGGCCTGTACGTGCATTACATATACTGGCAGTGGAAAGCAGCGCGGGTAGCGAAAAAGCTGGATCAGACGCAGAATTTCGATCTCGTTCATCACGTCACCTACAGCAGCCTGCAGTTGGGCAGCTTCATGTACCGGCTTAAAAAACCATTCATCTTCGGCCCGGCAGGTGGTGGGCAGCGGGTACCACCCGTTATGAAACACTACCTGGGCAAGTACTACTCGCGGGAGGTCATGCGCGATGCCGTGAGCTGGCTGCTACAACGGGTAAATCCTGGTTTTTACCGCAGTATGCGTCAGGCCGATTATGTGTTGATCTCCAATAGTGACTCGCTTCAACTGGCCCGGACGTATCGGGGAAACAAGCCAATGGAACTGATGCTCGACTCGGGTATCGGGGCCGACTTTCTGGCTCCAAAGCCACAGGAGCGTGTACCTAATCCGCCCGTGTTGAACTTACTGTGGGTGGGTCGCCTGCTGCCCCGCAAAGCGCTGGAGTTGACCATTCACGCCTTCAGCCGGGTAAATCCAGACTTGCCCATCCGTCTGACGATTGTGGGTGGACAAGGTGAAATGGCCGAGCACGTACCAACGTACCTGACCAAATACAACGTGGCTGACCGTGTGGATTGGGTGGGTCATGTTTCGTATGACGAAGTGCTGAAATACTACAAGGAGTCAGACGTATTTCTGTTCACCAGCCTGCGCGACTCCGGCCCTACGCAGGTCACGGAAGCAATGGCCAATACCATGCCCGTGATTACGCTGGCACTTCACGGGCAGGCTGAAATGGTGAATGGCACCAATGGAATCAAAGTGCCGATCGAATCGAGCGAGCAGGTATTGAACGATCTGGCGGCGGCTATCGAACGGTTGTACCATAACCCGGCCGAACGACTCGAAATGGGTCGAAAAGCGTATGAGTTTGCCAAACGGCAAGTCTGGGACGAGAAGATTAACCTCTTTACCGAACGGCTCTATCCAAGCCTGGTGAATCAGACAAAGTTGGTTGGCGTAGTGTAATAAGCATACTGTCATTAGGTAGTCATTCATTGTGGAAACCAAAAATGACCATCAATGACTACCTAATGACAGCAAAGCGTAATGACAATACACATCAACGATATGAAACCATATTCATCACAGACTACCGACTTACCCCGTGCAAGGGTGGTTAGTTTAGGCATAACCTCTGCCACGTTTGCGTCGGTGAAGGAAGCGATTATCGAAGCGGCGAAATTAGGCGAATCACGCACGGTTTGCTTTCCCAACGCCCATATGGTAGTGGAAGCTCAGCAGAAGCCCGAGTTGGCTAAAGCTGTCAATAACTCAGATTGGGTGCTGGCCGATGGCGTACCCCTTTTGTGGGCCATCAAGCGCTTGTACGGCCACCAGCAGGAGCGCGTAGCCGGGATGGATATGATGCCTGCCCTGCTTGAACAAGCGGCTGTCGAACAGATTCCCGTGCTATTTTATGGCTCAACGACCGACCGCCTGAAAGAAGCTGCCGCCGTATGTTACCAGCGCTTTCCAGGCCTGAAAATTGCCGGCCTGATCTCTCCGCCCTTCCGGCCGTTGACATCGGCCGAAGAAGAAGCCGAGGTAGAAGAGATTACCCGGTCGGGCGCGAAACTGGTATTTGTAGCCCTGGGTTGCCCTAAACAGGAATTGTGGATGGGTCGCATGCGGGGGCGGATTCCCGCTGTTATGCTTGGTATCGGCGGCGCGCTTCCTATTCTGACGGGCGAACACAAACGCGCCCCAGCCTGGATTCGGAGCATGGGTCTGGAATGGGTTTTCCGATTGGCCCTTGAGCCACGCCGGCTCTTCCGCCGCTACGCTACAACGAACGCACTGTACGTCTGGCACTTAAGCAAACAGATGATCGGCAGCCATTAACAGTCAACTCCTCAACATCATGAACGCACCAGTTATTCTTTTCGCTTACAAACGGCCCAATGAACTGCGGCAAACCATCGACGCGCTACAGGCCAATTACCTTGCTTCGGAAAGTGATTTATACGTCTTTGTCGATGCGCCGCAGAAACCGGCCGACGAGCCGGGCGTAGCCGAGGTGAAAGCGGTTATTGCGCAGATAAGTGGCTTCAAAAACATTTATCGTCACTATGCCGAAGCAAACATTGGCTGTGCCGATTCGATCATTCAGGGAATCACGACGGTATTGAAAAAACACCCGTCGGCCATTATCGTGGAAGACGACCTGATTACGGCACCCAATTTTCTGGATTACATGAACCAGTGCCTGCAACATTACGCCAAAAACAAGCGGGTGTATTCGATAGCGGGCTACACGTTCCCCTTTCCAAAACCACCCGGCTATACCGACGACGCCTATTTTGTGCCACGCCATAGCCCCTGGGGCTGGGCTACCTGGGCTGACCGCTGGGAATCCATCGACTGGACAGTGGCTGATTATGACCAGTTCAAAAATGACGCTGCCCGGCAGAAAGCGTTTAACAGTGGCGGCTCGGACCTGAGCCGGATGTTGCGGCACCAAATGGAAGGAGCCATCGACGCCTGGGATATCCGGTATTGTTACAGCCGGTTCAAAGCGGGTGGGTTAACCGTTTACCCAACCGTTTCTAAAGTACAGAATATCGGTTTCGGACCGGGCGCGACCCACACCGATATTTTTAACCGCTACAAAACCGAGCTAGATGCCGGTCAACAGCGGACATTCAAATTCCCCGATGTGGTGCAGGCGACAGAGTATTACCATCGCAAGACAATTCAGCGCTACAGCCCCATTACCCGGATTTATAACCGGTTGAAAACGTATGCAGGTATTCGGTAAAATCAATTTACAATGATCAATTAACAGTGATCAGCCTGGCCTGACCATAGCCTTAGCCTGTCAATAGAGTGAGGCTACGCGATGAGCTACCAGTTGATCATTGTTCATTGACTCTCTCAACTTACTTATGAAAACGATACACATAACAATTGCCAGTGTTATACTGCTGGCAGTGATACTAACCAACTGTAAACCAGTTGATATAGATCCGGATACGCTTATACGGCAAACAGCCACCGATACAATAACGCTGGCACAGGTACGTGCCTTCAGCCGGGTTGACGTACCTGCCAATTTCTACCTCACCGACGCGGGCAAACAAGGCTTGTTTGTACTCGATCGCGCTGATAAGACAACCGAAGACAATACCGGCATTGTGCTTGTGACAGCCAACGGCCGCCGCTACAAACGGCAGTTCACCGGCGCAGCCAACGCTGGCTGGTTCAATATCCTACCCGCCGACGACGACATTGGACCTGAGCTTCAGACGGCTATCAACGCCACTACAGGCGACTTGTTTATTCCTGACGGACAGTATGTGCAGCAAACGCCCGTACGCATGCGAACCAACCTGGGTTTGCGTGGCACACCCGGTAAAGTAACCATCACACTGCCCAAAAGCTACGTGTCACTCTTCAGCCCAATCGACTCAGGTCCGTCGTTCGACAACGTGTCGATTGATGGCATCAACTGGGTGGTGACGGCTACCGGAGAAGCTACGTATGGTGTCATCTCGATTGACGGACCAACGGTAAACAACCTGACCATCCAGAACTGCCGCAGTTCGGACGCCGCCGCCCAGGCAAGCGCGAATTTCCTGACACTGAAAATCCAGGCGGGCAAGATGGCCAAAAACGTGACTATCCGGCAGAACGATATTCAGGCAAAGCGCATGGCGTTTGAGCTGTTCAATCACGACAATTACAATGTGTATGCCGGTCAGAACATTACCGTGACGGGCAACACGATCCATGAATGCACGTTTGGAATCTCCCTGTCAGGGCCGCTGGATGGCTTGATGATATCGGAAAACTACATCAAGAACTGTAGCCTGTATGGTGTCGAAATAGCGGGGGCGTCTAAAAATGTAAACATCCTCAACAACAAGTTTGAGGGGACGTTCGACAAATTCATCGAAGGCTCGAACGATGGTTTTGGTAACGGGCTGGTAGTAGGCGGACTTGTTATTGTGGGCAACCAAACGGTGGGCTCCGTTACGGGCGGCATCCAGTTATTCAACGCGGGGGCGGCTCAGTTCAACCACAATACCCTCAACATGAGCGGTCGCCTGGAACTGCTGACCACGTCGAGCGCGGGCGGGGTGTACGAAAGCAACATCATCGTCAGTGGAGCCACTCACGCAATCATTTGCGACAACGCGCCTAACAATACTTTTCGGGATAATACAATCTCGAACAAACCATCGACGGAAAATGTAGCTACATTTAGAGCCTACGGAGAGAAAGCGACCGGGGTCATTGTAGCCAACAATCGGTTCAGTAAAGGAACTGGCGGTGTCTACTTCGACGCCGTATCAGGAGCAAGTTATTCTGTTACGGCCAACATCGATGAATCCGGTAAACCAATCCAGTAAACATGCTGACTACCAACCGGCTGAGTGTAGCACTGCTGCTAACCCTAACCGGCAGTCTGATACTATCTTTATTCGTAAAAGATCGGTATTTATGGATGGATGAGGTACTTAGCTATCTTCTCCTTTCCGATCCGTCGTTAGCCCACACCAACCACGCCATTGTGAGTGGCATGGATGCTAATCCGCCGTTGTTTATTAATGTCTACTGGTTGCTTGGGCATAGCATTAGCCTGAATCCTTTCTTTTTAAAAGGCGTATCCATTGCTCTGTTTGCTGGTACCGTGACCTGGTTTTTCCGGTACATTACCAGGCTGCTCGACCATGAACCTGCGCTATATCGGGTTAATGCGGCCACGCAACGGCACACGGCACTGGTCAATTTTGTAATTATCCTGCTGGCAATCAGCTTAACGTACCTAAACTACACTCTGTCGACTCAGGTACGTACCTACAGCTTGTATCTGCTGTTCGGCTGGGCTTACGTAGTTGTGCTGCATCAGCTACTTTTCCGGGTTCAGAAGCGGCCCTGGCTAGTGGCACATGCGCTGGTAGGTGCAGTATTCATGCTCACCCACAACGTAGCCCTGTTCTACATTGCTGCGTCGGGCGTCTTTTTCGGGCTTCTTTGGCTGTACAGATGGCTCCGTGCCAACGATCACAGCTACCTGCCTGTGGTGGGCACGCACCTGGTAATTGCGCTGCTCTGGCTGGTGTTCTGGTATCCTTCATTTGCCATTCAGGCACAGTCAGGCATTCCACACTCCTGGATTCCCGTCCCTACATTCTGGTTATTCTTTAAAACGATTGGCGAGTTGTTGCCTAATGCATCCGCCCGTTTAGAGGATACGTACCCAATTATGGGTATCCTGCGAGTACTGCTGGTCGCGGGCCTTTTTAGCCTGATTGCCGTTCCCCGGCTTCAGAAGCAACGGCTCGCCGCTTTCAGCGATCCGGCCTTTGCGCTCTACCTGCTGTCAGGATTTATCGTTGTGTTTACGCTGCTACTGGGCCTGGTTGTCTCTCTCGTCCACACGTCGGTGTTCCTGAACCGCTATTTCTGGCCATCAACGCTCTTGCTGATTTATCAACTACTGTACGCGGGCTGGTGGATTAATGACAGGGCGTCGTTGCCTGTGTGGTCTAACCTGCGCCAACGAATTCCATCGGTTTCGCCTGTTTTGCAATCGCTTGGTGTGCTGGTTTTCCTGTTACTGATTGGTGTATTTATCGTTTACCAGAACAAAAAGATACCGCTATTTTCCGGCGAGATCCGCCATGATGTCGACAAGCTAAAGCCGGGTCAACCCGTCTTGTTTGAGTCAGCGTACTACTTTTTACCCATCCGGTATTACCAGTCGCAACATCCGATTTATTACATTTTGGACTGGCAAACGGCGCTGGATAAGCGGAATGTGCTGGAGTCGACCACCGACTACAAGATTTTAGAAGGGGTGGCCGAAAACTACCGCCTGAAAGGGATTATCCGGTCCAATCAGTTCAATGCAAGGCAGTTCAACCATCATTTTTACGTAGTAGACGAGGCTAGCCGGTATCAGATCGAAGCGTTTGTTGCCCGCGGGCAGGTTAAAGTACACCAGATCATCCCAACCGGTGTAGCAGGCCATCGCATTCTAGACTGTTCTTTCTAGCTAACCTCGGCCAGTAAGTTGATCAGACCGCGCTCTACTTCATCAACGGATACCTCTACATCGGCATCAACGAATGTGTAGTGGCTGTCAGCTACGGGTCCCAGGCAGTAAGCTGCGTATTTGATGCTGAGAATCTGCGCCAGGTAGCGGAAATATTCGGGGCGATAATTTGGGGCAAAAAATTCAAGCAACTGTGTACCAGGTCTGCACCAGATCAGGTTGGCAAACGAAGCACCATGCGGCCCAACGATGATGGATGCGGTTCGATACAGCTCAATCTGCTCCAGAACAGAACGAGGTTTATCTTCGATTATCTCAAAACCATACTGGCTAAGCATAGCCGTCAGTGCGTTTTCGTTCACCACCTTGCGCCTGCCCTTGCGACTGATGTAGAGCCGCCTGTTCGGTGCCGATTGGGGAGGCTGCAATTGGCCTTCAACGATCGCTTTCAACGCCAGTACATCGGCGGCGGCGGGGTAAAACCAGCTACTGTTGTTGGCCAGTACACAATGATCAAAACGGACGGCTTGCTGACGGCTATCGAGTAGACGTTCAGGTGGAATGCCTAGCAGAGCCATCAATTCAGGTTCAAAAGAACTATGAAGTAATGGGTACGAAATCACCGCCTCGGCGAACATAGCTGGCGACAGAACTGTTTTGATACGGGCAAGCTTACCGGCAACAAACAGCAGGAAATCGTAGTAGCCACCCCAGTAATGACTCCAGGGCGCAACGACGATGGACTGATTGCTTACCGGGCGGCGATCCGGTTTGATCAAATCAGGCAATAATGCCTGGTTACCAAAATCCGTATCCAGAATACCATTCGCTATATTTAGGTTACCGCTGCGCAGAAGTGTTGCTTTAGCGGTTGTATTGGGATAATTCCAGACAAAATCAGGATCGGTTTGTATCTCTTTTGAATGAAATAGTTCTTTTTGGGCATCAGTGATGTCGTACACAGCGTCCAATACCAGAGAGGACTTTACTGCATAGCTGACCTGATAAGGACGCATCAACTCGTCAGTCTGCGCTTTGGTCAGCAACCTAAGTCCCACCAGGCGTAATAAGGTGGGCGAAAAGCTTTTCAGGCGATCCTTTACTCGTTTGGAAATGACGGTCAACGTTGGCATTCGAAACGGGTTGGTGGTTATTTAAGCTACGCATAACCGACCAGTTTGACTATCTTTTTGCGTTCAAAATGAGGATTTGGCCCAAAAAAGGTGAATCGTACCATTACCTCACTTTTATCTGGTAAGTCAGGCCCTAGTCTATAAACATACGTACATAAGCGATGAACAATACCCGTTCTTTACCTACAGATAAAGCTGGCCACTCAAGCAATGCCGGTTTACCCAACTCCGGGTCGAGATTACAGGTGAGTCGTTCGGCCTTAACTTTCGATCGCACTGATCCTGGCGACGAAAGCTTTCTGACATTACGGATTACGCCACCGCATCCCAACACGCTCATCGTCGTTACTATTGACGATGCCAGTCTGTTTCAGGTAGCGGCTGGTATCGAACGGCTGGCCTTTAAAGAGGCATTGACTTTCAAGCCCGAGCCAACAGGCTCCTACATACACCTGCGCTACACGCCCGAGCGGTCAGGACGCCACCAGTCAACCATGACGATTGAGGTACCGGCTACCGCCGAAACAGTGAGCGTCTTGCTGACCGGCCGTACCACGGGTGTAGCGTTACCAGGCGGCAGCCTGGCCTTGCCTGTCGCATCAACGCCACGTTCTACCAATGCGTTAACCAGAAGCCTCCTGGTTGGTGGTTTACTCATTGGCATTGGCTTTGCCGGTTACACCTACCGTTGCCAGCTATGGCCTGCCAACTGTAGCCCATTCAGCTCGGCTACAACACCGGCCGTTCAACAGGAAACCAGTGTTCCTGATGGGGCAGCGGCGGCTGAAACAAAGGATGCGCGGGAAGATCCAGCGTCTGAACCAAAGCCGAAATCCGTAGACAGGGTTGCCAAAGCAAGACCTTCAGAAACGACAGAGGCCAACGACCGCCCGGTTGATCCCGTTATAAAAAGGAAGCCATTGACAGCAGACGCACCTGCGGAAACGGCAAACCGCTCAAAACAAACGGATAACGTACCTGTGCGAAACCGGGAAATAAAAACAGAAAAAGCGGCGGAAGTACCAGCTCGAAAAAAGACGACGATTGCTAACCCAACGGCGGTTCAGCAACGTACCCAGCCTACTCCGGCAGCGCCAAAGCCGAAGCCATCAACAAAACCAGCCAATACGGACGAATCTGAACTGGAACGGGTGCTCAATCGAGGCTCGAACTGAGGCCACCAGTTATCTATCTGAAAACAACGTACCTGAAAAGCAAAAACTCCCGATTACAGACAACGTAATCGGGAGTTTTTGCTTTTCAGGTACGTTGTTTTATTTTAGTTCAGCCAGGCGGGCGCGTTGCACAGAGCGCGACACCAAAATGCTGACCTCATAAAGAATAACCAGCGGGAAGGCGACCAGCAACTGGCTGTAGATATCCGGCGACGGCGTAATGACACCAGCTACCACTAGAATTACGATCCAGGCGTGCTTGCGGAACGTACGCATGAACGAAGGCGTCAGCACGCCCACTTTCGAGAGTACGAACGCGATCATCGGCATCTGAAACATCAATGCGCAACCAAGCGACAGCGTAGCCAGAATGCCAATGTATGATGTGATATCGTACTGGTTTTTGATTTGGGGAGACAACTGCCAGTTAGCCAGGAAGTTGATAGCCAGCGGAGATGCCACGTAGTAACCGAATAGCAAGCCCATCAGGAAAAGCATCGACACGAAGAATACAGCACCACGAGCGGCATTCTTCTCCGTAATCTTCAAACCGGGCTTGATAAACCGCCACACCTCCCAAAACGCGTATGGGAAAGCAAACGCTAACCCAATGATGAACGAGATCGTGATTCCCATCGTGAAGTTGTCGGACATGCCGAGCGCCTGTAACTGGAAATCAAGTTTTTTCACGCACAGATCGGCGTAACCCGTTATGTCTGCTAATCGGCACAACTGACGATACGCCCAGAAATCGGGGCGGGACGGAGCCAGAATAATCAAATCAAAAATTTCGTGGATGTACACGAACGCGATAATCGCGAAGACGAAAATGGACGCAAAAGCGCGCAACAAGTGCCAGCGAAGAGCTTCCAGATGTTCCAGAAAGCTCATCTCGGTACCATCGCCCGGTTCTATTTGGTCGGTGTCGTCGCCGTCGTCGTACCCGCGTTGATCGAATGCCTGATCTAATGCCATTTTTAATGAGTGAAAGAGTGAATGAGTGAAAGAGTGAATGATTGCTGACGCCTGAGTCGTTGCTGATGGAGTGGCAACCATTCACTCTTTCACTCATTCGCTCTTTCGCAATTGGTTATGCGTATAACGGAAATGCCTTCATCCAGGCGTTAATTTTCTCCCGAACGGTGCTAATTTTCTGATCGTTGTCGTGGTTCATCAACACCTCGTCGATATACCCCACAATTACCTCCATATCAGCTTCCTGCATACCGCGGGTAGTCATGGCCGCCGTTCCAACGCGCATCCCCGACGTTACCATCGGCGACTTGTCATCAAACGGAACCATGTTTTTATTAATTGTAATATCAGCCTTGATCAAAGTGTTCTCGGCCAACTTGCCCGTCAGGCTCGTGGCCTGTCCGCCTTTCGTACGTAAGTCAATTAGCATCAGGTGGTTATCTGTTCCGCCTGAAATAATCCGATAGCCTCTTTCGGTGAATGCTTTCGCCATTGCCTGCGCGTTGGCTTTTACCTGTACGGCGTAGTCGTAGAATTCATCGGTCAAGGCTTCACCGAAGGCAATTGCTTTCGCTGCGATAATGTGCTCAAGCGGACCGCCCTGCGTACCGGGAAATACACCCGAATCGAGCAGCGACGACATCATCCGCAGTTCCCCTTTCGGCGTTTTCAGGCCGAACGGGTTTTGGAAATCGTTACGCAGCATGATCAAACCGCCGCGCGTGCCCCGTAGGGTTTTGTGCGTGGTCGTGGTCACGATATGGGCGTGGGCAAGCGGGTCATTCAACAGCCCTTTAGCAATTAAACCAGCCGGGTGCGACACGTCGGCCAGCATCAACGCCCCCACCGAGTCAGCAATGGCGCGAAGGCGTTCATAGTCCCAGTCACGGCTGTAGGCCGATGCACCACAGATCAGCATTTTAGGCTTTTCGCGCTGCGCTGTTTCTTCAACCACATCGTAGTTGATCACGCCCGTTTCCTGTTCAACACCGTAAAAAGTTGGCCGGAAATACTTACCCGAAATATTCACCGATGAACCGTGCGTCAGGTGACCGCCGTGGCTGAGGTCGAAACCGAGAATAGTGTCGCCCGGCTTTAACGTTGCCAGAAAAACGGCTGTGTTGGCATTGGCACCTGAGTGGGGTTGTACATTGGCCCAGGTAGCACCAAACAATTCCTTTACCCGATCAATGGCAACCTGCTCCACCTCATCAACAACCTCACACCCACCGTAATAGCGTTTGCCAGGCAAGCCTTCGGCGTATTTATTGGTCAGTACACTACCGGCGGCTTCCATCACCTGAGGCGATACGAAGTTCTCGGAAGCAATCAGTTCGATGCCCGACTCCTGCCGGTGTTGCTCTTTGGCAATCAGATCAAAAATCTGCGTGTCGCGGGTACGGGTGGTCGTAGTTGTGGTCATTTTTTAAGGAAGTTCAATGGTTAAGGTTCAATATCTAACGTTGCGCTGCTAACAAAAACAGTTAATGAGCCAGCAAGGCAACGTTAGACATTGAACCTTAAACAGTAGACCCATTTTTGTACCCTTCAAAGGTACGGTGTTTCGGTCAGATGCGATTTATCGGCCATTAAAAAAGCCCCTCCATATAGAAGGGGCTTTTCAGAATTGCCGAACCTATCGCGTTCCAAAAAACGGCAAGGTTTATAGAGCGAACCCGGTCTAGAACCGGAAGTGTGAGAACGCTTTGTTGGCTTCGGCCATGCGGTGGGTGTCATCCTTCTTTTTAACGGCGGCACCTTCACCTTTAGCAGCAGCAATGATTTCACCGGCCAAACGGTCTACCATTGTTTTTTCACCGCGTGAACGGGCAAAGCGGATAAGCCATTTCATGCCTACCGAGACTTTCCGATCTGCGCGTACTTCGGTGGGCACCTGGAAGGTGGCTCCACCGACGCGGCGGCTTTTAACCTCAACCGAAGGCATTACGTTGTTCAACGCTTTCTTCCAGGTATCGATACCGCTTTCGTTGGTGCGCTTGGCAACCAGGTCAATGGCATCATAGAAGATTGCGTACGACAGCGACTTCTTGCCTTCGTACATCAAATTGTTTACAAACTTGGTTACCAGGACCTCTTTGTACTTAGGATCAGGCAACACGTACCGCTTGGGTGGTTTCGACTTTCTCATTGTGTCTTCAGATTTCTCTTACTCTGCCGTAGTCTTTCAACGGGCAGTCTGATTGATTTCGGAATGGGGATCGTGGATTTCGGATCGGCGTCGCTAATAGACACACTTGGGTGTGGCGGAACAAATCCGAAATCCACGATCCCAATTCCGAAATCACTTCACCTTATTTCTTTTTCTTAGCTGGGGCACCTTTGCCTTTTGCGGCAACAACCTGACCTGGCTTCGGACGCTTGGCGCCGTACTTCGACCGGCTTTGCAGACGGCCGCTTACGCCAGCCGTATCGAGCGCTCCGCGCACGATGTGATAACGTACACCCGGCAGGTCTTTAACCCGACCACCGCGAATAAGCACGATTGAGTGCTCCTGCAGGTTGTGGCCTTCTCCTGGAATGTAGGCGTTAACTTCTTTCCCGTTCGACAAACGAACACGGGCTACTTTGCGAAGCGCCGAGTTGGGCTTCTTGGGAGTGGTCGTGTACACACGCGTACATACACCCCGACGCTGAGGACACGCATCAAGAGCTGGTGACTTCGACTTGAAGTTCAGCTTCTCGCGGCCTTTGCGGACTAACTGTTGTATGGTAGGCATTAACTAATTGGTTTTTTTGCTATGGCTATCCCAAAAAAATGGGAGTGCAAAGGTAAGAAAAAAAGAGCAACAAGCAACCTTATCGCTTGGAAACCCGAGTCAATGTGGCTAACTGTCGGCTACGTATTGGGTACGTTAATACGGGCGATGCCGCCGGGCCGGTCGTGCGCGGTTGGGCTTCGGCGAAAAATAACGCGAAACCAACACGGTCTGGATCGGTAAGAAACGTGTAGGTTGTGGTGATCAGACTGTTCCCAACTGAAAACTGACTCGTTAGCTGATCGCCGATTTTAGCAGCATCAAGTACGATTCCGTCTTTCTCGTCGATCTGATAAACGCCATTAGCTGCATTTACGGCAACCAGTTCGTAAGCGCGAACGGCCTGTTGCCCATACTGAATCTGAAACGCATACCGGCCCGGCTGTCCTCGCAGCGAATCGATGGTAAGGCGCATAGACAGGGTTTGCGGAAGCCGATTACCTGGATTGGTGATCTGAAGCGTACCTTCCCAGGTACCAAAATGGCTCCGTGGAAAACGGGGCAATGCCTGACCAAAGACGCCCCCGGTCAGGCAGACTAGCACAGCAATAGGTAGATAGCGCATCAAGGGTAGTTGTTAAGTGATTAGTGCGTCTGTAGGAGCATCAACCCGCTACGCTGGCCCTGTGTTTTATGATCGTTCGATTGTAAAATAAATGGATAAACTGTTTACGGCAAATGACCAGCAAATAGCCGGTAATAACGCCGAATGACCCTAAACTTTAGTAGCTGAAGACAGCAAATTCCTGATTAAATTTGGTGTTTAAATACGTTTCAACTTCATCTGTTCATGAAAAAACAGTGCCTCGTTGTGGCTGCTGCGCTGCTGGTTGCAGGTAGTACCACGCTTGCCAATAATCCTCCTAAAAAGGCATCTCCGCCAGATCAGCGCAAATTCATCGATCCAAAAAACATGGACGCCAGCGTGAAGCCGGGCGATGATTTTTACCGCTATGCCAACGGAACCTGGCTTAAAACGAACGCCGTTCCCGCGTCTAAAACGTCGTGGGGAAGCTTCAACGAACTCCGCGAGAAAAGCGTGGAAGCTATGCGGAGTTTACTCGAAGAAGCGGCCAAGAATCCAAAGAAAGGCCATTTACAGCAAATGGTGGGTGATTTCTATGCTAGCGGTATGGATAGCCTTACCATCGAAAAACGGGGTTGGGATCCGCTCAAACCTGACTTTGCCCGCGTTGACAAGCTACAGAACCTGACCGACGTGCTGAACGAACTAGGATACCAGCGTCGGCAGAGTAACGGCATGCTACATGGTTTCTCGGTATCGCAGGACCGTAAGAACGTCAGCAAATATTTGCCGCAATTTGGTCAGGGCGGCACTACCCTCCCCGACCGTGATTATTACCTGAAAAACGACCCGAGAAGTACCAAAATCCGCGATGCGTACCGCGATCACCTGACAAAGATGTTTGGCCTGATCGGCGACGCACAGGCGGCCCAAAGTGCCGATAAGGTAATTAAGCTGGAAACGGCACTAGCTCGCGCTCAGATGGCCCGTGTAGACATGCGCGATCCGTATAAAACGTATAATAAACTGACAGTCAAAGACTTCGACCAGCTAACACCGCATATCAACTGGGTTGACCAGATGAAGCGGTTTGGCGTTGAAGGGCAGGACACCGTACTGGTGAGTAACCTGAACTTCTTCAAGGCGATGGACAGCCTGCTGGTAGCAACGCCCGTAGCTGACGTGAAGACGTATATGCGCTGGAATCTCCTGCGCGGTGCTGCACCGTACCTGAGTTCACCCTTCGTAAACCAGAATTTCGCCTTCTCAAAAGTGTTGACGGGTCAGAAAGAGCAAACGCCCCGCTGGCAGCGCGTGAGTAGCCTCATCGACGGTACACTGGGCGACTTGCTGGGTCAGTTGTATGTGCAGAACTACTTCAAGCCGGAGGCCAAGCAACGGATGATGACCCTGGTGGATAACCTGGAGGCATCGTTCAAAGAGCATATCAATGGCCTGGAGTGGATGACCCCGGAAACCAAAAAGAAAGCGACCAATAAACTGGTGTCGTTCAAACGGAAGATCGGCTACCCCGACAAGTGGAAAAACTACGACGGTGTTACCATTAAACGCAATGACTTCTTCGGAAACGTAGACGCGGCGGGTCAGTGGTCATACAACTACATGATCAGTCGCCTGGGTAAGCCCGTTGACAAGACCGAGTGGGGCATGACACCACCGACGGTAAACGCTTATTACAACCCTGTAAACAACGAAATCGCGTTTCCGGCAGCTATTCTGCAATTCCCATTCTTCGATGCCGACGCCGATGATGCGATCAACTACGGTGGCATTGGTGCTGTAATCGGTCACGAAATGACTCACGGATTCGACGATCAGGGACGCCAGTACGACGCCGACGGTACGCTCCGCGACTGGTGGACAAAGGCCGATGCCGACAAGTTTAAAGAGCGGGCCGGTAAAGTAGAAGCGCAGTTCTTTGGCTACAAAGTACTGGATACCCTGGCCGTAAACGGCAAACTGACACTGGGCGAAAACCTGGCCGATCTGGGTGGCCTGGCCATTGCCTACGATGCCTTCAAGAAAACGAAGCAGGGCAAAGGCAACACCGCGATCGACGGATTCACGCCCGATCAACGTTTCTTCCTGTCGTGGGCACAGGTTTGGCGCATCAACGTACTGCCCGAGCAGCAGGCGCAATTGATTTTGACAGACCCCCACGCACCCGGCCAATACCGATGCAACGGCCCGCTGAGCAACATCGACGCCTGGTACAATGCCTTCAACGTGAAAGCTGGCGACAAGCTGTACAAAGCGCCGGATCAGCGAATAAGAGTCTGGTAAAACAACATACGTTGTTCAAAGTTAAAGGTTCAACGTCCAACGTTGCGCTGCTGCAAGTAATCAACTGTGATGCAGCAACGCAACGTTGGACGTTGAACCTTTGACGTTGAACTATACACTACACACACATGAAACTTACTGCCGGTTGCGAACTGCAATTTGATGTTCACGACGACACACCGCTGATGCTGATGCTCCGCCCCCGCTCGGGCGCTGGTCAATGGATCATCAGCGAAACCTACGAGATGGAGCCGGAAGTGCCCGTCACGGAATTTACCGATTTGTATGGTAACCTCTGTCAGCGGCTCATTGCTCCTTCCGGTAAGTTTCGCATACGTACCCAGGCGGTGGTGCAGACCGACGATACAATTGCCACCGAACCTGGTGCGCCCCTGACGATGGTGCAGGATCTGCCCGACGATGTGCTTCATTTCATGCTGCCCAGCCGCTACTGCCCATCGGATTACCTGGTTATCATCAACGAAGCGGCAAAGATCGTTGCTAACGCAGAACCAGGTTATGATCAGGCGGAGGCTATCCGCGCCTGGATCAATGCCAATATCCGGTACGAATACGGCACCAGCGACTCCACCACATCAGGGGCTGATACGCTGTATAACAAGGTTGGTGTCTGTCGCGATTTCACGCACCTGGGCATCTCGCTGTGTCGCAGCCTGAGCATTCCGGCCCGCATGGTGGTCGGTTATCTGCACGAATTAAAACCGATGGATTTGCATGCGTGGTTTGAAGCCTACATCAATGGCATCTGGTATACCTTCGACGCTACACAGACTGAACCTAAAGGGAATCGGATTACCGTAGCCTACGGACGCGATGCCGCTGATGTAGCCTTTCTGACTCAATTTGGCCCAATGACCATGAATACGATGGAAGTCTGGGTGAATGCCGATGAAACCGTTACAGCTTAGTATCATCGGCCTGGGCTGGCTGGGCACACCGCTGGCCGGGCGATTGCAGCAGGCAGGCATAGCGGTCAAAGGAAGCACAACTACGGCAGAGAAGGCACCTTTGCTTCGCCAAAAAGGCATCGACACGTACCTACTCCGGCTTGATCCCGCTCCCGAAGGCAACCTGTCGCCGTTGCTCGACGCTGATTACCTGGTCATAAACATTCCGCCGAAAGCCGGAAAACAGGGCGATGCGTTCCACCCGGAACAGATGCGTCTGCTGGCCGATCAGGTACGTTCCTCCCGGATCAAACACGTGCTTTACGTCAGTTCAACGTCGGTCTATCCCGAACTGAACCGCGAGGTTGTAGAAGCCGATGTCATCACACCCGATAGGTCGGGGGCTTCGGCTTTGGTACAAGCTGAGCAAACATGGTTATCGCTCGCGCCCGAACGGAAGGTCACCATCATACGCTGCGCCGGTTTGATGGGCGAACAGCGTATTCCGGGAAAATACGTGGCTGGTCGAACCGTAGACAGTGGCAACGTACCTGTTAATTACCTGCACCAGACAGATGCCGTTGGCCTGCTGGCGGCAATTATTGAACAGGGGCTGACGGGCACTTATAACGCTGTTGCGCCCCAACATCCTACCCGCGAAGCCATCTACCGGAAAAGCTGCGCCGATTTTGGGTACGCTCTGCCAATGTTTGTCACCCCTAACGAACCAATCCCATTCAAAGTCATCAACGGTGATAAACTGGTAACTGCTACTGGGTATGGCTTTGCGTATCCTGACCCACTGGCGTTTCCGTATTCGGCGAAGTAGCACCGAAACTGGCGCTACAGGGCTATTTCGCCAGATACACTTGCCATTTGCTGAGTTCTCGGGATTTTGATGGATTTTTATCCCTACCGATTCCACTCACTATGACAATCAGCATTCCGTACATCCGCCGTACACTTTACCGCATTATGGAAACCTCGGCAGGTCAGCGCCGGGGCATCAGCCTGGTGTTCAACATCACGCTGATCACCATTATTACCCTGAATGCCATTGCCATTGTGCTGCATACAGTGCCCGCCTACAACCGCACTTACAACCGGTTATTCTACGATTTCGAGTTATTTTCGGTGGTGTTCTTCACAATTGAATATGCCCTGCGCGTGTGGATCTGCGTGGAGAACGAACGGTATAACCACTGGTTCTATGGCAGGCTCAGGTACGTTCTGTCGGCCTCGGCAATCATTGACTTGCTGGCAATCCTTCCTTTTTACGTCAGCCTCTTCGCCACAGACCTGGCTATCGTCAGGATACTTCGCCTGTTCCGAATCTTCCGCCTCTTTCGCATCTCGAAATATTCGCACGCGTACCGAATGATTTTAGCGGTAGTTCAGGATAAAAAGGAAGAGCTTGTACTCAGTCTGATTATGGTCATTTTCATGCTGATCATCATCTCCAGCGTGATGTACTACGTTGAACACCCCGCTCAGTCCCAGGCTTTTTCGAGTATTCCGGCTACCATGTGGTGGGGCATCAACGCTATGGCTACGGTTGGGTACGGCGATATTCATCCCATTACTCCCTTAGGTAAGGTACTGGGTGGCATTTCGGCCATATTGGGTATTGCGCTGTTTGCCTTGCCAACGGGTATTTTGGTGTCGGGCTTTACCGAACACATCCGGTACCAAAAAGCCCCACGCCGATGCCCCCACTGCGGGCAGGAGTTGTAGACATGTCATTACGCTACGCTGTCATTAAGTAGTCATTGATGGTCATTTTCTGTTAAACCAACGAATGACCATCAATGACTACTTAATGACAGCGTAGCGTAATGACATTTTTTTACACCTCCACCGCAAGTTTCACTCACCAACGGGGCCTAATGCTAAAAGAATGCTGATGTGCAGAACGAACAACCTGACGAACTAGCCCGGCTGGACCGCCTTCGACAAGGCGACGAAGCTGCTTTTCGGTGGTTGGTTGAGACGTACCAGACGCGGGTGTTTCGCACGGCCCTGGCCATTGTGCCAACGCCCGAAGAAGCGGAAGATGTGGCGCAGGAGGTGTTTGTGGATGTATATAAAACCGTGGGAAATTTTCGCGGTGAGGCCAGTCTGGCTACCTGGCTCTACCGGCTGACTACCTCACGGGCGTTGAAAAAAGAGCGGGATCGCAAACGTAAAAAACGATTTGCTTTTCTAACCAGCCTCTTCGGCGACGATGCCACTGAGCGATTTGATCCGCCCGATTGGCAAACGCCCGAGTCAACGCTGGAAGGCAACGAACGTACCCAACTGATTAGCAGAGCCGTACAGACGCTGGCAGCCTCCCAGAAAGTCGCGTTTACGCTTCATTATCAGGAGGAACTGTCGTATCAGGAAATTGCCACGATTATGCAAACCTCCGTTTCGGCGGTTGAATCACTTCTATTTCGAGCCCGACAAACACTACGCAAACGATTGGCACCGTACAGAATACCATGAACGAATCAACGCAGAATCTGAATGAATCTGAGCAGTGGGACGATGAGTTCCGCCGCTGGGGAAAGCGCGCCCAACCTCAACTGCGCCCATTTTTTTACACTCGGCTGCAAACCCGATTAAGCCAATCGGTCGAATCGGCGGAGTGGCTGCCGTGGTGGCTTCGCCAACCTGCCTATGCCTATGCGGCTTTGTTGTTGCTTGTACTGCTGAACATCGGTGCGGCCTGGTGGACAACACAGAGCCAGGCAATGCCAGACCGGATATCAAGCGTTGCTGCTACCAATTCCTTACTAGACGAGTACGATGTAGACCCGGTTATTCTGGCTTATGAATGAACAACGGCGCACCCGCTCTTTACTAGGGCTCATTCTGGCTCTGGTAGCCCTTAACATTGGCTTGCTCACCTGGATCTGGGTACGTCCCACGACCACGGAGCATCGCCGGAATCGGTCGTCGCACGTGGGTACGTTCCTGGCCGATACGCTTCGTTTCACCCCGCAGCAACGGCAGCAACTGGCAGCTTTACAAAAGGCGTATTTCCGGCAAGTTGAACCACGACAAAAACCCCTTCGACAAGCCAGAAAAGCCTATTTCCGCCTCGCCGATTCGTCGTTTACCGATGCGCAACGCCGTCGGCAGGCGCTGGCTTTCCACCAGCAAGCCGCAGAAATCGACCTGCTAACGCTGGCGCACTTCGACCGGGTAGCCGAAATCTGTACGCCTGCCCAGCGAACCCTGCTTAACAAATTATTGAGTGAATTACCCAGCCGCGCCTTCCGGATGCCCCGCACAAAGCGAAACGGTATGGCCGCCGATTCGACACGGTAAGGGAGTTACGCCACAGTAACGTACCTGCGCCCAAAAAGAGGAACGCCCATACAGGCGTTCTTCTTTTTTTTGCTCCCCACCGCAAGTTCTGACCGGGTATAGGGCCTAAGCCTATGAAAGACGCCAAACAAAAGCTTCTCTTTGGCATTTACGCTTTATCCAACTGCCCTATTTATCAGGCGTTCTGCGCCATTTTACTCAACGTTATGAAACTATTCCTTCCCCACACTATCAGCCGAGTTGCCGTCGGATTACTGCTCGTTCTGGTCACTGTCACCGCCAGTTTCAGCCAGCAAACGGGGTCGGTCAGTGGCAATGTGACCGGTGCCAAAGGCGATACGCTTATCGGCGTGACCGTTCGTCTCAACAGCCTGACCGACAGCACCATCCGACGTGGTATGGTAACGAGTCTCGACGGTCGATTTATGTTCGACAACCTACCCGCCGGTGGCTACACGTTGATTGCCTCGTTTGTTGGCTACAACAATACGGAGCAAACGGTTCAGCTCGATTCGGGGCAGGTGAACGTACCTACGATCATTCTGCTGGAAACGGCCCGGCAACTGAACGAAGTGGTGATCAAAGGCAAAACGCCCACCGCCGAGCAGAAAGGCGATACGCTTCAGTTCAACGCCAACGCCTTTAAAGTAAACCGCGATGCGCAGGCCGAAGACCTGATTAAAAAAATGCCGGGCGTGGATATGAGTGGCGGCGGGATAAAAGTGCAGGGTGAAACGGTGCAGGAAATTTTGGTGGATGGCAAGCCCTTCTTCGGCGATGACCCAACCATTGCCCTACGGAATTTACCCGCCGAAGTGATCGACAAAATTGAAGTGTTTGACCGACAAAGCGACCAATCGCAGTTCACGGGCGTGAACGATGGGAACACCATAAAAACGATCAAC
This sequence comes from uncultured Fibrella sp., assembly GCF_964250085.1. Lineage (NCBI taxonomy): Bacteria > Pseudomonadati > Bacteroidota > Cytophagia > Cytophagales > Spirosomataceae > Fibrella > uncultured Fibrella sp. The sequence goes on along the minus strand of NZ_CAXUEC010000008.1, from coordinate 301,302 downwards.
ATTACTACGCGCGCGGACAAACGAAACGGCCAGTTTGGGAAAGTATACGGTGGCGTGGGCACCGCCGTTGCCGGTACCGACGCGACGTTTGCAGCGGGCGGAAGTGTGAACCTGTTCAAAGGAGACCGCCGCATTTCGATCATCGGGCAAAGCAATAACATCAACCAGCAAAATTTTGCGAGTCAGGATCTGTTGGGCGTGTTGGGCGGTGGCGGTAATCAGCGTCAGGGTGGCGGAGGCGGGGGTCGCGGGGGCCGGGGCGGTGGTGGTGGCGCACCGGGCGGCGGCAACGGCGGCGGTGGCACCGATAATTTTCTGGTTGGTCAGCAGAGCGGCATCAACACCACCAACTCGTTGGGTATCAATTACAGTGACTCCTGGGGCAAGAAAATGACCATTCGCGGCAGCTATTTCCTGAACCAAAGCAGCAACCGCAATGAGCAATCGCTGCTGCGCGAATACTACCAGAAAACCGGCGATTCGACCCAGACGTACCGCGAACAGACCTCGAATTATAGCACCAACCTCAACCACCGGCTGAATTTCCGGCTCGATTACACCATCAACCGAAATAATTCGCTGTTGATTACGCCTAGATTGAGCTTTCAAACCAACCAGTCCAGTTCATTGACGACTAGCGAAACGCGGCTTGGCAACAGCCTGCTCAACCGGTCAGACAATTCCTTTTCATCAACGAATCAGGGACTTTCGTTCAGTAACTCGATTCTGTTTCGGCACCGGTTCGAGAAGCGGGGACGAACGATGTCGCTCAACGTGGGTACGTCGGTCAACGACCGAAATGGCATGAGCACGCTGGCGTCGATCAACGATTTTGTGGGCGTCGATACCACCACCCGGCAGGCGATCAATCAGCGCACCAACACACTATCGAACAGTTATCAGCTATCAGCCAACCTGAATTATACCGAACCATTGGGCAAGGGTATGCTCCAGTTATCCTACAGCGCGGGCATCAACCATAGCAACTCCGACCGGCTCACCTACAAGCTCAACCCCGCCTCAGACCGCTACGATCTGCTGGATTCGCTGCTCAGCAATCGCTTCGACAACGATTACCTGACGCAGCGGGCGGGCGTGGGCTACAACATAAACTCAAAAAAAGTACGGCTATCGGCTTCCGTCGATCTGCAACGGGCTGATCTACAAAGCGATCAGTTGTTTCCCCGCATCGGCATGGTGAATCGGGCGTTTACGAATCTGCTGCCCACCGTCACGGCCGATTACCGCTTTACGGAGGATTTACGGCTTCGGTTCACGTACCGCACCAACACGCAGGCCCCGAGTATCAACCAGTTGCAAAACGTGTTGAACAACACCAATCCGTTGTTACAGACCATCGGTAACCCCGATCTTCAACAGAGCTATAGCCACAACGTATCGGCCCGATTCACTAAAACGGCGGTGCAGAAAGCCAGCAGTCTGGTTGCCCTCATCAGCGCCAATTACACGCAGGACCCCATCGGTTCGTCGCTCTTCATCGCTGATAGCGCCATGCGCGTTCCCGGCGTTACCTCCTCAACCGGCGAAGGTATTTTCCTGCAAAAAGGCACCCAACTGACCCGCCCCGTCAACACCGACGATGCCGTGAATCTGCGTCTGTTCATGTCGTACGGCACACCGCTGACGTTCATGAAAAGCAACCTGAACCTGAACACCAGCCTGAACTACAACAGCGCACCAAGCCTGATCAATTTCCAGGTGAACCGCGCCAACACCTACGCCATCAGCCAGGGAATCGTGCTGAGCAGCAACATCAGCGAAAAGATCGACTTCACGCTGTCGTATAATTACGCCTACAACCGGGCCGTCAACACGCTGCAACCCAGGCTGAATAACTCGTTCAACACGCAGACGGCCGGGGGTAATGTGGTCTGGAATATCTGGAAAGGCATGGTGCTTCGTTCGGATATCAACTACCAGCAATATGCAGGCTTGTCGGGCGGGTTCAACCAGAAGTTTACACTCTGGAATGCCAGCTTCGCGCAACGCCTGTTCAAGAATCAGAACGGCGAACTGAAACTATCGGTCTTCGATTTGTTGAACCAGAACAACAGCGTCAGCCGGACGTTCTCGGAGACGTACCTGGAAGACAGCCGCTCGCTGGTATTGAACCGCTATTTCATGATGACGTTTACGTATAACCTCCGCCAGTTCAAATCGTAGTGAGCGACAACTGCGTGTACTGCCAGGCGGATGCTCAGTGAATAAGTTTAATAATTTATGTATCCTTATTATACTAAATTGACAATAAGTGGGTGAGCTTATCTTTTTTCATTATACGCCATATGAGATACATGGTCCTGTTACTGGTTCTTCTCTTTTTCTCCTGCGTGGACCCGTTCTGTTCCGAGCAGTCTGACCGGATGGCCGGACTCGTCGTTCGCGTTCTGGATAGGCCTTATGCTGCGAATGATGCAGACGGAGATTTGGGTCGTTATGGCGTTCGCATTTCTAGCCAGGAGCAGTACAAAAAGGTATTCTCCAGTTGCTGTGCAACCCGTCTCGACAGCATGGACTTTACAAAAGTTGAGATACTGGGCTTGTCTACCATAAGCAGGGGAATCCACACCAGCTATACACGCGATGTACAGCGCGACGATACTAATAAACGAATCACGTACACGGTAACGGAGCATTATTGCCAGTCGGGCTCTCCGCATGATGGTCAGGGCAATTTGGTGGTTATTCCGAAGCAGCCTTCCGACTACGAGATTACGTATGTCCGCAAGTAGTGAAATCGTTTTCAAAGGCTTGCGTATGTAACGGCTTACTATTATATCTCATTTATCACAATGAACAACCGCTACGCTACAGGTACGTTGGCTTTGCCAGCATTGATTGCTCTAACGATTCTGGCCAGCGGATGCCACGATAACCTTACCTCCGTTGACCTCACCAGTTCTATCAATAAAGATGCAGTACCAAGCGAAGGACTGGTCGTAGGGTCGGTCAATCGGCCCGTACCAGTCAACGTTACGCTACCTGATTTGCCCGCGATCAAGCCAGATCTTACCGGACTTGAACCAATCAACAGGACGCATGAACTCAACTACGTTGCCATAGGCGGTTCTCTTTCAGCGGGGTTACGCAACGGAGGGCTATATCGGGAAGGCCAATTAGGCGCTTTTCCTAATCTGCTGGCTCGTCAATTAGGGTTAGCGAATTTCACAACGCCGCTCTTCGATCTTGATCAGGGAAATGGAACGGGCTATTATGTATTGAAGTCAAATGCCCCGTACCCACAATGGCAGGAAGTGACGAATAATAAGGGTGTGGTTCGCACTGACCCATTCACACTACGTCCTTATACGGGCAATCCGGTTCGCAATCTGAGTCTGCCTTATCTGAGCCCCGGCGAGTTGTATCGCAACACGTTTAATGTGTATGAACAGAAAGCGATTCCCACGGAGAACATGAAGCCATATGCCGATGTCCTTCTAAAATACCCGGGCTATCTGCAACGGATACAACCTGTAGGGCAAGCGGGTACTGCAAGTGTCTGGGATTTGCTGATTGCGCAGGAGGCTGACTTTTGCACGGTCGAAGTAGGCCTCGACTTGTTTCTTGGGTCTGCAAAACAGCCTGGCAACCTCAGCATCAGCCTGGCCGATGGTTTAGCGACAGAACAGATAACGAACCTGCTGAACTACCTCAAAAACAAAGGTGCTAGGGCAGTCGTGTTTACAGTTCCGCAACTACTCGACTGGCCTTATTTTCATCTATACGATCCAAAGAAAAAGGCTGGTATCTACGTTCGGGATGGCAACAACACGAGCGAAGCTTTTTATGCCAGCTCAGAAACCATTCTGATTCCTACGGACCGAATAGACGCCACATTCCGCAATAAATTCGCTGGAATTGGGCAGAATAAGCAAGACGCCGTGCCCGACGAGCAGGTGATTACAGACAAGGAATCCACCGCTCTTAGACTATCTATCGCAAGTTATAACAACCACCTCATCAAGCCTTTAGCAGTCGAACGAGGGTTCGCGGTTGTAGACCTGGAAACGGTATATGCAAAAATTATGAGTGGTCAGTATGTCACAGACGACGGCTACAACGTTGATCCTGCTTTTCCGACCGGTAACTTCTTTTCAATGGATGGCTTACTTCCGTCGGCGGTGGGGCAGGCAGTGCTGGCGAATGAAGTGATCAAGGCAATAAACAGTCATTACAAGACGCATATTTCACTTATCAACATCACCTTATACAGTCAGCAACTCAAGCCGTGACCAGCAATCGATTGGGGCGGGTTCGCCGTCAATTGGGTACGTTGTTCTTTCTGAATTGTGCGACTACCGCGTCATTCGGTATAATAGCAACGCGGTGCGCTGAATGAGCAACGGATACTCTTTAAGGTTGATGGTTTCTTCGATGCTGTGTGCGCCTTTGCCGGAAGCACCCAGCCCATCCAGGCAAGGCAGGTACTGCGCCACAAACGAAACGTCGCCCGCGCCGCGCGAACCGGGGTCACCCGCCATAACCGGACCCAGACCCATGTCGCGGCTGAGTTGGTCTACCTGCTTGCGGAGGGCATCGTTGGCGGCGGTGGGTTCCATAGACGGAATACCGTCCGAGAAAGTAATGGTGGCTTTGGTAAGCGGCAGGCTCTTGTCTACGATCTCGCGCATACGCGTACGGGCACTTTCCTTCTGGGCTTCACCCAGGAAACGCAAATCGCCTTTTACCAGCGCCGAGCCAGCCACAATGTTGGTTTTCCCGACGGTTTCGGCCTTCGCCGTTTTGTCGTCGTAACGTACCTCCGAACCGCCAACCATCAGCCCGGGGTTGAACGTGAGATTTGGTTCCTGCCCCATTGTACGCCGGCATTCAGTCAAAATGCGTGATGCTTCGTAGATGGCGCCGTAACCCAAATCGCTGAAGATGCGCGACGAATGGCCGGTACGGGCTGTTACGTTTAGTGTCCAGCTACTCGAACCCCGCCGACCAGTTGTTACAGTATGCAGTCCCTGCGCCGTTTCAAACGCCAGCGCCATATCACAGCGTTTAGCGCGTTCAATGAAATCCCGTCGGCTTTCGGAGCCGCCCGAACTCTCTTCGTCGCCGGTGAAATAAATCGTGATCGACGTGTCATCGAGCAGGCCCTGGGTGTGCAGGGCTTTCAACGCGGCAATGACCAGTACGTCGCCGCCTTTAATGTCGTTGACACCCTGCCCGGATGCTGTTGAATCGTTCTCGCGTTTGAAAGGCTCCATCGGCACGCTCTTCTCAAAAACCGTATCGAGGTGACCGATCAGGAAAAGTTTTCTGCCGCGCTTCCCCTGCCGCGTAGCCACCAGATGCCCGGCACGGTTGAGCGAATCGGGGAGCGTGACCCACTCCGTTTTGAAGCCGAGCTTATCGAATTCGTCGGCCATCAGCTTCCCCACTGTTCTGACACCTTCTTTATTCAGCGTGCCGCTGTTAATGTTCACGACCTTCTCCAGAAACGCTTCCGTTTCTGGTTGCTGCTTGCGTACGGTGGCCAGAATAGTTTTCTCTGGAGTGGATAGCGTTTGCGCAAAGGCACCGGAGCCGAGCAGAGTGAGATAGAGGAGAGCTTGTTTCATAAATACGTATTATCGGGAAGGTAATCTGTACCAGCGCAGGTGGGTTAGTGCGGCATATTAACAAAAAACGCCTTCAGAAAATCAATATCTTTGCCATTGTCCATCATCTCAACAACTTAGGCAACAGTTTCAGCATACAAACTCTTTGGCTGTTGCAAGCTAAGCTCTGTCTCTATTCCACGGTATGAAAAACGCTTTGTTCATCAGTATTTTCTTGCTAGCCAGCAGTTTCCTCTTTGCGCAGAATCCCGCCTGGAAAGGCAAAAAATGTGCGGTAGCCCTAACCTACGATGATGGCTTACAGGTTCATCTCGACAATGTGGTTCCCGCGCTGGATTCGCTGGGGTTTAAAGGCACGTTCTACCTGTCGGGCAGTTTCCCAGGCGTAACGGCGCGCGTTGCAGACTGGAAAAAGGCGGCCACGCACGGGCACGAACTGGCCAACCACACCCTGTTTCATCCATGTACGGGTGGCCCTGGCCGGGAATGGGTTAAACCGGATCGGGACCTGAGCACCTACACTGTGCCGCGCATCGTCGACGAGATTCGGATGACGAACACGTTCCTGGAAGCGCTCGACGGCAAAAAGCAGCGCACTTTCGCCTACCCCTGCGGCGACCGGACCATCGGCGGCACCTACTATTTCAATCAGGTGAAGGGCGATTTCGTGGCGGCTCGTGGCACTGCCAGCGAAATGCGCCAGCCTACGGCGGTAGACCTGGCCAACGTGGGCGCATATGGCATCAATGGCCAGTCGGGCGAGGAAATGATTGCGTTGGTGAAGCAGGCTATGGCGACCAATTCAGTGCTGGTTTTCCTGTTTCACGGCGTCGGTGGTGAGCATAATTTGAACGTAGCTTTACCTGAGCATCGTAAGCTGCTCAAGTTTCTGAAACAGCACGAAAGCGAAGTATGGATCGCCCCTTTTATCGAAGTAGCGCAATCCGTGAAACCTACCGCAACAACCAGGTAACGCAAGCGTAAGCTAGTACTGGTGATTGAGCTGCTATTGATTAGCAACTCAATCACCAGTCTTTCATTATAACCCCGTCACCTTTTTCAGATTATCCGCCGGAATACGGTCGGCGAGGTAGCTGAGGGGATCAACGCCTGCTTCATACGGTGCTTCTTTTACCACGAATGAATACGTACCTGACCTGGCTTTCATTCGGGTACGTTGAATGGCCAGCAATTTGCCGATTTTCTTACCGTCGGCCGGTTTACCATACACGCCCACGTCGATGAGGTCATTTAGTGGCAGCGGCGTTTCCCGACCAAGCGAATCGGCAAGAAGCTTGGCTGTCTGCACCGTTACCGACACATCGTACTGTCCGTCTTTGCGCTTCTTTGCACTCACAGCCGTGGCCCGGTTGTCGTAGATCGTAATTTGCTCGAACAGGTCCCTGATGGTTGATTTCAGGGAGTCGGGTGTGTTGGCACGCAGACGATCAACGAGTTCGTAGGACGTTGGATAAGGCGGCTGACGATAAGCAAAAGCTGACGTCAGGTCGTGCAGGGCATTGTTCACCGCTTTTTCGCCAATGAATTCTTTCATGTTAAACATGACCAAACTGCCCTTGTTGTAGTGCACGTACCCCTGATTTTCCACCTTCTCAAGCGATACCTCCTTCTCCGACTCGCTGCCTCGTGCGCCCAGGTATCGATCGCTCTCATACCCCAAGAAGCGTTTCATCCGGTCGCGGCCATAGGCTTTCTGCATCACCATAAGGGCCGAATACTGCGCCATCGTTTCAGAAAGCAGCGTAGCCCCCTGCATTTCGGCACCCACCACCTGATGTGCCCACCACTGATGCCCCATTTCATGCGCCACCACATATTTCACCATATCGACGTCGGTCTCAGGGTCAATTTTTGAGATGAAGCCAATGCTTTCCGAATAAGGCATTGTACCCGGAAAAGCCTGAGCAAAACTGGCATACCTCGGAAACTCGATGATGCGCGCCTGCTTATGCTGGTAGGGGCCGAAGTTCTCGGTGTAATACGCCAGCGATTGCTTGATCGACTCGCTCATGTTCCGCACGTTGTACGGGTGCTGCTTGTCGTAGTATACTTCCACATCGATACCATTCCACTTGCTCCGGTTTACCTCGAAGCGGGCCGAAATAAACGAGTAAAAATTGAGCGACGGATGGTCAAGCGCGTAGCTGAAGTAGCGCCGGGTACGTCCTTTTGCATCATTGGCCGTCCACTCTTTTTGCAGCGAGCCGGGAGCAACAGCAATCTGGTCGGGGCTGGTGCTGATTGTCGTGCGCACATTCACCCAGTCGGCACTACCGCCGATGTACGTGTTCATGCAATCAGTGGTGCAATTGCGCTCGAGTTTGGGCATCCGGGCTCGTTCGGGCAGGTCGTATTCTTTTCGGTCGTTTTTGCTCCCAATCTCCCCGTCTTTCTGGTAACCAATCTGCGGCGAAATATCCATGTTGTTAAAAAACGAACCGTTCTGGTTTATCTGCTGCACAAACTCAACCTCGTTTTCAATGCCCCTCGCCTGCCGGTGGGCCGTCCAGGTCAACCTCAATGAATCGCCGGGAGCCATTGGACGGGCCAGCCGGTAAATATTGTATTGAAGCAGCGAATCGTTCAGCACACGGTTTGCCCCGGCAATGGTCAGGTGGTAGTTCATCCGATTGGGCAGCACGATATGGAGCGAGTCGATGGGTACGTTCGTGCGGTTTTTAAGCTGATACGTACCTGACACCGAGAGCTCACGCTCATCGGGGTACAGATCGATCGTGTAAGCTACATCGATGATGCGCGGCTGTGGACGATGTTCGTACTTCTTGTAAGCTTTCTCGTAACTCACCTGCCGTTTCTGCTGTACTTTCGACGTTCCGAACGGATTAACGACATACGTATTGTAGAACAGGTAGCCACCCACCGCTAACCAGACGGCTAGCAAACCAACCGTAACGCGCCGATTCAACCCCACGAAATTCTGTTTGGCGCTCTGCCAGCGTGACTGCCAGCCTGTGTCTTTACCACGTACCCAGAACAGTACGGCTACCACGCTTAGCAAGGCAGTAAACAGCAGCCAATACGTTCTAAACCAAGCCAGCGCAGCCACGTATGGCCCCCAGCCGTTCATATCTGAATAGGTGTAGTCTGGCGTTGCGTTGAACTGCGCCAGGTTACTTTGCACATCCAGCGGACTCCAGATATAGCCGTTGGTAATGAGCACGATAACTACAGCAAAAAACGCGACGTATTTATTATTGATCAGCGTATGCAGTAGCATCGAGAGCACGATGATCGGAATGAGCCGCGACATGCTCAGCACAAAGAAGTCGATGGCGTACTGTTTCAGGTCATAATTCGTGTAACCCATCAGCATTTGTGCCACCACGCCCGCCAGTACGCACAAAATCTGAATAACCAGCACCACGCCGATCATCGCCAGCAGTTTACCCACAAATACGCTCCAGTTCCGGTGCGGTGTGGCATCATAAATCTGATCCAGCTCCGCATCGCGCTCCTTCCAGATCAAGTCGCCGGAGTAGAAGATGATGATGGCAAACAGAAAAATGCCCATCGTTCCCTGAATCGTCTGCACCACATTGTAAGTGACGGGAAACGAATACAGGCCGTAGAAATTATCGGCGAACTTCAGCGAAAAGCCCATGTTGATCAGTCCCAGCAGCATGATAACCAGAAAAGCTGTACCACGAATGGTACCTCTAAAATCTGTCTTCGCCACTCGCCACATCTGGGCAACCTGTGCCGATGTTCCCGTCTGAGTCATTACACGAGGTAGCGGCTGCGCTGCGCCAAATACAGCGATACCTGCCGCATCGGTTGGTAAACTATCGGTCTTCTTTTTACGGCCAAACCAACCCGGCCCACTCACTCGTTCGCTGAATGAAAACCGCACATAAGTAATGCCCAGTAAAACCAGTCCAATACCAAACCAGATCAGGCGGTTGATAGCCATGTAGCTATCGAGCAGGCTAACCGACTGCGTATTTTTCTCGGCAACAGTCCAGTATTTCGTAACGAGCCCGAACGGACCAAAACCAAGCGCATCGAAATAGGCCACCATCTGCTCATTGTCGAGGTCGCCAGTCAAATTCGAAGCGGTGATCTGAGCCACTAGTAACAGCACCGCTCCCACAAAAGCGATCACCGTTGACCGGCTCAGGGCGGCGAGCATGAAGACAAATACCCCCGAAATGAAGGTGTTACCTACGGCAAACGTCAGAAAGCTGTTCACGTGCGCCGACCATACTACCGGTCCATACCGTTCGGCCTCAACAGACCCAGTGGCCTGCCCGATCAACGTACCCAGCAGAATCCCGATTGAAATTCCCAGGAACGGAATGAGTGCTACACAAAACGCGCCCAGGAACCGCCCTGCCAGGTAATCGATCTTCCGAATGGGCGACGAAAACACAAGTTGATGGCTGTTATATGTAAAGTCGCGAAGAGCGGCATTCTGCACAAAGGCCGTAGTCATCAGCAACGCAAAGATGGTCCAGACGGCGTAGTTATTCTGGATGACATAAGGCGCATTCTTGAAAATGTTGCCAAACGATCCGCCAATCGTCAGGTCGTCTGATGCCGTAGCCCAGGCAAACATGACGATATTAACGAGCATAAATATCCAGACCATCGGCTGTCTGAGCCAATACCGGATTTCGAAGGTGAAGAGGTGGAAAAACATAGATGGGAACGCAGATTGGGCGGATTTAGCGGGTCTATACGGATTTTTACCAGATCGATGCACACACGTTGCTGGTCAGGGCTGGCAACGTGGCTTTAAGATGATAGAAACAAAAATCTGTTTTGATCAGTACCGTAAGCGTTATCCGCGCGCTGTTGGCGACGAGATAGCCGAGAAGAATACATCTTCCAGATCGGGTTGGGCAGCAACAAAGCCATCGCCGGGGTCAACATCGCTTAGGATATGAATAAGGGGTTTGCCAGCCACGAGTTTGCTGGAGATCAGCGTGTGGGTTTGCTGATAGGTCGGCAAATCGGCCTTGCTGATCGATCTGGCCCAGACCTGGCCCGACAGACCCGCTACGGCGGCTGTGGGTGTACCGCTGTAGAGAACGCGGCCCTGATGGATGATCGCCATGTCGTTGCATAGTTCCATCACATCCTGCACAATATGGGTGGAGAGAATGACGACGACGTTTTCGCCAATTTCGGATAATAGATTATAAAAACGATTGCGCTCGCCGGGGTCGAGACCCGCCGTGGGTTCGTCAACGATGATAAGTTGAGGGTCGCCAATCAGCGCCTGCGCAATGCCAAAGCGTTGCTTCATACCACCCGAGTAGCTGCTCACCGCCTTTTTTCGATGCTCATATAAGTTTACCCGATTCAGTAGCGCCTCCACCAACTGCGCCCGTTCGCGGCTGTTGATCACGCCTTTCAGCAGGGCAAAATGGTCGAGTAACTCGGAGGCTGATACGCGGGGATACACGCCGAATTCCTGTGGCAGGTAGCCAAGCGTACGACGAACGACTTCTTTCTGCGTCAATACATCCAGATCGCCCAGCATGGCCGTGCCGCTGTCGGCATCCTGTAGGGTAGCCAGTGTGCGCATGAGCGTACTTTTACCAGCCCCGTTCTGGCCCAGCAGCCCGTACATGCCCGTCGGAATGGTCAGTGAAACATTGTCGAGGGCTCGCACCCCGTTACTATACGTTTTAGATAGGTTTTCAATAACTAGCTGCATAGAAAAATCAGGCGTAAAGGGGTGACGAGTAGGTATTTGTGCTGTAATCTACAAATTCACCACGTACCTGATGCCTTTTCTATGTTACCGGTTGTAATTGGGGGATGAAAGGAAGTTGGAAGTGAGTTTACTGTCTTCTGTTGCGCTGCCGAAAGCAGAAATATTCCTAAGCAGCGCAACAGAAGACAGCAAACTTATTTGAATCGCTGTATGCTATAGGCCGAGGATGTCAGGCTGGCGGGATTGCCAGCCGCAGCGCCTATTTCGCCAATGCGCGCGTTGACCGTATATACCTGTCCGTTCACCACCGTATTGGTTGTGGCCTGATCGTAACCAACGGCATCGGTTTTAATGACTGACGCCGTCGCCCAGTTGTTGGCTCCGCGCAGTTGCGTTACCTGATTCCGGTTGTTTACTACGTACAAATCATCGTTGATCAACACCATTCCGTCGCCGCCGGTAACCGGAGCAAATCCAGTAACTTCCGTGATCGCATTGCTGTTGGCCAAATCAATCTTGTACAGCTTTCCAGTCGAAGCGATCACCACAATCAGGTAATTGTTCGGGTGAGCCACAATTCCATTTAGCCCAAACTGGCCCGATGCAACACCCAACGTCGGGTTATTGACGAGGATCGTGGGCGTGCCATCGGCGGCTACCCGGTATATGACTGGCGAAAACGAGTCGGTTACGTAGGCAACGCCTTGTGCATCAATGGCTACGTCGTTGGCCAGGTGTTGCGCATTGGGCAACAGGGCGGCCAGATCGGTTCGCCGGGTGATCTGGTTCGTGCTCAGGTCATACACGAAAAGGCCGGCCGTTTTCATGGTTGCTGCCGCCGTGGTTTTGTCGGCAATACCCTGCGCCGCATTACATACATAGACCTTTCCGTTGAACACCTTTATGCCCTGCGTCGAGATCAATTGCGGGTCGCTAAACAGGTCTGCGTAGGTGCCGTTTACATCAACAGTGCCTACTTTTCCCTGCGTCAGCGATGTAACCACAAACTTGTTGAGCGTAGGCGCGTACGCGATGCCTTCCGGGTACTGGCGGCTGGCAGTAAACGACGTACGCTCGGCAAAAGCTGGCGCGTTCACATCGGTGCCGTTGTTTTTGCAGGAATTCAGGCCTAATACGCCTACGATTCCCATTAGCATGATTGAATTTTTCATAGTTGAATAAATATGTGTTTCAACATCTAAATCACTTACGCGCCGGTTTGTTCTTTAAAACCTATTGAACAACTATAGATATAAAACGGTAACCGGTCAATCAACCAGCGAACAACCGCCCCTTAAAGTGGTTTTATTGCTAAAACAGAAGCTCGTTATGACACATTTCACCACCCTTACCGAAGCCATGCAAGATTTGCACGAGCGCGGCTACACCGAAGAATTTGCGCCTGAGAACGACCACCTGAAGGTGACCAGCAAGGAAGACGTGCGGTACAGAAGCGACGAGTTTATGGTCGATGAATTCCATCGGTTCGAAGGCACATCTGACCCCGGCGACGAAATGACGCTCTACGCCATATCGTGTACCAATGGCATGAAAGGCCTTTTTGTATCCGCTCAGGGCACCTACTCCAATGAAGCGTCGTCTGAACTGATGGCTAAATTCAATGTATCCGAACGCGGTAACGTGAACACGGAAGGCTCTGTACAGCCGATTACGTCGCCGCAGACCGAGTCGTGATTTCCTGATCGTTGAATTCCTCCTCGGGCTATTGATCTGCTTGCTTAGGTTGGCAGAGCAGTAGCCTGGGCGAGCTTCACTAACTTTTCCTACCCCTCCCCCGTCGAATCCGGGGTTTTGTGTCGTATATTTGCGAACTTTCCCCATCTTATAGGCTTAATTATCAAGGGGAAATCGTGTATGAAACTAGCTGAATTTAGATTTGACCTCCCCGAAAGTCTGATTGCCAAATATCCGGTTGAACGAGGCGAAGCCCGGTTGATGGTTGTTGACCGTAAAACCAAAACCATTGAACATAAGAAGTTCGGCGACATCCTGAGCTATTTCTCAGATGGCGACGTAATGGTGATCAATAACACGAAAGTATTTCCAGCTCGACTGTACGGCAACAAAGAAAAAACGGGGGCGAAAATCGAAGTGTTTCTGCTGCGCGAACTGAATCGCGAAATGAAACTCTGGGACGTGCTGGTTGATCCGGCACGAAAGATTCGGGTAGGTAATAAATTGTATTTTGGCGATAGCGATCTGGTTGCCGAAGTTATTGATAACACCACATCGCGCGGCCGCACCATCCGCTTCCTGTTTGACGGTAACCATGACGAATTCATGAAGGCCGTAGATCAGTTGGGCGAGATGCCGATTCCCCGCGAAATCATGCGCGAGTCGGTTGAAGCTGACCGGGAACATTACCAGACCGTGTTTGCCCAACATGTAGGTGCAGTGGCCGCTCCAACGGCCGGCCTGCACTTCACCCGCGCCATGATGAAGCGGATGGAGATTAAAGGCATTCACTTTGCACCCGTTACGCTACACATTGGGCTGGGTACGTTCCGGCAGGTGGATGTGGAAGACCTTACTAAGCACAAAACCGATTCGGAGAATTTTCGGATTGAACCCGAAGCCACAGAGATTGTCAATAAAGGGCTCGACGAAGGAAAGCGTGTGTGTGCCATTGGTACCACTGCCCTGAAAGCTATTGAATCGTCGGTATCGGCCAATAGTCGGCTGAAGCCGGTTGAAGGCTGGACAGACCGGTTTATTTTCCCGCCCTACGATTTCAAAATTGCCAATGCGCTGCTGACCAACATGCACTTACCCGAATCGGTGTTGCTGATGATGACCTCAGCGTTCGGCGGGCATGAGCTGATCAAAGAGGCCTACAAAGTTGCCATCAAAGAGAAGTACCGCTTCTTTACCTACGGCGACGCGATGCTGATTCTGTAAGCAGTAGTCCGGAAAATCATTCATAAGAGTCCAGAGTCTGGAAAGTCCATTTGCTGAAATTGTATTTTAGCAGGTGATTTTCAGACTCTGGACTTCTTCATATCCGACTTTCCAGACTTTGTACTCTTATTTCTGCGACTTTCAAGACTAAACCTTGACACGTACAACTCATTTTTTTGCCATTATTGTGGCTGGCGGCAGTGGAAGCCGCATGAAAGCCGACGTTGCCAAGCAGTTTTTGTTGCTCAACGGTAAGCCTATTCTACAGCATACGATCGAACAGTTTCTGGCTTATTCCGCCGATATGCCGATTCGGCTTGTTTTGCCCGAACGCGACCTTGTTATCTGGGAATCACTCTGCGACACCCACCAGTTTTACCCAGCCAACGTCACCACAATCATTGGCGGGGCCACGCGTTTTCAGTCCGTGCGGAATGGCCTGACCAGCATTCCAACGGAGGTTGACAAAACGGGATTAGTAGCCGTGCATGATGGCGTTCGGCCGTATGTAACACCGGCGACCATTGCCGAAAGCTTTGCTACGGCTTCCCACAAAGGCAGCGCCGTTACCTGCGTGCCCGCCAAAGACTCGGTTCGTCTGGTCAATAGCGATGGTACCAGCAAGGCCATCGACCGCGCTCAGGTACGTCTCGTTCAAACCCCGCAGACTTTCCGCCTCGACTGGTTTCGGCGGGCCTTCGCCGGTCCGGAGCAGTCTCATTTCACCGACTGCGCCAGCGTGCTGGAATTCGCCGGTTATCCTATCTCGCTCATCGAAGGCGACTACGAGAATATCAAGATCACGACACCAGACGATTTAAAGAATTAGGTTGATGTTTATGGCTTGTGGTTACGATGTTCACCTACCTGGTTGTGACTTAGCAGGGTAACCACAAACGTCAAACTAACCCCTTAAAAATGCGCCCCAGACAACTTCCATCGTACTACATCGACGGCCTGCGGGCGGGCGACCGGCTGGTGTTAAGCCGCGCCATTACGCTGGTGGAAAGCCAGCTCCCGGCCGATCAGCTACTGGCGCGGCAGGTAATGGAAGGTGTGTTGCCATATAGTCCGCAGACGTCGGTGCGAGTGGGCATTACGGGCGTTCCGGGCGTAGGGAAAAGCACCTTTATCGAAGCTTTCGGCACGTACCTGACCAGCCTCGGCAACCAGTTGGCCGTACTGGCCATCGACCCCACCAGCCAGCGGTCGGGCGGAAGTATCCTGGGTGATAAAACCCGGATGGAAAGTCTGTCGATGGACCCACGCGCGTATATTCGTCCATCGCCCGCCGGCGATTCGCTGGGCGGTGTAGCGCATCGAACCCGCGAGACCATGCTCTTCTGTGAAGCCGCCGGGTTTGATGTCATTCTGATTGAAACCGTGGGCGTGGGGCAGTCAGAGACGCTGGTGCATGGCATGGTCGATTTCTTCCTGCTGCTAATGCTGGCAGGTGCGGGCGATGAGCTACAGGGAATGAAGCGGGGGATTATGGAACTGGCCGATGCACTGGCCATTACCAAAGCCGACGGCGATAACGCCAATGCCGCCAATCGAGCGCGGGTCGAGTACCAGAACGCGCTCCATTTGTTTCCGCCTACCGGTACCGGCTGGCAACCGCCCGTAGTAACCTGTTCGGCAACTACCGGTTCAGGCATAGCCGCTATCTGGACGATGATCGACCAGCATCAGGCTCTGTTCACGCAAACCGGTGAGCGTGTCCGTCACCGGCAAACGCAGGCACTCGACTGGTTCCGAACGTTGCTTCGCCAGCAGATAGAACACCGTTTTTTCAGCCAGCCGGGCCTTCAGGAGCAATTGCAACAGCTTGAACAACAGGTACGTTCAGGTACGTTGTTGCCCACTCAAGCGGTGGAGAAGATAACCCAGTTACCAATGACTTAGGTACCAGTCTTACCAATAACGCCCGCCAATAAACCTGGATGACTACGTTGCAATAACGCATTGAGCATCAGGGAGTATTCCTGTCAGTTCAATTTTAATGTTACTACACATAAACTATTAGCGGCGATGACCTTGTTGTACTCTCGTATTTGTACATACAACATATCGCACATGTCCACTAAACTTTTTTCACCGGCTACTTTAGGCGGCCTTACGCTGAAAAATCGGGTTGTTATGGCCCCCATGACTCGTAACCGGGCCACTACTGGTCACGATGTCACGCCAATTATGGCCACTTATTATGCGCAACGGGCTTCAGCCGGATTGATTATCACGGAAGGCATTGCGCCATCGGCCAACGGGAACGGCTACGCTCGTGTACCCGGCATCTACACTCCTACGCAGGTAGAAGGCTGGCAGGCTGTAACAACGGCTGTTCACGAAAAAGGTGGCAAAATCTTCGCCCAATTGATGCATACAGGGCGGGTCGGTCATGCCGCTAACATGGAAGCAGGAACCGAGATTCTGGCACCATCAGCCGTTGCGGCTGCTGACCAAATCTACACGGACGAGCTTGGCATGCAGAACCACCCGACACCACGCGAGATGACAAAAGCCGACATCGAAAAAACGATTCAGGAATTTGTCGCCGCTGCCCGGAATGCGATCGCTGCCGGTTTCGACGGTGTTGAAATTCACGGTGCGAATGGGTATCTGGTCGAACAGTTCCTGCGCCCAACAACCAACCAGCGCACCGACGAATATGGCGGTTCTACCGAAAACTACGCCCGGTTTGCCATCGAGTTGGCCACGGCCGTATCGAACGCCATTGGTGCCGAGAAAACGGGGATTCGGTTGTCTCCCTATGGCGTCTTCAACGATATGCCTTATTCGCCCGAGTACGACGCGATTGCGCTGCACGTAGCCGAAAAGCTGAATGGCGTTGTTACCTATGTACACCTTGTCGATCACGAGTCGATGGGCGCTCCGGCGGTAGATAAACAGATTGTGGAAGCCATACGCAAGGCGTTCACAGGTACGTTGATTCTCTCTGGCGGGTACGATGCTGCCCGTGCCGAGGCCACAGTGGCCGATGATAAAGCTGAGCTTATCGCTTTTGGTCGGCCCTTTATTGCCAACCCTGATCTGGTAGCGCGCATGCAAAACGGTGCCGATCTGGCTCAGCCCGACTTCAGCACCTTTTATACGCCCGGCGAAAAGGGGTACACAGACTATCCGACACTGGTTGAAACAGCCGCTTGATTCGGTAGTGATTCGATTTTCAAACCCCCGAACGGCTTCGTTCGGGGGTTTTTGGTACAAGCTTGTCTAACTGATAGGTTGTAGTAAATCGAAGCGAGTCTATGCTTCTACTTGCACACGTTTATATACGATGCGCCTCTTACTACCTGGCTTTTTCTTGCTGCTATTTCTTGCGAGCCAATCCGCCCGCTCGCAGTCGACATTCAGTTCCGCACCCGACACCATCATCACCATTAAAGCGGTAGAGGGATTACAATTCAGCGAAAAGCGACTGGTGCTAAAACCACGTACCCGGCTCATGCTGATTGTGCAGAATGACGATGACATGGCACATAATTTGGTCGTTACGCAGCCCAACACTCGCGCTCGCGTGGTTGAGTTTGCTCTGGCGATGGGTCAGTCGGGCCCGACGAAAAACTTTGTTCCCAACTTGCCCGACGTGGTGGCCCATACGCACCTGCTAAACCCTGACGAACGGGATACACTCCGGCTACGACTCGCCGAAGAAGGCGATTTTTCGTACGTATGCACGTACCCAGGCCACGGGTCGATCATGTACGGTATGTTGTATGTAACAGGCAGGCCAGCGAAACTGCCGCCTATCGAGAACGATCCGAACCTGCCGCAGGCGGCCCTCACTGGCAACGAGCACACCCACCACGCGCCCGCCGTTCATCCATATATGCTTCAGCTACCGGCCGTTTACCGCACGTTTATGCCCGATGCCAGCCCGGCAGCTATTGCGGTTGGATTGCCCAGTTTGAACGGTGGACCAAATCAATCCTACTGCTGGGACGCCACAACCTGCCAGCTTCGCTACGCTTGGGAAGGTGGCTTTGTCGATAATAGCGAGCAATGGGAAGGCAAAGGTCAACGCCTCACCAAGATCATCGGTAACCTGTACTTCCGTGACTCTACATTCAATTCGCCCTGGCAGATAGCAGGGCAAAAACCGGCAGCCATTCGCTTTAAAGGCTACGAACTGGTGAATCGTTACCCCGAGTTTAGTTATTCTATTGATGGAATAACGGTTCGCGAATTGACAAAACCAACTCCGGGAAAGCGAGGCTTAACGCGGCGTTTTATGATTGGCCCGTCTACTAAACCGCTTCGCTTCCGACTGGGCGATGTGGCTAATAGGTATCGAGCGTCGGTTGGGCGCATCGAAAACGGCTGGCTGGTACTCGCCCCCGGCACCCGCCTCATAACACTTACTGTCAACTAACGTACCTATGCTCTCAACTCTGTTAGTTGCGGCTACCCTGCTGACAACACCCGGCGACACAATCACCGATTACTACGAAGTCGAAACCATTCCAACCCCGGCTGGGCTTGTCGCAGAAACAGGTGCCCTTGCTTTCTTGCCCGATGGGCGACTGGCAGCCTGTTTCCATCGGGGCGAGGTGATGCTGTATTCGCCCAAGACAAAGCAGTGGCGCGTTTTTGCCGAAGGCCTTCACGATCCGCTAGGCGTACTTGCCATTAGCAATCGCGAATTACTGGTCATGCAACGCCCCGAACTAACCAGAATCACCGATACGAACGGCGATGGCGTAGCTGATAAATACGAAACAGTATCCGATCAATTCGGCATGACCGGCAATTACCACGAATTTGCTTTTGGACCTATTCGCGATATCAAAGGCAATCTGTACATCAGTCTGAATGCCGCTTCCAACGGGGCCGGTATTCGCCAGAAGCTCCGGGGCCAGTATGATTCACTGGGGCGTCAGGGGCGGATGTACTCCTGCGTGCCCTATCGCGGTTGGGTTATGCAGATCACGCCATCTGGCAAGACAATTCCCTACGCACTGGGTTTTCGTTCGCCAGACGGTATTTGTTTCGACGCCAGGGGCCGACTGCTCGTTACCGATAACCAGGGCGATTGGCTGGGTACCAGCAAGCTCTACGTGGTCAAGCCGGGTAACTTCTACGGGCACGTATCAAGTCTGGTCTGGAAAGACGGCTTCCCGGACGTCGATCCAACCAAATTACCCGTGAGTACACTCGACAGCATGCGCACCCGCGAATCGGTGGCATTCCCGCATAATCGAATGGCTCATTCGCCCACGCAACCCGTAGTTGACAACACGAATGGCCTGTTTGGCCCGTTCGCAAACCAGACATTTGTAGGCGACATGGATTACCCACACCTGTTGCGCGTGTTACTGGAAGATGTTGGTGGCCAAACACAGGGCGCCTGCATCCCGTTTTTCGCTAAAGCAGGTATGCGAATTGGTAATCACCGACTGGCTTTTAGTCCCGACGGAAGCCTTTATCTGGGTCAGACTGATCATGGCTGGGTAGGCGCCCGTGGTATTCAGCGAATTCGCTACAAAGGCGGTCAGTTCTTGGATATCACCGCCATGCACCTCACGCCTACCGGTTTTGATCTGACGTTTACAATGCCGCTTGCTGAGACTGACGCGACAAATGTGGCGAATTATGCCTGCCGCCGCTACCAATATACATACCACGCTGATTATGGGTCTCCAGAGATGAACACAGCCAACGTACCCGTTCAGTCGGCCCGCCTGTCGGTTGATCGGCGAACCGTTTCTTTATCCCTGAGCGATTTGCAGGAAGGGTTTGTCTATGAGTTGACTATGGGCAACTTAACGGATGGAACAAGTAAAGCTCTAGTAAATAAACAGATTTGCTATACGTTAAATAAATTAGCACACTAACATTTTAGCGCAATTATATCTTTCTATTATCCTACTTCGTACATTTGCATACGTACAGTTTCCTATTCCTAGATCCTTTCCTTTCTTTACCTGAACGCCTTTTTTTTAACTGTCCAGGTACGTTCCTGAAGACTTTTCTCATTTTCCGACTATAAAAAATGCCCTGGTTTATAAGCCAGGGCATTTTTTATAGTCGGAAAATCGTTGACGGCTTACGCATATGTATTGAGCATAACAGGCATCACCAGCATCAAAATCTCTTCGTTCTCCTCCTTATCGGCCGGAATGATCAAGCCCGCGCGGTTTGGGGCCGACATTTCGAGTGAAATCATTTTGGCGCTCAGGTTGCTCAGCATCTCCGCCATCAATTTGGCGTTGAAACCGATTTCCATATCGTCGCCTTCATATTCGCACAGCAGCTTTTCGTTGGCTTCGTTCGAATAATCGAGGTCTTCGGCAGAAATGGTTAGGCTATTGGCCTTCATCGACAACCGGATCTGGTGGGTTGTGCGGTTGGCGTAGATCATGATCCGCTTCAGTGAATTCAGCAGATCGGCCCGGCCAATGGTCATTACGTTTGTATTGTTGGTCGGAATCGCGTTTTCATAATCAGGGAACCGCTCGTCGATCAGGCGGCAGATTAGTTGCGTTGACCCGAATACGAAAGAAGCATTTGCCTGGCTTAGTTCGACCTTCACATCAACGCCTTCTGGCAACGATGTCTTCAGCAACGAGAGCGCCTTCCGGGGAATGATCAGCGACGTACTGGCCGATGTCTGAATGTCGGTGCGACGGTAGCGAATCAGCCGATGTCCGTCGGTGGCTACGAACGTTGCATTGTCGCTGTTCAGTTGCAGGTATACACCCGTCATAGCCGGACGAAGATCATCCGTGCTGGTAGCAAATGCCGTGTTATTTACCGCACTCAGCAACGCATCCGACGATAATTCGACCGATTGATTTTTGTTAACGGCGGGGATCTTCGGAAAATCGATTGGATTCTCGCCCGACAGTTTGAACCGGCCGTTATCTGTCAGAATTTCAGTACCAAATGTATCTGTGTTGATATTAACCGTAATTGGTTGCTCAGGCAAGCTCCGCAGCGTATCGAGCAGCAGCTTAGCCGGAATAGCAATAGCACCGGTTTCTGACGCATCCACGGGGATTTGCGTCGTCATGGTGGTTTGCAGGTCCGACGCTGTTACGGTCAATGTACCGTCTTCTATACGAAACAGAAAATTTTCGAGAATCGGTACGATCGGGTTGGTCGCAACCACCCCATTGATGTTCATCAGGTTCTTGAGCAGAACGGACGAGGAGACGATGAATTTCATACGCGGGAGGCGTCAGTAAGTTCTTGTGTATTTGAACAAAAGTAACAAAAAAAGAGGCTTTTTCTAAGCCGCAATTCATGTTTTCTGCCTAACGTCAGCTTGATTAAGCAGCGTATCGACGGCGACGAATTAGGTGCCAAATCAGGCCACCAATAGTTAGTAATCCCAGTGGGCCGAGTACGTTAATTGTCTGCCACCAGGTACGTTCCTGCCCCACTTTCACGGCGTCGAGGGGCCGTAACGGCACCTCACGGGTACGGGCCATGATCAAGCCTTCGGGGTCAACCATGTAGTCGATAGCGTTCAGTACGAACTCCTTATTGGCGAACTGTTTTTGGGAAAACCGGTCGTACCCGAGCGGCAATGGCGCTTTACGTTTGTAATCGACATCGTTTACCACCAAATCACCGTCGGCACAGATGAGTACCTTACCTGCCGCGGCCTTTGCTTTAAAACCCTGAGCCAGTGAATCAGGCAGCAGTAAGTTAGCAAACAGGGAGTTGAATGGACCTTCCAGCAATACGCCTGCAATTTTAACGCCGCCTGTATACGTAGCCGGGTCAGGCTGCTGCCGGGCTTCATTATACGAAATAAGGGCTGGCAAGTTTAGCGCCGTGGTATAAGGTGATGTTTTCAGAAGTACCGTCTTCTTAATCCCTTTTGTTCGTACGGTATCCATCGTGCTCAGAAAGCGGCTGGAAACGGCATCCATGTTCCGGGTTATAGGGCTATCGCCAAAGGAGTTCAACACCGGATAAAATCGCCAGGGCACCAGTTGCACATTCGGTTTATCACCCAACGTACCCACATTCAGCGGAATTACACCACATGTCAGGTCTTTGATCACATTACGATTAATGCGCGCCCCCCAGTTGAAGAACAGATCATCCAGCCCCAACGGCATCGGCTGCGCATACGAGCCTTGCGCACTTACGCTGTCGACGCGCTGGCCATCCACGAAGAAAAGCGCTTTGCCCCCCTTCACCACATACTGATCCATCTTGAACACGTCGCTTTCGGCAAACGGCTGATCTGGCTTTAAAATCAGTAACGCATCAACACCTTCAACAGGCCCCGGCTTTTTCAGGTCAACAAAGAATAGATCGTACTGCTCCTGAATAGTAGCCAGCAGGTCTGAAAAGCGTTCGGGCGGTACCTGCGTATGACCAAACACAAGGCCAACGCGCCGTCGGCTTCCCTCCGGCTGGGTTAACCGACGAATAGCCGCTGCCAGTTGATATTCTACCCCTTCGTACGACTGATTCAACTGCTCGGCGGGCGTAGCGTCCTTATTCCCTTTCAATAGCAATACGCCTGCTTCTTTGCCTTCGTAGCTGATGACTGCACTCGGAACAATCAACTGTTCGGTGCGGGTACCCCCCTGACTGGCGAATAGGTTGGTTGGCTGCAAACCCAGCTTCGCCAGCCGGTCGAGCCGCTGCATCTGCTCTTCCGACGTACCTGTGATAGGATCGATAAAGCGATAAGTGATCTTACTGCCCGCTTCGGCCTCAAACTCGCTCAAGGTTTCGCGAACAGCCGTTTCCAACCGCTTGAATCCCGGCGGTAGCTTTCCCGTCAGAAACACATCGACATGCACACGGGCAGGCAACGTACCCAACAGTTGACGCGTACCGCCCGACAGCGTGTACCGCTTGTCTTCGGTGAGGTCAACGCGGGTGTACACAAAAGCGGAGAGCGCGTTGATCAGCAGTAGGCCCAGCCCAAAAAAGAGAAAGCGTTTGGTAGTGGATGACATAGGACTTACTAACGAAAAAGCCGACGCCGTTGAGGCGTCGGCTTTACGAAAAAGAGGAATCAATAGATATTACGCTACTGCATCAGTTTCACAAAATCATCAAACAGGTAGCGCGAATCGTGTGGTCCAGGCGATGCTTCGGGGTGATACTGTACCGAGAACGCTGGTTTATCTTTCCGACGAATTCCTTCGATGGTCTTATCATTCAGGTTAATGTGCGTGACCTCCACGTTGGCGTGATCCATCACCTCATCAGCGACGACGGCGAAACCGTGGTTCTGCGACGTCACCTCGCACAAGCCCGTAATCAGGTTTTTCACCGGATGATTCAGGCCACGATGCCCATTGTGCATCTTGTAGGTGCCAATGCCACTGGCAAGCGACAGGATCTGGTGACCCAGGCAAATACCGAATAGTGGCTTTTCCGTATCCAGCGCCTGCTTTACGGTCTCTACTGCATAAGGCATAGCCGCCGGATCGCCGGGACCGTTTGAGATAAAGTAACCGTCTGGATTGAACGCCTGTAGATCGGCAAACGATGTTTTTGCCGGAAATACTTTGCAATACGCCCCCCGATCGGCCAAGTTTTGCACGATACTCTTTTTAACGCCCAGATCGAGTACAGCCACCCGAAAACGCGAGTCCTGCTGACCCAATTCATAGGTTGCCTGTGTACAAACCTCCGACGACAGTTCCAGCCCTTCCATGTCAGGTACGTTGGCTAGCTCAGCGCGGAGTACATCAGCGTCTAAAATGACCGAGGAAATAATGCAGTTCATCACCCCCTTATCGCGAATGTGGCGTACAAGCTGGCGCGTATCGATTCCGTGAATACCAACAATGTTGGCCTTCTCGAAATACTGTTGCAATGACCCATCGGCAAGATGACGTGAATAGGTCGGCGAGAAGAAATTACAGATCATCCCTCGAATTTTTACGCCAGCCGACTCTTCTTCGCTACCCAACTGGATACCATAATTGCCAATGTGCGACGTCGTGTTGACGATCACCTGGCCAAAGTAGGACGGATCGGTATAGATTTCCTGGTATCCGGTCATGCCTGTGTTGAAGCAAATTTCACCACCAGCCGTGCCAGTTCTGCCTAATGCAAAACCTTTAAAAACAGTACCATCCTGCAAAACCAGTAACGCTTCGGGTTGTTGAGGGCGTGTCATGAGGGTATAATTGGTGTTTTTGGTTAAAAAAAAGGGTTAACCGATAACCGGCTAACCCCATTTCTTTATGACGAGTGACTTCTCACTATTCAGCAGCGGGCTTTGTTTCGTCATCCTTTGCTTCGTCAGCAGCAGGAGCCTCATCAGTTGATGTGGCTTCAACTACTGGTGCCTCTTCGGCTACAGGAGCCTCTTCTACAACTGCGGCTGGCGTTTCCTCAACCACTTCGGCCGAAGGAGTTTCGTCAGCGACTACAGCTACAGGAGCCGCATCAGTTGCACCAGCAGCACCACGACCTGCACCACCCCGACGGCTACGACGAGTTTTGGTTGCAGTTTGCTCAGCAGCAGCGGCCAGCAGTGTTTCGTTAAAGTCAACCAGTTCGATCAGGCAGGTTTCAGCCGCGTCACCTTTCCGGTTGCCCAGTTTGATGATGCGGGTGTATCCGCCGGGACGAGAAGCGATCTTGTCCGACACAACGCCGAACAACTCCTTCATGCCTTCTTTGTGGTTCAGTGACTGGAAGACAACCTTACGATTCTGGTTGTTATCTTCTTTGGCACGCGTCAGGATCGGCTCAACGTATTTACGAAGCTCTTTCGCCTTCGCAACCGTTGTTTCAATCCGCTTGTGCATAATCAGCGAAACGGCCATGTTCGACAGCATTGCGTCGCGGTGCGAATGGGTCCGGCTGAGGTGATTATCTTTTTTACCGTGTCTCATTGTAGTAGTTTGTCGTTTGTCGTTCGACGTTCGAAGTGACAAACTTCAAACGGTAAACGGCAAACTGAGCTTATTCTTCGTCTAACCGATATTTCACAACGTCCATACCGAAGGTCAGACCTTTGTCAGCAACCAATTGCTCTAATTCAGTCAGCGACTTCTTACCAAAGTTGCGGAACTTCATCATATCTGAAATCTCCAGACGTACCAGATCGCCCAGTGTCCGCACTTCAGCAGACTTCAGGCAGTTGTAGGCACGTACAGACAAATCCAGATCAGCCAGTGACGTTTTGAGCAGCTTACGCATGTGCAGCATCTCTTCGTCAACGACATTGTCTTCCTCAGGCTTCACGGTGTCAAACGTCATCGTTTGATCCGAGAACAGCATAAAGTGTTGAATCAGGATATGAGCAGCACCTTTCAGTGCTTCTTCCGGATGGATTGACCCGTCGGTCTCGATATCGAGAACCAACTTCTCGTAATCCGTCTTTTGCTCAACCCGCGTGTTCTCAACGCCAAATTTCACATTCTTCACCGGTGTGTAAACCGCATCGATTGGAATATGACCAAATGGCAATTCGTTGGCACGAGGCTCATCTGCAGGTACGTACCCACGACCTTTTTCAACGAAGATTTCCATCTCCAGGTCGCGTGTATTGTCGATGTTACAGATGACCAGATCAGGGTTCAACACTTCAAATGAAGCCGTTGCTTTACTGATATCACCAGCTTTAAGTACCGACTGCCCTTTGATGTTTACCGTAATCTTGTTGTCGACCATATCGTTAACCTTCTTAAACCGAACCATTTTCAGGTTCAGGATAATTTCGGTTACATCTTCAACAACTCCCTCAATCGAAGAGAATTCATGGAGTACGCCCGGAAACTTGACGCTCGTGATGGCGTAACCTTCCAGTGACGACAACAGTATGCGGCGTAAAGCATTTCCAATCGTAACGCCATATCCCTTTTCGAGAGGCTTAAACTCAAATACACCGTGAAAGTCGTCGGCTTTTTCCATTACGACTTTATCGGGCATTTGGAAAGCTAATATAGACATACCTTTTCGTGGTTAACAGCCTAAAATTAAGACTACAGTTGGCCAAAGTAGTTCGCAGATAAACTGCCAACAGCTTCAACCAACTGTACTCATTTATTACTTAGAGTACAATTCAACGATCAATTGCTCGTTGACGTTCTCAGGAATTTGATCGCGTTCAGGAAAGCTGATAAACGTACCAGCTAATTGCTGCTGATCCCACTCCAGCCAGTTAAACCGCTTTGCATTACGAGCAGACAAGCTGGTTGTAATGGCTTCGAGCGACTTAGATTTTTCGCGAACGGCGATAACCTGACCAGGTTTCAGAGAGTATGAGGCGATGTTCACAACTTCTCCATCAACAGTGATGTGTTTATGAGCCACCAACTGACGGGCAGCCCGACGGGTGGTAGCAATACCCATACGATAGACAGTGTTATCGAGACGGGCTTCGCAAAGTTTCAGGAGGTTCTCACCAGTGATACCCTCTTTGACGGCAGCACGGTGGAATAGCCCACGGAACTGACGCTCCAGGATTCCGTAGATGTACTTCACTTTCTGTTTTGCCTGAAGCTGCTCAGCGTATTCTGAGGTCTTCCGCTTCCGGCCACGTCCGTGCATACCGGGCGCGTAATTTTTCTTTTGTAAGGCTTTGACAGGGCCAATGATAGCCTCCCCAAACTTACGGGCAATTTTGCCTTTTGGGCCAATATAACGTGCCATTATAAGAAATGAATAATGTGAAAAAGAGATCAGACACAACTGAATGTCGCCCAACCGTATTCATTGCTGCGGCAATAACCTGACTGTAATAGCTACTACGATGCCAAATGATTGCAATCAACTTTAACCAATACTACACGCGCCGACGTTTTGGAGGGCGGCAACCGTTATGGGGCAGCGGGGTAATATCACGGATTGTAGTCACTTCGATACCCGTGTTTTGTACAGTCCGAATGGCCGACTCACGTCCGGCACCCGGGCCTTTTACAAACACTTCTGCTTTCCGCATACCCAGTTCATGGGCAACCTGTGCGCAGTTCTGTGCAGCTGTTTGGGCTGCATAGGGGGTATTTTTCTTCGAGCCACGGAAGCCCATCTTACCGGCAGATGCCCATGAGATAACCTGACCGTTCATGTTCGTGATCGAAATGATGATGTTGTTGAACGTAGCCCGGATGTGTACCTGACCCACTGACTCAACTACGACGACCCGCTTTTTAGCTTTGTCTTTACGTTTTGCTTGTGCCATTTGCTTAGATAATCGTCATTTTAGTGAAGTGATCATTTGTTGTCATGAGTTGTCCATTTGTCGAAAGCATTGCTTAAAACGATAAATGATTAGCTATTGACCATAAATGACATCTCAATTAATGACCATTTACTTATTTCGTTGCTTTCTTCTTGTTGGCAACCGTCTTACGCTTTCCTTTCCGGGTCCGTGAGTTGTTCTTGGTTTTCTGACCACGAACTGGCAGACCTTTCCGGTGACGCAATCCACGGTAGCAACCGATGTCCATCAACCGTTTGATGCTAAGTTGCACTTCTGACTTCAGCGCACCTTCAACTTTAAACTCTTCGCTGATAGCGTTACGAACAGCCGTAGACTCTTCGTCATTCCACTCAGCAACCTTTTTGTTTTCGTCGATACCAGCTTTTGCCAGGATCGTTTTTGCTGCGCTCCGACCGATACCATAGATGTACGTCAGCGAAATAGCGCCGCGCTTCTTATCGGGGATGTCAACACCTGCAATACGTGCCATGCTTAACCTTGTCTTTGTTTGTAACGGGGATTCTTCTTGTTGATCACGTACAGCTTCCCTTTCCGCCGGATCACGATGCAGTCTACGCTGCGCTTTTTAATTGACGCTTTAACCTTCATGGTTGCTTGCCTGTTTACTTGTAACGGTACACAATTCGCGCCTTACTCAAATCATAAGGCGACATCTCCAACTTAACACGGTCACCAGGTAAGATTTTGATGTAGTTCATCCGCATCTTACCCGAGATGTGTGCAATCACTTCATGCTTGTTGGCTAACTCAACCCGAAACATCGCATTTGATAATGCTTCGAGAATCACGCCATCTTGTTCAATCGAATTCTGTTTTGCCATATAGACGTTAAGCCGCTGCTGCGGCACTCAACTCGATTTCCATACTGGTTCCAGCCGTTACTGCTTCGATGTACTCGAACGTTGTCAGTGTATCAACCTTTCCCTTACGAACTGCTACGGTATGCTCAAAATGCGCCGATGGCTTGCGATCACTGGTTCGTATTGTCCAGCCATCACGCTCCTGTATGACGCCCTTCTTACCAAAATTGATCATGGGCTCAATTGCCAGCACCATGCCTTCTTTCAATTTTACACCCTGCCCACGTTTACCGTAGTTAGGTACCTGGGGTTCTTCATGCAATGACTGTCCAACACCGTGACCAACCAATTCACGCACCACTGTATAACCGAAATGCTCTGTATACGACTGAATAGCGTAGCCTATATCACCTATCCGGTTGCCATCAATAGCTTTCGCAGTGCCAACATACAGTGACTCCTTTGTACGCATCAATAATTTTCGAACGCCCAGGGCAACTTCACCAACTGGGTACGTATAGGCACTATCGGCATGATACCCATTCCGAAAAACGCCACAATCGACCGAAATTATGTCTCCTTCTTTCAACTCGTAGCTGGTCGGAAATCCGTGCACAACCACTTCGTTAACGGAAATACACAGTGCGCCTGGAAAACGGGTGGCTGTGCCATTATTGAAACCGAGAAACGAGGGAATGCCCCCATTATCCTTAATGAACGTCTGAGCAACAGTGTCAAGTTCCTTGGTTGTAATCCCCGGGCGAATCAGCTTGGCTACTTCAGCATGTGTTTTGCCAAGCACCTGCCCGTTCGCCCGGATGATCTCAATTTCTTCGTCGCTGCGTAACGTAATCATACTTCGTCTTAAGCGGGTACGCCTTCTGTGCGGCCTTTTACACGACCTGATTTCATCAACCCTTCGTAACGACGCATCAGCAGATAGCTCTCAATCTGTTGTAGCGTATCCAATACAACGCCAACCATGATCAGCAAGGATGTTCCGCCAAAGAAAGAAGCAAAACTAGATGTCATACCCAACTGGCTGGCTAATGAAGGAAGGATAGCCACAATCGCTAACATTACAGCGCCAGGTAGGGTAATATGGTCGAGTACCGTTCCAATATATTCCGAAGTAGACAAGCCAGGTTTAACGCCAGGAATGAAACCGCCGCTACGCTTCATATCGTCAGAAATCTGTACCGGGTTAACCGAGATTGCTGTATAGAAGAACGTAAAGACGATAATCAGAAAGGCGAACAACAAGTTGTACTGCCAAGAAGTATAGTCCTGGAAGGTGTTATACAAGGAAGCCATTGTCTCACTCTTCTCAGCACCTAGCCCAAAAGCGAAGCCGGGAATGAACATCAGTGCCTGGGCAAAGATGATTGGCATTACACCAGCGGCATTTAGTTTCAACGGCAGATACTGGCGTTGACCACCTACGACCTTATTTCCAACAACCTGTTTGGCATATTGAATCGGAATACGACGTACTGCCTGCGTAAGCAACACAGCACCCATGATTACGAAGTACAGACCAACCATTTCGATGAAGAAGATAAAGATCTGCGACGTACCCCGCGAAAGGGCTTCACCATAGATAGCACCTGGAAGCCGTGACACGATCCCGATCATAATGATCATCGAGATACCGTTGCCGATTCCTTTGTCGGTAATCCGCTCACCCAGCCACATGCAGAAGATAGTACCAGCCGTGAGGATGAATACGGCAGCAATGGTGAACAGCGTCCGGTCAATGAATAGCGCATCAGCAGGAATCGTTGTACGGATGTATGTAATCGCCTGAACCGCGGTGACGAAAATTGTCAAGACCCGGGTGATTTGGTTCAGTTTCTTACGACCTGACTCTCCTTCCTTCTGCATTTTCTGGAAGTAAGGTAACGCCAGAGTCAGCAGTTGAATGGCAATTGAGGCCGAGATATAGGGCATAATACCCAACGCAAAGATGGATGCTTTACTAAAAGCACCACCTAAGAACGTATCCAGCAGACCGAGCAACCCCTGAGGGCGCAGGTTTAAACGGGCCGGATCGACACCGGGAAGCACAATGTGCGTACCCAGCCGGAAGACCGTTATAAACAAAAGAGTGTTGAGGATACGTGTCCTCAACTCCTCGATTGAAAAGATATTCTTAATAGTCTCTATGAAACGGTTCATACAAGTCGTTCGCGGCTACCAATGGTTAAATCGCAGACTCTTTTTTAGCAATCCGCTCAATGACGGTTACTTTACCACCTGCTTTTTCGATAGCCTCTTTAGCGGCTGAAGAGAAACCGTGGGCCGATACGTCTAAAGCTGATGTTACTTCACCACGGCTCAACACCTTGATGAGATCGCTTTTGCCAGCTAAACCATGCTCGCGCAGAGCGGCAAAGTCGATGGTTGTCAGGTTAGCTGATGTAGCTAGTTCCTGCAGCGTATCCAGGTTAATAGGCTTATACTCGACCCGAGTTGGGTTAGTAAATCCGAATTTAGGTAAGCGGCGCTGAAGGGGCATCTGACCACCTTCAAAACTTAACTTACGGCTGTAGCCAGAGCGTGATTGAGCACCTTTGTGGCCACGGGTCGATGTTCCGCCCATTCCGGAACCTTGACCGCGACCGACTCGCTTGCGCTGCTTAACTGACCCTTTTGCCGGCTTAATGTGACTGAGATTCATTGTCAGTTTTAGTTAAAAAAGTAACTGGCTTAGGCCAGATGTTCAATTGTAACCAGGTGCTCAACCTTACGGATGACGCCAGCAATAGATGGATTGTAGTCCAGCACAATGCTCCGGTTGATCTTGCCTAAACCCAGTGACTGGATAGCCAGCTTCTGAGTTTTTGGGCGTTTGATGGTGCTGCGCACCTGAGTAATACGTACCTGTGCCATGTTTCGTCGCGATTAACCGTTGAATACTTTCTTCAGTGACACCTGACGCTGGAAGGCAACCTGGTGAGGCAAGCGCATCTTGATCAGCGCGTCAATCGTAGCTTTCACTACGTTGTGCGGATTCGATGAACCTTTTGATTTTGCCAGTACATCGTGGATACCTGCGCTTTCCAATACGGCACGCATGGCACCGCCAGCGATAACACCTGTACCAGGAGCGGCTGGCTTAACCAACACGAAACCGCCGCCGAAACGACCTTCCATTTCGTGTGGAACAGTGCGCTTCAGCAAAGGAACCTGGAACAGGTTTTTCTTTGCATCTTCAACACCTTTGGTAATTGCGTCTGTTACTTCGTTCGCCTTACCCAATCCATACCCTACTACGCCGTTGCCATCACCAACAACTACGATGGCCGCAAAACTGAAGCGACGACCACCTTTTACTACTTTGGCTACCCGGTTGATCGCTACTACGCGCTCCTTCAGGTCAGCCTCGTTTACTTTTGACGGTTTTACGTTCGATACCATTCTCTTAGAAATTGAGGCCACCCTCACGGGCACCGTCAGCCAGGGCTTTCACCTTGCCGTGATACAAATAGCCGTTCCGGTCAAAAACCACCGACTGTACATTCTGGGCGGCGGCCTTCTCGGCTAACCGCTGACCGACCTTCTTCGCCGTTTCGACTGTGAAACCGCTCACTTCGGTCTTCAATTCCATTGACGAAGCAGACACTAGGGTCTTTCCGGCTTCATCATCAATGATTTGGGCGTAAATCGCTTTGTTCGAGCGAAATACAGATAGACGGGGACGCGAGGGCGAACCGGATACTTTCGACCGGATACCGAACTTGATCCGTTGACGTCTTGCTTGCTTAGTTGCTGCCATTTTATTTGATACCGACCAAATGGGCGCTTATTACTTCTTACTTGCTGATTTACCAGCTTTCCGGCGAACCACTTCACCAACGAAGCGGATACCTTTTCCTTTGTATGGCTCAACCTTACGGAGTGAGCGAATTTTGGCAGCCACGTCACCGATCAACTGCTTGTCAGTTCCTTCCAGGATAACCTTCGGGTTCTGACCTTTCTCGGTGATTGCCGTTGCCTTAATCTCAGCAGGAATCGCGAGGAAGATGTTGTGCGAATAGCCCAGGTTCAATTCAAGAATATTATTGACAACGGAGGCTTTGTAACCTACACCAATAATTTCCAGATCAATTTTGAAACCAGTGCTTACGCCTACAACCATGTTGTTCACCAGCGCACGATACAGGCCGTGAAGGGCCTTATGCCGTTTCTGCTCAGTTGGGCGCGTAACCTTGACAAGACCATCTTCCAATGATACCGAAATATCACGGTCGATAGCCTGAGTCAGGCTGCCTTTAGGGCCTTTCACTGTTACTACATTCTCAGCATCCACTGAGACGGTAACAGCTGCAGGCAGTTCAATTTGTTTATTCCCTACGCGTGACATAGTGTTTCTTTGGTATTAATAAACGTAACACAACACCTCGCCGCCTATGTTAAGCGTCCGGGCTTCTTTGTCCGTCATGACGCCTTTCGACGTCGACACAATGGCGACACCAAGTCCATTCAGAATACGGGGCAGCGTAGCAGCACCTGTATACTGGCGGAGACCCGGACGGCTAACCCGCTGCAAGTCAACAATAGCTGACTGTTTTGTAGTCGGGTTATATTTCAAGGCAATCTTGATTGTGCCCTGAGGACCAGTTTCATCGAACTTGTAGTTCTGGATGAAGCCTTTTTCGAAAAGCACTTTCGTGATTTCTTTTTTAATATTTGATGCAGGAATCTCTACCACCCGGTGCTTGGCACGGATGGCGTTTCTGACACGGGTCAAAAAATCTGCTATCGGATCTGTATTCATTTCTGCAAGGAGTTACTTGCTTGCCTGTTTCTAAAAAAGGCTTGCAAAAGTACGGAAACTGTTTGAGAAATAAAACCTTACCAGCTTGCCTTCGTTACACCCGGAATCTTACCGGCGCTGGCCATCTCGCGGAAGGTTACACGCGAAATGCCAAATTTGCGCATGTAGCCACGAGGGCGTCCAGTCAATTTGCAACGGTTGTGAAGACGAACCGGTGAGGCATTCCGTGGCAGTTTGTCTAAGCCAACATAGTCGCCAGCCGCTTTCAGCGCAGCCCGTTTTGTCGCATATTTAGCGACTAAACCCTGCCGCTTGCGCTCTCTTGCTTTGAGTGATTCTTTAGCCATGGTTGGTTTTACTTATTTTTTGTTGCTGGCAAAAGGCATACCCAAAGCCCGCAGCAATTCGATGCTTTCCGCATCGGTTTCTGCCGTTGTCACAAAAGTGATATCCATGCCTGAAATCCGGGCCACCTTGTCGATGCTGATTTCCGGGAAGATGATCTGTTCTTTTACGCCGAAGGTATAATTACCACGACCATCGAACCCTTTGTCGCTGATTCCTTTGAAGTCACGAACGCGGGGCAGCGCCACCGTAGTCAGACGATCCAGGAACTCGTACATTTTGTCGCCGCGCAACGTAACTTTCGCACCAATGGGCATGTTCTCCCGCAGTTTGAAGTTAGATACGGCCTTCTTAGACAACGTTGGTACGGCTTTCTGACCGGTGATCGTTGTCAATTCGTCAACACCTACGTCGACCAGTTTCTTATCGGCAACAGCGGCACCAATGCCTTTGTTGATAACAATCTTGGTCAGGCGTGGCACCTGCATGGCCGACTTGTACTCAAACTTCTGCTTGAGTTGTTCAGCCACTTCGTTTACATACTTATCTTTCAATCGTGGCGTGCTTGCCATTTCTTTGTCCGTTTAGTGTGTTTTGGAACACATTAGCCGATTAAAGCAGGTTGTTCGTCTTCTTAGAAAAACGCTGCAACTTCCCTTTCTCGTTCAGGCGGCGGCCCGTCCGGGTCGGCTCACCTGTGGCAGGATCAACGACCATCAGGTTACTGATGTGGATCGTACCTTCTTCTTTACGCAGTTCACCCTGAGGATTTTGAGCCGTTGGCTTGATGTGTTTCGTGATCATTGCCACGCCTTCCACCTTCGCCCGATCTTTTTCCCGGATCACTTCTTTGATGACGCCCCGTTGCCCTTTGCTATTACCAGAGATAACCAATACGGTATCGCCGGTTTTGATATGGAACTTGTGCGGAACGACTGTTTTCTTCTTTTCCATCCTGATGCCTTAGTTTAGATAACCTCGGGGGCTAGCGAAACGATTTTCATGAATTGCTTCTCGCGCAGTTCACGGGCAACAGGCCCGAAGATGCGCGTACCACGCGGCTCATCGTTGTTGTTCAGTAACACCGCTGCATTGTCTTCGAAGCGAATATATGAACCGTCTTTACGACGTACCTCTTTTTTAGTCCGAACGACAACGGCTTTAGAAACCGTGCCTTTCTTCATATTGCTCGACGGGATGGCGGCTTTGACCGTAACTACGATCTTATCACCCAATGAAGCGTAGCGCTTGCCTGTACCGCCCAGTACGCGGATAACCAGTACTTCTTTCGCACCACTGTTATCTGCAACACCTAATCTTGATTCCTGCTGTACCATGGCTGCTTACTTCGCTTTCTCGATGATTTCAACTAAACGCCAACGCTTGTTCTTGCTCAACGGGCGGGTCTCCATGATCCGAACCGTGTCGCCGATACCGCACTCATTGTTCTCGTCATGTGCCGTGAACTTAGTGGTGCTGGTCATAAATTTGCCATACTTGGTGTGCTTCTCTTTCCGGTCAACGGCAACGGTAATGGTTTTTTGCATTTTATTGCTCGTCACCTTCCCAATCCGTTCTTTCCGGGCACTCCGCTCAACTGGTGCTGCGGCGGCTGGTGTTGCTGCTACAGGCTGAGTTTGCTCTTGTTGTGATTCCATTGCGATACGTAGCTAACGGGTTATGCCTGATTTTCCTTCTGGGTCAACTCCGTGTATAACCGGGCAATTAGCTTGCGGCTTTCCCGAATACGCATGGGGTTCTCGATGGGAGATACCGCATGGGCGAAGGTTAGCTTCTGCAATTGCGATTTTTCGGCACTGATCTGCTCAACGAGCTGGTCGACCGACAGGGCTTTGATTTCTCCTTTTTTCATGGCTTCCTGTGGTTTATGCCTCTTCTTCGATATAATCCCGACGAACGACGAATTTCGTGCGTACTGGAAGTTTCTGAGCGGCTAACCGCAGTGCTTCCTGAGCTGTAGCGAGGGGTACGCCAGTAGTTTCGAACATGATCGTTCCTGGCTTCACAACGGCTACCCAATATTCAGGGGCACCTTTACCTTTACCCATCCGTACTTCGGCGGGCTTCTTCGTGATAGGCTTGTCAGGGAAAATACGAATCCAGACTTGACCTTCCCGTTTCATCGCCCGTGTCACTGAGATACGAGCTGCTTCGATTTGCCGGGCCGTGATACGACCTGGCTCGAGTGATTTGATGCCAAATGTTCCGAAGGCGATCTCAAACCCGCGAGTTGCGAGTCCTTTGATGCGACCTTTGTGCATTTTGCGAAACTTGGTTCTTCTTGGCTGTAACATTGCTGTTAGAGTGAGTTAAGGAATCGTGGGTTAATTCAGGTACGTTGTCGCTGAGGCCCCCACGTTTCGCTGATGTCTATCGACGACCGCCGCCGCCACCACCGCCGGGACGACCTGCGCCGCCACCACCACGATTGTTGCCGCCGGCTGCTCCGCCACGGTTATTGCCTCCGCGATCATTACCACCGCCAGCGTTACCGCCACGGTCATTACGACCACGTCCACCACGGTCACCGCCGCGCTCATCGCCACGGTCACGACCACGACGGTCGCCGCGGTCATTGCTTCCACCCGCACGATCACCGGCTGAAGCCTGTGACATCAGTGCAGCAGGAGACAAATCACGCTTACCGTACAGCTCACCTTTGAAGACCCATACTTTGATACCAATCTTGCCATATACCGTCTGAGCTTCAGACAGGGCATAATCGATGTCAGCACGCATGGTGTGTAGAGGAACACGACCTTCTTTATATTGCTCTGAACGGGCAATTTCAGCACCACCTAAGCGGCCTGATACTTTTACTTTGATGCCTTGAGCACCTACCCGGATAGCCGAGTTGATGGCCTGCTTCATGGCACGACGGAATGAAATCCGCGCTTCCAGTTGCTGGGCAATTGCTTCACCAATCAGTTTGGCATCAATTTCAGGGCGCTTGATCTCGAAGATATTGATCTGAACATCTTTGCCCGTGATCTTTTTCAGCTCTTCTTTGATCTTATCAACTTCACCGCCGCCTTTACCGATCACGATACCCGGACGTGCCGTGTGAATCGTCAGGGTGATACGCTTGAGTGTCCGCTCGATAACAACCCGGGCAATCGCTCCTTTCGGAATACGAGCCGAGATGTATTTACGGATTTTCTGGTCTTCAACAAGTTTGTCTGAAAACTCCTTGCCGCCGTACCAACTCGAATCCCATCCTTTGACGATGCCGAGCCGGAAACCTACTGGATTAATTTTCTGTCCCATTCGAGTTACGCGTTTTCAGATGTTTCGGGTGCGGTTTCAATCGTCGGTAGAGCGGGAACCGCACTATCGATCACCAGCGTGATGTGGTTTGACCGCTTGCGAATCCGGTGACCACGACCTTGCGGAGCCGGGCGCAGACGCTTCAACATCGTACCACCATCAACGAAAATCGTTTTGATGTACAGGTCGGCATCTTCGATGCGCTCACCTTCGTATTTCACTTGCCAGTTGGCTACTGCTGAAAGAAGGACTTTTTGCAGTGTAACGGCAGCGGCTTGCGGTTGAAACCGCAGAATACCCAACGCCCGGCTCACACGCTGACCACGAATCAAATCGACGATCAACCGCATTTTGCGAGGTGAAGTAGGTACGTTTTTAAGCTTAGCTATTGCTTCCATTTTTGAGAAGTTTTCAGTTTACCGTTTACTGTCTTCAGTTTTGTTTACCAGCGAACTAAACCGGGCGGCGGACCGCTACAAACTGAAAACTGTAAACTGATTTTACCGTTTGCCTTTGTCTTTCTTCGCCGTGTGACCACGGAAATTGCGGGTAGGAGAGAATTCACCCAGTTTGTGACCCACCATGTTCTCCGTCACGTAGACCGGAATGAACTTGTTGCCGTTGTGAACAGCAAAGGTGTGACCTACAAAATCAGGAGAAATCATAGACCGGCGAGACCAGGTCTTAACCACCGATTTTTTGCCCGTATCGTTCAGCGCTTCCACCTTCTTGTCGAGGCGGTAGTCGATGTAGGGGCCTTTCTTTAGGGAACGTGCCATTTACTGCTTACTTTTTACGACGGCTGATAATCAATTTATTAGACGGGTTCTTCTTGCTACGGGTCTTCTGACCTTTGGCAAACTGACCGTTCCGAGAGCGGGGGTGACCACCTGATGCACGACCCTCACCACCACCCATCGGGTGATCGACTGGGTTCATGGCAACACCACGTACCCGTGGACGGCGACCTAACCAACGCACCCGACCGGCTTTGCCCATCGTTACGTTCATGTGATCAGCGTTCGACACCGTACCAACCGTAGCTAAACATACGTTCAGCACGCGGCGGGTTTCACCAGATGGCAACCGCAGGACAGCATACCGCTCTTCACGAGCAACCAGCTGTGCATACGTACCTGCCGAACGAGCCATTGAACCGCCGCGACCTGGCTGCAATTCGATGTTGTGAACGATGGTACCAATTGGCATCTTCAACAGAGGTAATGCATTGCCCACGTCGGGTGATGCACCTTCGCCTGACTGAATGATCTGGCCTACCTGAATCCCCTGCGGAGAAATGATGTAGCGCTTTTCGCCGTCTTCGTACTGCACCAGAGAGATGCGCGCTGAGCGGTTGGGATCATACTCTACCGAAAGAACGGTAGCAGGCATATCAAATTTATCGCGTTTGAAGTCGATAATCCGGTACATACGCTTGTGGCCTCCGCCAATGTAGCGCATCGTCCGACGGCCTGTGTCGTTACGACCACCTGATTTTTTCAGGGGCTCTAACAGGCTCTTTTCGGGCTTGCTGGTAGTTAACTCCTTAAAATCAGGAGCCACGCGACCACGCATGCTGGGGGTGATTGGTCTTAGTTTTCTTACGCCCATGATAATGGTTCGGTTTGTCAGCCTATGGGGTCAGGCTATAAATCTCCGTAAATGTCGATCACTTCGCCTTCAGCGACGGTCACGATGGCTTTCTTAACGAGGGGCGTACGACCTGTAACAACCCGTCCGTTAATGTTTTTCGAGCGCTTTTTGCCAAGTTTCCGCATGGTGTTTACGCTTGTCACGTTCACTCCGTACAGTTGTTCTACAGCTCTTGCAATCTCAATTTTATTGGCTTTTGGATCTACCGCGAAGGCATATTGACCTAGCTTGTTCAGCACAGCCATCTTCTCGGTTACGATCGGTCTTTTCAGCACGTCCATGATTTAGTTCGCTAAGATGGTTTGCAGTTTCTCCAGAGCCTCCGTGCTGATCAGCAGTTGGTCAGCATTCATCAGATCGTACGTGTTCACCTGCGATGCAGTTGTCACACGGGTTTTCTGAATGTTCCGGCTTGATTTAACCAAGTTGACATCTACGTCGGGTAGAATTAACAGGGTCTTCTTGCCAGTCAGTTGCAGCGCGTTCAGGAACGCTACGTAATCTTTCGTGCGGGGTGCTTCGAACGTAAAGCTTTCCAGTACTGATACGTTGCTGGCCTGGGCTTTGGCAGCCAGAGCAGACCGACGGGCCAGTGCTTTTACCTTCTTGTTCAATTTGAACGAATAATCGCGCTGACGAGGACCGAAGATGGTACCACCACCCACAAATACGGGTGACTTAAGGCTACCGGCACGAGCACCGCCCGTTCCTTTTTGCTTCTTGATCTTACGGGTTGAGTGGGCACTCTCGGCACGCTCTTTCGTTTTGTGCGTACCCTGCCGTTTGTTGGCCAGGTGCTGCTTAACGTCCAAGTAGATCGCGTGCGTGTTCGGTTCGATGCCGAAGATGGCGTCAGACAATTCAGCTTTCTTGCCGGTGTCTTCGCCTTTGCTGTTATATACGATAACTTCCATGACGGCTTACTTCTCGATTATGACGAATGAGTTCTTGGCACCTGGAACCGAACCGCTGACAACCAGCAGATTTTGCTCAGGCAACACACGTAACACTTTCAGGTTTTGAACCGTAACCCGGTTACCACCCATCCGGCCCGCCATGCGCAGACCTTTAAACACCCGTGAAGGGAATGAACAGGCACCAATCGAACCTGGGTGACGACCCCGGTTGTGCTGTCCGTGTGTTTGTCCGCCAACACCGCCGAAGCCGTGGCGTTTTACTACACCCTGGAAACCGCGACCTTTAGCCGTACCGACTATGTCAACGAAATCCCCCTCACCGAATACGTCGCCAATAAGCAGCGTATCACCTAAGTTGAATGACTGCTCGAATTCTTTGAATTCAACCAGTTTCCGCTTAGGCGTCGTGTTAGCCGCTTTGAAGTGGCCCAACATCGGTTTGTTGGTGTTTTTTTCTCTTTTTTCGCCGTAGCCCAACTGAACAGCTTCGTAGCCATCCTTGTCCTTGGTGCGGACCTGGGTTACAACACAGGGACCAGTTTCAATTACTGTACATGCCAGAGCCTGCCCGTCCGCATTGTACACACTGGTCATCCCGATCTTTTTACCAATTAATCCAGACATTTTCTGTTTGTTAAAAAGCAGGTGAAAGAATGATTAAACTATCACGGAGCGCCGTGCCGCCGCCGAAACGGACCGCAAAAGTACGGGAAATAGACTGTGATTGCAACCGCTTGTTTTTCAGCACAAAAAAAGAAGTCAGGCGTTAGAACACCTGACTTCTTCAGGGCAACACAACGTACCCGAAGGAACGCCGCTGCCGCTAACTAAATCAGATGTGGTTTCCTTTCGGACCTTCACCCGCTTCTATGTCTATTACTAAACTGTCGCGATTGGGAGTGCAAAAGTAGCAGAAACTTAATAGGAATCAAAGTGATACCCTAAATTTACTTTCGCGTCGTATCAACCATCGTTGTCGTTACCGTAGTAATGGTCGTTGAGCCCGGTTTACCCGCCACCGGCTTGTCCTTTTTGCCAAACACAGAGAACGATACGTTGATGTATTTCTTCGGGTTCTGACGGAAATCAGTCAGCAGCTTTTCCAGACCTCCCGCCGTGCGGCTTACGTTCACATACAACGAATCGTCGGTGGTAAGCTTGCCAAGTGACCCCTGCCCCTTCTCGATATTTCCGAGCAACTTCTGCAAATTATCAATCGACTTGTTGGCGTTGCCGAGCGTTTGCCGCAGTTGCAGCGCATTCAACGAATCAGTGAATGTTGAGGCTTTGGTCAGGATCGGGCTTAACTCCTGAGTTGTCTTATCCAGTGAGCGCGACAGTTGATTTACATTGGCCAACGCCAGCTTCAGACCAGTCCGGTTTTCGTTCAGTGCTTCATTCAACGTACCTGTAACCGTACCCGCTCCGCGCAAGGTCTGGTTCAGTACCGCCGCCGTCTGATCAAACGAAGCAACCACAACATTTAATCGCCGCGTAAGTGAGTCAACGTTGCTTAGTACGGGTAACGTCTTCTCTTTTATAAGCGATGAAATACCCTGCTCACTAGCCGCCACTAACTCGCCCTCGTCCATGACGTTGCCAGCTTTGTTCAGTTCCAGACGAATAACTTTTCCGCCCAGCAAGCCTCCATCTGCCAGCATCGCTTTTGACCCCTGACGCACAACGACGTCCTTGTTCATATCGAGGGTAACAAGGAGTTGGTTCCCTCGCTCAGGTAGCAGATCAATTCTGGCAACCCGACCAACAGTCAGACCATTAAGCAAAACCGGGTTTGAGGTGGTCAGTCCATCAACATTGGTGTAAACAACGGTGAACTGCTTATTCTTTTTGAAGATGTTGCTTCCTTTCAGGTAGTTGAATCCAAAGAAGAACATGGTGAGCGTGATCAGGGCCAGCAGACCTACCTTCGCTTCCTGTGAGAGTTTCATGTATAGTGTAATAGAATCGTCGCACGTCTACATGCGTTTCGACGTATAACCGGCAAAAGGGGGTTCAGGGTTCAGGGGATAAGGCTTAATTCACCCCTTCCATGTCATGTTTGTATTGTTCAAAGGCTTTGTAGATAGCGTCGGCAATGCGGTCCTGTCCTTCTTCCGAAGCCAGAAAATCTTCTTCATCTGCATTAGTGAGGTAACCGGCTTCAATTAATACGCTTGGCATGGTAGTGCGCCACAACACCAGAAAACCAGCCTGTTTCACGCCCCGGCTACTCCGTTCGGCCTCTCTACGAAAATTACGCTCCACCTTTTCGGCAAAACTGATGCTGCTACCCAAAAAAGCATGCTGGTAGTTTGCCAGCATAATGTAGGCCAGCGGCGAGTTTGGGTTAAAGCCTTTATAGGTTTCCTGATAGTTGGTCTCGTTGAGGATAACGGCGTTCTCGCGCTTCGCTACGTCGAGGTTTCCTTCTGTTTTATGTAAACCCATCGTATACGTCTCGGTACCATGCACAGCCTTCGAGGTTGGGTTGGCGTTGCAATGGATCGATATAAACAGATCAGCGCGGTTCCGGTTAGCGATGGCCGACCGTTCGGCTAATTCAATGAAACGATCTGTAGTGCGGGTGTAGATTACCCGAACACCGGGCATTTCCTCCTTGATTTTTGCGCCAAGGGCCAGAACCAGTTTCAGGTTCGTGGTCTTCTCTTTAGCATATCGCCCGTGTGTGCCGGGGTCTTTTCCGCCGTGACCCGCATCGAGCACAACGGTGCGAATCTGATTGGCTTTGCCTGCCGGGCG
Organism: uncultured Fibrella sp.; assembly: GCF_964250085.1. Lineage (NCBI taxonomy): Bacteria > Pseudomonadati > Bacteroidota > Cytophagia > Cytophagales > Spirosomataceae > Fibrella > uncultured Fibrella sp. The sequence goes on along the minus strand of NZ_CAXUEC010000008.1, from coordinate 259,365 downwards.
TGGCTGCTGGCCTGTGGTATCCTGCCAGGCTGGTTTGGGCAACATCGTCCCAGCCAGCAACGGAACCAGCACGGCACAAAGTAGGATAATCTTAACAAGCATAACAGACTGGATGTGGGTAAGGGGTTTAATAAAAATTAACAGCGAATTGCGATTCAAGGCAGTATCGGGTGATTGTTCGTAGGTAACTTTGTGTGCACTGTTAAGACAGTTAACAGAGGCAAATGTAATTTTTGATAGAACCGAAAATCACGTATATTATTTTACGGGTAACGTATTATACACTGCTACTGTGGCTCTTAACAGCAGTTTCGGGCATTCTGCACGCGCAGGATCGCCCCACTAATCCGTTAAGTCCATTGCCCGTACCCCCGTCCAAGCCGGTTACCACCAGCCCATCAGGTACGTCGGCAACGGGTACGTCACGCACGCCAGGTACTAGAATAACCGGTATTACTGGCAGCGACACAACCCGTTTACGACTTTCAAAAGATACCACCAAGACGCCCGAAGACCAGTTTGCGACCACCGTTCGCTATTCATCGAAAGATTCGAGTCAGGTGAACGGGCAAATCGTTGAGCTATGGGGTAATGCGGAAGTAGTGTACGGTGACATTTCGCTGAAAGCCGATTATATCAAGCTAAATCAGGCTACCAACGAAGTATTTGCCCGCGGCCGGTACGACTCAACGTCGAAAAAAGAGGTAGGAACACCTATCTTCAAGGATCGCAGCGAGGAGTATAATACCAAAGAGATCCGCTACAATTTTAAGACCAAAAAGGCACTTGTTCAGGGAATTGTTACTCAACAAGGGGAAGGAAACATTAGGGGAAAAATCGTTAAGAAAGATGCTGAAGATAATTTGTATATCCGTGGCTCCATTTATACGACCTGTAACCTGGCCGTTCCTCACTTTCATATTAACGCGCCCAAGCTGAAAGTCGTACATAATAAGCAAGTCGTGTCGGGGCCGTTCAATCTGGTTATCAACCAGATTCCGTTGCCGCTTGGCCTGCCATTCGGTTTTTTCCCCTTTCCAAAGAAAAAAGATATTGGTGTTTCCGGCATTCTGATGCCGCAGTACGGCGAAGAACCCAACGGCAGAGGTTTCTACCTACGAGATGGGGGCTACTACTGGGCCGTAAACGAAAACATTGGTCTGCAGTTTACCGGGCAGATTTACTCGCGGGGTAGCTGGGGGCTGGGTACGTCGGGGGCGTATAACAAACGGTACCGGTACGCGGGTAATTTCCAGCTTCGCTATAACCGGAATATCTCGGGCGAGTTGATCGATACCCTGAATCAGGCCCGGACCGACTTTGCCATTAGCTGGTCGCATGCACCGCAGAACATTGGTCGGCGGGGTTCGTTTTCGGCCAACGTCAACGTGACGAGCAACAGTTACAATCAGTTCAACTCATTCCAGACCTCGGCCGTTACGTCCAACGTGGCAGGGTCATCGATTCAGTACAGCCGTACATTCGGCAAGTACGTCCGGTCGGGGGCCAACGTACGGGTGAATCAGCAGTTTGGGCAGGTAAACCGGCAGACGGGCGTTCGCGAAAACGGCAAAACGGATGTAGGGGCTGACTTTAACCTGTCGGTGAATCAGATTGCTCCGTTTGCTTTAAAAGGCGGTACGGGTAAATGGTACGAAAGTTTCCGTGTCGGTTTTCAGTTCGATGCGCAGGCACAAATCAGCAATACCATACGCAGCCAACTCGATACCAGCGGATTGGGTTTTACTGTGCTACCGCCTGCTGGGGTTATCCTTAAAAGCCGCGATGAAATTGTACGCGATAGCATTGCCCGTGCCACATTGATACGGCTGGGTCAAAGTGTAGCCGACCCAAACCTGATTGCGTTCAACTTCGCTAACCTGAGCCGGATTCTGGACAACCGTAACGTAACAATGCGGTACAGTATTCCCGTATCGTTACCTAACTTCAAAATTGCCCGGTACATTAACTTTACGCCCGGCTTCTCGCTTCAGGGCGACATCTACAGCCGACAGTTGACATACACATACGATCCTGTTAAAGACGGCGTGCGGATCGACACGGCGCGGGGCTTTTTCCCCACGTATTCGTTTGCCACCAACGCCAGCCTGAACACACGGGTGTATGGAACGTATTTCTTCCGGGGGAAACGCCTGGAAGCCATTCGCCATACGGTAGCTCCTTCGGTTTCGATCAGCTACACGCCTGACTTTTCGGGCTCATCGTTTGGCTTCTTTACCACCTTACCCAATACAGGTACGTTGGCTGGCTTACCCGAATACCGCCGAACCTTGTCGCGCTACCGGGGTTTGGGCGGAACCTACGGCAGCAGCGCGCCGGGGCAAAATGCGGTTATTTCGTTCGGGATTGTGAATCAGCTAGAGATGAAAGTCCGCTCACGGGATGATACATCGGGGTCAGAATTTAAGAAAATTCCGCTCTTCGATAACATCAGCATCAACGGGAGCTATAACCTGCTGGCCCCCGAATACAAACTTTCACCCATCAACATCAGCGCTAACACGCAAATTTTTAAGAACGTAAACTTCAACCTGTCGGGTACAATGGACCCGTATGCGTATCGGAAATACTACAATAGCTACTATAACCCTTACCTAACTCCATACGCCGATCAGTTTACGGGGTACTATCCAGGGGTGGGGGCTATCATCGGGCAGGAATCGTCGGTAACGTACCCAAGAGTCAACCGGTACTCGGTATTTGCCGGGCAGGGACTTGGTCGGCTGACCAGCCTACAGGCGTTTGTGAGCACACGCTTTGCGCCTAAAAAAGCCGACGCCCCCAAGAAGTCGCCAAACGCGTCGGATGCCACCCTGAAAGCGATCAACCAGAATCCAGACTTGTACGTCGATTTTAACATTCCCTGGACAATCAACGTAAGTTACTCTTTTGGCTACACACGCCTGACGCCAACGCAAAGCGCTATTATTCAGACCTTGAATCTGACCGGTGATTTCAGCCTGACGCCAAAGTGGAAATTCACCTACCAGACCGGCTATGATTTCCAGTTCCATGCGCCATCGCTGACAACCATCGGCGTAAACCGCGACCTGCATTGCTGGGAAATGGCCTTCAACTGGACACCCTACGCCGGTAGTGCCAGCCGCGCGGGTAACTACTCGTTCGACCTGCGGGCCAAATCGTCTATCCTTCAGGAATTGAAGCTCAGCCGTCGCCGTTCGTTTTTCGACAATGGCGGCTTTGGCGGGGGCTACCGGTGAGTTGTTGGTTAACTACATTGTCATGTATTTAAACGGGCAGGTAAACGCTGAAAGTAGCCCCCTCACCGGGTTTGCTGGTGGCAGTAATCACTCCGCCATGATTGGTCCCTACTTTCTCGCAAATGGCCAGACCAATGCCCGTTCCAGCATACTCGCTTTTACCATGCAACCGCTGAAAAACCTGAAAAATCCGCCCGGCGTATTGTTGGTTAAACCCAATCCCGTTATCCGCTACGTTGATACAGTAATAGGCAGGGGCCGCCCGGCCTGGCCGCACCGAAGGGGGAAGCTCGCGGGCAGCGACTACCCGGCAGTTTACTGAAATGCGAGGTGGTTGACCCGGTTTACGGAATTTGAGCGCATTGTTGAGCAGGTTCTGGAAAAGCTGGCCCAACTGCGATGGGTCTCCCCGCAGGCTGGGCAGCGAACCAACGTCAACTACCGCGCTGGTTTCCTGGATAACGAGGTCTAAATCGCTCAGCACGGAATCGAGCACGTTGGCGAGCGGAACGACTACACTACTGTCCTGATGAGTGGAAATACGAGAATAAGCCAGTAAATCCCGGATCAGGGTAGACATCCGGCTGGCCGACGTCTGCATCCGCGTCAGGTAATCAATACCTTCGCCTAACTGGCTAGCAAACTGACTTTTAAGAATATCCCCGAAAGACTGGATTTTGCGCAGCGGCTCCTGCAAATCGTGGCTGGCAATGTAGGCAAACTGCTGGAGGTTCTGGTTGGAGCGCTCTAAATCCTGAACAGACTGTTGCAATTGCTGGGTACGTTCCTGCACCTGTTGTTCAAGGGCCAATTGCAATTCCCGCTGTAGGGTGATATCCTGGGCGGTGCCGTTCATTCGAACAGCTTGTCCTGTGGCATCGAATACCGTTTTGCCCTGCGCGTGCAAAATTCGTTTCTGGCCGGTTTTGGGGTGAATAATGGTGTAAACTTCATTATAGACACCGTCGGATGCCGGATTCAAGGCCCAGGCCACGGCCATTTCAACCCGTTCCCGGTCACCTTCCTCCAGAATCGGGATCACCTCGCTGTAGGGCTGCGCCCCAGGGTCGTATCCGAACCACTCAATCAGGCGATCGGAATAGGTAAGTCCCTTGGTGGCTACATCAATACTCCAGGTGCCGAGTTGCGCCATTTCGATAGCACCGCGCAGGGCGACTTCAGCATCTTCGATTTTCTGACGGGCCAGCACCTGCTCCGTTACATCCTGGCAGAGGGCTGTTACACCCGTAATGGTGTTATTATTTTCGCGGTAAGGCTGGTAGGTCACATTCAGAAACCCGGCGATCTGCTTTCCATTTATCCGCACCGAATACGGTGATTCGCTCAGATACAAAGGGTGTCCGGTGTTCAGTACCTGGTTCAGCAGCGGCCTGTAGTACGCTTCAGCTTCAGGAATAATCGAAAACAACGACTTACCCAGTAGTTCTGCCGGGGTGAGATCGATAAGCCGACCGTAGGCTTCGTTCACAATTTCCACCGTCATCTCTGGCCCGGTCAACACCACAATACCCACATCGGCATCGCGGATAAGGTTTTGAAACCGCTGCTCGCTGGCTTCGATCTGCCGCTTGGCTACAGCCAGGGCCGTTATATCGGCTCCGGTGTTCATTACGCCATACACCTGCCCGGTGGCATCGAAGAGGGGCGTAAAACTGTAATTGTAATAACCCGGCTGGGGTTTACCGTCTTTGACCAGCACAACCTGTTGGTTTTCGGCATGATACGGAATACCCGTGTCATACACAGATGTCAACTGGTCGATAATCTGCTGATTCTCGAATTCGGGCAGCACCTCCGATACCAGTTTCCCAACCAGATTGGGTCCTTTACCCCAAATATCGATAATGGCCTGGTTGACCGACGCAATCTGCAACGCACGCCCCATAAACACGCCAATTGGGAAAGGGGCACTCTCGACTATGCTCCGCAGATTCTGTTCACTGGCCCGCAGGGCGGCCTCGGCTTTTCGCTGCTCGGTTACATTCGTATGTACCCCAACCCACTCCCGGATAGTGCCGTCGGCGTTTATAAGGGGAATGGCCCGGATGGAAAACGACTCCCAGTTGCCCGATTTTACCCGTACCCGGTGTTCAAACACAAACGTTTTGCGCTCCCGTACAGCCTCATTCCAGGCATCAACCGTGGGCTGGGCATCGTCGGGATGCACGGCACTGGCCCATCCATAACCCTGATAATCAGCGTAGGTTTGTCCCGTCAGGTTGGCCCATCCCGGCTGTTCACCTTCCATTTCGCCGGTGGCGTTGTTGGTCCACAAAATACCCTCAACGGCCTGTATCGCCGCCTGAAATCGCTGCTCGCTTTCTTCGATCTTCTGCCGGGATAGTTGTTCGGCGGTAATGTCATGGAAAGAAAGCACCACACCGTCGTCGTTTTTAACGGCCGTGGTGGCGTACCAGTTGTCTAACCCCTCGCTGCTGTAATGCAGTTTGCGCTGGATTGGCTGGCCCGTTTCGACGGCACGGACAAAATCATCGAAGAGACCCGCCTGTTTATAAGCCGTATGAATGGCTCCGTAGTGTTGACCGACCAGATCAGTGCGATTATTAAATTGCTCGGTTACACGGTTGGCTAACTGATACTGAAAGTCGATAATGTCGCCCTGTTCCGGTCCGTCAGTATTCGGTCCTTCGCCACGGTTCCGAACGGCTTTGAGTACACTGATGCCCGCCGCCGACGAGTCGAACACCGCCTGGAGGAGGGTTGTTGTTTCCTGTTGCTGTTTGGCGTTCAGCACTTTTTCGGTGGTTTCCGTGCAGGTAACGAGCACCCCGTTTATTTGCCCATCGTCGCCGTAGGCCGGGCTGTAGCTGAACGTCCAGTAGACATCTTCTAACTGGCCGTTGCGGAAGATAGGCAGCAACTGGTCTTCAAACCAGACAGGTTCGCCCGTTGCCATAACCCGCTCAATCAGCGGGCCGATGAAGTCCCATATTTCCGGCCAGGCCTCCTTACCTGGTTTACCCAGAATAGCCGGGTGCTTTCCATTAGTGCCGAGGCTGGGTCGATAGGCATCGTTGTAAAAACAGAGCAGGTCGGTGCCCCAGAACAGAAACATGGGAAAAGCCGAATGCAGCACAATGCCCAGCGTTGTGCGTAGGCTTTGGGGCCATCTATCGGGGGTACCCAGTGCAGTTTCGGCCCAGTTGTGTGTTCGGGTCAGGTGGCCCATTCCACCGCCACCCTCAAGAAAGGCGTACTGTGATTTTGGAGAGGTTGATGACATAAGGCAGCCAAAAACGGTTGAGTAGATGTAAATAAACAGGCAGCGCGTTGCCTCCAACAAAGCAACCCCCTTCACCCCGCTTTATAGTCAAATATAGGCGCATCCGTTTATACCTTTAGCCACCAACATAGCTGGAAATGGGTAGGATAAGGTATTTTTTTGACGGGATTGACAAGATAAATAAGACTTTAGCAAGGGAAGCCGTCTGTCTTGTCAATCTTGTCGGAAAAGGTCCGATAATTCACCAACGGCAAATTTATCCCACATCAATGTTTAGTTTCATTGACGAACAAACTGAAAACATTTACTGGTAGTCTTACCGTTTAGGTAGTGGTCTGTCAAGCAGGTCATCTACGCTCAACGTTATGTACAATCCGGTTTCTACCTATCGCGTGCAGTTGCACGAAAATTTTACGTTCGCCGACCTTGAACAGCAACTCGATTACCTTCAGCAGTTAGGCGTTACCACTATTTATGCCTCCCCTACCGTAGCCGCTACGCCCGGCAGTACGCATGGGTACGATGGCATCGACCCGCAGCGAATCAACTCCGAAATTGGCACAGTTGATCAGTTACGCAGCCTGAGCCAGCAGTTACGGGAACGGAATATGGGCTGGTTGCAGGATATCGTTCCCAATCACCTGGCCTTCCACCCGGCCAACCCCTGGATCAGCGACGTGCTTGAAAAAGGCCACCAGTCGCTATACGCCAGCTACTTCGACATTCCCGGCACCAACGAACTGTTCGACGGAACGCTGATGGCACCGTTCCTGGGCCAGAAACTGGTCGACATTATTAAGAACGGTGAATTGCGGGTGGCTTACCTGCATCAGCGGCTGGTGTTGCAATACTACGATAGTCACTTTCCGCTGGCCCCGCACACCTATGCGCAGGTACTTATGTCGGAAGAACAACAGCAGGCCGACCCCTTCACAACCAACGTACCTGCGGCCCTGTCGCAATGGCTCGCGCAGGTAGACGGGCTGTTTGCGCCTGAACCAACGCATCCACTTGTCGACGGTTATGAGCAATTCAAGCTTGCCAGCCGCCAGCCAGGCAATGCCAAAGAAACAGCCAGCCTTTGGGATGAAGCCCGCCTGGAAATGGCCGCCCTGATGGACGACGACGATACGGTACGTCATTATGTAGAGATGCGGCTGGCGTGGTTCAACCAATCGGCCGACGACATTCATGCGCTTTGCGAAGAGCAACATTACCGCCTCTGCGATGGTGATGAAACCCGCCGACGGATCAACTTCCGTCGGTTTTTTACCGTCAATGGGCTGATCTGTCTGGCTATCGAACGGCCGGAGGTATTTGATCATGTCCATCGGCTTATCCACGAACTGGTTGCCGATGGTACTTTTCAGGGGGTACGTGTCGATCATATCGATGGTCTGTTCGACCCGACCGGCTATCTGGAGCAACTTCGGCAAACGGTAGGCAAGGAAACATATGTTGTGGTCGAGAAAATTCTGGAACCCGGCGAAGCCATGCCTGCCAATTGGCCCATTCAGGGCAGTAGCGGCTACGATTACCTGGCGCTCGTTAACAACGTGCTGACCGACCCGGCGGGGAAAGAAGCCTTTACACGCTTTTACGAAGTACTGGTTAGCAACGACACACCCATTCACGAGCAGATTCTGAGTCGGAAGGCATACATTCTGTATCACGATATGGGCGGCGAATTGGCCAATCTCATGGAGTTGTTCCGGCACCAGCAACTCGCCACGCCCAACGAGTTGGTCAACATCAACGAGACAATGCTGCTCCTGACCATTGCCGAACTATTGGTACAGTGTCCGGTCTATCGTTTTTACGGTAATCAGTTTCCGCTCGAAGTCGACGAAGCCGACGCATTACGCCAGATTCTGGACAGTGTACGCAACCGGGCGGTAGAGCTACGGGGGCCAGCCAACTTGCTGGAAATGATCTGGCTGAAAAAACCGCTGCTGGGCGACGCCGATTACAACGCCCGTGCCCTGCGTTTTTATCAGCGGTGTATGCAGTTTACCGGCCCGCTGATGGCGAAAGGCGTTGAAGACACGTTGCTGTATACGTATTTCCGGTTCATTGGTCATAACGAAGTAGGCGATTCGGCCGAGGCGTTTGGCATGGATATCGCCGAGTTTCACCGGGCTATGCAGGAAAGGCAGGCCCAGTGGCCACTGGCTATGAACGCTACGTCTACGCATGATACTAAACGGGGCGAAGACGTGCGCGCCCGCCTGAATGTGCTGACTGCCCTGGGCGACGACTGGACCCATACCGCCAGGCGCTGGCTGGATGAAACAGCCGCTCAGCGCCCCGACAACATGCCGGATACCAACGATGCTTATTTCATATTACAGACGCTGGTTGGTGCGCATCCGTTTGCTGGTCAGGATGATGATGACTTTAGCAAGCGTCTACACGAATACCTGACCAAGGCACTTCAGGAAGCGAAGCGGCATACCAGTTGGACAGCGCCAAACAAAGCGTATATGGACGCCACCCATTCATATATCGACTATCTGCTAGACAAGAGCGGCCCGTTCTGGCCTGATTTCGAGACCTTTCTGGGCTCAATCGCCGATTTTGCCGTTATTAACTCACTGGCTCAGACATTACTAAAATTTACGACGCCCGGCGTTCCAGACGTGTACCAGGGCTGCGAACTTCATGACCTTAGCCTGGTCGATCCCGACAATCGCCGCCCCGTCGACTATAAGCAGCGGCAACAGATGCTGGCTGATCTGGCGTTGCCCGAACGTACCCAGCCAGAAACGCTCTGGGAAAACAGGCTCAGTGGTCAAGCCAAGTTCTGGCTTACCCATAAACTTCTGAATACCCGGCGTACCCAGCCCAACTTCTGGGCAACCGCCGAGTATGTGCCCCTACCTGTAGAGGGAGCCTACCGTGATCACATCCTGGCTTTTGCCCGACAGGAACAGGGAACCAGGTACGTTGTGGTAGTGCCGCTGCACCTGGTGCGTTTATGCCGCGAAACAGGTGCCAATCAGCCAACGGTCATCGACTGGCGCGACACCCGGATTGGGTTATCGTCTAATTCAGGCTGGCAGGACCAGTTAACCGGACAAACATACAATTCGCTGACTATTAATGAGTTATTCACCGGTGGCCTGCCGCTTGCCTTCATACGGTTCAACGCCTAACGCTTTTGTGAAGACAAGATAAGCAGCCACTGGCTGCTACTATTTTCACGATCTGGCGCTCAAAGGGAGGCTACCAAGTGGTGGTTACCCCTTTGCTATTTATATTAAAACTATGTTGCCTGACAAGCCTATTATTTCGTAAGAGCGTGACTTTCTGTACATTCGCAGATTGTACTCAATGGCTTTTCCAACGATGTACTCAACGCTTATATGATTTCTTCCTACCCTGCTTCTGACATACCTGATTTATTGCTTGGCCTCCTGGATGGATCACCCAATGGCGTTGTTGCCTACCAGCCGATCCGCGATGAGAACGGTGTTGCTGTTGACTACAAAACAGTGTATTACAACGCGCAGGCACAAAAGCTGTTGGGCTATACTGAGCTTGATTTTACACAGAAAACCTTGTTTGAGCGTTTCCCGGAGGGACGTATCTACGAACAACAGTACTTCACGTTAATTCAACAAAATCAGCCGTTCATTTACGAGTCGTTTTTCAAGCGGGCACAATGCTGGCTGGAGATTCAGGCCCGTCGGCTTGGCGATGGCTTCTTCCTGCTGCTGCGCGATATAACCGATCGAAAAACGGCTGAGGCCTCCCTCATTAAGCAAAATCAACTCCTCGACGGGGTCATCAATACATTTCTAAGTGGTATCACTGCGTTTGAGGCCGTATCAAATGAACAGGGCGAGGTCGTCGACTTTCGAGTAACATTGATCAATGATGGGGCGCTGCAATTAAGTGGTGGTCATACGCGTGATCAAATGCTGGGGAAAACAGTCACCGACTTATTTCCTCAGACTCAGGAGCAGGGTATGCTCTTAAATTACCTGTCTGTTTATAAAACCGGCCAGCCAATCAGGGCCAGTCACTTTTATCCAATTCCCCGAAGGTGGATCGATCTCTCGATCCAAAAGACAGTGAATGGCCTGTTGGTCACGTATAATGACATAACAGAGCAAAAACAGGCTGAACAACAGTTGCAACAAAGTGCTACTATGCTTCAGAACGTACTGGACGGCGTACAATCCGGGGTGCTATCCTATAAATCTGTTCGTAACGACGCAGGGCAAATTATTGATTTTGAGCTACTCTCGGCCAATCAGCAAGCGTGTCAGATAATGCAGCAACCAGCCGATCGGCTGGTTGGTCAACGAATGCTGGCCCTCTTTCCAGCTAAACGGAACAATGGACTTTTTGACCGCTACATAACAGTTGTCGAGACAGGCGAGAAGCAACAGCTAGAACAGGAATTCAGGGAAGATGGCCTCAACGCCTGGTTCGATATTACCGCTATCAGGCAGGACGATGGACTTGTGCTGACCCTGCTCGATATTTCGGAGCGAAAACAGGCCCAGGTCGATTTAGCCCGACAAACAGATCAGTTGACGGCCATCTTTGAGTCATCGCTGAATGGTATTGTTGCCATGCAGGCCATTCGGGATACTGAAGGCAAACCCATCGACTTTTTGATGGAAGCTGCCAACAGCGCCACGGCCGTTATTACCGGACGAACACCTGCCGAAATTGTTGGCACCCGCCTGCTGACCACCTTTCCCGGAAACGTTGACGCCGGTTTTTTCGCCCTCTATCAGCGGGTTCTCACTACTGGTACACCAGAACAGACTACACAATATTACCAGGATCAGAAGGGCCTTGAAGCCTGGTTTGATGTATCGGCTGTGCGGCAGGGTACCGAACGGGTTGTTGTCACATTCAGCGACGTTACGGCGGCTCATCAGGTACAACAGCAGCTACGCGATTCGAACCAGAGCCTTGAAGAGTTTGCCGGTGTAGCCAGCCATGATTTACAGGAGCCATTGCGAAAAGTGCAGTCGTTCGGTAATCTTCTTTCCCAGCAATATGGCCCTAATCTGGACGAATCCGGCCAGGATTTGATCAGACGTATGCAAAACGCGGCCGACCGCATGGCTGCCCTGATCCGTGACCTGCTCGCTTACTCCCGTTTGACGAACCAAAACGAACCGGCTGGCCCACTGGATTTAAATGCATTGGTCGCCGACGTACTGAATGATCTGGAGACTCGGGTGGCCGAAAAAAACGCCACTATCGACGTTGCCCCCTTACCCGTCATACAGGCGCGTGCACTGACGATTGGGCAACTATTGCAAAACCTCATTGGCAATGCCCTCAAGTTCTCCCGCCCAAATGTGCCCCCTCATATTCGCATCAGTGCCGAACGGGTTCAGGGAAAGACGCTGCCAGTTCATCTGGCTTCCCAACAGGCTACTACATACTGGGCAATCCGCGTAGCTGATAACGGCATAGGGTTCGACGACCGCTACAAAGACCGAATATTTGGTGCTTTTCAACGACTCCACAGCCGCAGTAGTGCCTACCCCGGAACAGGTATCGGTCTGGCTATCGTGAAAAAAGTGGTGGAGCAACACCACGGCACCATCGAAGCGCAGAGCAAAGTTGGCGAAGGGTCTATCTTTACCATATACTTACCGGCGTAGCCGGAACATTGTGAATGGCCAATGCAGGCTATGTCGCGCTGGCCATTCACAATTGCGTTAAGCGAAAGTGCCGCTGGGCAACAAGACGGCTTTCAGGATACCATCGGCCCGCCGGTTGAAAGTATCGTAGGCCGTCATTCCCTGTTCGAGCGTGAAGGTATGCGTGAACATGTACGACGGGTCTACTTCGCCCTTCTCGATATGCTCGAACAAACGGGGAATATACTTTTGGGCGTGTAGCTGTCCCATTTTCCAGGTCAGTCCTTTGTTCATCGCCGCGCCCATCGGTATGCTATCGACAAAACCGCCGTATACGCCAACTATTGACAGATTACCTCCTTTCTTGGCCGCAATGATCATCTGCCGCAACACCAGCGGGCGGTCACTTTCGATTCGGACAAACTGCTTCGCTTTGTCCATATAGTACTGGAAACTATCGTCAACAGCTTCTGTTCCGACGGCGTCGATGCAGCAGTCAACACCCCGGCCAGCGGTCATTTCTTTCAAGGCCTGAAGCACATCCACTTTCGAGAAATCGAGAATTTCGGCCTTGCAATGCGCTGCTGCCAAAGCCAGACGGGCCGGTTCACGGTCGATGCAGATGACGCGACCCGCGCCCTTAAGCCAGGCACTTTGCATGGCCATCTGCCCAACGCCGCCAGCCCCCCAAACGGCCACCACATCGCCTGGTTTTATATCGGCCATATCGGCCGCCATATATCCCGTCGGAAACGCATCGGCGCAGGCGATGGCCTGATCGTTGCGAATACCTTCGGGCACAACAAAACAACCTTTGTCGGCAAAAGGAACCCGTACATACTCAGCATGACCGCCCGCATAACCGCCAAAGGAGTGAGAGTATCCGTAGAGTGCCGCTGGTGAATCGCCAAACATCGGCTCAACCATGTAGGCATTGGGGTTTGAGTTATCGCAGAGCGACCACGACTCATTCTGGCAATAGGCACAGTCGCCGCAGCCAATACTGGCAGCCACCACCACCCGGTCGCCGCGCTTCAGGTTCTTCACGCCCGGCCCAATCTCTACAACCTCGCCCATAAACTCATGGCCAATAATATCGCCCGCCATCATGGTAGGGATGTAGCCGTTGAGCAGATGCAGATCAGAGCCACAAGTAGCGGAGCCTATCACGCGAAGGATAGCGTCCTGCGCATCAACAATGAACGGGTCGGGAACACGCATAGCGCGCAGATCATAACGACCCTGAAAAGTAAGTGCCTTCATAACGTTTAAAGTTTACTTTTTAGATGATTGCGTTTAACGCGTTTTCTTTATCGGTTTTGGGGCTGATCGACTGTGTCTGGGGCTGGTCTGTCGGTTGGCGCAACGCCGGGTTGATCCGCTCTGGCTCGCGACCGGATGGCCCTTCGTTTGATGGGATCATGCCGGTTTCCATGATGCGCTTGAACCGACGGATATCCTCTTTCACCATCTGGCGAAAAGCCGGTTGCAGCAGTTTGGCTACCGACGTACCCAGTTGGCCGGCGGGCGGCGTATAGCGAATGGTCACGTGGACTTCGGTGCCCCGATTAGGCGGTGCGTCCTGGAAACGTACCTCGCCGGCATTATCGACCGTGGCATCGGCCACCGAACGCCAGATCAGTTTTTCGTTTTCAACCTCTTCCACAATCTCGGCATCCCATTCGATATTACCGATGCTCTCGATTTTTTCGGTGCCCGGCACTGGTGCCACCCAGTGTGAACGGCGGTCGTCTAATTGCGTTACTGATTGCAGATGCTTCATGAACTTGGGTAGGTTCTCAAGCTTCCGCCAGTACTGATAGACCTCGTTGCGGGGTTTATTGATGGTGATGCTGCGGCTGATTTCGAGCGGCTCTACCGTACTATCTTCGGCCGTATTCCGACCAACGGCCTGACTGATCGGACAAAAGCCGGAGGCACCACGAAATGCCAAATAGCCACCCACTGTTGCCAATAGCCAGCTACCGCGTCGCGCACCAATGGTGGTTAGCAATGCCCCTGCTGCTGCTGAGATGATCCGCTCGGTATGGCCAACATTGACCGTACTGGAGCCGGTCGCATAGGGCCGGATAGACGACATCCCTTTAAGGTCGCCCATCGCAAACTGTTTTTCTGCCATGATGATTGGGTTGTTAGAGTATTCTACCAATCAACTTGGCTAATCCAGATGAGTTACGGTATACTGAGTGAGTGGGAAACAGGGCCGCGCCTGGTTGGCCAGGTACGTTGCCTGAACAGGCTGGTGAATGATCGCTTCCAGTGGCTGGTTTTCTTCAGCCAGTGAGCTTATTCGTCAGACAACGGCGTTGCAGAGGCACGATTCATCGGCATAACGATCTATTCAGGACAACGAAAGCTCGTTATTCTGAATCATCTTGTAGATAGTTGATTTGCCAACGTCCAGCTTCTCAGCAACCAGCACCACGTTGTTATCATATTTTTTCAAATACGATTTGATCACCTGAACCGTGTAATCGCGCAGGGTCTTCTCTTCCCCATAGATCGACACCTCATCCGACTCAGAGGCGAGCAGGACATCTTCCTGTCTGATCTCACTTCCATCGCACATAACGGCGGCCAACTGCATCACCGATTTCAGTTCCCGAACGTTGCCCGGAAAGCGATACCGCAACAGTTTGTCGGTAGCCGCCGGGGAAATGGCCATGCCAGGCAGGCGGTTCTCTTTGCAAAACTCATCCAGGAAATGGCGGGCTAACAACATAATATCAGTAGACCGTTCACGTAAGGGCGGTAACGCAATGGGTAAACCCAGAAGCCGATAGTACAGATCTTCCCGAAATCGCCCCTGCCTTACTTCATCGAGCAGGTTTTTGTGCGACGCAATCACAAGCCGGATATCGAGGGGTATTTTTTCCGTACCACCCACCCGGACCAGCTCCCGTTCCTGCAACACACGGAGTAATTTACTTTGTAAGGACAAGTCGAGTTCGGCTATTTCGTCCAGAAAAAGTGTGCCTTTGTTGGCTTCTTCAAATCGCCCGATTTTTCGGCTAATAGCACCGGTAAATGATCCTTTTTCGTGACCAAACAACTCACTTTCGGCTAGTTCCAGCGGAATTGCCGCCATATTGACCGCCACAAACGGTTTTTTCTTCCGGTCAGAATGATAGTGAATTGCCTTGGCAACCAGTTCCTTTCCAGAACCCGTTTCGCCGGTAACAGACACGTTGATGTTGGTGCGAACCGCCTTTTCGACCAGTGAAAACACCTTCCGAATAGCCGGGCTGCTGCCTTTTATAATGGAGCTGAAGTCGTATTTCTGCCCTAGTTCCTCGCGTAAATGCTCAATTTCCTGCTTGAGCGACTGGTTTTCCCGAATCTTCAGAATAGCATTCCAGAGAAGATCTTTTGTTCGGTCATCTTTCACGAAGTAATCGTATACCCCGGCCTGTAGCAAGCCAACGGCCGTTTCAACGTCTTTCTGACCGCTGATGACAATAACAGGTACGTCGGGTAGCCGCTGCTGAATACGTCGAAACAAATCCGACCCGTTGGTATCAGGCAACGAGTAATCGATCGTAATCAGGTCGGGTGTACACGTACCCAGATAAGTCAGGCAGTCTTTTCCGCTGGTAAACCGATGAAGCTCATAATCAGGATTCAACGATAACTGATACGTTAGCACTTCGCCATACCACGGATCATCTTCAACAATGAAAATACGATAGGTCCTTAAATCATTCATCCAACGAGCAATATTAAATAATGTACGTATTACAGGAGGCTGATTTAGTTATACATGGGTGAACAAGGCCTCAATTTCTCTGCCTGTAGATTACCACGCTTTAATTGCTTTTTGAGTTTACCCATTTACCAGCGTCTTTACCAGCCGGTAACTTGTTGGGAATACAGGGCTCAATTGCCTTATCGCGGTATAGGCAACGACCAGCTAACCTGTGCTAAAAATACAACAGATACACTCAACAAGAGTGAAACTATTAATGAAAAAAGTAACAAACGAGTATAGACATCTACTAATCATAGTGTAATCTGCGAATGTGCAGGCTGGTGTTTCAGCAGCGAACCCACAACGTACCTGGACCGGCAACCGAGGTGATGCTTAAACAGGTAGCCGATCGTCGATCACGCCTGTTGTTCAGGAAAACAAGCAGGCTTAAAGCCAGGACAATTGGCGATTAAAGAACCGCTGTAAGGCATGCACAAAAAAGACGTTTCAAAAGACAAGTAAGAAACGGGCAGGCGTTTTTCCGAAAAATGGAGTTTCTATTCCGAATCCTGGAAACCAGTGCCCAGCTTCCATAGCTAAGGCGCTGATTATCTGCGGCAAATCAGACACATGCTGACTGGTATGATTTTTTATAAGGTAATCTTTTCATCCATATTTTTCCAGCAGCCCACTTAGTATGACTACCTCATTCTATCAATTCTCGGAGGACACCTGGTCGAGACATCCGGGAGGCCTTCTGCTAACTGATGATGAGGCGCAACTGGTTCTTTGCTTTGCAGCGAAGGAAATTCTCCAGACCAGTACTATCTATGAGACAGTCCAGCTCAAGTTTCCGAATGCAGATATAGCGATGACTAGTACTGCCGGAGAAATTTATCAGGATACGGTACAGGATAATACGATGGTGGTGGTTGCCATGCGATTTAGTGGCACCCAAATTGAAACGGCTTCAGTGAGTATAACCGATTTCAAAAATAGTTTTGAAGCAGCCAAACAACTGGCCAACACCCTGGTAGCCGACGATCTAGCTTACTTACTGGTGTTATCCGATGGCTGTCTGGTCAATGGAAGTGAACTGGTGAAAGGCTTCACGGCAGCAGCCAAACAGGTACCGGTAACGGGTGGCCTGGCGGGCGATGCCGCCGAGTTCAAATCTACGCTGGTTGGTTTGAACGAGCAACCAGCCGAAGGCAAAATAACAGCGATAGGCTTTTACGGAAAAAAACTAGTGGTAACGCACGGGTCGAAAGGCGGATGGGATGTGTTCGGGCTGGAAAAGGAGATTACCAAATCAGAGAGTAACGTATTGTACGAAATCGACCGTGAAAATGCCCTGGCACTTTACAAGAAGTATCTGGGTACGGATGCAGAAGACTTGCCTGGCTCTGCCCTGTTATTTCCGCTGTCGGTTACCGTTCCCGGTGCTGAGAAACCCATAGTCCGCACCATTTTATCGATTGATGAAGAGCGGAAATGTATGACATTTGCTGGTGACGTTCCAGTTGGTTCTAAAGTGCGCTTTATGAAGGCAAACTTTGATAAGCTCACTGCCGCCGCCGCCACAGCAGCCCAAAAGACTAAGTTTGTCAATAATCGCAGGCCAGACCTGGCTTTGCTAATAAGCTGTGTGGGTAGAAAGCTCATATATGGCCCCCGAATCGACGAAGAGGTAGAGGCTGTGAATGATATATTAGGAAGTGACGTGCCAACAATAGGCTTTTACGCTAATGGTGAAATTTCTCCTTTTTTTAACGGAGGCAGTTGTCAATTGCATAATCAGACTATGACTATCACTTCTTTTTATGAGCTACCATAAGCTTTTATCGAAGCAGATCACCAAATTTTTGCCCGATGAGCTTCTTAAAAACCCAGGCATTACCAAGTTCCTGGAAGTAATCAGCGATTCGTACAAAGCACTCGATAGAGATAGAGGTTTAGCCGAGAGAGCGTTTGTCATTAGTGAGGAAGAATATGTACAGCTACATGATAAACTTAAATATGAGATTGACGTAAAAAAGCTATCCATTGAGAAGTTAAAAGAGGCAGTAAGCACAATCTCAGGCGTCGACGTAAAAAATGATTCGGATGATTTATTGACGATTGCCCGTTTACTAAACCAACAGGTTACAAAGCGTAAAAATGCAGAAGAGGTATTTACATCACTTGTCGCCAACATGCAAAGCGGCATACTGCTGGAAGATGAAAACCGAAAAATAGTATTTACAAATTATGTTTACTGCCAACTATTTGATATAAATAAAACACCCGAACTTCTAAAAGACTCATCCTACATCGATACAATTGACCAGACGAAAAACTTATTCAAATACCCTGATTTATTCATCGATCGTGTCAACGAATTAGTCGCTAAAAGAAAGCTCGTCAAAGGTGATATACTTGAACTTGCAAACGGAAATATCTATCAACGTAATTATATACCTATCTATATAGACGGCAAGTATAAAGGTCATTTATGGAGTTATACTAACATTACAGAACGCAAAAAAAATCAGGATGCCCTTGAGCAGAGCGAACTAAAAAACCGCCTGATCATGAATGCCGCTTTAGACGCCATTATAACCATTGATAAAGGCGGTTTAATTACCTTCTGGAATCCACAGTCAGAACATATATTCGGGTGGAAAGCCGACGAAGTTATAGGAAAAAAGATATCAGACGTCATTATCCCGGATGTTCACCGTGCTAACCACGAACGGGGCATGAAGCATTATTTGGAAACCAGTCACGGGCCTGTTCTGGGGAAACAAATGGAGTTGCCCGCCGTAAAAAAAGACGGAGCAGTATTTCCTATCGAATTGTACATCATGTCTGTTAAGCAGGGTAATGACGAATTCTTCTGCTCATTTATTAGAGACATTTCAGAACGCAAAAAAAACGAGGCAGAGCTGGAAAGGCTATCACTAGTGGCTAGCGCCAATAAAAATGGAATTGTTTTTGTTGACCTTACCGGGAAAATAGTCTGGTCAAATGAGGGGTTCGGTAAACTGACGTTATACAGTAATGACGAAATTATTGGCCGCACGCCCATTGAACTTTGTCGGGGTACTTTCTCTGACAGGGCTAGTGTGAAAATAATGCTTACTGCCTTTGAACAAGGCCAACCTTTTGATATTGAAGGCATTCACTATAGAAAAGATGGGACCTGGTTCTGGGGGCGAACCAGCGCCCAGCCAGTAATAGGTCAACAGGGGAGTGTCTTACACTATTTCTCGATGATTGAAGATATATCGGCTGAGAAAGTAGCACAACTCAAGTTGAAAGAATATGAAGAACGGCTACGAATGGCATTAACCAATGTTGGTGACAACTATTGGGAACATGATTTCAGAACAGGAAAAACTTATTTTTCCAATCCAAGTAGTAGCATGTTGGGTTACCAGCTTACCGAGGCGACGAATGTAGCTCAGTTGTGGTGGAGCCGCGTGCACCCTGATGATAAAAAGATTCTCGAGTTGAGTGATAAGCAGTATAAAGCGGGCCTTATCAGCAATCATCATTACCAATACCGTATGGTTCATAATGATGAAACAGTGCATTGGGTACTCGACAGAGGCGTTGTTACAGAAAAAGATGAGCAAGAAAAACCGCTTAAAATTATAGGTACCCATATTGACATTACTCGTCAGAAACAACTGGAGCTGGAGCTAACCTACGCTAAAGAAGTAGCAGAAGAATCGACCAAAGCTAAAGAGTTATTCCTGGCAAATATGAGCCACGAAATACGCACGCCGATGAACGCGATCATGGGCATGGCTAATCAGTTATCTAAAACACAACTCAATTCAGATCAGCAATTTTACTTGAGTACCATCCAATCGGCAACGGATAATTTATTGGTCATCATCAATGATATTCTTGATCTGTCGAAAATCGAAGCTGGGAAACTCACACTGGAGACAATCGGCTTCGAGCCTAAACTGGTTATTGGCAGAGCCATGCAGGTGATGATGCACAAAGCCGAAGAAAAAGGTTTGGCCTTTACCAATTCGTTTTGCGACAGCCATTTATCACCCGTTCTTATCGGCGATCCATACCGGCTCAATCAGATCCTGCTTAACCTTATTTCCAATGCCATAAAATTCACTGAGAAAGGGACCGTTGATATTAAGTGCCATGTGCTTGATGAAGACGAAACAACCCAACTCATCAAAGCAACTGTAAGTGACTCAGGTGTTGGCATGCACGATTCGTTTTCCAGGACGATCCTCCAGAAATTCAGGCAGGAAGATGCCTCTATTACCCGCCGTTTCGGCGGCACTGGGCTTGGCCTCAGTATCTGCAAAAACCTGGTTGAACTGATGGGCGGCACCATGCATGTCGACAGCAAGAAAGGGCTGGGTACGTCTGTTTCATTTACTATCCCTTTCTACAAAGGAACCCAGGATAACCTACCCGTGAAAGCACCCGATCAGGTAGATACTAGTCTGATTGCAAGAAAACGCATCCTGGTTACCGACGACAATGAAATGAACCGGCTGGTCGCGTCAACCATTCTGTTGAACTACGGGGCTATCATTGAGGAAGCTCATAACGGATTGGAAGCCCTGGAACAGTTGCAGCAACAGCCATTCGATCTGGTGCTCATGGATGTGCAGATGCCAGTAATGGATGGTGTAGAAGCAACCAGGGCCATACGTACCAGCATTAGTGAGGAACTGCCGGTGATTGCCCTTACCGCTTTCGCCCTGAAAGGTGACTGCGAAAAGCTCTTGGCAACGGGCATGAGCGACTATCTGTCGAAACCGTTTGAGGAAACACAACTGCTGGCGGTTGTGGCAAAATGGTTGGCCAGAGCAAAGCCTTTTCTTCCTGATGAAGAAGAACAGGCCTTGCCTTTGTTTGACCTGTCTGCGCTACGTGGCATTGCAAAAGGCGACGAGGCCTTCGTTTCTAAAATGGTTAGCCTCTTTATGGATTATGGCCCCGCATCGGTGCAGGAAATAAAAGATGCCTACACCACCAGGGACTTCGACAAAATTAGAAAGACAGCTCACCGCTTTAAACCATCGATCGACAATCTGTGTATCGCATCGCTGAAAGATGACATCAGACTGCTTGAAAAAGAAGCGGGCAATTCTCTGCCCCTCGAACAGCTTGAACAACTGATAGCTAAACTCGATGCCGTCATTACGACGGTACTAACTGAACTGCGAACAGCGAATCTGTAACGTCAACCAGTTCATTATCAGGCGTGAACACGTACAGGAGCGAACGACGGAATACCTGACTGTGAGTAGGATAAGGCCAGCGTCTCCTGACGCAAGTTGGCGGCGACTGGCGGAGCCAGGTCGATTTTCAGGAAGAAGCTTTTATCGGCTTTTGTGTTGTACCAAAGTGTCATTTTACGGGTTGGCCCCGCCGTACCGGTGAACAAAGCCCAACGAACAAGCTGGGTACGTCGCATCAAGCTATAGCCCATCTCGGTGGTATAGAACGTAATGCGCCCCTGAGCTACCCAATTGCCCAGCCTCAGGCGAAACAGCAACCGGACCAACCAGACAAACGCCTGCGCCCGACGGCTGCCCGCAGAATAAAAACGCATAAAATCGGGCTGGTATGCCAGTACCATACCAGCGCATAAAAAGGGCTCATACAGCGTGTATAAGCTCTTTTTAGCTAAATTACATTCCACGTCCGGGACCGGATTTCCAGAAGTCGGAAAAGGAAAATATAGTCAGGCAGGGCGCAGATCGGGCTTTTTCCATCGAAATAATCAGTTCACTATCAATAGCTTACGAATAGCAGACCGACCAAATCGGCTATCCGTTGAAATCATATTCCTGAATCTGGAAGAGTGCTTAACCGTTAACTTTGTCGTACTAAGCCCATGATCTGCGTCTTTAGCTGAGTTGATCTGTTGACCTGGTACAAACCCGCTTTTTCCCGTAACCACTTGGCCACTCTATCCCCCATTCCCAACGAACGCCTTGAGCTGGCCCATAACTACGTGCTCCACACCAACCAGAACGTGTTTCTGACCGGGAAGGCAGGCACAGGAAAGACCACGTTCCTGCATCAGGTGAAGCAACTGACAGCCAAGCGACTGGTTGTCGTAGCTCCTACGGGCGTGGCGGCAATCAACGCGGGGGGCGTCACCATCCACTCGCTGTTTCAGCTACCGTTTGGCCCAATCATCCCCGGTGATCAGGACCAACTGAACCGAAAATTCAACAGCGAAAAAATCAAGCTGCTCCGCACGCTTGATCTGCTTGTCATCGACGAAATAAGTATGGTCAGGGCCGACGTGCTCGACGGTATCGATGCCGTGTTGCGGCGTTACCGGGGCGGCGACCGGCCGTTTGGTGGCGTACAGTTGCTGCTCATCGGTGATATGCAACAGTTGCCGCCCGTTATTCGCGACGAAGACTGGGCGCTGTTGCAGCCCCATTACCAGACGGGCTATTTTTTCAGCAGTCAGGCTCTCCAGCAAACGGAGTACGTTTCCATCGAACTCACCCACATCTATCGCCAGTCAGACCAGCGTTTTATCGACCTGCTGAATGGCATTCGGGAAAAGACGATCACGGCTGAAGGTCTCGCCGACCTGAACCAGCGATACGTACCTGACTTTTCGCCCGACGATGAAGCAGGTTACATCACCCTTTCGACCCATAACAACACCGCCCAGCAGATCAACAGCCGCAAACTGGCCGAACTGCCCACGCCCCTGCGCTTCTACACCGCCACGGTCCTCGACGATTTTCCCGAACATATGTACCCCACCGAGTTCAAGCTTGACCTGAAAGTGGGGGCGCAGGTGATGTTCATCAAAAACGACGTCTCGCGCGACAAGCTGTTTTATAATGGAAAGATTGGCCGGATCATCGCGTTTGGCGACGATTACATCGAAGTAAAATGCCCCGGCGAATACATGACCATCGCTACTAGTCCGGTTGAATGGCAGAATATCCGCTACACGCTCGACCCCACCACAAAGGCTATCAAAAGTGAGATCATCGGGTCGTTCATGCAATTTCCGCTCCGGCTGGCCTGGGCCATCACCGTGCATAAAAGTCAGGGCCTGACCTTCGAGCGGGCCATCATCGACGCGGGAAAGGCCTTTGCACACGGGCAGGTATACGTGGCCCTCAGCCGGTGCAAAACGCTGGAGGGGCTGGTGCTGCAAACCCCAATCCCGGCCAGCAGCATCAAGACCGAACATAACCTAGAACGCTTCCACGCCGACGTGCAGGAACGTACCCCCACGGAGCAACACTTCCAGAGCGCCAAACGGGTGAATCAGGAGCAGCGGCTCTACGATCTGTTCTCGTTTGAACAGGCGGCTTACTGGCTGGGACGTACCCGGAAAGTGGTGAGTGATTCGGCCCGGAGCCTGCCCATGACCCTGGTGCCCGAACTCACCGAACTGGCTGCGCTGCTGACCGACAAAGCCCGACTGATGGCGCATCGCTTTCAGAAGCAACTGCCCGAGTATTTCGCCCAGGAGCCTATGCCCGAAGCCAACGAGGCGCTTCAGGTACGTATCCGAAACGCCAGCGTCTATTTCCACGACCTGCTCACCAACGAACTATTACCAAAGCTCCGCGAACTGCCCACCGACTCAGACAATAAACAGGTACGTACCGCCCTGCTTGAATACCTCGACGAAACCGAGAAAGCCCTGGTCGTTAACCTGGCCACCTTCGCCAAATGCCGCGATGGGTTCGATGCCCTGCGCTGCGGCGAAGCCCGCAACCGCGCCGAACTCGACTTTGTGCCTGCCCGCAAACAGGTCGGCACGCCAACGGCTGGCCTCCGCGCCAGAAGCACGACTGGCCGGGGCAATCGCGATGATTCGAAGCCCAGCGCCCTGTATTTCGAGCTGATGAAGTGGCGCAACAATATGGCGTCGGAACACAATGCCACGGCCTACCAGATCATGGCCCAGCAAACGCTGACCGAGATTGCCCGGGTACGTCCCGAAACCATTGAGCAACTGGCAAAAATCAAGGGCCTCGGTAAAGCCAAAGCCAAGCGCATCGGCGATGAGTTGCTCACCATCATTCGCAATAACCCCGACTACGGCAGTGCCAGCTACAGTACCGCCAACCGGCCGGGCACACCTCAAAGTCAGCCCGGTAACGTACCCGGCGCAGCAGCGCATGAGGCAACGCTCGTGCTGTTTCTGGGTGGCAAATCCATCTCCGACATTGCTACGGCACGAGGCATATCGCCACAAACTGTTGAAAACCACCTGGCAGTTTGCATCCGCGAAGGCAAAATCCCCGTAGAAATCGTCGTACCGGCGGACAAATTAGCGCTGATCTACAGCACGTTCGGCACCGAACGGCCGCTCAGCCTTACCGAAGCCGTGAAGACATTGCACAACCAGGTGACCCAACGCGAACTACGCCTGGCCTACGCCGATGGCTGAGAGTAGCCATCAGTAACGCACAATCACCTTTGATACAGGTCCATTCTGCGTGGTTATCGTCAGCAGGTACATACCTGGCCCACGGGTGAATTGATCGGCCGAGAGGGTGCGCTCAAACGTACCTGCGGGCTGAGTCTGCCACTGAACCTGATGCAACAGGCGGCCCTGCATATCGGTTAAAGTTAGCACTACGTCGGTGGAAACGGGTACGGGTAGTGTGATTACAATATCACCGACCGACGGATTAGGGCCAAGGCGCAACGCGTTGGGTTCTGTTGCCAGTGGAGCTACACCAAATGATTCAATGGCGACGTCCATCCAGCTCAGGCGCTGGGTGATCCAGTCTTTCAGGTAATCAACCTCTTTTTGATACGTTGGCCCGACATACCCATTAGGCCACACATAGACACCGATTACGGGCCATTTCACGAAGTTTCGGGTACGTGCCTCCGTTACCAGTGCTGTCGTTGAATCGACAAAAGTGCTCAACCGCTGCGGTGTCAATACGCTCTGGCGCAACAACTTATATTTCTCCTTTACCTTCCTGCCAAACGTCAGGTCCTGCAATAGCCGATTCCACCAGAATGGTATCTGATACATATCCTTCGGGCATACGGTATTGAAATCGAAGGCCCAGCCTCTGTAGCTGTTTCCGTCGCAATAGTCAGCGTTTCCGTAGGTGAGGTTATAATCCCAGATAGGTCCCATGACTAGCTTAGGGCTTTTCGAATCGCGGTCTTTGTAGAAATAGGCACTCAGCCGGTAGCCGTCTACATTCTTGCAAACCTCCGTGAGAAGCAGATAGTCGATGAACGAATCTTCGTCGATAAACTTCCGAAATCCTTTATCTGGATCAATAAAATCAGGATCATTCAGAGCGTTTTCAAAGTCGGTTACATACTGTTTGATATACTGAACCTGTTCCTCGGCCAGATCGTCGGGTTTCGGGCGGTCAATCTGAATCTTCACCGGCACACGGGCCAAGCCAGCGGTGTAGGGCGATGTCCAGGTACGTGAAGCAGAGCCTTCTGTCTTATCGATTTTTAGAATATAGCCCCCCGTCAAGGCATCGCCGGTGATGTCTGTTTTTTTGATGCTGCTGATATTTACCCGGTTTTTGTCCCGTTTCAGGCGTTCCATCAGAATATAAATGCCCCGATACTCGCCGTTTAGCACCAATTCACAGTATCGAAATCGGGAGGCATAGTACTTACTCATCTTTCGGTAGAAGTCGTACGTCAACGTTTCGCGCACCAGGGTTTTATCGTTGTAGGTCGCGTTCAGAATCCAGTCGCTCTCCGACGGCATGCCAAGCACCGATTTAGTCACCGAATTCAGGCCGGTCGAGTCGCGGAGTTCAATGCCATACGGCTTTTTCGGAAAGAATTGCTGCGAGGTAGCTCCCCGCAGTTCGATACCAATCACACTACTGAACGAAGCCTTGTCTGTCAGCACATTACGCTTTCCTGCACCATTGTCGATGATACGCATGTCGGCCACAATCTTTGGGTCGTCGACAATCGCAGACCCGCGTGTATCGATCAGAATAATGGGCAGGTTGGAGTCTGTAAACGGCTGACCTGCAGCCAGCAGGGGCAGCAAAAACAGACCCAGTAAAAGAAAGCGCGGAACAGACATTGAATGTGGCGAAGACAGTGGAGCCAACTGGCTCTATGTGAAAGGCCCGGCCCATCCGCCAGTTACTTGTCGTGCTGGTACGGCGTTTGCTCATAGAAGCAAGTAGAGAAAACGTAGTTTGCTGGTTTGGGTGTACATTTGTTTAGCTTACCTAAGCTATATTTCAGCAATACCAGACTGGACCGGGGCGTTGATAGTGTATTTACTCGTTATGCCATTGATTTTCACATCCTGTAGCCCGTTTACTCCAGCTTTTCCTGGAGTTCGGAACCTGTGGCCCCACCTGCTGGTCGGTTTGGCTCTCTGCCTGCCCGTTGCTACGCTGGCCCAACGCAAACCCAATACGACTTCTCCACCGGTTTCGGTGACAGCCATCGACAATGGGGCTATTGCTCAACCGGCCGTAAAGTCAGACAAGGCCGTTGCCGAAGAAACCGAGTTTACCGATGCGTATCGGTTTCTACTCGTCGATGAACCAACGAAGGCGATCGATGCGCTCGAGAAAATGGTGGCTAAGAATCCGGCCAACGCCGCTACACAGTATGCGCTGGCTTCGGCAATGATCAAGGCCGGAAAACCCACTGAAGCACTTCCCCACGCACAGAAAGCCTACCAGCTCGACAAATCGAACGCCTACTACCTCTTGCAGGTAGCCGAACTATATGTCAAGCAGAAGCGCTACCCCGAAGCCGAAGAACTGTACGAGAGCTTGATCGCGAAAGGCTCCGAAACGATTGAATACGGTGTTGAACTGGCCGCTATTTATCTCTTCGACGATAAGCCGGATAAAGCCCTGGCTACCTACGACCGCGTAGAAAAAGTAATGGGCCTGAACGAAGAAATCACCCGCCAGAAGCAGCGCATTTATTTAAAGCAAAATAAAGTCGACAAAGCCATTGAAGAGGCAGAGAAGCTCATTGCCTCCGAACCCGCCGACCCCGATTTCCTGGTTGAAGGGGCCGAACTGTTGATGGCCAACGACCGCGTGCCGCAGGCAATCAACTGGCTCGAACGTGCGCTTAAACTCAACCCCGACAGCCCACAGGCCAATATGATGCTGGCCGACATCTACCGTCGGCAGGGTAATCTCGACAAGTCGAATCAGGCCATACAGAAGGTATTCGCCAATCCGAACCTGGAAGCTGGTTTGAAAGCCCGGATTCTGTCGAGCTACGTAGGTGCTGCCGGTGACAGCCCTACCGCCAAACAGGATGCCCTGAAAATGGCGCAGGAATTGACCCGCCAAAACCCCAACGATGCCAAAGCCCAGGTGATGATGGCCGACCTGTTGATGCAACAGGGGCAGAAAGCCGAAGCCCGCGATGCGTATGTCCGTGCCGCCCGTCTCGACCCATCGGTATATGAAGTATGGGGTGCTATTGTACAGCTCGACGGTGAACTAGCACAGGTCGACAGCATTTTGACGCATACTGAAAAAGCGCTGGAGGTATTCCCCAACCAGGGGCTGCTCTGGTACTCCAACGGATCGGCTAACCTCTACAAACGTCGTTATCAGGAGGCTATTGACGCGCTTGAAGAGAGCCGTAAACTGCTGGCGTCAAACGAAAAGATCCAGCCTGAAATAAACGGTCAGCTAGGCGACGCCTACAATGGCCTTCGCGACTATGCGCATTCCGACGAGGCGTATGAGGCCGCACTCAAGCTAGACCCGACAAATGACCGGGTGTTGAACAACTACAGCTATTTTCTGTCTTTGCGCAAAGAGAACCTGCCTAAAGCAAAAAGTATGTCGACAAAACTGGCTGAACTTCATCCAACCAATGCAACGTACCTGGATACTCACGCCTGGGTGTTGTATGTGATGAAAGATTACGTCGGTGCAAAGAAGTTCTTAGAAAAGGCCATTCAGTCTGACCCTGCCAACGTAAGTGGTACAGTTCTGGAACATTATGGCGACGCGTTATTCCAGTCAGGCGACAAAGCCAAAGCCATTGAACAATGGAAATTAGCCAAGCAGAAAGGGGGAGCCAGCGATCGGATCGACCAGAAAATTGCGGGCGGAAAATTATATGAATAGAGTTTTGTTGTATGCCTTTCTGGCAAGCGTGCTGTATACCCAGGCCGGTTGCCATCGCCAGCGTCTTAAAAATACCCCACGCGCTGACTCAATTAAAGCCGATACGGTGGCCATGAGCCAGCCGCAGGCAGCCACTTCCACCAGTGCACCAACACCAACGCCCCCCATAACCAGCAGTGCTTCGCCACCAGTGAGCAGTACGGCCTTTACCCGGCCAGGCATAGAAGAAGCCCGCGCAAACGTATCGGAGATTGACTTCAAGTACCTCACAGCCAAGTCAAAGCTATCGTTCAAAAGCAAAACACAGGACATCAGCAACGCCAACCTGAATCTGCGCGTCCGTAAAGACAGTGCCATCTGGATCAGCATATCTAAAGTGGGCATTGAGGCGGTTCGAGCCCTGATCACCCGTGATTCAGTAGCGATCATGGATAAATTGGAACGTCGATACGCCATCTACGACTTTCCAACCCTGAGCCGCCAGTTCAACTTTGACATGAATTTCGACCTGCTTCAGGCGCTGATCGTCGGAAATCTCCCATTGCCAAAACGACCCGTTCAAAAGATCAAAAACGAACGCGATTATCTATTGCTTCGGCAGAGTGCCGGCAAAGTCCTGGTCGAAAACTACATCGGCGAAAACGACCGGAAGCTTAAACGGTTGATGGTGACCGAACAACCAACGAAGAACGCGCTTCGCCTCGACTACGAAGATTTCAACGCGCTCAATAACTTCCTCTTTCCTTATTCCAGTCTGGTCACGCTCGATTATAAATCAGAGACCGATGGGCAGTTTTACCAGACCCTGATTCGGATTAAACATAACAAGGTCGAATTGATCGATAAAGACCCCGGTTTTCCGTTTACCATCCCGGCCAAATATCAACGTAACTAAAGTCTGGAAGGGTAATCAGCGTAGTCGAGCACGATCTGGAAAGTCGTTTTAAGGAGTTAATCCGATTTTCCCGACCCTGCTCGACTACGCTGATTACCCTTCCAGACTTCTTTCGACTATTTTTGCTCATGCGCCTATTTCTCTTGCTCATCATCACTTTACTGACCGCTCTCCCACTGCTTGCTCAGAAACGGGACCGGCAGGCGTTGGAGCGCGAAAAAAAGAAGAACATCGAGCAATTGAATGAACTGCGTGAAGTGCTGAAGAAGACATCGTCGGAAAAGCAAGTATCCATTGGACAACTCAAAGCGCTGACCGCTCAGATCGACGCCCAATCAAGGCAGATCAACTTACTGTCTGACGAAATCAAATTGAGTGAAGTAGAAATTTCAGACCTTCGCAAAGCAAGTCAGGCCCTGAACCGGGACCTCGATAAACTCCGTGCTGAATATGCCCAGATGATTTACGCCGCCGACAAACGCCGTCAGCAGTTGAATCCACTGGGTTTTTTGTTTTCGTCCGAAAACTTCAACCAACTAGTTGCCCGGTTTCGTTATCTGAAGCAGTATGCCAAGGCACGCCAGACCCAAAAACGGGAAATGGAAACGGTACAGACGGAGTTGACGGGTAAGCGAACAGCAACTGAACAGAAACGTCGGCAGCAAACAGTTGTATTGGGCACCAAAGTTCGGGAATCAGAGAAGCTTGAAGACCTGAAGCAGGATAAGAACAAGGTTGTTCAGCAGTTAAGCCAGCGCGAAAGTGAGCTACGAACCGAACTTGCCGAGAGCAAAAAGAACATCAATCGGCTGGAAAACATGATCACCACGATCATTGCTCGTGAAGCCCGCGAACGGGCCGAGCGCGCCGCCCGCGAGCGGGCCGAACGTGAGCGACTCGCCAAAGTAGAAGCCGCCCGACTAGCCGCTGAACGTCGTGAAGCAGAACGTCGCCGCGCCGACGCCGTTGCCAAGGCCAAAGAAGAGGGCAAGCCTGCGCCGCCACCCGTTGTTGTTATTCCCGCTCCTGATCTGGGCGTCGCTAAATCAGACAATACACGTACCCCCAGCAACCTCAACCGCGAAGAACTGGCTCTTGGCTCGTCGTTTGCGGCTTCGCGTGCCCGGTTGCCATGGCCTGTTCAGCGCGGCTTCGTCTCCGAGCGGTTTGGGGTTCATCCTCACCCGGTGCTCAAAGGACTAAAAGTGTCCAATCCGGGCATTGATATTCAAACTAATGCGGGCGAGCCAGTACGAGCGATCTATGATGGCATTGTCATGAATGTTGAATACGTTATGGGTAGCCAAAACGTGGTGGCCATTCAGCATGGTGATTATTACACGATCTACGCCAAGCTTAAAGACGTGACGGTAAAAGTGGGTGAACGTGTGAAAGCGCGCGAAAACATTGGCACCGTGGGTACAGACAGCCGGGGTAATGCCGAGTTGCAATTTCAGATCTGGAAAGAGTTTGCCAAAATGAACCCCGAATCCTGGCTGGCACCCAGGTAAACAAGTTTACTGTTTTCCGTTTACTGTTTTTAGTTGCTCCACTCTTTAGCGGGCGTAACGAATAAGCGGCGCAACTGAAGACTGTAAACGGAAAACAGTAAACTAGAAAATGTCCGTTCACAATCCCGATATCAAACGCGTCACGACCCACACTCTTCAGGAGTTGAAAAGCCGGGGCGAAAAAATTTCAGCCCTCACGGCATACGATTACTCTATGGCACGGGTTGTCGATGCGGCTGGTGTAGAAGTCATTCTGGTTGGCGATTCGGCCTCCAACGTGATGGCTGGGCACGAGACAACACTGCCCATCACACTTGATCAGATGATTTATCATGCCGGCTCAGTAGTACGGGCTGTCAAACGGGCGCTGGTCGTGGTTGATCTGCCTTTCGGCTCTTACCAGGGGAATTCATCAGAAGCCCTGCGGTCGGCCATTCGGATTATGAAAGAGTCGGGAGCACACGCCGTAAAAATGGAAGGTGGCCACGAAATTCGTGAATCAATAACCCGCATTCTGAGCGCAGGCGTACCCGTTATGGGGCATCTGGGCCTCACTCCCCAGTCAATTTATAAGTTTGGCACCTATGCCGTCCGGGCTAAAGAAGAAACCGAAGCACAGCAATTGATCGACGATGCGCTGATGCTCCAGGACATTGGCTGCTTTGCCACGGTCCTGGAAAAAATCCCCGCAGCACTGACCAAACAGGTATCGGAACAACTCGCGATCCCAACTATTGGCATCGGTGCCGGGCCAGACGCCGACGGCCAGATTCTGGTTATTCATGATATGCTGGGTATCAACAAGGAGTTCAAACCAAGATTCCTGCGTCGCTATGCCGACCTGCACACCGCCATGCTGGAAGCCATCACGCATTACGTTGATGATGTGAAAGCCAATGATTTCCCGAACGAATCGGAAGCGTACTGAGTTGATTTAAAACCGATAAGGACTCCAAGACCTTATCGGTTTATCGTATGAAGAAGCGCGTACCCTATTCGGTGGTTTACGAAGATAACCACCTCCTGATCGTCAATAAAGAGCCTGGCGTGCTCGTGCAGAGCGATCGCACCGGCGATATATCGCTTACTGAACTCCTTAAAGAGTATATTAAAGAACACTACAATAAACCTGGTGATGTGTTTCTTAACCCTGTTCATCGCCTCGATCGCCCCGTAAGTGGACTGGTTGTTTTCGGACGTACCTCGAAGGCGGTTGAGCGGATGACGGAACTGTTTCGGAAGCGTCAGATTCAAAAAACGTATTGGGCCGTTGTTCGCCAGCACCCCGCTGAAAAGAAAGGAAAGCTGGTGCATTACCTGATCAAAGACGAAGCAAAAAATCAGGTTACGGCCTACGATACTGAAGTGCCCGGCTCACAGCGGGCCGAGCTATCCTATCGGCTCCTGGGCAAGATCAATGAGCATTATTTACTGGAAGTTGAACCGTTGACAGGTCGTCCACACCAGATCCGGGTTCAGTTGGCGGCAATGGGCTGTCCTATCCGGGGGGATGCCAAATATGGTTATGACCGCGAGGTACCCGATAAGAAGATATACCTTCACGCCCGTCGTCTGTACTTTATTCATCCAGTAAAGAAAGAACCGCTCATCCTGCGCGCCGGCCTTCCTGTTGACCCATTCTGGGAGGAGTTCCTGGAGCTTGACAATGAGGAATTCAAAGACAAAAATCTGGATTTCATCTTTTAATTGGTTTGCCGAGCGATCAGTCTTATCGTAAAAGAGGGACGTACCTGAGTCAGGTACGTCCCTCTTTTACGATAAGACTGATCGCCACTGAAGCATGAAGGCGCTGACAAGGCATAGCAGTCTTGTCAGCGCCTTTCTATATACGCGCTATTGATAGCAACCCAATCAGGCTTCCGTCTGTACTGACGTGCTTGTTGGCTTGTAACTAATGTCAATACTCATTTGATCGATTACCCGCTCAGCCATGAGAACTGCTCCACGAAGGGCACCGAACACCATGCAAAGTGGCAATAGTATGGGCAGAAACAATACCCATTGCAAAATCATGTACAACCGAATCGTTCTCATCTCTCTTACAGGTATTATGGGTTGGTCACTTAACTAGAAGCTACTAACATCTTCTATTCAAAACTTATGCCAACTTTAGCTACGATGGTAAAATTTGTTCTTTCAAAGTTAATCTTGACATAATACAAAAACAATAGTCTATTCACCAATTCGTCTATTAAATTAATTAATTTAGCTTAAGGTCAATCAAACATGCCTATAAGTTTACTAGAAGCTTACACGTAACCGTTTGATAATAAGTCAATTCCGTTAAAAAAAATAATACCCAGACCGTATGAAAGTCTGGGTATCAATGGCATATTGGCGTTATTTATCTACAGATTCTGTTTCTTCAGCTCCTTAACAGCGAAATCAGCAGCCCGTGCTGTGAGCGCCATATACGTTAACGATGGGTTCACGCAGGACGCTGAAGTCATAGCGGCACCATCTGTAACAAATACGTTTTTCACCGCGTGAATCTGGTTGTTAGCGTTCAGGACCGACGTTTTTGGGTCACGACCCATCCGGGCTGTCCCCATTTCGTGTATCCCGATACCCAGGTTTTTAGATTCGTCGTTGTAACCCTTCACGTTTTTCAGACCGGCGGCCTCCAGCATCTCTACGGCGTCGTTCATCATATCTTTCCGCATCTTTTTCTCGTTCTCGCCGTAAGCGGCGTCGAATACGATCAGCGGCAACCCCCAACGGTCTTTCTTATCCGGCGACAGCGTCATGCGGTTGTTAGGGTCGGGTAACACTTCGCCAAAGCCACCAATGCCTATCGTCCATGGACCAGGCTTGGTGAGGTCTTCTTTGAAGTCAGCACCAAACCCATCTGTACCAGTACCCCGGTTCCAGCCCGACCGGCTGGCCGCTCCCTGATAACCAAAGCCACGCAGGTAATCGCGCTTGTCGCCGTCCCAGTTGCGGTAACGCGGAATGTAGATTCCGTTTGCCCGCCGACCATAGTAATACTGATCTTCCATGCCCTCGAAGTCACCGTTGGCGCCTACACCGAGGTGGTGATCCATAATGTTACGGCCAAGCTGATCTGAATCGTTACCCATTCCGTTGGGGAACCGGCTCGATTTTGAGTTCATCAGAATAGAGGTGCTGCCAAAGGCAGATGCATTCACAAAGATGATCTTCGCATAATACTCACGAACGGCTTTCGTATTCTGATCGATGATGCGAACGCCCGTAGCCCGGCCTTTTTTCTCATCATATAGCACTTCAGAAACAATCGAGTCGGGGCGGAGCGTTAACCGGCCAGTGGCCATAGCGGCTGGCAGCGTAGATGACTGGGTGCTGAAATACGCCCCGAATGGGCAACCACGCATACACTGATTCCGATACTGGCAGGCCGCACGACCAAGGTTGGTATGAACAGCCTTAGGATCGGTCAGGTGGGCCGTACGACCCATCGTAATCGTCCGCTTCCCAAATGCCTTTTCAACCCGGGCTTTCACCTCCTTCTCTACGCAGTTCATCTGCATTGCTGGCTGATAGTTACCATCCGGCAATACGCTGAGGCCATCTTTAGAGCCGCTTACACCTGCGAAACCTTCCACATAGGTATACCAGGGAGCCAGATCTTTGTACCGGATGGGCCAGTCGACACCAACGCCTTCTTTGAGATTGGCCATGAAGTCTTCCTCATTATGGCGGTAGCTCTGCCGCCCCCACATCAGCGAGCGTCCACCCACATGATACCCACGAATCCAGTCCATCGGACGTTTTTCGATGTATGGATTCAGCGAATCATTTTCGAAATGGTGACGCCACTCTTCGTTGTTGGTGTACCCCGTACGCTGACCCGCCCAGTACTCTTCGGCGGCCAGGTTGGTTACCCGCCCGCGGTGCGGGAAATCCCAGGGATTGTTGGTAGCCGTTGTGTAGCCTTCAACGTGCTTAATGTCGCGGCCGCGTTCCAGCATCAGCACGCGTAGACCTTTCTGGGTTAGTTCTTTTGCCGCCCAGCCACCTGATATGCCCGACCCAACCACGATTGCGTCGTAGGTCATGTCTTTCTGGGCGTCGATATTGAGATTCATCTTCTTAAAGTTTGCAGTTTGCCGTTTACCGTTTTCTGTTGCTTCGCTTTGGAGTCAGTAGCACTTGATCAGCGCAACTGTAAACAGCAAACAGTAAACAGTAAACTCTTTTTAGATTGCCCAAGCCTTCTGCCCTGGTTTCAGGGGGACACAGCCATCATACCGACCTGGAATAGCCACATACTCGAGTGCCTGCGTAGCACCGATTTCTGACGTGAAGTACCCCATCAGTGTCAGTTCTTTCAGCATAGCGAAGAAGGGGGTTACATTTCGCTTCTCCACCGGAATCTGCACATCCTGCTGCCCGGCTACGGCGCGGGCGGCATTTGTTTTTTGCTGACTGGCATCAGCTTCCAGCTTTTTCATCAACTCGATTTTCTGCTTGTTATCAAGTTGTGAAAATGACTTGCCATAGCTATCCTGACTCATCTTCTGCGTCATGGTCAGACCGTCGATGAACCGTTGCTGGTCGGCTGGCTTGTAGCAGTCTTTCAGTACAACATCTATGATCTCATTTACCTTCGCTGCCTTAGCACCGGGTGTACTCGTAGTGGGGATGATTACATCGGCCAAATCGGCCACCAGGGCATCCTGATCGGCCGTAAAAAGAACGGGCTTGCCCGTTGCAATCCGTTTGGCCGCCGAAGCCTCAAGCGTATCAGCCAACGCGGATGAGCCAAGGCCTGGTAGCGTCATCGTCGCACCAACCATTGTAGCCACCCGCAACAGGGCGTCGCGTCTGTTCATAGGAGAAATAAGTTAGAATACAGTATAAAAACGTTGTATCGAATCACAAATGTATATAATTACAAGAGGGAATTGGACAGCGCAACGCACCAATTTTCAGGCTAATACCAATTTTTAGAAAGTGGCTGATTACGGGGCACGTACCTATGCTACGTTGTGGTTCAACTGACCAGTAGCCGTACTTTTACGGCTCGATAGTTACCTCCTATGACGATTAGCCTGATTGCCGCAATGGCACAAAACCGGATCATTGGCCGCGACAGAGCCGACGGACGTCCAGACCTCCCCTGGCACCTACCCGATGACTTCGCCTATTTCAAACAAAAAACCAGCGGCCATGCCATTATTATGGGGCGAAAGTCGCTGGATGCGCTGGGAAAGCCCCTGCCAAAACGAACCAACATTGTAATTACCCGCAATCCTGATTTCCGGGCCGACGGCGTGATTGTGGTTAATACGCTTAACGCTGCGTTACAGGCCGCTGAAGAGGCCGAAGCTAATCACGACCAACCGGAACTGTTTGTGATCGGCGGAGCCGAAATCTATGCGCTTGCCTTACCCGTAGCAAACCGCATTTACCTCACCGAAATACAACGTACCTACGAAGGCAACGCGGCTTTTCCTGAGTTTGATAAGGCAGAGTGGCGCGAAGTCAGCCGCAACCCGCACCCTGCCGACGACCGCCACGAAGCCGCCTTTGATTTTGTGGTGTATGAAAAACGGTCATAGGTATAAAAGGTCATAAGTCGCGCTGCTTAGGAACGTACCTGAGCAGCGCGACTTATGACCTTTTATACCTATGACCGTTTTTACCGGCTGATTTCGATTACTTCAAACTCGATCTTTCCGGCGGGAACTGTGATCTCGGCTGATTCGCCTACCTTCTTGCCTAGCAGCCCTTTACCGATGGGCGAGCCTACCGAAATACGGAATTGCTTCAGATCAGCTTCTTCTTCCGATACCAGCGTGTAGGTGACCTCCGCGCCGGTTTTTTTGTTTTTGATCTTCACATTCGACAATACCGATACAATCGACGTATCAATCGACGATTCATCGAGCAGACGGGCATTGGCCACAACCTCTTCGAGCTTCGAGATTTTAAGTTCGTGTAGCCCCTGCGCATCTTTGGCCGCATCGTACTCGGCATTTTCGCTGAGGTCGCCTTTGTCGCGGGCTTCGGCAATCTGGTGGGCAATGGCAGTACGACCTTTGGTTTTCAGGTCGTTCAATTCGGCTTTGAGCCGATTCAGGCCCTCTTCTGTGTAATAGTTAATTTTAGACATAATATGCTGGTGTCTTGTAAGTAGACAGTTGCCTCTGCCCGCCTGACTGACTGAGCTAGCCGGTAGAGTCAACTAGTAAAAATATCCGTTATAGACTTTCGTCGTAGACAAAAAAAAGAACGGCCCACCGACCGTTCTGCAACAAGTTTGTTTGTTTTGCAGCCTGTCAGAAGAACCAACCTTTAATGATGTGTGCGCGTTGTTGTCGCATCGGGTTGAGATGGCGTTTAGACAAATGTACGACTTCGGAACTGCCTTTGTCAATATACCCATCCCGGTTTATAAAAAACGTAAGAATGAATAAATGATTACTAAACCTCAACGCAGTTCAAAACAAACTATATGACCAACGGATTACGCATTGTGTTCATGGGTACCCCCGATTTTGCAGTGGCCAGCCTCCAACGCCTGCTCAGTGGGGGTTGCCAGGTAGTGGCGGTCATTACCGCACCCGACCGGCCGTCGGGTCGTGGGTTGCAGTTGGTTCCGTCGCCGGTGAAGAAAGCTGCGCTGGAAGCTGGATTACCTGTTCTGCAACCCGAAAAACTGCGCGACCCGGCGTTTTTGGCTGAGCTAGCCAATTACAATGCTGACCTACAGGTTGTGGTGGCCTTCAGGATGTTACCGGAAGCCGTCTGGGCTATGCCGCGCGTAGGTACGTTCAATCTTCATGCCTCGAAGCTACCGCAGTACCGGGGCGCGGCACCAATCAACTGGGCCATTATCAACGGTGAGACAGAGACGGGTGCGACCACCTTTTTTATCGAAAAAGAAATCGATACGGGCCAGATGATCTTTCAGGAAACAGAGCCAATTCACCCTGATGATACGGCAGGTACGTTGCACGACCGCCTGATGGAACACGGGGCCGATCTGGTGTTGCGAACGGTACAGGCTATTGAGGCGGGAACGTACCCACGAACGCCCCAGCCCGAGGCCACAGACCTGAAACCGGCACCTAAACTACATCGGGAGACTACCGAAATCAACTGGAATCAGCCAGCCGCTCAGGTGCGAAACTTCATCCGGGGCTTATCACCCTACCCTACTGCCTGGACGATGCTGAACGGTAAGTTTTACAAAATCTACGCCGCATCCGTCGCCAATGAAAGTCCCTTCGATGCCGAGCCAGGCCAGGCTTATACCGACCATAAAACGAAACTGCTGGTGCGCGCTGCCGATGAGTGGCTCTCCGTAGACGAGCTACAGGCCGAAGGCAAACGCCGCATGTTGACAGCCGATTTTCTGCGGGGAAACTCGATTTAAGAAGTCAGCCGAGGCGCCGAGATTGGTTCCTTTTAATCTAATATATCCCCTTTCACGTATTTATTCCAGTAGCTAGCTATCAACTGATTGGCCAATACAATTCTTTTAACGGGCGCTAACGGGTTTCTGGGAAGCCACATTGCCCGCGAGTTACTGGCTCGTCGCTACGTAGTCAGGGCGCTGGTACGTCCCGGCAGTAACCGATCCACGTTGCCCGACATGCCCATAGAACTCGTCGAGGGCGATATCTGCAACGCCAGCGATGTTATGAACGCGACTGAAGGTTGTGCGGGCGTGATTCATGCGGCGGCTTTGGCTCAGGTCAATCCGGCGCGTAACCCGGCGGTTTGGACGGTGAACAAGACCGGTACTGAGCACATACTTCAAGCAGTTCAAACACATGGCGTGCGCAGGCTGGTCTATGTTGGTTCGGCCAATGTATTCGGCTTTGGCTCAAAAGAACAACCCGGCGATGAGAAACACCCTTATTCTGGCAAACACTACGGCATCGATTACATGGACAGCAAAGTGGCAGCGACGGAACTGGTGAGGCAGGCGGCTCATACAGACAACGTACCTGCTGTGCTCGTCCATCCATCATTTATGCTTGGCTCACTCGACAGCAAGCCCACCTCTGGCGCCATGTTGCTGGCTGTAGCGAAGCGGCAATTACCCGGCTACACGGTGGGTGGCAAGAACTTCATCCACGTGCGTGATGCGGCCATTGGCACCGTCAATGCGCTAACGATGGGCCGTATAGGTCAATCGTACATTCTGGGAAACGAAAACCTGACCTACCACGACGCATTCAGCCTAATGGCTACCATCGCGGGCGTACGGCCGCCACGCTTTGCGCTTTCACCGGGACTTACCCGGCTCTACGGTCAGTTGATAGACTGGTGGGCGACACAAACGGGCAAGGCGGCTCGGGTGACCCTGCCCATGACTATGATCGCCAATGACGGTCATTACTTTTCGTCGCAAAAGGCAATTAACGAACTTAACTTACCGCAGACTCCCATCAGGGAAGCCATTCAGGAAGCTTACGACTGGTTCACCACGCATGGATACGTCTAGTGAAAAACCCTTCTTATTGAACTCTCCATATAACCACCAGCCCGTAAGCCCAACCAGACGGCGTGCGCAGCCACCGGTTACGGGGCCTTTTGCGGGAAAAGTAGCGTTGATCACAGGCTCGGAGTCGGGCATTGGTCGCGAAACGGCCCGTGAACTGGCCCGTCAGGGAGCAGCCGTCATGCTCAATGGGCTTCGTCCTGATCAGCTTGCCCAGACGCTATGCTCCTTTCAGGAAGCCGGGTACGTTGCCGAAGCCTGTGTGGCCGATGTGACAAACTACGCCGCCTGCCAGCAACTCATCGACGATACGGTGGCGGCGTTCGGGCAGCTTGACATACTGGTCACAAACGCCAGCATATCCATGCGGGCGTATTTCAATGACCTCGACGTTGATGTGTTCCGGGCGGTTTGCGACAGCAACATTTACGGCACCGTTTACCCCTTAAAAGCTGCTTTGCCGCATTTGCTCGACGCTAAAGGCTGTGTTACATTTATTTCCTCTATCTCGGCGCTAAACGGCATTCCCAGCGGCTCGGCCTATTGTGCCGGTAAGGCTGCCATGAGCAACCTGGCGCATACACTGCGGCTGGAGTGGCATAAAACAGGCTTGCATGTTGGGGTCATTCACCTTGGCTTTACGGCCAACGACCCCGAGAAGCGCGTAGTGGCGGCCAATGGCGAACCGGTACCGCTGGCTCACCGTCCGCCCCGTTGGCAAATGTCACAACAGCAAGTAGCTCAGGCCATTGCCCGTCATATTTTACGCCGCCGCACCAACACGGTGCTGACAGGCATGGGAAAGCTGAACGCTACCCTGAGCCGTTTCTTCCCTGGTCTGGTAGATCGAATCGTCCTACTTAGTATGAAACTCAGACCCGAATTGTATGAGTGATTGGGGGATTGGGGATGGGTTGACTTCACCAAACCTAAACACGTTACCAGTTACCCAATCCCCAGTCAACCAATCAACCTACTATATCTTCCTTAACTACTTCCTTCGGTTGCACATAATTTTTCAGGGCGCCAACGGTAATAAAAATGGCGACGAGCGTGAAAATAGCACCAGCCATGTAGGGGGCTCCCGGAAAATAGATGGGTGCCGTGGGTTTGGTAAAATAGGCAAACAGGTTTGTCATCAGCACGGGGCTGAAGATGGCTGTCAGGCTCATCAGGCTGGTTAAAGCCCCCTGTAGTTCGCCCTGCTCATTCGGTGGCACCTGCCCCGAAATAATGCCCTGGATGGCGGGGCCGGTAATACCAGCAAAGGCGTAGGGAGCAATTAAAGCCAGCGCCATCCAGCCCTCATAGGCGAATGTGAAGCCGATGAAAGAAATTACGTAGACAATCATTCCCAGGAAAACGGCTCGTTTCTGGCCTATTTTGGGAATGATAAGCCGGATTAAGCCACCCTGTACAATGGCCACGGCCAGTCCCACCAGTGCCAGCGAAATGCCAACAAGCTTGGTATCCCAGCCGTAACGAAGCATCGTGAAGTAACCCCAAACCGACTGCATCACCTGCCCGGCAATGTAGAGGAAGGCCAGTGCGGCAATTAGCCCCACCAGCGATGGGTACCGCCTCAAGGCCTTGAATGACCCGATTGCGTTGGCCCTGCGCCAGTTGAACGGGCGGCGATTTTCCTGAGAAAGCGATTCGGGCAGGACGAAAAAGCCGTATAGACAGTTGAGCAGCGATAAGGCCGCCGCCGCCAGAAACGGAGCCCGTGTGCCATAGCTGCTCAGCAACCCGCCCATGCTTGGCCCAATAATGAACCCAAGCCCGAAGGCAGCACCAACGAGCCCAAAGTTCTGCGCCCGTTTTTCGGGCGTACTGATGTCGGCAATGTAGGCACTGGCCGTAGTGAAGCTAGCCCCACAGATGCCCGCAAATACCCGCACAACAAATAGCCAGGTGATTGTGGGGGCGTAAGCACAAACCAGAAAATCCAGACCAAGCCCGAAAAGAGCCACCAGCAACACCGGCCTGCGACCGTACTGATCGCTCAAACCACCCATAACCGGAGCAAACAAAAATTGCATGGCCGCATAGGCAAATGTAAGCCAGCCACCATACTGGGCTGCCGCGCTTAGTCCCTCGCCGGTGAGATCTTCGATCAACCGGGGCACTACGGGTACAATCAGGCCAATGCCGATGCAATCAACGAGAACCGTGATAAAAATAAAAATTAACGCTGGGCTACGTTTCTCAGACATATAAAAGGACGCATTTTGAACAAAGGCCGCAAGTTACGACGTTTCGACAGGTAGTCGGTGGTTATTAGCCATTGACTACCGTCTATGGAACTCACCATCAGTACCCCGGCTCTGCTTTTTTCGACAGTCTCATTACTGATGATTGCGTTCACCAATCGCTTTCTGGCCATCGCCAGCCTCATCCGCGACCTGCACGATAAATTCAGGACTAATCCCGAGATAGTGTACGTTGATCAGATCAGGAATTTGCACCGTCGGTTGCGGCTTATTCGTAACATCCAGATTCTGGCCGTATTGAGCCTGCTGGTGAGTGCTATTTCTATGGCGCTGATCTATTGGGACAAACAACTGGTGGCGAGTTACCTGTTTGGACTGGCACTGGTGTTGCAGATATCGGCGCTGGTGGTTTCGGTGGTCGAAATCTCAATTTCGATCAACGCTTTGCAGATTGAACTAAGCGATATGGAGAAAGAATTGGGCCACCGCCGCTTCGATTTATTCGCCCTTCGATCACGTCCGGCTACTAATTCTGACCTGCCGAATTAGAAAAAATAAAACATGTTGGCCGATTAACGCTTTATTCTGTAGATAACTTCTACAGACAAAGAGGGATTAGATAATCCCACCACTCTGGAAAGGCACAATGGGAAAACGGTTTATATTTGCCCATGACACATCCACCTCGCGGCTATAATGACGTACTGCTTAGGAATTAAAGTAAAATCAGGTTTGGTTGCTATCGCCGATACGCGCCTGACATCGGGCACCGAAGTATCCACCAACCGAAAGATCACCGTCCACGAGGTCAAGAATCATTCGCTGTTTATTATGACCTCCGGTCTGCGGTCAGTACGCGACAAGGCCATCACGTATTTTCGCGAAGTGCTTGCCGAACAGGACCAGACTTTCAATAAGTTATATAAGGCCGTCAATGCCTTTGGCGAACAGGTGAAGCGGGTAGCGGCTGAAGACAAAGAGTCGATTCAGGCGGCGGGGATGAACTTCAACCTCAACGCCATTGTGGGTGGTCAACTCGAAGACGACGAAGAACACAAATTGTTTCTGTTGTATCCCGAAGGCAACTGGGTTGAAGTCGATTCTGGTTCTCTTTTCAAGATTATCGGTAACTCGGGCTATGGCAAGCCCCTGTTGTTCAGAAACCTGAATTATGAGGCTACACTACAGGAAGCCTTGAAAATCGGCTTTCTGGCCTTCGATGCCACTCGGGTCAGCGCCAATGATGTCGACTATCCGCTCGACGTGGTGATCTATACCAAAGACAGTTTCCACATGACCGAGCACCGGTTGGAGAAAGACGATATGGATGAGATCTCGCATCAGTGGAGCGCCTTGC
This sequence comes from uncultured Fibrella sp., assembly GCF_964250085.1. Lineage (NCBI taxonomy): Bacteria > Pseudomonadati > Bacteroidota > Cytophagia > Cytophagales > Spirosomataceae > Fibrella > uncultured Fibrella sp. The sequence goes on along the minus strand of NZ_CAXUEC010000008.1, from coordinate 217,008 downwards.
TCAACAACTCGGTGCGCCGCCTGCCCACTTACTGGATGGACCCCATCTTCGAAAAAGTGGCTAACCCAATTATCAATGGTCGATGACCAATTGGCAATCATTTTGTGTAACAGTTCTTACGGTACGCTACGATATGTCGCAGCGGTTCATTGTTAACTGACACCCGTTCATTGTATGCGCCTTTCTGTCCGGCATCAGTTGTTATACACGTACGACCATCCGGTAGTACTGCAACCGCACATGCTCTATCTGTATCCGCGCACGTATCCTTACCAGCGGCTACAACACTACGAACTCACCATTGACCCGATGCCATCGAAGGTGGTTCGTAATGTCGATGTAGAGGGTAACGTTCAGCAACTTGTATATTTCAGTGGTCCAACCAGCCACCTGCATATTACGGCAGAGATTGAGGTTGACTCCGAACCATTCAACTCGCTTGACTTTGTTCTTTTTCCGTTCGAAGCCCAGCGGGTGCCGCTGAAATACCCGGCCGAGGTACGTCCTCTTCTGGAAACGTACCTGACCCGCGAAGGTGTTACGCCCGCCATTGAAAACTGGGCCCGCCAACTGGCGGCAGGTGTGGGCTGGCAAACTGTTCCGTTTCTGATTGCGCTGAACAACGCCATCCGGCAATTCACGTACGCGGTTCGGGAAGAGGGCGCACCATATCCCCCCGAGCAGACATTACTGGATCAGCGTGGTTCGTGCCGCGACTATAGCACCCTGTTCATGGCGGCCTGTCGCAGCCTCGGCATAGCCGCCCGATTTGTGAGCGGGTATCTGTTTGGGTCCGCACAGCAGGAGCATCAGCTTCACGCCTGGGCCGAAGTATACCTACCCGGCGCAGGCTGGCGCGGCTTCGACCCGACCGAGAATACCGTTGTTGTCAATAATCACGTCTCCCTGGCCTCTTCAGCCCGCGCTGAACTGACATCTCCCGTCAGCGGTACCTTCACCGGCAAAGCCAACTCAGTGCTGGAAGCACATGTATCAATTAACAATGATCAATGACCAATTATCATTGTTAATTGATTACCCCCCTGCTTTCTTGGCGGCGTATTTCTTGCCGGTCAGGTACGTCAGGATTTTGTCGCGGTGGTCGCCCTGAATCTGGATTTCGCCATCTTTGACCGTGCCGCCTGTTCCGCAGGCATTCTTGAGCTGTTTCCCCAGATCGGCCAGATCAGCATCGGTGCCCACAAAGCCGCGCACGGCCGTCACTACTTTGCCGCCACTTCGCCGGTCGAGCCACACTTTTAGCTGCTGTTGCTGTGGTGGCAACGTTTCGGCGGCGGGTTCATTGCTGGTTTCGTATTCGTGGTCGGGGTTCGTTGAATAGACGATGCCCGTGTAGTTTTTCTTGCTCATAAGCGTCACATCAAAATCAATAAACTGGCGGGCAGCACCCGAATTGTACAACTGTTTCCGGCAAGTGTCAGCGGTTCGCCATCAGCATGGGCCAGTAGTGGCGCGTTGCTTTGAATACTGGCCTCCTGTAACCGCCGCCCCGACCAGTAGGCCGACCGGTTTAATGATTTACGAAACAACTGCCAACCCAGTACACTTGCCATGTGCGCCGGAAACGGCTTTAACTGGCACAAATCCAGTTTGCCATCGGCAATATTGGCAGTCGGGGCAATCCAGGCATTATTACCAAACTGCCCGGCGTTGGCCGCCGTCAGCGAAAAAAGCGGACCAGCCTTTTTTTCATCAATTGTGTACTCAGCCGACCGGTAGCTCCAGAACGCCTGATAAGCCGTTTTGATATACGTCTGTAACCCCCGAACCGGCTGTTTGGCGAATTCATGGGCCACATAGGCTTCAAAACCGAGGCCCGCCGTGCAGAAAAACGGGTGGTCATTCAACTCGCCGCTGTCGATCAAAACGGGCTTGCCGGCCAGCGCACGCTGTACTGCCTTCTGCGGATTCATGGGTAGGCCAAGATGACGCGCCAGCCCATTGCCTGACCCCATCGGAACAATACCCAGTGCCGTTGAGGTTTTTCGAAGGGCACGGGCGGTTTCGTTGATGGTGCCATCGCCGCCCACTACCAGCACCCGACGAATGCCCTGTTGCGCCGCCTGAGCGGCCAGTTCGGTAGCATGACCCGCGTAGGCTGTCGTGACAATTTCCGCCTGGTAAGCCTGCCTGTCGGCTTCGGCAGCGATGAATGCCCGCAGGCTCTCCCTTTGGTCGGGCGGCAACGTACCCGACAACGGATTGATAATAACAAGCAGATCAGTAGTAGCCATTCATCAGGCGAAAAAAAGGAACATTAAGGCAATGAATACGAGGATAAACACGTAATACCACCCGTCGGAGAACACATAAGGCTTATATTCCCGGTAAAAATTACGTAGCCATTTCATCCTGTAAAGTTCGCCAAAAAAATGAGACCCCTCCGCTTTCTGCTTGTTCTGTCTGTGCTTGTTACAACCGGCACCTCTTTTGTTTACGGTCAGACGGCGGCCGATCGCCAGGCTATTCTGAGCACCCTGAAACGCCAGACCGACGATTGGAACGCCGGGCGGGTAGCTAACTTCATGGACGGTTACTGGCCTTCCGACTCGCTGACGTTCGTAGGCAAAGCAGGGATTACCTACGGATATGATGCCACGCTGGCGAACTACAAAAAACGCTACCCCGACCGGGAAAGCATGGGTACGTTAGCGTTTACGATACTAAAGCTTGAGTTTCCGGCTAAAAATGTAGCCTACGTTATCGGAAAATGGCACCTGACTCGTCCAGCAGTTGGCGATGCCGGTGGTCATTTCACGCTGCTCTGGGAAAAGAAAAAAGGCCGCTGGCTGATCGTGAGCGACCACTCATCGTAGACTAGTATCTGTGTTTTCTGACAGGATTTATAGCGACGCACAGTTTTTGGACAGGATTTACAGGATGAACAGGATTTTCTCTTTGCTCTGAAGAAAAAGCAAATCCTGTTCATCCTGTAAATCCTGTCCAAAAAACTGCGCCAGTGTGCTTTATCATCGTCAAGACTTTATAGGCTTGTACCTTTGTAGCCTGCCAATAGTTATCGGATTATGTTCAAGATTGCGCCCAAATTGCCTTTTGCCGCCCTGAGTCAGTCGTTCGATGGCGAATTGTATTTCAATGAGTCGCCCGAACACAAGGCACAGTTGACGGTCTATGCCACCGATGCGTCTGTGTATCAGGAAATGCCGGTGGCCGTGGCCATACCGCGCACTATCGAAGACATTAAACGGCTGATCCGATTCGCCAAAACCAACACCCGCCCCAACGCTCCGCTTGGCCTGATTCCCCGCGCCGCCGGCACATCGCTGGCCGGGCAGGTGGTTGGTACCGGCATTGTGGCCGATATCGGAACTTATTTCGATAAAGTACTGGAAATCAACCCGGCCGAGCGCTGGGTACGTGTACAGCCGGGTGTCATCCGCGATGACCTGAATGGGGTACTGAAAGCACATGGCCTGATGTTTGGCCCCGAAACGTCAACGGCCAGCCGCGCCATGATCGGCGGTATGATCGGTAATAACTCCTGTGGTCTCCACTCGATCGTCTGGGGCACCACCCGCGATCATCTGCTGGCCGTGCGGGCCGTACTTGCCGACGGTTCGGAGGTAACATTTGGTCAGTTGACCCAGGCCGACTTTGAAGCGAAGTGCCGGGGCGAAAACGTGGTTAGTCCACTCGAACAGCAGATTTATCAGAAATTTCATAACTGGCTGAACGATCCTACCATCTGCCAGCAAATCCGGGATGGTTACCCGAACCCCGCCGTAAGCCGCCGCAACACCGGCTACGCGCTGGATGCGCTGGTGGCGTCCCTCACCCGGACGCGGGACATTAACCTCGCCCACCTCATTGCCGGGTCGGAAGGAACGCTGTGTTTCATTACCGAAGCGACGTTGAATCTGCTTCCGTTGCCGCCCAGGTACGTTGGTCTGGTTTGCGCCCACTTCGAAACATTGCGCCAGTCGCTGGAAGCGAATCTGGTTGCCCTGGAGCATCGCTGCTATGCCTCCGAACTGGTGGATGACTACATTCTTCAACTGACAAAAACCAACATCGAGCAGGCAAAAAATCGGACGTTTGTAGAAGACCATCCCGTTTCGGGCGACCCCAAAGCGGTGTTGATGGTCGAGTTTTTTGCCGAAACTGAGCAGGAGGTGGTCGACCAGACAGCACAGTTTGTTGAGGCGCTCCGGGCCAAAGGGCTGGGCTACGCGTATCCGGTGCTGTTTGGCGACGATACCAAGAAGCCGTGGGCTCTACGCAAAGCCGGGTTGAGCATCATGTATAACGTACCTGGCGACGAAAAGCCCGCCAACGTAATTGAAGATTGCGCCGTTGCCCCCACCGACCTACCCGATTACATCGACGAGCTGACGGTTATGGCCAAAGAAAATCACGGTCTTGATCTCGAGTACTCAGCACACGCGGGTGCGGGTGAGTTGCACGTGTTGCCGCTGATCAACCTGAAAACGACACCGGGCCGCGAGACATTCCGGGCACTACTGCGCGATACAGCCCAGTTGGTGAAGAAATATGGCGGTTCGCTCTCTGGCGAACATGGCGACGGTCGGCTGCGCGGCGAATTTATTGCCTATATGCTTGGCCCCGAAAATTACCAGCTTTGCAAAGAAGTAAAGACCCTTTGGGACCCGCAAGGCCTGTTTAACCCCGGAAAGGTGATCGATAGCCCACCCATGAACGAGCACCTTCGCTACCAAGCCGACGTGGTAATTCCTCAGCCCAAAACCATCTTCGATTTCAGCGAGGCAGGCGGGCTACTCGAAGCAACCGAAAAATGCTCGGGTTCGGGCGATTGCCGGAAAACGCATTTTTCGGGCGGCACCATGTGCCCCAGTTATATGGCTACCCGCCGCGAACACGACACGACCCGCGCCCGCGCCAACATGCTCCGGCATTTTTATACCGGCAATGAAGTAGCAGCCGCCGAGGTGAAAGACGTGCTCGATCTCTGCCTGTCGTGCAAAGCCTGCAAAGCGGAATGCCCCAGCAGCGTAGACATGACCCGGATGAAAGCTGAATTCACACAGCAGCTATACGATGAGAAAGGTATACCACTCCGGGCCAGTCTGGTTGGTAATTTCACGCGGTTGATGAAGCTTGCCAGCTACGTCCCCTGGGCCTACAATGGCATTTACAACACACCCGCCCTCCGCCGCATCGCCAACCGTCTGGTCGGTTTCCACCCCGACCGGACCATGCCGCACCTGCAAGAGTTTTCTGTTGACCGTTTGCCGTTTACTAGTGCTCCGCTGGGGAACGTGTTAGCTCATAGCGGAGCAACAGAAAACGGGAAACGGGAAACCGCGCGGCGGACCGCTGTAAACCTTTTCATTGATGAATTCACTCAATTCAACGATGGGTCGGTTGGCGAGAAGGCGGTGAAGTTGATGCAGGCGCTGGGGTATGCCGTTTCGATCCCGGAGACAGCCGAGAGCGGCCGGACGTACCTGTCGAAAGGGTTTGTGCGGGAGGCGAAGGCATTGGCGATTCGTAATGTGCTGGCGTTACGTGACTACGTTTCAGCCGAAAACCCGCTGGTTGGACTGGAGCCGTCTGCGATCCTCACCTTCCGCGATGAATACCCTGATCTGGTTCCCGATGAACTGAAAATAGATGCCCGCCGGATTGCCAGTCATACGTACCTGCTGGAAGAATGGATAGCCCGCGAAGCCGATGCTGGACGAATCCTGGCCAGTCAGTTCACCGCCGACACGCGCCACGTGAAGCTACATGGTCACTGCCACCAGAAAGCGCTCTCATTGATTAGCCGGTCCGTGGATGCGCTATCGTTACCGGCCAATTACAGCGTCGAACTGATTCCGTCAGGCTGTTGTGGAATGGCTGGCTCATTCGGTTACGAAGCCGAGCACTACGACGTATCCATGCAGATTGGCGAACTGGTACTCTTTCCAGCCGTGCGTGCGGCCGATGCCGATACACTGCTGGCGGCTCCAGGTACGTCCTGCCGCCACCAGATTAAAGACGGTACGGGCCGCCTGGCTCAGCACCCGGCCGAAATTCTTTTCGATGCGCTGCTTAAGCGAGTCTGATGTTACCAACTTCATATATGGTAACACATTAATTTTTACATTTTCTTGATCTTTTCCTCAGTGATTTCTAACAACTTAAGAAACGTAAGTGTTATGTACCTATCAATCGACTAGTTCGATAGACATAAACAACTTAACGTCATGAAGAAGATCACAATCCTGGGTGCGCTGCTTATAGCTGGCCTTACCCTCAACGCAAACGCGCAGACAACGCCTGCTTCACCGTCTACGCCAACAACGATGCCAAGCACCGTTCCGTCGAATCCGGCAGGCACGCCTCAGACTGGTACACCAAGTACAACTGGAACGCCTACAACCAACGGTACGTATAATAACTCGACTAACCCGACTACCACAGGTACGTATCAAACGCAACCGGGAACTACCACAAACGGTACAACTACAGGTTACCCACAAGGATCAACACAAAGCGGGCAAATGCGTAACGGTACGTCACAGAGTGGTACGACACAGAGCACCACCACAAATGGTACTTATTCGACGCAATCGGATCGTACCATGCGCAATGGACAGACGCAGAACTCAAACCGGACCCGTTCTACTGACCGTACAACTATGGATCAGTCGGACACAAACCGGGGCACCAATTCAACAAATCGGAATCGGAGCACAACAACCGGCACTGGTAGCACAACCACCCGTCCGAATTCGACTACCTATTAATGAGTATGTTACTGGTAAACGAATCATTTAACATTCATATGTTGTTGTCAATCGATTCGTTTACCAGTTATTACCAATTCAGTTAATGCATACGCTCCTGCTTTTCTTAGGCCTGACATTATTGCCTAACGCTGACTTAACTGTTCAGCAACAGCCTGTTCCGACAACGCGCCCGACGCAACCACGGAGCCGTACCGCCTCTTCACCGATCGACACGATTGGTCGGCGGCGTGACCGGCGGCCCCGGCCCGACTCGCTTCGGCGAGGCGGTGCCTCTCGCGTTGATTCAGTTCGTGCGCACAAGTAGTGTCTTTTAGCAAATCATGCCCGTTTTCAGGACTTTGGCCTGAAAATGGGCATGACTTTTTCGTTAGTGGTCAGAAATGGACCATTAATAAGATCGATGCAGTATGGAATAGCCGGAAAAACAATGCCGAGGCACTGACCAATAGCCTTGGGTTTACCCGGTAAGTTCAGAATCAATGTCTGGTTACGAATCCCCGCCGTTTGGCGAGACAGTATCGCTGTGGGTACGTATTTCAGACTTTCCTGGCGCATCAGTTCGCCAAACCCCGGCATCATTTTCTGGCAAACGGCTTCCGTTGCTTCGGGCGTCACGTCGCGTAGTGCCGGGCCGGTGCCCCCCGTTGTTACGATCAGGCAGCACCCTCCGTTGTCGGCCATATCAATCATCGCCGCTTCAAGTTGGTCCTGTTCATCGGGAATTACCCGGTAAACAGGCTCCCAGGGCGATGTAAGCCACTCCGTGAGCAGGGCTACTACCGCTTTGCCGGGGATATCCTCGTATACACCTGCACTCGCCCGATCCGATACGTTGATAATGCCAATACGGGCAATCGCTCCTTCATTGTTCATCCTGTAAAAATAGCCTCTCAACTGCTCTTTCACGTTGCGTTTCGGTCAAAATCCCTTAAAACCAAGCACTGCAACTGCGTGTTAGGTATGGATGAAGATGCGCAAGAAATCAGATTTTCCCAGCAAGGTCTGCCCCGTTTGTCAGCGGCCCTTTGTGTGGCGCAAAAAGTGGGAGCGCGACTGGGATAACGTCATTTATTGCAGTGATCGCTGTCGAAAACAAGGCCAATAGCTCGGTCTCACCGACTATGTCCGGTGCAAGTAGATGCTTCGCCAATTTGACCTCAAAAGCCGTCAATCAACCTGAAGGAGCATCCTGTGCGAAGCATCCACTTGCACCGGACACAGTCCGGTGAAACCGAGCTAATCAACAGCCCTAAAAAAAGGCCGGAAGCAATGCTCCCGGCCTTTATTGCGACACCAATATGAATTAAAAAAAGTGTTAGCTGAGAGGCTTGCCTCATCAACGTTAGTTATAGTTCGTGTTCTGTGGGTCCCAGTTCACCCAGCCCTGTGTCCAGTTTGTTGTGCCAAACGCACCACGGAATGTTTCTTTCGTGAAGAAGGCATCGGCACCTTTGCCATCCCAAACAGCACCTGTCAACAGTGGTGAGCCAGTTCCTGGCAGGAAGTTTGGCGCAGTCAGGTTAAAGTTGTTCGCATTGAGGAGCAACGTCGCTACGTCCGACGATGGAATCACTTTGTTGGCGTAGGCAGCCGTGTTGAAGAACGCAATTGCATCAGCGTTTGACAGGCCGTTAGCACCACGAACAACCGTAGTTGAGCTTGGAATTTCATCGTTTGCCAGTACGATACCACGTAATTGTAACGTACCTGCGGCCAGGTTAGCAGCCGTTCCGGTTGCTGTAGTAGCCCCATTGTCAAGGCGCAGACCTTCAGGATACCCGGCTAACACCGAGTTGAAGATACTGATATTCGTGTTGCGGCGCAGGTGCATGCCCGACTGATACGGACCACTACCACCCGTAGTGTTCGCAGATGACGGCGTTCCTGGGAAGACAAAGTTGCTCATGTTGGCAAATACTGGCGAGGTCAACGGCAAGCCGGCATTGGGGCCAGTAGCAGGCAAGCCAGTACCAGCGAAGTTGTCAGATTCAAAGCCGTTAGACGACGATTGGTCAGCTACGTTTGGGTCGCGCAGAGCAACACCATACTGTACTTTACCCGAATAACCCCAGTCAGTATCCCAATCATCATCGAAACCACGCAGCGCAACCAGGTACTTCATATTAACCGTACCGCCAAACCATTCATACGAATCGTCACCTGAGTACGACACCTGAATGTGATCGATTGTAGTGCCAGCACCTACACCGTACAGTGTCAGGCCGTTAATTTCGCTGCCAGCCGACAGGGCGATACCTGGGAACTCGATACGCACATACTGCAACGTACCTGAATTATCATTTACATCGGTGTAGGTACCCGTTTGGCCTGAAATTCCGCCTTCAAAGGCAGTAGCGGCTGGCTGGTTTATTGGGGCTTTACCAATAAGCACAACGCCACCCCAGTTACCGTAACCCCGCTGCCCGGCAGGCTTGCTCGACGTGAAGACGATCGGGTTAGTAGCCGTTCCGGCAGCAGCAATTTTCGCACCGGCCTCAATGATCAGGGTTCCTCCCTTATTTAAACCAAGTGGGTCCTGATCACCGGCTGTTCCCTTGATAACGGTACCGGGCAGGATAGTCAGCGTTACGCCTGATTTAACGTAGGTAAAGCCACGAAGCAGATAGATATTATCAGGACTCCAGGTTTCATTAGCGGTAATGTTGCCCGTTTTCTCGATAACAGGCCGGGGGCCTATAGAGAATGTCTGGGTGCTCGTCACCTTTTGTCCACCCGTTGCTACGGCGATAGAGCCAGTCTGTGCAGCGGCCGGTACCCGAACAACGAGTTGAGTAGACGAAGCTGATACAATTTCTGCAACGGCGTTACCACCAAACGTAACCGTGTTGCTAGCTGGAGTAGCGTTGAATTGGGTACCCGTAATGACAACCGTGCTGTTGACAGGTGCCGACGTAGGGCTAACGTTAGTGATAGACAGCACAGGTGCTGGCTGATCATCGTTTTTACAGGCGGTAAACGCGGTGCCAAGTCCGAAGACGACTAACAGCGTGTAAGCCAGTTTGTTTACTAGTTGCATGAGGGATGAATTAAGTTAACTGTAAAATCTTGGTCGTTAGGGCACAATAACCCGGCGACCAAAGGTGTAAATAGCCGATACCGTGTAATAACTGCCCCGGCGAAATGAACGGCGAAGCTGATCGGCGCTGGCTGTTTGCGACGTTACATCTGTACCAATCTTGCCGTCGCGGTTAAAGTCTTCGGCTAACTGGAACGGTTGATTCAGAATATCCTGGATACCCAGCCGCAGTTCAATCCGGTTGTTGAATGTCTTCGTTAGATTGAGGTCTACAACGTGGCGGGGCATTTCGTAAATGGTGGGTACGTCTACGTTACCCACCGCAAAAATTCGCTGACCAAATACGTTGTAAAGGATGTTTCCCTGCCAGCCCGACTTTGGCGCTGCATAATACACGCCCAGGTTAAGCAGGTAAGGCGACTGACCTGCCAGCGGGCGGGCGTTCGACGTCAGGCCACGATACTGTTGAATTTCGCCACCTAAATCCGGCGCTGTAATGACATCGCCCACGTTAACCTGGCTCTTAATCAGCGACAGGTTACCAACCACAGTCAGATTTTTCAAAAACTCACTGGCCGATTCCTGGAATCCCTTACGAACTTCTATTTCAACGCCGTAGTTCTGAGCCGACTGGGCGTTCATGAACGTGTATGAAAGCACGTTTGGATTCAACAGCAGCAACGATTCAATGGGGTTGCGGAAGTGCTTGTAGAAACCCGTTACGGAGATCAGTTCGCCCGCCGATGGGTAGAATTCCCACTTGGCATCCAGGTTCTGGATCGTGGCCGTTGTCAGCGTCGTGTTTCCGCGGATAGTAGCTAGCAGGCTGAAATCGTAATATTCGAATGGCGCAATCTCCCGGAACTCAGGTCGGTTGATCGTGGCCGAGTAAGCAAGACGGAAGTTAGTCCGGTCTGAAATCTTATAAGTTAGATTGAGGGATGGCAACGGGCTGAAAATCCGGTTGGAAACAAGCCGCTGATCAACACCGACGATGGTTGCACGCAGGCTTTGATCGTTGTATTCGCCCCGGAAACCTACGGTCAGATTCGTGCGGGCTCCCAGGTAAACGTCACCGCTGACGTACCCGGCGTAATAGCTGTTCAGGCCCCGGTACGAGTCCACATCACGGGTGCCATCGCGCAGGGTCAGGCCGCTCGACCCGTTCACGTTGGCCGGACTGAACGCCGAACCAATGTCGCTATTACGAGCGGTGAGCGAGTTTTCGCCTACAGGAACGTACCCGTAGAAGCGAGCATTGTAATCACGGTTTTTCTGTTCGTAATAAACGCCCGCCTTAATCCGGTTGGGCTCGCGATCGGTTGGGTTGCCAAACGTGTGCTCATAATTGGCAACGCCTGAGTAAACCAATTCTTTAAGCCGTGAATAGAAATGGCCCGTTTCCGTGGCGGTAGGATCTTGCGGAGTCACAATGGTAAATGGACCAGTTGTGCCACTAGCGCGGGTTGAGCGGGCACGACGCCAGTCTGGTTCCCAACGGCCGGTATATCCAAAGCTGCCAATCCAGTTTATTTTCGTCAGTTCATTAACGATGTGTTCACCAGCCAGTTGTGTAGTCAGAATGCTCCTGTTTTCGAACCGCTCAGAGTAAGCGCGCACATCATTGTTATCATTCAGGTTCTGCCCTTCCCGAACGGTGGTTTCCGTAGTACTCAGTTGATTGAACAGCGTTTTCCACTCCAGATTAAACAGGGGCGAAATCCGGGCCGACAAATTATTCAGGATACCTAGACGAGTGCCCCGGCTGTACATGGCATCATTGTATTGCTGAGCGGCCGAGTTAGCAACGGGCGAGTTGCCATATAAGCGTTGATCTACGTTGGCAAACTGATTCGTCATCGCGTAGTTGATGCTTGTCAGGTTGCTCATGCGCATGTTGCCAATATCAAACCGGCGACCCGTATTTAGGGCAAAACGAATGTCGGGCGATACGGTAGTTTGCTGCAAGGCCCAGTTGTTGGGTAGCAGTTGGGCGTAGGCAGCGCGTTGCAGCGAACTCAGGTTATTGAACGTACCTGAGTTGGTGGGAAAGCTACTTGGCAGTTGCTGATCCCGATCCCACAAGCCAAGCCAGTTTAGCCCGCCGCGCTCATGCGTCTGTACGGATTGCCCGGTTGTATTGCCACGATAACCGATTGTTACCCCAGCATCGAGGAAATTCTGTTCGGGGCGACGCTTCGTGTAAATCTTGATGGCGCCACCGGCAAAATCACCGGGAAGCTCAGCCAGACCCGTTTTGTAGACGATCATCCTATCGATGATGTTACTGGGAACCAGGTCGAACGAGAACGAACGCGTATCAACCTCCGTCGATGGCGTGATTACATCATTGATCAGCACCGAGTTATACCGGGCACCCATTCCCCGGATGAGCACAAACCGGTTATCGACGATACTAACGCCCGGTACGCGACGAATGGCAGCGGCGGCGTCGCGGTCCTGCGCTTTCTGAATCTGCTGGGCTGATACACCCACCGCCATTGCCTTGATCTGCTTGATCTCGGTCACCACGGCGATTTCGGTGTTGGTGGTCCGGCCGGCTTTTACCACTACTTCCTGGAGCGATTTGCTGTCTTCAACTAAATCTGTTTCCAGTACGGTAGCGTTACCTGATTCGATGCGAACGTTTGGAATCGACTTGGTTGCGTACGAAACGTAGCTGATCTGAACGGTGTGTGTACCAGCAGGCACTTTGCTCAACTCAAACTGTCCGTTGATGTCGGTGCTGCCGCCCATCGGCGTAGCGAGGCCCATTATCTGCACGGTGGCTCCGATAACGGCTTCGTTGGTTTTCCCGTCGCGAATGATACCACGCAGGATACCCGTTTGGGAAAAGGCGCTCACTGATAAAAAAAATAGTGAGCAGATAAGTAGTACGTGTTTCATATTGGCGTTTATCCGTTGTAGGATTTGACGCCGCAAAACTACCGGGATAGTGTTACCTCAATGTTACGAGAAGGTTACGGCTAAATTATGATTAAACAGAGAATACGTTTACAGAAATGTATCCATAATTCGTTGATAATCAATTAATTTCATTTTTGTCCAGTATAACGTTTCGTCTTCTTGTATCTTCGCCGTAGAATCGACTGTCTTCCTGTTATTATGCGTATCGTTTATGTCACCGGGCTGGTGCTGGTACTTGTTTTTAGTCTACTACGCTGCCACCGGGCTCCCAAGCCGGGCGAGTCGGCACGCGTTGTAGTTAGCACGCCTGCAGCACCAACGGTTGTTTCGCCGCCCACGCCAACTACACTCGCCGTTACCAAAATTGCCCCCCGACCTGCTCCTGTTTTCGATACACTACTACTTGAACCACCGCTCGAACCGGGTACGGAAACCCCACTGAAGCGAGAATTTCGAGCCGTCTGGATTGCCACTGTCGACAACATCGACTGGCCCAGCAAAAAAGGTCTGGCTGTAGTTGACCAGCAACGTGAGTTTATCGAATTGCTCGACATGAGCCAACAAACCGGGCTCAACGCGGTGGTGGTCCAGGTACGTGCCGCTGCCGATGCGTTTTATGCCAAAAGTGCCGAACCGTGGTCAGAGTGGCTAACGGGGCAGCAGGGCCTGGCTCCCGATCCATTCTACGACCCAATGGAATTCATGATTCGTGAGGCCCGCACCCGCAACCTGGAGTTCCACGCCTGGCTCAACCTCGACCGGGCAACCTTCAGTAAAACGGCCAGTGTTGCCCCCACCAATATTAGCTATCAGCGACCCGGCTGGATGGTCGACTACGGTGGCCGAAAGCTGTTTAACCTCGGCATGCCCGAAGTGCGGGCGTATGTAGCTGGCACGGTAGCCAATATTGTCAGGAACTACGATGTAGACGGCATTCACTTCGACGACTATTTTTACCCCTTCGGGGCGGTCGGGCAATCGTTTGCCGATGGTGCCACGTTTCAGGCAAATAACCCCGACGGCCTGTCGCTGGATGACTGGCGGCGGCAGAATATCGACAAACTGATCCGCCAGATTGGCGATTCGATTCATTCGGTAAAGCCTTGGGTAAAGTTTGGTATCAGCCCGTTCGGCATCTGGAAAAACCAGAAAGCCGATCCCGAAGGCTCAGTTACCTTTGGCGGACAGGCTTACTATGATTTGTACGCCGATATTCGCCGCTGGGCGCGCGAAGATTGGGTTGATTATATGGTGCCGCAGATCTATTTCTCGACTCGTTTCGACCGTGCCAACTACAAAACGCTGGTGGACTGGTGGGTGAAGAACCGGGGAAATCACCACCTCTACATTGGGCAGGGCGCTTACCGATTGGGTAAAAACACAAAAACAGATGCCGGTTGGGCTGAGGCCAGCCAGCTCGCCGATCAAATGCGGCATAACCGCCAATATCCAGACGTGACGGGGAGTGTGTTTTTCAGTGCCAAATCACTGAAAACCAACATGGCCAGTAGCCGGGATTCGCTCCGTCAGAATTTTTACCAGTATCAGGCCCTGATTCCAACCATGCCCTGGCTCGATGCCACACCGCCGGGCCAACCGGAGAACGTAAAAGCGGCCCCGGCTGTCGACGGCGTTGAGTTGTTCTGGCAGGAACCCGCCCAGGCTACTGAGCTCGACCGGGTACGTTACTACGTCATCTACCGAACCGAAGGCGTACGGCTTCCGCGCACCACCGACGCACGCCGTATCCTGACCATCTGCCGCCCGGAAGAAGGCACCCGTCTGGTAGACCGCACTGCCGACCCGAAGAAGAAATACACGTACGTAATCACCTCGGTAGACCGCCTCCATAACGAAAGCACAGGCAGCACGCTGGTGTATAAGGGCGGGTTTAATTAAAGAAAGTCCACCATCACCTCCTCCACCGATTTTGCATCGCGGAAGGCGGTTACAATGCGGGTCAGGATACCTTCGACAACGGCATCGGGGCAGGAGGCGCCACAAGTAAGCAGAATGGTGACGGGGCGGCTGGCGGGCAGGTAGTTTTCAGTTATGAGTTCCTGCTTCGTATGTAGATCGTAATGGCTGATGAGCGTATCCGACAGAATCTTCCGGTCTGATTCAATAAAGTAAGTTGGCAGTTTCTCCTCGCAAAGCTCGACGATATGCTGCGTATTCGACGAATTGTAGCCGCCCGCTACAATGGCAAAATCGGCTGGGTACGTTAGCAGCGCATAGGTCGCGTCCTGGTTATCGTTGGTGGCGTAGCAGAGGGTGTCGCGGGTATTGGCGAAGTGTTCTTCTACCATCGCCGAGCCTTCTTCCAGTCCGTAATGGGTAATCATCACCTGCTTCAGGTAATCGGCAATCCCTTGGGTATCAGAAGCCAGCATGGTTGTCTGGTTAACAACGCCAATCCGGCGAAGGTCGCGGGCGGGGTCGAAACCAACGGAATATTGACCGGCAAATTCAATAAAAAAATTGGCGGCGGGCTTCTCGCCGGTCATGTACAGGGCCAGCCGTTGCGCCTGCTTCATGTCATTGATCACCACGGTTGGCGCGCCCTCTTTACTATGCGAGAAAGTAGCGCGGGTTTCTTCATGTGTTGGCTTACCATGCACCACAACCGTGTAGGCTTTTTGCCCGATCTGGCTGGCTTTATTCCACACCTTCTCCACAAACGGGCAGGTGGTATCGTAGGTGGTCACGTCGAGCCCAATGGCGGTCAGTTCGCGCTGGGTTTCCAGCGTAGTGCCGAAAGCCGGGATGATGACCACATCGGCGGGGGTCAATTCGCTGAATGGGATTAGTGGACGACCCAGCGTATCGAGCAGAAACCGAACGCCCCGGCTTTGTAAATCGGCATTTACATCCGGGTTATGAATCATTTCGCTCAGCAGAAAAATACGCTTATCCGGGTTTTCGGCAATGGCCCGGTAGGCAATCTCGATCGCATTCTCGACACCGTAGCAAAATCCGAAATGCCGGGCCACCAAAAAACGGACCGGCCCAAAATCGAGTGATGTGGGGGTGAAGTCACGTTTCAGCTTATCTTTCCGCCGCCGGTATTCTTTTAATGGCGTGATGATGGTGCTGCGGTAGTAGGCGGGAATATCGAATGATTTCATAAAGTGCAAGAGTGGCCACCTGATTTGGCAACTGGTGATCGCAGGGCAAAGGTACGCCCGGCCCGCCACTCGAAGAACAATCCCTTTCGGAGCTTTGTTCGTAGGTACGATACCTCAAAATAAAGTCCTGCAAATGAGACTATCCAGCCCTTAATACGTCGAGAAATAGCGACCCTAATTTCGTATCTTTAACTCATAACTAGCTAGTCATCTGTCTTAATGAGACAACTCTTTACGTTCTTTCTTGTATCGGTCGGCACCCTGACCGTCACCGCATTTACCGAACCATTACGGCCTTCACTGGATAAAGTCTTTGGTCGTATCAACCAGGAAGTTCTTCAACATAGCCGGGCATATGAGACGCTCGCCGACGCTTCGCAACGGATTGGCCATCGACTAACAGGTAGCCCCAACGGGGCTAAAGCTGAAGAATACGCATTCAACTTGCTTCGTCAGTATGGCTTCAAGGATGTCCGGTACGAAAGCTTCGAGGTTGAATCATGGATGCGAGATACGTGTACATTGACGATCGTACCCAATAAGTCCGATAATTTTCGACAAGTCAATGTGGTGTCTCTGGCGCATTCACCAGTCGATGCGCACGTTCGTGGCGAGATCATTGACGTTGGCAACGGACTGGAGGGTGACTATGCCGCCATGAAAGATCAAATCAAAGGCAAAATCGTGCTGGTCAACATTGGGTTGTCCAGCCCAACCAAGGGAGCCCGAAACCTGCACCGGTCCGAAAAAACGGCGTTGGCCATTCAGCATGGTGCTTCCGGCGTTATCATGGTCAACCTTGTTCCCGGCAACGTGTTGCTGACAGGTACTGCCTCAGTTACTGGAAAGCTCATTCCAATTCCATCTGTCTGCATCGCCTATGAAAGTGGCGTGGCGCTCCGCAAGTGGATGGCCGAGGAGCAGAGCGATCACCTGCATGCTATGATCGACATGACCAACTTCAGCAAGAAGATCAAAGCCCGGAATGTGATAGCCACGCTGCCCGGCTCGAAACTGCCCAACGAAAAAATAGTCATTGGCGGTCATCTCGATTCGTGGGACCTGGCAACGGGCGCTATTGACAACGGCATCGGGTCGTTTTCGGTGATGGACATCGCCCGCACATTTAAAGCGTTGAAACTGAAACCTCGCCGCACCGTTGAGTTCGTTTTATTTATGGGCGAAGAACAGGGACTGCTTGGGTCAAGGGCTATGACCGAGTCGTATAAGCGGTCGGGGCAGTTGGATCAGGTACGTTACATGATGAACCTCGACATGACCAACAACCCGGTTGGCATCAATGCTTTCGGCCGCGACGATATGATGCCGCTACTGAAATCAATCGGCGATGTCATTCAGCAGACAGACGCTGGCTTCACCAATACACAGGAGAACCGGGCTGGATTACACTCTGACCATCAGCCGTTTATGATCGAAGGCGTGCCCATTGTCGGGATGAATGGCAACCTCGCCCGCGAAGTACTCGACTGTTACCACGCCAACTGCGACCGTATGAACCTGGTCAACAAAGACCAGTTGAAAAACACCGTACGGTACAGTGCGATGGTGCTTTATGCCCTGGCCGACACAGAGGATTTACCCGCCCGCCGGTTTGATGATACCAAAACCCGCGACTACCTCATTGCGCAGGGTCTTCGTACGCCTTTAGAAATTGCCAACGAATGGCGGTGGAAAGAATAACCTGAACCTGGTAAATCTGTTTTTGGTGGTATTGCGTAGTTAGTCCGTACGATCATTTATATGAACCTTTGATCGTATACGTACTTATTCAAGAGTAGATAGTTCTCGTAGTATCAGTTAGGCAGGGCGAAAAGACCGTTCACAAAGTTTTTTGACCGCAGGTTGTTTTAATTGACTTACTCCGAACACACTACCTTACTTTTACCACCATCACACAGACTAGTATGATTCAGGCTGCAAAACGAATGATCTATAATGTCCGCTACCTATTATGGCTGGCGATGACAGACCCCCTTGGGTGGGACCACTGATTTGACATACCGCTACATATGTATTCCCGCTCGCAAGGCGGGAATTTTTTGTTGACAGTCTATTTACGCATGAAACCATATCGAATCATTTATTTTCGGGGCTTTGGATCGCCCCGGGCTGTCTGGCTAACAGGTCGTGTCCTTCGTCAGAATGAATTGATTTCGCCCGTCGACCGGGCTCCATTTTGGGACAACCTTTCGGCAACTGTCAGTCGTTTTTTAACGACTGAAGTGGGCGGCATCACCGTTCGGATCGAGACATTTGGGCAGGTATTTCGGACCGTGACCAATGAAGCTGGTTATTTCGACATCACAATCGATCCCACCATCGAGTTGCCGGCAGGCCGCGCCTGGTTTCCGGTCAGGTACGTGCTGGAAGGCGTTGAGCAGCCTATAGGCTATGATGGGCCGTCGGGCTCTGGAACACGGGAAGTTGTTAAAGATGGCCAGTTAATGATCGCTCCTGCCTACAGTCAGTTTGGTATTGTTTCCGACATTGACGACACGGTACTCGTTACCGGGGCCACGAATATCTGGCAAACGTTGAAGTTAACCTTCCTGGAAAATGCGTTCACGCGTTTGCCTTTTGCGGGTGTATCGGCTTTCTACCGCGCCTTGCAGAGCGGAGCAGTCACGACGTTGTTCAATCCGCTTTACTTTGTTTCCAGCAGCCCCTGGAATATCTACGATCTGTTGATCGACTTTTTTCGGATTCAGGGTATCCCGAAAGGACCGCTGTTATTACGGAATCTGGAATTGAACGCAGACCTGTTCTCGTCTCAAAGCCATCACGTGCATAAGCGGAAGATGATCGATAAAATATTGGCGGTAAACCCGGATTTACCGTTCGTACTGCTCGGCGATAGTGGCCAGCAAGACCCGGAAATCTATGCCGACGTAATTCGGGCCAATCCGGGGCGGATCAAAGCCGTTTACATTCGCGATGTATCGCCCGAAGCTCACCGCGACGAAGACGTACGGCAACTGATTCGGGCAGCGGCTGATTATAACGTACCTATGTTGCTGGTTGCCGACACCGTAGCTGCCGCTGAACACGCCGCCAGCATCGGCCTGATTGATCCAGACGCACTACCCGAAATAAGAGCCGACCGAAGGGCTGATAAAGTTTAAGTAATTGGTTGACAGGTTATTACCTGGCTGAGCAGGTGCGCGTTAGCAATTACCTAATCAACCAATTAACCAGTCACTTAATCACCCAAGTTAGGCTGACATCGGCGTAATAGATCGGGTTGGTTGGGAGGTCCTCATCGGCATACACTTTGAATGGCTTCACAAGGTGGTTGGTCAAGCCAAGCCGAAAGCCGGTGAAGGTGGCCCGTAGCGGCACGGTCAGATCTATAGCCATCAGCCCGAATTTGTCGGTAGAAGCCTCCGTTGTTGTGATAACGGCACCCTTCTTCTTGGCCTGCAGTCGTTGCTGAATACGCAGTAACCGACGTTCGGCCGCCGTGGTGGCTGCCGTCAGTGCAGTAGTGGCGGTAACAGCAGGCTGATACACGTTGTAAGCTGATGTTTCTGTGCCAAAAATGACGGTCAAAGCTGGAATACAACTAATCCGTCTGAGACCAACGGCTGAACTGGCAATCTTTTTGGAGACAAATGCAGATACTGACAACCGGGCCCGATGAGCTGTTGCATTGCCAAACATCAGGTAGTAATCAGCATTGGCCGAGAAAACCGGGTTAACCAGGTAACTCATCGACAGGTTACCACTATAGGGCAACAGATTTTGCTGGCTGGCCTGGCTCAAAAACGTCCGGCCAAGTTCACCTGATACTGTAACGCGGTCGCTTACAATACCCAGATAGCCCGCCGACAAAGCCGTTAGTTCATAGTGAGGTATACTCTGACTGAAATAGTAGCCGGATACATCAGCATAAAAGCCAGACTTTGCGTAGTATGTGATACTTGGTGTACTCATCCACTCGCGAACGCCAAATTCCCGGCCCGAGAAAACTGCCCTACTGGTGTAGTTTACCCGCACGTTAATTTCTGCCCTGGCTGCCGAACCCGAAACGGGCGCACTGGGTTGGATAGAATCGGCTGGAAAGCAGGCAGACCAGCTTCTAACACTCAGCAAAACGAATAGCAGACACAATAAATGTATACGATTTCCCATAGAAGATGGTTAAACCAGCAACGCCCAGCCTACTGGCCGGGCGCTGTTGCTCTTACTACTGGCCTGGTTGATTAGCCGTTCTTTTTAGCCTGATGCCGCTCACGCTGAGCCTGAAGCCGCTCCTTCACTTTTTCGCGCTGATCAGGAGTCATGTTGGCCATTTTCTCTTTCATCTTCTCGCGTTGCGTTTCTTTGAACGCTTTACGCTCTTCGGGAGTCATTGCGGCTAACTTTGCCTTCACCTCTTCCCTGCGGGCAACACGCTCCTCTTTAGTCAGACGAGGCTTTTCTGTCTGTGCAAATGCACCAACTGAGATACAGGTGGCAACAAGTACAGCGGCAATAAAACGGATCTTCATTATAACAAGTAGTTAGTAGTTTGAAAGTCGGATTTAAACCTAAGCAATTTTACACAATGAACGACTTTCTTACATAATTATTCTTTTCATTAACAGTAATTTAACGCGGTAAACAGAGCAAATGAACCCTACGTCTCTACATTCAGAACTCACGTTTCAGTTTGCCCGTAGCGGTGGTGCCGGTGGACAAAATGTGAATAAAGTAGCCACCAAAGCTGAACTCCGCTTTTCGGTGCGTGACTCCGCCCTGCTAACCGACGAGCAACGTACCCAGCTAACCGACAAACTAGCCAACAAACTCACGAACGAAGGCGAACTGGTATTGACACACCAGACGGAACGTACCCAGCTAGCAAATAAGGAAAAAGTCATCAAAAAATTTGACAGGCTCATTGCAAAGGCGTTCGAGGTGCAAAAGCCCCGCAAGGCCAGTAAGCCCAGCAAAGCCGCCATTGCCGAAAGGCTTGACCAAAAAAAGCGCCGCGCCGATATAAAATCAGCGCGGCGGCGAGTTGATGAGTGAAACTGGGACTTTAGACGTCTAGTTATCCCTTCTGGCTGGCTCGGAATAGCTTTTGCTTTTCTTCGCGAGTGAGACTTTCGTAACCGGAACGACCGATCTTATCCAGAATGGCGTCGACTTCGTCCTGGTCGGGCATTGACGGCGTAGTGCTTGAACTGCCTACCGACACATACGCACTGGCAGTTGCCTGCGCGCTTCGTTGCCTTTGCGATACCTTAACGGGCGGCTTGGCCCGGAACAGCCCGCTCCAACGGTCCATCAGCCAGTAGATGGGTCGACCTAAATCACTGCCAGCCTGCAATAATTTGATGTAGCTAAAGCCGATTAGTGCGCCGCCCAGATGAGCCAGATTACCACCGGCATTGCTACCCACTGAGTTGAAGAAGGAAAGTACGACGAAGAACAATACGATGTATTTGATCCGCACCGGCCCGATAAACAGCAGATGAAACGTGTAGTTTGGCAGCAAGGTAGCGGCCCCTACGGCCACCGAAAGCGCCGCGCCCGAAGCGCCCAGCAACGCTTGGCCACCAACCTGCGTACTGAAATAAGGAATCAGATTGTAACTGGCAAAGTAGCATAGGCCACCGCCCAAAGCACCCAAAATGTATAACCCTACCAACCGGCGGCTACCCAGATACTCTTCGATCAGCCGACCGAACCAGTACAGAAAGATCATATTCCAGAGAATATGGAACGGGTCGGCGTGAGTGAAGGCATAGGTCAGAACAGTCCACGGCTTTTTGATGAGCGCCATCGGCGACCACGGCATCATCAGTTGATCGAGTACCCACTGATAGGCAGCCGGTTGGCCAGATAGCCGCGTGACTACCAACACAAGAATGACAGTCAGGAAAATGACTGTATTGATCAAAATCAACTGCACCAACGTGTTGTTAGGCTTGTTGAATTCGGACTTAAAATCGTCTAGTAGTCCGCTCATTGTACACCTGATTAATCGATGTGAGACAAATGAAATAAGAAGTTGGAAGTCTATATGGTTAATAGCCCGCGTCTACTGTCTTACTTCTTTTTTTAGTAAAATGTTTTCCGTTGAGACTCCCAATACTTAATAATGATATACGCAAAAAGCATTCCGCCGATGTGGGCAAAGTGAGCTACGTTATCAGACTGCGCTCTATAGATACCAGAATATACTTCCCAGATCGCATAGGCACCTACTAAGTACTTCGCTTTGATAGGAAAGGGTATAAATAGCAGATAGAGTTCCGTATTCGGGAACAATAGGCCAAACGCCATTATTACCCCAAAAATTGCCCCGGACGCGCCCACCATAGGCGTGTCAACGTGCTCGCTGACGTACCCGGCCAAATAACGTACACCCTGCTCAATATACGCTGGATTTGCCTTGTCGGCGTCAAACTTCTGAATAAAAGGCTCCAACGGATCATATATTGAGGGAGCGTATTGATTGATGAACCCCAAAAACTCGCCGTTGCTCGGATTTACCCGATATGCATTGAATCCGTCGACCAGCGCCGCCGTTTCGTAGTAGTTGACACCGAGATACAACGCGGCAGCGCCTAGCCCTGTAAGCAGGTAAAACGTAAAAAAACGCCGCGGCCCCCATACATTCTCCAGCATAGGCCCAAATATGATCAGCCCCAGCATGTTGCTGAACAAGTGCCCAAATCCGGCATGCATGAACAGATGAGTAATCACCTGAATTGGGCTAAACTGATCGGATAAAACGGAATGCAGCGCAAAACGGTCAACAACTGCCGCGCTCAACGTGGATGTCACAAAAAACACACCAACATTGATAATCAGCAACAAACGGACTGTAGGCGTAATGTTAAACATTAGACTAATGGTTGATCGGCTGCGAGTTTAGCGGTTTGTAACGATAGGACGAAGACAACCGATATAGTCACAAACGAGGTTAGTAACTTAACCCTTTAAAAGCCCCGACAGTTTATCGAGGGATAATAACGACGTGATTGATTCGCCACCGGGCGTATAACTGGGATTCGCCGACGCAAATAACTGATCGACTAAAGCGCGCCGTTCTGTCTGGCTCAGCGGTTTCTGATGCCGTGCCGACGACCGCCGCGCCAGCGACCGGGCTAGCGCCTCTGACCGGTCTAACTTCATACGACCCGTGTCCTCGCGAAGTTGCGCCAGCAGGTTGGCAAATAATTCTTCTTCGCGCTCGTCGGCCGTTTGGGCGGGCACGCCCCGAATCACAAAGGTGTGTGCACCCAGTTCGTCGAACTGAAAACCCACACTTTCCAGCTCCGTGCGTAAATCGAGCGCCAACTGATAATCGACGGCCGAAACGGAAACCGTTTTAGGAAACAGCAATTGCTGCGAGGCACCATTACGCTTGGTCAACGCCGTGTGAAACTGATCGTACAGAATTCGCTCATAAGCGGCCCGCTGATCAATCAGTAGCAGGCCCGACTTCACCGTTGTTAATAAATACCGGTTTTTCACCTGAATGACGGCCGTCTCTACTTCATCAGAAAGTCGTTCGGTCGTGTCGGCAATCCGGTTGGCGCGGCTCCCCATCGTAACGGGCGCGTCGACGAACGATTGGAATGTAGTTTCGCTAGGCTGCACCGAGGGCAACGTACCCGGAGACTCCGAAGATGCCGCATCGCTGGCCGTTGCAGGTTGTTCTGCTGGTTGTGTACTCGCAACCCTGGGTTGACCCGGTACAGTATCGAGCCAGCTCACTTCATCGCCAACGGGTTTGGTACTCGTCGGGGTTTCCGTTTTTCTAGCCTCAAAAAGGGCCTGCCAGTTTTGGTGCGTCACCTTTTTAGGGGCTTCGTGGTGCGCCGGAACGGGTGGCCGATTGTCGGCACCCCGATCGGCCGACGGCTGTCCGGGCGTTTTACTCCATGCGGGTGAAATAGGCCGCGCATTGGGTAGCGGGGCATCTCCCCCACCCGACGCCGTTCGAGCACCGGGAGCAAAATGCTTACCGATGGCGTCGCTACCTCCGCCACTTCCGCGACCATCCAGAAAATTAACGTCCAGCTCAAAATCAAGCGAAGGCGACAGGTTATACACCCCGATTGCCTTCCGAACGGCCGCCATCACGATGGCGTAAATCGACCGTTCGTCGTCGAACTTGATCTCGGTTTTAGTCGGGTGAATGTTGATATCGATATGTGACGGGTCGATCTCGATAAACAGCACGTAGAATGGATGGTGACCGTCCGGGATTGTTCCTTCGTAGGCCCCGACTACCGCATGGTGCAGGTAGTTATGTTTGATATACCGGTTGTTGACAAAGAAATACTGCTCATTCCGCGTCTTCTTGGCCGACTCCGGTTTGCCGATGTAGCCGTGCACCGACACATAAGGCGTTTCTTCGTCGCAGGAAGCCAGTTGCTCGCGGTAGCCCTTGCCGAACATGTCGACAATGCGGCGGCTCAGTTTTCCAGCCACCAGATTGAACACCTCCTGATCATTGTGAAACAGGGAAAAGCCCACTTCCGGGTTTGCCAGCGCCACCCGCTGAAACTCATCGATGATGTGGCGCATTTCTACCGAATTCGACTTCAGGAAGTTGCGCCGGGCAGGTACGTTGAAGAACAGATTCTTTACCAGCAGGTTGGTGCCCGGCAAACACGACACGGCTTCCTGCGCTTTTATGTCTGACCCTTCGATACGCACCAACGTACCCAGTTCATCGTCGGCGCGGCGGGTGCGCATTTCCACCTGTGCCACGGCCGCGATCGACGCCAGCGCCTCGCCCCGAAAACCCATCGTCCGAATCTTGAACAGATCGTCGGAGGTACGAATTTTGGAGGTGGCGTGGCGCTCGAAACTCATCCGGGCGTCGGTTTCGGTCATGCCTTTTCCATCGTCGATCACTTGTACCAGCGTTCGGCCGGCGTCGCGCACCACGAGTTGCACCGATTTGGCACCCGCATCGACGGCATTCTCCAGTAATTCTTTCACCACCGAAGCCGGGCGTTGCACGACCTCACCAGCCGCAATCTGGTTGGCAATCGAATCGGGTAAAAGCTGGATGATATTCTGCATAAAAAGACAACAGGCAAACCACAAAAATAGTCTCCCGATGGCTATTGATTCTGCCAGTTTGGCGAACGTTTTTCGAGGAAAGCCGCCATGCCTTCCCGCGCATCGGCGGTCTGCTGAATTTGGGTGAACTGGTCGTGTAAAAAGGCCTGCTGCTGATCTGGGGGCGTATTTTTCAGCGATTGGTACGCAGCCAGACCGAAACGCAGAGCCGTGGGAGATACCTGTTTCAGTTCCTGCACCAGTTCGGCAACTGTGTTACCAACCTCGTCTGAAGCCACCACATGGGTTAGCAACCCGGTGGCCATTGCCTCACTGGCATTGAGGGTCTTTCCGCGCAGACACAAATCGAGTGCTTTCCGGGCAGGCATCAGATCGAGCAGCACGGCCAGCACCTGAAACGGAAACAACCCGCGCTTTACTTCAGGCAGCGAAAACGTGGCCGTGTCGGCGGCAACGGCATAGGCTGCCCCGCCCACCAGCAAAAAGCCACCCGCATACACCGGCCCCTGAATCTGCACAATACAGGGCTTGTGTAAACCTGCCATGAGCTCGCCTATCCGCACCGGTCCGGCTGGTTCAGGTACGTTCAGCGGTTCGGTATCACCCGACGCCAGCGCTTTCAGATCCATGCCCGCACAAAACACGTCGCCTGCGGCCGCCAGCACCACCACCCACACATCACCGGTATGCCGGGCGTAGCTTAAAGCAAAGGCCAGTTCGGCAAGGAGTGGCGGATTCAGGGCGTTTTTCTTCTCCGGCCGATTCAGCGTGAGTGTCAATACGTGGTCGGTCTGGTCAACGCGGAGGTAGCGTAACGAGCGGGTTAGCAAATCGGTGGTTTGGTCGGGGGTGTAGTAGTACATGCGGCTGGTGTTGCGTGTTTGCTTAACTCAATGGCCCTGATTGTGGTTTATTAAGGTATGAACACAAATCAGCCTATCCTTACTCAAATTGACCTCGACCGTGTGGTTGAGATGGCCTGGGAAGATCGAACGCCTTTCGATGCCATTACAACCCAGTTTGGCTTAAGTGAACAGCAGGTGATCGAGGTGATGCGCCAGGAAATGAAGGCTTCGTCGTTTCGGATGTGGCGGGCCAGGGTGCAGGGCCGAAAAACCAAGCATACGGCTAAATCGCCCCTATTCGATGAAGAGAGCGATCCGCGTTTCCGGTCTAAAAGCCAGCGTATCATTACGGGCAACAAACTGTCAAAGCGATAATTTGACGAAAAAATTAGACGATTCTCTTCCCAATATTATGCGGTTAATTTGCCATTAACCAAATTTTTATTTTATAATAACGCACAAAAGCGGCATGATTTTAGAATAAATTCGTTTG
The DNA here is from genome assembly GCF_964250085.1 of uncultured Fibrella sp. Taxonomy (NCBI): domain Bacteria; kingdom Pseudomonadati; phylum Bacteroidota; class Cytophagia; order Cytophagales; family Spirosomataceae; genus Fibrella; species uncultured Fibrella sp. Next base: position 190,765 of record NZ_CAXUEC010000008.1, on the reverse strand, counting down.
TGTCTGTAGCTTTGCATGACCAAAAACGAAACTCTCTAAAGGCAAACCCTGTCGCTAATGAAACTCGACCAGATCGACCGCAAGGTTCTAGATATTCTTCAATCTAACGCTAAGATCACCAATGCGCAACTCTCCAAAGAGATTGGTCTCTCCCCCGCTCCAACCCTCGAACGTGTTAAAAAGCTAGAGACGTCGGGCATTATCCAAAGCTACCACGCTCAGCTTGACCGTGAAAAAGTAGGCCTTGGCGTAACTACCTTCGTGATGGTCAACCTCGTGGGCCATAAAAAAATGGTTACCGATTCATTCGTCGCCCGCGTCGACGAAATCCCCGAAATCATCGAATGTCACCACATTACGGGCTCCGGTGATTTTCTGCTGAAAGTGATCTCGCACGACATTGCCTCGTACCAGAAGTTGATGCTCGAAATCATCAACGAGATCGAAGAAGTAGCCAGCACCCAGTCGATGGTTATTCTCTCAACCTTCAAGGAAAGCAAAGTGATGCCAATTCCATGATCAATTACTATTAATTGATCACCACCGTGACGTAATAAAACCCGCCGACGGATGGGCCAGCGGTGAATGTGGTATACGGCCGATTCAGGAGGTTAGTGCCGCCAAATTTCACCGACAGATTCGGTTTAGGCAAGACATAGCTAATCTGCGTGTCGAAGGTGTTGATAGCAGGAACCGTGCCCGTCGCCAATGACGATTGCCACAGAAACGAGCTCTGGTATTTATAGTTGACCGAAAACCCCAGGCTTCGCCACACCGCCGGATTGCCGATACCCACGTTGGTGATCCATCGCGGTGTGTTGAACGCCTCCTCCAGCCCATCGCCCTGATCGGTACGGTCGAGGCGCGCCAGTGAGGCATTGCCCGAGAATACCCAGTTACGCCCCGCCGAGTATCGCACACCTATGCTCGACCCATAGTTATACACCCGCGTCTTCGAGTTGGTCCATAAACGGTAGCGATCCTGCCTGTTCCGGTCAGAGAGGTAGTAGGGAATGGAATCGGCAATGGTGCTTCTGGGTACGTTGGCTTCTACCTGGGCGATGAAATTAGTGTACACATTATAGTAAAAATCAACGTCGACATAGAGTCGGTTGGCGAGTAGTAACCCCTTGTATCCCAGCTCAATACTGTTTACCTGTTCGGGCTGCAGGTACGTATATGTATTGGGTTTCAGCAAGCCTTTGTTCTTCTCGATCGCTTGATTCGTCGTCAGTTTATTGGTATTCACGTCGGTGTTGATCGCGGCCTGAAACGCATCGATCGAGGTGCGCAAGTACGAACTTTCAAAAATCCCCTGCGACATCACTTTCAGGCCACCCACCCGCTTCACCCCTCCCGAATTGACATTGGAAAATGCCTCGAACAACGACGGAAACCGATAGCCCGTTTGGTACGACGCCCGAAAATTATGCTGGTCAACGGGCGAGTAAACCGCCGAGATGCGCGGATTCAGGCGGGCGTCGAAGTAGCGGTTTTTATCGACCCGGAGTGAACCCGTCAGTTTGAGTTTTTCGTTGATAAACGCCCGCGACGCCTGCACAAAACCACCGGTTTTATAATAGATCAGGTTCTGGTCTGACCCGTCTGGATTGATGAAATAGTTGCCATCCGGGAAAACGACATACTGCCGGTAGTCTAGTCCGGCCAGCAGGCTGATCCCCGTTTTTTTGCGGAATCCAGCCCAGGCAGCCTGCGTCGGTTCAACTTGCCCCTCGGCATGGTAGAGCCACGACTGCACCCGCAACGCCGCGCCGATATCCCAGTTGTTGATGTCGCGTAGTTTGGCAATCTGGTCATTGAAGGCCGCAGAGCCAGGTTGTGGCCGTCCCTGATCGGCAGTGGTACGGGCCGTTTGTAACGCGTTGGGTACAGCCTGCCCCGCCTGCGAACTGGCCAGAAACTGGTTCGTAAAATCAGTAAACCATTGGTTATCCGACTTAAACGACTTGTCGATGTTCTCGGCCATCGACCGGATGTTGTACGAATCGCCCGTGTTTTCGTGGGTGCGATACGCCCGGATATGCACCGACGGAGACGCCAGCGTCAGTCCGTGTTGATCGAGTCGGTAGTTGTCGAGCCGGAACCGGTTGGTTCGTTGATACACGTTGTCGAGTGTAGCGGCTTTGTAGTTGTATGAAATAGTCAGGTTCGGTTTTGGCCGCCAGGAAATAGCCGCGTCGCCGCGCAGGTTGTTCAACGTGAGGTCGGCGGTTTCAAACTCGGTGTAGCCCGTACGCGCCACCACGTATTTCTTACTGCCGAGCGTCAGCGTTCGTCGGTTGGCCGATTCGTCACCGTAGTTGTTCACCAGATCACGACCCGGATTATCGCCGCCCGTTAGTCCAAGCGAGGTGTTGGCGTTGGGGTTCAGGTCTGTTCTGTCGTTGGCGATCCAGTCATACCCGCGCTGGTAGGTCAGGTTCACTTTTATGGCAAACCGGGTTCCAAACGCATGGGCGTAGCGCAGGCTGGTTTCGCTGTAAGCTTTAGCCGAAATCAGGGGGTCATTCACGTGGTTTACCCCCGTTTTCTGGCTGAAACTCAACCCCTGCGAGGTGAACGGATCTTTGGTAATCAGTTGCACTAGCCCGTTAAGCGCGTTTAAGCCATATAACGCCGACGATGCACCGGGCACAAGTTCAACACGCTGAATATCAAGGTCCGACGGGGCGAGTGCATTGGCGATGGGTGCGCCAATATGCGGTGCCTGGTTGTCCATGCCATCTACCAGTTGCACAAACCGAACGTTGGTGGGGTTAGCAAATCCACGGGTGTTGTAAACCTTGAAGCCCAGGCTGGAGGTGAGCAACTGAACCCCCTTCATGTTTTCGATAGCATCAAAATACGACGGTTGCGCCGACAGTCTGATCTGCCGGGCATCGAGCAAGTCGATGCTCACCGGCGATTTCAGCAGGCTTTCAGACACGCGGGAAGCCGTAACAACCAGATCGTTCAGTTGAATTTTACGGAGTGAATCCTTAGGAGTAATTGTACTATCGGGCAACGTACCTGCCAACGCAACTTGCCCCGTTAAAAACATCAGCATGAAAAGCTGTTTCATACGCCATCGTTATTTCTGACGAAATATAACGGTCGTTATGTTCCGGCAAAAATAACGACCTGGTGATTCGCGAAAAATGTTACGCATCGGCGTAGCGCGGGCCGCTCGGTTGCGGCCTGTTCCCAGGAGGACGTATCTGGCCACGGAACAAAGAAGCGGCAACCCTGACTTGACCACACCCATGTCAGAAGCGTAAATGGACAGCATACCATTTGTAGCTCTAAAACAGGTCAGCCCCGTATATTTGGTATCCAGCACGGCGATTTATGCGTTATCTATTACTTCTTTTTGGCTTGTTCCTGATTAGCCAGTCTGCATTGGCCCACCAGGGAAGCCTTGTCGGTACCGTTTCTGACCATGCAACGGGCTTGCCGATCAAGGGTGTCAATGTTCGGTTGTGGGGCATGGGCAGGGCCGCTGTGACGAATGAACTGGGGCAATACCGGTTTGCCAACTTGCCCGCCGCCCCGTATCGGATCGAACTGTCGCACCTTGGCTATGCTCCCCAGAGTGTCACGGCGGTTGTTCAGAATGACCATGTTACGGCTGTTCAGACTCACTTGCTGGTGGCTTCTGTTCAACTCGGGGAAGTAACCGTGTCGGCCAGCCGGGCGCACGACCAGCAACTGATCAGCAGCCTGGATATCAAGCTCCGGCCGATTACCAACTCGCAGGAAATCCTACGCCTTGTTCCGGGCCTGTTTATTGGGCAACATGCGGGTGGTGGCAAGGCCGAGCAGATTTTCCTGCGCGGTTTCGACCTCGACCACGGCACCGACATTCGCCTGACGGTAGACGGTATGCCCGTCAATATGGTGTCGCACGCGCACGGACAGGGGTACGCCGACCTGCATTTCGTAATCCCGGAGCTAGTCGAAGGCGTCGACTTCAAGAAGGGACCTTACCAGACCGATAAAGGCAATCTGGCAACGGCTGGCTGGGTCGATTTTCGGACCCGCACCGTACTTGACCGCTCATTTGCCAAGCTCGAAGTTGGGCAGTACGGCACCTATCGGGCGGTAGCGGGCGTGGACTTGCTGGGCAACCGGGGGAAGACCAACAATCAGTCGGCCTATATCGCGTCGGAATATTCGTACACCGATTCGTACTTCGATAATCCGCAGCGGTTCAACCGGTTCAACCTGACGGGAAAGTACCACGGTCACGTAGCACCGAACACGCAGTTAACCATCACAGGATCAACGTTCTGGAGCAAATGGAACCACTCGGGCCAAATTCCCGACCGGGCCGTGGCTTCGGGGCTAACCGACTTTTTCGGCTCGGTTGACCCCACCGAAGGCGGCGAAACCGGCCGTACCAACGCCAATGTCCAGTTGGTAACGGTTACGCCGCGCAACCACGTCATCAAGCAACAGTTGTTCTACAGCAACTATAACTTCGAGTTGTATTCCAACTTCACTTTTTTCAAGGAAGACACCGTAAATGGCGACCAGATACGGCAAAGGGAACGTCGGAATCTGTTTGGCTACAACGGCAGTTATTCCACCCAGACCACGCTGGGCAAAAGCGAATGGACCACTACGCTGGGCGCCCAGTACCGGCAAGACATCACGAATGGGACGGAGCTATCGCATACCGTAAACCGAACCGAAACGATCAACCGCATTCAATTCGGCGATGTAAACGAACTCAACGCCGCACTCTATACCGACGAACTGGTGCAGCTATCGAGCCGGTTCACGGTCAATGCGGGGGTACGTTATGATTTTTTCCGAAGCCAATACACCGACCGCCTGACAGCCGCGCCAATTACCAGACAGGCCATGCAGGGCATTCTGTCGCCCAAACTGAACCTGTATTACACGGCCAGCCCGATGTGGCAATTTTACCTGAACACGGGCCGGGGATTCCATTCCAACGACGCCCGGGTGGTGGTGGCGCAGCAGGGACGTGAGATTCTGCCGACCGCTTACGGCTCTGATTTGGGCGTTATGATGAAGCCTTTTCCAAAGCTGCTGATCAACGCGGCAGCCTGGTACCTGTGGCTCCAGCAGGAGTTTGTGTATGTGGGCGACGAAGGCGTTGTGGAACCCAGCGGCCGGTCGCGCCGGATAGGCATCGACCTGTCGGCGCGGTATCAGCTCACGCCACACCTCTACGCCGATCTGGACTTGAACACCGCCCGCCCCCGCGCGATTGACGCTGAAACAGGCCAGAACTACCTGCCACTGGCTCCCGTTTTCACGTCGACGGGTGGTTTGTCGCTGCAAACTAATTCGGGCCTGAGTGGCTCGCTACGTTACCGCTACATGGCCGACCGACCAGCCAATGAAGACAACTCGATCGTAGCGAACGGGTATTTCGTGAACGATCTTCAACTCAATTATGGCAAGAAGCACTACACGCTGGGGCTGTCGGTGCAGAACCTGTTCGACGTGCGCTGGAAAGAAACGCAGTTTGCCACCGAAAGCCGCCTGAAAGGGGAAGCCGCTCCCGTCACCGAAATTCATTTTACCCCCGGCACGCCCTTCTTCGCCCGACTGAACTATACGTATTTCTGGTAAAGGCACATGTTGCCGCTGGGTACGTTGCTGACGCTGTGCATGGCTTAGGCAACACACACTAACACATCAGCAGCTTAACACTATGAGTATTGCCTCATTGGAAAGGGCTTCAAACTCGAGCACCGCTTCTTGCTGATAGGTCAGGGCAAGGCCGTCTTTTTCGTGGAGCAGCCGGTTGGCGACTTCAAATGCGCCTTGTAATACGAAAACGAACATGCGCTTGACCTCCCCTTCCGCTAATGGGCCGATTGGGTACGTTCCTTCTTCCCGCCCGGCAAATCGGCCGATGAACCCGGCAGGATCTGGGCCAGGTACGTTGCTTAGGAAGGGCTGTAACGTATTTGGCGTGGACAGGTCGAAGTTGATCTGGCTAACTGTAGGGAACGAACCAATTTCAGGCATAGTCAGCCAGAGTTGCAGGCAGTTGATCAGTTCAGACGGATATGGGTTGATGACGCTGTAGTTCATCCCCGACGCCAGCGACAATACTCCCACCTGCCCCGGCTTCAGAAAGTGCGTGGCTCCATCAACGGCATACTCCAGCCCGCCTATGATGGGCATCAGCACCACCTGCACGGGCTGCTCTGCCTGCATCGTCAGGCTGGCACCGGGCCGCAACGTATCGTCGTTTAGCAGCCATAACGCACCAAATGGCTCCCGGCCTTCAGCCACATATGAATCGAAATTAACCGTGTGATAACTGCGAAAGAAGTCAGTTTCTGAGCTGCCTCGTTGATCGGCCAGAAAGATTTGCGCCTGCACCTGCGTATTTGTCATGCACGTTATGTTGACTAGCTGATGGTAATACGACCAGAAGCTCAGGTTCCGTTGCAGGACTGAGTAACGTACCTGACGGCTATACCGCCGAAAACTTCGCCAGTTCGTCGGTCAGGAATTGCTGGAAACGTACCTGAAGTGCCTGGTACTGGGCGAGGTATTTTACACCTGCCGGCGTAACTACGGCACCGCCACCTTTTTCGCCACCCGTTTGGGTAATAACCAGTGGCGTGTCGGCCAGTTTGTTCATGGATTGCACCAGTTCCCAGGCCCGCTTATACGACATGCGCATGGCTTTGGCGGCTTTGTTGATAGACCCCGTCTGTTGAATATGGCCCAGCAATTCCATCCGGCCGATGCCCAGAAATCGCTCCGTTTCGCCTTCAGACGTAGCCTCAAGCCAGATTCGGCCGTTTATACGGAGGTTTTTCATAATGAACTGTCAAGTAGCTTCGCGTCAGTTGGCTGCACCGTCATTTGTGGTCATTGATTGCAGCGACGAATGACACGAAACTACTGACTACGAATGGCGGCACAGCCAATTGCCGCGAAGCTACTAACGTTTCCCTATTCACGGCGTTTCCGGCGTTCTTCGCGGCGCGACTCTTTGCCGTCTTTTACTGCCTTTTTGGCCTCAATATACTGCGCCGATTTATGCTCGGCACTGTTCATAACTTCGGTATAATACGCCCGGGCCTGATCGTAGTTTTTCTCCGCATCGGCAATGCGGCCCAACCCCAGTAGCGACGACCAGTAGTAACCCGCATTCTTTGAGTTTGTTGCCAGCGCAAAATCGATCGACTGCTGGTAGTACTTCTTGGCTTCCGCCGTATTCCGGTAAAAATTCTGGTTGATGTAGGCCAGAATATACGCCGCTGTCCGGCCACTGACGCCCTCGTAGCCATCTTTACCCGCCGCAATTTTCGACAATATATCTTTCGACGCGCTCTCGGCTTCATTCAGTCGGCCTTTCACAAACGCCGACCGGGCATAGTACCGCTCGAAAAACGGATTGTCGGGGTATTGCTCGGTCATGAATTTTGACATGTCATAGGCCTTGTCGTACTGATTTTCCATGCTGTAGATCTGCAACAGGAAATACCGGGCCTCCACCCGCGTGTAGAACGCATTGTTGGCTGTCTTCTCCAACTCCTTGATTCCCTGCTCTTTATTTCCTTTCGGAAAGAACATCAGAATCGGTTTGAGCAACGCATAGTTTTCGGGAATCCACTTGGCATAGTAGTTATACAGGCCATCGCCAAACATGAGTTCGGGCATCAGATCGCCTTTGCCCTTGCACTGCTCGAAGTATTTCAGCGCGTTTTTACCCGCAAATGTAGCCTTGGTCCACTTTTTCCGTTCCGAATAAATGCGGGCTTTAAACGAGTAAGCTGCCGCCAGAAAAAAGGCAGGCTCGCTCTTGTTTTCGCTCTTATCATACAGTTCTTCCGCCAGCGTAACGGTCGTATCCATCAGGGCCAGGCAGCGGTTGTCGTAGTCTTCTACATCGGTGTTGGGCACAATTTTCCACCACTCGGCCATACCCATCAGAAAATAGGGCATTGGGTGGCTGGGGTACCGAAGCCGCAACCAGCGAAATTCCTTGTCGGCCAGCGCAAACTTGTAGTTATACATGTTATTGATCGCCTCCGCCGACTCGATCTGCACGCCCGGATGATGCAACAGTCCGTCGTATTTTTTATCGAAGTCGGCCGATGAATAAAGTTGCGCCCTGGCGGTGGTGGCTGCCAGCAAAAGGAGCGAAACGAAGAATAACTGAATGCGTACCAACATAGTGTAAATAGTCTCTGGCAGAGCCTTTAGCAGTAGCACCGAGGGTGGTCACTGCGGGTTGCGCCTATACAACGTATGTACGAACATATCCGTTTAACAGACGTTCATTTTCTGCCGTACCTTTGATCGCATGCTGACTGTACTCGATAAAACGTTCGTTCCTTTCATTGGCCGTGACACGCTTCAGGAACGCATTTCTGAACTGGCCGACCAGATTAACCACGATTATGCCGGTCGCTGCCCCCTGATCGTCGGTGTACTGAACGGTGCCGTTCTCTTCACCGCCGACCTGCTTAAGAACCTGACCATCGACTGTGAGATTACGTTTATCCGCGTGGCCTCTTACGAAAAAACTGCCTCGACAGGCAAAGTCAGGGAGATTCTGGGCCTGACCGAAGCCATCACCGGCCGCGACCTGATTGTGGTGGAAGACATCGTGGATACGGGCGTTACCATTGCGCACGTATGCCAGCAACTGGCCGAAAAAGAACCTGCTTCCATCGCCATCGCCACGCTGCTGTTCAAGCCCGCCGCCCTGAAAACGAAGGTCGACCTGGCCTACGTAGGCTTCGAAATAGAAAACCAGTTCGTTGTCGGCTACGGCCTCGATTATGACGGCCTTGGCCGCAACACGAAAGATATTTTTGCCCTGAAATCATAAAACCCCTCACCTCCGGCCCCTCCCGCAGCGGCGGACCGCCCACGTTGGAAGGGGCCGGGGGTGAGGGCAGCAAACCCCTATGCCTGCTCCGCGCTACTATCCCCTTCTGATTCTGGCCCTGGGTGCCTTTTTCTTCCTGCCGTTCCTGGGGCGCGTTCATCTGTTCGACTGGGACGAGATCAATTTCGCCGAGTCGGCGCGGGAGATGCTGGTGACGGGTAACTATGCCCGCGTGCAGATCAATTTTGAGCCGTTCTGGGAAAAACCGCCGCTCTTTTTCTGGCTCCAGGCCACAGCCATGAACTGGCTGGGTGTGGGCGAATACGCCGCCCGGCTTCCCAACGCATTGATTGGCATCGTAACGCTACTGACCTTCTTTTTCGTCGGAAAACGCTTGCATGGTTCCCAGTTCGGGTTGTTGTGGGCGCTGGGTTACCTCGGTGCGCTCACGCCGCATCTGTATTTCAAAACGGGCATTATCGACCCCACGTTTAACCTGTTCATCTTTCTGGGCGTTTGCTATACCTACGAAGCCGTTCAGCGATATGGCAAGATTGGCGCGGTGCAGAAAATAGCGGTTGCAGGCTTGTTTGTCGGGCTTGCCGTGCTCACCAAAGGACCCGTGGGTGCGTTGCTGGCGGGGCTGACGTTTGTTATCGTTTGGTCCGCAAACCGGTTTAGGCCAGTTTTGCGCCTGTCGCACGCACTACTGGCCGTAGCTGTAGCGCTGGGCGTAGCGTCGCTCTGGTTTGGGCTAGAGATCATCCGCAACGGACCGTGGTTTCTGGAAGAGTTTATCACGTATCAGATCCGCCTCTTCAGCACGCCCGACGCTGGTCACGGACAGCCATTTTATTACCATTTCGTGGTGGTGCTCGTTGGCTGTTTTCCACTCTCCATCTTCGCCATTCGCTACCTGATTTCCGACCGTGACCCGCGCGATTTCCGGCTGTGGATGGTGGTGCTGTTTTGGGTTGTTATGATCCTGTTTTCCATTGTGAAAACCAAAATCGTGCATTACTCCAGCATGGCTTGGTTCCCGGTTTCGTATCTGGCCGCCCGCCACCTGCATGACCTGCTGACGGGTCGTGTCACCTGGCCACGCTGGCTGACGGTCGGTCTGCTGTTTATCGGTGGGATGCTGGGTACGTTGCTCACGCTGCTGCCCGTTGTTGGGCAGTTCAAGACCACACTTATTCCGTACATCAACGACCCGTTTGCCGTTGCTAACTTGCAGGCCAATGTTACGTGGGGTGGCTGGGAGTGGATCATCGGGGCAACGTACCTGGCGGTACTGGTCACGGCTATCGTAGTGCTGGCCGGTGTGATACAACGGCGACGGCTCCTACCCGCAAACGGCCTTCCCGGCTCCGTTTGGGCATTATTCATGTCGACCGCCGTTTGTTTATGGCTCTACCTGAGCGTCGTTGTTCCAAAGATCGAGGAATATGTTCAGGGAACAGTCGTTCGTTTTTATGAGTCGAAGCAGGGGAAAAACGCATATGCCGAACCGATTGGCTACAAGAGTTACGCTCAACTGTTCTACTTCCGAAAACAGCCTCCGGTGAACCCCTTGACCAAGCAGGAAACGTACCTGATCAATGGTCCCGTTGACAAACCAACGTACCTGATCACCAAAATCACCAGCGCCAACGACTACCGGGCCAACCCAAACCTGCGGGTAGTAAACGAAGAAAACGGATACGTGATTTTTGAACGGAAATAAGCCGACGGTATAGCCTCTTTTAAAGCTTCCGCGTCCAGAACTGCATCACTTTCGCGGAATCGTCCGTTTCGCCCAGGTCGGGCCAGTTGAACGTGGTTTGTAAAGCCGGATCGAGGTGGTAGCCGCGCTGCTGCCAGAAAGCATCGAGCGGTCGATATTGGGCAGGGCGTAGCGGATGGTCAAGCGGACGTTGTACAGCGCAGAACGTCGTGGTCAGGTACGTTTCGAAGGTACGGACATGCGCTTCCCGTTCGTCGAAAAAGCGATGGCCCAGGCCGTGCCCCCGATACGCGGGTAACAGTAAGCTTTCGCCAAAATAGAAGACCGTACTCAGATCATAGCCTTGCCGGATAAATGGAGCCCGCACCTCGGCAGTTTCATCGGGCAGCGGCAGACAGGTGGTGCCACCCACCATCCGGTCACCGTCATACACGGCAAACAGCATAGCCCGCGCCGACTCGGCGTAGGTATTCAGGTACGTCTTCTCGTAGTCCAGAGAGCCTTCATACAGATACGGAAACTCACGAAAAACGGCGATCCGCAGTTGCGCCAGCCCATCGAAAGCCGCGCGAATTTCTGTGCCGATATAGTGCCGGAACGTCATAGGCTGTTAAAATAGGTACACAGATTGGGCGGATGAAACGGATTCCCGCAGATTTTTAGATCAAAACAAATTTGCTCTGCTTAAGGCTACGAATCCGCTTAAGTCCAAAAATCGGCGTATATCCGTTTAACCCCTTTAAATCCGCGTACCCATCAATATCTGCGTGAATCCGTTTCATTCGCCCAATCTGTGTACCATTATCCCAGTACCAGCGATTCCCAGAGAGGCAGGTTGTAATAGGTTGTGACGCGGGTGATCTTGCCATTGGCTACTTCCAGAAAGGAACCGGCGGGCAACACATAGGTTTGACCTTTGGCAGCAGGCAAATCACCATCGGTCTTTTTGTAGGTTCCATTTACGACAAACTCACAGGCCACGCGCGTGCCGGTTGTCTCGGTCAGGATCACCATATCGGTGAGCGTTTCGTCGTAGCAATCGTCCATATGGTGCAGGAACTTCGTAAACGCTTCCTTGCCAATCTGGGTGTCGCCCTGGTTGCTGTCGTGCCGGATATCGTCACTCAACAGCGAAAGCATCTTCGTCCAGTCTTTCGCGTTGAACGCCGCGTAATAGGTTGAAACAATGGCGTGTGCGGTCATGGCTTTTCCAGTTTACTGTTTCGTTGCTACATCATAAATCTGCACCCGCGACCAGAGGTGTTTGCAGGTATCCACGAAGGCCAGGTGGATGGCGTGCGTCTGATACACGTCGTGGGCCGCTTCGTCGGCAAACGTCAGCAGAAGGGCGAAGTCGTAGGTGTGGTCAATAACGGGGCGGCGCGTTGGCGCGGGCGTCCCAATCGACACGTCGTGAATGGTTTCAACCCCACGCAGGGTTTCCAGACCAGCCTTCAGTGCAGCCCGGTCGGCATCGGATTCAGGGCTCGCCAGCCAGAAATAAACGGAGTGAATGAACATAATTTTTCAGTTATCAATGATCAGTTATCAAGTATCAGTGGTGCTAATCAGCAATTTGGCGACTTGGCAGCACCATTGATAACGGTTAATTGATCATTGTTTTAAAGATTTTTCTCCAGTTGTTTCACCAGCGCGCCGAAATCTTTCGGATAGGGCGCTTCAACGGTGAGTGGTTCGCCGTTCAGTTGGGTGAAGGTCAGCGAATGGGCGTGCAGGGCTACGCGCTGAATCAGCGGTTGCTCGTCGGTATCCATTTTCAGGTTGAAATCACGCTTGATCTGCGAGAGGTAGACGGGTTTGCCGCCGTAGGTAGCGTCGCTGACGATGGGCGCTTTCAGGCATTGCAGGTGAACGCGAATCTGGTGCATCCGACCCGTAATAGGCATGCATTCGACCAGCGTTGTGTTTCGGTAGGCGCGTAGCGTGTTGAAAATCGTTTCGGCCACTTTGCCTTTCTCCCGGTCAATCTTCACGTAGGTTCCGTCGCGGCTGGGCGCAATGGGCAGAAACACCGAAATGCCTTCCAGATTATGCACTCCATTCGTTACGGCATGGTAGCGCTTGGTCACTTCACGGTGTTCAAACTGCATGGCCAGGTGCCGATACGCCTCCGGGTTCTTGGCAATGGCCAGTGCCCCCGACGTTTCCTTGTCGAGCCGATGCGCCAGTTGCGCATCGTCGCTGTAGGCTTTCGCCAGGCGTAGGATGCTCTGCCCCGACCGATCAGGGGTACGTTCATCCAACGCTGCTACGTAAGGCGGTTTGTTGATGACTATATAATCGTTGTCCTCAAACAGGATGAGGTCTGAGAAATTCAGTTTCATACTACAAAGGTACACATAACGTAACGCGGACTTCAGTCTGCATTTTTTGTGTGCAAATGCGGACTGAAGTCCGCGTTACGTTATGGGTGGGTCCCTACAGTTCCTTATCCAGCTTGAACCTGAATTCGGTGCCTTTTTCGAGGCGGCTGGTTACGGTAATCTTTGTTTTGTGAGCGTTCAGAATATGCTTCACAATGGCGAGGCCAAGGCCGGTTCCGCCCTGCTCTTTCGAGCGGCTTTTTTCGACCCGGTAAAAGCGCTCGAAAATCCGGCTCAGGTGTTCGGGGGGAATACCGGGGCCATCGTCTTTTACGGTGATCTGAATATGCTTTTTCCCGTCTTCCTCCAGCATAACAATCACTTTCCCCTTGTCGTTGCCATACTTTACCGCATTCTGGATCAGGTTGGTCATCACCTGCGTAATGCGCTGTTTATCAGCCTTTACCCAAACAGAGCCAAGGTACAACGTCTTGATTTTAAGCGTTGTCTGACGCGCATTGGCAACGCTTTCCAGTTGCTCGAAAATATCGTCGATGATCTGGCGAATATCGACCCGGTCGAAGTGCATCTTCAGCTCACCGGTTTCCAGTTGCGAGAGGGCCACCAGATCCTGCACCAGGGCATCGAGCCCATCGAGGGAACGGGCGGCTTTGGCCAGAAATTTATCCCGCACAAACTCATCGTCTACCGCCCCGTCGATCAGGGTATGAATAAAGCCCTGTGCGGCAAAAATGGGCGTCTTCAGCTCGTGCGACACGTCGGCCAGAAATTCGCGCCGAAACTGCTCCATCTTTTTCAACTCATCAATCTCTTTCTGCTTGCGGGCGACGTAAACGAAGATTTCGTCGTTGAGTTTTTTAAACGGATTACCGGTTTTAAGAATGGATTTTCGCGAGATAGAGAAGTCGCGCACTTTCAGTTTCCGAATGGCTTCGTATAGCTTGGTGATCTCGCGGTACACCAGAATATCAATGGTGTAGAGTACCAGGAAAAACGACAGCAGGAACGACGACGTACCTGCTACAAACAGCATGTTCCCGTTGGTGCCCGGCACAAACGCCAAAAACGCCATGGTAAGTCCCGCAATAAGCGAAGCCAAAATCAGGGCAATAAACCGGGGAGAAAGAGACATATGATTAAAGAGTGAAAGAGCAAATGAGTGAACGAGTGACAAACCTAGCCACATGACGATCTTGTATGTGCGGCGAAGCCTATCACTCGTTCACTCATTCATTCTTTCACTCCTTCGTTTAAGCTACCTCGAACATATACCCAACACCTTTCAGTGTACGGATATAGCCTTCACCGATCTTCTCGCGAAGTTTGCGGATATGCACATCGACGGTGCGTTCGAGGACGTAAATATCGGCACCCCAAATCTTCTGTAACAATTCTTCCCGGCTGAAAACCTTGTTGGGTGTCTGGGCCAGGTGAAAAAAGAGTTCAAACTCTTTTTTGGGCAGAATAATACTCTGATCACCCCGGTTCACGGAGTAGTTTTTCCGGTTGATGGTCAGGTCGGCGATCTGGATCAGGTCGCCCGTGTCGGCTTTCTGCGCTTCCCGGCGGAAGAGGGCGTTAATGCGGCTCATCAACGCGCGGGGCTTGATTGGTTTGGTGATGTAATCGTCGGCCCCCACGTCGAACGCCGCTACTTCCGAATATTCTTCTGAGCGGGCGGTGAGGTAAAGAATGTATGTCTGCCGCAGGTCGGGCAGGGAGCGCAATTGCCGCCCCGCTTCAATCCCGTCCATATGTGGCATCATAATGTCGAGCAGGACTAGCTCGGGTTGAAACGTCCGGGCAATTTCAATGGCTTTACGACCGTCGGGGGCAGTACGTACCTCGTAGCCTTCTTTCTGGAGGTTATAATCCAGGAGTTCAACAATGTCTGGATCATCATCAACCACCAGTACGCGATGGGCTTTTTCTGTACTCATGTGTGTAGCAACAAAAATGCTTTGGCCTGAAAGTTAGCGGGCATTGTCAGCAAGTTATGCGTCCGATCAAACAGTTAACACAAAGATAACGTACCCGCCCCCACCACTTACGCCATTTTTCAACGCCGAACAACCCGATACATCCGTCCGCGCTCGTTGGTAATAAGCAACTCGTTATCGGACAAAAAGGTGATGGCCTCCGTCTGTCCACGCGGCAATCGCAGGCAACCGACAAACCGATTCAGGCGCGTGCCGGCGGGTCCCGACAGATCGAAGAACAATACCTTGCCGTAGGTCAGCACCGCCAGCGTTTTGCCTGGTTTGCCATCCCGGTCCGGGCTTAGAGCCGCACCTGTTACCATCGATTTTATGAAGACAGAATCCAGCGGAGCCAGCACATGCCTGCCCCCGCTGGCAGGCAACCCGTACAGGCGTACGAGATGCCCCGACCTGTTTTTCGAGAGCAGAAACAGGCTGTCGGTCCGGTAGAAAACGGCTTCGCAATCGAAGTTCCGCCTAGCGGGCGGAAAAGCGTTCTGGTCGGCGTAGCTAATCTGGAACGAGTTTGCTACGGCTCGTTCCTTCACTTCGTGGATAACCAGGTCCTGCCTTATGTTACTGTTGTTGCCCAAATCGGCGATGAACAGCCGCGCTGGGCTTTGGTTGGATGAATCCTGCTGGGCCAGGTCTTCCCAGTCTATATTCCGAAGTTGAGGCAACGCTATGGAGTCGAGCAACGTACCTGGATCAGTCAGCGAAACACCGTAGAGGGTTGGCCGTCCGCCACCGTCATTGAGTGTCCAGACGGAGGTAGCCGTTCGGCGGGCCAGCCCCGAACTTTCATTGACAACCGGCGGCAGCCGGTACGTCGGTTTGGTACCCATCCGCTCAACGCGGTATTGCGAACGTACCCGGAGTTCCTGGCGTGGTCGCTCAGTTGCCGCACCCAGCCGCCGAATTTCGGGCGCACAAGAACAAAATCCGACCTTTATGCCAATTAAAACGTTAATGAGCCAGGGAAGCATTTTCAGGTAACAAGTTAAAGTCGCACACAGCACCAGCCATGCAGTTGGGTAAAAAAAGATTAACAACACGGTTGGTGCTGTGCGCGACTGGATACGCTTCGCTAAACTACCAACTAATTAACGCACCGCTCACTACCAGATAACCGTTCACTGATAAGTGTTCATTGATAAATATGATTAATCGCGCTACCGAAGTTCAACAATCGTTTCCGGTTCGTTTGGCCGCTACACTCACTTCCATGCTGATCATGGTGTATGCACTCTATGAACTTAAAGAATTGCTGATTCCGCTTGTCTTTGCCATTCTGTTTTCCGTTCTCCTTTTCCCCCTTTGCTCGCGCCTCGAAAAATGGCACGTCCCCCGCATTCCAGCCGTTTTGCTCTGCCTTATTCTGATGCTGGCCGTTATTGTGGGTATTCTATATGCCGTCACTACGCAGATCAGCAGCTTTGCCGAAGTGTTGCCCCAGCTTGTCAAGAAGGCGAACGTCCTTTTCAACAACCTGCAAATCTACGCCGATGAGCATTTCAAGATCGATAAGAAGCGGCAGTTGACAGAAGCGGGTAAATACATGAGCACGGCCCTGGAAACGGGCGGAACGCTGCTGACATCCACCCTCCTGGCCACCACCAGTACCCTCACCGACGTGTTTATTGTGCTGCTGTTTGTCTTCTTCTTCCTGCTCTACCGCGATTTTTTCCGGTCGTTTTTTTACAAAGTGTTTGGCCATACCCGCCGCACCAAAGTCGATCTGGTACTGAGCAAAATCTACGACGTTGTGAAAGATTACCTGGCCGGGCTGGTGCTGGTGATCCTGGTTACAGGTACGTTAATGACCGTAGGCCTGATGATTCTGGGCGTTGACTACGCTATCTTCTTCGGATTTTTTGGGGCCAGCCTCGTGCTGATCCCCTATTTTGGTATCTCGCTGGGGTCATTGCTACCCGCAGCCTATACGCTGGTTACGCAGGACAACCCGTTGAAAGCCCTGGGAGTTATTGGCGTTTTCCTGTTCGTGCAGGCATTGGAAGGCAACTTCATCACGCCCTATATCGTGGGCTCGAAAGTGAGCATCAATCCGCTGGCAGCGATCGTGGCGCTATTGCTCTGGGAAACACTCTGGGGCTTGCCCGGCCTGATTCTGGCACTGCCGCTAACGGCGATCCTGAAAGTTATTTTCGACTCCATCGACGGACTAACGCCCTACGGATTTCTAATCGGAGAAGCCGAAAAACCCCGCCCGCCTATCAAAAACCTACAGGACCTCACCGATCAACTGCCCAAACGCGTCAAGAAAGTGGGCAAAGTTGAAGAGAAGGAGTAACAAAGCTTACCTACCACGGACTTTAGTCCGCATTTCGCCGTAGCCAAAATACGGACTAAAGTCCGTGGTACGCAGTTAAAAGCTCAGCGGATCCAGGTTCTTGAAATGCCCGTTCATCTTGATACGATCTTTGGTTCGCTCCATATCAGCGACTACCGGGATGACTTTGTCGAGGTGACGAATCAGGAATTGTTGCCGTTCGGCCTCGGTTCCCATCGTCAACAGTTCATACTCCTGTTCGATGGACAAGCCGACCTTGTGAGCGATCTTGTACGAAAACAGGGGCGATTTGGTCGGGTCATAGTCCGTCTCGATTTGAAGCAGGTCGTAGAGTCGGCCCAGCCGGTCGAGAAGGGGTGTCAGGAACGTACCTGATGTGCTTGGTTCTTCCGGGTCGAGCAATTGTACCCGGCCACCTGCATACAGTTTATCCGGAACTGGATTCAGAAAATCGACCAGCCGAAATATACGCAGCCCTTTGGTTTTCACGTCCATTCGGCCATCTTCATACCGTTGGTGCAGCGTTGTTACGTGTACCTCGGTGCCGTAGCCGGGCAGTTTATTGTCGATAAAGGCCGGAATACCGAAGGTCTTTTCTTCCTCAATACATTCGTTGATCAGTTGACGGTAGCGCGGCTCAAAAACGTGCAGGTTCAAATCTTCGCCCGGATAAACGACCAGGCTCAGCGGAAAGAGGGGTATCAGGTTTTCCATAGGTTTCAGGATATTGGATGTCAACTGTCAGACGTGGGGTTTGTACCGGCTACGGTCCGCTTTTTTCAACGCTGATGCCCACACTGACGATATCGGGCAGCGGGTCTTGCCGCATGTATTGTTTAAGGCGCAACACATATGTACCTGGCCTGACAAACCGATAGGCCCGCTTCATCAGCACTTTGTTGTCGTACAGATCGCCCAGCCCTTTCCCGCGCGGTTGCCCTGTTTTAGGGTCCATCAGGATCAACTCATCCAGGCGCGATTCGATTTCGTGGCCCCGCTCATCGGTCAGGTAGCGGGTCAAATACAGATTATAATATGGGTATGTCAGGTTGTTGCGCAGCGTATAGTACAGATCGTAGGGTATACTGGCGTCGGTGATGGTGAACCGGAACGACGGCGTATTTTTCACGAACCACTTTCCGTTTTCGATATCGGCATTCTCTTTGTAAACCACATTAGGATCCTGTTTGCAGGCCGCCAACACGACCAACAGCCCCATTACCAGGCAAAAACGTTTCATAGGCGATTATTTCGACGCGATCTCTACCTTTAGTCGGACCGACTGACTACATTTCCAGCAAAGCTACTCAACGATGAAGTAGCCCCCTACAGTATGCTGAAGCAGATTGCCCGTTTAGACGCCCACCAACGCCTCGGCATTGGCGTAGTCGTTATGTTCCTGACGTACCTGGTCAGCCATTTGCTGGTAATCTGGCCCACGCTCATCCTGCTCATGTACGTTAGCTACGCCACAACGGTAAATATACTGGCCTGGCTGTCAATGACGTACCTGCATCCTCATGAGGCACTCAAAGCCTACAGCCTTCAGGATTCGAGCCGCCTGCTTATTCTCGCGTTCGCCATCACGGCGGCCGTAGCCAGTCTGTTTGCGGTTATTTTTCTGCTCGATACCGTGAAGCGGATGGATGCTACCCAGGCGAGTATGCACGCGTACGTCGTGCTATCGGTGCTGACCGTGGTCAGTTCCTGGACGCTATTGCATACGCTTTTTACGCTCCGGTACGCCCACCTGTATTATCAGCATAAGCCTGCCGGTGGCCTGAACTTTCCAGACACTGATCAGCCCGGTTACGCCGATTTTGCCTACGTTGCCTTCGGCATCGGCATGACCAGTCAGGTAGCCGACGTGGGGCCGACCAACGAGCGTTTCCGGCGGCTCATCTTAACGCATAGCCTGCTCTCCTTCGGCTTTAATACCCTCATTGTAGCCCTGAGTATCAACGTGGTGGCCAGCCTGTTGTAACTGTAATATATTGCTTTCAATCAAGTGGGTATGCTTACTTGTAACCTTTGCATAAATTACTCACTCAACGCTGAAGTCTGCTTTTACGAAAAAGCGTACCTTACCTGCCTAAACGCTTAACTATTGTGAAACACCTTTCTACGTACCTGGCTCTGGCTTGCCTGTGGCTACTAACCCTATCTGGCGCACTGGCTCAAGAGGTGCTTAATCCGAGCCGGGTACTGTGGTCGGCTCCACTTTCCACCAGCACCGTTAAGACCGTGGTGGATGCGGGCGGCAACAGTTGGGCCTTAAGTTCTCCCAACACGTTTCAGTTCATCGACCCGCAGGGCAAGGTGCGCTGGACCAAGACCCTGTCGGCGTTGAACGTAGCTGATTTTGCCGTCGACGCGCAGGGGCAGGTGTTGCTGGT
Source organism: uncultured Fibrella sp. (assembly GCF_964250085.1). Classification (NCBI taxonomy): domain Bacteria; kingdom Pseudomonadati; phylum Bacteroidota; class Cytophagia; order Cytophagales; family Spirosomataceae; genus Fibrella; species uncultured Fibrella sp. The sequence goes on along the minus strand of NZ_CAXUEC010000008.1, from coordinate 171,169 downwards.
GGGCCTGCCTGCCACCGGTCAGCCGATACTGGAGAAGTACGACGCCAACCAGACGCTGGCCTGGCGCAACGTGCTCGACAGTCTCTCGAACGTACCTGGACAGGCAGCGAACCTGAGCGTAACCCTTACCAGTCTTGGTAGTGGCGTTGTGTTGGGCTCAAACGCCAGCACTAACTGGAAAGCCAGCTATTACTTTTTCAGTGCAACTGGAAAATTGGGAACACCAGCCTCATTGAGCGGAAAAAAAAATGGAAGAGTAACCCCCATACGCCCCGTATTGGTCAATACGGACGATATGCTGTTAGGGGTTAATCAGTCGGATAATCTTGACGCGCCGCCAGTGCTGATTCTGTTACAAGTCGATTCGGTTGGTGCGAAAACGGGACTTATTGCACCTGTTGAAAATTTTGTTCAGGTTGCGCTTACGCTGAGGACCTACCCGTACCCACCCACAACACAGCGCATAGAGCCGCTGCTCTCGGACGGACAACAGGCCTACACGCTCGTGAAGGTCAGCCGCGACACAACCGGAACCAGGGCGCCAACTTCTTCGAAAACGGTTGGGTATGCCTTCTACACGCATTACAGACCAGTCTCTCAATCCTATTACGGCGTAGCTCTCTCTGAATCCGGCTCTGCCGATATAAAGTCAATCGGTGAATCAATGAGCCGGTTCATGGATACTCAGCGTAACCTCTACACAACCCAGGCCGTAAGCATTACGAGTTCTGGAACTACCTCCGATCTTATTCTCAATCAGTATGCAACTGGCACAACCAGAAACAAACAGTTCATTCTGGCCAGCAGTGTCAAAGTAGGCACGTTTGCTTCACCAGTTTCTGTAACGGCAAGCCAGGTAATGAATAACCTGTCTGTAATCAGTCGCAACCCCGACGGGTCAGTGCTGTTGTCGGGAGTCACTAGCGGCACCACCGTTATCGGCAAGACCGTGTTTGTTGGCTCACCAGCTACTCCAGTTCAGTTTCTGGTTAATATAGGGCCAAATACGCCTGCCCAGACACTTTCTACCGACCAGGTAAGTTGGGCCAACGCGTTGCCTGCCTCGGCTAGAAAGGTGCTTACTAACGACCTCAAACAAAGTTGGGTACAGCTTCCCGACAGTGTGTTTCGTTATTACGACGCACGGGGCAAATTAGGTTGGGAAAAAAAATTGACGACCAAATTGCTGTACGATTCAAAAGTTGATCGTCAGGGTAATCTCTACCTGATGACCAACGACTCAATCAGTACGTATGACAGCACGGGACGACTTTTGCGCCGTTTCATGTACGCTAAAGATAGCCGATCGTATAAATATCAGTTGTACATCAAACCCAACACCAGTGGCGTGATGATCATGGAAACCGGATTTCCACAGCAGTTCACGGTGGGCAGGTTTGACAGCCTGGGGCGAAACAATACGCTTTCTGGCAATTTCAATGTGAACACTAGAGGTGATGTCAATATAAAACTTATGACTTTGCCAAAACAGCAGGTCATACTGGCTGTAGGCATGCTTTCATCTACGTTCCCCAACTATACGATATTCCTTCCTGTTGACAATTCACGGATAACAAATTTCAGTTTAGGGGCTTATGACGTAGAGAACGCCTACCCATACAATGATCGGCCCATCGTCAGAACGCTTGCGTTCATGGAATGGTCCGGTTTCGATGGCAGCAACACCTATATGTTAACCAGCCATTCGTATCAGGGCGGCGATTTTGTCGTTTTTTACCAGTACGGGCTTATCAAGGCAGATTCTACCGGTAAAAACACAATCGATGAAGTGAATACAGTTCGGGCCAACAACATCGCACTGGCTAAAGCACGGACCGTTAACCCCGCAGGTACGTTGTTTACCCTCAACACTAGCTTACGCGCTGGAACCGCCACGACCACTAGCTACGATCTGGTACTGAATGAGTATGCTCCTACTCTCGATCTGCGCAACACTACCCGGCTGGGTACGTTCACCCTTGTCAATGGTCAAACAGATAAAACCAGTTGGGGACTGGTGCAGGCCTACGCCGATGGGTCACTGCTGCTCTCTGGCATCACCAGCGGTACGCTAACGATTGGCAACAACACCTACATGGGCAGCAGCACCAACCCCGCCCGCTTTCTGACCCTGATCCGGTCGACGGTTAGCTTGGCCATCGCTCCCACCGCACCCGTTTGCTCTCAGGAAAATGCTACACTCAATGGGGTTCGGGTCCGTTATAAAGGCTACGTACCTGAAGTTCCCGTTCTTGACCTTTACGCCTCAAACGAAACGCTCGTTACGTCGGTGCCCTTGCCCCTGCGTGCCGGTACAGTCGTTGACACGACCGTCGCTATCAGCCTGCCCATCAATTCTACCCTGGGGCCAGGCATTCATCAGCTACGTACCCGGATGGGTGCGCTCGTCAGCGATTGGGTTAGCATGTCTATAACCATCATGCCCAGCCCGCTTGAAGCCAGTGTACAGGCGGGCGAAGTGGTGGCCAACGGCTATGCAGTTACCTACCAATGGTATGATGCTCAGCACAACCCGATTCCGGCAGCGACATCAGCCCGCTTCCGGCCCATGAAATCGGGCAGTTATTACGTAACCGGCTCTGCCGACGGTTGTGCATCCGACCCCTCAAACGTAGTCAATTATGTGGTGCCCAACACGGCCCGGCTGGTTGCCCCGACTATATCGGTCTGCACCGGCAACACCATCGCCGTATCAGGGCGGTATCAGGGGTATTTTGCGCAGCAGCCCATAATTCAACTAACCGACGCCAGCGGTTCAGTTCCCATCAACCAAACCAGTGTAACTGTACCGTTACCGCTTTCGGTTACCACAGCAGATACCGTCATCATTGTAACGCGGATGGCTATTCCCGCCAGCCTGACAACGGGTGGATATGGCGTGCGTATTTTATCGACGGCCCCAGAAATCACGACTATACCTGTCGCGCTCTCGGTGATCGCTACACCTGCGGCTCCTGCAACCAGACAGGAAGGCGATGAACTGGTGGGCGTAGCCAGTGCGGGTAGCTACCAGTGGTACGACGCCCAGAACAAACCCATCACCAACGCGACTGACTCCCGCTATAGACCACAGGCAGCCGGTAGCTACTACGTGGTCAACACCGTCAACGGCTGTCCATCAGCGATCTCGGCACCGATTGTCTTTGTCATCACCGCCACCGAACCTGCTATTGTCATTGAACTGTACCCCAACCCCGTTTCCGGCCAGTTGCTGGTACACTGGCCGGGAGCAGGCGCTCAGGCCCGAATCCGGCTCCTTGATGGTCAAGGCCGCCTCTTGCAGGAAGTGGCTCGTCAGGGCGAAGTGACTACGGTATCGACTCAGGCGCTGGCCAGTGGGCTGGTGCTGGTACAGTTACAAGCCGAAGGGCAACCCACTCAGGTGCGCAAGGTGCTGATTCAGCGGTAGCAGTTGGCTAACTTTTCGGGTAGGCTCTTGCGATACTTACGTGAAAGGGGCAATTTGCTCACCTAAAACTCGTAGTTCCGCATGTTTACTTCCACTGATTTAGACCAGATAGCCGCTCAGGGTACCACCACCCAAACGGTCGACCAGCAGATACGCCATTTTATTGATGGCTTCCCCTTCCTGCATATAATCCGGGCTGCTACCGTTGGCGACGGCATCATCCGCGTACCCGATGAGCAACTGACCCGGTATATCCGGCAATTCGACGAGCAGGCACCTGATCTGGCGTTGATGAAATTTGTGCCAGCCTCCGGTGCCGCCACGCGGATGTTTAAATCGCTGTTTGCCGCGCTGGATGGCAAATCAGATAAAGCGACCGACGCGTTTTTTGCCCAACTGGTTGATTTTGCGTTCTACGACGATCTGAAAGCGGCCATGAGCCACGACGGTCTGGACCTCGACAAAGCCGTGGCCGATCAGGACCGGAAGACGGTGCTAACGTACCTGCTGACCGACAAAGGGCTCGACTACGGTAGCCTGCCCAAAGGCCTGCTCAAGTTCCATAACTACGCCGACGGACCACGTACCCCGGTTGAGGAACACCTGGTTGAAGGCGCAGCCTACGCCAACAGCGATGGCCGGGTGCGTCTCCATTTCACGGTGTCGCCCGAACACCGGAGCCGCTTTGAAGCGCTCATCAAACACGAACTGGCCGACTATGAATCGTGGCTGGGCGTGGAATTTGAGGTTACGTTTTCTGAACAGAAAAAATCGACCGATACCATTTCGGTAAACCCCGACAACACGCCCTTCCGCAATGCCGACGGTACGCTGCTGTTCCGCCCGGCGGGCCACGGGGCACTGATCGAAAACCTGAACGACATCGACGCCGATCTGGTCTTTATCAAGAACATCGACAATGTGGTACCCGATGAACTGAAGGAAATGACCGTGACGTACAAAAAAGTGCTCGCCACGGTGCTGCTCGACGCCCAGAAACAGCTTTTCCGCCTACAGGAACTGCTCGATACCGATAGCGTTAGCGAGGGTTACCTGGCCGAAGCCGATGCGTTCCTGCAAACGACCCTGTGCGTAACGCCGCCCGACGATTTTTCGGGTCGCAGCCAGTCGGAGAAACTGGCCTACTACCGTCAGAAACTCGACCGGCCTATCCGCGCCTGTGGCATGGTGAAGAACGTGGGCGAACCCGGTGGCGGGCCATTCTGGGCCAGAAACGCCGACGGGTCGCTGTCGCTGCAAGTGGTTGAATCAGCGCAGGTCGATATGGACGACCCGCAGCAGAAAACTCTGTTCGAACAGGCTACGCACTTTAACCCCGTCGATCTGGCGTGTAGCCTGAAAAACCGGCAGGGCCAGAAATATAACCTGCCCAATTTCCGTGACCCGCTAACCGGATTCATCACGGCCAAATCGAAAGATGGCAAAGATCTGAAGGCACAGGAACTCCCCGGCCTCTGGAACGGCGCAATGGCCGACTGGAACACGCTGTTTGTGGAAGTGCCGCTGATTACGTTCAACCCCGTAAAAACGGTGAACGACCTGCTCCGCGCCGAACACCAGCCCGTTGGCATTGTTGACTGAGTTAACTTACAAGCTGTCTAAAAGCCTGAACTCCCTACCTAACGTCTTTAAGTAAAGCGATTCGGCAGGGAATTCAGGTTTTCAGAAGACTTGTATCTACTCTACATTTTCCAGCAGACACTGGTTATCACGAACCAGAGCAAGACCTTGTCTGGCCGTCTCGCGCCGGAACGGTCATAGATACGGACCACCGGCGTTATGTCTCACAAAATCCTTGTAGCGTCGGCCAAGGCCTGATGACGATAATCTTGCTAGTTTGCCCCCGGTGTACAGAGTGCTTTTTTTGCCAGAGCAGTCGTGCCTTCAACTGTCAGCCCATCCTCTTTTGTGCTTGGATGAGTAGGATCGGCAATATAAAAACTAGCTAACCTCACTGACTTCATGTAGTTGGCAATTCGGGCATCATCGCTCTGTACTTTTTGCATAGCTTCATCCTGCGCCGTTTTATTTTGGGTGCATGATGCTATGACCAACAAGGTCAGCAGATACATATAATTTTTCATGGTTTGCCTTGGTTAACAGACGTTTCGACGATTTTATATGTATATAAAGCTTTAGGCACCGCCACAACATAGACTCTGTGCAAAATTTCCCTCAACGTAATTGCTTACTGGTGGGCCGTCGCCAGTCCTGTCAATTATTCCTAAGCCGTTACTGGCATTACCATTGCAATATGCTAAGCCCTCCGATACGTAAGTAACCCACAGAATAGTTCGATCCGCTTTTCTGATACGAACAAGAACAGACATACGCCCTGGCGTCAGCCATCGTACTAATTCCGGTGAGGGCAATAAACGAGCTAATGGTCAACCGCCCACTTCCGGTTAACAGGTGTTTTAATCTGTTTAGCATAGCCGTTTTGTGATTAAACGTTAAAATCAGTTGCTACACGTTCTAAATTAGCTTCTGGATGTGAATGCGTTTGCAATATCGCAGGAGTAAGTCACTCCACGCTTGGCACCAAACGCTGTCGGTCAGTTTCTGTTTAAGTGACCAACTTTGGGGAGATAGACCATAGTCGAAGTGAATTTGCACGCTGAAACAATGAACAGTCCCAATCAATAATCAGGCAGATCAACCTGCCTCATAAAGTCAATCTATAGATTTTATTCTTATCTGATAAAATTGGCCCGGCCAACGTACCCAACACTACCCCTTAAACGAGCGAAGCCCCGACAAGTTAATGTCGGGGCTTCGCTTAAAAATAATGTATTAATTTCTCATACACCTCTGCATATTAGGCCGACATTAAACCAGCGTCGGGCACGACACTAGCCGCTGCGCCAATGGCGATTTCTTTAGTTGCCAGCGAGTCAAGGTTTTGAAAAGTAAGCAGCGTTGTGTTTTCATAAACGCCCAGATTTGCGTCGCGTACCCGTTCCATAATTGGCTTCAGAGCGCAGGTCACTTCGTCTTCGCAATCATCGCACTTCACGTAGAAATTATGTGAAACGCAGGGAGTCGGTGCAATTGGCCCGTCGATCACGCGCAGTACCTGAGCCAGGTTAACCCGAGCCGGATCGATACGAAGCAGATAGCCACCGCCCTTACCTTTCTGACTTTGGAGAATACCGTGGTTACGCAGTTCGAGGAGAATTGCTTCTAAAAACTTTTTTGGAATATTCTCTCTGGCTGAAATGTAAGAGATCAGAACTGGACCTTTACCAAATTCTTCGGTGAGAACTTTCAATGCCTTGATGGCATACTTTGCTTTTTTGGAGATCATTTAGTTACGGTGGTGATGGCCGTTCATCGCGGGTAGGTGAGAAGGAAAGCCAAATTATAGACTTACTTACAAACTGCCAAGTTAGTAACCAACTCTATATCAGTCAAAATTTTACACGTTATTTCCTTACACTATCATATATCAAGCCAAAAAAGTTCGCTATATTCTATAGGCATACGTCCTAACCTCTCGCTCAATACTTCGTTTGTATGGATAAAAGTCAACTTGAAGTGTGTGTCGGGCCGATTGTTTATACCGCCGTCGGTTACGAGTGGCCTCGGTCTGAATAGAGGCTAGCATTGTGGCCCGGTCTGGTAACCGGCACGTACCGGCAATAAGTTTGGCAATCCAATTCGCCTGCGCTTCGGCCAGGGGCATAATAGCCCCCAGCGGTTGAACCAGCCCCTGGAAATATAAACCGGGGAAATCGGGGTGGATAACCCGGCGGTATAATTGCAGGTCGTTATTGTCCTCAACGTTGATGAAATCAGGCGCGAAGAAAGGAAACGTCACCTTGTAGCCCGTCGCATACACCACCATATCGAACGATTCACGGGTGCCATCGGTAAACGTAACGTCCCGGCCGTCGAACTGCTGAATGTTTGGTTTAAAGCCAATCAGACCGCGGCCTGCCAGATTCAACAGATCCTGCGAAATAGTTGGGTGTTCGCTCAGCAAAGGCCGGTCAGGTACGGGTACGCCATAATCCTGCTGCCGCCCCCGCGCCAGCCGTAACGACGCCTTGACTAAGAATCGTTGTATACCAAAAGGCAGTCTGGTCAAGACCGGGTGAACGAGCGAGTCGAACGGAACACTCATCAACCAGTTGGGTATGATGTGTGCACCACTGCGGGTCGAAATGACAACGCGGTTGCCGCCATACTGGCGAGCTGCTTCACACGCGATATCGACCGCTGAGTTACCAATGCCAACAATCAGCAGGTTTTTGCCCCGAATCTGCTCGGGCAGTTTGTAATCGTGTGCGTGAATCGTTTCGCCCGTGAACGTACTTGGAAAAGCCGGGTCGGGGTAGCGCGGATTCCAGTGGTGCCCGTTCGACACGATGACGTGCCTGTACTGGCGCTCACGCCCATCACTGGTACGTACCTGATACCCACCCGACTGATTCCGACGAACATTTTCTACCGTTGTGTTATAGGTAATCTTGTCGGCTACGCCAAAGTGAGTTGCATAAGCGTCGAAATACTGGACAACCTGGCTATGATGCGGAAACATTGGATAACTGACGGGCATAGGAAAGTCGCTATAGGCCATTACCATCCGGTTGGTGTTGATATGTAGCGATTTATACGCAGATGACAGCCCGTTGTCGTTTCCATATCGCCAGTTGCCGCCAATAGCTGACCCCTTCTCGAAGCAGTCGAACGCAATACCATGCTGATGCAGGACTTTAGCCGCCGAAATCCCCGACGAACCCGCCCCAATGATGCAGACAGCGGGAATCATGCTCTTTTCATAAACTAGCTTATTTCAAGAAATTATTTCCTCATTTATGGTTCGAATGTACAACTTTCTTTGCCAACTCGATAGCGTATTTGCTTACGGGAGCGATATAAATACTCAGAAGCCGCTCACGATCAGGAAGTCAATCATATCAGAAGTGGTTAAGCAGGCCTATTCCTTCCAAACGACATAAAAAAACCGGATCAACAATCCGGTTTTCGTCCATACAGCTTTATCAAACGCCACTTGCAAGCCTACACGTTGACATCGGCCAGTTCTTCTTCCCGAACAGGCTGGCCCATCAATGTAGCAAATCGGTTAACGTTGAATGTCGGTTCAAACCACACTTCACCCAGCACCGGGTGTTTCACAGGTACGTCGGGATTCTGGATTTCGGCGAGCAACACGCCCGTCTCTCCAGTTGTGTGCTGCTTCACCTGCCGAATCGTGTACATAGTATCCCGTTTCGGTGTTTTCACCCCAAATTCGGCGTAGAAGGCCAGTACCGGGGCCGGGAATTTATCGTTTGTGCAAATAACTTCCATTACAATTCATTGATATACCGGTAGAAACGACGCGTTCATTTCGAAAGTTCAAGCCAGTATATGAACGGAACCAGCCGCCCAGTTGGTCGCTACCTGCTGGCAAACCTGCACAAATCGCGCGACTACCGGACTGGTATTGGCCGTGCGCCAGATCAGATGCAGTTTTGTGGTTGATGGCAGCGGGATAAAGCGCACATCGAGCGACGAGCCAAACTGATACGAAATAGGCAGCACTGATAAACCCAGATTCTTCTCGACCAGCCGCAGAATAGTAGCTCCGTAATTTGACTCGTACATGATTCGGGGGGCATACCCATGCACGGTAAATAGCCGCATCAACAATTTTGAGTACTCGACATCTTTCTCTGGCGATGGCAACACGAAAGGCTCATTGCGGCACTGCGCCATACTGATAAATGTATCTGTGGTTAGCCAGTGCGAGCCGGGAACTACCAGCGCCTGCGGTTCTTCGAGAATCAGTTGCGTGCTAAACGCGCCATCGTCAGGCACTTCGCGAGTGAGGCCTACGTCGATCTTCTGCAGGGTGAGCGCCTCCTGCAACTCCAGCTCCCCTACTTCGCGCAGGCAGGAAATCACATCAGGACATGCCTGTGTGAAGGCAGCCAGGGCATCGGGCAGTACCGAGTATAGCGCTGAGCCAGGATGACCAATGCAGAGTTCGCCCAGCTCACCGTTATGAATGCGCTTTGTCTGCTTGGTGAGGTGAGCCAGCGTATCGAGCCACGGGCCGAGTTGGTCATTCAGGTACGTTCCGGCGGCGGTTAACCGCACACTCCGCCTGGTTCGGTCGAATAGGGTAACGCCCAGTTCATCTTCCAACTGCTGAATTTGCCGACTCAACGCGGGCTGGGCAACGAATAGCTTCTCGGCCGAACGGGAAAAATTCAGGTCGGCGGCCACCTGCCGAAACGAACGGAGTAACCGGAGTTCCATAGTGAAATGTCAGTCAATGACCATTGCTTACGCCGAAGGTTTTTGATCACTTATGCCCAAAACGAATAAATTTATGCGAAAATAGCATTTCCGAACATAAATAAAGATACGGTGCTTTACGGCCAATCCGGGCAGATGACTCAACTACAACCCTGATTGCCAATACACCATGATCCGTTTATTATTAGTCGCGCTGGTCAGCATATTGCTACTCATTCAGTCGGTCGGTTTTGCTCAGTTTGCCGATAGGTACGCCCATACAGAGTACGTTCATACTAGGTACGTTGCCGGAAGTTCATCTATAACCGTCGAAAAGGCCAATTTCCGGCTTATTCTCTCTCCCGCTGGCTCAACGCTCGTTGATTTGTCGATTGAAAAACTGCCCGATACACCTATTGAACTGCGTCTGCGAGACGATACCCGTTATACGTTGTTCTCATGCCGTTCGCGCACAGAATCGCCTTTGTTCGTGCGGCGCATCGACCTGCGGGAACTGGATAACGGCACGTATTGGCTCGACGTTCAGGTTGGCAAGAACCGACTTACCCGCAAGCTGCGGCTTGTCTCGATAAGTAACACCGAACAGACGGTTATGCTGGATGAATAAGCTACGCGGCAGGCTGCTGACGCCTTGGCAACACAAGGCGTCGGCAACACTGCTATTGTCATTATTCAAACAAATTGCCCAGTTGGCCTAGTACAGAGCCACCTTCTTTGGTAGCCTGTCCGCCACCCGGCGACAGGCGTTGCACCAGTTTCGAGATTGGCATCGACTGAATCCAGACGCGGCCGGTACCACGTAGCGTGGCCAGGAAAAGTCCTTCACCGCCGAACACCATACTGCGCAAACCGCCAGCCCGTTCGATGCTGAAATTAATCTGTGGCTCGAAGGCAACTACACAGCCTGTATCCACCCGCAGGACTTCGTTGTTCAGTTGTTTTTCCATCACCACACCGCCCGCGTGCACAAAGGCCATGCCGTCGCCCATTACTTTGGCCAGAATGAACCCCTCGCCACCAAACAGGCCTGTACCGAACCGTTGATTGAAATGGATACCCAGCCGTGTTCCCAGCGCTGCACACAGGAAACCATCTTTCTGAACGATCAGCGTATTCTGGTAGATATTGGCCAGGTTGATGGGCATGACCGTGCCGGGATACGGTGCGGCAAACGCCACTTTACGCTTGCCGACGCCCCGGTTGGTGAAGTGCGTCATAAACAGCGATTCACCCGTGATGAGGCGCGTACCGGCCTGTAACAACTTGCCCATGAACCCCTGGTCGGGTTGCGAGCCGTCGCCCATTTTGGTTTCAAAAACGATGCCGTCTTCCATAAACAACATGCTGCCCGCTTCGGCAATGACGGTTTCGTTGGGGTCGAGTTCAATCTCAACCACCTGAATGTCTTCACCAATAATTTTGTAGTCGATCTCGTGTGAGGTCATGGTTTGAGCCTGGATTAGTTTATCGGTTCGAAAACTACCCGCCTTTCCCAAATAGCCCACCAAAATCTTGACAAACGGGCAAAATAAAACCGCAGCGGCTACCAGCGCTGAGGACCTGCGTGAATTGATTAACTTGACAGTCAATTAAATAGCCCGCATCTTGTTGCCTTTGGCGTCGTGGGTTAGTTCGGCCAGGCCAAGCTTTTCCATGAGTGGCGGCACATACATACCAAAACGCCCACGAAGCCCTTTCTTCAAACCATACCAGCCACCAACCGGGTTACGCCCCGACCGCCCCCAGGCTTCAACGGTGCCCTCTTTAGCGGGTTTCTGCTCGTCGGCGCTACCAAGCTCCATCCAGTCGCCATGCTCTTTCAACATGGCGTGCAGATCGGTCAGACATTGGTAATCATAGAGTAAAACTGTTTTCCCAACGGTGCAGACGAGCACCTCTTTTCCGTCTTTTACATCCCTGTGCATGGTGTAATCTGAGGAGAGTGGAGGCGTTTTCAACAGCCACGGGATTTCTTTCGTGCCTTCGTCAATTACCATTATTTTATCGTGTTTGGTGGTTTTAAGCGTACTTGTTAAGTGCTGAACAACATCAGTTCCTCGTTCGTATCCGGGGACAAAAGCTGGCGTCTGTAGGTCATACCTAATTTAGCCAACAGCTTAATAGACGGGTCATTTGTTGGCATCACAATGGCGGCAATAACGGGAAGTTTCAGCGTATTTTCGGCGAAAGCCATTGTTGCCGTTGCGCTTTCGGCGGCGTAGCCTTTTCCGGTGAAGGCGGGTAGGAATGCAAAGCCAATATCGGGAGTCTCCAGGTACGTTCGTTTGATCAACCCGCACATCCCGACGGGCGTTTGGTCGGCCTTCAAGGCCACCAGATACAGGCCGAACCCGTTCGCTTCGTAGCTGGCAAGCGGACCATTTTGCAGGTACGTCTCTGCTTCGGTCACCGTTTTTATATGCCGATCACCAATATTTTTCAGCCAGCCGGGGCTGTTCACCAACTCGATAATAAACGGCGCGTCGGTCAGCGTCAACTGTCGTAGTTGCAAGCGTTCTGTTTCCAGCATAAAGGTAGTTGCCAGGTTGCCAGGCAAATAGCAATATCTACACCGCGAAAACAACTACGCCTCCAAACGCTACTTCTTTTCAGCGGCCAGATGCGCCGTTAGCACGTCTTTGATCGTTGTCCAGCGGATTGACGGATACCGGTCATTGTCAAGGCCGTCTAGCCTTGCCCGCTTGTCGATCATGTTGCGCATGTACTGCATGCCCTGCCAGGCAGGATACAGTTCGCCCTCGCCGGGTGCTACTGTTCGGGCAACCTTGATCAGACCGCTCAGTACCAGTGGACTACCGGCCCAAAATAAACGATACGTTTCGCCCGTCAAGCCGCTTACCACGTCCTTAATCTGGCGGGGGCTAAGTTGACTGCCCGCAATGTGGAGGTAACGCGGGGTGGTTGAGTCAAGCGCGGCGTAGGCGGTAAACTCGGCTGTGTTGTCCATCGTGGTGAAGCCCATTCGGTGGTCGGTATCGCCCCAGTAGAGTACCAGTTTTGGTTTGAACAGAATAAGCGGCATATCACCGGTTATCAGCTCAGCGAAGGCCCCGTTGAATATGGACGTGGCGGCGATAGGGGCTTTGTCCAGGTACGTATGGAATTCGCGGCGGAGGTCAAGGTTGCGGTTTTCACCGTCGGAAAAGCGGGTAAAATCCAGTGAATAGTCGGAGGGAATAAATCGCGGTACACCCGCCGCTACGGCAGCATCCAGCAACACTTTTTGCGTGTCGAGCACCGTGTCGCGGAAGCCGGACAAAACCGACACAACGCAGGAGACATCTTTACAGGCCGCCGTAACGTCGGCCACGTTGTTCATATCGACCCTGAACACGGTGACGCCAAGCGTTTCCAGTGCTTTTACTTTCGCCGGATCACTACTCGTCCGAACAACCGCCCGCACGTCGGCATCTTTTGCCCGCAACGCCTTAACGATGCGCCCACCCAGATCGCCCGTTGCTCCCGCTACCAGTATTGTATTTCCCATTTTTCCGTTTGTTGTGATTGTCTACGTCTATAAAAAGCCCCATCGGAGCGTAACGCGCGTTTAGCTATAACTCACGTTTCGCTCCGATGGGGCTGCCACGCCTGAATTTCAGGCTATTTTCTTTCAACTAGTAAACATAAAAGGTGTTTTTGAGACCTTTTATGTTTGGCAGCCGCTAAAACTTGACTACCCCGGCAAATGCTTTTTTGGGTTGGTAGTTCTGATCGAAGAGGAGCGGAAAATCCTTTCGGTTGGGTACGGGGAACGAATCTAGCCACGGGTATTTGTCGGAGCGATTCCAGAACGTGACGCCAGTGAGCGTGCCCTTATACTTGCGAAATACGTGGAACAGCATTTTGTACTGGGCGGCCTGTTTGTCGTTCATCACCGACGTGAACTCGCTGCGGTCGGTTTCCCGACGCTCGCGGCGTTCATGCTCTTTCAGATACACCGACATATCCATTCCGGTGATCTGCACTTTCAGGCCCAGGCTGGCGAAGCGGATGATCGACTCCTCCATTTCCTGCGCCGTAGGTTCGTAGATCGACCAGTGTCCCTGCAAACCAACGGCATTGACAGGCAAGCGACAACGAGAACTTAACAGCCCTGGCCTAAAAGGGGTTGGGGCGGTCCCGCGTCCGGGTAAGCCGTTAGCAATAAATCCAACAGCTATTTATACGCCTCGATGGTTTTGATCGTGCCATCAGGATTATACGTCAATTCGGTAACTTTTACGTTGCGGAGGTGGGTTTTGCCCGAAAGCTGCACGTCGTGATAGAAGAGGTACCATTTCGAGCCAACCTGCACAATGGAATGGTGGTTGGTCCAGCCCTGAACGGGTTTCAGTACAACGCCTTTGTAGGTAAACGGACCATACGGGCTGCTACCAATGGCGTAACAGATGTTGTGCGTGTCGCCGGTCGAGTACGAGAAATAGTACTTCCCGTTGTACTTGTGTATCCAGGCGGCTTCAAAAAAGCGCTTATCGTTGTCTTTTTCGTGGAAAGGCTTCCCGGCTACGTCAAGCAGTTGAATCTCCTTTACTGGCTCTGCAAACTCTTTCATATCGGCATTCAGGCGGGCTACACGAGGCTGGTAGGCGAGTTCGTCCGGCTTTTTCAACGCGCCTTTCGCATCGTATTTGTTACCGGTCCAGCGCTGTAGCTGACCACCCCAGATGCCCCCGAAGTACAGGTACGCTTTACCGTCTGTATCCTGAAAAACGGTTGGGTCGATGCTGTAGCTACCTTTGATGGGCGTTGCCTCCGGCTTGAATGGGCCAGTCGGTTTTTTGCTGGTGGCTACACCAATGCGGAAAATATCCTGTTTGTCTTTCACGGGGAAATACAGGTAATACGTCCCGTTTTTGTAGGTCGCGTCGGGTGCCCAAAGCTGCCGACCGGCCCAGGGAATATCTTTAATATCCATCGCCACGCCGTTGTCGGTCACCTTTCCGCCGATTTTATCCATCGACAGAATGTGGTAATCTTTCATGGCAAAATGGCCACCTTCGTCATCTTCTTTGATTTTAGCGTCGATGTCGTGCGACGGGTAGATGTAGATCTTACCGTTGAAAACGTGCGCAGACGGGTCGGCGGTGTAGATGTTCGATACCAACGGCTGCGAAATAGGCTTCTTGCCAGCCGCCTGACCGAATGTGGTGAGTGCGCAGCCCATCAGAGCTGAGAGTACTACGAGTGATTGGGTACGTTGCATAAGGGTTTGTTTTACTTGATTTAGAGGGTGGGTTATGAAGTAGGTTTCATTCACTCCAGACACCGAACTTACCGGCCTGATAATCCTGGTACGCTTCCACAATTTGCTGATCGGTATTCATCACGAAAGGGCCACGGGCCACGACTGGTTCGTTGAACGGCACGGCATGACCGAACAGCAACAGCGAGTCGGTGTTGGCAGTGATGTCGAGCGTGTCGCCATCGTGGTTAAACTCGGCCAGTTCATGATGCTTCACCGCCTGCCCATTGACGGTTAAACTGCCCCGAATGAGGTAGAACAGAATGTTCCGGTCACTGGCAACAGGTAACGACACGTCGCCACCAGCTTCGATGGCAATCGTGCTCAGAAACACATCAGACAGCGTATTGAACGCGCCGGTTTGCCCATCCCACGTACCTGACACCAAATTGACTGTCGCTTTATCATTTACGGTAATCGCCGGAATATCGTCTTTTTGCAGGCCTGAATAAGCAGGCGCGGTCATTTTCAGGCGGGCGGGCAGGTTCACCCAGAGTTGCAGGATTTCCAGCGGACCTCCCTCCTGCCTGAACTCGTCGGACGACACCTCGGCATGAATCAGGCCGCGACCGGCGGTCATCCACTGAACGCCACCTTTGCTAATCACGCTTTTATACCCCTGCGAGTCTTTGTGCATGATATCGCCGTCAACAATGAAGGTGACGGTTTCCATGCCCCGGTGCGGATGCGGGCCAAACGGCAGCCCACGGTTGTTTGGCTTGTATTCCTGGTAGCCGTGGTGGTTCAGAAACAGGAACGGGTCGATCTGCTGCAACTGCCGCGATGGCAACGGTGAATACGTAATCAGATCTGCGATGGGCCGGTACTCAGATTGATGAATTTTCTTAATCGTACGCATAGGGAAATGTCATTATGTTGTCATAACGCTGCGCTGTCGTTTATTGTCATTTGCTTCACGTTGTCAGGAAATCATACGTGGATAGAACGATGAATGACAACAAATGACAGCGTAGTGGAATGACCACTTAATGACCATTAGTGACCAGTTAAAAGCCGATCGAGTTACCGCCGTCTATGGGTAACGAAACGCCGGTAACGTACCTGGCGGCTTCAGAAGCGAGGAAAACGGCCGCCCAGCCAATGTCCTGAGGCCTGCCGAATTTCTGCATAGGTGTGCGGCTGATCACGCGCGCAAACCGGCTGGGGTCACCGCCCATCGCCGTTTGCGTCATGGGGGTTTCGATGAAGCCCGGCGCGATGGCGTTAACCCGAACGCCTTTTCCCGAAAACTCCGAAGCCAGCACTTTCACCATCCCTTCAACCGCCGCTTTCGACGCTGCGTACGCGACCACCCGGTCGAGTCCATAATAGGCGGCCATCGATGAGATCATAATGATTGACCCGCGCTCCCGTTCCAGCATCCGGCTGGCACAAATCCGGGTCAGCGAAAAAACGGAATTCAGATTGGTATGCACAATGCGGTCAAAATCTTCATCAGTGACCTCCACAGCGGGCTTTTTCATATTTATACCCGCATTATTGACCAGAATATCGATGGGGCCGTGGGTTGCCTCGATGGAGGAAACCAGGTCGTTCAGCGAGGCCCGGTCGGTGACGTCATTCACCATGTAATGGCCTTTGTCGCCAAGCCCCGCAACGGCATCGCGCAGGGGCTGCTCACGCCGACCCGTAATCACCACCCGCGCACCCGCCGACACCATAGAGTGGGCAATAGCGAAGCCAAGCCCCGTGCCGCCGCCCGTGATGAGTGCGAGTTTACCTTCGAGCGAGAAGACGGTGGATGCTTCCCGAGCGGTATCTGGAAGGCTGACAATTTGAACTGTTTCGGCAGGAGTCATTATCGTAACAAATAGAGGTTTACTGATTGTTTTACATCGTCCAGCGTGCGTTCGGGCTGTTTGAACGGCGCAGGAACGGGCTGCTTTGCGAACGATTGAAGGTACAACACCCAGGCGTCGCGCCACCAGATGGCTTCGCGTTGCTGCGTGGCCAGCCGGGCCGCCACGTCGGCGTAAAGTTCGGGATCAACGGCGGACTTCACCTGCGCCCACTCCTGCTGCATCCAGCGAACCGAATCGGCACCGGTGTAGAAGCGGGTGCAGAGTTCATTCCAGAGCGTACGGCCCGAGGTCAGCTTCTTGTTCCAGCCCACATGGTGAAACCAGAGCAGGTACGGAATTGGACAGGTTTCGGGGTTTTCCCACTGCGCCCGAACCTCCGGGCGGTATTGCGACAAGGCGTTGCTACCTTTCGCCGTGCGATCGAAACCGAGGCCCAGCGAATCGGCTTTGTGGTAATAAACGGCCGTCCAGTCGGGGCGCGGGCTACGATTTTGCCAGGGTTCGGGCGCAAAGTGAACGCCGGTCCAGGGGCGCGACAGGCCGATGGGCGTATTGTAGTCGACGTAGATATCGCGGGATTTCAGCATCAGGTTCGTAATGCGTTTCACCGCCTGCGGCTCCGGCGTCAGGGTCATGGTTGCCCACTCATTGGCGATGGCCTCCGAACTCAGCGTATGGTCCCAGGCCAGCCGACCGAACGCATACCAGTTGGCCTGCGCCATCGGGTTTCCCGTCCAGTTGCGCGCCGAACCCACATTAGACACACCCGCCATTAACGTTCGTTTGTAGCCATGTACGCTTCCGTCGATGACTTTCGCCACGGTTGAGCCTCTGCCATTGGCGTAGGTGTCGGCGTCCAGGCATTCTTTGAACAGCGGTGCTTCGTAGACCAGGTGCGTGGCAAAGCCAAGGTATTCCTGCGTAATCTGAAACTCCATACCCAGCGGTGTTTTGGGCATACTGCCAAAGAGCGGCGAGAACGGCTCACGAGGCTGAAAGTCGATCGGGCCGTTTTTTACCTGTACGATCACGTTCGGCGCAAAAGTGCCGTCGAGGGGTGTAAACTCCTCGTGGGCAGCTTTGAAACGGTCACCGTTGGGATCGGCTTTATAGACGAATGCCCGCCAGATGATCACACCATCGTATGGTTTCATGGCTTCGGCCAGCATGTTGGCACCGTCGGCGTGGGTACGTCCGTAATCCTGCGGACCGGGCTCCCCTTCTGAGTTGGCTTTCACCAGTAACCCGCCGAAATCGGGAATCGCCTGGTACAACTCTTTCACCTTCGCAACCCACCAGGTACGTACCTGTGGGTCGAGCGGGTCGGCGGTTTTCAGGCCGCCGAGCGTTTTAGGAGCCGCCCAGTAGACCGACACATAAACACGAATGCCGTAGGGCCGAAACACCGAAGCGAGTGCCGCTACTTTCTGAATGTAGTCGGCCGACATAAACCGGGCACTGGCATTGACGTTGTTGACGGTCATACCATTAATCCCGATCGACGCATTGGCGCGGGCATAATCGCGGTAGCGCGGGTCGATGCGTTCGGGCAGCTCATACCATTTCCAGAGCGACTGACCAGCGTAACCGCGTTCAACGGTCCCGTCCACATTATCCCAGTGATTCAGCATCCGGTACTGCACTTTCGGGTTGCTCGTCAGCGCAATTCGCTCGATTGGCTGACCGGTTTGTAGCTGCCGAAGCAAGGCAAACGCCCCGTAGAGCACACCCACGTCTGACCTGCCCGCAATCGTGATGTTGCCACCCGAAGCCGCAATCTGGTAGCCTTCTTTGTTTAACGCCTGTGCACCCGGTGTCACCGACAGCACAATACCGCCTTTCCGGCCAGTAGCATTAGCGAGCACCGGCACTGATTTCCCCAAAAGGCCCGTCAATCCCATCTGCAACTCATCGACCGCCGATTTCAGGATGGGCGAGTTTCCCGTCATGCTAATAAACTGCGCCGACTGTGCGTATGCCTGCCGCCTGGGTACGTTGGTGATCAGGTCATATTTTAGCCAAAGCCGATAGCCATCATCGCCGGTGGGCGGTGTTTGTGCGTAACCGAACGTAGTAGCTAGTAGAAGCGCAAAAAGCCAGTGGTATTTTCTCATTCGAATGGGTACTTGAATTTATTCAAAATTGGTTGTGATGCTTCGCGCTGCAGGTTGCTTTGGCGTGTCCCTTCGACAAGCTCAGGGTGACAACTCACTCAAGCAGATGCACGACGACCCTGGGTAGGAGTGGTCCGCCACCCCGGTGTCACCCTGAGCCGGGGGCGCCGAGCCTGTCGAAGGGACACGCCAAAGCAAACGAACATCATCTACTCTTTACTTCGCTTTCATATACCGGTCGGCGTACTGCAAAAAAGCGGGCCAGTTCGGGCCGGTGGTGTGTCCGCCACTATGTTGCCGGTACGCAATTTCGCCACTGTCTACGGCCACTTCCTGAGCAGGGTATTCTGATGTACCAAGGCCTTTTTTGCCTAGCAGTTCATAGACCGGGCCAGCGTATACGCCGCCCAAAAACATTCCCTTTGCATCGAGCCAGCGGCCTTCTACGTCGGGCGAGCCCGAGCTGATGAATACCGGGCGGGGTGCGCAGAGGGCAACCAGTTCATGCGAATCAACGGGCAGGTCATTCGGCGTGAGCGGTCCGGCATATTTGATGAAGTTACCGGCCATCCAGTGATATTCTGCTGAACTGGCTATGTTCTCGACCTGCTCACCGTAGAGTCGACGGTGCAGTTTCACGCCTCCTTCGCCCGACGAGCCAATGAATCCGATGGCGAAGCGGGGTTCGTAGGCCATCGCCACTACCGCCGCCTTACCATACCGCGACAGGCCTTCAATACCGACCTGTTTCGCGTCTACGGCTTTATCGGTCTCGAAATAATCGAGGGCACGGCTGGCTCCCCAGGCCCAGGCCCGCAGGGTTCCCCAATCGTCGGGTTTTCTACGCCCGCCTTTATTCACCAGGCCAATAATACCTTCGGTGAGTCCAGCGCCATTATCAGCCTGAAAACTGGTGGGCACCAATACGGCATAACCCCAGCCTTTTTTCAGCAGTTGCTGCTCCCAGTTGGGTGGCGGCGGGGGCGTACCGGCGGGTGGTTGCGGCATTCGGAAGCCAGCCGGAAACTGGAAGCCAAACTCCATCATGACCGGCACCGGCCCGGTTGCCGTGGCAGGCGTGGCCAGCGTGAGGGCGATAGCTACCTTAATGGCCGGGTACATCGAATTATCGACATGCCCAACCAGTTTTTTCAGCTTGATCGGGTAGCCACCATTGACGGTGTCTTTGGTGCTAACCACCTCCCAGCGCACGCCAGGTACGTTGGCAGGCACGCGGCCATAGATTTCCCGGTCAAAATCCTCTACGATCTCCGGGCGGCGTTTTGCCCACCATTCCTTCGCCGATTTCACCTTTTTGCCGTTTTTCAGCACCAGCGGATCAGGCAACGACGTGTAGGGGCTCGCCTTGCTTTCGTCGGCGTTGGCGGCGTTTGGTGCTTTCGGATTACCCGACGGACCGGGCCGCAATTCCTTGATGTTAAGCTGCGCCAGCATGGCTTGGTGGTCGGCCTGCGTTTTGCGTTGCATCCGCGCCATGAGACTATCCTGTTCGGGCGTTCGTGGCCCAAATTGAGCGAGCAGGCTGAGGGGCAGCGTCAACAGCAGGCTACTGGCAAGTAATCGCTTCATCGTTCGTTTTCGGGGAAATGGGGTGATTTCATGTAGTTTTTAGGGGGTTGAGGACCTCATCGTCCAGTCGATTCTCTGGCCTGATCACCAGACCCGATTGGTCGAAAAACGCTTTCGGGGGGGCCGAGATAACTGGGCTTGAGTGCTCCCCGGCTGATGACCAGTTTCTGCACCACCACCGCCGGATCGACCATCCAGACTTTCAGAACGTGTGGACCAGGCTTCGCCAGTTTATGCTGCGAGGGCACAATGCGGATGTTATTGGCCACTGATTGTTCCCAACTACGGTTGGTTTCTTTCGCGTGCATGTTGATCACCTGCGGTGTTTCGTCGTCGAACGAGATGGCGAAGCGGAGGCCTTTATTATCGTTGAAATTGAGCGACGGCGACAGGTACGTTTGCACCTGTACGGTGCCGCTATCGGCGAGATACACCACGTAGTCCAGATGTGGCGACGTACCTGAAACAGTCTCGACGCTCGGGGCCGTAACTGGCGAACTAGTCATACCGGAAGCGGTGCGGCCAATGTCGGGAATCAGTTGCCATTTCACCGAGGCTGTTTCCACTTTCCGGCTGGCGTGTTCGGCTTCAATGGATACGTACCCGTTACTTTCCACAAAACCCGCTGCGGCATCTGGTTTCGGCGAGGCGGGATTATACAACACAGCCTGCACCACAACGCGTTTTCCATCCGGCCCACTGATTGTCACTGGTACCCGCTGCGTTCCGGTAGGTACGTTCTTCCAGTCGACGCTGACGAACAGGCGGGTTTCTTTGGCAATGATGCCAGTTGGTGCACTAATGCTGAGCCAGAGCGCACCCGATTCGGCTTTATACGCAAA
Organism: uncultured Fibrella sp.; assembly: GCF_964250085.1. Lineage (NCBI taxonomy): Bacteria > Pseudomonadati > Bacteroidota > Cytophagia > Cytophagales > Spirosomataceae > Fibrella > uncultured Fibrella sp. The sequence continues at coordinate 149,816 of NZ_CAXUEC010000008.1, read as the reverse complement.
CGGAGCCTGACCCCGGTTGAAAACATCGATATAATACGTCTGCTGCTTATACGGATCGAACGTCGGCAATACGGCTTCGCCCGACTCGTTCGGCCACCACGCGGCTGACCCTTCAATGGCTACGCCCATGTCGGCACTGGCCGGTACGTCGATCGTTTTTACGTCGGGCATTTTGTTTTTGTCGGGTTGTTGCCAGTATGTGTAGCCGATGTGGGTCTGGTCCATCATGTGGCTCCATTTGCCACCGGCCAGCGTATCGTTGTAAAAACGACTGATCTGCGCATCCTTTTCGAAGAGTTGTTTCGCTCGTTCGGCAAGGTCGTTGGTGGCGGCGCGACCCTGTTTGGCGTACCACTGGTTGCGGCCCGCCGTTACGTACAGGTCGTTTACCGTGGCGCAGGCTTTTATGGGGTGCAGCACCAACTGAAAATAGGCATCCTGGTAGGCAGCAGGCAGTTGTTTGCCAAGTTGTTCGGCCTGGGCCAGTAGCTTATTATACTCGCCCACCACGGTTTCGGCTTCGCGGTAGTTGGTCAGGCTGTAGGTATCGGGTGACAGTAGTTCGGGTTTGCGGCGGGCGTTGTATTTGGTATACTTCGCCAGCATATCGGCAATGGCGGGAGCATGTTTTCCGCCAAATTGTTTCTCAGCCCATAGCCGGGAGTAGTCGTCAAGCTTCTCGGCAGGCCATTTGTTGGGGTTCCAGGCGTAGTCGAGGAAAAATTCGATGGGAAATTCCATCGGCTTGATATCACCCACATTCACAATCCAGATACGGTCGACGCCATGTTCGTAGGCGAGGTGCATCTGCTCCCAAGTGTGGGCAATCGGATTGGTATTCAGCCATTTGTAATTGCGCGGCCCACCCACATAGTCGTAATGGTAGTAGATGCCGTAACCACCAGCGCGTTTGGGCGTACCTATGGCAGGCAGTTTACGAATGTTGCCCCAGTTATCGTCGCAAAGCAACAGCGTCACATCGTCGGGCACGCGCATGCCTTTGTCGTAATAGTCCTGCACTTCTTTGTAGAGCGCCCACGACTGCGGCGTTTTGGCCGCGTCTTTACCCGTCACATCCTGAATAATTTTGCGCTGATCGGCCACAATGGTTTCGAGTAATGTAGTGGCCGTTTCGCGGCTCATGGGTTCGTCGCCATCGCCCCGCATCCCTACACTGACGATGCTTTCGTTCGACCCCATCCGCTGAATACCCGTCCGCCAGAAGTCGCGAAGAGCCGCGTCGTTTTTCTGGTAATTCCAGGCAGTTCCTTTACCATACCGACGCCATTCGTCATGTGCCCGCATCAGGGGCTCGTGGTGCGAAGTACCAATGACTACGCCGTATTCGTCGGCCAGTTTTGGGTTCATGGCGTCATCGTCGTAGAAGGCACTGCCCCACATAGCGGGCCAGAGGTAATTGCCCTTCATGCGAAGGATCAGTTCGAACACATGCTCGTAGAAGTTGTGGTTAAACCCACCGAATTTATCCTTTGTCCAGCCCGACAGCGCGGGGGCTTCGTCGTTGATGAAAATGCCCCGGTACTTCACGGCCGGTGTTCCCTGCGTATGCCGGCCCGGCAGCACGTACAGCGCCGATTGGGCTTGCGCAGGTACGTCGGCCCACCAGTTCCAGGGCGACACGCCGATCTGCGCCGACAGGTCATAAACCCCGTAGATGGTGCCGCGCTTGTCGCTGCCCACAATCACGAGCGCCCGATCAACGCCTGACATTGGTTTCTCAACGACCTGCGTCACAAAGGTTTCCCACTTGCCGGAAAGATCGGCTACGTTAAGTTTTTTTGCCTTTACCAGTTGGTCGATCAGCGGGCTTTTTCCCAACGTACCGACCAGTATAATTTCTTTACCAGCCTGCGCCGCCTCCGACAGTAAAGCAGGTTCAACACTGGTTACTTTTTTGATATCAGCCTGAAGGTTTTTTACGGCCCGCGTTACACCCGCGAAATCGGCGCTACTGGCCAATAGTGGCGTCGCTTTCCCGCTGGCAACGAGCGCGAAATGACCTTTCCCTTTCTGGATGGATACGTAGGTATCAGGGTCGATGGCGACCGCTGGCGTAAGGACGGCCAGCCCTGCTACGAGCAGCAAAAGACGAGTGAACAGTAGCATAGTTGAGTGGCTATTATTTATATCGATATAATGTCAATTTCTGAATACCATACTCCTCCACTGGAATACGGAGGTGTCTTCCCTGATGATCCTGATCACCATTCAGGCGACGGCCGGCAACCCATTGGCCATTAACGTACCTACCTTCATCGATCCGGGCAATACCCGCAATGGGAGCCGATGGATCATCCGATAAAAATGTGATCACTACGCCCATTCCGGCTACGGTAAACTGGTCAGGAGCCGTCTGGATGATGAGCGCGCCGGTCATTGGCCACTCCTCGTCCTTCGCTTTCGGCGACCAGCCCAGCGTATAATCGTGCTTACAGATGAAGGTGTAGCTGCCCAGCCGGATGGTATCAATCGCCGTTTTTTTGTCGAATAGCATACCGTTCATCTGTTTGCTATCCTGCTGCGCCAGCACAAGCGGACTCAGTTGTGTCAACAGCTCGTAGCTGCGGGCGATAGGCTGCTCGGCGGGCTTATCGGTCGACTCGATGGAGAACGGCGAGAAACCCATTGCGCCGTAATGCCCAATGGCGTAAAACGCTTTGGCTGCCACGGTGGCATCGAACTTGATTTCTGGAATGAACAGCGGATTGTCGGCGCGGGTATACTGGTCGTTCCAAAGTTTAAAATCCGGGTTGTAGAAATCGGGCGAAAGGAAATCGATGGCGGGCGCACCGGCTTTCCAGACGTCGATAACGTGGGGAAGCGGGCCACCGCTGGGGTAGTCGCCGGGTTTTACGCCGGGGCGGTTCAGCGCCGCGTTGATAAACATCGGCAGCGGGTACTGGGCCTTACCTGCCTCGGTGATGCGGTTGGTATACTGGGCAAAATACCAGGCAATGAACAGCTCGTCGGTGGCCAGGCTCTTGCCGAAAACGGTTTCCCAATTGCCCGTCGTTTTAAAGCCGGTTGCCTGCCACAACGCCAGCAAGGCAGGTGCCAGCGTGGCCCGGTGGGCTTGCAGGTACGTCATCAGCGGCTTGGGCACGGCCTGTTGGAAGGCCATGTTCGCGGCGGGCGAATGGTCACGGGCGTCGGGCAGCATACCGATCTCGTTTTCCACCTGAATCATAATCACCGTCTGCTCCCGCTCATCGAGTTGCCTGATATGGCGCATCAGAGCCACGAACGCTTTTCGGTCGGCCTCCAGATTTTCCAGGGCAAACGGCGACAGAATTTCCTGACCCCGACCGGCTTTGTTCTGCACGCGGGGGAATCGTTTCGTGTCGGTTTTTACCCACTCAGGTACGTAGCACGACATGCTGTTTTTCCAGGCCCCAAACCAGAGCAGCACCAGCTTCATGTTATGCTGCCGGGCATCGGCAATCAGCGAGTCGATCAGGGCGAATGAAAATTGACCTTCCTGCGGCTCCAGCAACTCCCAGTAAATTGGGGTCAGCACGGTGTTGACGTGCATTTGCGCGAGCTTCGGCCAGATCGGTTTCATATAGGCCATATCCGACGCGCTCGAATTGCCCAGCTCCCCGCCCATCATCAGAAACGGTTTGTTCTGAACGATGAGCCGGGTGAACGTACTCCGCTTTTGCAGATGTGGCAGTGCCGTTGTATCGGTCAACGCCGGTTTAGGCTCAACAGCGAGGGTTGGCAAGGCCAACAGGCAAGCCAGCAAACCAAAAAATAGCCTAACTCTGAGCATAGGTAATTATTAAACGCATGATAATCAGTTGCTTTCGTACTGTAAGCTTCGTTGTCGCTTGCAGCGCGAAAACAACATTCACCAAGCCGCCCTTTACACAAAAAACGGCACGTCTTTCGGGGCATATTTCCGCATGCCTTCTTCATTGATCTCCACGCCAATACCCGGTTTATTCGACAAGGGGATGAACCCGTTTGCTACCATCGGCCCATCGAACGTGACGATCTCCTTAAACATGGGCTCCTCGTGGAAATAGATTTGCCACTCCAGAATCAGGAAGTTGGGCACCGACGCGCACACGTGGCTCGAGGCCATTGCGCCCAGGTACGACGCCACCATGTGCGGGGCAAACGGCACGTAATACAGGTTGGCGAGGTTGGCAATGCGCTGCCCTTCGCCCAGGCCGCCCGCCTTTTGCAGATCGGGCATGATGATGTCGACGGCCCCGATTTCGAGCAGTTTTCGGAAACCGTGGGCCAGGTAATGGTTCTCACCCGCGCAAATCGGCGTGTTCGATGCCTCACGGATTTGTTTGTAGGCTTCGGCGTTTTCGGCGGGAATCGGCTCTTCCAGAAACAGCAGGTTCAGGGGTTCCATCATCTTCGCCACACGCCGCCCGGTGGTCATGTCGTAGCGACCGTGCATGTCAACGCAGATGTCGACTTTCGGGCCAACAGCTTTGCGAACACCGGCAATCTGGTTGTACATCCGCTCTAGTTCGCCCTGGCTGGCAGTCCAGTTATAGGCGTCGTATTTATTGGGGTCGTTCCGTTCGTCGATGTCATATTTCACGGCATTAAAGCCCATATCGACCGCTTTCCTGGCGCTTTTCCCGAACGCATCCGGGCTGGTATCGGTCTCGCGGTAAGCGCCCGTGTCGCAGTAAACCCGAATCTTGTCGCGGTATTTGCCACCCAAAAGCTGGTACACCGGCAAACCCAGCGCTTTACCGGTCAAATCCCACAAGGCAGTTTCAATGGCCGACAACACCGAGATATAAATTCCGGCTTGAGCACCCTCGAAAAAGCCCGATTTGCGAACGTCTTCAAACAGGCGATTCACGTTCAGGGGGCTTTTGCCTTTGATGCGTTCGCCCATCAGTTTCACGAGGTGATACGTACCTACCGACGCATCGACGGCCTCACCGCAGCCCCAGATGCCCTGATTGGTATGAATTTTCACAAACAGGCTATGCCCTCCGCGGGTATAACCACATTTGATATCGGTGATTTTCAGGTCAGACGGGGCCGACGAAAGGGGCGCGCGCTGCACGGCTGTTTCCAGCCCTTCGCCAAATGTAGAAATAGAGGTGGCGGCCAATGCACTGGCAATGGCACCTTTGGTTAGAAAAGAACGACGAGATGTAGTCATGAGGGTAGGAGGAGTTTAGAGTATTTTGGATTTGGGATGTCGGATTGAGGATTTATTGCTGACGCGTGAGTTTGCTCTGGCGTCAGCAACAAATCCTCAATCCGACATCCCAAATCCAAAATTCCATTACCAGGTACGTGTTTTCAGATAATCCTGAATCTGTTCTTTTGGTACGGGCAGCTCGCTGACGTGGTCATTGAGCCACTTTGAAAAATCCTTCTCTATCTCATCCGACCAGCGGGTATCGATTTGCCCCGGCGTATATTTCTGCTCACGCAGGCGCAGGTGACCGAACATATCGCGCAGGCGGACAATCTCCGACGTCTTCACGACCTTTTCGGCCAGATGAGGCGGAATAAATGACACGGCCCCGTCGCGACCCAGCACAATATCACCGGGCATAACCAGTACTTTACCAATGCGGGTTGGCTTATTTATCCCGATCAGCACCGTGTTCAGATCACCCGGCGGGTTGTGGTGCGAGGGGTGATAGCTGCGGAAGTACGACGTAAACCCGCCAATCTCTTTCAGCCCGGCCACATCGCGAACGGCTCCTTCGTAGATGATTCCGTTTCCGGTTTTAGCGTAGATCGAGTTGCCCAGATTATCGCCAATCGTGGGTCCATCTTCGTGCATGTTGTACTGATCGACCACGTACACGTCGCCTTTCACCAGCAGGTCAATTGGCCAGGAATTCTGCCCTTTTACGCGCCCATCTTTGTCGTGACCCTTCTGGTCGATTGCCTTATGTATGTCGGGGCGACCGGGCATGAAACAGGCCGTAACGGCCCGACCAACCAGTACACTATCGGGGTTGATTGTTTGCCAGCCTTCGGCGTACTGGTACTTATAATTCTCCCCTTTCATCACCGCCCACGCCTCCTCGTGGGTGACAAGTTTCATGCGTTTCAGCAACGCATCGGACACTTTCGGTCGGCCATCGGCGAATCGTTCGCCTTTCCATTCCGGAGTTAGAAAGAGCATTTCTTCGCGAGAAATCTGCTGCGCCAGCGACACTGTTGCCTGCCCAAACAGGCAGAGCAAAAAGGCAGAGAGAATAATTCGTTTCATAAAAGGTAGAGGGGAACATAAGGATTAGTACTATCAGACGAAAAAATAGAACTACTATATATCTACCCCCCTAAACCGCTTGATTGTCAATACACCACACTTTTGTGCTAATCCAGTCTACATCCGCTGTCAGTACCCTTCTTACTTGAAGCGCTTCCAACTCCTCTACCTCAGAAGAATCTATTTGTCTGTTCGGAACGGCGACGCCGGCAGGCCTTCTTTGTTATACAGATTGGGGTTAACGGGATTGTCGGCCCAGGCGTAGCGCACGTACTGAGGTGCGGGCACGTCGTCATTCCACACCACCACTTTTCCGCCTTCTATTTTGGCGTTGGCCCATACGAATTTTTTGTCGTTGCCTGCAATGGCAAACTCGCCCAGCGGTTCGCCGTCGTTGCTGATCAACCCGCCTCCTTCGTTCGTAAAGCTGACTACGATCTTGTTTCCGTCAACAGCCGCCGATTGGTACAGCGGACCAGAAGACACTATGTTTTCATGGTACGCCGTTTTGAGCGCCGCCAGGGCAAGCCGCTCGCCGACTGCCTTCTTATTGTCGGGGTGAATGTCGTTCCACTCACCGAGGTCAATCGCTACAGCCATAGCGGTATTGGGTACTGATAAAGCATTAAGTTGCGCCTCCCGCAATACGGCCCAGCCGCTTTCTGAAGGCAGGTAGTTGTATTCCATAAAACCGGGCAACTGCACGTACAGAAATGGCAGGTTGCTCTGCTTCCATCTGGCCCGCCAGTCGTTGATGAGCGCGGGCATTAGCGCGGCATATTCCTGTGGCCGACCGGCGTTGCTTTCGCCCTGATACCAGCAAAAACCTTTGAGGGCGTATCCAACTTCGGGGGCTATCATGGCGTTGTACAACGCCGCGGGCTGGTTTTGTGCCGAAATTCCGCCGCCGCCAAAACCGCCGCCGAAGGGCTTATATACCGTGCCTACCTTATACTGCCAGGTTCCTTTCAGATCGACTGTATCGGCTCCGGCGAATACATAGTAGGGCTTGTCAGGCACGAACCCCCCTTTTCCAGCGGTATTCGTAACGCGCACGACAAACACATTTTTGCCTGGCTTCAGCATGTCGGCAGGTACGTTGTAGCGGCGTTGCGGGTACATATACGTGTATCTGCCGATCTGTTTGCCGTTGATGTATAGTTCGTCGGCATCAACGATCCGGCCCAGAAAAGCACGTGCGGGCTTACCGGCCATCGACGTCGGGATGTTAACTTCTTTGCGGTACCAGACCACGCCGTTCAACTCTTTAATACCCTGATCTTCCCAGTAGCCAGGTACGTTGATTGGCCGCCAGCCTTTGGGCGTGTACGCTATATCGTACCATTTGGTGTTGCCCGATGTACCCAGATCAACAGGGGGTTGCGGGCGGTTGGTGCTGGGTGGTCTGCGCGAGAGGCTATTGATGTACGTCGTGTCTTTGTTCTTCGCTATGGTTGCTTTCAACGCCGAAAAGTCAGCCAGCCCTTCTTCGCTCGTCCAGGCTTCGATGGGCGTACCGCCGACGCTGGCGTTGATGATGCCAACAGGTACGTTGTATTTCGAGTGAATTTGTTTGGCAAAGAAGTACGCCACCGCCGAAAACGGTCTCACCGCTTCGCCTACTGCGGCTTTCCATTGCCCGGCTGGCAGGTCTTGCTGCGGCCCCTGCAAGCTCGTGAGCGTAGGCACCCAGAACTGCCGAATCTGCGGATAATTGGCGGTACGAATCTCATCGGCATACGTGACGTCGTGAATATCCAGTTGATGCACCATGTTGCTCTGCCCACTGCAAAACCAAACATCACCTACCAAAATATCCTTGATTGTAATGCCAGAGCTACCGGTAACGTCCATAACAAAAGGCCCTCCTGCCGCTGTAGGCGGTAATTTGGTTTGCCACTTCCCGTCTTTATCAGTTGTTGCCTTGTAGTTTTTGCCGTTGAAACGAACGGTGATCTTCTCGGCCGGCTTGTCCCACCCCCATACGGTCAGTGCAGCATCACGCTGCAAGACCATGCCATCGCTGATTAGTTTGGGTAAGCGTAGCTGGGCTTGCGTAGTCGTTGTAGCCCAACATAGCAGAGCAAGGAAAACAATTTGTTTCATAATGCGTGTGATATCCATCTACGTAAAACCGGTAGGCTCGGCAGCTTACTGATGCGAGCCCATAAATGCTGACAGCTAACTACATTAAGCGGCCAAACAAACGACGCCTCTTACCGAGGCGTCGTTTGTTTAGTACACATCAACTTAATTAATAGCCGGGATTCTGCGGAAACTTAGGCCCTTCGACTACCCGATCGATTTGCGTTTGCGGAATTGGTCTCAGCATATTGAAATCCTGCACGTAGGGAGCCGCTTCCTGATTCCAGGCTTTCACGCGCCGAACCAGCGAGCGGGTACGTACCAGATCAAGCCACCGCTGCCACTCGCCAAAGAACTCGCGGCTACGTTCGTCCAGAATAAAGTCTACGGTTACGTCGGCTGGTGTGATCGTCATGGCCGCTATGGCTGCTGCATTCTGAGCCGCCGTGTTGGTTTTGCGGAACGCTGCCCGCTGACGAACCACGTTGATCATGGCCGCCGCTTTGGTTGGGTCGCCTGCTTTCAGGTATGCCTCAGCCCCCGTCAGGTACACGTCCGAGAAGCGATACAGCACCACCGGACGGGTCGACGGATCGTTGAAGTTAGCGCCCCTGCTGGGGTCCATGAATTTTTTCAGGGCGGGAAAAATCGCGTTGTTCCACAGGCTGGGCGGCACCACGATTCCCTTGAAAGGCCGTGTACCCACAAACTGGGGAGCCCCCGCCACCTCGAAATCGGGGAGCCAAACGGCCGTATCCTGACCAGCTACGGTTGTATAACCAATACCCCGGGTGTTGTTGGCGGCCGTCGGTGTGTTGGTAGCCGATATATTGGCGATATAGGTAGTGAAGAACGAATTGGCATACCGAGAGTCGACATCGCGTTTCACGAAAGCCTGATCCAGGAAGTAGTTCTTACCGACATTCTCGCCCGTTTTCACCTTGTCGCTGTTCGGGCGCATCCTGATGAACGGCCGTCCATAGAACGAATCCCTGGTCATGCTGGATGGACCGGCAAACGACAGCGTTCCGGCGGCCGTTTTAAAGGCGTTGATCGTGCTGTTCGTTGGGTAGTTCCATTGCGTGAACCAGGGCGTCAGGTTTTGGGCTGCCCCACCTGCAGCTGCTCCACCCACGGTATAATAACCGTATTTGGGGTCGGCCACGTGATCACTGATGAACATCGATTCTTTACCGTAATCGTTGGCTGGCACAAAGGCATCGCCGAAATCCTGCCACAGATCAAGGCCGTATGCTCCTTTGTTCGCCACGATATCAGCACAAATGGCGGCAGTCTGCGTAAAATCAGACGCCGTATTATTCAGCCAGCCACGGGTCAGGTACGCCTTAGCCAGCAGCAGTTGCGCCACGGGCTTGGTGGCTGCTTTACCCGTAAACGGGGCGGTAGGCTGGTTAGGCAAGTCGGCAGCGGCTTCGGTCAAATCCTTGATAATTTGCTCATACACCTGAGCCACCGGCTGGCGCGAGTCGGCCTGAGACGGCACCGTGATAAACTGTGTATGCAGCGGTACATCGCCAAACGTCTGCACCAGATAGAAGTACCAGAAGCCGCGCAAGAACTTGGCCTGCGCCAGATACTGTTTCCGGGTAGCTTCCGGCAAATCAACCGTTTGGCCATATTGCAGTACGCCATTCAGGGTGTTGATGTCCTGAAACGCTACGTTCCAGGCAGCACCGAAGTTACTGCCATTCAGACCGTTATACGTATAAGCCACACCGCCGCCTGAACTGGCTCCCTGAATAAACTCATCGGTACCCGCCTGCATTTCTACGGTGAACCCTTCGGTACCCCAGTCTGAGCGGATGTCGTTATACACACCGGCAATTCCGCCCAATACACCCGCTGGGCTATTGAAATAAGTAGGAACAACCTGCGACTGTGGATTCTCTGTCAGTATGTCTTTACAGCCTGTGCCCGACAAGGCTACCAGACCAAGTATTAACCCAACTTTTATTGTTCTCATGAGCGTGTTGACGATTAAAATTTAAGATTCACGCCAAACGTGAATTGCCGTACGGGCGGGTTGTTCATGTTGACGACAATCTGACGGGCAGACGCGCCTGAGTCGCTTGCTCCCTGTGCCGTTACTGTACCGCCAACAGATCCTGGCGCACCAGCGTACCCATTACCTTCCGGGTCGATGGCCAGGTGAGCGCTAACCAATGGCGAATACAGGATCAGCGGATTGGTTGCGTTGATGTAAACCCGGGCCGAGTTCATCCCAATTTTACGGGCCAACTGGCTGGGTACGTTGTAGCCAAAGTTGATGCTCCTGACCTTGATGAACGAGCCATCGTAGTAGCCCAGCGTTGACGCATAGTTGGCCACCGAGTTGTTGGCATCGGGTGCAGGAAAGGCATTGGTCGGGTTCGCTTCTGTCCAGTAATCCACTTTCACCTGGTTTACACGACCCTGATTGAAGAAGGGGAAGCCACCCGCGCCACCCGCGTTGCCGGTGAGGTAAGGCACGACCACCTGCATGCCCATACGGGCAAACGTAACGATCGACAGGTCGAACCCTTTATAATTGAATCGGTTGGTTATACCGCCCTCCCACTTAGGCTGGAAATTGCCCAGGATCTGCCGGTCGCTCGGATCAATTTTTCCATCGTTATTGAGGTCCTCAACCCGGATTTGGCCAGGATATTGAACCGGCGACGTTTGCTTGGCCAGCGTACCATTTTCTTTATCGGCGGTCTGCCAGATACCAATTTTCCGGTAGTCGTAGATAACGCTCAGCGGCTGCCCCACGAACCAGCCCGCGCCAATGTTCGATTGCTCGGTGGGCGTTGTAAGCTGCGTGATCTTCTCCCGGTTAAAGAAGAACACTGCGTCTATGCTCCAGTTGAAGCCTTTCTGTTTCCGAATTGCATCAAACGTCATCGACACCTCCATACCTTTCCCTTCCGTTCTTCCCAGGTTTTTCAGGGTGGAACCGGCTCCGTTACTGGCAGGCAGCGGTACAGACAGCAGAATGTCTTTCGTCTGTTGATTGTAGTAATCGACGCTACCCGTAATGCGGTTGTTCAGGAAGCCAAAATCAAGGCCAATATCCACCTGTGCGGTTGACTGCCAACCCAGGTTCGTAGCGGGCAAACTGGTGACCGTATATGCCAGTTGCTGACCGGCTGTGCCCAGACCAAAGTTGTAATAACCCGCCGACAACGCACCCAGGGTAGCGTATGGACTCACATTCCGGTTACCAGAAATACCAAACCCACCTCTCAGTTTCAAGGTGTTGATGGCCGCGATATTCTTCACGAAGTTTTCTTCGGCCAGGTTCCAGCCCAGACCCACCGCCGGATAGTTGAAATACTGGTTTCCCGGCGACAGCGTAGACGAGCCATCGCGACGTATCGTAAGCGTAAGCAGGTACTTGTCTGCATAGCTATAGTTTACCCGGCCCATAAACGAAACCAGTCCCTGCTCTGAGAAGAATTGCTGACTTGGGTCAGCCACTGGCGTACCGCTGGCCAGGCCGAAGTTAGAATTTTTGATGTAATCGGCAGGCACGCCGGTTACCGTAAAATTGCTGCCTACCGAGTGGTCTTTAACAACTTCAAACAAGCCCGTGAAGCCAATTTTATGCTTCTGGGCAATTGTTTTATCATAGTACAACAAGTGCTGTAAATCGTAATTCCAGGTCTCCGTGTTACTAACATTGGCATTGGATGACGACTGTACTGTAGCCGTATTCACATACGTCAACGGGCCGGCGTAGCCGTTTCCTGCACCCTGACTGTAGTTCAACCCGGCATTGAACCGATACCGTAGCCCATCAATGATGTTCACCTCGGCATACAGGCTGTTGAACGTTCGAAGGTTTCGCGATTGGGCCAGAATAGCATTGCTTTTCGTAATGAGTGTCAACGGAGTAATGGTAGCCGCATCGATAGAACCAGCAGCCGGTGTCAGGTTCAGCGTTCCGTCTGCATTATACGGTGAGGCCAACGGGGTCAGCCGTACCAGACCCGATGGAACGCCGCCACCACCGGGCGTATTCGTGTAGGTCAACGTATTCAGGGTGTTCAGACCCACTTTTACCCGGCTCCCGATCCGCTGATCGATGGTGGCCCGGATGTTGTACCGGCTGAAGTCCTGGCCGGGAATAACACCCTGCTCCCGGAAATAGCCAGCATTCATACCGTACTGTGTTGTTTCGGTTCCGCCCTGCAACCCTAACTGATGGTTGGTGGTGAAGCCTTTCCGATAGATCAAATCCTGCCAATCGGTGGAAACGCCAGCGGCCAGCGCGTCTTTTTCCGGTTGCGTCAATGGGTACGACGTAGTGCCAGCCGAAGACCGGTTGTACGTGGCAGCATCTGCCTTGAACTGAGCGTATTCGGTCCCGTTGAACACCGGGTATTTGCCCATGATGGACGTAACACTCTGATAACCATCGTAGCTGATGACGGGCTTACCAGTTTTACCGCGCTTTGTGGTCACCAGCAGCACACCACCCGCACCCCGCGAACCATAAATGGCTGTAGCTGAAGCATCTTTCAGAATTTCGATGTTAGCGATATCATCGGGGTTGAGGTCATTAAGCCCGCTGTAGGGAATGCCATCTACCACTACCAGTGGGCCATCGAGCGCATCGGCACCACTTTGGCTGGTCGTCAGCGTACGGTTACCCCTGATTCGGATTTGACCCTGCGAGCCTGGCGTAGAGCCGTTACTAACAATGGTAAGTCCGGCAGCCCGGCCTTTCAACTGATTCACCAGGTTGGGCGCAGGCACCTCTTTCAGCGTGGCTTCCGTAACGGAAGCCACGGCCCCGGTGATATCGCTTTTACGTTGAGACCCATACCCTACCACTACTACTTCATTCAGCGATTTAACATCGGTGGCCAATGTTACATCTACCGTTGTGCGGCCATTGGTAGGCACTTCCTGCGACGTGTAGCCGATGAATGAAAAGACCAGTGTTCCTCCACTGGCAGGTACGTTGATTGTGTAACGGCCATTGGGGTCTGTAGAGTTACCAACTTGCGTTCCTTTCAGAACCACCGAAACACCGGGTAATTCGCTTCCATTTTCGTCGATTACCCGACCTCGCACAGGCGTTGTTGACTGAGCCTGGCTCATCAGGAAGCCACCAAACACGAGTAGCCCTGTAATGAACAAGTACCTGACCCACAGCAGCGATTGCGTGGTCATCCACTGAGTAAGCCTGTTCTGGCATAAAGATATTCCCATCATTTGTGACATGATAAAGTGTATACAATCGAAGTATCCAGGATAGACGCACGTCTGGCCCGCTTTAGATCAAGTGCAAAGTTTTTACCTAAAAAGTAAATTAGCAACCGATTGCATAAATTTTAATGCATTTTATTTCACTCTGCCAATGATTGGTCTATTTTCCTGTTATTTATTGAAGTGGTTTCTACCATGAAATCATTATTATTTCTAAAAAAGCATATATTATCTATATTTGTCCATATAATTGGGCGATGCAGACAAAATAAGCTCAAAAATCAGCCATTGCCTTTATGCAAGCGATTCCATAATTTGAGCATATAAGTTGCATTAACTAAAAGCTTTTGTAATTTGTCGGTAGCAGGGTAGTGCAACGAGTAGATAATGGAGAAAGAAGTTACGATTTACGACATCGCAAAACGGCTGAATTGTTCGCCGGCCACCGTTAGCCGGGCGCTCAACGACCACCCCGCGATCAAGCTGAATACCAAAGACATTATTACATCGACGGCACGGGAAATGGGCTATCGGTCCAATACGTTTGCCAGTAATCTGCGGCGGCAGCGCACCAATACTATCGGCGTTATTGTACCGCGCCTGAACAGCAACTTTGTATCATGCGTATTGGCGGGCATGGAGAAAGTTGCCAACGAAGCCGGGTACAACCTGATTATCAGTCAGTCACTCGAATCGGTGACGAAGGAAAAAGCGAATGCCCTAACCATGTTCAACAGTCGCGTTGATGGGCTGCTGGTATCAGTAGCGTATGACACCGAGAGTATGGAGCATTTCAACGCCTTCATCAACAAAGGCATTCCTCTCCTTTTTTTCGATCGGGTTATTGCCAATGACCAGTCCACCAGCATAGTTATCGACAATGCCAAAGCGGGTTACGAAGCAACAGCTCATTTACTGAAACTGGGTCGTAAACGCATCATGCACGTGACGGGCAACTTAAAGCGGAATGTATATGCAGACCGCTTGCGAGGCTACAAACAGGCATTGGCTGAATACAACATCCCGTTTGACGAACGCCTGGTTTCCGTAACCGATTTGAGTCAGGAAGTGGGTGTGGAAGTGGCCAGACGGATTACAAGCATGCAGGAAAGACCCGACGGGCTGTTCGTTACCAATGATTTGTGCGCCGTTAGTTGCATGACAACGCTTAAACAGGCCGGTTTGCAAATTCCTGATGACATAGCTGTTGTGGGCTTCAACAATGACCCGGTATCTCAGGTCATCGAGCCCGCTTTAACCACTATTCACTACCCTGGCCGCGAAATGGGCGAAATTGCAGCCAAAAGCCTGATCAATCACTTGAACGGGCTAATGGATATTCAGACAACCAACACGATCGTTCTCCGCTCTGAACTGCTCATTCGAGGTTCGTCCCAGCAGCACACCCATTAACCACGGCCAATTAGTTAACGAGTAATTTATACTAGTATTTATCGGCACCAATCCATGAAACCGATTGCAATCATCTATTTTCCAATTAACTACTTACTCTGTAATCCAGTATTGAATCGCTCAAAATCGATATGCAGGACGAATCGATTCTAAGCGATTCTACACCTGGGAAGCGCACCATGCCTTCACATCTTACACCTTTTTTAACCATTTATTGACTTTATACCCAACATCATAGGTAAGATTTCTTTGTCAACCCTTATGAAAGCACTTTTCAGCCCTGTAGGCGCTTGAACAGGGCTATAAACTATATAGGGTAAACCCTAATTTTTGAAAAAGTTGGGTTTTCACTATTCTGTAATGCTCTTGTTAAGTCCTAATTTTGCTAAACAAAGTTCTATTTATAAGGTTACCGTGGCCATACGTACTCAAACGGCGGTCTAGTGCGGGTGGTAGACAGACATTGATCGTTGATGGCAGGTTAAAGCTAGTTTACTTGTTACTATAGAGATCACCCAGTTGCCTCTCTCTTTTTTACGAAACATTCATCATACATGATACGGGTATTAATTGCGGATGACCACAACGTCTTTGTGGAAGGTATTGAATCTCTCATCTCCGGTTCGTCTGAGATTGAGGTGACTCAACGCTGCTACCATGTGGCCTCCGTGTTGGAATCACTAAAGCAAACACCGATCGACGTGGTGTTGCTCGACATCTCCTTCCCCCTGATCGACGATGGGCTAAGCCTTTGTGAGCAAATCACGAAGACGTACCCACAGACTAAAGTGATTGCGTTGACCATGCACGATGACGCTAGTTTGATTAAGCGGATGGTGAAAAAGGGGGCCAAAGGGTACCTGCTGAAGAACACGACCAAGAGTGAACTGCTTCAGGCGATCAGAATGGTACACAGTGAAAAGCAATATTTCAATGAGTCGATCATGCACATTCTGCTGAACGATGAGCCCCGCGTTCGGAAATCGATGGCGGGCGTAGGGTTGAAACCCAACCTGACGCCTCGCGAATCGGAAGTGTTAACGCTGATTTCTCACGGATTGACAACGCAGCAGATGGCTAATCAACTTTTTGTGAGTGCCAAAGCTGTCGAGTTTCATCGGAGTAGCCTGCTCATGAAATTCGGCGTACCAAACACCGCTCTGCTGATCAAAACGGCCATGGAAATGCAGTGTATCGATTAAAAAAAGGCATTCTGCTACGTAGTCATTAGTGGTCATTTGTAGCTTTTCAATTTAATGTCCACCAATGACAGCCAGCAGAATGACAACAAAATGACATTTCGACATAAATGAAATTTTTCGCGCTCTTACTTCTATTTCTTGGATGTAGCGGTTTGTTCCAACAAGCCAGCGCGAAAGCGGACAGTCTAACTATTGACCGCCTGAGGAAAGAAATAAAGCAGTTTCAACTTGAAAAAAATTACGCAGCCGTCGCAAAATCGTTTGACCAGCTAGGTGAGCTTTATCATCAGCAATACGGCTACAATAAGCACACCATGGAAGCGTATTTCAACAGCATGAAATACTATAATCTTATTGGTGATTCACTGAGTTACTACAACGTACACATCAGCATCGGAAATTACTATACGCAGGATTATTTCATGCAGTCGTACGCTGAACAATATTTGAATAGAGCGCAACATTATTTTGAACGTACCCACAACCAGCCCAAAGTGATTGAGTGCCGAATCGGAATTGCAAACATTGACGAGAAGAAGGAGCCAATTTCTAAAAACCTGGTTACTGAATTAAGGGCTACTGAGCAGATGTGCGTTATATACAAACAGCCCTACTTTCAGACCTATGCTCTGAATTTACTAGCTGATACGTACCTGCGATTAAAAAGGCCCGACTCGGCAAATTATTTTGCCAGCCGGAGCTTAGTTATGGCTAAACAACTGAGAATCAAGTGGCTTATTTCACTTAATTACTTTTATTTGGGTATTGTCGAGCAGTTTAGAAACCAGCATGAGAAGGCAATCGCCTATTACCAGAAGAGCTACGTTATTGCCGAAGCAGAAAAGAACATTTCTACGCTCCGTGAACTGTCGAAGCATACTGCCGATAGCTATTCATACATTAAAGACTACAAGAATGCGTATCGGTACTCACTAAAGACACTGGATTTTACCAATCAATTTTATTACTCTCAACAAACGAAAAGTATCCGTCTCCAGGAACTCGACAGCCAAATAAAGACGCTGGCCGTAGAAAAAGAACTGGCGGAAGAGCAAAGTAGGCATCAACGTATCATCAATTCAACCTTGATCTCTATTTTACTCATCAGCGTATTAGGCGTGGTAGCGCTGGTTTTCCTGCGTCGTCAGCAAAAATTAATCGCGCATCAGCAATCGGTTATTGCCCAGCAACAGATTCGTCAACTGGAACTGAAATCGTTACAGGCCATGATCGAAGGGCAAGAAGGGGAACGTAGCCGGATCGCCCGTGATTTGCACGATGGATTAGGCATTCAGTTATCGCGAATTAAACTTTTTGTTGAAGCTCACCAGGAATTATTACCCATTTCAGTGAAAGATCCATTGAACCAGTTTCTGGACGAAGCCTGTACCGAAACCCGCCTAATCTCCAATAACCTACGGCCTTACGCCTTATCTACGTTCGGGCTTATTCCTGCACTCGACGATTTAATTCAGAAGCTGAACCTGGTCAATGAAACCAAACTGGTTCTGGAACATTACGGCGACATTCCAGACCTGGTCGATGAAGCTTCCGTAATGCTTTATCGGGTGGTACAGGAGCTATTGAACAACGCCCTCAAGCACGCCCAGGCTAAAACGATCACGATTCAGATCATGGCCAACGATGAATCACTCCTGGTCAGCGTCGATGATGACGGGCAGGGAGGTGACTTCCCGGACGCCCCCTCGAAGGGCAACGGGATTGCCAATATCAAGTCGCGCATTGCTTACCTGGGTGGCCAGGTCATGTGGCAAAGCGCGGTTGAAAGAGGCACGTCGGTCATGATTTCCCTACCCATGACCAAACTGGTCAAACCTGTTCCCCTAGCTATAGCCTGACCTACCCGGACGGGCTATCAAGCCAGACATGTGTCTGATTGTCCTTTTAACGCACTTACTCAATCCTTTATATAACAACTAATTCTACTCTTATGATTAAACATGTGCTTTCAGGGGCCGTACTGTTGAGCAGCTGGCTTAGTGTCAGTGCTCAGGAGCGAACGGCCACAAGACCAGCCATCGATAAAAAGTCGACGGTGCTGGCATCGACAAGGGGCGCTAAAAGTGACGTCAGTGGGCCATCAGACGTGAAAGGTCTGATTAAGGGAACGGTCTCTGACGAAAAAGGAAATGGACTTCCGGGAGCTACCGTATCGGTAAAAGGAACCCAGTTGGGAACCACTACCGATGTGAACGGGACCTTCTCGATCAACATGCCGGCGGATGCCAAAACACTCGTGATTTCCTTCATTGGCATGACCACGCAGGAGGTTGTAGTTGGTAGCCGCACAACGCTGAACATTACCCTGCAAAACACTGGTCAGGCACTGGACGAGGTAGTCGTTATTGGCTACGGCACCCAGAAACGGTCGGACGTAACATCGTCGATCACTACGGTTAAAGCGTCGGATCTGAAAGACATTCCGGCCGCCGGTATCGACCAGTTGCTACAAGGCAAAGCCGCCGGGGTAACGGTTACCAGCAATGGTGGGCAACCGGGTGGTGGTGTATCGGTGAAAGTACGGGGCGTAACGTCGATCAACAGCAATGACCCGCTGTTCGTGATCGATGGCGTGCCGTTCGTCGGTGGTAACACCTCATCCAACACCGGTTACGCTGGCCTGGGTGGAGGCGATGGGCAGACCGGCAACTCGGTGATGGCCATGCTGAACCCCAACGACATCGAATCGATCGACGTGTTGAAAGATGCCTCGGCGCAGGCTATTTACGGATCGCAGGCCGCCAACGGCGTTATTCTGATCACGACCAAGAAAGGCAAGCAGGGCGAAGGCAAGATCAGCTACGAGATGTACACGGGTGCGTCGGAAGTGGCCCGCCGCCTCGACCTGATGGATCTACGCTCGTTCGCCAAATACCAGAACGCCGTATTGCCCATCATTGGTAACCCCGTTTCGGATGAGTTCAAAAACCCTGATCTACTCGGCAAAGGCACCGACTGGCAGGAAGCCATGTTCCAGCGCGGAACGATCAATAACCATCAGTTGAGCTTCTCGGGTGGGCAGAACAAAACGACGTATTACCTCTCGCTGAACTACTTCGACAACAAGGGTATCCTGCTTGGTTCTGATTTCAAACGCTACTCGTCGCGCTTTAGCCTCGACACGCAATTGAAGAGCTGGGTGAAAGTAGGCATCAGCGCCAACGTATCGCGCAGTATCCAGAATGTATCGCTGGCCGATGCCGCCGAAGGCACGATCTGGTGGGGTGCATCGACCAGCCCACTAACGCCGATCAAAAACATCGACGGCACCTGGGGTGGTGGCCAAACGGTTGGCGGCGTGCAATATTATGGCTCCAACCTGGTTGGTAACAGCCAGTTCCGGGGTAATACCAAAACGACCAACAACATTTTCGGTAGCCTCTATGCCGAACTGACACTGGCGAAAGGACTGACCCTGCGAAACGACCTGTCGTACTCACTGGGACAGGATAACAACATTGCCTACCAGAAAGCAGGGAACGTAGGCAGCACCTCGTTCCGCAGCAAACTGATCGACGGCCGTTCTGACAGCTATTACTGGTCGCTGACAAACTACCTGAACTACAACCTGTATCAGGGTAAACACGGTATTCAGGCAACGTTGGGTCACCAGGCGCAGAACTCGTACTACCAGGGCATTTCGGGTACGAAAGTGGATTTGCAAGCCAACATTTTTGACCTCAGCACTGGTAGCGCCGACCAGACAACCTGGGGCCTGAACGGTGGCAAAGGGCAGTGGGCGATGGAATCGTATTTCGCCCGCGCCAACTACACGTTCGACGATAAATACTCGCTGTCGGCCAGTATCCGTACAGACGGCTCATCGAACTTTGGCCCAAACAACCGGTGGGGCGTTTTCCCCGGTGTGTCGGCTGGCTGGACGGTGTCGAACGAGAAGTTCATGAAAGGCTCGGTGTCTAATGTACTGAGCTACACCAAGCTACGCGTTGGCTACGGCGTTGTGGGTAACCAGAACTTCCCCGGTGGCGCGCCAAACCCGGCTTATGTGGGTGCCGTAACCTTCTTCTCAGGACCAGTTGGTTTCGGCTCGTCGAACATGATCAACGGTATTCCAAACCCGAACCTGAAGTGGGAATCCGTAAAAACGGCCAACGTCGGTGTTGACCTGGGCTTCCTGGGTGGCCGCGTCGACGCAACCATCGACGTGTACAAGAAAGTAACGTCCGACATGATTATCTTCCTGACGGGCCCGAACCTGATCGGTGTGGGCGACCAGTGGGATGACCTGAAAGCACCGCTGGGTAATGCCGGTCAGATGACCAACACCGGTGTGGATATCGGTATTACGACGACCAACATCAAGAAAGGGAATTTCAGTTGGAAGACGAACCTCGTGTTCACGCAGTTCAACAACACCTACGACAAAGCCGCTTCGGCCGCCTCGGCCCTTGATGGTAAAGTGTACTACAACAACTACCTGATCACGCACACCACGCCGGGCCGTCCGGTTGGTTCATTCTGGGGTCTGCAAACCGATGGGCTCTACCGCACTCAGGCTGATCTGGACGCCAGCCTGCCGCAGTTTGGCTACAAAGTGAACCAGACAGAAACGTGGCTGGGCGACATTCGCTTCAAAGATCAGAACGGCGACAAGAAGATCGATGCCAGCGACTACACGTTCATTGGTAGCCCACTGCCTAAGTTCACCTACGGCTTCACCAACAGCTTCAACTACGGTGATTTCGACCTGTCGGTGTTCCTGCAAGGTAGCCAGGGTGCCAAAGCCTATAACTTCCTGCGCTGGCAGTTGGAAGGCCTGAACAACGCCTATACCAACCAGATGAACACGGTAAACGACCGCTACTCGGCCGAGAACCCGAACGGATCATTACCCCGGTTTACGAACACCAACAAGAACAACACGGCCATGTCGGACAGGTACGTTGAGGACGCATCGTACATGCGGATTCAGAATATCTCGATTGGCTACCGGTTGCCAAAAGCACTGTTGAGCCGCATCAAGGTGCAGAATCTGCGCATCTACGGTACCGTACAGAACCTGAAGACCTTTACGAAATATTCGGGCTACGATCCTGAAATCGGCGCGTTCAACAACAGCATCAAGCTCATGAACGTCGACACCGGCCACTACCCGAACCCACGTACGTTCACGATCGGCGCCAACCTTCAATTTTAAAAAACGTCAGTACGCTGCGCTGTCATTATTAAGTGGTCATTAGTTGTCATTAATCGTAAATGGCATCCAATAACAACCAATGACCACTTAATGACAGCGCAGCGTACTGACAACAAATGACGTTAACATAATGAAACGCAAACTCATATATGCAGCCATGCTGGTTCCGGCTCTGTTCCTGACCAGTTGCAAAGAAGATTTCATTGAACGGCCTTCGTTGTCGGGTACCACAACCGGTAACTACTACAACAACGCCGAAGAAGTACGGGCCGCCACCAGCACGCTATACAGCGGCCTGCCCTGGCGCAATTACGAAAGCCGCGCCCAGGATGCGATCGGCGACGTGATGGCCGGTAACATGTTCACCTACACCGACGTCGAGTACCTGAACTTCTCAGTGTCGTCCGCATCGGAGCGCATTGGTGCATCGTGGGGGGCTTTTTACAAGATTATCGGCTACGCCAACGTGATGATCAAAACGTTTGAAGAGAAAAAAGCCGCCGGTGGTGGAGCCGCTTACCTGGACCCCGCCATTGCCGAAGCCCACTACATCCGGGGTATGCTGTACTTCTTCATTGCACGTACCTGGGGTGCCGCACCGATCATCACTGATCCGGGAGCAACGGCATTATCGGGCAACTTCAATATTCCGCGCTATTTGCAGAAAGACGTGCTTCGGTTTGCACTGGAAGAAATGCAGCTCGCCGAGAAAGGCTTACCCGAATCGGACGTACCTGGCCGCCTGACCAAGTATGTGGCCAAGGGAATGATGTCGAAACTATACCTGTATCAGAAAGACTACGCCAACGCGAAAGCAAAAGCCGAAGAGGTAATCAATTCGGGCAAATACACGCTGGTTAGTGATTACACGGGCATGTTTACGAAAGCGGCTATGAACAACAATGCTGAATCACTCTTCTCGATTCAGCACCAGTTTGCGCAGGACCCCTGGGGAACGGGTAACATCAAGAACCCGGATCGGGGCGCGGGTGCGCTACGCACCGCCGAGGCCGATGCCTGGGAAATGTATGTACCGTCGGTAGATATGCTGAAAGAATATGAGTTCGGTGATCTGCGCCGTAAATGGTCAGTGATGGAACACGGCTGGACAAACCCGAACTGGAAGCCACAACGCGCCAATGCACCCGCCTACAACGCGTTTATGGCCAACGGCTTCAAATACGACACCATTCAACCGGTGGCCGATGGCGGTAGCCTGGCTCCAACCCGGGCCAACATCGTGAAGTACTTCGCTGGTCCCGGTAAAGGATTCGGGGGTGACCCGGTACTGGGTCAGAACTCAGGCAACAACGTGGTGCTGCTTCGCTACGCCGACATTCTGCTGATCTACGCCGAGGCAGTTCTGGGTGGTCAAGCCTCAACGTCGGATGCGAAAGCACTGGATGCGTTGAACAAAGTGCGGAGCCGTGCCGGTCTGCCTGCGAAGTCGGTGATCACGAACAAGGATATTCTGCACGAGCGCCGGGTCGAGTTTGCTTTTGAAGGAGACTACTGGTACGACATTCAGCGTCAGGGATATGCGGCCGCGAAAGCGATCATCGAGAAACAGGATCGGGGCACGAAGGCGTACTCGAGCTTCATCACCAATTTCTCTGAAGACAAAATGTTCCTGCCCATCCCGGCTGGCGAGATTGTACAAGACCCTGAGTTAGGCCGGGATCCTGTTCCGTATTATAAGTGATACCGGATTGGGAATGCCGGATTTGGGATTTGCTTCGCTTGATACAGTTCCTAAGCGAAGCAAATTCCAAATCCGATATCTCAAACCCCAAATTCTACAAAACACATGAAATTCAATCCTTTATATAGCGTAGCGAGCCTGTCTGCATTGGCTCTGGCAACCGGGTTGGCGATCAGCTCCTGCCAAAAAGATACCGACGGAAGTCCCCAGATTGGGCCCGGCAACCCCGTTGCTACCAAGGTCATGCCCGACTCGGCGGCCGGTGGCGCACTGGTAACCCTGACCGGAACCGGCCTGGGCGATATTCGGACGATCATGTTCGAGAAACAGAACGTACCTGCCGGTTTCCAAACCACCCTCAACACGGATGGCGCAATCCTGTTCCGCGTCCCTACCGAGGCGGCGGGTGGTAAGCAGAACATCATGCTTACCAACAGTGCTGGTCAAACCCTGACGGTACCGTTCAAAGTACTGGCGTTCCCGACCGTGTCGACCATTTCGATGTACGACTTCACCAAAGGCACCAAAGTGACCATCACCGGTAATAACCTGGACGATGTAACGTCTGTGGCCGTGGCCGATTCGCTGAAAGGCATTTCGGATGCCGCCACGATCGTGTCGAAGTCGAAGAAAGAACTGGTGATCACCATGCCCGCTTCGTCGCTGAACCGGGGTACGCTGGCGATCACAAACAGCACCGGCCGTATCCGCACAAAGCAGGAGTTTACCAATATCGATAAAGCACTTACTGTTTTCACCGATTCGTATAGCACTGGTTATCAAGACAATTCGTGGGGCGACGCTGGTGCCGTATCAACAAAAGAGGCTGTGTTCGGCACCGCCTCGGCAGCCAAAAACTACCAGAAAGGCAACTGGCACCTGATGTGTTTTGCCAACTGGGGTGGTGTAAAATACGATGCCTCGTACACGTACCTAACGGGCTGGATCAAAGGCGGGTCGGTCGATTATCCGCTGTTTGTTACCACCGACGCCAGCAAAGCCGGATTCGGCAACTTTGTTGATGCCAACCAGATCAACGTGAAAGCGGGCGTCTGGAACTACTTCAAAATCAAGCTATCGGATATGGATTTCTGGGCACCGGGCAGCACCATGCAGCAGCTAGGTTTCCGCATCAAAGGGCCAGACAAGCAGGATGAAGTATTCTACTTCGACAACATCATGCTGGTGAAGTAATTCCCTTTTTCCAGGTACGTTGCCTTGCCGACGGCCTGAGCAACGTACCTGGAAACTGAAAAGAGCACCGGACTTATTCGGTGCTCTTTTTCTAAGCAACCATCTGGCAATCAGCCTATATTGCTCAATACTCAGTCAGAATCAACCCGTTTGCTCAACATGAAATCGCCTCTCCTTTTAGTCCTGTGCCTGATTGCGACCTTCGCAGCTTATAGTCAGGGGAACAACTACAAGCAGAATTACACCAAGTTTCAGAATCTGGCACCGACGCCCCCGATGGGCTGGAATAGCTGGAACAAATTTGCCTGCAATGTCAACGAACAGATGATCCGGCAAATCGCCGACGCACTGGTTTCGACCGGCATGAAAGAAGCAGGCTACACCTACATCAACATCGACGACTGCTGGCATGGCGACCGCGATTCGCTTGGCTTTATCCATCCAGACCCGAAACGCTTTCCATCCGGCATGAAAGCCCTGGCCGACTATATCCACAGTAAAGGGCTGAAAATGGGTATCTATTCCGATGCCGGTTCGCAAACCTGCGGGGGACGGCCCGGCAGTCGGGGCTACGAGTTTCAGGATGCGCAGACCTACGCGAAGTGGGGCGTCGATTACCTGAAATATGACTGGTGCAATACCGAGGGCCTCAAAGCTGAAGGCGCTTATAAAACCATTACCGCCGCCCTGCAAAAAGCCGGTCGGCCAATGGTGCTGAGCATCTGTGAATGGGGCAACGACAAACCCTGGGTCTGGGGGCCAAACGTGGGCCACCTGTGGCGGACCACCGGCGATATCTACAATTGCTTCGACTGCATCAACGATCACGGCAGTTGGAAATCATGGGGCGTGATGCAGATTCTCGACAAGCAGGAAGGCCTTCGCCAATACGCCGGACCCGGCCACTGGAACGACCCGGATATGCTTGAAGTGGGCAACGGTATGGTCGAAAATGAGGACCGCGCCCATTTCTCGATGTGGGCCATGATCGCAGCACCACTGATTGCGGGCAACGATCTCCGGTCGATGAGCCCGGCCACGAAAGCCATTTTGATGAATAAAGACGTTGTCGCTATTGATCAGGACGCGGCTGGTATTCAGGGCTTTAAACATACAGTTAAAGACAGTCTGGAGACCTGGTTTAAACCGCTGGCGGGTGGCGACTGGGCGGTATGCTTCCTGAACCGCAGCAAATCTACCCAGCCCGTCAACGTCGACTGGAGCCGCGACGTGATCAACGACGCCGTCTCTAAACAATCGATTGCCACCAACGCCAAACCATACCTCATCACCAACCTGTGGACAAAACAGGCGATGGGTACCACCGCCCAACCGCTTAAAGCCAACGTACCCAGCCACGATGTGCTGATGATCCGATTACGCAAACAGTAAGTTGCCTGGTGCTGCTGTGCTTCGCATAAACGATACAATTACCCTCTATCCAGTAAACAAGACGTCTTTATCTGAAAAACTTTTCCCTTACTCTTATGCTGTATTCTTCATCCAAAGCGCGTCAACGGGCGTTTAGCGGCAACAGCCGATTCCTCTTGGTATTCATTCTTTTTTTAACTGCACGACTGACCAGTTTTGCCGCTGACCCAATTCGGGTCGAGGCCGAAACGGGCGTGCTGACGGGCGTAACCATCGCCACTGCTACCGCTGGCTACTCAGGGTCTGGGTACGTTACCGGCCTCGATGCCGACACGGACAAGATTACGGTTACGTTTACGGCCAAAGCAGGCCTATATGATCTGAGCATCGGCTACTCTTCTCCATTCGGCAATAAAGGCATTGATTTTCAGGTCAACGACGAGAAAGGCAACGGAACGCTGACTCAGACAAGCACCGGTTTTAAAGCGGCAGGACTGGGTAAATTCCTGTTGAAAGAAGGCCAGAATACGATCACCGTCTTTCGGGGATGGGGTTACTACGACGTTGACTATCTGCTCCTTACCCCCTCTACGCCCGTAATACCGAATAAACCACCCAAAACGCTGGTCGATGCACAGGCAACGGCGTCGACGAAGGGGCTGTTCTCCTATATTGTGGATCAGTACGGCAGCAAAGTAATCTCGGCGCAGCAGGACGATGTCGAATATATTTTGGAGAAAACGGGCAAAGAACCCGCCATCGGCTCCTTCGACCTTATCGAATATTCGCCTACCCGCGTGCAGAACGGCAGTAAGCCCGGCCGAACCAGCGAAGCCATCATCGACTGGGCCAAAAAAGGCGAAGGCCGGGGTATTATCAGCCTGATGTGGCACTGGAACGCCCCTACCGACCTCATCAACCAGGCACCCGACAAGCTCTGGTGGCGCGGCTTCTACACCGACGCCACCACGTTTGATATTGCGGCGGTGCTGGCCGACAAAAACGGTGCGAAATACAAGCTGTTGCTGAGCGACATTGACGCCATTGCCGTTCAACTCAAGAAATTACAGGCCGCCGACGTACCTGTGCTCTGGCGACCGTTGCATGAAGCCCCCGGCGGCTGGTTCTGGTGGGGTGCTAAAGGCGCAGGGCCTTTCAAAGAACTATGGGCCTTGATGTACGACCGCCTCACTAATTTTCACAGCCTCCATAACCTGATCTGGGTCTACACCGCCACCGACACGTTCAATGCCGACTGGTATCCCGGCGATCAGTACGTCGATGTGGTTGGCCTGGATATCTACGCCGACGCCAGCTCGAACATGAGCGGCAACTGGGGTAGTGCACTCACGCCGCTGAACGGTAAAAAACTGGTGACTCTTTCCGAAACAGGCAACCTGCCCAATGCCGACAAAGTGCGTGCTTTCGGAACGTGGTGGTCGTGGTTCTCGGTCTGGACCGGCAGCGACTACATCAAAAAGCAGCCGGTCGACCAACTCAAAGCCGTCTTCCTCGACAACGACGTGATCACCCGCGACGAGCTGCCCGACTGGCGGTATGTAGCCCCGCTGATCACGGCAGTAGAGCCGTCTTTTCAGTTAACCGTATTAGGCAATCCGGTGCAAGGCGATCAGGTCAACCTGGAAATTAAGGGTGCAGAAGCCGGCCCGCTCACGCTCCGGTTGACCAATCTGTTGGGCCACCAACTGCATGAGCAAACCGTTGAACCAATATCAGCTACGTCGCGCCACCAACTTCCACTGACGGGGCAGGCCGGTGTCTATTTACTGCAAGTCAGTAGTCAGCGTGGCGCGAAGACTTTCAGGATTGTGAAGTATTGATTCCGGTCTCACCGGGCTTTGCCCGGTGCAAGTGATGCGCTGCCAGACTAAAAGTGTAAGCACCCATCAGGTACGTTGCCAGCAGCGCATCACTTGCACCGGGCAAAGCCCGGTGAAACTAAAATTCCTAAACCGCCAATGAAACTCATCAAACTTACTCTATTCGCGAGCCTGCTGCTGGTCGCCGTAATCCCAACCCAGGCCCAGAAACTCGGTCTCTTCGACGGACATACCGATATTGGCAACGTAGCTAAAAAAGGATCAGCACAGTTCGACCCGAAAACCAATGACTACACAATGACCGGAGCAGGTTATAACATCTGGTTCGATCACGACGAATTTCACTTCATGTGGAAGCGAATAAAAGGTGATTTCATTCTGACTACCCGCGCCTCGTTGGTTGGTAAAGGCGTTGACCCACATCGGAAAGTAGGCTGGATGGTTCGCAGCAGCCTCGATAGTAATTCGGCACACATCAACGTAGCCGAGCATGGCGACGGGCTAACGTCGCTACAGTTCCGGCGTACGAAGGGAGCTAAAACCGAAGAAGTACGCTCGAAAATGACGGGTGCCGATGTGATTCAGCTCGAACGGCAGGGCAACAAATACATCATGTCGGTGGCCAAATTCGGCGACACGTTCGTAACCGAAGAAGTGACCGATCTGGATCTGGGCGACGAAGTGTATGTAGGCCTGTTCATCGGTTCGCATAACAAAGACGTGGTCGAGCAAGGCATTTTTCAGGATGTGCGCCTGTACGTACCTGCCCCCGCTACGCTGGTTCCTTACAAACAGTACCTCGGCAGCGACCTTGAAGTGCTGGACGTGGCTACTGGTCGCCGTGAAAAACTGTATCACTCGCCTGAATCGATTCAGGCACCGAACTGGACGCTCGACAATAAAGCGTTGATCTACAACAGCAATGGCAAAATCTACCGCTTCGACCTGAAAAAGAAGACCCCAACCCTGCTCAACACCGGCGAGGTGACCAACAATAATAATGACCACGTGATCTCCTTCGATGGCAAGATGCTGGGCCTCAGCAACAGCAACACGCCAACACCCGATGGGCCTAGATCGATCATCTACACGGTGCCTATCAGTGGTGGCACACCCAAACGAATCACGCCTATCGGCCATTCGTACCTGCACGGCTGGTCGCCCGACGGGCAGTGGCTGGTCTTCACCGCCGAACGGAACGGTGATTACAACATCTACAAAGTACCGGCGGAAGGTGGCCCTGAGGTTCAGCTCACAACGGCAAAAGGCCTCGACGATGGCCCCGAATATTCGCCCGACGGCAAGTACATCTATTTCAATTCGACCCGCAGCGGCCTGATGCAGCTCTGGCGCATGAAGCCCGACGGCAGTGAGCAGGAGCAAATCACCAACGACGAGTTCAACAACTGGTTTCCGCACATTTCGCCCGACGGCAAGCAGATGGTGTTCCTCTCATTTGGTCAGGACGTAAAGCCCGACGACCATCCGTTCTACAAGCATGTTTACCTCCGTCAATTGCCCATCGAAAACGGCAACCTCGCCAAAACCAAACCCAGAACGATCGCTTATCTCTACGGCGGACAAGGCACGATCAACACGCCATCGTGGTCGCCAGATAGCAAAAAGGTAGCGTTTATCAGCAATTCGGCGCCATTAACAGCAGCCCCTGTTTCGGGCAAATAGCTACCTCTGGGTACGTTGTTTTGCTTCGCGTTGTAGGACCTTCGTTATCGCTCGCTTATAGCGAGTGACAACGAAGTGACAGGAAACTCAGGTACGTGCATGACGACCTTGAGTGGGCGTGCAATCGTGATCCTGTCGGAGACCGCACCGGCTGACCAGCTTAGTCGAAGGGCTACGCGAAGCAATATAAACACCGCGAAGCCAACCGACGCGAAGCAGCAAAACACACCTTGTCTGCCGATAGCGTTAGCCCAACCGTTCGGCAAACTGAGCGCTGGTTTTTGCCCGTACTTCGTCCAGCGTAGCGCCGGGCATAAGTTCGATCAGGGTTAGTTTCCCTTCGGGGAAAGCAAATACGGCTAGTTCGGTGATGATCAGGTCAACGGCATTCAGGGCGGTGATGGGCAGGGCACAGGCCGGCACGATCTTCGAAGAACCGTCGGGGTTGGTGTGCGTGAGGGTGATAATCAGTTTCTTCGCGCCAGAGGCAAGGTCCATCGCCCCGCCAACGCCTAACAATGGCTTACCGGGAACGGCCCAGTTCGCCAGATTACCGGCTTCGTCTACCTCCAGACCACCCATAACAGCGATGTCGATATGCTTACCGCGAATCATGCCGAATGAATCGGCACTGTCGAAATAGCTGCTACCGGGGATGGCCGTCACCGGAATCTTACCGGCATTGACCGGGTACTGCATGGCCCCGCCGCCATCAGTGGGTGCCGGTCCAATACCCAACATCCCGTTTTCGGTATGCAGCATAACGCCATGTTCGGGCGTCAGCAGATCGGCAACCAGGGTCGGAATACCAATGCCCAGATTCACCACATCGCCCGCCTGTAGTTCGGCCAGCGCCCGTTTTGCCATGTTCAGGCGGGCCTCATCCACCCTCCGGCCTGCCGAAACAGATACCGACATGCCCAGATCTTCGGGGGTGAGTGTCGCCTGCACCAGGTAATCGACGTAGCAGCCGGGCGTATGAATATGCTCGGGCTCGATGGCCCCAACAGGCACAATCTCTTCCACTTCCGCAATGACCAGATCGGCGGCAGTAGCCATGGCCTTGTTGAAATTCTGCTCGGTCATCCGGTACGTCAAGTTCCCGGCGGTGTCGGCCCGCCACGCCCGGATAAAGGCTACGTGGCCCCGAATACCCTTGACAAACACCTGCTCTACACCGTCGATCACCTTGGTTTCCTGTCCGTTGGCAATCAGTGTGCCCGCCGCCGTGGGCGTATAAAAACCGCCGATCCCGGCTCCACCCGCCCGAATAGCCTCGGCAAGCGTACCCTGCGGCAGCAACTCATAAGCCACCGCGCCCAACTGCGCTGCCCGAACGGCATCGGGGTTACTGGTAAAGAACGAACCGATCATTTTTTTAAGTTGTCCATTGCGCAGCAGCCGCCCACCGCCAAGTCCCGGTTCGCCCGTATTGTTGCCAATGAAGGTCAGGTTCTTCGTGCCCGCCTCGGCCAGTGCGTGCATCAGGTGTACGGGGTTGCCCGTCATCCCAAAACCGCCTTGCAATAGTGTATCGCCGTCTTTTACAAGGGCCGCCGCCTCATCGGCAGTAATCTGAGGAACTCGTTTCATAAGGTTTATTTCTACTACTATCCGATAATTTTTAGTAACTGACCACAGCTACTTTTTACACAACCAGCCCAAAAGTCATCTTCCCTAAATACGTTCCAACACTACGGCGTAGCCCTGGCCAACGCCGACGCACATGGTAGCCAGTGCGTATCGGCCGCGCTGAATCTGTAGCTCCAGCGCGGCCGAATAGAGAATACGGGCACCCGACATGCCGAGGGGATGGCCGAGGGCGATAGCGCCGCCGTTGGGGTTGATGCGCGCATCATTGTCGGCCAGGCCAAGCAGACGGGTACAGGCCAGGCTCTGGGCAGCAAAGGCTTCGTTCAACTCGATAATGTCGATCTGATCGAGGGTCAGTCCAGCTTTGGCCAGCGCCTGCTGCGTAGCCCCCACGGGGCCAATGCCCATGATGCGCGGCTCGACGCCCACCACCGCCGAACTGACGATGCGGGCCAGCGGCTTAAGTCCATAGCGAGAAATGGCCGTTTCAGAAGCCACCAGCACCGCCGCCGCGCCATCGTTGAGGCCCGACGCATTTCCGGCCGTGACTGTACCGCCCTGCTCGGCTTTCCTGAACGCTGTTTTGAGCTTAGCCAACCCTTCGGGCGTGGTGGCTGGCTTGATAAATTCATCGACATTGACCAGTAGATCATCCCCTTTTTTCTGAGGAATAGCCACGCCGACAATCTCCTGCGCCAACCGGCCTGACTGCTGAGCAGCGGCGGCTTTTTGCTGCGACCACCAGGCAAACTGATCCTGATCGGCCCGGCTGATCTGGTACAGCTCAGCGAGGTTTTCGGCCGTAACACCCATTGCATCAACGCCGTACAGATCCCGCATCCGGGGATTAATGAACCGCCAGCCAAAACTACTATCCGCCATTTCGGCGTCGTTGCCAAAGGGTTTCGACGTTTTGGAAATCACCCACGGGCCGCGTGTCATGTTCTCCACGCCGCCCGCAATAAACACCTCACCGTCGCCCGCCTGAATGGCCCGACCCGCCTGCACCACCGCCGACATCCCCGACGAACACAGCCGGTTAACGGTTTCGCCCGGTACGTGGTAGGGCAGTCCGGCCAGCAGCAGGGCCATGCGGGCCACGTTCCGGTTGTCGTCGCCCGCCTGATTGGCACAGCCCACTATCACATCGGCGTAGGCGTCGGGAGGAATGGCGGGGTTTTTCTCGACCAGTGCTTTGATGACCAACGCGGCCATATCGTCGGCGCGAATTGTGGCCAGCGACCCGCCGAAATTGCCAACGGGCGTTCGTATTCCGTCAATGATATAAGCGTTCATTCGCATTCGTTCAGTTTATCCAGATTCGTTTTCATAGCGTCGGCATTGATACCCATTGTTTGGGTGATGCTAAGGGCATGGCAGAGCGCCGTACCTGCGTTGCTCATCAGGCGCGGCAGGTTTTCCCATTCCAGCATCCAGGCGGTAGCGTCGCGTTCATTACCGTGTACGAGACTCTGAAGCTGGATTGCCGCCAACTGAGCCGTTTGCCGGGCCAGCATTACCAGCGCTTCGCTCAGGACGGGGTTGTTTTTATGCGGCATGGCGCTGGATTTGCCCCCACCTGCCACGTTCTCAACTACTTCGCCAAGTTCCGTCTGCCCCATAGTTAACACATCCTGCCCCAGTTTTCCCAACGTACCGGTGAGCAGCGCCAGCCAGTTGGCAAACTCGGCAAAGCCATCACGCTCGGTATGCCAGGGCGCGGCGTACCCAAGCGCCAGTTCAGTAGCCAACGCCTTCGCCACGGCCTCGCCACGGTCACCATATGCAGACAGATTCCCGACAGCACCACCCAGTTGAATGACCAGCAGGCGCGGCTTTAATTGATCGAGCCGGTCCAGATGCCGCCCAAGTGGACTGCGCCAAGTCGCCACTTTCTGGCCGAATGTGATGGGCTGCGCCTGCTGGGTACGTGTCCGGCCCATCATGGGTACGTTGCCGTACCGGGTTTGCAGGTCGTCAAGGCGAGTTAGCAGGTCATGGATGCGAGTGTCCAGCACAGACAGAACCGACCTGATGGCCAGTACCTGCGCTGTATCCATCATATCCTGCGATGTAGCACCAACATGCAGGTAACTCCGTGCCGATTCGGGCAATACAGCACGGACCTGCGTCAGCAACGGAATGGTCGGAACGCCGTTTTGGCGGGTTCCGTCGGCCAGCGAATCGGGGGTGACCGTCAGGCGGGGAATGATGTCGGCAATGGCCGATGCCGCATCGGCCGGTATAATTCCCAGTTGCCCTTGCACCGTTGCCAGCGCGCCTTCAAACATCAGCATCTGCCGGATGAAGGCCTCCTGCCCGCAAAGCTGGTTTATGTCGGGATCGGCCAGATACGTTGAATACATAGGTAGATGTGGGATGTGTTGATGATGCGTGTGGTGCTTCGCGCCAGACAACGGTAATCACGTCACCTCATAAATCAAAAAACACGGTTTCCTGCTCGCCCTGCAAGTGAATATCAAGGTGATAAGTGGTTCCTCCTACTGATGGAACGGCGCTGGCAATCAGTGTAGTACGTCGGTCTGAAGACACCGAATTCAGCAAGGCATCGTATTTGTTAGCAGCCTCGTCAGAAAAGTAGAGTCGGGTATACAATGCCCGCAGGGAGCCGCGCATGAGCAGAATGATGTTGATATGCGGCGCTACGTCCGGATTGGCACTACCCGGTTTGATTGTCTCGAACCGGAACACCGCACCGGGTTGTGTGCCCGTTCCAACGCGGCCAAAGCCAATAAATTCATGGCTGGCGTGATTGGCGATGCTGATTGGCTCGGTTCGATACGTACCTGTGGCGTCGGCTTGCCAGATTTCAACAATGGCATCGGGCACGGGGGCACCTTGTCCATCGAGGATACGGCCGGTGACGGAAATTCGCTCGCCCGGTGTGTCGGGGCCAATCAGTGTGTGGTTGGCGATGCTGTCGTAGGCGTACCCATACTGCATCGCCGTCAGGCTGTAGGCGAAGAACGGGCCGACGGTTTGTGAAGGCGTTTGACGGAGACGGTCCATTACTCGAAAGGGGTTTGGTAGCGGCCAGCCAGCACGATATTGAACTCGTAGGCCAGCGCAAATTCGGGTTCGGTCCAGTCCATGTTGAACCGGGCAATCAGCAGGTCACGGGCATGGGCGGGGGTCGACTGGAAGATCGGATCGAAGGCAAACAGCGGATCACCGGGGAAATACATCTGCGTAACAAGCCGCTGATCGAACTGGTGACCCAGCACCGAAAAATGGATGTGGTTGGGCCGCCAGGCGTTGTAATGATTGCCCCAGGGATAAGCCCCCGGCTTGATGGTGTAGAATGAATAGCGCCCGTCGCTGTCGGTCAGCACACGGCCGCTACCCAGAAAGTTGGGGTCGAGCGGCGCATCGTGGATTTCGGCTTTGTGAATGTAGCGACCCGCCGAGTTGGCCTGCCATATTTCGAGCAGCACGTTGAGTAGCGGTTTGCCTCTATCGTCCATGACCCGCCCCGCCACCTTGATCCGCTCACCGATTGGTTCGCCATTGACGCGGGCATTTCTGGTCAGGTCATTATCGTATTTTCCCAGCACCGACTCGCCAAAAACAGGCATCCGCAGGTCTTGCAGATGCTCCCGAACAAGTATCAACGGCCTGGTCGGACTGCGTAAAATGGTCGACTTGTAATCGGGTGAGAAGTGCGGTGGATGTACGTCGAAATTGATGAGTTCCATGGCGGGGATGTTGGGGGTTACGCTGAAAAAATAGCTTTAGCGATTTTCATGGCTCCGTTGGTAACCGGCACACCGGCGTAGATCGCTGTGTGCAGCAACGCTTCTTTCACATCGTCGGGGGTGGCTCCGGTCTGTTTCGTGGCGCGAATGTGCATGGCCAGTTCCTCTTCGTGACCCAGCGCGGCCAGCAACACAATTGTCAGCAGGCTGCGTTCGCGGCGTGTCAGGCCGGGGCGCGACCAGATAGTGCCCCAGGCCGTTTCGGTAATGAATGTTTGAAAATCGACGTCGAAATCAGTTTTGTTGGCTTCGGCGCGGTCAACATGCGCATCGCCCAACACCGCCCGGCGGGTTTTCATGCCCCGCTCGAACAAGGTCAGCGCTGGGGTTTCAATGGCGAAGTCAAGGATCAGTTGCGCCACAAAGCCGGGCATTTGCACACAGGGAATATGCCCCGCTCCGGCAATGAGCTCGTAGCGGGCATTCGGGATCGCATCGACCATTGCCCGCACCAGTTCGGGCGGCGTGGCCAGATCACCGGAACCGCCAATGCAAAGCACAGGTACGTTGATGGTGGGCAGTTGGCTGGTCAGATCGGCATCGCGAATGGCTTCGCAGGCCCGCACGTACCCGGCGGGTGCTGTTTGCTCGATCATGCGCTGGTAGCCGGTCAGTATCATTGGGTTGGCCTCCCGAAAATGGGCCGGAAACCAGCGCTGAAGTACCGCCTCTGAAATAGCCGCCATACCCCGCTGCTGTACCGTCTGAATGCGCTCATTCCAGCTATCGGTCATACCAATTTTAGGGCCAGTATTGCTCAGCACCAGCTTCTCGATCCGTTCGGGGTACAACAAGGCCATCTGCTGACCGATCAGCCCGCCGATCGACAAGCCAACAACTATGCATCGGTCCACCTGACAGGCATCGAGCAGCGCTACTACGTCGGCAGCGTACCCAGCCATTGAACACGCCTGGCCGGGTACGTCCGACAGGCCGTGTCCGGCCAGATCGAAGCGCAAAATCGACCCGTGTGGCTTCAGGATGTCAACCACTTCATCCCAGATTCGAAAGTCCGTACCGAGCGAATTGACGAACAGAAAGGTCCGCTCCGGGTTGGTTTTGAGGTGCTGGTAATGCAGCGTTTGGCCGTTTATCGTTATAAAATCCATTGATCGTTAAAGCTCTTTCAGGCCCACATAATTCTCGGCAATGGTGGTGGCCATGGCGGTTGAGCGGGCAATGTAATCGAATTTGGCCTGCTGAATCTGATTCTCGAACGAACCGTGTTCGGCCTGCTTGTGAAACAGGTACGTCATGGTATTCGAGAAATCCTGCACCCGCCAGATCCGGCGCAGGCAATCGCTGGTATAGGTAGCCAGCCGGTTATGCTGCCCCGTTTCATAGTAATCAGCCAGAGCATTGGCCAGGATTGTCACGTCGGCAACGGCCAGATTCAGGCCTTTTCCTCCCGTGGGCGGCACGATATGGGCCGCGTCGCCCGCCAGAAATAACCGTCGGTATTGCATATTGTCGATCATGAAACTCCGCATGGGCGTGATACCTTTCTCGAAAATATCGCCCCGGTTCAGCGTAAATCCGTTGCCATCGCTAAGCCTGATTTCCAACTCGTCCCAAATCTGGTCATCGCTCCAGTTATCGATATGATCATCGTTAGCTACCTGAATATACAGGCGGCTGACGGTTTCAGAGCGCAGGCTGTGCAGGGCAAAGCCGCGCTCATGATACGCATAAATCAGCTCGTCGGATGAGGGTTTGGCATGGGCCAGAATACCGAGCCAGCTAAACGGGTAGTCGATTCGAAACTCGTTGTAGGTGCCCTGGGGCAGGTGTTTCCGTCCAATGCCGTGATAGCCATCGCAAGCGGCCACAAACGCACAGCCTACCGTATGGACTTCGCCTTGCTGCTCAAAATGGATCACGGGCGCATCGGTTTCTAACCCGTCAATCGTTGTGGCCGACGCCTCGAAATAGATGGGCGTTCCCCGTTCGAGGTTGGCCTTGATAAGATCTTTCACCACTTCCTGCTGGCCGTAAATGGTGATACACCGCCCATCGGTCAGTTCTGTAAATGGCACCCGCTTACGCACCCCGTTGAAACTCAGGTAGACGCCGTGATGGGGTAGCCCTTCCCGGTGAAGCCGGTCGGCTACGCCCAGTTCAGTGAGCAAATCAACGGTATTCTGCTCCAGCAAGCCCGCCCGCACGCGTGATTCCACGTAGGTACGTTCCCTGTTTTCGAGAATAATGCAGTCGATCCCCTGCCGTTTGAGCAACAGAGCGAGCGTTAGCCCGGCAGGGCCAGCCCCAATAATACCAACCTTTGTTTGATAGGAAGCCATACGTATAAATCGTTAGGTCAGGCAAACGCGCCACCATCGACGGGAAGCGCATGACCAGTCATAAAACTTGATTCGCCGGAGCAGAGCCACAGGGCCACATCGGCTACTTCACCAGGTTGACCCATTCGTTTCATAGCCTGGTAATTAATAGCCTTTTCACGGGCTTCGGGATTATAGGCCAGTTTCCGGCGACCTTCCATCAGCATTGGCGTTTCAATGGCGGTCGGGCAAAGGGCATTGATCCGAATATTCTTCGTTGCATACTCGATAGCGGCGGTACGGGTCAGGCCAACAACACCATGTTTGGAGGCAGCGTAGGGCACGTTTTCGGGTTGCCCGCGCAGGCCCGCTGCCGAAGCGATATTGACGATCGTACCGCCGCCCTGCTTCAGCATCTGAGTGAGTTGCGCTTTCATGCAATACCACGTACCTGTCAGGTTTACCGACAGCATCAGTAGCCAGTCGGCTTCGGGGTATTCATGCGTTGGCTGCGATACAGTACCGGCAATACCCGCGCTGTTGACCGCACAATCGAGCCGGCCAAACGTAGCAACGGCTACCGATACCATGTGCTCAACCTGCTCCTGATGCGCAATATCGACCGGAACAAACAGGCCCTTGCCGCCCAATGCCAGCACTTCATCCAGCGTTGTTTTTCCGGCATCAGGATTCAGTTCGGCCACCACAATGGTAGCACCCTCACGGGCAAAAGCCAACGCGGTAGCCCGGCCAATTCCCGCCCCGGCTCCGGTAACGAGGCACACTTTGCTATCAAATCGGTTTCTACTCATATCGGGCGCATTACCAGTGAATTATAGGTTGTTCAGCTACCGGGCTGCGGAAATACGGAATGGCACTTAGATGGGGGCGGCCATTGCGCCTAGAGTTTGCCCCATGATGCGGCCAATGTTCACACCTTCTGGCAGTTGGCCTTTCCAGTCGAGTTGCTCCCATTCGCCAATCTGAGCCGATACATCCACTACCATTTTGCAACGGTCGAACCGGCGGTTCATAAACGTCTCGAAAATGGTTTGGATGTCGCTCTCCTGCCCGATGAGTTCGCCCAGCACAACCGCATCTTCGATGGCCAACGACGCGCCCTGCCCCAACTGCGGGATGGTTCCATGCACGGCATCACCAATGAGCACAACCCGGCCTTTGTACCAGGGTTTGGGTACCAGAATGGTTTCGAGCGGGCGGCAGATGACCCCTTTGGGATCGGTGATCTGGTCGATGAGCGCCGCAACAATCGGAGACGGATACTCACTCAGATGCGCTTTCAGGCGGGGAATCAATTCGTCTTCGGGAATGAAGAAATCATCGCCTTCCGACGTGACACAGAACATATACATTTTGTCGGGAGCCATTGGCACCAGACCCACTTTCGTTTTCCGCCCGAAATACATCAGCGCGTTGTCTAATTCAGGAATCCGGTCGAAGGCATATCGCCAAACTGATTGACCCGTGTAATGCGGTTTGAACGCATCGCCAAACAACAGTCTCCGAATCTGGGAGTTAATCCCGTCAGCGCCAACTACAATGTCATACGTACCTGTTGAGCCATCCGAAAACGTAACATCCACAAACGCTCCGGTATCATCCAGGGCCGTAACGGTCTTGCCCATAAACAGGTGAACACCCGCGTTGATGGTTCCTTCCAGAATCACCTCGTGCAGTACACGACGCGAAATGCCATTATGAGCGGGCAGGTGCCCCAAACCGGGCGTACCCGATGTGCCGATTGGTGTTCCATCAGCCAACCCCATATTGAAATGGTTGTAAGGCGACCCCCGACGGATACATTCGTCGGCGAGCCCGAGCGAATCGAGCGCCCGAAGTGCATTGGATGGCTGAATAATGCCTACGCCATAGACATTGTAGGCCGGGTGAAGTTCGATCAGGTCGACGTCGACACCTACTTTACGCAGGGCAATACCAGCCGATAAACCACCGATTCCGCCCCCAACAACGAGGGCTTTTTTGATAGAAGACATAGGATTGGGGATTTGGGATGTCGGATTTAGGATTTGGGATTTGTTGCTGACGCCTGGGTTTGCGCTGACGAAAGCAACAAATCCGACATCCCAAATCCCCAATCTGATATCAGTTGAATATGGCTACTGCCCGGCACCAGCCTGCGCTGCCGCCTTTGATCTTGGCCGGGAAACAGCTCACTTTGAAACCGAACGGTGGCAACTGATCCAGGTTGGCCAGTTTCTCGATCTGGCAGTATTCTTTCTCGCGGCCCACGTAGTGCGCCGCCCAGATCACACCGGGGCGCGGATTGCTGAAATAGTCTTCTGCCTGAATGTGCAGTGGAATATCCCAACCCCAGCCGTCGGTCCCCATTACCTTAATACCTTGATCAATAAGCCAGTGCGTAGCTTCGGCCGAGGCACCGACGTGGATTTTCACGAAATCATCGTCGTGCAGGCGCTTGTCGGCATCGCAACGGATCAGGACGATATCGAAGGGTTTGAGGGTATAATTAATGGCCGCCAGTTTCTCCTTCAAATCATCCGACGAGAAGCAGTAGCCATCCGGTTTGTCGGTAAAATCGAGCACCACACCATCGTTGAAGAACCACTCCAGCGGCATCTGTTCGATTGTACGGGAGGGTTTGCCTTCGCAGGTGGGGAAATAGTGCCAGGGCGCGTCGATGTGCGTACCGGCGTGGCCCGTCAGGTACAGGAATTCACCTGCGGGGCCGTTGCCTTCGAGGAACACGTCTTCTGAAGCACCTCCAAAGAGTTTGGAGCCCATTTTTTTTGCGCCTTCCTTATGGTCTTCGTAGTCGATCCGGGTAGGTAGCGGCTCTTTGATGTCGGTTGAAATGGTTACCGATAGGTCGATGATCTTCATGAATTTAAAATAGCAAAGTGGTCAACTAGAGGTTTGTCGGCGAAGAATGGCCCGATGATGGCCCGCCATTGCGTGAATAAAGCAGACTCACGAAAGCCAACGGTATGGTCTTCGAGGGTTTGCCA
This sequence comes from uncultured Fibrella sp., assembly GCF_964250085.1. Classification (NCBI taxonomy): domain Bacteria; kingdom Pseudomonadati; phylum Bacteroidota; class Cytophagia; order Cytophagales; family Spirosomataceae; genus Fibrella; species uncultured Fibrella sp. The sequence continues at coordinate 110,038 of NZ_CAXUEC010000008.1, read as the reverse complement.
ATGAATGAGCAGCAGGTACGTTCCGGGCGACTCGATACCCCGGTGTAGCTGTAGATCAACGAAGCCCGCAGCCTGACTGATGACAGCTTTGGCTTTCGGAAACTCGGCTTCAAACTGGGCCTCCCGGCCGACCTGAACAGTAATAAGGGCGTGTTCGAGAATCATACGACGGTGTTTGTCAGGATCCCGATCCCCTCGATTTCCAGTTCTACAACATCGCCCGGTTCGAGGGGGCGGTGAACGTTAAAGTTATTCTCGATCAGACTACCCCAACCCACTGTGCCAGAACCAAGTATATCGCCGGGCATGAGGTTTACGCCGTTCTCGGAAGCGCGCTCGATCATCTGCTCGAAGTTGTAGAAAGCCGTTTTGTAGTTGCCTTCACAAATGGTTACGCCATTAATCCGGGTTTGCATTGTCAGATCGAGCCGGTTGGTGGGGCCGTGCGGAAATCGGAGCGGAGCGGCAAAATCAGCTTCAGCGATGGTGCAACGGTAAGCCTCCATTTCGTCGGCGGTGACAATGCAGGGGCCAATAGCGTTGGCAAAATCTTTGCCTTTATGCGGCCCCAGCGGCACTTCCATCTCGCGCCGCTGAATAGCCCGCGCTGTCCAGTCGTTGAAAATAGTGTAGCCGAAGATGTAGGGTTGGGCTTCCCCAGCGACGATATCGCTACCCTTCTTGCCAATGATACAGGCTATTTCCAGCTCAATATCCAGCTTGGTTTCTTTGGCTGGCCGCTTGATTTCGTCGCCGGGTCCGAAGATGGCCTGATGGTTGGTGAAATAGAAAATGGGCATCTCATACCACGCCGAGCCAATGGTATGGCCAAACGACCGCGACGCATTGAGCATGTGCATCTCAAACCCAATGTAATCGCGGAAGCTACGGGGGTTGGGCAACGGAGCCAGTAATTTCACCGATTCACTCAGGTACGTTGCCTCGGCGGCTTCCCAGTCATTTTCCTGAATCAGTGCCCGGTATCGTTCATGATCGTCAATAAACGAAAGCATATCAGTTGGTAGTTGCCCCCCACTGATCGCGTGCATGTCAACCACGCCGTCGGCCGTCAGCCAGCCCGCGCGGGTTAGTTTGGTGGGCGTTAGAAAGGTTACGAGTCTCATATGAAAGGATTTGGGATTGGGGATGTCGGATGTCGGAATTGTATCAAGCGGAGCAAATCCGACATCCCCAATCCGCAATTAGTTTAGCGTTCGTCCACCGTCTACTGAAAGGATACTGCCGGTGGTGAAGGTGAGGGTTGTGGCTAAGGCAAGTACGGCGTTGGCGACGTCATCGGGAGTAGCCAGGCGCGCCATTGGTGTTGCGTTTACTTGTTTTTCCAAATAGGCAGGGGCTGCGCGACTGGCGTATTCGCCCATGACCCAGCCCGGCGATACCGAAACGACACGGATTTTTGGTGCCAGCGCCCGGGCCAGTGAACGGGTCATGGAATCTAGCGCTGCTTTCGAGGCGCAGTAGGCCACGTTGCTGCCAATGCCTGTTTGGCCGGCAATCGATGAAATATTGACAATCAACCCACTTTCTCCGGCCTGCAACAGCGTTTTAAAAGCCCGGATCATGGCAAACGAGCCCCGCCAGTTGGTCTGGAAAATCTGATCGATCCAGGCATCGCTGAGCCCGTCCAGGTCGTCGTGCAATATGGGTGTGCTGATACCGGCGTTGTTCACCAGTATATCCAGCCGGCCATATCGGGTGGCCACAGAATCAGCCAGTTGAGCTAGTGATGCGCTGTCGGTTACAGATGCCTGCACCACCGAATGTTGCTGACCGGGCAAGCTGGCCAGTAGGGCGTTGGCTTTGTCGGCGTTGCTGTTGTACGTAACCACAACCGACGCCCCGGCCCCAGCCAGTTGTCGGCAAATGGCGGAACCAATTCCGCCGCCTCCACCCGTAACAAGGGCAACCTGTTGTTGTAGCGCTGTCATTGTCTGATCGTTAAACAACAAGTGCAGATCCCTGCCGATCGGCTTTCCTAATTACGGGGGCGGTTTCCTGCAACTTGAGCATAAAAAACAAGCCCAGCGCAGCCATAACCGACGATACCCACAGGAAAGCAGCGGGCGTAACGGTATCAGATAGAATGCCCGATACCGCAGGCACCAGTACCCCGCCAACGATTTCGGCAACGGCCGTGATGAGCCCGATCGCCTTTGCTTTCAGGTGGTTAGGCACCGATTCGGACGGCACCACGGCGGCTACCAGCGGCAATATGCCCATCGTGAAATACGTCAGGAACATAGCGGGCAATTGAAAAGCAGCACCCGCCAGAAAATGAACGGCGAAGGGGTAGATCACGCCAAGCGACATGAACCCGATCAGCACCTTCTTCCGGCCGATCCGGTCGGATAGCCCCGGCACGATGATGGACGACACCAGGCCCGAAACGCCCAGCAGGCCCATTGTTTTCCCCATATCATCGGCCGACATGCCCTGCGTATTGACCAGGTAATTGGCCAGGAACGGCAACGTGGCGAACCACCACCCAAACACACAGCAGGCCACCGGAATACCCCAGCGGATGTTGCTATACTGCCATAAATCCGACAGGCTGATGGCCGATTTTTCCGGGCTTGCAGCACTTTCGGCAGTCGATTTTTTAACCAGCCGCCACGCCAGCAAACCCAGCACCAGACCGGGAATTCCCGCCACAAAAAACGCATTCCGCCAGCCCATATTTTCGGCGATCTGCACCAGCACCACCGGTGCCAGAATAGACCCGAACAGCGCCGACCCAAAAGCCTGTAAAATACCGGCGTTCAACCCCAGCCGATTTGGCGACGACTCGCGCTCCACAAAATTCTGCGCCAGGGGAATCACGGGGCCTTCGGCAAAACCCATCACCAGACGAGCCAGCAGCAGCGCAACAAACGAAACCGCCAGACCAGACCCGAACGAACAGACTGAGAACACGAAAACGGCCACGACAAAGACCAGCTTTTTGCGATTGTTCCCCTCGGCCCAGGCGGTCGAGAAAAAGCTCGAAAACGCCCAGGCCAACGACAGTGCCCCGGCCAGCAGGCCAATCTGGGTGTTGTTTAATTGCAGGTCTTTGGCAACGTAGGGCATCAGAAAATTAAGCGCCAGGCGGTCGAAAAACAGGCAGCCGAACGTGAGCGCCATGAGCAGCACGATGCCGTTTTCATAGGTAAAAAATCCTTTTTTCATGGGTCCGGTTGGGTTATGTCAGGGTCGGTGCGTGGCAGTTAATCAGTTGGCGGGTTGGGGCGTAGGTTCGCGTTTCCCGTACCGCTCGACGCGCAGATCGGCTTGTGCCTGGTGACCCGCAAAGTTTTCGATGGCGCAAAGCCGCGAGCAGTATTCGCCAATAAGAGCACTGGCTTCTGCCGTCCTGATTTCCTGATAAGTGCAGGTCTTCAGGAACTTACCAACCCACAGGCCACCAGTATAACGGGCCGCTTCGCGCGTTGGCAGGGTGTGGTTGGTTCCGATCACCTTATCGCCATAGGCTACGTTGGTTTTCTCGCCAAGGAACAGCCCGCCATAGTTGGTCATGCGATCGAGAAACAGGCGTGGGTTTTCGGTCATCACCTGCACATGTTCCGACGCAATGCGGTCGGCCTCGGCAATCAGTTCATCGACAGTATCGACCAGAATGACCTGTCCGTAATCGCGCCAGGCCACGCCTGCTACGTCGGCAGTGGGCAACGTTTCGAGTTGTCGCTCAATTTCGGCCTGAATACCGTGAGCAATCGTGGCGCTGGTGGTGAGCAAAACAGCAGGCGACGTTGGGCCGTGTTCGGCTTGACCCAGCAGGTCGGTGGCGCAGGTACGTACATCGCAGGTATCGTCGGCAATGACCAGCGTTTCGGTAGGGCCAGCAAACAGGTCGATACCCACTTTACCGTACAGTTGCCGTTTGGCTTCCGCTACATAGGCATTGCCCGGCCCAACCAGCATATCGACCGGATCAACGGTTTCGGTACCGAGGGCCATCATGGCCACAGCCTGAACACCACCGAGCAGGTAAATCTCATCGGCACCAGCCATCTGCATGGCGGCCACCGTTGCAGCCGGAATCTCGCCTTTGATGGGAGGCGTACAGGCAATTACCCGCTTCACACCAGCCACTTTGGCCGTCAGCACGCTCATGTGCGCCGACGCCACCATCGGGTAACGCCCGCCAGGTACGTAGCACCCCACGCTGTTGACCGGAATATTCTTGTGCCCCAGAAAAACGCCCGGCAGGGTCTCGACCTCGACATCCTGCATGGAAGCCCGCTGAATCTGCGCGAAGTTGCGGATCTGGGTCTGGGCAAACCGGATATCGTCGATCACCTGTTGCGGCAGGGTAGCTACAATGGCCTCGATCTGTTCTGGCGACAGCCGAAAACTCTCCGGCGACCAGTCATCCAACCGCCGCGATAGCGCCCGAACGGCGTCGTTGCCCCCCGCCCGAACATCGGCCAGCATCTGCTCAACCGTGGCACGTACCTGGGCATCAGCCTCGCCCGATTCAGCGTACGTGATTCCTCTTTTAATCTGTTGTATCATTGATTGGGTGGTGGTTAACTGGGTGATTGGTTGCCTGGTTGATTAGGTGATTGGTTAATTGGTTGGTGGTTGAGTGGTTAATTGGTTGAGTGGTTGGCTGACAAGCGCATAGAAAGAATTTACTAGCCTGCCAATCAACCAATTACCTAATCAACTAATCCCCCCACACCAATCAACCGCTCCACCACCCAGTCGTACATGTTGAAGGTTTTGGTGAAATCGTCGACGGAACAGTGCGCTGAACCACTGGATTCTTTCGGCACAATTTCCATGACGTGTTCGCAGGTTAGGGCGGCGTTTACCTTGTAGGCATTCTCCACAAAGTTCTGGCGGTCGTCTTCCCCGTGCAGAATGTAGGTCGGGCAGGTTATTTTCTCGGCCACCCCTTCGAGCGTAAAGTCTTTTAACCTCTCACGGGCATCAGCCATGTTGTCGGCGCCAACGATGTGCTGAACGATTTCGGCCAAGGGGTGCGTATCGGGGCGATTTTTCCAGATGTCGTAATACGACCAAACAGCGCCAAAAATCATACACACCTTAAACCGAGGCTCGAAGGCGGCACAGCGCGCGGCCATGTACCCGCCCATCGACACAGCACCAATACCAACCCGCGACGTATCGACCTGCTGACCAAGGTTTTCGATGATGTAGTCCAGCACCGCACTCCCCGGCACGTTATAGTCGTAACGGGTATGCAGGTGGTTTAGCCGGAGTGCAGCGCCCTGCCCCGGTCCATCAACGGCCATCATGGCGATACCGCGTTCGTTGAGGTGCTGGGCAATGCCGAAGTACAACTCCTCGGCCAGGCTATCCAGGCCACCAAACATGACCATTACGGGTGGGTTACTTACGCCCGCTGGCTTAAACAGATAGGCAGGCAGGAATGACCCTTCAAACGGAATATCCACGGTCACAGGTCGCTCATCGAATAGATCGATGGCCTTCAGGAAAGCCTCCCGGCACTTAAGGTAATAGGGTATCTTACGGTCGTCGTGCAGGGTCATGAAAAACTCGGCCGTACGCAGGTAGTTGAAGGCGCGCAGGTACGTGCGCCGGGCCGACACCCGTTTGTCTGCTTTCGCGTAGTTTTCGGCAAGTTCATAGACCGAATCGCCCATCCTGACCCACGCCCTATTGAAGCTTTCGCGGTCTTGAGGGTCAATTTCACTCGCTACTTGCAGGATTTCGGCAAACTCTCCGCCACCGTAATGCGCCTGAGTCAACGCTCTGTTTATCTGATACGAGGGCATGTACTGCCCCGGAAAATAATGCCACATGGAATTGGGGATTTGGTTTATTGGGTAATTGGTTGATTGGTCGATAGATATATTTCGGGGATTATTCCGTCTGAACAGGTACTCAGGCAGAAAACCAATCAGCCAACCACCAACTCATGGCTTATCAAAACTTCACCGATCTTGATGTCTATAAGGAATGTCGTCAATATCGAATAGCGGTATCTTCACTGGTCAAAACTCATTTTCCACCCGACGAAAAATTCAGATTGTCGGACCAACTTTTAAGAAGTTCGAGGAGCGTTACCGCCAACATTGCGGAAGGTCATGGCCGTCATTACTATAAAGAGAATATTCAGTTTTGTCGAATTTCCCGGGCCTCTCTTTCCGAAACACTTGAACACCTTATCACGGCTTTTGACGAAAAATACATCTCCGATGAGCAGCTCATTGCTTACAAGGCTAAAGTTGATATGTGCGGTCGCCTGTTAAATGGGTACATCAACTTTCTGAAAAAACAACAGAAACCCCGCGATGAGGATTAGTTGATTTGTGGGCTGGTTAATTGGCCGATTGTTTGTGTATAAGTGCCTGGACCTAATTAACTGTCAATGCGGGTTGGCTGAGGCGTACACGCCTCAGCCAACATTTAACGCCCTGTTAGTTTTACTCTAGTTCGTCCAAACACTTAGAAGGCCATAGGCTTACAGAAACGAAAGATTGACAACTTACTAAGGAGACCACTCCGCCAGTCAACCAATTAACCAGTCAACCAACCACTAAATGTCCACCGGTTTCACCACCCCATCGGTCAGGCCTAGCTTCTTGCCTTTGCCCATTTCGGCGAAGGGGTTGGCGGTTCCCCAGGCGTCGTTCGGGTTGTCTTTGATGTAGTGAATATCCGGGCCGTGATCGGGGGCGAAAATGAGTCGGGCGCAGGCGTAGAACTCAAACAGAATACCGCTGCCCGGTTCGATGATATAGATAAAAAATCCTTCATCGGCTTTGTGGCGGGTGGGGGCGCCCATCACACTTTTGTACCCTTTTTCGATGAAATAATCGAGGGCGAGCAACACCTCTTCGCGGCTATCGAAATTCCAGGCAACGTGGTTGAACGCGCCCAGACCCGGCCCTTCGATATTGGGGTCGGTAAAGACGGCGATGTCGTGCGAGAGGTTACCAATCGTCCAGAGGCCACCGATGGGCGGAATTTCGTCGCTCATTCGTACTTCGTCGGGGTTTTTAAGGCCCATCCCTTGCCAGAACTCCTTTTCTTTCTGATACTGGAATTTGGCCACCATGTACGTAATGTGATCGAACCGGCGGGGGTTGGCTCCAATGCGGCGGTTGCTGGCATAACGGTCGGCGTACATACTGCCGCGCTCACCGGCTTCGCGCAGCCAGACCACGTCCCAGAACACCTCGTGCGTGTGTCCGTCGGGCGACTGGAACCGGTATGCCCGGCCATGACCCAGATCACCGTCGACCCAGCCCAGTCCGGCGCCGATTGATTCCAGATAAGCTACGCATTCTTCCAGTGCTTCGGGGCTGTCGGCCCGCCAGCCGAGGTGGCCTAAACCGGCCGTTTCGCGGTAGGTGACCTTAAGCGTATGATGGAAATAGTCGCCCCAGGCCCGGAAATAGACCGAGGTTTCATCACGACCCGTTTCGTCAAGACCAACCACGTCTGTAAGAAACGCTGTCGTTACGTCAACATTAGGGCTGAACAACTCAAGATGAGCGAGTTGGGATAAGTAATGCGGGTTCTTCGCCATTAACTTGTTACGAGTTTAAAAATGTCTGATTAGTAACCTTTTAGAGTTGTTCAATTTGTTTTCAGGGCTTCGGCAATTGCTTTCTGTGCCAGTGGCCCCATAACCTGGTAGCCCGCCAATGTGGGGTGAACACCATCATCGGTGTAGGCAGCTTTCATGCCCTTCCGCTCGTCAGCCAAGGCTGAGAAGTAGTCGAGATAAACGAAATTGTTTTGTTGGGCATACGCCTTGATGCGCTCATTCAGTCGAACGATCTTGCCGGGCACATCCGTAACCTCTTTCCGCCAGGGCATCCGGTAGGCCGGTTGCACAGAGGCCAGAATAACCCGGATGTTGTTGGCCCTCGCCAGTTCAACCATCGAGACAATGTTGCCAAACGTGAAATCGGGGTTATACGGCCCACTATTCTCCGCTACATCGTTGGTACCAATGTTGATGATGACCGCCGCTGGTTTCAGATTCAGTACGTCCTGCCGGAAGCGCACCAACGTTTGTCCACTGGTTTGTCCGCTAATGCCACGCCCCACGAATGAGTTGTCTGTGAAGAAACCGGGCTGGAGTTTGGCCCAGTTTTCGGTGATCGAATTCCCCAGAAACACCACTCGTTTTGTAGTGGCAGCAGCGTCGGCTAGTTTCTGATTATCAACTGCATAGCGGCTCAGGTAGGCCCAGTCGGTGCGCAGGCGTTCTTCGTCTTTTCGTCTGAATTCAGCAACCTGCTCTTCCGTAAACTGCTGTTCATAGGGATTTGGATGCAGCTTTTTCAGGAAGCCGTTGAGTTTGAGCCAGTCGCCAAACCGGTCGATCCAGGCATCGGTGGGCAGGTTTTGTTTCCGCATTCCGAAGCCGTGTCCGCCTTTCAGGTACAGATGCAACTCGGCCGATTTGCCGGCGGCCAGCCAGTCGGTATAAAGTTTGGTGCTATGGGGAGCAAGGCCTAGCTGATCGTCGGAGGCGGCGCAGACAAACAGCGGCGGCGCATCGGCAGGTACGTTCTGTTTGGCAATCGCGCCCGCGCCGAGGTACGGATAAATCGGGGCCAGAAAATCAGGGCGGTTGGCAGGCGAATAATCGAAGCCAACGCCCATTGTAACGGTGCCACCCGCCGAAAAGCCCATCAAGCCAATCCGGTTTGGCAAGACACCCAGTTCGTTGGCGTGTTGCCGTACGTATTCGATGGCGCGTTTACCATCCGCAATGGCCAGTGGTACAACCGGTGCGTTTTCGGCATCCAGTTTTTTTGAATCGGCCATTTTAGGCATAAGCTCGCCAACCGGATCGCTCGTCAGGCTACGCACAACGCGGTATGTCAACACAAACGACGCCACGCCTTTGGCCTGAAGCCATTTGGCTACGTCGATTCCTTCCGAATCGATAGACAGCGTATGGAAAGCACCACCGGGCGCAATTACCACAGCCGTACCTGTGGCAAGTTCGGGGTTGGGCAGGTAGGCCGTCAGCGTTGGCGTAGCAACGTTGTAAATAACCCGCGTATTGAACATGTTCTGCGTGCTTTCGGCCTCGTCCCACGTCCAGTTTTCCGAGCCGGGCGCTTTACCGGCATACAGCCGGACCACTTGCTGCGCCTGAACAATCTGGCTGCCAAGCAGGCAACAGACAAGGAATGAAAAAAATCGACCTATAAGTCTCATAGTCAGCAGATTATTAGTAGCAAAAAAGATAACTATTGACTTACAATTGTTACCGGTCCGAGCAGTCCAGATGGCAACAGTGGCGAGCCGGCTTTATAGAATGGCATGGTTGTAAACGTATTTGTGGCCGGTAAGCCAGCAGTTTTGCGGTCGGGTTGAGCATCGCCGATAAGGCGGTTCACCCACAGGTTTGTCACCTTTACCTCCAGCGTGTTTGCACCAGTTTTGAGGGCGCTGGTTACGTCGATACGATATGGTTTTTTCCAGACCACACCCACGTTTTTTCCGTTGACGCTTACGTCTGCCAGGTTCTTCACATCGCCCAGATCCAGCACATAGATCTGCCCTTTTTTCAGTGCAGGTACGTTCACAGTCTGCGTGTAGGCTGCTGTACCCGAGAAATAGCGGACGCCCGCGTCGGGCTGATCTGTCCAGGAGGCTAGTTTATCGAACGTAGCCTGTTGGGGAGCGCCCCGGTCTGCCTGAAAACGCACCATCCAGGGGGCCGTCAACTGGCTCACCACTGCTTCATTGCTGGCTGGTTTTGTGTAGGCGACCGTTTTGGTTTCAGCGCCGAACACAATGAAACAGGCGTCCCAGGGAGCAAACGCCAGCGGAACAATGGTGCGGCCGTTCTCGATTCGATACGATACCTTTTCGATTTTGCCCGTTTGTGGATTCCATCGTTCGGGCACCTTACCCGTTACACGGAAGCTGATTTCGGCCGTATTGAGGCTATCACTGCGGCTGTTGAGCCAGTATATGTCGCTTTCAGCTTTGCGGTGAACGTAGCGCACCTCGTAGGAGGCTTTTTTTACGAGTACATCTTCAGGTACGTTCATCGCTTTTAACACCTCGGCCACGGGCTTTGTCGATACTGTTGGCTGGCTCCAGATCTGGCTTGCCAGCGCGTCGAACGCGGCCGGGTCATCGCTCAGGCTGGGCGAGCGCAGGGGTTTCGCGCCAACTATGTGAATACCGGCACTGGCCAGTTCACCAATTTTTTTCAATACGGGCATCGTCATCAAACGGGCCGACGAGTCGAGCACGAGCACGCGATAGGTCATACCACTGAGGGCCACCATCCGACCGTTTCGCGCCTGAATAGCCTCGCGAAGGACCGTGGCATTGGCAAAATCAAATTCGTAGCCCGTCGGAAGGGTCGGTAGTTTCTGGGCACAGACCTGAGTGATGTTGTTATTCTCGCCGTAGTAATAGAGGATATCGGCAACGGCTTTACCCTGTTGCAACAGGTAGGAACTCCGGCTCAGGTAATCGATCCAGGCTTTGGCGGGTTCGGCCCAGGTTTCGTGCCGGGTGAAATATTGCCCGAATGGCCCGAGCGAGAAGCCGGGCTTTTTATCGTCGAGCGGCTGGTGTACCGAGGTATGAATCACGAAGCGGTTCAGGCCCGACGCCAGTTCCATATCGGCGGTGCGCTTGAGCTTTTCGGGATACCAACTGAACGCATTTCCAATGGATGTCATCGACTCGGCCGCGACCAGATTCTGGCCGTAGATATGGGCTACCGACGCAGCTTCCCGAATGTCGGCCTTGCTGCGGTTCTCTTCGTCGGCACCTCCAGCTAGGCTACCGGGTGTCCACATGGCCGACATCGGAATATCGGCTTTGCGCTTCACATCCATACCATCGGCCAGGAAAATGCGTCCGTTTTCGTGCGACTCCGTGTAGCGTTTCATGCCGCGCTTATGCAGGGCATCGCCAATGGCCTCGTAATGGTTTTCGACGATCAACTCGCCAATTGTTTTGCGGTAATCCCACAGGAACTGTTCACTGGCTTGGGCGCTCTGGATTACGCGGCCTGCCAGTACCGGAAGCCAGCGGTGCAGGTCGTACCCCCGCCGACGCGAAAATTCGCCGGGCAGGTCCCTGGTCCAGGTCATGTGGCCCGCTTCGTAGCTGTCGAGAACCATGTACTGCAACCCCTGTGCGCCCATCAGGCCACCCGTCGCGTCTTTGTACATGTCCAGGTACGTCTCGATGTAGCGTTGAACAGCGGCTTTATCCAACTTATCCACTTCCAGTCCCGTAGCTTCGGGCGAAGCAGGATGGTTTTGTCGGCCTGTGAGTGTGTAGCCAAGCCGCATAATGACCCAGTTACCGGCCGGAAGGGTGATTTCGGATTTCGGATTTATGACTTCGGATGTATTGGCTACAAGCTTCAGGCGTCCATCGGGCTGCATGAACGGGGTTAAATCCAGCACATCGCTGGTCGGAATCACATCGGCGGGCACTTCGTTCACCAGCGAATGGGTGTTTTCTTTCCAGGGGCTAAATCCTGCTTTTTGCTCAAACAGGTCTACCCGGTCGGTGTTATACAACACCAGTTCGGCCACGTTCACCCCTTCGGGTTTGGGTGTTTCGGCTTTTCCGCCGGCCATCTCTATAAATGGGTTGAATGCTGGCGCCAACGTTGTGAACGTGAACCGGAAGAACCGGGCCGTTGTGGGCACCAGCCGCATGGTGCTTTGCGGCACGGTACTGCCCCGGATGGGAACCACTGTGCGGAAGGTTACGCCATCGTCGCTGACCTGCAATGTTCTGTTTTCAGGTGCGCCGTTGAATTCTTCGAGCGGGGTATGGCTGGCTCCCACAATGCTGAACGCTTTAACGGTTTGCGGGCGGTCGAACTCGTACTGAATCCACATATCGTTACCTACCTCAACCGGCGGCAGAAGTTGGGTCGTAGCCAGGTCACCATCAGTAAGCCCGGCCAGCGTAAACGTGCCCCCACTCGACGTAATTTTGGGGTTCAAGGCCGTCAGCGACTGTTCAACAGCGGGCAGCCGATAAGCCACCACGGCCGCATCGGCATAGTAGGTGGGTAGCTTAGCCTCGCCCCCGTTGCTCATCATGCTGACGCCCATTGCCACATTCTGGAACGTACCTGTAGTGGTTGGTGGCTGCGGCAACGTACCTGAAAAGGCTTTTCCGCCCTGCACAATGGTTTCCGACCAGACGTATTTTTTCATCCCGTCGCTGGGCTGTACCCAGGGGCCACCCGTCACACTCCAGCCCGGCGAACCGGCAATGGCCATTTCGAGCCCCAGTTGATCGGCTAGCCTCGTGGTGAAGCTGAAGGCGTCTTTCCAGTCAGGCGTCATGAACAACAGTTTTTTGGGAACAACTACCGGCGTAAACAGGCTCGCATCGAAGTTGTGGAACCCACCAATGCCCACGCGCTTCATCCACTCAAGGTCTTTCTGGATCCCCTCTTTGGTGATGTTGCCGTTCATCCAGTGCCACCACACGCGTGGCCTGGCGGAGTTGGGGGGGTTCTGAAAATGCTGCTGAATTGGCTGCGACTGCCCACCAGACACACCAATGGCAACCAGTGCCAGGCTAACGAGTGAGGTGCGGAGGTAAGCGTTCATGGATTTCGGGTTTGGGATCGGTCCGCTGATGCGGTCGGATTAGGAATTTGTTGCTGACGCCTGGGTTTTCATCAGAGTAGGCTTTCGCCAGCGCAAACCCTGGCGAAAGCAATAAATCCCCAATTCGACGTCTTCATAGTTTTTTATTAGTCTGAATCAATTTCTGGTACTCATAGAAACTTTGTTTTGGGGTACGTTCCTGCGTGGCAAAGTCAACATATATCAACCCCAGCCGCTTTGTATAGCCAGACACCCATTCGAAATTATCCCAGCCACTCCAAACAATATAGCCATTTAGATTAGCGCCGTCTTTTTTGGCTTTTAGCGCGTAGTCAACATGCTTTTTTATATAATCGGCGCGCAACGGATCTTTCACCACTCCGTCCACTTTCGCGTCCTCACCCGGGTAGCCCGTGCCATTTTCGGTAATGTACACCTTTGGATTACCGTATTCATTCTTCAACCGCATTAGTTGCTTATACAGGTACTCTGGCCTAACCGGCCCTACGTTTGATTTGACGGCGTCTGGATTATTATCGAGCCATTTCAATGACATGGGTGTATCCTCGCCTTTCACAATAGCTGGTGCATAAAAATTGACGCCTAAAAAATCGGGTTTATTAACGGCGATAAACGCCATATCAGCAGGTGCCGGTTTAAATGTGGGGTTATATTTACCGAGCGAATCGAGCGCCATTTCAGGGTAATGCCCTTTGTAGAGCGGATCAAGAAAAAGATCGTTAATCAGTATATCCTGAAATTTCGCAGCCGCTACATCATCCTGACTATCAGGATGCCAGGGTGCGGCGGGATTCAGATTGAGCACGATACCAATTTGCCCGTTCAGCTTCAACTGATGGTATATATTTATAATCTGTGCATTGGCCATGAGCTGACGATGTGCTTTCTGCATCTGACTCATGTAATACTCTTTTTCCGGCAATTTATTAGTCTGTGCATTCAGCAGATTTTCAACCAGAAAAAACTCGATATAGGGTTCATTAAACGTAATGAACTTCTTCACTTTATGCCCATATCGTTTTATCACTATTGTGGCATAATTGACATACCATTCTTTCATATCGGGATTACCCCACCCACCTTTTTGCAGGAGGATAGCCGGGTAATCGAAATGATAAATTGTCACAAATGGCTCTATACCCGCCGCCAGCAGATCGTCTATCAGCAGATCATAATGCGCCAATGCTTTTTCATTGATCGTTCCGACGCCATCGGGAATTATCCGGCTCCAATCCAGCGAAAAACGGTAGGCATTCACGCCTAGCTTTTTCATCAGTTGGATATCTTTCAGGTATTGTGTCCGGTCATACATATTGATCGACACATTACCCGTTTGTTTTTCGCCAATCGTGAACTGAGTAATTCCAACTTTATTGGTCAGAAAATCCCATTTCGATTCCCCTTTTCCATCGGTCTGGTAAGCACCTTCTACCTGATAGGCAGCCGTGGCAACGCCCCAGAAAAAGGGTTCTTTTTTTTGCGCAAGGGCCGAGAATTTTGGTAGCGTGAGTAAGCCGAAGACGATCAGGAATGCTTTCATCAGGAAAGAAAAAAAGCCTTCCGGTTAGCGTTAACCGGAAGATATATAGAAATTAAAACTTGTACGAAGCTGTCAGGAAATAAGCGCGGGGCATTGATCCCTGCGTGGCGTATACAGCACTTGGATTAGCCGCCACAAAATCTTTGGTGAATCCCTGCCGGTTCAGGGCCGCCGGAAAACCGCCCGGCCCTGACCAGCCCAATACGCCATAGGTGTTGAGCAGATTGTTGATATTTCCCTGGAGGTGCAACCGGGGGCTTACGCTGTAGCCAAGGCTCAGATCGGCCTGACCAAAAGCGGGTAGCTGGAATGCATTGGGAATATTAGCCTGCCGGGAACCCAGATACGTGTAGTTGAGCTGGGCGTTGAATTTGCCGGCGGTGTAGTTGGGCGTAAGGCCGAACATCAACTTTGCATTATTGTCGGTTTCGTTGCCCGAAAAGTCAAGCAGTTGGTCAAAAGCCTGGCCTTTATCGCTGGCAATCCACGTTTTGTAGCTTGTTGCCTTTGAGCGTTGAATGGTAGCGTGGGCCCGCAAACTAAGGTTGCGGGTAAAGGTATAATTGCCTTCAATTTCTACCCCAAATGTTTGGTAAGCAGCGTACTGGATGGGCGGGTTATAGTTGTTTCCAGTGGCATCGGTAAACGCGAATTGCAGGTTAGGTACGTTGCTCAGGCTACTGAAAAACGGGGTTACGTTCAGATTAAAGCGGCTTTTCTTCACTTTAAGGGCCGCCTCCAACTGCTGAATATTCTGCGCTTCGGTATTGAGGGCTGCGATCAGGTTGGCATCGGTAGCAGAGAAGAAATTGCCAATTTCGGGCGCTTTGTTCCCGTTCGAGTAGCGCACATAGATGGCCATATCGTTGCTGATGCGGTAGTTTAAGCCAGCCGAAAACGACAGTGTTTTCATCGTTTTATCAAAAGCCAGCGGAGTGCCTACCAGGCCACCACCGTTGTCGTATACCGTGAGCGGGTTGCCGTCTTTACCACCCCATGTAGGATCGTTTTCTTTCGGATTCCGTGTAACCGGGGTGTTCGAACCGGCAATATTGGTGGTCTCGTACCGCAGGCCCCAATCCAGGTTCAATTGGGGCGTAATTGACCAGTTATGGCCCAGAAAGAGCGCCAGTTGTTTTTTGGTACCGCTTGAGGTGGTGATGCCGCCCCGGCCCAGGTCCATGAACCCGTTTGGATCGGTAATCTGGTATTTTTTACCATCCAGGCCAGTCAGCGAGATATCGACCAGGTGTGGCTGATCTTGCAACGTACCCACGCCCACGCCCGAATCTTCCTGGCCACCTACCCGATCGACCGACGAGTTTGCGAGGAAACCGCCGACGTTGAACGTCATTTTCTCCAGCTTTTTAGAGAACGAAAACTGGTCGATGAATTCATTGATCTGCGTGTCCTGGTAGAAGAGCGGCAAAAAGAACAGTGAATTTTTCTGAATGTTGCTGCCGGGGAAGTTGTTTTTTTCGCCCGGTATAAAGTTGAATCCGGCAAACTGACCGTTGATAATATTGGGGAAAAGGCCTATCGTGCCCAACGTTTGCCCATTTACCTTGTCGGTAAACGTGTAGGTGCCCAAATGGCCCGTTTGTAGCAAGTGTGGCAACGCGTAGAAAATAATACCGTCGGTGGCAAACGGCGTTACAACGGCCGGCGCGTTGCCTGTCACGTGCTTGGCGGAGTACTTACCGTCGTTTTTAAACGTCCAGCCTGCACCTAATTCCTGCACCCAGTTCAGGCCAATGGTCTTATCGCGGTTATAGTATTTGTCTTTTGAGTTGAACGTGGCCGTACCCGTGTTGTTAATGGGTATTTGCATCGAAAAGGCGGGCAGGTTATACGAATCCGTGGTTGACAGGCCCGATAGGATTTGGGGGTCATTCCAGTTCTGTGTTGGTATAAACTCAGCCTGTGCGTTACGGTCGTCCAGTAGTTTTGCGTATACCTTGATCGAACCTGAACTGTAATTCTTCAGGATGTTTGCCTTTAACTGACCCCCATTATTGCTGGGGTAGCCGGGGTAGCGGGCACCATCTGACTGCCGGTAGAAGCCGCCGATGTTGTAGGTCATTGAGCCATCTTTGCTCAATGGTCCGCCGAAATTGGCATCCGTACGATAATATGGATTTCTGCCGTTTCCTTCCAGACCAAACTTCAGCCGTACTTCGCCCTGAAACGTTTGACCACCCGTTTTCGAGACGTAGTTAAAAATACCACCGGGTGCGTTAGCTCCCAGAATAGAGGCCGTTCCACCGCGTACTGCCTCCAGGCGTTCGGTCGTGATATCAGCCCGTAAATAGTTGTCGGTGCCGTAGTTAACGTTCATCAGGGGCAGGCCGTCTTCCTGCATCGAGACGTAGTAGTAGCCGGAAGAGTTATCAATAGAGTTGGCCGAAATACCGCGCGAATACACTGTATTAGCAATTTCACCCCGGGCATTGTTGACATACACACCGGGTACGTTCCTGAGCAGATCGGCCGCGCTGGTAGGTGCCAGTTGCGCCAGTTGCCGGGCATTGAGTGTTGAAATGGCTACCGATGATTCCATCTTGGTGCGTTTGTCAAACACCCCGGTCACGATTACTTCGTCGAGCGACTCACTATTATCAACGAGCGCAATGTTGATGATTTCGCCTGAACCAACAACAACCTGCTGCGATTTGTAGCCGATGAAACTAAACACGACTACGGCCTTTTCGTCAGGTACGTTGAGCGCATATCGGCCCGCCACGTCGGATGTTGTTCCCTGTGTGCTGCCCTTGATCACGATGCTCACACCAGCCAAAGGTTGGTTGTTGCTATCTGTCACTTTTCCGCGGATGAGAATGGCCGCGAATGCCAGGCTGTTTGTACTTATACAGGCGGCAACAAGTAGCCCGACACGAGCATATTGCCTTAGTTTAACTGCCCAGTAACGAAGCGTTAATTTCATAGTAGGTAGGTAGTTTGGAGTCATCAAAAGTACTTGCCTACTAAATGCAATTTTTTATCAGAATCAGGCTACTACCTATCAGTTTCAATCCATTGCTCTATATTCAGTAGGTGTCTTTCCTGTTTTGGTCCGAAAGAAGCGGGCAAAGTTGCCCGGCACCTCAATGCCAAACCGGTACGCGATCTCACTAATGCTTAAATCGGTGCGGGCCAGCAGCACTTTCACTTCCAGCAGGATGATATCGTCGAGTAGGTCACGGGCCGACTGACCCGTTGCCTTTTTAACACATTTGTTTAGGTGGTTGGGCGATATATTCAATAATTCGGCGTACTGTGCCACGCTTTGCTTTTCATTGATCTGCTGGGTCAGGGCATTTTTATACAACTGTGTTATACGCAGTGCAGCGTTGTCGGTACGGACCTGCGCGCTTGTTTCGGGCGATATAGCTTCGCTACTACCGGTCGATTGAAGGCCCGTTTTAAGCTCAGTAAAGAGCGTCAGTAAGTAAAGGCGGAAAAGATCAACTGACTCTATACGGTCTTTACGGAAAGCTAGCTCAAGACGCCTTATGAGGGGCAATACGTTTTCAAGTAATTCATTATCAACCATTACCAGGGGATTACCCAGAAATTTAAGAAAGGGGAAATCTTGCTCAAGGTCCTGTTTTTGCCAGTATTTTGTGAGCAGGCTTATATCGAAGTGGCAGTAATAGCCTCTAATATCCTCACTCATCCATTCGTCGAGGCTGATCTGGTGCGAGGCCAGAAAGATGAATGTATTGGCCGATACCTGGTAGCGATCCAGCCCTAATTGGCGAATCATGGTGCCGTGCGTCACCAGAATAAAGTCGATCACCGTCTTGCGGTGCGGTATGGTGGGAAAACGCATCGACTGCCGGACATCTTCGATTCGATTGATATGAAAATTAGCAACCGCCGCATTCTGAATCGACTCCCAGCCGGGCGTCTTGAAGACATGGTCGCCCAGCGTTTTTGGTGTTAAGGTGGGCACTACTTCATTTTTCATATACCTATCACTATTTTCCAGTAAAATAGTATAAATTCTAGTTAATATCCATGTTCATATCCAATCAAAAGTAGTCCAATTTAAATCAAAATCAATCCATAAGGCATTGACATCCGCAACCTGCTGTACATTTACAGCGCAGGCAAGTGAACAGTATTCTCTAATCAGCTACCTGATTATATAGACCTTATAACCGATACATTTATTCTTATGAGCAAGCTTCTCGTACATTGTTTACTCCTGGTTTCGCTGGCGGCTACTTCTGGCCATACCCAGAACTGGTCGGAGGTCACGGCTGGCCCTATCGTCACGGTTACCAATAAAGGCGGGCAAACGCTAGGTTATGCCACCACCTCCGGCGTGAAACTGATTATCGACAAAGGGCTGGCCTTTAAAGACCTCAACAAGAACGGTAAGCTCGACCCCTATGAAGACTGGCGGCTCCCCGTTGCCGTTCGGGCTACAGACCTGGCCAGCAAGATGAGTATCGAGCAGATTGCGGGACTGATGCTGTACAGCAAACACCAGCCCATTCCGTCGGCACCGGCGGGGCCATTTGCAGGTACGTATGCCGGCAAAACGTTTGCCGAAAGCGGTGCCAAACCAACCGATCTTTCCGATCAGCAAAAGGAGTTTCTAACGAAAGACAACGTACGGCACGTGCTGATCACGTCGGTACAAAGTCCGGCGGTTGCGGCGGGCTGGAACAACAACGCCCAGGCACTGGTAGAAGGCCTCGGCCTGGGTATTCCCGCCAATAACAGCTCTGACCCCCGGCATGGCACCCGCGCCGACGCCGAATACAATGCCGGTGCGGGCGGCACCATTTCTATGTGGCCCGGCTCGCTCGGACTGGCCGCGACGTTTAACCCCGACGTGGTAAAGCAGTTTGGACAGGTTGCCGCCGCCGAATACCGCGCCCTGGGCATCGCCACGGCCCTTTCGCCGCAGATTGACCTGGCAACTGACCCGCGCTGGTATCGGTTCAGCGGCACATTTGGCGAAGACCCGAAGCTGACCACCGACCTGGCCCGCGCTTATATCGACGGTTTCCAGACCTCGACGGGCAGCGCCGAAATAAAGGATGGCTGGGGCTACTCCAGCGTCAACGCCATGGTAAAGCACTGGCCGGGCGGCGGTTCGGGCGAGAGCGGACGCGATGCACATTATGGCTACGGCAAATACGCGGTGTATCCCGGCAATAATTTCGCCACGCACTTTATGCCG
Source organism: uncultured Fibrella sp. (assembly GCF_964250085.1). Classification (NCBI taxonomy): domain Bacteria; kingdom Pseudomonadati; phylum Bacteroidota; class Cytophagia; order Cytophagales; family Spirosomataceae; genus Fibrella; species uncultured Fibrella sp. The sequence goes on along the minus strand of NZ_CAXUEC010000008.1, from coordinate 90,687 downwards.
TTTACCGAAGGGGCGTTTAAGCTCACCGGAAAAACGGGCATGGCGTCGGCGGTAATGCCCTACTATACCATTTCGCTGGGGCAGGATAAGAAAAACGGCGAGAACGTGGGCAACAGCTACAACAAGTATATCATTACCGATCTGCTTCGTACCAAATACGGCTACAATGGCGTGGTCTGCACCGACTGGAATATCACCGCCGACGAAACGGCCGTGGACGTTTTTCTGACCGGCAAATCGTGGGGTGTCGAGAAACTGTCGGTGGCCGAGCGGCACTACAAAATCCTGATGGCCGGGGCCGATCAGTTTGGCGGCAACAACGACGCCACGCCCGTTATTGCCGCTTATCAGATGGGCGTGAAAGACCTCGGAGAGAAAGCCATGCGCGCCCGGATGGAACAGTCGGCAGTGCGGTTGCTGGCGAATATTTTCCGCGTTGGCCTATTCGAGAATCCGTATCTGAATTCAGGGGAAACGGCCAGCATCGTCGGCAAATCGGCGTATATGCAGGCTGGGTATCAGGCGCAGTTGCAGTCGGTGGTGCTGTTGAAAAACAAGGCCAATGCCCTACCGCTCACGAAAGGCAGAAAGGTCTATATCCCGAAACGCTTCACCCCCGCCGGACGCAATTTTCTCGGCATGAACACACCCGAAAAGCTGGAGTATCCGGTCAATCTGGCCATCGTGCAAAAGTATTTTACGGTGACCGACAACCCCGACGAGGCCGACTATGCGCTGGCCTTCATCCGCAGCCCGGATTCGGGTGGTGGCTACAGCAGCGAAGATGCGAAAGCAGGCGGTAATGGCTACGTACCGATCAGCCTGCAATACGGCGACTACACCGCTCAAGGAGCCCGTAACCCAAGCCTCGGCGGCGGCGACCCGCTGGAGAAATTCACCAACCGGAGCTACGATGGCAAGTCGGTGAAGACCATCAACCGCAGCGATCTAACGATGGTGACCGAAACCTACACCAAGATGAAAGGGAAACCGGTGATCGTAGCGGTTCAGATGAACAACCCGACTATTTTCACCGAGTTCGACAGGCAGGCCAACGCCATTCTTGCCCATTTCAGCGTACAGGATCAGGCGCTGATGGACATCCTGACCGGCGCCGCCGAACCGTCAGGCTTGCTCCCTATGCAGATGCCAGCCGATATGAAAACCGTTGAGGCACAGGCCGAGGACGTACCCAGAGACATGAAAAGCTACGTCGATTCGGAAGGGAATACCTATGATTTCGCTTTCGGCCTGAACTGGAAAGGCGTCATCCGCGACAGCCGGACAGCCACCTACAAGAAAGAGACTCAGAAAGCCAAGCTAGCCAGCAAGTAAAAGATAGCTAGATACATCGTTTGTCAAAAAAGCCGCGCTGGTCAAACCAGACGCGGCTTTTTTAGTATGTGTTCTGCTGTTGCTTCGCGGTAGTGGCCAGTCACCACAACCTACCGCGCAGGGCCAGTCAATCAATCTTGTCGGGATTATTCAGGGTAGTATAGGATAATTCCCTACCACCCTTGCTTTGCTTTTGTAAAGCCGGGCTGTTGATGGCTATTCCTCACTAACCGGGCTATAAACTGCACTCCTTATGAGAAAGAAATCGCTTAGCCTGTTCCTTCTTGCCGCTACCCTATCACTCACCACAGCACTGGCGCAAACCCTTCGCCCGCCCGCCTACCCGCTCATTACCCACGACCCGTATTTCAGCATCTGGAGTACCACCGACCGGCTCACCGACAGCCCCACCCGCCACTGGACCGGCAAGCCGCAGTCGCTCGAAGGCATTGTGCGAGTCGATGGCCGGACGTATCAGTTTCTGGGCGGCTCGCCAACTGTATACAACGCGCTGCTGCCCACCGGCGAAGCGAAGCCATACATAGCCCAATACACCTTTACAGATCCCGGCGAAGGCTGGTCCACGCTGGACTACAACGCGCAGAGCTGGAAAACGGGGCCGGGACCATTCGGCGATACCCCCGAATCGCGTACGCCCTGGCTTAGTAGCCGCACCGACAAAAACGGCATTTACCTCCGGCGCGAATTTACTTATGATGGCAAAACCGACCCGTCGAAACTACTGCTCGCACTCAGCCATGACGATGATGTGTCGGTGTATCTGAACGGCGTACTGCTGGTGAGCAAACCCTGTTGCGCCGGCGAATACATCTACCTGGCGTTACCAACCGAAGGGCAGCAGGCGTTGCGCAAAGGCCGGAATGTACTGGCCGCGCACTGCGTGAGCCCGGTGGGGGCTTCCTTCATCGACATGGGGCTGGTCAGTCCGGCCGCGGTGCTAACGGTATCACAGGCGATCCAGACGAACGTCAACGTGACCGCCACCCAGACCGACTATACCTTCACAGCGGGTCAGGTTGAGCTGCACGCTAATTTCCTGTCGCCGCTTTTGCTCGACGAGTTGGAAGTGGTGGCCCGTCCCGTTAGCTACGTCACGTTCGAGGCGCGTTCGCTTGATGGACAACCCCATGCGGTTCAGGTTTATTTTGGCGAGGCGGCCACCGTGGCGACCAACACAACGGGTCAGGATGTGGTGACGAAAACCGGGCAGGGTTCCGGCCTCACCTTCGCCTCGGTCGGTACCAAAGCGCAGCCAGTATTGGGCCGCAAAGGCGATAACGTCCGCATCGACTGGGGATATGCCTATCTGGCGGTGCCGCAGGGGGAAGGCAACCGGGTAGTGGCTGGCCCGGCGGCGGCACTGAAGCAGGCATTTTCAAGTAAAGGCGCGCTGACCGCCAACGGCAAACCTGTGGCTGATGTGGCCAGTGACGTAACGCTGGCAACGGTGCTCAACCTCGGAAATGTATCTAAAGAAAGCACCGCCAAACACCTGCTGCTAGGCTACGACGACGTGTATTCAGTGCAGTATTTCGGCAAAAACCTGCGCGGCTGGTGGCACCGCGACCCCAACATGACGATGGAGAAAACACTGCAGGCCGCCGAAACAGATTACAACCGGATTCGGCAGAAAAGCACCGATTTCGACAAGCAACTCTACGATGAAGCCCGCAAAGCCGGTGGCAAGGAGTACGCCGATCTGTGCCAGTTGGCCTACCGACAAGCCATTGCCGCCCACAAAGTCGTGGCCGGACCAAAGGGCGAGGTGTTCTTCCTGTCGAAAGAGAACTTCTCCAACGGGTCCATCGGTACCGTCGACGTAACGTACCCATCGGCCCCGATGTTCCTGCTGTATAACAACGAGTTGGCTAAGGGTCTGCTTCGGTTCATCTTCGACTACAGCGAGTCGGGACGGTGGAAAAAAGACTTCCCGGCGCACGACATAGGTACGTACCCACTCGCCAACGGACAGACCTACGGCGAGGACATGCCCGTTGAAGAAGCCGGTAACATGATCATTCTGACGGCTGCCTCGGTGAAGATGGACGGTAACCCCAACTTCGCCCGAGAACACTGGCCCACGCTGACCAAATGGGTAGGCTTTCTGAAACGCGACGGCTTCGATCCCGGCAATCAGCTCTGCACCGATGACTTCGCCGGTCACCTGGCCCGCAACGCCAACCTGTCGGCCAAGGCCATTATGGGGATTGCCTGCTACGGACAGATGGCCCGGCAACTTGGCGACCAGAAAACCGCCGACGAGCACCTGACGCTAGCCCGCGACATGGCCCGAAGCTGGATGGACATGGCCAAATTAGATGACCATTATGCGCTGACGTTCGACAAAACGCCCGGTAGCTGGAGCCAGAAGTACAACATCGTTTGGGACAAGCTACTGGACCTCAACGTGTTTCCGAAAGAAGTGGCGAAAACGGAAATCGACTTTTACCTGAAGCAGCAAAAGCCCTACGGCCTACCCCTCGACAGCCGGAAAACCTACACTAAATCGGACTGGATCATCTGGACCGCCACCATGGCCGATTCAGACCGTGATTTCAAAGCGCTGATCGACCCCATCTGGAAGTACGCCAACGAAACTCCGTCGCGTGTACCCCTCGGCGACTGGCACGAAACCACCAACGCCAAACAAGTCGGTTTCCAGGCCCGCTCCGTCGTAGGCGGCTACTTCATCAAAATGCTTGACGAACGCCTCAAGCAGAAGAAGTAAGGTCATCGAACTAGGTACGTACCTGCGTATCAAAAAGCCGCGCTCAGTGTCAACTGGCGCGGCTTTTTGATACGCAGGTACGTTATACTACAGCTTCGTTGATAAGTTAAAACCTCCCCTTTCCGATTACCATACAGGGGCTTATGGCCGCTACGCTACTGAACGCAGGTGCATTGCCACCGGCTTCTCACCTTTAGTTTGATGTACCGCTAACTTAAAAACTTATTGATTATCAGCCATTATGTGAAAGGGCAAATCAACGGTTCAACTTTTACACCGGGCGAGCCTTGTAAATTTAACTTTGAAGCCGCGATAGACTTTACTCAACACATAGCTTGATCATAGATGAGACTGAAGGTCAATCAAAGACTCGCGCATTTCCCCGTGACAGCGTCTGAAATCAGCACATTTCCCCCGTATTTGAAGACATAGTCACTCGCTATGTTTGAAAGCCCGTAGGAGCAGTATTCATCTTTACCCGCTCGTTTGGCAACCATGCCGGAACCAAGTGCATAGATTGAATCATACGTGTCGCCTGCGTTATAGGTGTCGAGTTTAAAAAAGCTTACCGGGGGGCCAGAAACGCCAACATCATACCACAGACTACCATCTTTTTTCAAAGCATACATCTCATTATATAGCGCTGTTTTAGCAATTATTCTGACCCAGTCGGTATCCGTACCCACCTGTTGAACCTGCTGACTAGTTCTACCAGCACCCCATTGCCATAAAGTTCCGTCTTTCTTTAAGGCAACTGCCCCATTCGTTCTTACAGCAACATCTACCCAATCATTTCCGGGTAACACTTTTACTAGTTTAGACTTTGTGTCCAAAACCCCGAAAAGGTCGATATTTGGAAACCCCCACCCCCATACAGAACCATCTTTCTTTATAAGGAAAATGCGCGCCCCAAAAACTGAGATTTTCTGCCAGTCGACATCTGTTCCTACACGAGATATTAAAGGTCTATCAGTGGTGGTTCCGTCTAAAAAGTAGCTGGTCCCATCCGTGAAACCGCCTTTACCACATCCCCATAAACTCCCATCTTTCTTTATAGCAAGTGTAAATTCATTAGGTGCCCAATACACTGAAACCCAATCCTTATCTTCATTAACTTTGGCCGGAATCAAATTATTACCCGTCCGGCCTACGCGATCTTTTGTTCCCCAAAACCATAAGGTACCATCACTTTTTATAGCAAAAGTGGCATGGCCTGTGCTAACGCTCTGCCAATCTTTGTCAACCCCAACTTGTTGAGGAGTTAAAATTGTGACGGCTGGATCTCGCCCTATAAATTCTCCTTTACCAAAGGTCCATAAGGATCCATCTTTCTTGATATAAACTGTACTGTATGTATACGAAGCGAATACGTTATTTGTACTTGTCGTTCCTGGTACTAAAGCTATATTAGTGGGGGATGTTGTGTTGTTTACGTCTGTTTTTTTGCAAGAAATGGTGGTTAAAAACGCAAAAATGAGGCAGAAAAAAGTGTTTTTTTTCATGAAGTTATATAGGTGTGGAATGAATTAATTAAAAAGCACTAGCAAAGCATACTGAATTATATTGAAATTGTACGAATAAAAAGGGACAGTGATAGTACTTTTTAGTAGTGGTTGACTTGTGGACAAGCAAGGCACACACCAGCAGAGTTACTCACTATCAAACTGTTACTCACTCCCCCATGCCACTTACCTGGTTGGAGCACCCAACATTCAAATGAATAATAAGATCAGTAAATCACAAATTACTGACGATCAACTATACATAGCTGAATGATGAGTTATGAAAGACGTATATAAAAGCGGATTTGTTAGGAAATTAATCAATGTGCAATCATAGACAAATAGTAAGATGTCTACTAACTGACTAGCGAAATAAATATGGCCATTTACTAATCGGTAGGTGAAAGGAGCGTAGCCCCGCTTGGTTGCCTTATCATACAGCCGGCTCACTACTCCTATTTAAATTTGAATACCCGTTTGCTTACCTTTCCTTTCGCGCCTACGGCGTAGCAGGTGCCTTTGGCGCAGGCGACAGAGTGGAATCCTTCGAGATCGAGCCTGGTCCAGTTCTGGCCCTGATCGGCGGATAGGCTGGTGCCGGAGGGGCCAACCGCCAGCAGGTAGTCGCCGGGGAGCAGGGCAACGGCTTCTTTCAGACCGGGCGGGGTGGTTGCGGTGACGAGTTCCCACGTCTGGCCACCGTCGCGGGTAAGGGCGGCGTTGGCGCCCGGCAGGCTTTCCTGTTTGTAATTGCCGCCAACCACCATCCCGGTTTTCTCGCTGGAGAACTGCATACCGAACAGGCCCGTTGCTTCTCCGGCGGGCAAAGGCGTAGCGGCAACCGTCCACGTCCGGCCCTGATCGCTGGACCGGAACACGCGCCCGCTCGTAGCTCCGCCCGAGGCAATCCAGACGTTTCGCTTGCCCTGAACCACAAGGCTGGTTCCACTGGCGGCGAAGGCCGCTTCGTTGGGCTGCATGGGTGGTAGTTGCTCGGGCGGTACGGGTTGCCAGGTTTGGCCGCCATCGTCGGTGGTCAGGATGAACCACTTGCCGTTGATGGGATCGCCGAAGACAATCCCGTGCTGTTTATCCCAAAAGTCGAGCCCGTCCAGGAACACGCCGGGTTGCTGCGTTTGGTAGAGCAGCGTCCAGGACTGACCGCCGTTGGTGGTTTTGTAGATGCGGGCCTGGCCTTTTTCCGCCAGTCCGGCGCTCATAAGGTACGCCGTCTGGTCATCAACGGCTTTTACATCCCGGAAGTCGCAGGCCTGGGCGTCAGGTACGTTGCCGGTCTGCCACGTTCGGCCTCCATCGGTGGTATGGACGAAGGTCCCTTTGGTGCCGCCGATCCAGACTACATCAGGGCCGACTACGCTGACCGACCGGAAACTGGCGTCGGTCTTGACAGCCTGCGGTTGCCATTGAGCCAGGGCCGGTACCATATTGAACAGGAAGAACAGACTTCCGAAAAATTGCCTTATAGCCACTCCTTTACCCATTTAAATACGTGTACTCGCTTCGGTTCAACTCAAACTCACGGTGATACCAATCGCCATGTGCAAATAGATGGCACCCGCCCCGATGGCCAAACTCATCCTCGGCACAGAGTATAACACAGTTATCGACCCTGTTGCTGCCACCATACTTAGCAGACCGTATATGATGACCTTCGGCTCGCATACCCAGCCGGTCGACATATTTTCCGCAAATACCACAACGCCCCTTCTGTCGCATCTTCGCCAGCGCCAGCGTATGTGGTGTGAAATCGTTGGGTCTTGCCATAAGATGAGAACAGATGCACCCGGCGGGGTAAGTACCAGCCAGTTATGCAATCCTAGACAAATAACCAGATGGCTGCAAGTTGACGGATGGAATACTCCTGTTTGTTTACTGATCGGTGAGTAAGCGGGAAATCACACGGTTTCAGAGCGATTCGTCAAGGAGCGGGTTGAGGTAAACTAACAGACTCCCGTCTCCCGGATGACAAAAAGACGGCCACTCAATCGTTTCCCGTTGAGTGGCCGCTTTTCCATAGAGACGGAACGTACCTGAGAGCCGCTATGGTTTTGGCTGAAGCAGTTCGGCTAGTTTCTTGCCCAGTTCTTCGCCGCGGATATTTTTGGCCAGAATCTTGCCATCGGGGCCGATCAGGAAGTTCTGCGGAATAGCCCGAACACCGTAGAGTTTAGCGACGTCGTTATCCCAATATTTCAGGTCCGACACCTGCGTCCAGGCCAGGCCATCTTTATGAATGGCTCTCAACCAGGCTTCCTTCGCAGTAGGTCTATCGAGCGATACACCCAGTACGGTGAAGTTTTTGTCTTTGAACTGATGAAAGTTCTTTACCACGTTGGGGTTTTCCTGCCGACAGGGGCCGCACCACGAGGCCCAGAAATCGACCAGCACGTATTTACCTTTGAAATCGCTCAGGGCTACGGCTTTGCCCAGCGTATCGGCCTGGGTGAACGCAGGGGCCATTGCGCCAACCGACGTAGCCTTGATCGCAGCAAGCGTTTTGGCGTACTCCTGACCAGCTTTACTGGTTTTCACCTTGTCGGAAAGGCCATCGAATACGGGCCCTACTTCGGCGTATTCCGGTGTGTAACCGCCATAAGCTTTCAGGGCATCCAGACTAACCTGACTGGTTGGATTCGCCTTGATAAAGGCTGCCTGCACGGCTTTCTGCTCACCTTCGATAGCTTCGTAGCGCTTATCCAATGACTCACTGAACGCCTTCTCTTTCCGCTGTTCGGGCGTGGCAGCCTGGTATTCTTTCATCAACGCCGCCATCTTATCCGAAGCCGGTTTAAGGCTTTTTTTCAGCTTCTGGTCGTCAACGTTCAGCGGCGTGCCACTAACCACGGCATTGGCGAGCGAATCGGGGCTGGCCAGCATGATGGTGCCGGGTTCGAGGTACAGGCTCGTGGCGGCAATAGGGCGGGTACGACTAAATCCGGTACCTACTTTATCAATGAAGAGTGTGGCTTTCGTGGGGTCTTCTACTGTTCCTTTGAAGGTGAACGCACCATTCACAAGCTGTACCGAGTCCATCGTCGGTGTCTGACCAGGGCCGTAGCGGAGGTACGCTTTGGCCGGTGCCGATAGGTTGCCAACCTTACCGGTGAGCGTGAAGGCGCCGCTTTGTGCAAATCCGGCCAGTGGCAGGAGGGCGAATGCCAGTGATACTACGTTTTTCACAATCGTTATCAAGGTTGTTTTAACGTAATAATAACAGGTACAGCCTACTGGTTAACCGGTTCAGTTAACTTTTAATGAAAATTATAGCGTCGCCGGGCTACTTACTTAGCTCAATCTAATTGAAAAGCCGTCAGTTCTTAGTTAGTGAATTCATGCCTCAAGGCTTAATTGAATTACGTCATTTCATTTAGCCTATATATCTATAGATTTTATAGTATTCAAAGGCGATGGGTTTCTCGTAGCGCAGATTGTGTTCTTGTTTAAAAGCTTCGCTGTGTGTATTGCTTTCGCTGGGCCCTTCGACAGGCTCGGCGGAAGCAATACACACAGCGAAGCTTTTAAACAAGAACACAATCTGCGCTACGAGAATCGCCACCTTTCCACTGCCTTTAGGGTTTACCCTGAATTTTAGGCTGGTAGGGTTTACGGTATAAAATAACCCCTTGTCCAATCCTAGTTTTGCTATTAATAATTCTATTTATCTGATGCATTTTGGCAACGTATTACTGCTTTATTCAACTCAACAGACTGACAAATGAACTGCCCGCTTATTCCTTTCGAATTGCCTGGCTCATGACGGCTTCTTATTAAGAAAAACCCGTCTCCCGCTTCCTTACCATTTTCCTCTTCCGATGTATACCCCTGCCGTTTGCCGATCTGCTGATTGGGCGATACGGCTATGCTGTCATTACCAGTCTCACAGTCAATGCTTTTTTAGTACTCAACAAAGTCAATTACTCTCCAAACGTATGAGAAAACATATGCTCTCGGGATTCTTCCTGGTTAGCAGCCTGTCGGCACTTTATGCCGGCGACCACTTGCCGGAACAAGCTCAGGTAAGCCGAAACGCCGTTGTTTCGGTCAAGAATAGACAGGAAACTGCCGCCAAAGACATAGACCCCAACGGGTTGGTTCGGGGAACAGTGACCGACGACAAGGGCGGCGTACTGCCCGGCGCAACCGTGTCGATCAAGGGCACGCAGGTTGGTACGACGACCGACGGGCAGGGTAAATTCGCGCTGAACGTACCTGATGGCGGCCCACAAACGCTGGTGATTTCGTTTATTGGCTACACTACGCAGGAAGTGCCCGTTGGCAACCGGCAGGTGTTTACGATTAAACTGGTAGCGGCTGATAATCAACTGAATGATGTGGTTGTAATCGGTTACGGTACGCAGCGTCGGCAAGATGTGAACGGGGCTATATCGAGCGTTCGCGCCGAAGAGATCGCTAACATTCCGCAGACCAGTATCGACCAGCTTTTGCAGGGCCGCGCCGCCGGTTTGAGCATTACCCAGAACTCGGGGCAGCCCGGTAGCTCCACATCGGTGCGTATCCGAGGGGTGACTTCCCTAACGGGGAGCAGCGAACCGCTGTACGTGATTGACGGGGTACCCATATCGGGCGATGCCAACAACCAGAGCACCAGCGGCCGATCACCGTTGCAAAATTTCAACGGCAGTGGTCAAAGCGGCGTGAGTCCGCTGTCATCGATCAACCCAAACGATATTGAGTCGATCGACGTGTTGAAAGATGCTTCAGCCACGGCCATTTACGGAAACCGCGCCGCCAATGGTGTGATCATCATCACCACAAAACGGGGTAAGAACGGCACCGCCCGCATCGCCTACGATGGGTACGTGGGCGTGCAAACCCCGTCGAAATACCTGAGTCTGATGAAGTTACCGCAATACGCCAAACTGCAAAACGACCTGGCCGATCTGTACGGCACCCAGCGCCGGGCCGAGTTTGCCGACCCGAGCCTGCTGCCCGAAGGGACCGACTGGCAACGATCGGTGTTCAATTCGGCCATCATGCAGAATCACCAGTTGTCGATCTCTGGCGGGGCCAACGGCATCAACTATTACGTGTCGGGCGGCTACCTGAAGCAGGATGGTATCGTGATCGGCTCGGGCTTCGACCGGTATACGTTCCGTACCAACGTCGACGGGCAGGTGAAACCGTGGTTCAAAGTGGGGCTTTCGCTGACGGGCAGCAGTTCCAACGACCGCGTAACGCTGAACGATAATGTGAACGGAATCATCTACCTGGCCATGTTGCAGGCACCCGACGTAGCCGTGCGCAACCCGGACGGGTCGTTCGCCGGGCCACCAAACGACCCGAACGCTACGGCGGGCGTGATCAACCCGGTGGCGCAGGCGCTGAACACTACCAACCGGCTGAACCGCATGGGGTTGAACGGAAACCTGTATGCCGACATCAAGTTCTCGAACAGCCTGTCGTTCCGAACCGAACTGGGTGGGGATTTCAACAATTCCGACAACATCTACTTCGTACCGACCTATTCATACGGTCGCTTTGTGAACACGACGGCTACGCTGAATCAGCGGTGGCAGAAATCGTCATTCAACATCGTGAAGAACTACCTGACCTATACCCACACGTTTGGCGGAAACCACAATGTAACGGGCTTGCTGGGGCATGAAGTACAGATTTCGCGCTGGAATGGCATCGAAGGCTACCGGGCCGGTTTCTACAGCAATGATGTAAAAACGCTGAACCTGGGCGAAGCAGCCACGGCAACCAACAACGAATTTAAAGGCAGCCAGTCGCTGGAATCGGTGTATGCGCGGGCCATCTACGGCTACAAAGACCGCTACAGCCTGACCGCCACGATCCGCGCCGACCGCTCGTCGAAGTTTGCGCAGGGGCAGCAGGTAGGCTATTTTCCATCGTTTGCCGCCTCGTGGCGGATCATTGAAGAGCCGTTTATGTCGGGCCTGAAAAGCTCCGTCAACGACCTGCGTATTCGGGTGGGCTACGGGGCCGTGGGCAACCAGCAAATCTCGAACTACCTGTACGGGTCGTCGCTGTCGCCAACGGCCACGGGCCTCGGCACCGGCTTCCTCACCGACCGGATTGCCAACCCGAACCTGAAGTGGGAAAGCAACACACAGGTGAATGCCGGGGTAGACGTGACCCTGCTCAACAGCCGCATCAACGCCACCGTCGATGTGTATAACAAGCTGTCGAAAAACTTCCTGTACCAACTGCCGCTGCCCGCCTACCTGATTGGCGACGCCAACTACCTGGGTGGTATTTCGTCGCCCTACGTAAACCTGGGCCAGATGCAAAACCGGGGTATCGACATCACGGTGACCTCGAAAAACATCGCGAAAGACAACTTGCAGTGGAATACGACATTCATTTTTTCGCATTACAAAAACCAGGTAAAAGAGCTGTCGGAGAATTTCACTGAGATCATCAACAGCGTGTACACGGGCTTCCTGAACGTACCTGTAACCCGCACGGTGGTTGGGCAACCGATTGGCCAGTTCTACGGCTACAAGGTGAAGGGCCTGTTCCAGACGGCCGAGCAACTGGCAGCGGCCCCCAAACAATTTAACCGGCCGGTGCAGAACTCGAGCGGCGGTACGTGGCTGGGTGATGTGCAATATGAGGACGTAAACGGCGATGGTGTGGTGAACGAACAGGACCGGACCATCATTGGCAACCCGAACCCGACGTTCACCTTTGGCCTCACCAACACATTCACCTATAAGTCGTTTGATGTAAGTCTGTTCCTGCAAGGGTCATACGGGGCCAAAATCCTGAACCTGACCCGCCGCACCGTTGGTGGTCTATCGAATTTGTACAATAATCAGTTCACGTTTGCCGGTAACTACTGGACGCCGACCAACACGAACACCGACGTACCTGCGCCGAAAAGTGGCAGCGATAACCCGAACCTGTTCATCTCGGATCGATTCATCGAAGATGGCTCATACGCCCGGATTCAGAACCTGAATATTGGCTACACGCTGCCTAAAGCGCTCATTCAGAAAGTAAAACTAAACCGGCTGAAAGTGTATACGAGCGTACAGAACCTTTACACCTTCACCAAGTACTCGGGCTACGACCCGGAGGTGGGTGCGTTCAACCAGAACTCGCTGCAAATGAACGTGGAAAATGGTCGTTACCCCATTCCGCGCACCTTCACCCTGGGCATCAACGCTGAATTTTAAGTCACTCAACAATCATGAACGTACCAACCAATAAATACCTCCTGGTCCTGCTGACGGCCGTTGGCGTTACGGTTTCCGGCTGCAAAGACTCGTTTTTCAACCGCCCGCCCGAAGACGCCCTTACGCTCGACAGCTACTACCAGACTCCCGAACAGGTGAAGGCCAGCACCAACGCGCTGTATAACGTACCCTGGTTCGATTTCAACAACAAAGCCTTCTGGGCCATCACCGAACTGTCGGGCGGGAATGCGCGTACCTACTCGGGCGACGTCATCAACTTCGGCAACTTCTCGGTAACGGCCGATAACAATGAACTGACCAACGGCTGGAAATCGCTCTTCTCGGTGGTGGCGCAGTCGAACGCGATCATTAATAACCTGCCCGCCAAAGTACCCGCCACGGTTGACCGGGCGGTGGTGAACAATGCCCTTGGCGAAGCGCACCTGATGCGGGCCGTGGCTTATTTTTACCTTGTGCGCTTGTGGGGCAACGTACCCATCATCGAAAACACGCTCGATTATGTGTATTCGCCCAAGATCAATACCAACCCGGTAACGGACGTGTACAAGTTCATCATCCGCGATCTGGAATTTGCGGAGGCAAACTGCACGAAGAAGATTCGCAGCGGCACATCGGTCGAGAACGGTCACGTATCGAGCGGGTCGGCGTCGGCGATGCTGGCGAAGGTGTATCTGTACATGCAGAACTACGCGCAGGCACGTACCTACGCCGAAAAAGTGATCAACAGCGGCGAGTTCAAACTCTATGGCGCCCAGGTGCCCGGCCGCACGTTTGCCGATCTGTTCAGAACGGCAAACAATAACAATGAAGAGTCGATCATTGCCTTGCAGTGGGTTGGCGGTGGGCAGTATGGCCGCGGCAATTCGATGCAGGCCTCGTTTGCCATCAGCTCGCAGATTACCGGAACCGGCGACGGGTACGGCGTAATCGGGCCCACGCTTGACCTACAGGCCGACTACGCCAAAGAACCGGGTGATGCCCGTCGTAAAGCCACGATCATGCTGGCGGGCGACGTGTATCCCGAACTGAACTCGGCAGGCGGCGGCTACACGGTGCCCGCCGACGTGAACGCGCAGAACACTAAGGCAGGCATCAGAAAGTATGTGGTAGGTACCCGCGCCGACAACGGTGGGCTGGGAGCGGCTCAGTCTGCCGGGAACAACACCTACATTATGCGCTATTCGGAAGTGCTGCTGATCGAAGCCGAAGCCGTACTGGCCGGGGCTGCCAGCACCAGTGCTCCCGCCGCGCTGACGCCGTTTAACCTGGTCCGCAGCCGGGTAGGGCTGGCCCCGAAAGCGACGATTACCCAGGCCGACATCCTTCGCGAACGCCGCCTGGAACTGGCCATCGAAGGCGACTACTGGTTCGATCTGGGCCGCCTCGACGGATTCAACGCCACAACGCACCCGAAGGCCATTGCCATCATCGGCCAGCAGGAACGGGGTACGTACAGCAACGACAAAACGCAGGTGTATTCAGAGCACTATACGCCAACAAACGACCGGTTCCTGTTCCCGTATCCATCCACCGAAACGGCGATCAACCCGCTGCTGAGCCAGACGCCTGTTCCTTACACGTTTAAATAAATGTCATTACGCTGCGCTGTCATTAGCCTTCGGCGTCACTAAGCGGGCATTGGTTATTATTCGTCGTAAAAGCAATAAATGACAACCAATGACTACTTAATGACGCCGAAGGCTAATGACAGCGCAGCGTAATAACCAGTATCTTCTATGAAAAAGATCATCAACTATAGCCTGCTTCTCCTGAGCTTACTGGGTGTTGTCGGCACCTTCGACGCTTGCCAGAAAGGCGACGACGTGGCTCCGGCCCCAACCATTACGCGGGTGCGCACGGTGAGCAAAGACTCAGCCTATACCTATCAGGCTCAATACAATCTGGATTCGAGCTACGCGGCTACCCGCACCTCGCCGGTCAAATTCGACTCAACCACGGCGCTGGGTAAGCCAGGTACGTTGTATGCCATTATCGGTCAAAACCTGAAAACAGTTTCGGCGGTGTATTTCAACGATGTAAACGCGTATTTCAACCCCGCACTGGTCACCGACAACTCGATCCTGATTGCTATTCCGCTGACAACACCGTTTACGGGCAGCAACAAACTGCGGGTCGTTACGTCGGGCGGCACTACTGAATATACGTTCGGCATTCAGCAACCGGCTCCGATCATTACCAAGGTAGATCAGTTGGCGGGGCAGGCGGGCGACGTGATTACGATCACCGGCACCACGTTCGATAATGTCAGCGCAGTTAGTTTCGGCACGGCAGCGGCAACGATCATCGAAAAATCGTCGACCCAACTGAAGGTATCGGTACCGGCTTCGGTGTCAACGGCTACGATCTCCGTGAAAACACCGGGCGGTACGGCGGCGTACGGCATTCTGTTTGGCTTCACCACGCCGGTTTTCACCGATGCCTACGCGGCTGGCTGGTCGGCGGGTGGCTTCAATGGTACGTCTACTGTTCCCTCGACAGGCGCGGTGAAACGGGGTACCGGATCGCTTAAATTCGAGTATACAGGCGGTTATGGCGGCTTTCAGATGTTCTACGGCGGCACCCCAATTGCGCTGGCAACGGCTACCGGCGTCAAGTTTTCGATCTATGGCGGGCCGGGTACGGAAGGTAAAGTGGTGAAACTGGTCGTGAACGGAAACTATGATAAAGGCGTGCAACTCGTGCTCCATGCCGGTACCTGGACAGATTACGCCGTCCTACTCTCGTCACTGGGTGCCACTGGTAACCTGACCGAAATAACCCTACAGGAATTCAGCGGCAACGCACCGTCAGTCATCTACATCGATGATCTCGGCCTGTATTAAGTAATGTTGCTTTAGGCTGTAGGCCCAGTCGAAGGGCCTACAGCCTAAAGCAACAACTAACTTACATTTATAACCTTCCTATACCCTTAAATCAATGCGCAAAACATTACTCAACTGGCTCCTTCTGGGATGCCTTATTGCCAACCAGCCCGCCAACGCACAGACCGGGCTATCCGAACGTATCCGGCTGAATCAGATCGGCTTTTACCCTGCTGCCGCCAAAGTGGCCATCATCGTCGATGAGCAGGGTGGAGCAGCGGCCAATGTGTTTCAGGTGACAACGTCCGATGGCAAGAAGGTAGTTTACTCAGGTACGTTGAGCGAACCGCGCAAGAATGTAATTTCCGGCAAAATGGCCCGTACTGCCGATTTTTCATCGTTTCGAACCACGGGTACGTATGTGGTGAACGTACCCGGACTGGGTTACTCCTACCCGTTTGCCATTCGCCCGGATGTCCATCATGGTGTAGCCGCGGGGGCCCTCAAAGGTTTTTATTACCAGCGTGTGTCCACTGAGTTACCTGAAAAGTTTGCCGGACAATGGCATCGCCCAGCCGGTCATCCCGACAACCACGTGCTGATCCATCCGTCGGCAGCGTCGGCCAGCCGACCGGCTGGAACGGTGATTTCATCGCCCTGGGGCTGGTACGACGCGGGCGATTACAACAAGTATATTGTGAACTCGGGCATTACGCTGGGTACGTTGCTGTCGCTCTACGAAGACTTCCCCGACTACTGTAAAACACTGACAGTCAACATTCCCGAAAGCAAAAACAAGCTCCCCGATCTGCTCGACGAGTCGCTTTGGAACCTGCGCTGGATGATGACCATGCAGGATCCGGCCGACGGCGGTGTGTACCACAAGCTGACCAATGCCAAATTCGACGGTATGGAGATGCCCGATAAGGTGAAGCCGACTGAGCGATATGTAGTGCAGAAAAGCGTGACCGCTGCGCTTGATTTCGCCGCCGTGATGGCGCAGTCAGCCCGGATTTTCAAGGGGTATTCTCGTGAACTGCCCGGCCTGGCCGATTCATGCAAAGCGGCCGCTATCAAAGCCTGGGACTGGGCGAAATTGAACCCGAAAGCGCTGTATAACCAGGATGCCATGAACAAGGAATTCGATCCTGATGTAGTGACCGGCACCTATGGCGACCGCAACGCCGACGACGAATGGATCTGGGCCGCCGCTGAACTGTATCTGACCACCAAAGACGACACGTATTACACAGCCGTCAACCTGTTTCCCGACGACAAAACGCCGTTGCCTTCATGGCCGCAGGTACGTACACTAGCCTACTATTCGCTGGCCCGTTTTAGTGATCAGCTTACGTCACGAGGAAAGCAGGATTTGCCAACACTGAAAAGCCACATCACGCAGTTGGCCGATCAGCTTCGGCAGGATGTCGACAAGCACGCGTTTCAGACACCAATGGGCAAGGCCGCCAGTGACTACATCTGGGGCAGCAGTGCCGTGGCAGCTAACCAGGGCATTGCGCTCATTCAGGCGTACCGGCTCACCAACGATGCAACGTACCTGGACGCAGCCCTGGCCAACATGGATTACCTGATGGGTCGCAACGCCGTGGGCTACTCGTTTGTCACGGGTTTCGGCAGCAAAACGCCGATGCACCCGCACCACCGCCCCTCCGTTGCCGATGGCATTGAAGCACCGGTTCCGGGCCTGCTCTCTGGTGGCACCAACGCCAACGCCGCCCGTCAGGATAAGTGCGCTGGCTATACCACAACCGTCGCCGACGAAGTTTTTTTCGATAATGACTGTTCCTACGCGTCCAATGAAATCGCCATAAACTGGAACGCCCCACTGGTGTATCTGGCCAACGCGCTGGAAGCGTTACAAGGTAAAATTGGTATGTCGGCGAAGAAATAGGCTTTTGATGTTACGCTGTTTTCTCGATTGTGAGTATTGCTTCGCTAGGTAGGCCCTTCGGCAGGCTCAGGGTGACAGGAAACTCAAGCAGGTGAATGACGCGACCTTGGGTGGGATTGTCACCCTGAGCCTGTCGGGGACGCCTAGTCGAAGGGCCCAGCGTCAGCAATACTCACAATCGCAAAGCCATTACGCGAAAGCACCCCCATCCTCCCCAAAAAATGAAAACCCGTTTTTCTCTCTTCCTTTTCCTCCTCACCAGCGTCACCAGCTTCGGTCAGGTACGTATGGCACGGCTGTTTACAGATCATGTAGTGCTCCAACGGCAGAAACCAATTCCGGTGTGGGGATGGGCCAGGCCGCGTGAGGCGGTAAAAGTGACGCTGGCCGGACAAACCCAACAGGTCAAATCTGATGATACAGGCAAATGGCTGGTTCGGTTTACGCCGCTTGAAGCGGGGGGGCCGCACACGCTGTCGGCCACGGCAAAATCGGGGTCGGCCAGTGCCAGCGACGTGCTGATTGGTGAAGTGTGGCTCTGCTCCGGCCAGTCGAATATGGAGTTCACCGTGAAACAGTCGGATAACTTCGCCAAGGAAAAAAAGAACGCCAATTTCCCGCAGATCCGGCATTTTAGGGTTGAGCATGAGTTGGCCCTGACACCACAGTCCGAACTAAAAGCGGGGAACTGGCAACTGGCATCGGCTGAAACGGTCGGCAACTTTACGGCCGTTGGTTTCTTCTTCGCCCGCGAACTGTACCAGAAACTGAACATCCCGATAGGCCTGGTACACTCATCCTGGGGTGGTTCGCAGGTAGAGGGCTGGATTAGCAAAGAGGGCATGATGAGCAACGACGAACTGCGCCCTACGATTCAGAACCTGCCCACCAACTGGCAAGCTGCCGATAGCCTTGTTGACGCTAAACTGCGCAAGAATTTACAAATGCCAGCCAACCTGACCGTCGCCGACGAAGCAAGATACCTCGATCCCAGCTATGATTTCGCTGGCTGGCGCAAATCGGACGCCATCGGGCAGTGGGAGTGGAAAGACATGCGCGGCTTTATGGGGCAAGGCTACATGGCTAAAACCGTGACGTTGCCCGACGAGATGGCTACTGAACAAACGACCCTTGCGTTGGCCGAGAACGACAGCCCAACCCAGGTGTACATCAACGGAAAGCTGGTTGCTGAAGGCACCGTGCAGGGTGTGCGGAAACTAACCATTCCGGCGGGTACGTGGAAAGCCGGGGAGAACAAACTGGTGTTGAAGCTCGGCAATATGGTCAATCCAGCCTGGTACGGTGTAGGTCTGAAAGGATCGGCCGCCGATCTGTATGTAGAGGACCCGCTGCAACGAATAAGCCTGGGCGGCGAATGGCGGCTCATGCCTGCGTTTGCCGAAAAGCACGAGTATAAACGGTTCATGAACAACGTAGCGATCAGCATCTATAACGCCATGATTGCCCCGCTGGAGCCAATGGCCATGCGTGGCGTGCTTTGGTATCAGGGCGAAACCAACGCCGGTCGGTCGTATCAATACCGGCAGTCGTTTCCGCTGATGATTACCGACTGGCGGACGAAATTCGGGCAGGACATGTCGTTCTATTTTGTGCAGCTAGCCAACTACGGGGCCAATAACAGCAGCAATCAGGGCAGCGGCTGGGCCGAACTGCGCGAAGCCCAAACCATGACGCTTAGTCTGCCAAAGACCGGTATGGCCGTGATTACCGACGTGGGTAATCCGAAAGATATTCACCCGACCAACAAGCAGGATGTTGGCCACCGATTAGCCCTGAACGCGCTCAAATTCGATTACGGCCAGGCCGTTAACTACAGTTCACCGATGTATGACGGGGTAAAATTCGAGGGCGACAAAGCTATTGTTTCGTTCAAACACACGGCTAGCGGGCTGGTGGCAAAAGACAAATACGGCTACCTGAAAGGCTTCGAGCTAGCCGGTGATGATAAGGTGTTTTACTACGCCAAGGCGGAAATAAAGGGCAATACGGTTATTATTTCGCACCCTAACGTACCCAAACCTGTTGCCGTTAGGTACGCCTGGGCTGACTCACCGGACGAAGCGAACCTGTTCAATTCCGATGGTCTACCAGCCAACTCGTTCCGCACCGATACCTGGCCCGGCGTAACAGCGCAGGCTAAGTTTGACTGATATTTTTTTGACAGGATTAACATGATTTACAAGATTTCTTTTGCTCTGGCGATTCAAGTAAGCGCAGAGGAAAATCCTGTAAATCATGTTAATCCTGTCAGAAAAAACCAATACCAACCAATTACCCTGTCAACTTATGACTACCTATAAAAACTCAACCCGTTCCCTCATCGCCCCGGCATTCAGCGCGTTGCTGCTTGTGCTGCTGATGAGCTGGACCAACAAGAAGGCCGACAAGGTGTTGATCTTCTCGAAAAACGTTGACAATCAACAATCGGCGGCAGCGGCGGCAGGTACGTTGATGACCCTCGCCGAGAAAGCAGGTATCGACGTTGACACGACCACAAACGGCGACTACATCGCTGAAGATTCGCTGAAGAATTACCGGGCCGTAATTTTTCTGAACACGTCGCAGGATGTGCTCTTCACCAACCAGCAGGCCGACGTCGAACGGTTCGTGCAGGCGGGCGGTGGACTGGGTTTCATCAACACGCCGGGCTTCACCAAATACCAGTGGGCCTGGTATCAGGATATGCTGGCGGCCAACCAGATTCAGCCCGCCCAGGCTCCGTTTTCTATTGGAAAACCGTTTGATGGCGGCCGGGTGTTCTACATGACCACAGGTGCGAATGGCTTTGCCGATGAAAGTCTGGCGAAGTCGCTGATGGAGGGCGTTACATTCATTCAGGAAGGCAAAGCGCTCAACTACCGCGACGCCCATTCGAACCGGGTACCGGAAGAAAACCGCTTCACGTCGACCATCCTCGAATCATATATGGACGAGCCGATCGAGATGGAAGTGCTGTCGGATGGGCGTGTACTCTTTGTGGAGCGAAAGGGCATGATCAAGCTGTATGACCCAACCGCCAAAGCCACGAAAACGATCAACAAGTTGCCCGTTCATATCACGGGTAACTACGAAGACGGCCTGCTGGGTATGGAACTGGACCCGAAATTCGACCAGAACCACTATGTCTACCTCTACTATTCACCGGTTGGCTCGAAGCCCGTGCAAAACCTGTCGCGGTTTGTTTTTACCGGCGACAGCCTGAACATGAGTTCGGAGAAGATTGTGATGCAGGTGCCCGTTCAGCGCGAAACCTGCTGCCACTCGGCAGGGAACGTTTATTTCGGCCCCGACGGAAACCTGTATCTGTCAACCGGCGATAACACCAGTTCGAAAGAATCAGACGGATTTTCACCGCTCGACGAACGGCCGGGTCGTGCGCCGTTCGACTCGCAGAAATCGTCGGGCAACGCCAATGATCTGCGTGGTAAAATTCTGCGTATCCACGTCGAAACCGACGGTTCGTATACCATTCCAGACGGTAATCTCTTTCCCAAAGACGGATCGAAAGGCAAGCCTGAAATTTACGTGATGGGTGCCCGGAACCCCTACCGCATCTGGGTCGACAAGCGCGGCTTCCTATATTGGGGCGACGTTGGTCCCGATGGCGGTGTAGCGAGCGAACGTGGCCCGAAAAGCCAGGACGAATGGAATCAGGCGCGGAAACCGGGCAACTTCGGCTGGCCGTATTTCGTGGGTGACAACAAGCCCTACGCTAAATTCGATTTCGCCACCAACAAAGTCGGCGCACTGTATAATCCCGATCAGCCCATCAACGACTCGCCGAATAACACCGGCGCGAAAAACCTGCCTCCTGCGCAGAAAGCCATGATCTGGTATCCGTACGACAAATCGACGGAGTTTCCAATGCTGGGCACCGGTTCACGGTCAGCCATGGCCGGGCCGTTTTACTACGCTGACGAGTACAAATCGGCGGTGAAATTGCCCGCTTACTACAACAACAAACAGTTCATCTACGAATGGGCCCGCAACTGGATTAAGGTGCTGACCTACGCGGATAACGGCGACCTCCGGCAGATCGAATCGTTCCTGCCTACGTCGTTTGTATCGAAGCCCATCGACATGAAGTTCGGCAAAGACGGGGCCATGTACGTGCTGGCCTATGGTATGAACTACTTCGCCCGCAACCCCGATTCGCAGTTGATCCGCATTGAATACACGGAAGGTAACCGCCGCCCGGTGGCGAAAGTGAACGTATCGAAAACTGTTGGCGCGGCTCCATTAACGGCAGTGCTATCGGCGAAAGAGTCGTTCGATTATGACCGGGGCGACAAGCTAACGTACCTGTGGGAGTCGGGCAACGGCCAGAAATCGGCGGCGGTAGCGCCTTCGTTCACCTACGCAAAAGCCGGCACATATCACCCTAAACTGACCGTTACGGATGCCGAAGGGCAAAAAGCGACCACCGAACTGACCATCAAAGTAGGCAACGAAATGCCGCAGGTCGACGTGGCCTTGAAAGGTAACCGCAGCTTCTATTTCGACAAAACGCCGCTGGCCTACACCGTGTCGGTAAAAGACAAGGAAGATGGCACGCTAGCCAAAGGCATCACGCCGAAGCAGGTGAAATTTGCGGTCGACTACCTCGCCGAAGGCAAGGACCTCGCCCTGCTGACGTCGAATCAGAACAGCGACGGGTCGGTGAAGAACCTGCGCGGCAAGGAGTTGCTGACCAACAGCGACTGCAAAGCCTGCCACGCCATGAGCGCCAAGTCGATCGGACCCGCCCTGATGGAAGTGTCAAAGCGGTACCATCCGGCGGGTGAATCGGCGGTTGATATGCTGGCGAAGAAGATCATTACTGGCGGCAACGGCAACTGGGGCAAAAACGTGATGTCGGCGCACCCCCAGCATACCGAAGCCGAAACGGGCGAAATGGTCCGCTACATCCTCTCGCTGACCGACGCCGCACCTAAAAGCCTTCCCCTGAAAGGAACGTACCCATTGACGCAGCACACGGGCAGCGAAACGGGTAGTTACGTTATTTCGGCCAGCTACACCGACAAAGGCAACCCCGTTACCGGCCCGCTGACAGGGCGTAAACTGCTCATTCTGCGTAACCCACGCGTTCAGGCCGAGGCGTATGAGCTAGGCACGGGCGTTGACCGGAAGCACGAAGATGGCAGCAATAAAAGCTGGGTTGGCGACATCAAAGACGGTTCATTCATCGCCTTCAAGGGCGTCGACCTGACCACGATTGGCGAGTTGGCATTCAATGCCGCCGCTGCTTCGGGTCGTGGCGGGCGCATCGAGGTACGTACCCAGTCGCCAACGGGCAAGCTGTTAGGAACGGTTACGGTATCAGCCGCCAACGCACCCACGGGCGGAAAAGGCCCTGCCTGGCAAACCGTTACGGCACCGATCGCTCCCGCCAATGGGCTGCATGACCTGTATCTTGTTTTTCGTAACGACGAAATCAAAGACAAAAACCTGCTCCTCGTCGACTGGATTCTCTTCAAAAAAGACAATTCATCGTCGGTAACGGGACAGTAGAAGGTTTTGCCCCCAACCCGGAACGTCGGACCGCCCTGAAAGGGGCTAAAGCTCCGCGACGTTATGTTGCAGCGCAGTGGCCCCCTTCAGGGCGGTCCGACGTTTCGGGTTGGGGGTGAAGCGTGCGTAAGCAACTTTATAGAAAACTTTCTCTTTATCAATCAATGCGTATCAATCCCCTTACTCAGTTTCCTCTCCTTCTTTGCCTGCTTACGGCCAGCGTTGGCCAGGCAACACCGAAGCCTAAACTCATTGATCAGCACGCGACAAAAGAAACAAAGGCGCTGTATCATAACCTGAGTAAGCTGTCTCGGAAGCACATTATGTTCGGGCATCAGCACGCTACCGAATACGGCCACGGCTGGACGGGCGACGCTGACCGGTCGGATGTAAAATCGGTGAGCGGATCGCACCCGGCGGTAATTGGCGTCGATTTCAGTGGGCTATCGGGTCGTCCGCCCGAGGCGATTGAACGTACCAAAGCGTCGCTGCGGAAGCAGATTGCGGCGACGTATGACCGGGGTGGCGTAACGACCGTTGCCTGGCACTTTTCAAATCCAGTGACCCCGAAGACAGGATTCTATTGGAAGGATTCGGTGTCGGCTCCGGCAGTAGCCAATCTCATTCCGGGCGGGTCTCACCATCAGCAGTACAAGGATATTCTGAAGACCGTTGGCGATCTGGCCAACACAACAAAAGGTGCCGATGGCAAGCTGGTCCCGATGCTGTTCCGGCCCTACCACGAGTTCGACGGCGGCTGGTTCTGGTGGGGTAAACCGCACTGCTCGAAGGAGGATTTCACCGCACTGTGGCAATTCACGGTAACGTACCTGCGCGACAGCCTGCAGGTGCATAACTTCATCTACACGTTTTCGCCCGACTGCATTTTTAAAACGGAGGCGCAATACCTGGACCGCTACCCCGGCAACCAGTGGGTGGATATGGTAGGCGTGGATAACTACGCCGATTTTGGCCGCGACGGAAAATACAACGTGCAGGTGGGCATTGCCAAGCTCAAGATCGTGTCGGATTACGCCGAAAAAGCGGGTAAGCTGGCGGCTTTTACCGAAACCGGCCTGGAGTCGATTCCCGACACAACCTGGTGGACAAACACGCTGCTGAAAGCGTTGAAAGCCGAGAAAATGAAGCTGGCTTACGTGCTTGTCTGGCGCAACGATGCACGCAGCAAAACGCACTTCTACGCCCCCTACCCCGGCCAGGCCAGTGTAGCCGACTTCATGCAGTTTTATCAGGACCCGTATACGCTGTTTGAAACCGACCTTCACCACGTTTACCGCCGGAAAAAGCTGTTGTTTTTTTAAGTACGTTGTCAGGGAACGTACCCAACACATAAACCAGTAACCACCTCCCCATGAAAACGACTTTAACCGCCCTGCTGGCTATTGCGTTGCTGGTTGGCTTCGCGCCAACCAAACGTATCGGCGACTTCAAAAACAGCCAGGATATTGGCAACCCAAAACTGGCGGGTTCATCGCAATACGATAAAAAAGCAAAGGCGTACACGCTGACGGGCTCCGGCTACAATATCTGGTTCAAACGCGACGAGTTCCAGTACCTTTTCAAAACGATGAAGGACGATTTCACCGCTACCGCCGATTTTGAGTTTGTTGGTGCAGGCACTGATCCACACCGGAAAGTTGGCTGGATGGTGCGCGAGTCGATGGACGACGACGCCTCTCACCTGAGCGCGGTCCTTCACGGCGATGGGCTGACTGTGTTGCAGTGGCGCGTGGCCAAAGGCGACGCCATGCGCGACCCGGAGGATGAAATTTTCTTTCCCGAAAAAAACGTACAAACGGTGCAGCTTGAGCGCAAAGGCACCACCTACACCATGCGGGCCGCTAAAAAAGGAGAACCGCTGCAACTCGTTGGGAGCCACGGTATGGCCAATCTGGCCGATAACGTCACCGTCGGGCTGTTTATCTGCTCGCACAACCCCGCCAAAATCGAGTCTGCAACAGTAAGTAACGTAAAGATAGACAGGTAGCCAGCCTTATCTTTTCCTCTCGGCAACGTACCTGACACATCATCGAAAGCTACATAAAACGGATCAACTAACCCATGCCTTACCTTCCTGATTCAACCCGTTACCAATCGATACCGTACCGCCGTTGCGGGCGCAGCGGGCTGGTGTTACCCGCCATTTCGCTGGGTCTGTGGCAAAATTTCGGTCATGTCGATACGCTCGAAAATAGCCGTCAGATGATCCGGCTGGCTTTTGATCGGGGCATTACCCACTTCGATCTGGCCAATAACTACGGGCCGCCACCGGGCTCGGCGGAAGAAAACTTCGGCACCATTCTACATCAGGATTTCCAGGGCTACCGCGATGAGCTGATCATTTCCTCCAAAGCCGGTTACGACATGTGGGAAGGGCCATACGGCAATTTCGGCTCCCGTAAATATTTGATTTCCAGCCTTGACCAAAGCCTGAAACGGATGCAACTCGACTACGTGGACATTTTCTACCACCACCGCCCCGACCCCGACACGCCGCTGGAAGAAACCATGAACGCCCTCGACCACATCGTTCGGCAGGGCAAGGCGTTGTACGTGGGGTTATCGAATTACAAGCCCGCCGAAGCAACCAAGGCCATTGCCATTCTGAAGCAGTTGGGTACGCCCTGTCTGATTCACCAGCCGCGCTATTCGATGCTTGATCGATGGGTTGAAAACGGGCTGCTCGATGTGCTTGGGCAGGAAGGCGTGGGTTGTATTCCGTTCTCGCCACTTGCGCAGGGGCTGCTGACAGACAAATACCTGAAAGGTGTTCCGGCCAATTCACGAGCCACGAAAAACGGGTCGCTGAGCAAGCAGCAGCTAACGCCCGAAACGCTGGACATGATTCGTCGGCTAAACGACCTGGCGCAGCAACGCGGGCAGACGCTGGCCCAGATGGCGATTGCCTGGTTGCTAAAAGATCCACGCATCACCTCCGTACTTGTCGGAGCCAGCCGTCCCGAGCAACTTGCCGACTCGCTGAAATCGCTGGAGAATCTGGCGTTTAGCGACGACGAACTAGCAACAATTGAGTCGATTATTCCGGCTGCGTAAGGATGTATGCTGCTTCGCGAAGTAGGCCCTTCGACAGGCTCAGGGTGACAACTCACATCATGATGTTCATGACGAACTTGAGTGGGAGTGTCACCCTGAGCCTGTCGAAGGGCCTGCCTCGCGAAGCAACATACATCCTTACGTCGTCACAGAACGCTTCTTTACCAACACACCTGCCGCCAGCGCAGCAAGAAGCATGGCCAGCACGGTCAGGTACGTATAGCCCTTTGCCAGATCGGGAAGAGCGGCGACTTTTATGCTCGAAGCTTGCTCATAAACGGGGATAACCCACTTGATTACATACGCCTGAGCGAGCGTGATGAAGCAGATAACGATCAGCATAATGAAGCTGTGTTTCACCGTGAACCGGAACAGTTGCGCCTCCTGACCCACCAGATTACCAGCCGCCGCCGCCACGGCAATCGACTGTGGCGAAATCATCTTGCCCACAACGCCACCCGACACATTCGCCGCCACTGTCACCACCGGATCAACGCCGATGGATTGCGCCGTGGCGTACTGTAGTTTGCTGAACAAGGCATTGGCCGACGTGTCGGAGCCAGTGATGAATACGCCCAGCCAACCTAATACAGGCGCAAAAAAAGGAAAGAAAACACCTGTACTCGCCAGCACCGCCGCCAGCGTGAGCGTAATGCCCGAATCGTTGACGATGTAGGCAAATCCCAATACTGCCGCCACGGTCAGGATCGGAAATGTTAACTGGTTCAACGTTTCGCCAAGCACCTTTACCCCCTCGCGATACGTTAACCCAACCAGCGGAATGGCGATGAGCACCGCCAGCAAAATAGCGGTTCCGGCCGCAGAGAGGTAGTTTACTTTAAAAATTCGGGCCAGTGGTTTTCCTTCGCCACCGACGATGGCGTTATGGAGTCCGGGGAATTCAAACTGGACCATACCAACTGAGTTCAGTACGTCTTTGATTGGCTGTAATCCCCAGGCAATGATGATAATCGTCAGCACGATAAATGGCGACCACGCCCGGATAACCTGCCCGGTTTTGTAGCGAATTGTGGTGTTGACCGTAGCAGTTGATTCGTTGGCAAACCGCCAGATGGTTTTTGGTTTCCAGAAACGAAGCAACACCAGCAGGCAAACGATTGACCCTAAACCGGCGATGACATCGGGCAGGGCGGGGCCCAGAAAGTTGGACGACGCGTATTGCAGCAACGCAAACGACAACCCCGACACCAGCACTGCCGGACCAACTTCCCACGCTTTTCTGACACCGGCAATGAGGCTCACCAGGTAAAATGGCAGCATCAACGACAGGATCGGTAACGTTCGGCCCACCATCTGCGAGATAGGCATTTCGGCAATGCCCGACACCTGCGAGGCCACTGTGATGGGAATACCGATAGAGCCGAACGCCACCGGAGCCGTGTTGGCAATCAGGCAAATACCAGACGCGTAGAGCGGATTAAACCCCAAGCCGACCAGCATGGCCGCCGTGATGGCGACGGGCGCGCCGAAACCGGCGGTTCCTTCCAAAAACGAGCCAAACGAAAAGGCGATGAGCAACGCCTGCAAGCGCCGGTCGGCCGTGATTGAAGCCATCACGTGCTTGATGATCTCGAACTGTCCACTTTTTACGGTGATATTGAACAGGAAAACGGCCATGATCACCAGCCAGCAAATAGGAAACAGACCGTACAACGCGCCGTGAACCGCCGATAACAGGGCCAGCTTCATGGGCATGCCATACACTGTTACGGCTATCAGCATGGCAATTCCCATCGCGATCAGACTGGCCTGATACCCTTTCATTTTCCGAATAATCAGTGCCCAGAAGATGAACAGGATGGGCACCAACGCCACCAGAACCGATACCGCGAGGTTGTTGAACGGGTCAATAACTTGTTTCCAGATCATGAAAGGAGGGAGTTTCCAAAGCACTAATAGCTAGCTCATTAAACCTATACTATTTCAAAAACCTTATAGGACTGCTAAATCCAGGGCGACGATTTCGTGGTCCAGAATCCTGGGTACGTTCACCGTTATTTTGCCATTCGTCACTGCGAAAGGGAGTTTCTGCCCGCTCATCAGCAGCTTGGCCGCCTTAACAGTAGCGCCTGCCGGAACCTGAATCGTCACCTGGGCGGCAACGGGAATCAGTTCCCGGAAAGGCCCTTTCATCATCATCGGATTGGTGAGATTCACCAGGTGAACCGTCATCGTGGTTGCCTGTTGCCACACGGTAACGTCGATGACGCCCGGCCCCGTTACGACCACAACGGGGGCCTCGTCGAGCGCCCACTCAATGACATTACGCAGTAACTGGCCGTGATCAGTGGCCATCAACTGCCAGAAAGAACGGTCCAGATCGCCGGGAATGTAGGCGACCCGGCCCTTGCCGGCTTGCCGCATGTACAGTTCCCGCGTGTTGGTTTCAGATACACGCGGATACACATCTTCCATCGGCAAGTCCGGGTACGTCGGTATGAGCGTGACCGGGCTGGGGAACGTACCCGTGGGGGTCACATCGACTTTGTGAATGGCGTTGATGATGCGCGGCGTATTGGCCAGCCCCTTCAGAATTTGCGTTGTCTGCTTGTTGGTTACGTCGTGGCGAAGTTGCAGGTAACTGTTTCGCATCGGACCTTCCACCTTCCCGCCATACGACACACCGAAAAGACTGGCCAGGCCAAAGTCAGCGCGGGGGTTGCCTTCTTCGTCATACAGCGAGGTTTCGAATGTGGCAACCACACTCCCGCCCCTGTCGACAAACGCCCGAAGCTGATTGCATTGTGCATCAGACAACGCCGCAATATTGGGCAGGATCAGCAGTTTGAACCGGCTCAGATCATCGGGCGACAAGAGGCGGTCATTCACCATATCGAACGGAATACGGCTTTCTACCAATGTGTGGTACATACCGTCGAGGTGGTCGCTGCTTTTCTGCTGCCAGGGTTTACCACCGTAATTACGATCGGTCTGTTCAGAATAGACAACCCCAACGCGGGCCAGTGATGCCGTATTACGCAGGTACGTTTCGTTTTTGTGGTAGCCTTCATACAGCGTCGCTACGGCCTCCATCCACCGCTTATCGTAGATATCGCCGCCAAATTTCACGAAGCATGGGCGCATACCATTGGCGGTTCCTTCGGCCACCCAGATACGGATTTCGGCATCGCTCTGTACCGAATCTTTCCAGCGAAACTCTTCTTCGATACCCACGCTGAAGATGCCGATCAGTGGCTTCATCCCGAGCGTTGACCGGAGTTCTTTTGCCCCTTTTCCATTGGCCCAGGGAGCCATCAGCCCACGCCGGGCCTGCTGGTCAGCGAAGAACAGATCGGCTTCGCGACCCGTCACGATTTTGTCGGGAAAGCCATTCGGAATGAAGCGGGAAGCGGGTCGTTTCTTACGAATCTCCGAATCCCACAGGGCCCACACACTGCGAAGACACTTCATGCGCCAGTCGGTCCATTGGCGGTAAGTAGGGTCGAGGCGGTCAATTTTTCGGGGAAGGCCGAGGCCGGTAGCGGCGTTGAAATTGCGGATACAATGCTCGCAGTAACAAATATCATGGCCCGCCCAGCGGTTGGAGAAAATCCCTTCGGGCTGGTAGCGATCCATGATTTCACCGTTCACCCGGGTCATAAACTCCGCGTTATACGGCCCCAGCGCACAGGTCACCCACAACGCCGGATTAGCCCAGTGCCGCCGTGGTTGCCCGTCGGCGGTAACGGCAATCCAGTCGGGGTGGGCCTCGTACATGTCTTGCCGGGCAGCGTGCGGATCGGTGCGGAGCATGATTTTCATGCCCTGCTTTTTACAGCCGTCGACCAGATCACCCAGCGTATCGGAGTTACCCAGAAAGTCGCTTCGGTGATGGAGCGGAATGTTGGTCGGGTAGAAGGCGACTACCCCCCCGGCACTGAGCAGCGCCCCGTCGGCATGAATACGTTTGAAATAGGCGAGCCAGAAATCGGGGTCGTAATGGCCGGGGTCGCGTTCTACAAAAGCAAGTTGCGCCCAGCGCATCGGCCCATCGAGCCAGTACGCGCCGGCATTGTCGCCAGGGCTGGCCAGTGGTAACGACGTTGCCAGCGCCGACGGACCTGTCAACGCGAGAGTACTACCAATAAGCCCGGCATTTCTGATAAATTCTCTTCGTTTCATATCGCCTGCCAACTGAATCATGCAAGCGATACGTACCTGATTTTTACCCGTTGCCTATGTGCTTCACGTGGCCGGGCTTCAGTTGCTAGTCAGTGACCGGGCCGTTGATGTATTCGAGCTTATGATTCCAAACCGAGGCAATCTGAATGGCACGCTGACGTACCTGTTCGGCCGTTTCGCCCGTGAAATGTTCCGTCAGCGTAGCAGAGAAAAGTGTCAGCCAGCGTTCAAAATGCTCGATACGAAGCGGCTGCTGCTGATTGACCAGCAGATGGGGGCGAAATGGATGGCCATTGTAGGCTCCGTTGCCCAGAATGAGCGACTCCCAAAAGGCATACATTTTGGGCAGGTGACTCGCCCAGTCCACCTCCGCCACGTCCATAAAAATGGGGCCGATCAGCGGGTCGACCTGGACTTTTTCGTAAAACGAGTTCACCAGTAGCCGAACAGCTTCCGGTGAATCGAGCAGTTGTTTTGGCGTATCCTGTATCATCGGTAAAGGCCAAACTACGCAGCAAACGTAGTAGCGTAGTCATCGGCTTTAAATCCTAACGCAACGATCTGGCCGTTTGATTCAATGAGCGGGCGACGAATGACCGACGTTTTTTCGAGCATCAGCGCAATGGCTCCTTCGGTATCGGTCGGCTTATCGGCATCGGCCAGTTTTTTCCAGGTAGCCCCCGCCCGATTAACGAGCTCTTCCCAGCTTTTCTGCGTCAGCCATCGCTCAATCGTGGCCCGGTCGATTCCCTGCTTTTTATAGTCGTGGAACTGGTAGGCGATTCCGCTTGCGGCCAGCCAGGCGCGGGCTTTTTTCACAGTATCACAATTTGGAATGGCGTAGAGGGTATACATGAGACTGGGTTAATTTCACAAAAATACCGGTTTAGGCTGACGGGTGGCTATGAGAATAGCGTAAGTGTCGGCTTTCGATGTCGGGAAACGCGCTCATTTCCGATCAGCCATACTCAGTTCAGCTTACTTTTCAAATCCTACCCTTTATGAGTCAACACATTACACGCAGTCGGCTTCTGATTGCCACCTTTCTGATTTGCGCTTACGGCCTCGTTAGCCATACCGACAGCCTGGCCCAACCCAGTCCCGGACAGCCCGTTCAGATCAACGTTGATTTAACCAAAAGCAACGGGCCGCTAACACCGATCTGGGCCTGGTTTGGCTACGACGAGCCGAACTATACCTACATGAAAGACGGTAAAAAGTTGCTGACCGAGATTTCGAAGCTGAGCAACGTACCTGTGAACGTGCGCGTGCATAGCCTGCTGGTCACCGGCGATGGCGAGGCGGCCCTGAAATGGGGCTCAACCAACGCCTATACCGAAGACGCCAAAGGCAACCCAATCTACGACTGGACGATCGTCGACAAAATTTTCGATACGTTCATCCAGCGCGGCATGAAGCCCATTGCCCAGATCGGTTTCATGCCCGAAGCACTCTCCACGCATCCGCAACCCTACCGCCACCACTGGAAGCCCGGCGACAACTACAACGACATTTATCTGGGGTGGGCCTACCCGCCCAAAGACTACAATAAATGGAGCGAGCTGGTGTATCAGTGGGTGACGCACTCGGTGCAGAAATACGGCAAAAAAGAGGTGGAAAGCTGGTATTGGGAGCTATGGAACGAGCCGAACATCAGCTACTGGAAAGGCACGACCGAGGAATACATCAAACTGTACGATTACACCGCCGATGCCGTTAAACGGGCCTTGCCAACGGCCAAAATCGGTGGCCCCGAAGTGACGGGGCCAGGCAGCAAAGGTGCCTACACGTTCTTTAAAGCGTTCATGGACCACGTGGTGAACGGCACCAATGCCGTAACCGGAAAGCCCGGCGTCCCCCTCGATTTCATCACGTTCCACGCCAAAGGGTCGCCCAAAGTGGTCGATGGGCATGTGCAGATGAACATGGGCACGCAGTTGCGCGACATCGACAAGGGCTTTGAGGTGGTGGCGTCTTATCCGAGCCTGAAAAACTTACCAATCATCATTGGCGAGTCAGACCCGGAAGGTTGCGCGGCCTGTTCCGAAGACATGAGTCCGCAGAATGCCTACCGGAATGGCACCATGTATTCGAGCTACACGGCGGCTTCCTTTGCCCGGAAGTATGATCTGGCCAAGGCGCGGGGCGTGAATCTGGCGGGAGCCGTTACCTGGGCCTTCGAGTTCGAAGATCAGGCCTGGTTTCGCGGCTTCCGCGACCTGGCGACCAACGGCGTCGACAAGCCAGTGCTGAACGTGTTCCGCATGTTCGGCATGATGCCCACCAACCGGGTCGAAGTCACCAGCAAACTGGCTTACGATTACGCCCGTGTGCGCGACGAAAGTGTGCGGGCCGAAGCCGACATCAACGCATTGGCGAGTAAAGATGCGAAGTCGGCGGCGGTGATGGTCTGGCACTACCACGACGACAACGTACCTGCGCCCGACGCGCCAGTTTCGGTGCAATTGACAGGGATTCCGGCCAAAACAGCCACCGTGCACCATTACCGCATCGACCAGCAGCATAGCAATTCGTATGAAGTCTGGAAAAAGATGGGATCGCCCAAAGCACCAACCGCCAGCCAGGTCGCAGAGTTAGAAAAAGCCGGTCAACTTCAGACGCTGTCGGCGCCCGAACAGGTACGTGTCACCAACGGCAACGCGACGCTTTCTTTTGCTTTACCCCGTCAGGGCGTATCGCTCTTGAGAGTGACGTGGAAGTAGGGATTGATGTTAAGTTTTTGAATAGAATCATACATAAAGCTGTCCTTCATATTAAGCAGCTATACATCAACGAGTCCGTCATGTTAAATTTTAGGCTAAAACTTAATATGACGGACTCGTTGATGTCGAATAGTATGCTTTTTCTTGATATCAACGCGCTGACGTGTCGAAAGCATCAGCTCTCATCGTCAAGAGATCAGACTAAATTTTGCAGAAGCGACTAGTCGCTATGCGACGAGCAGCTTACTAATTGAACGAGTGCTTGAACTCAAGCGGGGAAACGCTGGTCTTGCTTTTGAACAGCTTGCTGAACGATTGGGGGTACTCGAAACCGAGGCGGTAGGCTATTTCGCTGACCGATAACGAGGTGGTTGTCAGGCTCTCTTTTGCCTTTTCGATCAGCTTGTTATGAATATGCTGCTGGGTGCTCTGGCCGGTCAGCGAGCGCAGCATGTCGCTCAGGTACGTTGGCGAAACCGAGAGTTGATCGGCCAGGTATTGCACCGTCGGCAGGCCCAGTTCCTGCACCTTTTCGCTGTCGAAATAGTCCGTCAGAATCGTTTCCAGCTTCGTCAGCAAGTCATTATTGACGTGCTTGCGGGTGATGAACTGGCGGTTATAAAACCGATTTGAATAATTGAGTAGCAGGTCGATATGCGACAGCATGACGTCCTGGCTGAAGCCGTCGATTGGCGCGTGGTATTCCTGCGCGATGTTCAGCATGATGGACTTGATCAGTGCCTCTTCCTTATCCGACAGGTGTAGCGCTTCGTTGACGGCGTACGAGAAAAAACCGTACTCGGTCATGCGTTTGGCCAGTGCGTGATGGCGAATAAAATCGGGATGCACCACCAGCCACCAGCCCGAAATTGCCATGTCGTCGGGGGTTTCGGTCGAGATCACCTGACCGGGCGAAAAAAAGGTCATCACCCCCTCATCGAAATCGTAGTAGTTCTGTCCGTACTTCAGCTTGCCCGTGAAATTCTTCTTGATACAGATCGAATAGAAGTTGTAAACCAGGCTCTGAATAGCTTCATCGATCCGGCAGTTGACGTCGCTCAGATCAATCACGCTCACCAGCGGATGGGCCGGTTTCGGCAGTTGCATCAGCCGGTGCAGGTCAGAAACAGACTCGATGACGTAGGGGTGATTGGCTTCTTTTTTCATAAAAACGTAACACGGGCTTCAGCCCGTTTTTATTTACTACAAAAACGGGCTGAAGCCCGTGTTACAGTCATTTATCAACCATGCTCATACTCACGGCATCGTAGCGGTCGCCTGTTGATACCCCTAACGGAACAATGGCTTCCAGGCGTTCCAGTTCATCGGGCGTCAGCGTGATGTTGGTTGCGGCGATGTTCTGCTCAACGTACCTGACCCGCTTGGTGCCCGGAATGGGCAACGCCCCTTTTGCCAATACCCAGGCAATGGCAAGCTGCGACGGCGTAATGTTCTTCGCGCTGGCCATTGCTTTAATGGCGCGTACCAACTCAATGTTTTTCTGGAATTGCTCGCCCTGAAACTTGGGAATACTGCGACGAAAATCGTCGGCCGGAAAATCATCCGGGCTGGTGATGTCGCCTGACAGGAAGCCACGACCCAGCGGCGAATACGCTACGAAACCGATACCCAGTTCGGCAAGACCCGGCAACGTACCCAGCTCTTCGGGGTTGCGTTCAAACAGTGAATATTCAGTTTGAACGGCGGTGATTGGGTGAACCTGATGGGCGCGCTTTACGGTATCCAGCGCCACTTCCGACAGGCCGATATAGCCGATCTTACCTTCCTTTACCAGGTCGGCCATTGCGCCAACGGTGTCTTCAATGGGCGTAGCGGTGTCTAGCCGGTGCAGGTAATAGAGGTCGATGTAGTCGGTGCCGAGGTTTTTCAGCGATCGTTCGATGGCTTTCTTCACGTAGTCGGGCCGACCGTTGATTTGCCACGTCAGATCACCGGAATCGTCGATCTCGTAACCGAATTTGCTGGCAATAATGTACCGATCGCGGTTCCCTTTAATGGCTTTAGCCAGCAGCCGTTCGTTGTGAAGAGGTCCGTACAGATCAGCCGTATCCAGGAAGTTCCCGCCCAGTTCGAGCGAGCGGTGGATGGTAGCGATCGCTTCGGCTTCGTCAGATTTACCGTAAATATCAGCCCCGGCAATCTGGGTCATGCCCATGCAGCCAAGTCCGATGGACGGAACCACCAGCCCCTGACTACCCAATGTTGTTTTTGGAATACTGTTCATTGTCTCTTTTTGTTCTGTGTGCGTCTTATTTCGACTCTGCAAAGGTCAGTAAGCACACGGGCCAAAAAGTAGCCGAACCCCGTATGGTTGTATCCAGAATGAGGGCGTGTAGCAGATTGCCGGGCCAGTAAACCAGCCGTGTGCAGTCAGCTTCGCGGTATGGTAGCAATAAGTGCCCTGGAGATGCGGTGGAAGATGAACGTATTATTTTGCTACCAGTTGCTTGTTGAGAAATAGGTCGTGCATGAATTGCTGCTGCCATTAGCATGACGCTATTGATAGCGCCGGAATTTGGCGATCAGCTTCTGGTTGGCATTCGGTGCCAGTAGCCGACCATGACCGAATACAGCTTTGTCGAAAGGTAGCCGGGCTACATCCAGTATACTCTTCACACCCAAAGCCCTGTCTTCGTAGACCGTACTAAAATCCAGACTCATTACGTGGGCGCACAGGTCACCGGCAATCAATACGCCTTCCTGTTTCAGCCACAGGGCGATATGGCCACTACTATGCCCCGGCGTATGAATCACCTGAAGTCCGCCCGCAATGGGCAGCACCTCCTGGTCGGTCAATGGCCGATCAACCACAACGGGATCGATGGCACTGCTTCCCCGTTTGATGAACAGGTGATAGATTACCCAGTTAATCACCCCCGGCGACAGGTGAATGGGCGTTTCGCCGGCAATGCCTCTTTCGAGTAGTGACACATCCTGTTCAAATGCCCAGACCGGAATGGCCAGTTCTTCTTTAAGGGCCGCCGCACTACCCGCATGATCGGGGTGGCAATGGGTCAGTATAATCCGTTCTATCGACGCCGGGTCTGCCCCCGCCTGGCGAATAGCCGCACGAATTGGCTGACTACTACCTTTATAGCCCGTATCGATTAGGGTTAGTCCGTTGGCCTTGTCTTTGAGGATAAAGACATTGACCACACCCAGACTGATCTGGTAGAGCGAGGCCGTTACTTGGATCATGGTTGCCATACTGCGCAATAAACTGGTTAGGCAAGCGGTAGATAAACGGTAAAGGTAGCGCCAGCTCCGGATTGGCTGTGCGCGGTGATCAGACCGTGATGATTCTCCACTACTTTCTTCACCACAGCCAGCCCGATGCCCGTTCCGGTATATTTGCTGCGGCCATGTAGCCGGTGAAACAGGTCAAAAATTCGTTCCTGGTATGCCTCATCGAACCCAATCCCCTGATCGGCAACCTGAAGGCTTACCCACTGCCGACTGCCAATAGGGTGAACCGGTTGCGGGAGTTGGTCCGGCCTGAGCAACTCGACCGTGATACGTACCTGAGGCGGCTGGCCAGGCTTGGTAAACTTGAGCGCATTGGCAAGCAGATTCTGGAGAAGCTGCCTGAGTTGTGTCTTATCGCCGGGCAGAGTGGGTAGCTCGTCACCGTTCACTTTAATCGTGGCGTTTGTCTCCCGGATGGTCGTTTCCAGATCGTCGAACGTATCCTGAAGCAGCGTTTGAAGGGACACTGGATCAAAGGATGCTTCCATCGTTGTCAGGCGCGAGTAGTCGAGCAGGTCTTTCACTAGCGTTTGCATCCGCATGGCCGCGTTCTGCATCCGCTGGAGTAAATCCCGGCCCGTATCGTCGAACAAATCCGTGTATTGCTTCAGCAGCAGATCGCCGAACGAATAAATTTTGCGAAGCGGCTCCTGCAAGTCGTGCGAGGCTACGTAGGCAAATTGCTGTAAGTATTCATTCGAGCGACTCAATGCGGCATTATTCGCTTCAAGTTGCTGCTGGTACGCCCGAATGGGTGTAATATCGGTCGTGATCATCAGTACACCCGTTTGGAACGGTGTAATCGCATAATCGTAGGCAATCCTCATCTGCGGATAATCGATTGACTGATGTATGGGTTGTCCCGTTTCTACAACAGCGACCAGGGCCCTGAACAGATCGCGCTCCCGAACGGCGGGGAAAAGTGTCCTCATCGTTTGGTTCTGCATCGCTTCGTGCCTGAAATCCGGGCCGACAAACCGGGCAAACAGCGTCTCCGTAGCCGGGTTTGCCAGGCTGACTTTGAAATCCGTGAGTTGGCGATCTTCATCATAGAGCGGGTCCAGCACAATAATGCTGCTGGCAGAACTGTCGAGAACCCCCGTGAGTAGTTCGGCTTGTCGCTGCTGGTCGAGCTGCAAACGCTTCAACGGAGTTATATCCAGGGTCGTGAGTACAAACCCGTTGCCATGCGCTACAGCCGTACAGTCGAACCAGGTCGTTTGCGAACCGGTCTGGTGTATGATCTCAAAACGGTCACTCGTTCCCGATTCAACCACGGCAACGTACCTGGCAAATGTGCCGGTCGTTTTTAGCTGCGGGTACAGGTCCAGCATCCGTCGCCCAACGGTAGACGGATAAGGCCGGAAGGAGCGGTATGCCTCCAGTTCATTCCCCGTGCTGGTAAGAAAATCAATGATCTGGCCGGATGCGTCACGAATGGTTTCGTAGTACCGAACCGCTGCCGGCGAACTGTTTATTACGCTGGTCAGCAGCGATGCCGTTTGCTGCCCAACTGTAACATCCTGAAACGAAACCAGCATGCCGTCGCCGTATTTCACCACCGACACGTCGAGCCAGAGATTCAGCGTTGGCAGGTGCAATAACTGGTGGTGCGGTTGTCCCGTTTCTACGACAGCCACATACTGATGAAAGAAGGCATACTCTTTCATATTCTCGTACCGCTGGCTGATGGGCTGAGTCAGGATAACCTCGCGGCTTTGCCCAACCACATCTGCTCCAAACTGATTACAGAGGATTGCCTGAAAATCAACGATTGCCTGGTCATCATCCCGGATTGCGCGAAAAACAATAAGTCCCGCGGGCATTGTTTCAACCACGTTTTCCAACGACAGTGGTTTTTCGGGCTCAAGCAGGTCCATCGACAGCACCAGTTGTTGCGCATCGATTTGTATCAACTGGCAGGTATACCGACAAGGCGAGATGGCTGGCAAACAAGGCTCCTCAAGCAGAAATTGGGTGGAAATGCCAAGCTGAAGCGTTTTATAAAGGTGTCTCGTCAGTTCGGGCGAACTGAAAGGCAGCGGTAAGTCGTCCAGGGCAGCACCGATCAGCGAAGCCGGAAAGCCATTAACGAGCGCCTGCCCAACCATAGTAGCTTGCCTGACCGTAAACCGGGGCTTGGGTTGTTGACTGAACTCAAGCACCAGCATAGCTTTTCTGGCAAAAGCAGTCTGGTGAATATCAGGCGAAAAAAGACTGGTCACAACAGTATAGATGGATAAGCGGCAGGTAGACTACAACGTATTAACAAATATAAATATAAGGTCAAAAGCCGTGGTTATACAACGAAGAAACAGCAACATCACGTTAGTCATTTCCCATTACCCCATTAAGTATGTTCCCCTACTAGGAATTTCGACTAAGCTATACGTAGCACAAGGCCAGGCGTGAACAGATTGACGTGTATCTTCACCGGGCCATTCACTAAGTCCCGGCCCATTCCCGATGAGATGCTTCCCTTTTATCCTTGCCTTGCTACTGGCACAGGTCGGTTTCGGCCAATCGAAGCTACCGCCGGTTATACAGGCCACATCGAGCCGCGTGGCAATTCGTGACGGGGCATTTCTAGACAAAAATGCCTGGTCGCTTTCACCAAAAATCAGGCCTGACGTGTTCACCGCCGACCGGACCCGGCAGCCGAAATGGGTCACGTTCTACACCGACATCGACTCCATTCGGGTGAAGGTAAAACCGGGTTCCACCTTCGATTTTGTTGTGCTCCTGAACGGGAAAGATTCCTGCTTCACCCGGATCGCCAGCGCCATTCCACCCGACCGGAACGTACCCAGCGCCAAACGCACCCACGATACCATTCCGTTTGTGCTGACGGCCTATAACACCATTCATGTCAAAGCGATCATCAACCGCCGGGATACCGTCAGCCTGTATTTCGACATTGGTTCGTTTGATTTCCGGTTAACGAAGGAAGCCATCCTGAAGCGAACGAAACTACTGGCCAGCCAGCCCGACGCCGTGGCGGGGAAAGCCCAGCCAGATTTCACCAGACGGGAAACGGTCGTGACGCTACAGATGGGTAAATCAATCTGGACCAACCCAACCGTGGTGGTAACGGGACTAGCCGCCCACGACATGGACGGCCGCTTTGGCTGGAACCTGTTTGAAGGCAAAGCCGTAGAAATCGATTATGATAAAGGGCTGCTCATCATCCATTCGTCGATGCCCAAACATATCAGCGGCTACACCCGATCAAAAATCGACTTCATCCGGTCGTTCGTGTGCATGGATGGCACGCTAACCATCGCCGCCAGACGCTACAAAGGCAAGTTTCTTCTGGATACCGGCGCCGACAGTGCCATGATTCTCGACAGTGCCTGGCTGGCTGCCCGGCACATTCCGACTGAATTGCCCCTCATCAGAAAATTGGCCCTGACAGACCCGCGCGGCGTGAAGTACCAAACCCGGGTGGTGCGCATACCCGGCCTGACCGTCAGCGACTTTGCGCTTTCTCGCGTTCCCGCGATGCTCTTAGGCATCAAACGCCCGCTCGATTTCGAAATCAACTATTTCGGAAATGACCTCCTGAAGCGCTTCAACACCATCCTCGACTTCAGGAACGATCATATCTACCTGAAGCCGAACAGCCTGTTTAACCTGCCTTATCGGGAGAATTCGTAGCGGCCAGGTTAGGTACGCTGGCCACTCGGTAAGCCTGTCGCCGGGCAACTCCGCTACCTTAACGCCAGTTCACTGAGCGGGCGGTTGAGCCACCTGGCCAGCACCTCGACAATGACGCTGTGGTCTTCGCGCTGGGGCAGGCCCGAGATGGTAATGGTGCCGATGAACGTACCCAGCAGCCGGATGGGAAAACAGCCACCATGCGTGGCATAATCACGAACAGCGAAGCCCGCTTTCTCCTGGAGGGTCGTCTGCTTTTGCTTCAGATCAAGGCCAAGGGCGTAGGAACTGCGCTGAAAGTGCTGCACGGTGTTCCGCTTCCGACGTACCCAGTCGATGTTGTCGGGCGTGGTTCCGGGCATGGCGTAGAAGAACAGCGGCTGACCAATCAACTGAATATCAATGGCCACGGCTTTACCCCGCTTCTCCACCGCGTCTTTTAGCAACGTACCTAGCTGCCACGCCGTTTCGGCACTGAAGCTGTCGAACTGAAGTTGTTCTTCCTGAAACGCAATTTGGGCCAGGTCCTGATCAATTGATGCATCCATGCAACAAACTTACACAAGGCCAGTCTGGTTGGTTGTTCTGGCGATGTACGTTAGCTTTATAGATCATGTCGATGCTGCCGCGATCAGCAACAAGCCATACAAAAACACCCGCCCTTTTCTATGCTCGATCTCGTTATTACTGCCCGAACGGCGTCTATCGGTAATGGCTTTGATGTAAAACGGATTTTACCGTACCGGCTTCGGCGCATGCTGGGGCCGTTTATTTTCATGGATCATGCCGGGCCAGTCAGCAAAACGCCCGCCGAACTGGTGCAGATGGACGTATTACCACATCCGCACATTGGCCTTTCCACCGTCAGCTACCTCTTCGACGGTCAGGTAACTCACCGCGATAGCCTGGGCGTGCAACAGATCATTCGCCCCGGCGAAGTAAACTGGATGACAGCCGGTCGGGGGATTGCTCATTCCGAGCGGTTTGAAGACCCGGCACTACTCGCCGCCA
The DNA here is from genome assembly GCF_964250085.1 of uncultured Fibrella sp. Taxonomy (NCBI): domain Bacteria; kingdom Pseudomonadati; phylum Bacteroidota; class Cytophagia; order Cytophagales; family Spirosomataceae; genus Fibrella; species uncultured Fibrella sp. The sequence continues at coordinate 49,751 of NZ_CAXUEC010000008.1, read as the reverse complement.
ATGCCTTCGAGATGGTGCAGACCTGGGTGGCCCTACCTGAATCGGCCGAAGAGAACGTACCCACGTTTACCAATTACCAGCCCGGCGAGCTACCCATTTTTACGGATACGGGCGTCTGGATGCGATTGATTGCCGGCGATGCCTATGGCCTGAAAAACGGCGTTGCTACCCATTCTCCTTTATTCTACGCCCACGTTGTGTTGCAAACCGGTGCGCGATTCGGCCCGCCAACGGGCTTTCCCGAACGGGGAGCCTACATCGCCAAAGGCAGCGTGGAAGTCAGTGGGCACACGTATGGCGTGGGGCAGTTGCTGGTGTTTAATAAGAGCGTCGATCCGGTCCTGATCGCTAAAGAACCTACTACGCTCATGTTGCTGGGCGGCGAACCGCTGGGCGAACGTTTTATCTGGTGGAACTTCGTATCGTCGAGCCGCGAGCGCATCGAGCAAGCCAAGGCCGACTGGCAGGCGGGCCGGATTCCGCTCCCGCCCACCGATAACGACGAGTTTGTTCCCCTGCCCCCTGACGACAATTCGCGTCCGGCCAGTTCAAACCCACCCCCTCAGGCGTTATCGTGATGCGGTGGTCTTTATGGTCGTTTCGGGGTTGGGGGTGAAGCCGAGAAAACAAAATCAATCATCCATATCATCGGCGGGAGGTAGCGCCAGGTCGATCAGGGGGCGGTTGAGCCACTTGGCCAGTACTTCGACAATGATGCCGTGGTCTTCGCGCATCGGTACACCCGAAATGGTGATGGCCCCGATACAGATCGAGCCACGAAGCCGAATAGGAAACCCACCGCCCGCCGCAGCGTGGTCGCGCAGGGGAAGGCCCGCCTGATCGGTGAGCGTGGTCTGTTTCTTCTTCAGCGTCAACCGGATGGCGTACGAACTCTGGTGAAAACGCTCTACCACGTTTCGTTTTCGCCGAATCCAGTCGATGTTATCGGGCGTGGTGCCGGGCATGGCGTAAAAAAACAGCGGATGACCAAACAGTTGAATGTCGATGGCCACGGCTTTGCCCCGCGCTTCCACGGATTCCTTGAGCAACGTACCCAACTGCCAGGCCGTTTCGGGCCCAAACGTATCGAACTGCAGTTGCTCTTCCTGAAACGCCAGTAGCGCCAGATCGGTGTCGAGGGTAGGGTTCATGCCACAAACATAAGCAAGCCGAGGGGTTAACACGTCCCGCCTACTCATTCGGCGCAATCCCAGAAATCAAGGCGTTTACCAGCGAGACGCCCAGCACCCGATTGCGTCTACATAAGAAAAACGATTTCCCAACACCGTAGAAACATGTTTTCAATCAACCAGATCAAGGAGATACACAGTAAGGTGAAAAGCGGGGCCGATTTCCCCGCCTATGTTCAGGAGCTGAAGGCACTCGGCGTTCTGTCGTATAGCCTCTACGTATCCGATGGCCACACCGACTACCACGGAGCCGACCGTTTCACGCTTCACGCCGAAGCAACGTGGCCGCTTAAGCCAGTGGCGTCACCAGGTACCACCAGCGCCCTCAAGCACGCATTACTCATTCACCAGAAAGGCCAGACTGACTACCCCACATTTTGCGATCAGGCGGCCGAAGCCGGGGTTGAGAAATGGGTCGTCGATCTAGAAAAGATGACCTGTGTTTACCTCGACAAACAAGGTAACGAACTGGTTCTTGAGGTTATTCCGACGGCTTAGGACTGATGCCCTGCCAGTTAAAATACCATATCCATCCCTTCGCCTGTTTTCCCTTTAAGCCTGGGCGCAATTGATAAACCGATGTTTAGAAACGGACCTGTTTGTGGGTCAGCACTCAGCACGGTTTTGTCGGTATTAATAAAGTCGAACCGGCGACGGGTTGTGATACCGGCGGCCAGCTCAAGTACCAATGGACCAGCCACTTTCCATTCCAGAGCCGGACCGATGGTGATACGGCTATAACTGAGTTTATCGATGTTGGGAGCCGCCGCAAACTGCTCACCGATATGGATAAAGCTACCCGCCGTTCGGATGCGCAACCCGCCCTTGACACGCTCATTGTCAGACTGAAAATAGGCGGTCAGGCTGGCGGGCAGCACGGTGTTGAGCCGGAACGACTTTTTCCGGTAGCTGAGTGCTATAACGGGCAACAAAACCTGTGTGCCAAACCGGGTGCTGTACGCCACGCCGCCACCGAGACCAACTCCTTCGCTTACCTGATAACGCGCAAGGGTCACGGCCTGCATTCGAAAATCGTCGCCTGATAGTGGTTTCACAAAGTCGGAGGCCAGGGTAGGCATCACACCCAGCGCCAACGTCCACTTCGTCGATAGCGGCTTAACCACATTCAACGAATACACAAGTGTATGCACCGTTTGCTTCGCTTCAGGCTGGCCAAAAATGGGTGATTTGTAGCTGGTTGCGTTAAGCTGGGCGTAGCGAAACCCGTTCAGCAGCAGCAACCCCGACTGCCTGGCAATAACCGGCACAGTAACGGATACCCCAAACTCCCGAAAAGCCAGTTCCTGCCCGGTGTTGCTTCCTTTAACGGCCACTTGTCGGTACGTGGCATAATCAATACCAGCCAGTTTAATCGACTGTCCCACCGCCTGACCGGCGACAAGCATCGCTCCGGCGATAATCAGGTGAACTTTCATACATACAGTGAAGAGTAGTGAATGATTGCCTCACTGGGTACGTTGTCGCCGATGCCAGGTTGGTACGTGAAAATAGATGTTTAGCCGCGTTATAGCGCATCGCCATCCATTACGCAACCCTGAATTGGGCCAGTAATCACCGTTGCAACCCGTCACACGCACAAATGACCGTATAAACCTCTATTGCCGATAACCGATCGTAGCAAAAAGGGGGTCGCTTCGGCGGGGCGACGGGCTCCGGTCTTCGGTGTGTATGCGGGTGAACTGGCCGGTTTGTTCGTAATATGTTTCAACGAGTTGAGCGTGCCCGGCATCATCCAGTGCCTGCCAGACGGCAACGGCTTTTGTTGGAAACATCCGGTTTGAGAAGACCGTAATGAACGGCGACCCCGGTTTCAATACCCGCGCTACCTCCCGGAAAACCGCAACGGGTTGGGTCAGGTACTGCACAGATACAGTGACCACACACCCATCGAACTCACCGTCGTTGTAAGGAAGTACGGGATTCTGATTCATGTTTTGCACCACGTACTCAGTTAGTTGCGGGTTCTGTCGAAGCTCGGTCGCGTTCATTCCCTGCCCGGCCACACGGCTGTAGGCCACGTCGGTAGGCAGGTGACTGCGCCAGCTACTCATCAGGTCAAGAATAGCCCCGCCGGGTGGCAGCAGTTCACGAAAAAGCGCCGTAGTAGCCGCAATAGCCGGATCGTCGATATGCACGACCAGCCGGGCCGACCGGTAAAATTCGTCGTCGCTGGTTTCGTCATATTTCCGGAAATAGGTTGCCGGCAGGTCGGGGTTGAGTTGGGTACGTTGTGCCATACCTCATAAACCGCCAACATAGCTGATTCGTTGGGTGATTCGTGTAGAAATAGGGTCTGTCGAAGCCGTTACCGGTAAAGAAACGTTTGGTAGTTTTGCCTTCTGCAACGTACCTGATTATGATTACCGAAACCACCTCCCATTACGACCATCTAGAGCAGATGTCGGTTCACGACCTGCTGGTGAATATCAACCGCGAAGACCAGACCGTACCGCTGGCCGTTGAACGCGCCATTCCGCAGCTTGAAGCGCTGGCCACGCAGGTAACGGCCCGCATGCGCGAGGGCGGTCGGCTGTTCTACATCGGCGCGGGCACCAGTGGTCGGCTCGGCGTGGTCGATGCGTCGGAGTGCCCGCCAACCTACGGCGTGCCGCACGACCTGGTCGTGGGCCTGATTGCCGGTGGTGATGGAGCCATTCGCAAGGCTGTGGAATTCGCCGAAGATGATCCCGAACAAGCCTGGAAAGACCTCAGCGCCTACAAGATCGAGCCCGTGGATACGGTGGTCGGCATCGCCGCGTCGGGACGTACCCCCTACGTTATCGGCGGGCTGACTGCGGCTCGCAAGGCGGGTTGCCTGACGGGCTGTATCGTTTGCAACCCCGGCTCGGCAGTGGCAGCGGCAGCCGAGTTTCCCGTAGAAGTGGTGACTGGTCCTGAGTTTGTTACGGGCAGCACACGCATGAAAGCCGGTACCGCCCAGAAGCTGGCCCTCAACATGTTATCCACCACCGTCATGATTCAACTGGGTCGGGTGAAGGGCAACAAAATGGTCGATATGCAACTGTCGAACATTAAACTTCAACAACGCGCCGCCCGCATGGTTATGGAGGAGCTAAACGTCTCGGAAGAAACCGCACAGGATCTACTAACCCGCTTCGGCAACGTCCGAGGGGCAATTGATAACCATAAAAAATAAGTCCTCTGTCTTCCGTCCTCGCGGAACGCCGCCCGGTCCTCTGTTCCGCGAGGACGGAAGACAGAGGACCCAAAAGCCATGAAAGCCATTCAACTCCTTGCCCTGCACCAGCCGCTCACGCTGGCCAATGTGCCCGACCCAACGCCTGGCCCCGGTCAGGTGGTTGTTGATGTGAAAGCCGCTGCGCTGAATCACCGCGATGTGTTTGTGCAGCAGGGTCTTTATCCGGGCATTGTGCTGCCGGTGCTACCCGGCTCTGATGGGGCGGGCATTGTATCCGCGGTGGGTGAAGGGGTCGACCATTCCTGGCTGAATTGCGACGTGGTGATCAACCCGGCGCTGAACTGGGGACCGAATCATGCCGTGAATAGTGCGGCGTTTACGATCCTGGGTATGCCCAGCGCAGGTACGTTCGCCGAAAAAATTGTGATCGCGCAGACCAACGTATATCACAAGCCGTCGCATCTGTCTTTTCAGGAAGCCGCCGCCCTGCCGCTGGCGGGTCTTACTGCCTGGCGCGCACTGATGTCGCGGGCCGCTCTAAGCCAGCAGCAGCCCGAACGGGTCCTGATCACGGGCGTCGGTGGTGGCGCAGCCTTATTTGCCCTGCAATTTGCCGTGGCTACCGGGGCCGAGGTATGGGTCACATCGGGTTCAGAAGAGAAACTGGCTAAAGCGCAGGAACTGGGTGCCAAAGGGGGCGTGAATTACAAGGAAGCCGACTGGCACAAGACGTTGCTGAAACTGGCGACGAATGGCGATGCAGCCAAAAGCAAAGCGGGCTATTTCGACGTAATTATCGACAGTGCCGCCGGACCGGATTTTGCCAAACTGACGCAGGTAGCCGCCCCCGCTGGCCGAATCGCCTTTTTCGGGGGTACGTCGGGCAAGATTACAGACGTACAACCGTCGGTCATTTTCTTTAAGCAGTTATCTATTTTCGGCACCACAATGGGCAACGACGTTGAGTTTGGCGATATGCTGAAGTTCGTCGAAAAGCATCAGCTTCGCCCGGTCATCGACTCGGTGCGGCCACTGGCCGACGCGCAGGAAGCCTACGACCGAATGAACGCCGGTCAGCAATTGGGCAAATTAGTGTTGTCGATTGACTGACGGACGAGCCGAAACGCATGATTCATCTTTCTTCTGACTTAACGTACCCAACCCAATGCCCGGCTTGCGGGACCATTGAGGTTACTGGTCAGGTACGTTTCGCGGGGGCTGTAACCATCGCTCGGGCAAACTGCCCGGTTTGCGGAATTGCTTTTTACCAAACCCTGCCCAACGGCCAGTTCAACCGGTTTCCGATAGCAGTTAGCACGGATGGGCGGGCCGTTCGTGCAGCCCGGCGCGGGCGATGGCTGGTGAAACTGGTCATGAATTGCGGTGCTGTTTTTGAGAATGAGGGAAATAGGCCAGCCCTGGCCCAGACCTGTAGCATAATCAACAGCACCCTCGGAACCAGCGTACCTGATGTACTCCTGCTGTTCTGCCTCGACGACTGCTACGGTCACGCGCTGATGATGCTGTTCAACGCACAACGGCATTACGAGCAACCGCAGCGGCGGACCGTCCCCAACCGGCCCATTATTGCCGTGGTACCCCGTGCGCTGGCCTGGCTTGTGCCCGATTATGTGGCCGAAACCTGGGTAGTTGATCAGCCAATAGCCAGCCTCGATCGCGCTGTATCAGGCTTCGACAGGTTTGTGAAACAGCAGCTTAAGCGTTTCGGAACGGTCTGGTTTAGCAAGGGTCATATTCACTTCGACCATCGAACCACCCGCTTTGCCGACTTCACCCGTACCCGAAAGTTCGAGCTACCTCAGTTCGATCAGGGAGTAACCCGGCACATTACGTTTGTGCTGCGCGAAGACCGACTCTGGCTTCGGTCAGGTTCAGAACGATGGCTGTACCGGGCGTGTCAGCGGCTGGGGTTTCTTCCGAAAACGCACGCGCTCTGGGTACGTTGGCAGGTACATCGCTACCGCCAACTGGCCAATCACCTCCGGCAAACGTACCCAACCTGCCAGATTACCATAACTGGCCTGACTAACAGCCGTATAACTGGCTTCGATGGACTTATCGACGATCGGCGTCAACCCGCTCCCCTCCCGACCGAACAGGAACGTACCTGGTGCGCCCAATATGCCCGTAGTCATGTGGTGGTGGGCGTGCATGGGTCGGGAATGCTGCTGCCAACGAGCCTGGCGGCTGGTTTCGTGAACCTGCTCCCACCCGATAAACTGCCTCATTACGCCGAGGATGTGCTGCTGGCCCACGAAAACCCGATTCATCAAACACTGCTGGGTCGTTTTCTACCCACCAGCGCCTCACCCCGACAGGTAGCCGCGTTGATTGCCAGCATGCTCACCGAATTCCCCGTCTGGCTGGCCGAAGAACGGGAAAGAGGTTGAGGGAGCGAGCACAGATTGGCTGCTTAATGGAGAAGTCTGATCAGATAAATACGGGATTCAACATAGCACCGTTGATGGCTACCCGCTGAACAACAAAGCATTTCGACCGAAGAGTCAATTAGGTAGAAGCGACGGCGGTGCCTCGTGGTAGCTTATCGGTAAGGTGATTTCCTCAAAGGCAGGGCTGAGTCGACAGAGCAATCGGTAATGAAGAGGGCAGTTTGCCTAAACCAGATAAGGTGGGGTTTCCGGCTATAAAATTACAACTACCCTGGCCCATTTACCGGCCCTCGTGCTGGTTCAGCAAGGCATTGAACGGTGGCGGCAGGAAGGCGTGCGCCAGTTCGACGAACTCACGTCGTTGCCTGGCCTGCTCGATACGATCAACGAGCGTTAAGGCATTGCGCAGGTACGTTACTCTATCCGTACCGTCGCCTCCCGATGCTGCCGGGCGTAGTCGGACGGGGACATGCCATACAGATTCTGGAACGTTTTGCGGAAGTGCTTGAGGTCTTCAAAGCCAACCTGATGCGCAATCTCGGCAATGCGCAGGTGGCTGGTGGCCAGTAGTTGGGCCGCCCGTTTCATGCGTACATCCCGGATGAATTCAACCGCCGACTGGCCCGTGATGGCCTTGATCTGTCGGTAAAAGGCCGACTGGCTCATGCCCATTTCGCGCACCAGCACCGGCACCGTAAAATCGGCCTCGTTCAGGTTAGCCTCTACAATACCCATCGCTTTTTCCAGCAGTTGCTTTTCTTCGTCGGGAATCACCACATCGGTTGGTTCGAGCAGAATCTGGCGATGGTAATATTCCTTTTGCCGGAACCGGCTCTGCAATATGGCAACAATTTTAGCATACAATAACCTGGGGTTGAACGGCTTGGCCATGTATTCGTCGGCACCGGTTTCCAGCCCTTCCAGCTCATGAATGGCCGATACCCGCGCCGTGAGTAGCACAACAGGCAGGTGCATCGTCTTCGGATTCTGCTTGATTTTCCGGCAAAGGTCAAGGCCACTACTCCGGGGCATCATTACGTCGCTCACCACCAGGTCGGGCATCAGCTCAAGGGTTTTATCCCAGCCTTCTATGCCATCCGCCGCTGTGTAGACAGTGAATGCTGGCTCGAAAAGTTGCTGGAGGTACGGCCGCAATTCGTCGTTATCTTCAACCAGTAAGATACGGGCACCCTCCAGGTACGTACCTGGCAACGCCGGATTACCAATGGGGTCGATCCCGGCAAACCCGGTCATAATCTCTGGCAGCAGTTCCGGCATGGGCGCGTCGGTATGGATAGCGTCTGTGGGCAGATGCGCCCGCCCAAACGGAAGGCGAAGCGTGAACGTAGTGCCCGCCCCAACGGCACTTTGCACGGTGACTTCACCTGAATGCGCCTCCACAAACTGCTTCACCAGCGAGAGCCCGATGCCCGTGCCCATCATGCGCATGGTTTCGGTATGCGAGGCCTGGTAATACGGATCAAACACCCGCTCGACCTCGTCGGCTTTCATGCCAACGCCCCAATCACGAACCGTGATCTGGACGTAATTGGCCACCAGCCGATTCTCCCGAAAAACAGCCTCCTGATCGGGTGAACCCGCCACCGACACCAGTACCCGTATTTTTCGGCCCGTCGGTGTATACTTGATCGCGTTGGAGAGCAGGTTGGTCAGCACAATCTCCACTTTGCTGCGGTCGATGTACATCATCACATCATGAGCAGTACCTTCCATCGCATAGTCCAGATTCAGTTCTTCAGCTTTCAGCTTGAAGATCAGGACTATTTCGGTCAGGAACGACGTGATGTTTACCCGACTGGCCCGCAGTGTGATATGACCCGCCTCGACCTTCCGAAAATCCATCAACTGATTCACCAGCATCATCAGCTTACGCGTCTGCTGGTGCATCAGCATGATCTTTTCCCTGATGTTCTGCAACTGACCAGTGCCGGCCGAGGCCAGTTCATCCATCGGCCCGAGAATCAGCGTCAGGGGCGTACGCAGTTCATGCGAGACGTTGGTAAAAAAACGCAGCTTGCTATCGGTAACCTCCTTCTCTTTCTCAACTTTAAACTGCTCCAGGGCCAGTTTATTTTTTAGGGCCTGCTGCGCCAGCGCAACACGTCGGTACAAGACCAATGCCGCCCCGATCAGGGCGATATAAATCAGGTACGCCCACCAGGTACGCCACCAGGGGGGTAATACGCTGATGGCGAGCGTGGCGAGCCGGGAAGACCATTGCCCTTCGCCGTTGCTGGCTTTTACCACGAGTGTATAGTCTCCGGCGGGCAGGTTGGCAAAACTGGCCGTGCGCTGCCCCGCCGTAGCATACACCCAACTGTCGTTATATCCCTGTAGCTGGTAGGCGTAGGTATGCTTCTGCGGATTGGCATAATTCAGGCCGACAAACTCGACAGAGAAATCATTTTCGGCCGCTTTGATAACCAGCTTTGGCGTTTTGTCCAGCGGCTGGGCCAGTACCACGCGGCCGTTCACCGTTTCGCCGACCGCTACGGGCTTGTTGTAGATGCGCAGGTTTGTGAGCCGCACAACGGGCGGGTACGGATTGGGCCTGATCTGGCTGGGCTTGAAGTAGGTAAGCCCTTTGATACCACCGAAATAGAGCGTGCCGTCGGTTGCCCGGTAGGCGGCACCCACTTTAAAGGAGTTGCTTTGCAGGCCGTCGGCCAGGTCATAGCGCAGCCATTTCCCGGTTGTCGGGTTGAAGCGCACCAGGCCTTCGCCACCCAGCCAGAGCTGCCCCTCTTCATCTTCCAGAATACTTTCGACATTCGGTTCGGGAATCAGGTTGCCATACCGACGAATCACGTCGCGCCCCTGTTTATCGGTTGTTAGCTGGTTCAGGCCGCCACCGATGGTACCGATCCACAACCCACCCCGCCGATCTTTCAGCAGGGGCCAGGCATAGTTGACACTCAGGCTGTTGACGTCCTTCGGGTTGTAGCTGTATTGGTTCAGCACCAGCAGCGAATCGGGGGTAACGCGCAGTTTCAGCACACCCCTGTCTTTGGTACTGGCCCAGAGTATGTCGCTGGTTTTGTCGTAGAGTAGAAAGGTAAACTGCTTGGTTAACAAGCCGCTATTGCTGGTTGAGAAACGTTTCAACAGCTTGCCCTGCCTGTCGAACCGGAGAAGTCCTATTTCAAAACTGGCCGCCCAGATGGTGCCGAACCGATCTTCGACGATGCTCTCTATGCTGGTGGAAAGCAACGTTGGCTGGCCGGGTAATTCCGTAAATGACGTGAGTTTGTCGCCCTGCAATCGAATGATGCCCTCATACCGGGTGCCCACCCATAAGGTACCGTCGGATGCCTGACAGAACGAGGCGATGTCGATACCGGTAGCGTCGCCCGGTAATTGCCGACTGACGTAGTTTCGGTAGGTTCGGGTAGCCAGATCATACCGAGAAAAGCCATTTCGGGTGCCGATCCACAGCCAGTTTCGGGTTTCGTCTTTGTAAATGGCGTTGATGTAGTTGTTAGGCAGGGTAGGGTGTTGCGAGAATTGCCGTTGCAGGTTATCGAACGGTTTGTGGCGCAGGTCAACTTTGTTGAGCCCTCCCGCTGACGCCGCCAGCCAGAGAATATGGGTGCGGTCTTCAAAAATCTGGTGGATTCGCCCCGAATTGATGCTGTACGGGTCGTCATCCAGCGGCAGGAACGTACCTGGCTGATCGGTGCTAACCGGCGGAATAGTCCCGCCACCGGTAGTGGTTTGTTTGGGCCAGACGTGCAGTCCGAAGTTGGTGCCTACCCATAGTTTGCCGAACGAGTCGAGGTAGATGCACTCGATAGCCTGAATCGGTTGGGGTAACCGAGTTGCCCCTAACTCGCGGCGTAGTTGATGGTTCTTCTGGCTTACCCAGAATATATGCTCGTTCGTGCCGATCCATAAGTCGCCCCGATAGTCGATATGAAGGGCGCGAATAACCCGGTCTGGTAACGAAACGTGCTGAAAGACAGGTGGTTGGACTGAATTGACGGGCGATTTAGCGTACCACAGCCCAACCTGTGACGTGCCGATCCAGACGGTTCCGTCGCGGCTGGCTACCAACTCGGTTACACGATAGTTTGCCCGGCCCGCCAGGGTGATTTGTTGCATGTTAACAACCTGGGCCGCTGCGTTCAGGGTGAGCACAAAAAGACCCATTTTACTGGTTCCTGCCCAGATACGACCCTGGTTGTCCGACGTAATTGTGTTTACGTCGGTCAGGTTTAGCTGATCGCTGAGTGGCTTCGGCACCGAGTTGGCCGCGAGTTGGCTGACATTTATGAATCGATCATGGCTGGCGTCGAACAGGCTGAGGCCGCTACTTTCTGAGCCGACCCATAATCGGCCCTGCGAGTCGGTGTGTAGCGCTGATATGCGGTTGCCCGACAAGCCGTTGCGGGTGTTGACGGGCAGCAGGTATTTTTTTAGTGTGTGCCCGTCGTAGCGATTAATGCCGTTGTTGGTGCCTACCCAGATGAACCCGTCCTTATCCTGAACAACGCACATGGCATCGCTATGCGACAGCCCTTCGTTGACGGTGATGTGCTCGAAGCGAAACTGGTCTGGTTCGCGCTGCGCCAGTCCGGTCGTAGCGGTCAGGCCAACAACGAGGAGGTAAAGACAAGACGTAAGCAGCCAATTCATAACGTACCTATTCACTTGGGAACAGGGGACTAATTTACCCCCTTCTTTTGACGAAAATAGACCCTTTTACCGATTTTCAGGCGGTTATTTTTGCACTATTCACAACATCTTTTGTCGTATCCCACTGTGCGGCGTCAAGGGATGTAAGCTACGGCTGGTTCGTTTATATCCATATTTTCTTTCCTACTTCATGTTACTTCCACTGATTAGATACGGTGTCACCCTTGGGGTCATGCTCGGCCTGACCACCTTCACGGAACAAGGACCGTCGCTCAGGTCAACCGCTGATGGCACTACCGCCGTACTGACCGACACCCTGAACCGGCCCGAAGAGAATCGCTTCACGAAGACGGTACTGTCTAACGACCTCAACGAGCCGATGGAACTGGCTGTGGCCCCGGATGGCCGCGTGTTTTTTGTGGAACGAGCGGGTAAGTTTTATCTCTACGACCCTGCCCAGCGAAAAACGCGGTTGCTCTACGATTTTCCGGCAAAGGCAGTCGACAAGTACCTCAACGGACTGTTGGGCATGACCATCGACCCAAATTTCGCCAAAAATCACTTTCTGTATTTCTTCTACACAGTTCAGGAGCAGCAACAGACCAAACAGCGCATTGCCCGCTTCACCATCAACGACGACAGCAGCCTGGAGGTGGCGTCGGAAAAGGTGATCATCGAATTTCCGATCGATCTGGAAGTGAGCGCGCACACGGGTGGGTCGATGTGCTGGGATACGAACGGGAATCTGTTTATTTCAACGGGCGATAATACGGTGCCTTTTGAATCGAACGGCCACGCGCCCATTGATGCCCGCACCGGGCGGCTCACGTTTGACGCCCAACGGTCGGCGGGGAACACGAACGACCTGCGGGGCAAAATCCTGCGTATTCACGTCGAGCCAAACAGCGCACCGGGACAGCCAGCCTACACCATTCCGGCAGGCAATCTGTTTCCCGTAGGTACGCCCAACACGCGGCCGGAAATTTACGTGATGGGTTGCCGTAACCCGTACCGGATTTCGGTCGACCCGGCCACGTCGATCCTGTACTGGGGTGAAATTGGCCCTGATGCCGGGACCGATGGCAAGCAGGGACCACGCGGCTACGATGAGTTCAACCAGGCGAAAAAAGCGGGCAACTATGGCTGGCCATACTTCGTGGGCGACAGCAAGCCGTACTACCAGTATGATTTTGCGAGCAAAGAAGCGGGTTCACTGTTCGACCCGAATGCCCCCGTCAATAATTCCCCGAACAACACGGGGCTGAAAACGCTGCCGCCCACGCAGAAGGCGATGGTCTGGTACCCGTATAACAAATCAGACGAGTTTGAGCAGTTGGGCGTAGGCGGCCGTTGCGCGATGGGCGGGCCGGTATATCACTACGATGCCGCGCTGAAATCGAGCACCAAACTGCCCGCTTACTACGACAAGGCCCTGTTCATGTACGACTGGATGCGGAACTGGGTCTATGCCGTTCGGCTGGACGATAACCAGAATTACCAGTCTATGGAGGCGTTCATGCCCACCACGGGCGATTTTCGCCGACCGGTCGACATGGAAATTGGGCCTGATGGCAGCGTGTATATGCTGGAATACGGCTCCGTTTACGGGATTGATAATGACGATGCCCGCCTGGTAAAAATCGATTTCAACGGTGGCAACCGCGCCCCGGTGGCACAGGCAGTGGCCGCCGACACGATTGGCCTGGCCCCGCTGACGGTGGCTTTTACGGGCGACAAAAGCCGCGACTACGACTCGGGTGATCAGGTACGTTACGCCTGGCGGTTCGAGGGCAATAAAGTAGCCTCGACGGAAGCGAACCCAACCTACACATTCCGCAAAAACGGCGTTTATAAAGCCATTCTGACGGTTAGCGACAAGCAGGGCAAGTTCAACTCCGATACGGTCACGATCAGGGTGGGCAACACCACGCCGCAGGTCGCCATTACGGTTCCGCAGAACCGCACGTTCTTCCCGCCCAACGCCGCACCGCTCGCCTACGCGGTGACCGTTCAGGATAAAGAAGACAAGGCGATCGACAAGAAGAACGTGAAAGTGGTGCTCAACTACATTCCGAAAGTGAGTAGCGAACCCCTGATGGGCCACCAGCAACTTACCTCCACCTTTAGCCTGGGTAAATCGCTGGTGGCTGGTTCCGACTGTAAAGCCTGTCACCAGTTGAACGCCAAATCGGTTGGTCCGTCGTTTACGGAAGTGGCCAAACGCTACCGCGACGATAAAACGGCCACGGCAAAACTGGCCAACAAAATCATCATTGGTGGTGGTGGCGTCTGGGGTGAACATGCCATGAGCGCCCACCCGCAACTATCGCGTGAGGAAGCGACCGAGATCGTAAAATACGTTTTGTCGGTGGGTAACGAACCAACCGAAAACCGGCTACCACAGCAGGGTAGCCTGACGCTGAACGAACACGTTGGCAAAGAGCAGCAGGGCAGGTACGTGCTTACGGCTTCCTATACAGATAAAGGGCCTGTTGCCGCCGCCACAGCCAGCAAGGGAAAATCCAACCTGTCACTCACCAAAACCGACGTGCTGGTCCTGCGACCAACCAAAGTGCTCGGCAGCGAAGCCGATGAACTGAACAACATGACCCGCCAGGGAAAACGGCTGGGGAATATTCATAACCAGTCCTATTTCGTGCTAAAAAACATCGACCTGAAGGGCATCGATCAACTCACATACCGGTACTCGTCGAAAGATAGGGCGGCAACCGTCGAAGTGCATACCGATTCGCCAACCGGCCCGATTATCAGCACGTTGATCTACGCCGCTACGGGTGGCTGGAACACCTATACGGAGCAAACGGTGCCAATCACGAACCCCGGCGGGCTGCACGATCTGTATTTTGTCGTGGTGAAACCGGAAACGCCAAACCAGAATCTGCTTAGCCTGGAGTGGCTGCTGTTCAATCCCACCGTTACCGCCGCAAAATCAGCCAAAATAGGTACGCCCTCGGGGAAATAGAGTACGTGTTATAACGCGTTGCTTTTGCAAACGTAGGCTGTCCGGGTCCGTAGAGACGCAAGATTTTGCGTCTCTACGGACCCGGACGGCCCTTTCTAACTTTCCCCCCACCCCATGCGCCGATTAACGATAACACTCAGCCTACTCCTCATTACCAGCTTATGTCTGGCTCAGAAGGTAAAGAATAAAGACTGGATTCAGTTGTTCAATGGTAAAGACCTCCGTGACTGGAAGGTAAAGATTACCGGCCATCCGCTGAACGATAATTACAACAATACCTTTCAGGTGGTGAACGGCAACATGGTGGTGAATTACGACCAGTACAAAGCCTTCGATGAGCAGTATGGGCATATTTTCTACAAACAGCCCTATTCGGCTTACCTGCTGGTGGTCGAGTACCGGTTCGTTGGGCAACAGGTGAAGGGTGGTCCGGGCTGGGCCATTCGGAACAGTGGGGCCATGCTCCATTCGCAGGACCCCGAAACGATGGGGCTGCAACAGGATTTCCCGATTTCGCTGGAAACGCAGTTTTTAGGCGGTGATGGCCAGCACGAACGGCATACGGCCAACCTCTGTACGCCCGGCACCAACGTGGTGCTCAACGGCAACCTGTTTAATCCGCACTGTATCGACTCCAAATCAAAAACCTACGCGGGTGAGCAGTGGGTACGTGCCGAAATGCTGGTACTCGGCGACTCGCTGGTGCAGCACATCATGGAAGGCGATACGGTGCTGAGTTACGCCAAACCACAGATTGGCGGCGGTAACGTCAGCCACGCCGATCCTACCGTGAAGAAAGATGGTCAGCCGCTGAAAGAAGGGTACATCGCGTTGCAAAGCGAAAGCCACCCCATCGAATTTCGTAAAGTAGCGCTGTTTAATCTGGCCCCATACATGAACAAACCAAAGCAATTGGCGTCGGTTCTACAGCAGTTGAAGTCGCGGAGGTAGCCAGTTAGCTCAATTGGCGAACCATATCGGCGGGAGTTAGCACAGGCAATTGGCTTTGGTCTGCCAGCCGAAAGTCTTTAGTATTACCCGTTACAAAGTACTGAATCGCCTTGTTGCCCAACGCCGTCTGATACTGAAATCCGTCTTCCAGATCGGTAATGGTCATCAATTGACTAGCCGCTACAAAGGTGTTTTTATCGGCTCCCGCTACTTGAACCAAATTCAGAAAGCCCAGCAAGGCATCACGTTGCGTTTGCCCTCGTTTTCCGGCGCGGTGCAATACGTAGGCTACCATGTAGACCGAACCCGCAGAGATATAAATCGTCAGCCGGTTTTCTTCAGCGGCCAGAAATAAACTGGTTGCTTCGTCGGCAAATGTGTCTTCGCGGTCTAGTAACCAGTCGAGAATCACGTTTGTATCCAAAAAAATGATCATCAGAGGCCGTAACGGTCTTTATACATCATTTCCCGAATCTGTTTATCGGTTTTCTGGCTCAGTGCGCTCTTGGCTGTTCCTCGTAAGCGCAGGGCAGTGGGCACGGCTGGTATTGCTTCTGGCAGACTGATAACCGCCTGTGTCAGCAGTTCCTCAATCATAGCTGACAACGATTTTCGTTGCTGTTTAGCCAGCAACTTGGCCCCGGCTACTATCCGCTGGTCAACTGTCAGGGTCAATTTCACCTTTCCCATACACGTATATTTTTTACGATTAAATAAAGATACGTATCACTCGGTAAATCTGTTCCAGAAAGACCGCGTTAAAATAGAGTCTAAAAATATCAATCGATTTGTAGGGTTTTCCCCAGGACGAAATACCCCCCTCTTTTTGAACAAATCGCCCCCTAAAATCCACACCAGGCCTCTATAAATTTGCATTATTCGATTAATTGATTTAACCAAAAGGCGATTACTGGTCAATAAATCACGGCTACAGTCGCAAAAAATGGGCGGCGTTTTTACACCATTTCCTGTAACCGAATCCGATTACACGCATACTCTACAATTCCTCAGACTATATGGGCGATCCATTACTCAACAACAGAATTCCTCACCTTCCTCATTGGCTTCTGGCGCTGCTTGGCACCGTGCTGATCTGTGCGGGACCAACGTTGGTCTACGCCCAGAAGAAGAGAGACGAGCCAGTCACGGTGATAACCGCGACGTTCAGACCGGTCATCATCGACGAAAACGAAGAGCCACTGGCGGGTGTCAAGGTCACCAACCGAAGCAACGGGCAGTCGGTCATTTTCGATGGAATCACTCCGCTCGACCTGAGTGCGAAAAAAGGCGACCTGCTGGAGCTATCGGCGCTTGGCTCGGTGGTGAGTACCTACACCGTAGGCGACGAAATGGCCCCGGCTATTGTGCTTAGCACCAAAAACCCCGCCGTGGCCCGGCTGAAGCCGGTACGGTTGCTCTTCAACACCACCACCCGCGCCGATCTGACGTCGGCGTCGACGCAGGCGGTGTACAACAACGACCTGCAAAAGATGCCGGTGACGTCGGTGCTGAGTGCGCTGTCGGGCCGGTTGGCGGGGGTGTTCACAAACCAGTTCATCGGGCAGCCGGGCAATGATGGAACCGCTATCAGCCTGCGGAATCAGAGTCCGCTGGTTATCATCGACGGTATTCCCCGTCAGTTAACGGTTTTCGACCTGGAAGAAATCGAGTCGATTACGGCGCTGAAAGATGCGGTGTCTACGGCCATGCTCGGTGTTCGCGGATCGAACGGTGCTCTGCTCATCACCACGCGTAAAGGATCGCCGCTTCGTCAGCGTATTTCGTTCACCGCGCAAACCGCCATTCAACAGCCGCTCCGGTTTCCGAACCCGCTGAATGCGGCCCAGTATGCCAGCCTGTATAATGAAGCACTGCAAAACGACGGACAGGCACCCGTGTACTCAGACGCGGCCATTCAGGCGTATCAGAACGGGTCTGACCCCTACCGTTACCCCAACGTGAACTGGCGCGATCAGGTAACCAAGCCATCATCGCGGTTCGATCGCTACACCTTCAGCGCCAGCGGCGGGAATAACTTCTCGAAATACTTCGTGTCGCTCGATCACATCAACCAGACGGGTCTGCTGCGCGAAAGTGACGCCAACAAGTACAACACGAACAACAACTTCCAAGCCTTCACCGTCCGCTCGAACGTTGATCTGCAACTGAGCCCTAAACTGTCGGCGGGCATTTACCTGCTGGGCCGGATCCTGAACGGTAATGATGCCGGATTTGGCACGGGCTCGATCCTGGCCAACGTGTTGCAGACGCCCAACAACGCCTATCCGGTATATAATCCGAACGGCTCGTATGGCGGCAGTCAGCAGTACCAGACCAACATCTGGGCGCAAACCATCGGCTCGGGTTACCAGCAGAATTTCAAGCGCGATATGCTCGCCGATTTCTACCTGAAACGGACGCTCGACGAACTGACGCCCGGCCTCTGGGTACGTGCCATGGGATCGTACTACGCCACGCTGTCGGAGAATATTTTCCGGGCCAAAACCTTCGCCGTTTTCCAGCGCAACATCTCGCCAACGGGCGTGGAAACCTACCAGCAGTTTGGGGCCAACGGTGATCAGGCCAATTCGAACGGTATCGACTACCAGGGGCGTTCCGATTACCTGGAGTTCACCCTGGGCTACGATCGTACGATTGGTAACAACGGGTTCAGCGCCCTGCTGCTCGCCAACCGGCAAAACTCGGTAACGGGCTCAGACCTACCCTACACCATCACCGGAACGTCGGGCCGGGCGTCGTATAATTACAAGCAGAAGTACGTGCTCGAAGCGTCGTTCGGGCTGAACGGGTCGAACCGCTACCCCGACGGTGGTACCACAAAATACGGGTTCTTCCCGGCGGTGGGCGTTGCCTGGAACATCAATCAGGAAGATTTTCTGAAGTCGTACAACTGGTTATCGTACCTGAAACTGTTTGGTTCTTACGGCAAAACGGGCAACGATAACCCCGGCTACTTCACCTATATCCAGCGGTATTTCGACAGCCCAAGTGCCGTATTTGGTACAGGAGCCGGTGCCAACACCTCGCTCACTGAACAGCCCATTGCCAACCGTAACATTAGCTGGGAGAAGGCCAATAAGCTGAATCTGGGGCTACAGGGGGCCGTTTTCAATAACCGCCTGGGATTCACGATCGAGTATTACAACATGAAGTACTACGATCTGCTGATGCAACGCGGCCGGAGTACGTCGCTGCTGGGCAATACGTACCCGGACGAGAATATCGGACAGAACCGCTACTCGGGCGTCGATCTTCAACTGAGCTTCCAGCAGGATATCAAGGGCCTCAGCTACTACGCAACGGTGAACGCCGGTTTTCAGAACACGAAAGTGCTGTTTATGGATGAGGTGTACCGGCCCTACGACTGGATGCAGCGCACCGGGCAGCGCGTTGGGCAGACCTTTGGCTACATCGCCGATGGCCTGTTCCAGACGGCCGAAGAAGTGAAACGCAGCGCGACGGTGGTTGGTTACACGCCTCAGCCCGGTGATATCAAGTACAAAGACCTGAACGGCGACGGCGTGATTGACCAGCTCGATCAGGCACCGATTGGCAACACCAAGCCGTCCATTCCGTTTGGGGCCAGCCTTGGCTTCCGCTGGAAAGGCTTCGACGTGTCGGCACTGGTACAGGGCGTGGCCAACCGGTCGATCTACATGCAGAGCGCCTCGACCTGGGCCTTCCAGAACAACGGATTCGGGCAAGCCTTTGAGCAGCACCTCGACCGCTGGACGCCCACCAACACGGCGGCAACGTACCCACGCGTCTGGATTGGCACGAACGTAAATAATCAGGCCGTCTCGTCCTACTGGATGCGGTCGGGCGATTACGTGCGGCTGAAAAACGTGGAGATTGGCTACACCGTACCCGTGCATCTGCTGAGCCGGATTCGCGTGCAGTCGATCCGGGTGTTTGCCAACGGCACCAACCTGCTGACGGCGAATAAAGATCAGACGATCGACCCCGAAAGCTACCTGAGCACATACCCGGTGCAGCGCTTACTCAACGTCGGTCTCAACCTGAAACTCTAGGTCAGCGCCCCGGCGAACCGAACAAACTTGCCATAAAACATGCATAAGAAACTCTATTTCAGCGTACTCATCGTGGCTCTGTCCATGATTGGAAGCGCCTGCGAACGCGTCGAAACCGAACCCCGTGACTGGATCAAAGAAGATCTGGTCTGGGATGAGAAAGACCGGAATGCCACGCTGGCGGTCTTTTTTCTCAACGATATCTACAACTACATTCCCGGCGGCTTCAACCGGATCGGTACCGGAAACGGCGATTTCCTGGACGCTGGCGCCGTTGATGCCATTCCGTCGCGCATTGCCCGGTCTGTGGAGTATTACACCAACGGGTTCATCAGCGCGGTGAACAACCCCGATCCATACTGGGGCAACAGCTACGCGGGTATTCGGCGGGTCAATATCTTCCTGGCCAACATCGACCGGGTGCCTGCCACAGCCGCCAGCATCGTGACCTGGAAGGCTGAGGCCCGGTTTATTCGCGCCTTTCTGTATTTCGAACTCCTGAAACGGTACGGCGGCGTGCCCCTCATCGGCGACAAAATCTTCACGATCAACGATGACCTGTCGCTGCCCCGCAACACCTTTGAGGAAACCGTTAATTACATCGTCGCTGAGTGCGATGCGGTGAAAGCTGACCTGCGCAAAGAGCCTGTTTCGGATAACGAATGGGGCCGCGTCCCCCGGGGAGCAGCCATTGCGCTGAAAGGCCGGACGTACCTGTACGCCGCCAGTCCGCTGTTCAACGGAGGAGGTGTGAGCAACAACGCCACCCAAAAAGCACTGACCGGCTACCCAACCTTCGACGCCGCGCGCTGGCAGAAAGCCGTTGATGCGGCCGCCGAACTGATCGCCCTGAACTACTACGCCCTGCAACCGGTGTACAACAACGTGTTTGTGGTGAAGAAGAACACCGAGATCATTCTGGCCAAGCAGTCGGGCAACAACACGACTATTGAAAGCCTGAACGCGCCCGTTGGCTACGGCTCGCCAACGGCCAGCCAGGGATTGACCAGCCCCACGCAGAATTTTGTGGACGCCTTCACGACCGATACCGGCCTGCCCATCACCGACGCCGCCTCGGGCTACAATCCGCAGAACCCCTACGCCGCCCGCGACCCGCGTTTGGCCGTAACAGTGTTTACGAATGGACAACGATGGCTGCAACGGAACGTGGAAACGTTCGACGGTGGCCGCGACCGACCAGGCGGTAACATCGTACAAACCCGGACCGGTTACTACCTGCGCAAGTTCATGGCCGACTTCTCGAACAACACGACCTATACCAACCAGAGCCATAACTTTCCGCTGTTCCGCTATGCCGAAACGCTGCTGAACTATGCCGAAGCCCTGAACGAAGTGGGTCGCACGGAAGATGCCGTAAAGCAGGTCATCGAAGTGCGGAAACGGGCGGGCATCAAAGCCGGAACGACCAGCCGCTACGGCATTCCATCCGGCATTACTCAGGCTGATCTACGTACGCTGATCCAGAACGAGCGTCGGGTTGAACTGGCGTTTGAAGAGCACCGGTTCTGGGATGTACGCCGCTGGAAAATCGCTGAAACGGTGCTGAACACACCGCTATTCGGGCAGAAGATCGTGCGCAACACCGACGGTACGCTGACCTACAGCAAGGTGCAGGTAGGTACGTCTACCTTCTCTAAACGGCTGTATTACATGCCGTTACCGTACGACGAAACAACGAAGAACCTAAATCTGGTACAGAATGAGGGCTGGTAAGAACCGCCGTTCGTTTCACTCCCTTTCACTTTGTTTCCTTCTGACATTATGAAAAAACTATTATTTATTCTCTCACTCCTCACGGTAATCACCGGCCAGGCCGTTCGCGCTCAGGGCCGGGTGGTCAGCGGTGTGGTGTCCGACGCCAAAGAAGCCTTACCCGGCGTCACGGTGGTTGAAAAAGGCGCCCCCACCAACGGAACCACTACGGATGCCAACGGTCAGT
This sequence comes from uncultured Fibrella sp., assembly GCF_964250085.1. Taxonomy (NCBI): domain Bacteria; kingdom Pseudomonadati; phylum Bacteroidota; class Cytophagia; order Cytophagales; family Spirosomataceae; genus Fibrella; species uncultured Fibrella sp. The sequence continues at coordinate 28,367 of NZ_CAXUEC010000008.1, read as the reverse complement.
TCAAACTTACACTAAGAAGCCAGGGCAATGTACTGGTTTTCAGTTCGATCGGCTTTAAACTACAGGAGGTTCAGATCGGTAGCCGCAGCACCGTCAATGTAACGCTCGATGCCGACGAGAACAGCCTGAACGAAGTGGTGGTAGTTGGGTATGGTGAGCAGAAAAAGCTGACCCTGACCGGGGCCATCAGCTCGGTCAGCGGGGCCGATATCCGCCAGAACCCAGCCGCCAGTTTACAGAATACACTGGCGGGTCGCCTGCCGGGTTTCTTCTCGCAGCAGCCATCGGGCCGCCCCGGTGCCGACGGGGCCAACTTCTACATTCGGGGCCTCAGCTCCTACAACGGCAACAACCAGCCGCTGATCATTGTCGATGATATTCAGTATTCATATGACCAGTTTGCCCGCCTCGACCCGAACGAGATTGAAAGCCTGTCGATCTTAAAAGATGCATCGACCACGGCTATTTACGGGGTACGTGGTGCCAACGGTGTTATTGTGGTTACGACCCGGCGCGGTAAAGAAGGTCCGCCGCAGATTGCCGTGCGCCTGGAGTCGGCCCTGTCGCAGCCAACGATCATACCAACGTACCTGGACGCCTATAAAAGCGCCAGCCTGTATAACCAGGCGCAGATCAACGACAACACGGCCAACCCGAGTTCGACGTTCAAACCCCGCTTTACGGCCGAAGACCTGGAACTGTTCCGCAATGGCAACGACCCGTATGGTCACCCCAACGTGAACTGGAAAGACGCGCTGTTCAAGAAGTTCAGCCAGCAGTACCGCGCCAACCTCGACTTGTCGGGCGGTACGCAGCGGGTGAAATACTTTGTATCGGTGGGTTACCTGAACCAGGGCGGCATGCTGAAAGACTACGGGCAGGGCCAGGGTGTGAACAGCAACTACTCGTATGAACGCTACAACTACCGCTCGAACCTGGACATGAACGTGACCAAAACCCTCGACCTGCGCCTGGATCTGTACGGTAACTTCGGGCAGGTAAACACGCCTCAGGTGGGCAGTCCGTTCGGCTACAATGACCTGTTCTACGACTATAGCAGCTTCCTGACGCTGGCTCCGTTCGCCTACCCGCTCTACAACCCCGACGGGTCGCTGGGTTACAGCACCTGGATTCGGAATGAAAACCCGAACTACAACGTCAACAATGTGATCGGGCGACTGACGTACTACGGCTATAGCCGACGCAATGAAAGCAACATCAACTTCATTGCGTCGGCTAAGCAGAAGCTGGGCTTTTTGACCAAAGGCCTCGACATTCAGGGGCGCGTGTCGTATACCAGCAATTACTATTATACCCGCAGCATGACCCGCGACCAGTTCCCGTCGTTTATTTATAACTCGGCGGCCAACACCTACGAAGCCCGCGACCCGAACGTGTACCGGGTACGTCGGTTCTTCATCGGCTACGATCCCCGGAGTACGTCGCGAACGCTGAACATCCAGGCCATTGTCAATTACGACCGCACCTTTGGGTTACATCACATATATGGCCTAGGCCTGTTCAACCGAAATTCAAATACGGCCCAGAATGATAACGCGATCTACAACTTCATTCCGAGCAACTTCCAGGGCTATTCGGTGCGGGCTGGTTACGATTACAAAGACCGGTACCTGTTCCAGTTCAACGCCGCTTACAACGGGTCTGACCGGTTTGTGAGCGACAAGCGGTTTGGTTTCTTCCCGGCGGTGTCGGCAGGCTGGAACATTTCGGAAGAGCCATTCTTCAAGACCAATGTACGGGCTGTTGACTTCCTGAAGGTGCGCGGATCATACGGGCTCGTGGGTAACGATGCGCTCGGCACATCGTTCAGCTACTATTACCAGCAGAACTACGCCAACGGTAACGGCGTCACCAATGCTGATTTTGGCTACTCGAGCAACAACTATGGCGGTATTGTCGAAGGCACCCTGGCCAACAATGACGTAACCTGGGAGAAGGAGAACAAGCTCGACGTGGCACTGGAATTTGGCATATTGAACAGCCGCATTACCGGTAGCATCGACTACTTCAACAATAACCGCTACGACATTTTGACCACGCGGGGAACCGTATCGGCCATCTTCGGGCAGGGCCTGCCGCCGGTGAATCTGGGCAAGGTAAACAACCGGGGTTTTGAGCTGGAACTGGGGTATCAAAGCCCGACCAACAAGCCGCTATCGTTCTCGATCAAAGGCAACTACTCGTTCGCCAAAAACAAGATCGTATTCCAGGACGAGCCCTCGTCGCTGTATCCGTATCAGGCTTATACGGGCAATAGTATCGGGCAGCAGCGGGTCTATTCGTTCATTGGCTTCTACAAAGATGCCGCCGATATTGCTGCCAGCCCCAAAACGGCCGTTCCCGTGCAGCCCGGCGACCTGAAATACGCCGACCTCAACAACGATGGCAAGATTGATGGGTTCGACGCGTCGGTGACGGGCTTCCCCAACACGCCCAACACGGTGTACGGCATTAACCTCGGCCTTCGCTACAAAAGCATCAGTTTCAGTGCGCTCTTCCAGGGTGCCCGTAATTTCAGTGTGCGGGGCGTGGCCGAGTCGATCCGGGCGTTCTCATCAAACCTGACCGAGATCCACGAGCAGGCCTGGACACCCGAACTGGGTGATAACGCCAAATACCCCCGCCTGACTTTGCTGGGCGGTATCAGCGATCCGTCGGCGTTCCCATCTACGTTCTGGCTGATTCCCAGCGATTACCTCCGGCTGCGGACGGCGCAAATCAACTTCGAGATTCCGGGCGACTTCACAAAGAAGCTGGGCATTAAGGAAGCACGCATTTATGTCAACGGCTCCAACCTGTTCACCATCACGAAACTGAGCAAACTTTACCAGCTCGACCCCGAGATTACGACCGCTACCGACCGCGCCAGTTACCCACCTCAACGGCTGCTCAACTTCGGCGTTAGCGCCACGTTTTAAGGCATTTCATGACTATGAAAAAGATACTGATCATACTTTTCCTTCTCACCGCCTCAGTGGCCTGCCAGCAGTCTGACGACTTTCTGGAGCCTAAAACGAGCGCGCTGACCGAAGAACTTGTCTTCACCGACAGCACCCGGACTATGGCGTTCCTGTCGCGGATTTACAGCGACATCGGCTTCAGCTTTACAAAAGGTCGCTGGGATTCGCACGGTAACACGGAAGAAGCCACCGACGACGCCGAGTATAAATTTTCGGGCACCGGCCAGAAAGCGGTAGTCCTCTACAGCGGCACCGTTAGCCCGACCAACTTTCCGTTTTTCGAGTTCTGGTCGACGCCCTACAACAACATCCGCCGGGTGAACCTGCTGCTGGAAAAGTTGCCCGCCACGCCCCTGTCGGCTCCCTTGAAAGCACGGATGGCCGCTGAAGCCCGATTCCTGCGGGCCTGGTATTACGATTGGCTGCTGATCAGTTTCGGCGGTGTGCCGCTAATCGGTGATAAAGTATTTGACATTGAAGACTTTATCAACCAGCCCCGGAATTCCTATGCTGAGTGTGTAACGTACCTGACGAGCGAACTCGATGCGGCCGCCACGCAGTTGCCAACGGCCACCGACTATTCGGAACAGAACTACGGCCGTGTTACGAAAGGGGCCTGTCTGGCCCTGAAATCGCGGATTCTGCTTCAGGCAGCCAGCCCGCTCTTCAACGGCGGTGCCGAAACGACTGATACCGAACTGGCCAAGATCGTGAGCACGCCTACATATGACGCTTCACTCTGGCAAAAAGCGGCCGATGCGGCCCAGGCGGTGATCAGCTCAGGTACGTATTCGTTGAATGTAGACAATGCCACGGCACCGGGTTACGGTTTCTCGCAGGTATTTCTGAAACGGGTTAACTCCGAGTACATCGTGTTCCAGAACCGGGGTGCCAATCGCGACATGGAAGGGTTTTACAATCCGGCGTCGCGCGGCGGAGCCAACAACGCCATGCCGACGCATAACCTGGCCGAAGCGTTTCCCATGCGCAACGGCAAGCCCATCACCGACCCTACGTCGGGCTACGACCCGAAGAACCCGTACCTGAACCGCGACCCACGGTTTGGCTACAGCATCATCTACAACGAATCACCCTATTACCTGCCATCGACCAATGCGCTATCGCCCGTATTGACCTACGAAAACGCACCGACCGACGGCTTTACGTCCGCTGGTCAGACAACGGGGTATTACAGCCGGAAGATGTGTGATGTGAATATTTCGGCCAACAGCAGTTTCAACACCAACCGGGGCTGGCCACTGCTTCGTTACGCCGAAATTCTGTTGAACTACGCCGAAGCGATCAACGAGACCGGCCAAACGGCGCTGGCTTATCCCAAGCTGATCGAGTTGCGAAGCCGGGCGGGTATTCTGCCGGGAACAGACAATCTGTACGGTCTGAAAGCCAACATGACCAAAGAGGAAATGCGCGAAGTAGTACGCACCGAACGCCGCATTGAACTGGCATTTGAAGATCACCGCTGGAATGACATCCGTCGTTGGAAAACGGCGATGGTTGTCAATAACGGCTTCAACAAACGCATTCGGATTGTAAAATCGGGTACGACCTACACCTACGAAGTCGTCAACTCGATTCGCCAGCACAATTTCCGACCTGAAATGTATTTATTACCCATCCCAGATTCAGAAGTTCGCAAAGCACCGGCGATGCGTCAGAATCCGGGTTGGTAATGCGTATTCAGCTTCGTGCTTTAAGTTGCTTTTGCTTTAAGCCCTTCAACAGGCTCGGCTCCCCCAGCTCAGGCTGCCAATCCTACTCAAGGTCGTCATGAACTTGCTTGAGTGAGTTGTCACCCTGAGTCTGTCGAAGGGCCTAAAGCAAAAGCAACTTAAAGCACGAAGCGATCCGCAAAGAATAACAATTTAGCCCAACCAACACCCAACCCCAGTACTCACACTCGTGAAACACCTTCTTTCCGTCACCTTATTACTGCTGAGCCTAACCAGTTACGGCCAGACAAAAGACTGGAAGCTAGTCTGGTCGGACGAGTTCAACAACGCTGGTCCGCCCGATCCGAAGAACTGGACCTTCGAGCAGGGCTTTGTTCGGAACAACGAATTGCAGTGGTACCAACCTGATAACGCCCGTTGCGAAAACGGCTTTCTCATCATCGAAGGCCGGAAAGAAAATCGCCCCAATCCCAATTATCAGGCCGGGAGCCAGAACTGGAAAACCAACCGCCCCACCATCGACTATTCGGCGTCGAGCCTGAAAACGAGCGGATTGCATAGCTGGCAATATGGCCGCTTCGACATGCGGGGCCGAATCGATACAAGTCCTGGCCTGTGGCCCGCCTTCTGGACCCTCGGCGTGGCGGGCGAATGGCCATCCAACGGCGAGATTGACATTATGGAGTATTACCGGAACATGTTGCTGGCAAACGTGGCCTGGGGTACGTCGAAAAAGTATACGGCTAAATGGAGCACCACTAAAAAGCCCATGGCGTCGTTCAACGACCCAAACTGGTCGGCCAAATTTCACGTCTGGCGCATGGACTGGGACGAAACGGCCATTCGCCTCTATGTTGATGACCAGTTGTTGAATGAGGTGTTGCTCACAGAAACTATTAATCAGGACGGCACGGGAAAAAACCCGTTCCATCAACCGCATTACATGCTGCTGAACCTCGCCATTGGTGGCGACAACGGCGGGGATCCGGCCAACACCAAATTCCCTAACCGCTTTGAAGTGGATTACGTCCGCGTGTATCAGAAATAAGCTGGGTACGTTGGTTGGGTTTGTTTTGCGCCCTACGCTGCTTCCCGCCCGTACTAGCATCAATCATCAAAAACACACGTTTATGAAAATCATCCAACTTGCTACTGCAGCACTAATCCTATGGGTTAACGTATGCCTTGCCCAAGCCCCGGAACCGAAATCGACAGCCTCGTTCAAACCCGGCGAACGCTGGTACGACAATAAAGGCGAACTCATCAACGCGCATGGCGGCGGACTGCTGTTCGACAAAGGCATGTACTACTGGTTTGGCGAAAAACGGGGCCAGTCGGCCTCGCAGGGCATTTCGGTGTACTCGTCGACCGATCTGCACAACTGGAAAGCGGAAGGCATGGCGCTCGAAAAATCGGCCGATCCGCAGAGTGAGATCGCCGTGGGTGGCCTGATGGAACGACCCAAGGTTATCTACAACCCAAAGACAAAAAAGTACGTGATGTGGTTTCACCTTGAACTGCCGCGCCAGGGCTACAAGGCAGCACGCGCTGGTGTGGCCGTCAGCGATAAAGTGACCGGCCCATACACGTACCTGAACAGCTTTCGCCCCAACGGCCATATGTCGCGCGACATGACCCTGTACGTTGATGACGATGGAAGCGCCTACCATATTTATTCGGCCCGCGAAAACTACGACCTGCGCATCACCAAACTAACCGACGATTACCTGAGCGCGACCACGCAGGACACACTTATGTTCAGTAATCACCGCGAGGCACCGGCCGTTTTCAAGAAGGACAAGCAGTATTACCTCATCACCAGTGGCTGTACGGGCTGGGCACCCAACCAGGCCAGCCTGCACGTAGCGACGTCGCTGTTTGGTCCCTGGAAGCTCATCGGCGACCCGATGAAAGGACCGATGGCCGACAAAACGTTCGATGGGCAATCAACTTATATTCAGCCGGTTCAGGGCAAAAAAGACGCGTTTATTTTCATGGCCGACCGCTGGAATCCCAAGGATTTGAAAGACAGCCGTTATTTGTGGCTACCGATCAAATTTGAAAACGCCCAACCCGTTATCGAGTGGATGGACGAGTGGGATAGTACCGTCTGGGCAAAGTAAGCGACTTCAGCGTTACCGACTTGATGACGTAATCAGCATAAGACCACCAGCTCGATAAGTGCCTTTAGGTAGTGTATTGATGAACGTGCGGAAAGACGATTTCATTTGCAGACGTGTGTCAAGTTCATCAATAAATTGTTGGATGATAGCCGCTTCTTTCAGTCTGTCTTTGAAGGTAGAAGGTGTCCAATACTCCTTAAATGTGTATTGACTGGGTGTTGACTGTTCGATTAAATAAGTATTTCCGTCAGCCCCTAAGCCCCAGCCCTCTATCTGCTCGCTGGTTGGTATGGAAAGAATAGTTAATTCATCAATAAGTGCGTGTATCTGACCGGCAACGGCAGGACTCAGCGCGACCTTTCTACTGAAAATCCTGTCTTGTTTTTTGCTTGGATTTCTAATTTTTTCGGGATCATATCTCGTCGTGAAGTTGGCAAAAGATCCATGAAATGTTTTGAGATCGCTTGTCCATATGTCTACTGCCTGCGTCTCGGTTGACAGACGAACGTGTAGGCTATCTGTGGCCGTGACTAAATCAAGTAACCCGACCTGACTAAATTTCTCTTTTTGCCAGTTAAACCAGAGTGACGTATCGCCACTGCCGTACAGTGGAATAGACAGACGTTTAGCCTGCCCCAGCCCTAGCTGAGCGTAAAGAAGAAAGGCAGAAATGGCTACTATTCTTTTCATGATCATAACTGAGCGAAATCGATAACTACCAATGATTTATAGCTGGTGACGCCTTATAGCAGGCGTCACCAGCTATATAATCTATTTCCGGAGTCCCATCCAGCCTAACATACCGGCAAGGCCAGCGAAGAACAGCGCGCCCAGTAGTTGGTAGCCCCCATCACCAAACGCACTTTCCAGCACCGGTTCGAGCGACAGCTTCGACAGAGCTGTGTATACATTATCGTTGACGGACAGTAGCGCCACCAGCACACCTGCTAATGCGCCACCAGCCACCAAACCCGTGGCGAAGAGATTGCCTTTGCTCAGGTCATCGGTTTCCTCCATTTCTTCTTCCAGAGCCATACCAGCATGAGGGGCTGGTTTCTTTTTACGCCAGTCGGTGAAGGCTTTCACGCAGCCACCCGCAAAAATGGGCAGCGTTGTCGACAGAGGCAGGTAGAGGCCCACGGCGAAGGCTAGTGCACTCACGCCGATCAGTTCAAAGACGAAGGCCAGCACGGCCCCCACCAGCACAAACTGCCAGTCGAGGTTGAATGACAGCAAGCCTTTGATGAGCGTAGCCATCAGCGTGCCCTGCGGCGCAGGGAATTTGTCGGTGCCAATGGCATGGGTGATGCCCTGCGCCACCAGATCGGGCGTGGGTGTATCGAGCAGTTTCACCGTGGCACCCACTACCAGCGACGAGACCACAACGCCAACCAACAGCGCCAGTTGTTGCGCGCGCGGTGTAGCACCCACGAGGTAACCCGTTTTCAAATCCTGGGAGGTGGCTCCGGCATTGGCGGCGGCCACACAGATCAGACTACCAACCACCAGTACGGCCGGTTCGTAGGTACGTCCCGTCAGGCCGATGCCAATGAAGATCAGAGCTGTGCCCATAATGGTGGCGATGGTCATGCCCGAAACCGGTGATGAACTAGACCCGATCAGGCCCACGATGCGGCTGGCGACGGTGACGAAGAAAAAGCCAAAGACGAGCACCAGGATGGCAATCAGCGCTTTGGTCAGGTACGTGTCGCCGGGAATTTGCGGCAGCAGGATCATCAACACGGCCAGTACAAGGCAGCCAATAATGACAAACCGCCCACTCAGTTCAACATCGGTTCGCAAGATACCGCCAGGTTGACTGGCCAGTTCGGCGTTGGAACCGGCTCCGCTTCCGATAGATGCCTTGAACGATGAAACGATAGTGGGAATCGTTTTGAGGAGCGTCATAAACCCACCCGCTGTAACGGCACCGGCCCCAATCTGGCGAATGTAGGCCCGGTAAATGGCGGCGGCCGTGTCGGTAAATGTTTTCGTATCGGGATTCCAGCCGCCTGGCCCGCCGGCTTTGGCAAGGTCGGCGAGGTAGCCCAGTTTCTGGAGTTGCAGGGCAATGGTTTCGCCCGGCACCACCGACGCCAGCAGTGGGATCAAACCCAGCCAGGCGAGAAAACCACCCGCCACCAGCACCGCCGAAATACGAAAACCGATGATGTAGCCCACACCCAGGTATTCCGGCGTGATCTCGCCCGCTACCTGCGCCGACGGAAAGTAGCGGTTTACCTGGTTAGTTGCCCAGACGGGCACTTCAGCCACCACGTGCAGCACTTTTTGCAGGGCCGCGTACAAAAAAGCCACACCCAGACCCAGATAGGCCGTTTTAGCAAAATCACCGCCTTTTTCACCGGCAATCAGCACCGAGGCGCAGGCCGTTCCTTCGGGGTAAGGCAAGGTGTCATGTTCCTGCACGATCAGGGAGCGGCGCAGCGGCACCATCATCAACGTACCTACCAGCCCGCCCACAATAGCCAGCGTCAGAATCGTCCAGTAGTTGAAAAAATCGGCAGAGGCTCCGTCGGTCAGGAACAAGAAACCGGGCATGGTGAACACCACCCCCGACGCGATGCTTTCGCCCGCCGAACCGGTGGTCTGGATGATGTTGTTTTCCAGAATGGTCGTGTTCAGAAAACGCCGTCCCAGCGAGATGGCCAGCACCGAAATCGGGATGGACGCCGACACCGACAAACCGGCTTTCAGCGATAAATAGACCGTAGCGGCCCCGAACAGCACGCCAAACAGCGCACCAACGATAACGGCCTTCACCGATAGTTCGGCGGGCGATTCAGAAGCAGGAATAAATGACAAGGTCTCGTTTAAGGGTTAGTGGTTGATGTATGCTGCTCAAAGTTGCATCGCTTACGCCTAAAGTTGGCACAGGTTAGCCTAACTTTAGCCAGACAGGCCTCCATCTTAAACATGATTAGGCTCTATTTCAGCGTTTTTTAGGTATGTATCCTACGTGTAAGGGCCACCTGGACGTTTTTACCCCAGCTTTGCCAATCACACATAATTTAACTTCAATAGAAATCAAAAAATGAAAAACACGCTACTCGTCTGTTTACTCCTGGCTTCGTCTGGAACCATTGCTCAAACGCAGCCAACCAGCCTGAAAATCAATCAGCGGCGAATTCAGACCCGGCTGCTAGAACTGTCGAAATTTGGTGAATTGGCCAACGGAGGGAATGGGCGGGTGGCCTACAGCAAAGCCGATCAGGAAGGACGCGCTTACTTTATCGGGCTGATGAAAAAAGCCAAACTCAACGTAACGATCGACTACGCGGGTAACATCATCGGTCGCCGAGAAGGAAAGAATCCAGCTCTGAAGCCCATCACCTTTGGCTCTCATATTGATTCCGTACCCAATGGGGGCAACTACGATGGCCCCCTCGGTTCGATTAGCGGGTTGGAGTTGATCGAAACCCTCAACGAAAACAACGTCGTTACCGAACACCCGCTCGAACTCATCATTTTTTCAAATGAAGAAGGTGGTACAGTGGGTAGTGGAGCCATGATCGGCAAAATAACCCCAGCCGCCCTGAAATCGGTAACACAGAGCGGCCTGACCATCGCCGACGGCATCCGGGCCATTGGCGGTAACCCGGACAGCCTCAGCAAAGTAGTGCGAAAAAAGGGCGACGTAGTTGCTTTTATCGAACTGCACATCGAACAGGGTGGTATCCTGATGACCGAGCAACTACAGATTGGCGTGGTGGAAGGCATCGTTGGAATTGAACATTGGGATGCCACGATCGAGGGGGCGGCCAATCATGCCGGCACCACGCCCATGAATGCCCGACGCGACGCACTACTGTCGGCCGCTAAACTGATTGTCGCCCTGAATGAGGTAATCACCAGCCATGAAGGTCGGCAGGTGGGCACGATCGGCAAAATTTCGGCCGAGCCGGGGGCGTATAATGTTATTCCGGGCAAGGTGGTGCTGGGCGTCGAAATACGGGATCTGTCGCATGATAAGATCTGGACGCTATTTCATGAAGTAGAGGCCAAAGCACAGGCAATTGCCAAAGCGCAGGAAACACCGATCACATTTGTGCAGTCGTCTGTCGGGGTAACGCCCGCTCTTACGGCCAAATCCATTCAGGATAAAATCATCGGGGCAGCCAAATCGCTAGGCTTTTCGCATCGGTACATGCAAAGCGGGGCCGGACATGATGCCCAGGAGATGGCTCAGATTGCCCCAGTCGGCATGATTTTCATACCCAGTGTTGGCGGCATTAGTCACTCGCCCAAAGAATTCTCAAAAGGGGTCGACATTGGTAATGGTGCCAATCTGCTGCTACAAACGCTGTTGGCGATCGACCGGGAATAGACGAGTAGGTACGTTTCCATCTCAGGCTACCTGCTTTGCCCAGTTCACCAACCGGTGGGCTGGTTGCTGTTATTCTCCAGAAAGGCTCGTTTAACATTTAGTGGTTGATGAGTCCAACGCCAATGCTACTAATGCGCTTGTAATCAAAAAGTTGCAGATCAGGAAGCGGGTTTTGATGTAGATAACTGCTAGCCACCGTAAAAAATAAAGCAGGGCTATGCAACAACGGCGAGTGCGTACGGTGTCTATATCACTGACTAACTTCACCGCTGGCTCATTTCGGTAACCACACGTTAACCAGATACAGCCAACCTGCTCGACACATGAAAAACGCATTCCTGATTTCGCTTCTCTTCGTCTCCCAACTGGCCTGTAACCGGGTAACCGATGAGCAACCCGCTCCTACCGAAACGGTTCCGGCAAGCGCTATTCAGGCCCTTACCAATCAGTATCCGGGAGCGACAGCTATGGTCTTTAAAACCCTGGAGAAAAATCGGGTGTGGCAGGCAAATTTCACGCAGCAATCGGCCCGATACAGCGCCGCCGCCAACCCACAAAAGTTATTGATCGCCTATCAGTTGCAAACACAGTCGGTACCGGATTCGCTGTCTTCCCTGGTCCGTAACACCGTTATCGACGGAGGTACGTTCACAAACCTTAGAGTGCAGGATTATAGCTGGTTTAAAGATGGTGGCAATAGTGGGCAGTTTCTTTTTGCTGATTATGACTGGCAGGGAAACCGCTACACGTTCCGCTGGACCGTCACCAGTGTAAACGGTAAGATCACCTACGTGACAGAGTTGCTGCCCAGCAATCAACTGGAATTCCGCACCGAAACACTGCTCGATCTACCGCTCGTTATCCAACAGTCGCTGACGGCACAGGGCGCTACCTTTAGTTACGCACTAGTGACTGTTGATGCCCAAAACAAAAAGCAGTATGCCGTTTCGGTGCAGCAAAACAATAATTACTACAACCTGACCTATGCGGAAAACGGTCAATTACTTACCGCCACTGGCTCGGCCAATACCCAGTATTATTCCTTCATCAATCAGTTACCGGCCTCGATACAAACGTACCTGCAGCAAACGCCCGAACTGGTGGAATTCAGCAATAGTGGCCAGTTTAGTCTGCTCGGCAAAAGCCAGTATGCCGGGGTAACCACCTACACGGTTAACCTGCAGAAAGGGCGGCAAACCTGGTTTATGACCTTCGATCAGCAGGGGCAGCTTGTGCGCCGGACGTACCTGAACCTGGTGTAGCCGCTGGCTACTCGCTCTTAACCGGCTCATTCAGATGGCATTAGTTGGCCGTAAGAAATACCCGACCCTGCGCGATCTGGTGCTTGGCTGCCAGCGCGAGGAGGCGCAGGCGCAGCATGCTTTCTACGAACGGTATAAAAACAGAATGCTGGGGGTTTGCGTACGCTACGCCCGAACGGTGGCGGAAGCAGAGGATATTTTTCAGGAAGCGTTTATCCGCATCTTTCAGCATATCCAGGAGTTGAATAAGCCAGACTCGGCCGATAGCTGGGTGAAATCGATCATTGTGCGAACGGCAATCAATTATTATAACCGGACCACCCGCCCACAGGAACGTTTCGACCCCTATGAAGAGAGCACCGAAGAACTGGTCAGCGACGATTATGAATCGATGGTCAACCAACTCAATCTCAATGCCCTGCTGGCTTTTATCAATCAGTTGCCCGACCAGTATCGGCTGGTCGTAAACCTGTATCTGATCGAAGATTACACCCACGCCGACATCGCCATGCTACTGGGTATTCCAGAGGCAACGGTGCGCTCGCAGTATAGCCGGGCAAAGCATTTATTGAGTAAACTTAGTCATCAAAACGGCCTCAAACGTCATGAATTCTTCGGATGATTCGACTGATAAAGCCTTGAAAGAACGCTTCCAGCAGGTTTTCAAGGACTTTGAGCGCACGCCGTCGAGGTCGCTCAAAAAGCGTATATGGCAACAAATAGCTGCCGCTCCAACCAGGCGTTCCAGGTACGTTGCTCTGGCTGTTCTCCTGCTACTACTGATTGGTGGGGCGCTTTACGGGCCACGTCGAACCCAGATTCGCCGGGCTCCCAATGGTCAATCCAATCGGTTGGTTTTTGGCCAATCCAGGCGACCAATTCCTGGACAGACCAATGCCGTTTCGCCTCAAGCTCAGACGAGGTCAGCGGTTACCCTGGATCGGGTTGCTGTTGTTGCTAACGGCGATCGGGCTACTGATCAGCCAGTTGGCTCATCGGCTCAACCAACGATACAAAAGGTGCAGTCAGATAATCTGGTTTCAGACACGAAGGCAACACTGCCTCGCCAGTCAGTTTACGCTCCAACTGTGGCGCGGGCTGGCCGGTCGCGGCTAGCCACCAATCAGGTACGTCTATCCCCAGTCCTTAATCAGGCCAATCAATCAGTCGACCGCGGGCCAACGTTCCGTACCGAAAAGCAGGCAAATCCGAATTTGGCGCTATCAACTCCTGTTCGCATACTGTCTGGACCAGCCGTCTCTGATCGTATTGTCGGGCAGGAGGCGCTGATCGGGTTACAACCTGTAGCGATCCGCCAGTCTCGTGTACCTGTTTACACCATTACACGGCCGATGGTACAACTACCTCAACAATTGACCGAAGCCACTGCGGAAAGCCGCCCGGTGCCCTTACGCTGGTTGGCCAGTGTATCGCCTCTGAGTACGTTTCAGTTGATGACTATTATGGCCAGGCCTGAAACATACGTGCAGCAGGTCGATGCACCGTCCTCCTTTTCGTCGCCAACATGGGGCTATCAGGTCAGTGGCGGGTTGGTGTGGCAGCAGTTTGCCGTTCAGCTCACGGTCGGTCAGCTAAGGCGCTGGGCTTACTACGACCTGGCAACCAACGAGTATCGAATTGAGCCTACGGGCCTGAACGAATATCGAGTTACCCGATTGGGCCGGTCGGTCGCTGAAAACAGTTCATTGACTATGCTGGGAGCTGGTTTGACCAAAGAATACACACTGGGTAAACGTCCCGGCCGTTATGCAGCCCGTGTGGGTGGACAGGGAACGTACCTACCCGCCACCGGGCAAACGCTTTTATGGGGGCAGGCGGCATTAACGATGGGAATACCGCTAAAAAACGCTTATTCGCTCCAGTTGGGGCCAACTGTTCAGTATGGGTTTAGCCCCATTTTCAGCAACGATCGGCAATTGGTTATCCACCCGTTTCTGGTCGGCGCGTCATTAACAATTCGCCCTACTGCTAACTGATTACGTACACCCATTTACACTCAACTTATTAATTACTGGCTATGGCTCGCTCGATTCGCTTTCTACTGCTTCTGATTTTGGGCTCGCTCACCGCGGGTCTGCTTTCCTGTGAGGATCAATCGATGATCAACTCACAGCCTCTCCAAAAACCAGTATTGCTGCCTACGTCGATTGAGTGGCATGCCGAAGGCGGGTTGGCCCATTTGGTATACCGTTCGCTGTTTGCCTACAACAGCGCGAATCAGCTCCTGTCTGTTCGGGATTCGTCGCTTACTTCTTTTGGTAATGTTACCGCTACGCCCTGGGTGCAGTTTTCCTACGCCAACAATCGCTTAGCTGTTATTACGCTCAACACAAGACTGTTCGACAATACGGGTCAAACGTATAGCCAGTCGTCTAGTTTCAGCCTGACCTACGCCGGAAGTACACTTACTGCCCAGGCGCAGATTGGCAATCAGGCGGTGAAGCAGGTTAGCATTGCGCTGAATCAGGCGGGGTATCCGGTCAATACGAATGTTACGCTGGGTCGGCTCTATCTGGATAGCCAGGGTCATCTGGATTACCTGACTGAATCGAAGAAGAGCGAAGAAAGAAACGCGAAGCAATTCACTCAGATACTCGACCAGCAATACGATCAGCAACAGAACATATTTTCAACCAGTAAAGAATTTCAGATCATGGCGGCGCTGATAGCGGTTTCTGACCAGACACTTTCGCCTGGTCTTGCACTAGTTATACTGGACAACCCACTGACCAACAACAATTTAATTTCCAGAACGATAAAGAATTGTTCGACTTCGTTTGACCAATTTTACTGTACTGTGGGCACTATGGTGTATGAAAGCCAGCGCGTCAACGAATTTGGCTTCCCAACCCAGCGAAGCTGCCCATCCGGGCCGATGGGCACATTTTATTATACGATCAGCTATAAGCGAGTCAACTAGGTCAGCTTGTCGCTAAATCAGCTCAGGTACGTTGCCATCTCGGCCTGAATCGCCTTCGCTTCGGCTGCGGCGACTTCGGCAAAATCGGGGCCGGCCGATGCATATAAGATGCTGCGCGACGCGTTGACCAGCAAGCCACCATCTTTGGTGAGGCCATTTCTGGAGACATCGGCCAATGAGCCGCCCTGTGCGCCAACACCCGGCACCAGCAGAAAGTTATGGGGGGCCAGCTCCCGAATTCGGGCGATCTGATCGGCCTGGGTAGCTCCTACTACAAACATCAGTTGTTCGTGGGTGGCCCAGGTCTGCGCTTTCTGAATCACCGTCTCGAACAGTTCCTGCGTCTCATTATCAACCTGCTGGCGCTGAAAATCAGCACTGCCGGGGTTACTGGTCAGGGCCAGTAGAATCACCCATTTGCCGGGATAATCGAGGAAGGGCAGCACCGAATCGTGCCCCATGTAGGGCGCTACCGTGATGGCGTCGAAGTTGAGGCCAGCCGCCGAAGGGTCAAAGAAAGCACGGGCATAGAGACCCGATGTGTTGCCAATATCACCGCGTTTAGCATCGGCGATGGTGAAGCAGTCTTTTGGAATATAGTCCAGCGTTTTTTGTAGACTTTCCCAGCCGCGTGGCCCCTGGGCTTCGTAAAACGCAATGTTGGGTTTATACGCTACCGCATAGGGCGCAGTGGCGTCGATAATAGCTTTATTGAATTCAAAAACCGGGTCAGGTACGTTCGCCAGATGGGGTGGCAGTTTCTGACTGTCGGTGTCTAACCCCACGCAGAGGTACGATTTTTTTTGCCGGATTTGCGCCGCCAGGGCCTGATAGTTCATACGCTTTTTTGCCAGTACCTAAAATGGAACAGCCCAAAAGTACGAACGTAGTGTAGAGAAGTCTATTTTTGCACCAACTACATGACATTGTACTATGATCGTACGCCAAACAGACATTGATGGTCTGATCGAATTGACCCCCCGCATTTTTGAAGACGAACGCGGCCACTTTTTCGAGTCGTACAACAAGCCCTTATTTGCTTCATTAGGCTTACCATTCGATTTTGTGCAGGATAACCAATCCTTTTCAACAAAAGGTGTTCTGCGTGGACTTCACTTTCAGACTGAACCTTTTGCCCAGGGAAAACTGGTTCGTGTTATTACCGGACAGGTGCTTGACGTAGCCGTTGACTGCCGCCCGGAATCCCCTACTTTCGGGAAATACGAGACGTTTCTGCTGGATGCGAAACTGGCGAATATGGCCTGGATTCCGGCCGGATTTGCCCACGGATTTGTCGCGCTGGAAGACAGTATTTTCAGCTACAAATGCACAAACGTGTATAACAAGCAGGCAGAAGGCGGCATTCGCTGGGATGACCCCGACCTGAATATCGACTGGGGCATTACCAACCCGAACGTATCCGAAAAAGATCAGATTCTTCCCACCTTCCGGGCACTGTTCCCGCATGTGGTGATCTAGTCTGGATAGTCGTATAAAAAATAGTCCTGAGTCTGAAAAGCCGGTTTAGTGGTGACTTTCCAGACTCAGGCTATTTTCTATACGACTATCCAGGCTTACTTTTCAAACATTTCTTCCACTACTTTCCGGCCTACTTTCCGGGCTGATAGTGGGTTCTGGCCCGTTACCAGACGCTCATCAACTTCAAGGTGAGGCACGTAGGGAATCAGCGATTTGCTGTAAATAGCACCGCGCGCCTTCAATTCATCTTCCAGCAGGAAGGGTACTTCTTCGGTAAGGCGTACGATTTTCTCTTCCATATTCGAGAAGCCCGTCACCTGCTTATTCTTGAGAAAAAGGGTTCCGTCTGATAGTTTCACGTTCAGCAATCCGGCTACGCCGTGGCAAACCGCGGCTACCATACCACCCTGCTCGTAAATATCCCGGGTAATGGTTTGCAGGTTGGTATCGTTAGGAAAATCCCACATGGTGCCGTGGCCACCGGTGAAGTAGATGATCTGGTAATCAGCGGGGTTCACCTCGTCGGGGCGCATCGAGTTGGCAAGTTTTTCCTGAAAAGCCGGATTGTGCATCCATTTTTCATTCGTTGTATCGCGCGATTCAACGCTTCGCTGATCGAGCGGAATTGGCCCGCCCTTCGGGCTCACAAAATCGAACTGGATGTTGCGATCCTGCAATTCATCATAGAAATGCGTGGCTTCGCTGAGCCAGAGACCCGTTTTCTGGGCTTTCGTGGGATAATCGGTATGGTTCGTACAAACAATCAGGGCTTTCATAGGAATAGCGAGACAGAAGCTGCAAGATAGGGCGGCTCCATACGATCAGCAAAAAACGTGCGCTGGCAAATGTACAACTTACCAACGCACGTTTTTTAGTAGCAGCTTATTGGGCCGTTTTCTACAATTTTCCTTTCAAAAAATCGGCCGTGTAGCTCACGCCTTCGCCGAGCGCAACCATCTGCTCGGGCGTACCGGTGAAGGTAACGTACCCACCCGCGTCGCCGCCTTCTTTGCCAAGGTCAATGATATGGTCGGCCGATTTGATCACCTCCATATTATGCTCGATGATAATCACCGAATCGCCCTGGTCGACCAGCGCGTTGATGGCTTTTAGCAGTTTACGAATGTCGTGAAAATGCAAGCCGGTGGTTGGTTCGTCGAAAATGAACAGCGTTTGCCCTTTATTTGGGTTGCCTTTACCCAGAAACGACGCCAGCTTCACCCGTTGGGCTTCCCCACCCGACAGCGTGTTGGCCGATTGCCCAAGGCCAATATAACCCAGGCCAACTTCCTGCAATGGCATCAGTTTATCGGCCATTTTTGGCTCCACTTTTCGGAAAAAGTCAATGGCTTCATCGACAGTCAGGCTCAGCATGTCCGACACGTTTTTCTCGGCCAGCGTCACTTCCAGCACTTCCTGCTTGAAACGTTGGCCATTACAGCCTTCACATTTCAGGAAAATATCGGCCATAAACTGCATTTCCACTTTCACCTCGCCTTCACCCTGGCACACTTCACAACGGCCCCCATCGACGTTGAACGAGAAATGGCTCGGTTTGTAACCACGTGCTTTTGATACGGGCTGGTCGGCCATGACCTGCCGGAGATAATCGTAGGCTTTGATATACGTGACCGGATTGGACCGGCTCGACTTACCAATTGGATTCTGGTCGATCATTTCGATGGCCGAAATCCGATCGACCGAGCCTTTCAGCTCTGAATATTTACCGGCTTCTTCGCCCGCATCGCCCTTCAATCGACACAACGCCGGGAATAACACTTTCCGAATCAGCGTCGATTTGCCGGAGCCCGACACGCCCGTCACCACCGTGAGCGTGTTGAGCGGAAACCGCACGTCGACGTCTTTCAGGTTATGTTCGCGGGCTCCTTTCAGGTCGATCCAGTGGGTCGGTACGCGCCGGAATGCAGGCACAGGTACGTTCTCTCGCCCCGTCAGGAAATCGAGGGTATGACTGTGCCAGGTGCGTAGGGCCATGGGCGCGGCGTTCGGTTCTCCTTTATTACCTGCCACATGCTCCTTGCTCGCTGCTATTTCATTCCAGGTGCCCTGGAACACCAGATGACCACCGCCAGAACCGGCTTCGGGGCCGATGTCGATGATCTGATCGGCGGCGCGCATCACCTCTTCTTCATGCTCCACCACGATGACCGTATTGCCCATGTCGCGCAGGGTTTCCAGCACACTCACCAGGCGTTGGGTATCGCGGGGGTGCAGGCCAATACTTGGCTCGTCGAGAATGTACATGGACCCCACCAGCGCCGAGCCGAGCGACGTTGCCAGCTTAATACGCTGATATTCACCGCCCGACAGGCTATTGGTCAGTCGGTTCAGCGTCAGATAGCCCAGGCCAACGCGTTCCATATAATCAAGCCGATTCTGAATTTCGATCAGGATGCGGTCGGCAATTTTGCGTTGCGCGGTGGGAATGTCGATGGTGCGGAAGAACGCGGCCGATTCGGCAATGGGCATCAGCACCAGATCAGTAATGGATTTGCCCGCTACTTTCACGAAGCTGGCATCGCGGCGGAGGCGTGAGCCACGGCACTCCGGGCAGGTGGTTTTGCCCCGATACCGCGACAGCATGACCCGGTACTGCACTTTGAATGTCTGACTTTCGACAAAGGCAAAAAAGTCGTTGAGGCCGCTGAAGTACTTGTTGCCCGTCCAGAGCAACTCTTTCTGCTCGGGCGTCAGTTCTTTGTACGGGCGATGAATAGGAAAGTCGAAGCGAATACCGTTCCGAAGCAGCGGCTTCATGTATTCCTCGCTCATTTTCTCACTCCGCCAGGGCGCAATAGCCCCCTCGAACAGCGACAGGTTTTTATCGGGAATAACCAGGTCGGAGTCAATACCCAGCACTTTACCAAAGCCATCGCAACGGCGGCAGGCACCATACGGGTTATTGAAGGTGAACAGATTCACGCTTGGCTCCTCGAACGCGACACCATCCAGCTCGAACCGATCAGAAAACGACCGGGACTGGCCAGCTACGTTGTCGCTACCCAGCACCTCGACCCGGCACGATCCGTCGCTTTCGCTAAAAGCCGTTTGCACTGAATCGGAGAGCCGATACTGCGTGTCTTCGTCGGGTTCACCCTGGGCATCGAACTGTACTGTACTCCGGTCGATCAGGATTTCCAGCGTAGCGTCCTGATCAGGCAGCAATGAACGAACCAGATCGCCCTCTTTGCCAGTTTCGGCTAGTTTGGTAGCTTCATCGAGCAAGTCTTCCATCTGGAATACCTGGCCATCGGCCACCAGACGGGTGTAGCCTTTCTGAAGCAGAATCTTTAGCTCATCGGCTACCGTCCGGTCTTCGCGCACGTAGAGTGGGGCCATCACCATCACCCGGGTGCCTTCGGGTTGCTGGAAAATGAAACGGACCACATCGGTCACCGTATCTTTCTTCACCTCGTTGCCCGACACGGGCGAGTAGGTACGTCCGGCCCGCGCAAACAGCAGTTTCAGGTAGTCATAAATCTCCGTCGACGTACCTACCGTAGAGCGGGGGTTTCGGGAGGTCACTTTCTGCTCGATTGCAATGGCCGGGGATACTCCTTTGATGTACTCCACTTCCGGTTTTTCCATCCGACCCAAAAACTGGCGGGCGTAGCTGCTCAGGCTCTCAACGTACATGCGCTGCCCTTCGGCAAACAATGTATCAAACGCCAGCGACGACTTGCCGGAGCCCGACAGGCCCGTTACCACCACCAGCTTGTTGCGCGGAATGGCTACATCAATATTCTTGAGATTATGTACCTTCGCCCCCTTGATAATGATGAACTGTTTGGGGTCCAGATGGTCGACCGACTTATCAGATGGGCCAGTAGGCCTACTGGTCATAACGTCGGTTTCGGCGGGTTGAATCATGCGTTGAATTAGCGTTACCTTATCTAATTTTCAACGGAAAATAGCGCTACTACGTTCAGTTTTCGTTGACCAGTTACTGATGAACAAGTATGAAAAAATGCCGCAGGTACGTTGCTCCTGATCCGGCAGCGGCCCACCAACCAGCAAACGGGAAACTGTAAACTCACCAAAATGACCTTCTACGTCGAAGACATGATGCCGCTTGGGCTAGCTTTACTTCTGGGTGGGCTAATTGGTGCTGAGCGTGAGTACCGTTCCAAAGCAGCGGGCTTCCGAACCACCATCATGATCTGCGTGGGGGCAACGCTCTTCACCATGATAGCAGGTCGCGTAGGCGACGACCGTATAGCGGCCAACATTGTCAATGGCATTGGTTTTTTAGGCGCCGGGTTGATCTACAAAGAAGAAAACCGGGTGAAGGGGCTCACCAGCGCGGCAACCGTTTGGGCCGTTTCTGCCCTGGGCATGAGTCTCGGTGCCGGTCACTATGATATTGCGCTTGCGGGCTTTGGCCTGATCATGGGTTCGCTTCTTTTTCTGGCCAAACTATCGTACCGAATCACGCGCCTTAACCAGACCCGCGAGTATAAAGTAGTGACCACCTACAAGAACAAGACGCTGAACCAGTACGAACGCATTTTTATTGAGTACGGTTTGTCGCCACGAAGAGGCCCGCAACAGCGTATTGGTACTGAGATTATTGGTCGCTGGAAGGTTTCCGGGCCCGAGCAGGCGCATGAGAAATGCATTAAACGACTACTCAATGATACTGACGTAAAGGAGTTCGTGTTTTAACGGTTCCTTCACGCGAAAGCGACCCGTTATATCGTTATTTACACTGATTTTTGTTGTGACACTACCGCTTCGGCGGACTATTATGAGACATATACACCATTTGTTACTGCTGGTTGCGCTATTGACCAGCAGCGTAGCCTTCGGGCAGATTACCGAAGACCCGGAAGAACGTCGCGATCAGGGCCAGACACCATTGAAATCGCAAACGCCAACTGGCGAGCCATTACCGATAAAAGAACGGATTCGGTTTGGCGGCGGCATTTCAGCGCTTCAGTTCAACCCATTCAGCATCGGCGTATCGCCGGTGGTTGCTTACCAGGTATCTGAGCATTTTGTAGCTGGTCTGGGGGTAGGGTACACCTACTCCAATTTAAAAAACTACTATGGATACAACCTTAACCAGTATTCAGGCCGGGTTTTTGGGATGTATGAGATTCTGCCCGCCTTGATTCCCAACATCTATGCCCATGTTGAGCTTGACCAGCGTTCGTATAGCCTAACGAGTCTATTAGTCACTCCGAATATACCTACTACAGGTCTTTCAACAGCGACTTGGCTTGGCGTTACATACTCGCAACCAATTGGCCGCCTTTTCTCAGCTAACTTATCAGCACTGTATAATGTCAGTTATTCCAGTTCAACAACTGACCAGATTCTTTATGGAACCAGCCCGTTTACGATCAGGATTCTGTTTTTCTAGTTTCATTCTGAGCATCGTAACCGAAGAAGGCCACTCCCCGTTTGAGTGGCCTTCTTCGGTTACGATGCTCTAAACCTATTGCAGTGGAATGGAAATTTCCTGCTGAGTGAGGGTAGTCAGCCAGCTACCGTTTGTGTGACGTACCCAGCCGAGCCGATACGTACCTGGCTTCAGCATCACGGGCAGCACAACTGATTTCACACCTTTATTAGCGAGCCAGGGCTTCATGATGGGCTTTGGCCTACGCTGAGCGGGTAGCACATACCAGTTGGTAGCCGACCGCAGGTACATAAAATCAGGCTTAGCCAGGGTATCCTGTTCAATAAAGCAAGCATCGGCATTCAGGAACGACAACCGTCTGACCGCCGTACTAAACTGAGTAACAGTATCTCGACTAGCCACGGAACGCATAGCGGTCTCGATACCACGGATCTCGGGTAGGTCTGGAACCTGATAAATTCCCCGGTTCATCGCCTCTACCCAGCCACGCTGCCAGTAAGGGTCCATTCCAAACCGCTGGCTTAGCACCGAATACCGGTATTGTTTGAGCGCTATGCCTTCGGCTACCTGCCTGTTGTACCGATCGGCTAACTGAGGGCCATACAGTAACCAGGCATTGAGCCAGAACCAGCAGGTAAACCCCAGTCCTACTAGCCCGGCAAGTTTCCGGAGCCGATCGGTTAACTGCATGACTAGCAACACGTACCCAACAACCAGGCACCATACGGCGTAAACCTGATACCGGTCTATAATCATTAAACTACCGTCGCTTCGCGTCAGAGCAGCCGCTACACCTGAGCCAATCAGCACCATGCCCAGCCCTAGGAATGGTAGTATTGCTGGCGAAATTCGTCTGGCAGGTTGGCTAAGCAGCCGTAGCCAGCTCACCACGATGGTGCTCAACACCAGGACGCCAAGTGCTAGCACAAACCATTGGCCCGGCAATAGAAACCAGCGTCGCTGATCGAAGTAAACGGCGCTGCCCGTAAAGCTGATGATACTTTTAACGACCCAGTCAGGATGTTGTGCAACGGTTACCAGCGAATCCTTAGCAATAAAGTTGTAGTTGATGCTGAAGTAAAGGCCGATCAGCACTGCTCCAGTTGTAGTCCAGATGGTAGCCCATTTCCATTGGCGGGTTAGCAGCAACAGACCAATTATGGTTACCCACATAAACAGCCCATTGCTATTTGAGTACAGGACCAGTCCGCCCAGCGCCAGTGCACCAACCTGTGCCGACGTTTCGGGGCGGATCAGCAGGCGAAAGACGATCACCATCAACCACAGCGTCAGGGTATGTTGCAGGAGACACAACACCCACCACACATCTTCCTGGTAAGAGGGTTGAAACAAGAGTAGCGCAACGGGCAGCAGCAGCCAGGACGACAACCCTGCCTGCCTGAATAAGCGATATACCTGCCATACTACACCGGCTATGCTTATGCTGCCAATGAGCGCAAGGGTGCGGTAGTTTACCTGGCCTTCAACCCAGTAATCGGCTAGGACGAGTAAGCGGGAAAGTAGAATTCGATGGTCGTTATGTTGCTCGACCAGCAGCCGTATTACTTCCGAAAACGGTGTCCCAGCGGTTGTAATGCGCCGAATGCTATCGATATACAGGAAATCGTCGACCTGAGGTACGTTGATCGCATACCGGACAATGGCGACATAGAAGCCAGTAGCCAGCAAACAAATGGCACCAGCCACCCAGCGATCAGCCGTGCGGGAAGAAATTGAACTGAAAACTGACATGCACAAAAAAGGGGCTTTGCAGCCCCAAAAGTAGATAAATTAGCCTCGTATCAGCAGTCTTCTAGGCGGTAGTCGCATTTTTGGCGGTAGTTCGTTGCCGTTCGCGACCCAGAATCAGATCGGCCGCTTTTTCGGCAATCATAATGACCGGTGCATTTGTGTTGCCCGAAATAATCGTTGGCATGATAGACGCATCAACAACGCGCAATCCGTCGATGCCCCGCACCCGCAATTGATCGTCTACAACGGCTCCTTCATCTTGGCCCATCCGGCACGTACCTACCGGGTGATACACTGTTTCGACGATTCTACGGATATGCGCCATCAGGGCTTCGTCTGAGGCGTTATCGGCTGGTACTAACGCCCGTTCGCGCCAGTGAGAAAAAGCAGCCGATCGGTTCAGTTCCAACGCCATTTTTACACCGGTGAGCAACAACTGCCGGTCTTTTTCCGTCGACATGAAATTCGGCTGAATCACCGGCGCTTCCATCGGGTTCGCCGACCGCAACCCAACGTACCCACGACTGGTTGGCTGTAACAGCGTTGGCAGAATAGACCAGCCATCGGCTTTTGTTGGAAACGTGTTTACGTCGTAAAAGTCAGGTTTGTAGTCATCGCCAATGTGAATAGGGGCAAAATGAAGCTGTAGATCCGGCTGCTGCAAGGCCTCCTGTGTACGCACGAATGCATTGGCCTCCAGAGGGCTGATGGTAAACGGGCCTTTCTGAGCAGTCAGGTATTGCCACAACCCTTTTAGCTGATTAGCAGGTTTCAGCCAGTGATTGGTACCTACCAGTTGATTGGCGAGTGAGCTGACGCCGGCAAAAAGGTGGTCCTGTAAGTTCTGCCCAACGCCCCGTAGCTCAAATTTCACATCGATGTTGTGCCTCCGTAGCTCATCAGTTGGCCCAATACCCGACAGCATCAGTAACTGCGGCGAATTGAACGATCCTGCTGACAGAATCACTTCGCGACGGGCTATAATGGTTTCGGTTAAGCTCTTACCAGTCGTTAGCTCAATACCTACTGCTTTTCCATCTTTCACTACAACACGCTGCGTATGCGCCTGTGTGCGAACAGTCAGGTTCGGGCGATTAAGAACAGGTTTCAGGAAAGCCGCCGCTGTGCTGTGCCGCTTACCATTCCTGATGGTGAATTGAAGTAGACCTGCCCCGTCCTGTTTAGCCCCGTTCATATCCTGGTTTTCGGCAATACCATATTGCTTGCAGGCTTCGACAAACGCATCGGCTAGCGGCGTTCTAAACCGGGTGGCATAGGTGACGTTCAAGGGGCCATCGCCCCCATGATAGTGCGCGTCTAACTGATTCAGTTGCTCGTTGCATTCCGAGCGTTTGAAGTAGGGCAGAATCGATTCATAATCCCAACCTGTATTGCCCTGAGCCGCCCAGGCGTTGTAATCTGCTTTATTACCACGCACGTAGGCCATTGCGTTGGTAGAGCTACTTCCACCCAGTGTCTTGCCACGGGGTAGGTATAACCGCCGCCCATCGATATGTTCCTGTGGCTCTGTCTCATAGGCCCAGTCAACCGAAGTCCGGTTTAGCTTAGAATAGGCCGCAGGTACGTGTATTTCCAGCTTTTTGTCTGGTGCCCCTGCTTCCAGCAACAATACCGATGTTCCCGGGTCAGCCGAGAGGCGATTGGCCAATACACAGCCCGCCGAGCCAGCACCAACAATGATGTAATCGAATGTCATACCGCTTCTTTCTTTTAGACTAAACAATCTCAATTTAGTGAAATACCGGGTATATATTGCAACTTTTCAACTACAGTGGAAGGCAAGCTTTGTTTTCAACAGGATTTCGCCGGCGGCCGTGAATTCTGTTAAAAAAATATCAGGCCCAATCAAACGATCGTTGAATGGCCTTCTGCCAATGTAGCAGTAAATCACTCCGTTTCCCTTCGGGCATAGCTGGCGTGAATGTTGCCTCCACACCCCAATTAGCCTTGAGTTCATCGATGGACTCCCAGTAACCAACTGCCAACCCAGCGGCGTAGGCGGCACCAATAGCAGTAGTTTCGGTAACCCTCGGCCGAATCACAGGTACGTTGTTGATGTCGGCTTGAAACTGCATCAATAGATCGTTGACTACCATACCCCCATCAACCCGTAGTGTCTTCAAGGCAATGTCGGCATCCTCCTGCATGGCCTGCAGCACATCGTACGTTTGGAAAGCCGTGGCTTCAAGCGCGGCTCTGGCAATGTGGTGCTTTGTGACAAACCGGGTTAGGCCAGCCATAATTCCCCGCGCATCTGTCCGCCAATAAGGGGCGTATAAACCAGAGAAGGCGGGCACAATATAGGTCCCGCCATTGTCTTCTACCTGCTCGGCCAGCGTTTGTACTTCGCTGCTTGTCTGAATAATTCCCAGGTTATCGCGCAGCCACTGCACGAGCGCTCCAGCAATGGCAACGCTGCCTTCCAGCGCATAACGGGGCACTTCATTGCCAAACTGGTAGGCTACCGTCGTGAGCAGCCCGCAGGTAGAGGCGCGAATTTCGGTTCCCGTATTCATTAGCAAAAAGCAGCCTGTTCCGTAGGTATTCTTCGCCTGACCAGGTTCGAAACACGTTTGCCCCACTAAAGCCGCCTGCTGATCGCCCAGCACGCCGGTTATAGGCACACCAGGTATTACTTCTGATGTGATTGTTCCAAACAGGCCACTGCTAGGCTTTATGGCAGGCAACATCGTCCTGGGTACACGTAAGATTGTGAGTAATTCGTCGTCCCAATCCAGAGTTTTCAAGTCCATCAGTTGTGTGCGGCTCGCATTCGTCACATCGGTAACATGCTCACCGCCCTGAGGACCACCTGTCAGGTTCCAGATCAGGAAAGTATCGATTGTACCGAATAACGCCATACCGCGTTCAGCGTCTTCACGCAACCCAGGTACGTTGTCTAACAACCAGCCCAGCTTAAGGCCACTAAAATAAGTGGCGAGCGGTAAGCCTGTTTTAGCCCGAAACCGATCAGGACCGCCATCTCTGGCTAAGTCTGCCACCTTGTCTTCCGTCCGGACATCCTGCCAGACAATGGCATTATGGTAGGGTTTACCAGTTTTGCTATTCCAAACAACGGTCGTTTCCCGTTGATTCGTGATGCCAACAGCCTCAATGTCGCGTATTGCCAGGTGAAGTTGGATACGTGCCTTGGCAATCACTTCCAGCGTGTTCTGCCATATCTCTTCAGGGTCATGCTCTACCCAGCCCGGTTTAGGGTAAATCTGTGTATGCTCTTTTTGAGCAACTGAGTGAATATTTCCCTGTTTATCTACGATGATACACCGGGTGCTAGTAGTACCCTGATCAATTGCTGCAATGAAGGAAGCCATTCTAGTCGGTTTAGGAATAGTAGTAAGTCATCGAAACTTACCGATAAGCTGTAAAGTAAACAGAAAATACCCATCGTTTTTGCTTCCATTTCCTCTTGTAGCCCCAACTGAGTTGGAAGGAAGGCCTTCTGCAATTCGCCTATCAGCCAGACTTTGCTCTATGATAGAGGCCGTCGCTTTATCAACGTATTGAGCACTGACATCATCCAGATAGTCACTAAACACATGCGTGTACCGTCCTTCTATTCTGAGTTGCGTGGCCGGAGTGAGCGTAACTGGCATGCCTAAGCCGTAGTGAATTTGGCCAACCCAGCGGGCATACGCTACTCCTTCCGTTTTGAAAGCAGGTAACGAGTACGTAATGCCCTTCAAAACGGTAGTAGGTGCTAGATTTGTTATTCCCGCCCCAGCTAAGACATATGGTATATTAAGCTGGTTATAATCAATATCTCTTACATCCCATTGTAGGCCTACGGTTGCCACGAAGTTAGTTGACGCGAACGAGAGGTAATTTGCTTTATTTCGCGTGTACTGTTGATCGGCCCGAATATGATAGGCACCTACTTGACCACTTACACACCATTGCTCTTTAAATCGATACCTGGCATGTCCCTCAATAGCCCAACCCAGTTCCAGATGGGAGAAGTTGTATCGTTCACTCAAGTCACCATTGTAGCGACTCGTAGACACATTGATTCCAATGTATTTGTCGGTTAACTCTTCACGCCACCTAAAGGCGGTTGGCTGCGCGAAGCACGACGTAATTGAGCAAATACCAATTAATTTACATATAAACAAGTATCTCATTATAAGCGGGTTAATTACAAATTAGCCTACAATGTATTTTATTTACTGGCTTAGTTTATACCTAAATAAATCTTTTCTGATACCTAGTTTACAGAATACTGATATAGATAAAATAATAGTTAACAGTAACTCTAGCTCTCCTTCCTATTGCTGGAGTATGTAGCAACAAAAATCCCCACCTCTTGCGAAGTGGGGACTCTGTTGTCTAGGGGTGGCGACCGCCTACTCTCCCGGTCGTGACACCAGT
>NZ_CAXUEC010000007.1:0-396712 GCF_964250085.1 uncultured Fibrella sp. | reverse complement strand
ACTGGTGTCACGACCGGGAGAGTAGGCGGTCGCCACCCCTAGACAACAGAGTCCCGCTTCGAAAGAGGCGGGACTTTTTGTATGATAGATACTCTAGCTGAATGCACTCTAAACCATCATTTATATACAGGTCAACATCTTCAAATGAGTACTTGCTCTTTAGGACAGAAATAAGTTGTTCGGCCGCCTACTTCGATTATTTGAATGGCCGTTCCGCAGCGAGGGCAGTACTTATGCGCTTCTAGATCTTCGTAAGGTGATGTATCCCATTGACGGGCGTGGATTAAGAACGAGTTTGGGAAATCTCGATAATTCGCTTCCTTACTAATCGCAGTTTTGAGCACGAGGTGGATTGCATCATGGATGGCTTCGATCTGCGTAACGCTTAAGTCAGCGCTACTACTGGATGGATGCACATTAGCCTGAAAAAGCACTTCATCCACAATCCAGTTACCTAGACCTGCCGTGGTAGCCTGATCAAGTAGAACAGGTTTGATTGGCGATCGCCGCTTCTTCAGCTTTTCAGACAACGTACCTATATCAATAGATAAAGCGTCAGGCGCAATCTTTTTCAGCTTTAGATACGCATCTACGTCCGCTACTAGACCAACTCGTTCAAATTTTCGTGGGCAAACGAAGCCCAGGCAGAAGCCATTCTTGAAGTAAAAAACAATTCGTGCATGCTTTGGTCGGTCAATCGAGCTGTGGTAGTAAACAAGATCGCCTGTCATACCAAAATGCATCCGAACAATTACAGCAGGATCATCAGTATAGATGAATAAGTTCTTTCCAACTCGCTTTGTCCCCAGAAAACGGCGGTTATAAAGGCTTTCCTGTAAGGTGCTGAAATCAGTGGTGAGGAGCTTACTATCTTCTACGGTAATTGAATCGATTGGTTGATCAAATGAAGTAGCTTCTAAATAGAGCCGCCGCATCTCGACTTCTGGTAATTCGGGCATAGTTGGGTGATAAATGTCAGCTATATAACTAATCTGTTACCATTTGTTCGTAAAAATTTACGCTTACCGTTTCAAAACCAGCACGAATTACTATTTTTGTCGTCAAGAGCGGCCTGCAACGCAATCCGCATACTGATAAAGAACATGAATCTGATTACGAACAAAGCATGGTGGTGGCACTTTTCCTGCGAAGGATGAGGGTTGCCCTGTTGTGTTCTGTATAACA
The DNA here is from genome assembly GCF_964250085.1 of uncultured Fibrella sp. Classification (NCBI taxonomy): domain Bacteria; kingdom Pseudomonadati; phylum Bacteroidota; class Cytophagia; order Cytophagales; family Spirosomataceae; genus Fibrella; species uncultured Fibrella sp. The sequence goes on along the minus strand of NZ_CAXUEC010000007.1, from coordinate 395,527 downwards.
CTATATCAAAAGGCTCACCGTCATCCCGGTGAGCCTTTTTTATTATCTAACCTCCCTGTTAATGCCTTGATATTATGATCACTGCCACTCAATCTGTGCACTACTCAATTCATACTACGCATCGGCGCATGCTGGCGGACATTATTACGCCGGTGAGTAGCTATCTCCGTATTCGGGATAAATACCCCAATAGTATTCTGCTCGAAAGTGCTGATTACCACGGAAATGATAATAGCTTTTCGTATATCGCCTTCGACCCCGTTGCCCGTTTCACCTATGAAGACGGTATTATCAGCACGGTTTTACCTGGTCAGGACGAGGCCCGTAGAGAAGCAAATGCAGATGAGTTGATGCCAGCGCTACGAGCGTTTAAAGACCAGTTTGCGTCGTCTCCATCGGGATTTCCGTTCATCTCGAATGGTTTGTTTGGCTTCTTCGGTTTTCCGGCCGTTGAAGGATTTGAGGATATTCACCTGACAGCCCCTATTCCGGCTGAAAACCGTATTCCGTCAGCGGTTTTTCAGGTTTACAGGTATGTTGTAGCGATCAATCATTTTAAGGATGAACTGCACCTCTTTGAGCATCAGTACCTTCAGGATGAGGAGGAGCCAGCCGATAGTAGCATCGATGAGGTGGCTTCATTTCTGACAAGCCGTAATTACGCGCTGTATTCATTTACGACGACGGGAGGTGAAACGTCAAACTTTAGTGACGATGAATTTCGTGGGGTTATTCAGCATGGAATCGATCATTGTCGGCGGGGCGATGTGTTCCAGATCGTATTATCGCGGCGTTTCCAGACACCATTCAGAGGCGACGAATTCAATGTGTACCGAGCACTGCGGTCGTTGAATCCGTCGCCTTACCTGTTTTATTTCGACTACGGCAATTTCAAACTGTTTGGCTCATCACCCGAGTCGCAGATTGTGGTGAAGAAGGGAGAAGCTACCATTTATCCCATCGCAGGTACGTTCCGACGGACGGGTGATGACGCGAAAGATGCTGAGTTGGCTCAGAAACTGTACGACGACCCGAAAGAATCGGCCGAGCATGTGATGCTGGTCGATCTGGCCCGCAATGATCTTAGCCGGAACTGCGACGTGGTGAAGGTGGAAACCTTCAAAGAAGTGCAGTACTACTCGCACGTGATTCACCTGGTGTCGAAAGTGGTGGGCCAGTTGAATGAGGGGGCCGATCCGTTGCAGATTGTGGCTGAAACTTTTCCCGCAGGTACGTTGTCGGGTGCGCCAAAACACATGGCCATGAAGCTGATTGACCGTTACGAAAACCAGAGTCGTGGCTTCTATTCGGGGAGCATCGGCTACATGGGTTTCGACGGTGAATTCAACCATGCCATCATGATCCGTACGTTTATGAGCCAGAATAACTCACTGTATTATCAGGCGGGGGCTGGTATAGTAGCCAAATCGGTCGTTGACAGCGAACTACAGGAGGTACATAACAAACTGGGCGCGCTGCGGGCCGCTATTCAACAGGCAGAAGCAATTTAAACTAGTGGAAAAAGTCTACTGTTTACCGTTTTCTGTTGCTTCGCTAATCGGCCTATGTTGGCTAAACAGCGCAACTGAAAACGGTAAACAGAAAACTCATTTTTATGAAAATTCTCGTTTTAGATAATTACGACTCGTTTACCTATAACCTCGTCTACATTCTGCGCGAGTTGGGCCATCGTCCTGATGTGATTCGGAATGATAAGATCACGGTTGAAGAAACTGGTAAATACGACAAAATCCTGCTGTCGCCAGGGCCGGGTATTCCCGACGAAGCGGGTATTTTGAAGCCCCTTATTGCTGAATACAGCGCAACCAAATCCATTATGGGCGTGTGTCTGGGGCATCAGGCAATTGGTGAAGTGTTCGGTGCAACGCTCGAAAATCTGGGCGATGTGCTCCACGGTGTAGCTCATTCAGCGTACGTACTGGATCGGGACGAGGCACTTTTTAAGCAATTACCAGACGACATGACAGTTGGCCGGTATCATTCATGGTCGGTGGTTCGGGATTCATTACCCGAAGAGTTGCTGGTTACCGCCGAAGACGAAGATGGCCGGGTAATGGGCCTGCGTCACGCTCGCTACGATGTTCGCGGTGTGCAGTTTCATCCCGAATCGGTACTGACTGTCGGCGGCGTTCAAATGATGAAAAACTGGCTGGGTAATTAAAGAGTGAAAGAGGCAACGAGTAAGGCTACGCAGTGGAACGTACCTGGCCCTGCAGTACACTCGTCGTCTGGTCGCTTCCAATACTGTCACTCGTTCACTCATTATCTCTTTCACTACTATGAAAGCAATCCTGAATCACCTTTTCGAATATAAAACCCTGACTACGACGCAGGCTAAAGAAGTGCTGTTGGGCATTACCCAGGGTCAGTACAATCAGTCGCAGGTGGCGGCGTTTCTGACGGTTTACATGATGCGGAGTATTCGCGTTGAGGAACTGGAAGGCTTCCGCGATGCAATGCTCGAGCTTTGCTTACCCGTTGATCTGTCAGGCTTTGATGCGATGGATGTTTGTGGCACGGGCGGCGATGGAAAAGACACGTTCAACATCTCAACCTTGTCGGCCTTTGTTGTGGCGGGGGCGGGGCAACGGGTGGCCAAGCACGGCAACCACGGCGTGTCATCGCTGACGGGGTCAAGCACAGTGATGGAACGCCTAGGCTATAAATTCACCAACGACATTGGCGAGTTGCAGCGTAAAATCGAAACGGCGGGCATCTGTTTTCTACATGCGCCCCTGTTTCACCCGGCGATGAAAAACGTTGGCCCGATTCGGAAAGAATTGGGTGTGAAAACGTTCTTCAATGTGTTGGGTCCGATGGTTAATCCATCGCGGCCAGACAAGCAGTTGGTGGGGGTATACAGCCTTGAATTGGCCCGGCTTTATGCGTACCTTTATCAACAGACAGACAAGCAGTTTATGGTGCTCCATTCGCTGGATGGTTACGATGAAGTGTCGCTTACTGGACCCTTTAAAGCCATTACAAATAAAACTGAGCTCATGATAAACCCTGTCGATATTGGGTTCGACCGCCTGTCGGCTGAAGCGTTATCAGGTGGCAAAACAGCGGAAGAATCGGCCCGGATTTTTATGAATGTGCTGAACAACGAAGCAACCTCAGCCCAGACTCAGGCCGTACTGGCAAACGCTGCTATGGCGTTGTTGGCCGCCGGGAAAGCCACGACCAACGAAGAAGCCGTAGCGCTAGCCCGCGAGTCGTTGGTAAGCGGTCGGGCCAGGCAGTCGTTTGATATATTGATGAATTAGAGAAATGACTATTTTAGATACTATAGTTGCCCGTAAGTGGGAGGAAGTGTCCACGCGAAAAGCTGCTGTTTCAGACGAAGATCTACGGAATATGCCGCTCTTCGACCGCTCGGTGAATTCGGCACGGGCCGCCATTCTGGCCGCTGGGTCTACAGGCGTAATCTCGGAGTTCAAGCGCAAATCACCGTCGAAAGGTATTATCAACGACCGGGTTGATGTGGCCGCTACTACCCGTGGGTACGTTGCTGCTGGTGCCGCAGTGTTATCGGTACTGACAGACGAGCCATTTTTCGGTGGCACACCTGCCGATCTGCAGGCGGCCCGAGCGGCTAATCCGCACACACCTATTCTACGTAAAGATTTCGTAGTTGATGCGTATCAATTGCTGGAAGCAAAAGCGTGGGGGGCTGATCTGGTTTTGCTGATCGCTTCCTGCCTTACGCCCGATCAGGTACGTTCGTTGAGCGAGTTTGCACACGAACTCGGAATGGAGGTATTGCTGGAAGTACATGATGCTGAAGAACTGCAACGTTCATTATGCGACACCGTGGATCTGATAGGCGTGAATAATCGCAACCTGAAAACCTTTGTCACCGATATTGACACGTCGGTTCGTCTGGCCACGCTCATTCCTGATCGGTTCGTGAAGGTGACCGAGAGCGGATTGTACGATGCTGAAACGATGGTTCAGTTGCACGAAGTTGGCTATCAGGCCTTTCTGATTGGCGAGGCATTTATGAAAACTGACGATCCGGCTACGGCTTTGCGTCAATTAATGACCGATTACAGCGAACAACTTGTTACGTCTAAAAATACTCATCAAATCGTATGAAGATTAAAGTATGCGGCCTGCGCGACGCGGCCAATCTGGAGCAGGTGGCGGCTCTCAATCCGGATTTTGTCGGCTTTATCTTCTACGACCAATCGCCCCGGTTTGTGGGCGATGAACTGGATGCAGACGTGGTTAAAGCGTTGCCCCGGTCTATTCGGAAAGTGGGCGTGTTTGTGAACGCCAACCCGGAGTTTATTCTGCGATCGGTTAAGAAGTACGATTTACAGTATGTGCAACTGCACGGCAACGAAGCACCCGACTACTGCCGGAGCCTTCAGAACCGGGGTGTTAATATCATCAAGGCCTTCAGGGTCGATGGAACGTTCAACTTCTCGATGGTGAATAACTACAAAGCCTACGCCGATCTATTTCTGTTCGATGCCAAAGGCGATCAGCCCGGTGGTAATGGACATACCTTCGATTGGGCTGTGCTGAAAAATTACGACAACGAAAAACCATTCTTCATCAGTGGCGGAATTGGGCTCGATAACCTCGATCAGCTCGACCAACTGAAAGGCATGAAGCTATACGGCGTTGATGTAAACAGTCAGGTTGAAATATCACCGGGGGTGAAGGATGTTGCGAAAGTAAAGGAACTCATCGACCGGCTTCGACCGATTGAAGAGGAGGAGGAAGCGTAGATAGTAATATAATTGATAATCGACTGGCCACTTTATGGCTGATTTTGATAAAGTACTACGTTCATGCAAACGATAGTTGAGAACCAAGCCTCTTTTGAGGTAACAGAAAAAGGCTTTTACGGCCATTTTGGCGGTGCATTCATTCCCGAAATGCTGTATCCCAACGTAGAAGAACTACGCCAGAATTACTTACAGATCATAGCCGATCCGGCATTCCAGGCCGAATTCTGGCAGTTGCTGACCGATTATGTGGGCCGTCCTACGCCGCTGTTTCTGGCTAAGCGATTGTCTGAGCAGGTCGGCGCTACGATCTACCTGAAGCGGGAAGACCTGTGCCATACTGGCGCGCACAAGATTAACAACACTATCGGGCAGATTCTGGTAGCACAGCGGCTTGGTAAGAAGCGTATTGTAGCCGAAACCGGTGCCGGGCAACATGGTGTAGCTACAGCTACTGTTTGCGCTCTGATGGGCCTGGAATGCATCATTTATATGGGCTCTATCGACATCGAACGGCAGAAGCCAAATGTTGACCGGATGCGGATGCTTGGTGCTGAGGTACGTCCTGCCAAATCGGGTAGCCAGACGTTGAAAGATGCCACCAATGAAGCCATGCGGCACTGGATTAATAACCCGGTCGATACGCACTACATCATTGGCTCGGTAGTGGGTCCACACCCTTACCCGGATATGGTGGCGCGTTTTCAGTCGGTGATTTCGGAAGAGATTCGGAAACAGTTGCTGGAAAAAGAAGGCCGCGAAACACCCGATTACGTGGTAGCCTGCGTAGGTGGGGGGAGCAACGCGGCCGGCGCGTTCTTCCATTTCCTGGATGAACCTCAGGTACGTCTGATTGCCGCCGAAGCGGCTGGTCAGGGGGTAAATACAGGGCATTCGGCAGCCACAACTGCATTGGGTAAGCCCGGTGTGTTGCATGGCTCACGCACGATTCTGATGCAGACGGAAGATGGCCAGGTTACGGAACCATATTCTATCTCGGCTGGCCTCGACTATCCGGGTATTGGTCCGCTCCACGCCCACCTGTTCGATTCGGGCCGGGGTGATTTCTACAACGTTACCGACGATGATGCCGTGAAAGCCGGGTTCAATCTCAGCAAACTGGAAGGCATTATTCCAGCCCTCGAAACAGCCCACGCACTAGCTGTATTGAACGAACTGCCCCTTAAAAAAGACGATGTAGTTGTTGTTTGCCTGTCGGGCCGGGGTGATAAAGATTTGAGCACGTATACGAAGTACTTATAAAGGAGCTTCAGGGTTGAAATCTCAGGTGCTTCGCTTATCTACAGTGTGGTAAGTAAGCGAAGTACCTGAGCCTTCAACCCTGAAGCTAACTCTCCATGACTACAACCCTACAAAACCGCATCGCCGATCTGTTTTCGACCAAAAACGACCGGTTGCTCAATGTCTATTTCACGGCCGGTTTCCCCCAACTAAACGACACACGAACGGTACTACGTGGCTTACAACAGGCGGGCGTCGATCTTGTCGAGATTGGGATGCCGTACTCAGATCCGGTGGCCGACGGCGAGGTGATTCAGCAAAGCAACATGCAGGCACTCGACAATGGCATGACGTTGCGCATCCTGTTCGACCAGTTGGCCGGTTGCCGCGATGAACTGACGGTGCCCATTCTGCTGATGGGCTACATCAATCCGGTGTTGCAGTTCGGCGTCGAAGCGTTCTGCCAGAAATGCCAGGAAGTGGGCGTCGACGGCGTTATTCTGCCCGACCTGCCGTTTGATCTGTACGTCGCCGAATACAAAGACACGTTTGATCGATACGGCATCCTGAACATCTTCCTGATTACACCACAAACGACAGACGAACGCATTCGTTTCATCGACGAGGCATCGGAAGGGTTCATCTATATGGTGTCATCGGCGAGCATTACCGGGTCTGTATCGGGCATTAGCGATATCATGAAGGCCTACTTTGAACGGATTGCTGGCATGAATTTGCGAAATCCCCGCCTCATCGGCTTTGGCATCAATAATCGGGAAACATTCGATACGGCAAGCGAACACGCAAATGGTGCCATCATTGGCAGTGCGTTCGTGAAGCATCTGCAGAAGAACGGACCGGGCGCAGATGGTATCGAGGCGTTTGTGAAAGCGGTAAGACCTTTATAAGTTGCTTTAGGGCGGGGGCTACGCTCACCTAAGCCGGTAACTGTTTGTTAATACGAGCAGCTACCGGCTTTTTTTTACATTTGATTTCATTAACTCAATCAACGTATGCGTGCGGTATTGCTGCTACTGAGTATGCTTATAACCAGTTCACTCGCTGCCCAGCCGGAACGTACCCACAGCGGCGGCCATTACGATTTGCAGGGGCACCGTGGCTGCCGGGGGCTCATGCCCGAAAACACAATTCCTGCTTTTCTGAAAGCACTCGATCTGGGTGTAAATACCCTTGAGCTGGACGTCGTGATCAGCCAGGATAGGCAAGTGGTAATATCCCACGAGCCCTATTTCAACGCAGAATTTAGCATTAAACCAGATGGTGTGCCGGTGACGAAGGATGAGCAGAAAGACCTGATCCTGTACAAGATGCCGTACTCGGAAATTAAACGATACGATGTTGGTTCGAACGGGAATCCGCGCTTTCCGGAGCAACAGAAACAGAAGGTATATAAACCTCTGCTGAGCGAAATGATTACCGCCGTTGAGGCCTACCGAACAGAGAAGAATCTGCCCGTTTTTGCTTACAACATTGAACTGAAAAGTGAGGAAAAGGAGTACGATAAAAGCCAGCCACGCCCCGCAGAATTTTGTGCGCTGGTGAACGCTGTACTCACGAAGGCTAACGTACCTGCCGATCGGATCATTATTCAAAGCTTCGATTTTGCGATGTTGCAGGAATGGAATAAGCAGATACAGACCAAGAAAGCACTGCCCGTTCGGCTGGCTGCGCTGGTCGAAAATATCCGTGGCGTAGACCATAACCTAAAAAAACTGGGCTTTAAACCCGCTATTTATAGTCCCGCTTACCAGCTTATCGGCCGCGACAGTGTTGAAAAATTACACCAGCAGGGAATCAACGTTGTGCCCTGGACGGTGAATAATGTGGCTGATATGCGCAAACTGCTCGACCTCGGCGTTGATGGACTGATTACCGATTATCCCAACCGGGCGAAAGAACGCTAAACAAGGCGGCGGGCCCCGTGTTTGTACTTAGACCGACAAACGGTTAAGTTTATAGCCTAATCGTCTGATCGTACTGATTGTATGACCTTTCTGAATACGACGCTCAGTTGGCTGCTCAGTCGACGCCTGCCCCGCATCGAGGGGTTGAAGGCCCGGCCCGGAGACGCGCAACAAACCGTATTCCGATCATTGATCGGACGGGGGCGGCGTACCGAATGGGGCCGGAAACATAGGTATAGCGACATTCGTTCGGTTCAGGAGTTTCAGCAACAGGTGCCCGTTTCCAGCTACGAAGACCTGTTTCCGTACATCGAACGCATCATGAAAGGCGAACAGAATGTACTTTGGTCGTCGCCCATTCGCTGGTTTTCAAAGTCGTCCGGCACAACCAACGCCCGTAGCAAATTCATTCCCGTTTCGTCTGAAGCCCTTGATGATTGTCACATAAAAGGGGGTAAAGACATGATGGCGCTCTACATCGCCAACCGGCCCGACACCCGCGTCTTCGCAGGTAAAGGCTTGTCGATTGGGGGTAGCCTGCATGCCAATCCGTATGGTCGCGATAGCGCAACGGGCGATATTTCGGCGGTGGTGATGAAAAATCTGCCGGCCTGGGGTCAGGTGATCCGAACACCTTCGCTCGATGTAGCCCTGATGGACGAGTGGGAAGCCAAAATTGAGCGTATGGCACAAATTACCGCGCAGGAAAACGTAACCAGCATCCTGGGCGTACCTACCTGGACAATGGTGCTGATCCAGAAAGTGCTTGCTCAAACAGGAAAAGAGCATATTTTGGACGTATGGCCCAATTTCGAGGTATTCGTCCACGGAGCGGTTGCCTTCCAACCCTACCGCACTTTGTTCAGCGAACAGATTTTCGGGGGTAGTGGCGTTGGTTTTCAGGAAGTGTACAACGCGTCAGAAGGCTATTTTGCCATTCAGGATGACATGAGCCGTGCCAATGAGATGATGCTTATGCCTGACTATGGCATCTTCTATGAATTTGTGCCGATTGAAGAAGCCGATAAGCCATTTCCGAAAGCGTACACCATTGAAGAGGTAGAATTAAACCGGAACTACGCCCTGGTAATCTCGACCAACGCCGGTCTGTGGCGGTATCGGATTGGCGATACCGTTCGCTTCACGTCACTGTATCCGCACCGTATCCGGGTTAGCGGGCGCACCAAGCATTTCATCAATGCATTCGGCGAAGAAGTGATCGTAGAAAATGCCGAGATGGCCATTACGCAGGCCTGCCGGGCAACGGGTGCTATTATTGCCGATTATACGGCGGGTCCCGTATATATGCAACAGGGGCAGCAGGGTGGACACGAATGGGTGATCGAATTTGCCCGCGAGCCGAGTAGTCTTAGTGAATTTACCCAGGTTCTCGATGATACGCTTCGGCAAGTGAATTCAGACTACGACGCCAAACGCTATCATGATCTGGCCCTGGTTCGGCCCGTGATTCATGCAGTGCCCGCAGGTACGTTCTACGCCTGGATGCGGCAACGCGGCAAAGTAGGCGGGCAGCACAAAGTCCCTCGCTTAAGTAACTCCCGCGAATACGTCGATGATCTGTTGGGCGGCCGTTATGGAAGTGTGTATCAGTAGTTTTCAGTTTTAGGTTTCAAGTGGCTTTGCTCATCGAATAGAAGGTTAACTAGCGAAGCCATTTGAAACTTGAAACTGAAAACTCATCCCCTCACCAACTTCTTTGCTTTCAAATACTCATTCGTCAGCACGGTTTTGCCGGGGTTAAGCACTACCTGTTTGAGTACTTCGCAGATAAAAACGTCGTGATCGCCGCCGTCGATGCTGCCTGCTACACGGCACTGAACGTACCCGACAGCCTCGGTCAGATACGGGCAACCGCGGTCGTCATAGGCATGAGGTAACCGAACGAACTTATCTACATCGCGCCCCGATTGCCGACCCAGTTTGCGAATCAGACCGGTTTGGTCCTGAGCCAGTAGGTTTACATTTAGCAGACCACTCTCGCGCACCAGTTCGATGGTGTAATCTACTTTGTAGAGCGCCACCGCCAACCTGCTACCACCCAGGGCCGTTTGCATTACCCAGGTGGCAATATTGGCATTTTGTCGTTGCGTCGACGTACCTGGATTGGCAACCGAGGTGATCGAATGCACATCGTAATTTTTATACTTCAGCAGGCGTTTCGGCATGGGTGTGAGGATCAATCAGGTAACGGCGGGTATCGAGCAGAAAAGCGGTGAAAACGATTCCATATTCCACTGTCAATAACAACGAATCTTCGTGGACGGGTGCGGTGCGATAAGCAGCGTAGGAAAGCCAGACCAGACCAGACCACAACAGCACATACCGGACCGAGTAATCTGGCGAAAAAGCAAAAACGGCTAGCGCCAGCAATGACGTGATGTACCAGGGGTGAACGGTTGTGGCCATCGCCAGGTAGAGAGTCAACATCCAGAGCAATCGGACCGGCATAGGAAACGATCGAATAAAAGCCAGCACAACCAGCCCAGCCGTGGTGAGCAGGGAGAGCCAAAGGCCAACCCGACCCAGTACATTATAGCCCTCGACCCAGTAGCCCACCTCACGAATCACGTAATACAGACTGGCGTTGAACTCGAATTTGCGGAAGTAAAGATCAATGCTTTCCAGCATGTTCATCAACAACGACAGGTTGAAAAACGGAACGAACAGCAGGAACACGAAGCCGAAGACGATCAGTGCATAACGCAGCCCACGTTGCCAGCCAGCATAGGCAAGCACGAGTGGTAGTGCAATCAATGGCAGCAACTTGGTGGCAATAGCCAGCGACAGGGCACCGGCAGATAGAACCTGTTTTTGCTTTGTCCAGAGGTAAAGAGCCAGTATGGTGAAGAAGATCATGACCGCCTCAAAATGAACATTGCCGGTCAGTTCCAGAATAATCAGCGGGTTCAGGGCGTAGAGTAACGCCAGATTCGGATTACGGCCAAACTGCTTCAAGAGCTTGCTCATCAGCCACAACGTACCCAGATCGGCCAGGATAATCGGTAGGCGAAGCACCACAACGCTCCCCGTTGGATTGTCGGGTGAAAGCCAGGCCGCCAGCGCAAAAATGAGCTGGTTGACGGGTGGGTAAACGGTGTAGTAATTCGGCGAATTCAATAACTGGTAAAGCGCAGGATCGGCAATTCCGTCGGGGGCCAGGCCACCCGCCATTAGCTCGACGGGCAGGTAACGAAACGGGTTGATGCCGTGAAGCAGCAACCGGCCATCCCAGATAAACCGGGCATAATCGTCGGAAAGGGCAGGCATGGCCAGCAGCAGTAACAGCCGGAAAACGATGGCCGACCCAAACAGAAACCGGTCGGGCGCGGCCGTCGGCTCGTCGATAGCCCGCAGTATCGGCTGAATACGCAGACTGTAGCCCCACATCAACAGGGTGTACAGCCCGATGAGCATCGGAAATTGCCCGCGTTGTGTGCTATATCCGAGTAGGCCATAGAGGCAAGCCGACAAAAGAAGCCATCCCCAGCGGGTGGGTGAGGTGGCGAACAGAGGAGGAGACAGGGTCATGCAACCGCACCAGCGGGACGTCGCTCGGCACTGGATGAATCAGAATCGACTGATTGTAGCCAGGTTGATGGACGAACTGTGTGCAGCAGCGAATATACGAATACCATACCGAAGCCCGCTGCCAACATGCAATGGAAGAACAACATTCGGTAGTCGTGCAGGTACACGCCCAGCGCAATGCCACCCACGAAGTAGAGTAACATGCCCCCTTCCAGCAAGGTAAGCCAGGGAAACCCGGAAGCCATGTACACGTTGGAGCGCCAACTGTCGGACCCTTTCTGCACGTTGAATTTAGGCGTTCTGACAAACGGCGTTTTTCGGCCAATGTACCCTTCAATAACGGCAATGGCGTTATGCAGCGATAGCCCCATCATGAGCGATGAATACGCCAGAAAGTACCACGGAAAAAAGACCCGGTTTTGGGTATGTGATCGCCAGAACGGAATGCCGTAGAAGAGTAGCAGAATGAGCAGGTTCACCTGAAAGAAGTTGATCAGGTAATAGATCGTGGCCCATTCCGGGTGGAGGTGGTGAATATAGAGTACAGGTACACTCAGGAAGGCGAGAATGAAAACGAGCAGAAAAGTAGAGCTGCTGAATAAATGGAAAAACGCATGAAGTTTGTTGACCGCAGGTACGTTGGGCGATCGTAATACGTTCATCATCAGGCGGCGGGCACATTCGGCGGCACCTTTCATCCAGCGGTATTGCTGCGATTTGAGCGCCGCCATGGCCACAGGTAACTCAGCGGGGGAGCCAATATCTTCGCGATATACGAATTTCCAGCCTTTGAGCTGAGCCCGGTAGCTGAGGTCAAGGTCTTCGGTGAGGGTATCGCTACTCCAGCCCCCGGCGTCATAGATAGCCGCTTTTCGCCAGACACCAGCGGTACCATTGAAGTTCATGAAGAAATCGGCCGCGTTACGTCCGCCCTGCTCGATAAAAAAGTGTGCATTCAGCCCAAATGCCTGCAACCTCGTCAACAGCGAATATTCTTCGTTGAGGTGGGTCCACCGGGTTTGAACGATACCGATCGACGGATTGGCAAAATGTGGAATTGTCTTGAGCAGAAAGTCAGGATCGGGAACAAAATCGGCGTCGAAAATGGCGATGAATTCACCCGCTGCTCTGTCTAACCCATAAGCTAACGCCCCAGCTTTGAACCCCACGCGCTCGGGCCGCCGAATGAGCTGAATGTTTACACCAAGTCGTTGGTAGTAGGCTACCTTTTTCGCGCTCAGTTCAATAGAGTCGTCGGTTGAATCATCGAGCACCTGAATCTCCAGTTTGTCGGCTGGGTACGTTAGTTTCGCCACCGAGTCGATGAGGCGTTCAACAACGTAGCGTTCGTTGTAAAGTGGCAATTGTATCGTCACTTTCGGTAGGTTTGCCCAGGCAACAGAGTCGGGTACAACTGGGTTGGCCTGCTGCTGTCTACCCGATCTAAGGTAAATAACAATCAGGCTTAGCTGCCCCAGGTTATAGCCGAAGAGCAGCAGCAGCGAAAGTGCATAAAGGGCAAGAATAAACTGTTCCATACATTCAGACAAAGTGATCGTCTGTACCTGTTCATAACGCTGATGGTAAGTCTGGATTCGTGCTGAGTTATAACTTTCCGGACTTAGAACTATACTTTGCAATCGTACTCAAAATTTTGTAGCCGGCCAGAACGGTGCCCCGTAACGTACCTGAAATTTTGGAATGACCAATCCGGCGACGATACCGAACCGGCACTTCCACACTCCGCAAGCCAAGTTTGGCGGCTTTTACCTGCATTTCCACTGTCCAGCCGTAGGTGGTATCCTGCATATCGATAGCCAGCAGGCTATCGTACCGGATTGCTCGAAACGGCCCTAAATCGGTGAACCGAACCCCGTAAAGCCAACGTATAAGGCGGGTAGCCAGCCAATTGCCAAACACTTGCTGCGGCGTCATAGATCCCTGTTGCCGTTCTCCTAACGCCCGCGACCCAATCACCATATCGGCTTCGTTGGCCAGAATAGGCGCAACAACATCGGGTAATTCGGCGGGGTAATCAGAATAGTCGGCGTCAAGAAAAACGATGATGTCGGGCTTTTGTTGGCGATTGTGAGCGTAGGTCATTCCCCGCAGGCAGGCGCGTCCGTATCCTTGTATCGGCTCGTCGAGCACGGTAGCACCGGCGGCGGCCGCCTGAACAGCGGTTTGGTCGTTAGAGTTGTTATTTACTACAATCACCTCTGCGACAATATCCGATGGAATTTCGCGGATGACATTGCCCACCGAGTTTTCCTCGTTGAAGGCAGGAATGATGACCAGAATAATTGGATTGGCTGGAGTTTGCACAATGGTATATACGTGAAAAAGCCGGTTAAGTTTAATTCTCAACCGGCTTCACAGCATACTGTATAATGATTTAGTCAATTTCGATAACAACATTTCTGGATGCAGGGTGAGCAACGCAGGTCAATACATAACCGGCTTTAATTTCGGATTCAGACAGCCCGTCCTCTTCATCGAGTTTCACTTCCCCAGAAACGCACTTCCCTAAACAGGCCGTACACATACCTGCCTGACAGGAGTAGGGCAGGTCGATGTCCTGTTCGAGGGCGGCCTCAAGAATGGTTTGATGAGGTTCAACCGAAAATTTATACTCATTGCCCTCATACAACACGGTAACGTCCTGCGTGCTGCTGTCGTCCGTGTCAAGCTCGCCCTCAATAACCGCGCCGACTGCCTGAGTAGTATTGGCAGTTTGAAAACTCTCACGGTGAATTTTTTCGGTTGGAACGGCGAGCAAATTCAGTGCCGAACGTACCTCGTCCATCAATCCATCGGGCCCACACAGATAATATTCTGCCTGACGTAATGAATCTGACTTATGAGATTCTAATAATTTCAATAGATTAGACTGATTGATCCGACCCGAAAAGCCACTCCAGCCCGCACTCGGCTGACTGAGCACGTGCGTAACCGTCAGCCGATCGGTATACACGCTCGATATAGCGTCCAGGTGGGCTTTATAGATGATCTCCTGTTCATTCCGATTGCCATAGATCAGCCATATTTCACTGTTAGGTTCGGTATGCAGCATCGATTTCATCATCGAGAACAGAGGCGTTATACCACTACCCGCTCCGATTAGAATATGTAACCGTTTTGCGGTAGGAATGAGCGTTGGTGTAAACGTACCCATTGGCTCAAGCGTTTCGAGTACATCTCCTTCTTTCAGTCTGTCGCACAGATAGTTAGATACCAGGCCACCTGGTAACCGTTTTACCGTAACGGCCAAAGAAGCATCTACGTGCGGCGAACTGGACATTGAATAAGAACGGCGAACTTTTTGGTTACCAATGGTCAATAAAAACGTCAAAAACTGACCTGTCTGGTAACGAACTACTTCATTAATGGGATGCCAGAACTGTATGGTGATGGCGTCGGGAGTTTCCCGCACCACTTCTTTCACTTTAAGGTAATACCGATTAGCCATGAATGAGTAACGTCTGCCAGACGAACTTTGTTGATGGATTTTTGACTGCAAAGGTCGTTATAAAACCGATAGCAATAGTATCGGAAGTAAGCCGCTAGGTTAAACTGCATGGGAGTATATTTGTCATAAATAGCTTACACCTCTACTCTATGAATTATCTAGTGTGTAATTTTCTATCTAGTTGGTTTCCTCGCACGATAATTGCAACAGCGCATCACAGGTCTACTTCAGATGAAAATACATTCCTGAAGGTTGACCCTAAACTAACCCAAACTATAAGAGTACCTCTGTTCAACCCGGTGACAGCCTCCCGTTGGTTGGTCAGGATTATTGTGCTTACAAAATCCAACTAAGATAATATGCAACAATCTTTTACGATTGGGAGGCTGCTGATTTACTGGGTTGTTCTGCTGACATGTATTGTGCAGGCGATTCCTGGTTTTGCTCAAGGTTACGTTGAAGACGGGAAGCGATACGCCATGTTTTCGCTGTACCATTACGGAGATGTTGACGGTACAATGCAGAAGCGCCAGATCAAAAGCATGGAAGATGCTTTTGCCAATGGGTGCAATGCTGTAGTTATTGGGATCGACTGGGGTACGTTACAACCCAGCCTGAACAGTGCCCCAGACTGGGCATACGTTGACCGGTTCTTTCAGGTTGCTCAACAGCATAACGCCAAAGTGGCTATCCGCCTGCGTACCTGTCGCGTTGACCGGACGGGCTATTGGCCCGAGGAACAATCTATGCGCGACAACCGGGGTAATATGCTCCAGATAGAGAGCAATACCCACGTTCGCCTTGGGTACACGCCAGCAATAGATAAAATCCAGGATTTTGTTCGCTCGGTTGCGCAGCGTTACAAATACATAAACGACCGCGGGGATTTACTATTTATGTCGGTCACGTTCAATCCACAATGGGAAAATGAGTACTGGCAGACAAACCACCCTGGTAATTATCTGGCATCTTATGACTTTAACGACCTGACTATTGCGGATTTTCAGCGTTGGGCACTGGCCAAGTATAACAACAGTCTGGCCACGCTCAATTCAACCTGGGGAACAAACTACAAAGCCGTAACAGACATACGGCCGACGTACCCAGACAATAATTTACTCTCTGGTTTTCCGGGGAAAAGGGGGGCTGACTGGTATATATTCCGGCATTTGCAGCTAAAATCGTTCAATGATCGATTTGCTACCACGGTCAAGTCTGTCGACCCAACCATCCGCATCGTCACTGAACAGGGCAGCATCTACGACTTGATTAGCGGTAACCGGGGTACGTTGGGTTTTAAAAACATGGCCCAGTTGTACGACGGCATTAAGGTCAATGATGGGATAGACTACACGCACCAGCTTTCCATGGACCTGATACGCAGTAATATGAAGCCAGGTGCATTGATGATCAACGAGATAGACGGGGCCAACTACCTGTCTGATCGTATCGATCGGTCGGATGATCAGGCCAGGATGGCGGAAAACAATTTTAAGTACGGGGCAAAAATCATTACGTTCGCCAATTTTTATTCGGATGCGAATGGCGAGTATCTGAAAGCGATTCTAGCCAAGATAAAAGCAAAAGGATTACTCGATCAGCCAGTGACAACGGTGACGCCGGTTGGGACAATGACCTACAAACTGTCGGCTGTAGTTCAAAGCAATGTGTATGAAAGTGGTGTTATCGGGCAATGGAATACCCTCCGGGGCGGCAACGAAGGCAAGCCCGTACGGATACTGCTGGACGAAGACTTACTGGCCAGTGCAGGCAACCAGTTGCCAACAGTAGTAAACCGGGTGCCTAATCAGACAACGGTGGTCAACCGGGCATTTTCGTTCAAAATTCCAGACAATACGTTTGCCGATGCAGATGGGCAGATCACCAATGTGGCCGTTTCGGGCCTTCCCGCTGGGTTAACGTACGATGCCTCCTCGCGCATCATTAGTGGCACGCCATCCTTAACCGGGTCGACCGAGATAACTGTAACCGCCAGCGACAACAACAACGCGACCGTTACTGATTACTTCGTACTGGCGGTGAGGCGAGCCACATTACCTCTTCAATTACTGGACCCAGTGCTGGATTGTAGCACTGGCCGGTTTGAGTTGCGGTCGACAGAAGGAGACGGATCGGCCGTTGAGTATGCCGTAGACAATGTATACGCCTGGAATACGCAGACAGTGTACACCCTGGCCGGCCAACTACGGTCTGGTAATGCCCTCACTATTCGGGCGCGGCAAAGTGGCACCGAACTGTCATTGACCTATACAACTACCTGCCCAGTGTCGACGACAGCCAACAAGCCCCCGGTCGTAAATAGCCCTCTGTCCGATCAGACGCTAACAGCGGGACAGGCCTTCTCTGTGGTGCTGCCGGGAAATACCTTCACAGATCCTGACGGCACCATCGCTTCAGTCAGTCTGTCTAATTTACCAACGGGCATCACGTATACCCCTGCAACGCGTGTTCTCGCCGGAACAGTAGCCAACCCAGGTACGTGGACCGTTACCGCTACGGCTACCGATGATAAAGGAGCTACCGTGTCGACTACATTTAAAATCACGATAGGCACTACCGCTGGACCAAAGCCACTACGGTTGCTTCCCCCCCTGCTGGACTGCGTTACTGGCCGGTTTGAGTTCCAGTCGGCCGACGGTGACGGTACGCCAATAGAATACGCTGCCGATAATTTGTTTTCTTATAATACCAGATCAGTTTATACACTAGTCGATCTGTTCCGATTTCTCAATGTACCAATTACAGTTCGGGCCAGACAGAGTGGCGTAGAGTTGTTGCTGTATTTTTCAGTGAAATGCCCCCCGGCAACCAATAGAGGGCCCGTTGTTAACGTACCCCTTGTTGACCAGACCAATAGCGCCAATAATGCCGTCTCTATCTCTATCCCCGCCAGCACATTTACTGACCCTGATGGGCAGGTTGTATCGATAGCCGTGAACGGACTACCCACCGGTTTAAGCTATGATGCAGCCACACGCCTGATTACCGGTATCGTAACAACAACCGGCGTATGGAATGTGACTGTTGTGGCAACCGACGATAAGGGAGCGACAGGGTCGACGACATTCAATCTTACGATCGCCTCTCAGGCAAAGCCCCTGCGATTACTGGACCCAGTACTCAACTGCGATACCGGCCTGTTTGAATTCCGCTCGGCTGATGGCGACGGTTCGCCCGTTGAGTATAGTATCGACCGGCTGATCACCTGGACCACGCAATCCTCCTTTACGCTGGCCCTTGGCATGCGCAGCAACACGCAACTGGATCTGAAAGCCCGCCAGGGTAACCAGCTTGTTGCGGGGGTGTACCGGCCCAACTGCCCGCCGCCTAACCAGTTGCCGACGGTGAAAACAGCGCTGGCTGATGTGGCCCTGACCCAGTTCCGCAACATGTCGCTGGTGATTGCGGCCAACACCTTCGAAGACGCCGATGGCACCATCGAAGCCGTAGGACTGGCGGGGTTGCCGCCTGGTTTGAGCTACGCGGCCACGACCCGCACCGTCAGTGGTGCTCCCACCACGCCAGGTACGTGGACCGTGACGGCCACGGCCACCGATAACCGGGGGGGCACCGTCGCCACTACGTTTGTAATTACTGTGGCGCTTGATCCAAGTCCCCTGCGATTACTGGACCCGGTACTCAACTGCGACACCGGCCTGTTTGAATTCCGCTCGGCTGATGGCGACGGTTCGCCCGTTGAGTATAGTATCGACCGGCTGATCACCTGGACCACGCAATCCTCCTTTACGCTGGCCCTTGGCATGCGCAGCAACACGCAACTGGATCTGAAAGCCCGCCAGGGTAACCAGCTTGTTGCGGGGGTGTACCGGCCCAACTGCCCGCCGCCTAACCAGTTGCCGACGGTGAAAACAGCGCTGGCTGATGTGGCCCTGACCCAGTTCCGCAACATGTCGCTGGTGATTGCGGCCAACACCTTCGAAGACGCCGATGGCACCATCGAAGCCGTAGGACTGGCGGGGTTGCCGCCTGGTTTGAGCTACGCGGCCACGACCCGCACCGTCAGTGGTGCTCCCACCACGCCAGGTACGTGGACCGTGACGGCCACGGCCACCGATAACCGGGGGGGCACCGTCGCCACTACGTTTGTAATTACTGTGGCTCCCCAGGCAAAACCATTGCGCCTCCTGGATCCGCTGGTTGATTGCGCTACTGGTAAGCTGGAATTTCAAACGGCCGACGGCGATGGTACCGCCATTAGCTTTAGTATAGATCAGGTACTTAACTGGACGAGCCAGTCTGTTTATACGTTGGCAGATGGCCCCCGCTATGGTACTGCGTTGGTGCTTAGGGTGAGGCAGAGCGGCGTTGAAAAGACGCTGACCTACACTACGCCCTGCGTCCGGGCAAACAAACCACCGGTTGTAGCCATTGCACTTCCCGACCAGGTGCTGACGGTCAATCAGCCGGCTTCATTCACGGTGCCTGCCAGTATGTTTACCGACCCCGATGGCACAATTACATCAGTAACGTTGACCGGTCTGCCTGTTGGACTGAGCTATGACCCTATCAAACGGGTAGTTCAGGGAACGCCAACCCTGATTGGTAGCAGCCCGGCCATTGCCAGAGCAACGGATAACGCAGGTGCTTCGGTCAGCGATACATTCCTGATTACTGTACGGGCAGCTCCCCGTTTTGCTGTAACGACTACACTGCTCGATGCGCAGGGTAGAGTGTTGAAAGACCTGACAGACGGTGACCTGCTCGACAGCAAAAAGATGCCTCTGCTGGCTAATCTGAGTTGCCAGCCTAAAGTAGCGGCAGGTAGTGTACTGATGGAACTAACCGGAAAAGCCAAACGAACGGTATACGCCAATGCGGCCCCTTACCTGCTCTATCCGGCTGGCCAGGGATTCAAACCAGAGGTAGGCTCTTATCAACTGAAAGTATCCGTCTACTCCGGTGCCAATGGAACAGGTACGTTACTCGGAACGGCCACTGTTAGATTTGATATTATCGTTCCTAACGAAGGAGGTTGATCTGCCACTGAACAGGCTGACCAAACCCGAACGTTGACAAGCAGTAACGTTTTGGTTTGGTCAGTTTACGAATGATAGGCTACCAGCCCATCGATAGGCGCCTTCACGAAGCGACCTGTCTGAAGGTGATTATGAATCAGTAATTCCTGCAACCAATCAGAGAAATAATAGGCAACAGAGCCAACAAAATGAATGGGGTGCCGGTCATACTCTGGTAGCCGACGAATGTATAGTTGCAGAAAGTCGGAGAATGCGGACAGTACTAACTCCCTGACAAACGCTGACTGGCGATGCGCAGAGAGAAACGGCGTAAAACTGGCGAAGTACCGGTTCGGATAAGGCTGGTTATAGGCGTGATCCAGGACGGTCAGCCGGTCCAGGTTGAACTGAGCAGCGAAAGCAGCGTGAAGATCAGCGGGCAGTTTACCGTGTAAAAAAGCGGTGACCAGCCGTTTGCCCAAGTTACCACCGCTTCCTTCGTCGCCCAGCCAGAAACCCAGCGAGTAGCTGGGAGTAGTAAGTTGCTGGCCATCGAAGAAGCAGGCGTTTGACCCGGTTCCCAGAATGCAGACAATGCCTGGCTCATGCCCGGCCGCTCCTTTTGCGGCACCCAGCATATCGCTGGCTACATCGATGGTTGTTGCCGTTGGTAGTATTGTTTGCAAGGCGCTGGCCATTCGGTCGTTACTGGCTGGCCCCGTACAGCCTGTACCGTAAAAATGCACCGAAACGGGCTCAGTCAAAGCAGGAAGTTGAGGGGCTAACTGAGCCAGAAGGGTTTGCTGAAGCTGCTCTTGATTCTGAAAGTAAGGATTCAGTCCGTCGGTATGAATAGCTATGCTGGGTTGACCCGGGCGAATGAGCCGCCACTCGGTTTTGGTAGAGCCGCTGTCAGCAATTAAGATTGACATCATACGTTATATAGAAAGAATGCCAACGGCTTTAAACCGTTGAAAAACAAGGTCGGTATGAGGTGCATCGGCTAGTTCGTCAGTAAGATCCTGGCCTGCCCAATGTTCGTAATGTTTACCACCACGCCAGAGCCTCGACGTACCTACGTCGTAGATCAGCCCCTGGTAAGCACACCAGATTTCGTCGCGGTCGTTGCCGTTTCGTAAGGCCAGTTGTGCGCGGGAATAGTGGGGGAGATCGGGGGGCGTGGGCATGCGGTAGGCCGTTAAGTCAACTTGCACAAAAATAACAGGAACCGGCGTTGTCTATTTAACAATTATACATGTACCTTTAACATTCGAGTCAAATTCAAAAAAGGCTTATGAAAAAGACCCAATACACACTCCTACTTGCTCTTAGCACTATATTCTACGTTCTGACGGGTTGCAAACCCGCAGAGCCTGCTGTTCCGGTAGCTGACCGGGTCAAAAATAGTTACGTAGCCCAGTCGGTCGCTGAAGGTCCTACTACGGTTTACACCGCTGGTGGCACCTCGAACACTAAACCAGGCTACTCGCAATTCCGGTTGAATCTGTCGAACCCCCCCGCAGTGACCTACACGGCGGTTGATGGGTCTGTGTTTACAGGTACGTATACGGTAGTGGGTGACACTCAAATTGTACTGAGTGGTCTTACGCCTCAGCCAACCGGCACCAATGGTACGATTTCATTTAACATTACCAATCTGGCTGATGGCACAGTAACGCTCACGCGCACGACACCCGACCAGAAGACGGGCAATACAACGAACGTTTATAACCTGAAGAAGGGGTAAGCCGTTCGCAACTTATTCACTGCTGAAGCCGTTCCGATAAACTGGAACGGCTTTTTTGTTATGACTACACTTGATACCCTCGGCGAACTCGGTTTAATTGATCGCATCCGTAAAGAAACCCCCGCTGCCGTACAACCCGGTACTATTCGTGGTATCGGCGATGATGCCGCCGTTTTTACTCTTTCCGACACCGAGTTTGGCCTGCTGTCGACCGATATGCTGCTCGAAGGCATCCATTTCGACCTGACCTACATGCCGCTTCGCCATCTTGGCTTCAAAGCGGTAGCCGTAAATGTGTCAGATATCGCGGCCATGAACGGCTTGCCCACGCAAATCACTGTGAGCCTGGGCCTGAGCAGCCGGTTTACGGTAGAAGCCGTTGACGAACTATATGCCGGTATACGCGCCGCCTGCGAAGCCTACGGCATCGACCTGGTTGGCGGCGATACTACGTCGTCCCGGTCTGGGCTGGTCATCTCGGTTTCGGTGCTTGGGCAAGTGGCCAAAGAGCGAATCACCTATCGCAACACGGCCCAGCCAAACGACGTAATCTGCGTAACGGGCGATCTGGGAGCAGCTTATCTGGGCTTGCAACTGCTGGAACGCGAAAAGCAGGAGTATCTGGCTAATCCCGACATGCAACCATCGCTGTCGGAAGAGCGGGCGTACCTGATTCAGCGACAGCTACGCCCGGATGGTCGTACCGATATTGTTCACGAACTGCGTGACCTCGACATCATTCCAACCGCCATGATTGATGTATCAGACGGCCTGGCATCGGATCTGCTGCACCTGTGTACTCAGTCGGGAACGGGAGCGGTCATCTTCGATGATAATATTCCGGTGGATGACCAGACGTACCTGGCCGCCGAAGAGTTTAAAATCAGCCCGATTACGGCCGCGCTGAACGGCGGAGAAGATTACGAACTGTTGTTTACGGTGAAACCGCAGGAATTCGACACGCTGAAAAACCACAGCCGTATCACCGCCGTGGGCTACATGACGAACACACCCGACCACGTGGTGCTGGCCACCAAAGCCGGTCAGCAAACGCCCATCCGCGCGCAGGGTTGGAACAGATAAGGTCTATGTGCCTATATTTGCGATTCACCCTGTGCTTGAATCATGACAAAACGCGTTGACGTAGCGGTTATCATATACGGAAAACCTTATAACGCCATTGTATCTATAAAGAGCCTTCTGGAACACAGCAGGCAGCATATCGGCAAAATTTACCTTACTTATGAAGGCCGACAACCGCACGATGACTGGGGCGGGGTACATAAAGTAGTCGATTACTTCAAAAGCGATCCCATCCAGTTTGTTGTTCACCGCCCCTGGCATTTTCTGACGTCCAACCCAAACGATGTAGAACGTGCACGTACAGACGCGCGGTATCGCCAAAGTATGATGTTTCAGTATGCGCTGGAAAAATCAGATAAGCCGTATGTCTGCGTTATGCACAATGATCTGCGCTATCACGGGGATATGATCGGCGACATGCTGGCCCAGTTCGAGCAACGGCCCGAACTGGCCGGGGTTGGCTCCATTGGTCAGTGCTGGAGTTGCCCGGCCTCGCATGCCTATGCCAAACGTTGCACATCGACAACCATGCATCAGTATGTTCCAGACAAGCAGGAAGCGCTTGACCTGCATCGGGAATACAAAACGCTTCGGTATGAGATCGATCTGAAGGTAATTGAATCCGGGCGCGTACACCCGTTACCCGAATGCCGGCTGAACGAATATTGTGCGCTGATCAACATCGATACGTACCGGAAAAGCACCCTGCCTGTTGGTCCTGTGCGCTGTTACGGTAGTGGTTGGGACGGTGCAGATGTGGCTACTCCGTGGTTCTACGAAATGTTTAACCGGGGTTATAAATTTCAGCACATGGTACTGGAGGACTACCTGACCCATGCTCCATTTGAAGAAAGTGGAAGTGGCACCATAACCTACAATAACGCCGAGCGATACTGGCGATCAGAGAAGCGAGCCAAAGAGTACATCGACGCTACGTACCCGAAAAAAGCCGATTTTGGCTTTTATGTGTGGTTCAATATCAACCTGGATGCCGCCCGCCGTAGGGCGTGGTTGTTAACCATTCACAGCGTAGGAGTGGCCAAACGCCTGGTTGGTCGCGAGTAATGTCTAGCCAGGTACGTTCATGTTCAGCAATTACCTGTACCAGCCTGCGTACATGACGTAGTTGTTGGCGGTGCGCATAAACACCTCCGCCTGCTCGGGCGATACCGCTTTGAGCAGGCGGGCCGGGTTACCCGCATAAATACTGCCCGGTGGCACCACCGTATGCTGCGTAACGATGGCCCCCGCCGCAATGATCGAGCCTGTGCCGATCACGGCACCATCCATGATGATAGCACCCATGCCAATCAGCACGTTGTCTTGAATAGTACAGCCGTGAACAATGGCATTGTGTGCAATCGAAACGTAGTTGCCGATAGTGGTGGCGTACTTCTGGTAGGTGCAGTGAATTACGGCACCATCCTGCACATTGCAGCGCTCACCCAGCGTAATACGGTTCACATCGCCCCGAACTACGGCATTGAACCAGACCGTGCAGTCGGGGCCCATGATCACCTCACCCACAATGGTGGCATTCTCGGCAAACCAGCAGGAGTCATCAAATTGGGGGGCGATACCCCGTACAGGTCGGATCAAGGCCATGGCAGCGTCTGAAAAGAGAGTTATGGCGCAAAGGTCGTAAGTGCCGCCTGGATACCGTGTCGGCAGGCCATAAAAAAGCGGTGCTGACACTATGGCCAGCACCGCTTACTCCCCGATCTCCCTCACTATTTCTTGTCAGTCGCCTTTTTCATCAGCTTCTCAAGCGAATCGGACACATCATCAACTAAGCGGTTTGTCTCGCGACGTACCTGCTTGAAATCACCTTCCGATGTGCGTTGCACCTTGTAGGCCTGATCAGTTAGCTGACGGCGTTTGTCCTGCAAGTCCTTCTGCGCATCTTCACGTGCTTTGCGGGCCGACCGGTTCTCGTTGGGTACGTCCCCTTTCAGGCCATCCAGTTGCTTGTCGATCGATGTGATCTGTTCGTCGATCTGATCCATCAAATCCTGCCGGTCGGTCGAGAACCGATCGTTGGTGTTGGTACGGCCGCCCGAATTCATGTCGTTACGCTGGCTGTTCGTCATATCCTGACTCCGGTTCGGGTCATTCTGATTAGACGACCGGTTCGACTGCGTGTAGGACTGGTTCATATTGTCGCGGTTCTGACCGTCCATCATCGACGAATCATTGGCTGATCCGTTCGAGTTACGACTGTCGGAATTTTGGCCCATGCCCTGCTGATTCCGTGAATAGTTACCATAGCTGTCGCTGCCATTACCAGACCGATTGTTTGACGAATCATACCCATTCTGTTGGTTCGATCCCATCCGGCTGTCGTTATTCATCCGGTCGTTGTTGTACCGTTCATTGCCTTGAGAGCTTGGATTCGCATTCTGACGCGACGTGTTCCGGTCATCATATGAATTCCGGTCGTTACTCCGATCCATGAAGGCGTTCCGGTTATCATTACCACCGTTGTATGAATCGCGATTGTTCGATCGATCGCCATTGTATGAGTCACGACTGTCATACCGATCATCGTTCCGATATGAACGGCTGTTCATGTCCGAGTTGTTTCGGTTCGACCGGTCATCGTATGCATTCCGGCTATCGTTGCGGTCTGAGTTATTCGATGAACGACCATCACGGTCGGAGTCGGAACGACTGTAGCGGTCATCCGACGTATACCGATCGCTTGAACTGTACCGATCAGTATCACGGCTATACCGGTCATTAATTGAGCTTGACCCGTACCGGTCGTCGTCGCGGCTGTAGCGATCGTCGGAACGGTCTGAGTACGAATCGGATTTGTATCGGTTGTTATACGAATCGGAATTGCGGCGGCTGTTGCTGTTCGAATCAGACCGGTATCGGTTGTTATACGTACCTGACTGCTCACGGCTCGACAGACGGTCATCATCGCGGTCCCGATCATTGTTGCGGCTGGAGAAAAGACCCTTCCGGTCGTCGTCACGATCGCTGTTGCGGTCCGACAATAATCCTTTGCGATCATTGTCCCGATCCCGATCATTGCTACGGCTGTCCCGGTCATCGTTCCGATCGTTGCTCGAGAACAGGCCACCCCGGTCTGTGTCTCTTCTGCGATCGTCGTCCCGATCCGAGCGGCGCGCCGAAGCGGGTGCCCGATTCACCGAATTAGAATCTTTGTAAAGCCACCCTTCAATAGTGGCGCAGGATGATAAACTGGTGATAGCAGCCAACATGGCTCCCACAACCCACACCTTCTTTTTCATAACGTTGCTTTTTTTCAGGAAAAGCAAGCCCAAAATTGATGCCAACGGCCTTTACACTACGCTAAGGGCACTTTTAGGTTATTTGGTGTAGAATAATTCTACAAAAACTGTAGAATATATTGCCTAATACAAGGCTATTCACCCCAGGAGTTGAGCAATTTTTGGACGAAGCAATTAACCACGCCGCCCGAACGTACCTGACTATCGTCGAATCAAAACCGGGCGCAATCCACCACGTGTGCACATGCGAAAGGGCATCAATACCCGGACAAGGCCAGGTTCTGATGCCCTTTCGCATGTAACCGACTAGGAAATTCTGCGCTTAGGCCGTCTGATCGTCGACCGTTGCTTCGGGCGCGTTTTTCTTCACCGATTCAATGCCGTTTTCCATCGACGCAACGCTTTCGTACATCTCGCTTCCGCCGATAACTTGCCCATTTGTTGCTTTCAGGTTGAAGTAAGGTTTGCCGCTCGATGACTCTTTGCGCTCAAATCGGGCATCGTCCTGCGAATTGCGCTTCACCGACTCGATGCCGTTTTCGCAACCTGCTTTCGACGAATAGCCTTCGCTGCTGAGAATCGTTTGCCCATTGCCAGCTTTCAGGTTGAACTGAAATTCACCGTTTTTGCGGGTGGTAATTACGAATTTTCCCATTGTTTTTGTGGTAAGCGTGTAATGTTGGTTATAAACACCCAAAGAAATAACTTTTCCGCTGAATACAAACGGTAGGTTACTCGGTAATCACCAAAGGCGTCAACAAAGGATCATTCCTACCCGTTTCGCGGCGTATTTGAGTCTGCCGCAACCCCACTACACTACAACTTTACGCCCTGAATCAGAATCGCCGCCCGCACCGCCTGTTCTTTCAGGTGCAAAAACTGCTTACGGCTCTCGTCCTGCGAAAAGGCTCTGAAGTCTTGCTCCGTCTCGAAACTCACAAAGTGAATTTCGTAGGGCTTCTCCATCAACTGCTCATCAATATACGCTTCGTCGGAAGGACGTACCCGTAACAGGAGCTGCCCGTTGTACCTGGCGATGAGTGGAATAGCTATTTCCTCAAACTCATGAAACGCGGCCTCTTCACCTTCGTTGATGTAGATCAATTGCGTGAAGTAAATCATAGTCGTAGCCGACAACAGGCAAATTAGTCCAGGTTGTCTATCTGTCACTTGGCGATGAAAGGTCTGTGCTGAGTTATATTATCTTATCAACAAGATAACATAAGTAGCAGTGACCACATAAATAGCCTTCTGTCTTAATTATACTGATAGTAAGTTTATTGCGCTACATATAAAGCTGCTTCGATTACTTATTCGACCACGCTGGTACCCCACAAAGTTGAAGGAAGGTACTTCTGGTCTGGTATCCATTTTTACACTCAACCCCAATTTATCGATTCACACATGTTTACGCACACTTTGAAGCGAAACAACGCTTATCACAGTCTTTTTGGTGGCCTTCTGCTTTGGTTAGGTAGCCTAACTTGTCTAATCAGCCACGCGGCTACTCTGTCGGTTCCGGGCTCTGTGTCCACTATCGAGCCCAACAAATGCTATCGGCTGGTATCCCGGCTCAGCGGGAAAGTGCTGAGCGTAGAAAGCAGCTCTCCTAACGACGGTGCCCAACTCCGCCAGACTACCGATGGCAATCAACTCGCTCAGGGTTGGCAGTTCACCGCCGACGGGGCCTATTACCGCATCTCGGTGCTGACCAACCAGAAAGGTATTCAGGTGCGTAACGGCTCCACGGCCGACGATGCCCTGCTGGAACAGTGGACCTACTGGGGCGGCAATTACCAGCAATGGACGGCCCAGCGCAACGCCGAAGGGTATTACAGTTTCATTAGCCGCAATTCGGGCAAGGCCATCACGGTGCGCAACGCCAGCCTGACCGAGGGAGCCGAGATTAGCCAGCAAACGCCGGGAACGGGCCAACTGCAGCAGTGGAGCGTCGAAGAACGCGGCTGCACCGCCGCCCCGGCAAACCGGGTGCCCGTGGTGGTGGCCACGTCGACTTCGCTGACGGGTACGTCACCCCTGAGCGTGACCTTCACGGGCAACCGATCATCGGACCCCGACGGTGACCCCATCACCTACCAGTGGGATTTTGGCGATGGCACCTTCTCCACTGAAGCCAACCCGGTAAAAGTCTTCACCATCAGGCCAGGTGCGCAGGGCGTTCCTCAGTACAGCTACAGCGTCAGGCTGACGGTCTCTGACAACCGGGGCGGCATTGCCATCAGTCAGTTGTTACTGGTGTCGTTGCGGAGTACTGCCCCGACGGTTCGGATCACCAACCCCGTCAACAACGCCAAATACGCGCTGGATAAAGCCACCAGCTACACCTTAGCCGCCGCCGTTACTAACGCGTCGACCGGCAACCTGACCTACCTCTGGCAGGTGAAACTGCGCCATAACAACAGCGAGCAACTGGTGTCGACCACGTCGGGCGCTAATCCCGTTGTGTCTATTTCACCGGCAGGCTGCGACGGCGATGACTATTACTACCTGATCGGCCTGAAAGTGACCGATGTTGCCGGGTCAACAGGCCAGGATTCCGTCAAAATTTACCCCGATTGCACTTCTCCCAAACTAACGGTCACCGGCCTGACAGCCACCACAACCACCAGCGGCAACAGTAGCCGGGTGCTACTCCGGTGGACAAACCCCGCTCTCAGCTTCGACGATGTGCTGGTGGTTGGAAAAGCCGGGTCGGGTTTTACAGAAATTCCCCTCGACCTCGCCTACGCGGCAAATGCCAGCTTTACGGGCAACGGAGCAGACCTGTATGGCGGTAAAGTGCTTTACCAGGGCACGGGCAATTCGTTGCTAGTGACCGAATTAACGGCGGGTCAACGCTACTATTTCCGGGTTTATGCCCGCAAAGGCGCAGGCTGGAGTGGCGGCGTTGAGGTGAGCATCATCCCGACCGGTGCCAACCGGGTGCCCGTGGTGGTGGCTACGTCGACTTCGCTGACGGGTACGTCACCCCTGAGCGTGACCTTCACGGGCAACCGATCATCGGACCCCGACGGTGACCCCATCACCTACCAGTGGGATTTTGGCGATGGCACCTTCTCCACTGAAGCCAACCCGGTGAAAGTCTTCACCATCAGGCCGGGTGCGCAGGGCGTTCCTCAGTACAGCTACAGCGTTAAACTGACGGTTTCCGACGATAAAGGCGGCATTGCTATCGGTCCGCTTTTGCTGGTGTCGCTGAGCAGTTCATTTGCCACCATCACACCCGGCAAATGTTACCGCGTTCAGCCGCGCAGCAGTGGGCTGGTGCTGAACGTACCCGCCGGAGCAGGCAATGATGGAGTCAAACTGCAACTGAACACCGACGCCGGGCAGCCCTGGCAGAAATGGCAGTTTACCGCCGACGGAAGTTATTACCGCATCTCGGTGCTGCACAACCAGAAAGGTATTCAGGTACGTAATTCTGCCACCACCGACGATGCCCTGCTGGAACAGTGGACCTACTGGGGTGGCAGTCACCAGCAATGGACGGCCCAGCGCAATGCCGAAGGCTACTACAGTTTTGTGAACCGCAATTCGGGCAAGGCCATCACGGTGCGCAACGCCAGCCTGACCGATGGGGCCGAGATCAGCCAGCAGACGCCGGGAACGAGCCAACTGCAGCAGTGGAGCCTCTCCGAAACCACTTGCCCGGTTGGCGGAAGAATGGGCGTTGCCGAAGCAGGCACGACGTTCAGCCTGTGGCCCAACCCCGCCAACGACCACGTGATGGTTGACCTCAGCCCCGCTCGTGGACAGTTTATAGGCCTGCAACTAACCGATCTGCTGGGCCGCCCGCTTCACCAGACGCAACTGAATGCTGCCCCCGCAGAGCCGTATCGCGTCAACACGGGCCAGTTACCCAACGGCCTGTACCTGCTTCAACTCACCCCCGCCGGTCAATTGCCAACTACGCTGCGGGTACTCATACAGCGTTAACGCATAAGCCCCGCCTTCAGCAGTAGCATGGAGGCGGGGCTTTCATATCGTAGAGAACTAGCTTCAGGATCAACAATTATAGTCGCTCGACGACTGATTATAGATTACTTGTTGGGTCTTACTAAATGCTTAATTCGCCTTTACTTCTCCACCTGTTGCGCTTGGTTGAGGCAGACAAATACCTCCCGATAAAATTCGGGATGCGATTGCCAGGCCTGTCCCGTGACTATGTTTCGGTCACGCACAGCTTGTTGGGTCGAATACGTGCCACCCCCCATCTCAATTTCAGTGCGTATATGCTCATAAGCCGTGAGTGTTCGGTTGGTGGCTAAACCAGCCGTGACCAAAATCTGAATCCCATGGCAGATCGCAAAGACCCATTTACGCTGCCGGTCAAATTTGCGGACGACTTCCAGTAGAGCGGCATGGTTACGCAGGTACTCAGGGGCGCGGCCACCCGGCAATAAAATCGCGTCGTACTTCTCAATGACCACATCCTGTATGGCCAGGTCGGAAGCCAGCCAATAGCCGGGCCGCTCAATTTTTAATTGGCGGAAGATATATAGGCTTTTTTATCCTTATTTCGATACTCTTGGCGCGGTGCCTGACAGGGGTAAGCCCATGAAGTTAGGGAAATAATACAGGCGATAGGTGCCGTTGTCGTTGATTGTCCATCGTTCGCGGGTAGCAATACGGAACAGCCACGACGACACTTCCGACTGCCCGGCCTTGAAACCCCGGTCGCGCAGGTATAATTTGACGTTGAGTGTGGTCGTGCTACCTTCGGCGAGCATCAGCATGGTAGCGGCCATACGCACAGATTGACGATTTAATGGTTTTAGCTTCATGATTCTCAGCAGTTTAGGTTGTTACAGTTTCACGCGGACCAGATACCGGATTGTGTTCTGATCCTGATTGTAGATAATGAACTCGTTCTTTAGCAGGCTTCGGCCACGCTGGGCATATACTGAGTCGAGATTGGGGTCACGTTTTTTCAACACATCGCCCGTCAGGGAGCAGTGCCAACCCTCATGTTCACTCACTACAAACTGCTTGCCAACGTGTACTTCGTAGATGGCCAGATAGGCCTCGCGTTGTCGCCCGCCTGCCCAGACAGACCCGCTTAGTGAGGTGTAATTGAGTGATTTACTGAACTGATCGGCGAAGTAGATGCCGTAGCCAAACATTTTTCCGGTAATCACTGCATTCGTTGGGCGAAGCACCAGGCCGCTCTTTAAAATAGATAGCCAGTTCTCTGAGCGACTACCGTGCCAAAGTAGCTGTGTCTTCGGGGTTCTGGCAGTAGCCACATGGTTTGCAAAAGCCGCCTGAGTACGAGCCTGTTGCACGGCGAAAGCCGCATCGAATTTAGCCGCATCGTTGCCCATCATCCGCTTGATCAGGGTAAGCACGCGGGTATCAGTGACAGGTTCCATCGTCAGGCCCAGCGAGTCTAGTAGTGAAGGCGGAGCCTGCTCAGGAGTATTGGCTTCAGGGGTTGGCTGGTTCAGTTCTACCTGGCTCCGCATTACGTCGAGCGTTTCCTGTTCGGTAGCGAGGCGGTCGCGGAGCGGTTGCAGTCCATCCGCCGTTTGTGGACTTTGTGGGACAAGGTGTTGACTTACCTTCCCCATTTTTCGCGGAATTGTTTTGAACAGGCTAAGGAGTTTGTCGTTGTACTGGCTTATATCCAGACTGGTATCGATCATCGCCGCTAGTTCGTTGAGCAACTGTTGCGCTGCGTTGACCTGTTGCCTGGTCACCTGTTGCGCCGAAACCACGTAGTTTTGAAAAATAGACTGGTTGGCGTATTCCATCAATTTCGCCATCAAGGCACGTACCTGAGCGTTGTCGATCGTATCGGCGCTGGTCGTGGCGGGTTTGTCAGCGTACAGGTGCGTCTGGTCCACATAGCCTTTTGCCACTTTTTCGCGGAATTTCTTATCCCACTGATTTATTGGGTACGTTGCCGTACTGACCGAGCCACCCACCCGGCCGTAGCTGACCGTGAACGTACCTGTGGCGGTCTCGTGCATTTCGTAGTACTTATTGTTATTCGCCGCCGTCACCATGATCAGTTTAACCGTCCGTAGTGTCGATGCGGTTGAATCGATGGTCGACAGGTGGGCGGGTGGCGCAGTAGAGGTCGTCGTTAGAACCGGGGCATTAACGGTCTGTAGCGCCGTAGCCGGATTGGCCGCGCCAGTAATATGCTGGATGAATTGGGAGAGCATGAAGAAATGTCATTTACGGTCATTATGCCTTCGGCGTCATTACGCTTCGCTGTCATCAGAGGGTCATTAAGTAGTCATTATTTCAGAAAATAATTGGTGACAATCAATGACCCTCTACTGACAGCGAAGCGTAATGACGCCGAAGGCATAATGACGTTTTTTTAAATCATTGCCCGCCAGAAGAGGGTCAGGCGTTCGCGTTGGGTGTAGCTGCCCGCAGTAGCGTTATCGCCCTCCGTAATGCTACCGTACTGGCTCAGACTGTACATGCGAGCCTGGGCGGGTAACGACGCATACTTTACCAGCGCCTGAAACCAAGTTGCCCGGTCCTGATACGGAGCCAGCAATGTGCGGCCCCGACTCAGCAAACGATGCTGCTTTGGCGTCCAGACGGGCCGACGCAGGTAGATCAGGCCGTTGCCCGACAGCAGGTCGGGCAGGGCTTCGGGTGGTGCGTCGGGCAGCAGTTCAGTAAGCAGAAAAAGACCTAATTCAATATTTAGCAGGCGGTTAGCCGATTGGCCCGCCAGATTGTACTGATGCTTCAGGCGCGTAGCCAGAGGTTCCTGCCAGCTAAAACGCGAGCCCGGAATGGGCAGCGAGGGCAGAAGAGTGGAAGCAGTCATGTTCATCGTTGTTGTTGTGTTGTTCGAGCAGGGGCCTACGCCAGAAGCTGACGGAGGGTAAAGACGCGGTTGCGAAAAAAGCCAACCGACTTCTGGTTGAAGCGGCTGCGGTCGTTACTAATATCGAAGGCCTGCATCTGGTCAGTCAGGCGGCTGTATCGGTCGAGGAGGTCGCTCCAAAGGGTGCTTTGCTGAAAAGGCCTCAGCAGGTCGCGGCCCCGATTCAGGCATCGTCGCTGTTTGGCGGTCCAGTTGGCGCAGTAGGCCACCGTGTCGCCATTGAGCAGGGCGGGTAGGTGGTCGGGCGAAGCCGCTGGCATCAACTGGCTCAGAAGAACAAGCCCCAGTTCAACATCAAATAGTTGCCGGGCCGACAGGCTGGCCCGATGGCTGCGGGTGGCGGCGGCTGGCAGGTTGGCCAGTGCGGCGGGGTAATTTGCGTTCGGTCGCGGACGTTGCGTAAGGTTCATGATTATCGTTTCTGTATGTCCGCTACAAATATTTAACTATCAAAACGTAACCTTTTTACGTTGATCTTTTTTTCTGAAATTATTTTTCAGGAGATTTACCTCACCCCCGGCCCTCTCCTGGTTTTCAGGAGAGGGGAGTACTCGTCCCAGTAACTGGCGTAGCTTCGCCGATGCGGGCGAGGGCAATCCGACATCCCCAATCCCCAATCCTCATGCCCATTACCCGATCTGCTTTTCAACGCTACCGCCTGATCGACGAGGTCATTAGCCGATATCCACGTCAGTATTCCAAGGAACGCCTGTTCGAATTGTGCCAGGAAACCTGCGGCATCCGGTCGATTTCGTCGCTGGAGAAAGACATTCAGCGCCTGCGCGAAGACCATGACGCGCCTATCGCCTACGATAAGCGCGCCAATGGCTATTACTACACCAATCCGCAATTCAGGCTGTTGAAGCTGATGCTCACGCCCGACGATATGGAAGCGCTCGATTACGCCCGCGAGGTGTTGGCCGCTACCCAGGGGGCTTCCGTAGCCGATGAACTGACCAGCGCGTTGCAGAAAGTGCGGCAAAGCCTCGACATCATTCGCGAAGTGAAACCCGGCGACGGACCCGAAGGCATTGGTCGGCGCGTGGTGTATGTGGAAGAAAAAATTCTGGGCGGGAATCGCCAATACGTACCCATCCTGATTCGGGCGGTGAACCAGAATCGGCAGATCATGTTTCGCTACACCAAGCATGAACCCACCGAACCGGGCGTAGTGCCTGTACTGCGCACGCTGCACCCGATTCTGCTCCGCGAAGTCTGGGATAGCTGGTACGTGATCGGCTACGACGAACGTACCCAGAAAGAACGCACCTTTGCGCTCGACCGCATGAGCGACCTGTCTATTCTTGACGAGCCCTGCTACGTACCTGAAGCAATCCTGACCAACGTCAGCGAACTATTCGAGCATATCTACGGCATCACCGACAGTAGTGGCCCGGTCGAAGAAATCCGGCTGTCGTTCAGCCCGTTGTTTGGCCGGTACGTGAAGGCAAAACCCATTCATCAAACGCAGGAAGTTATTTCCGATACGGATACAGAGTGCATTATCCGGCTACGGCTGGCACCCAACCGTGACCTGCTCATGCACCTGCGTTCATATGGCGAACACCTGCGCGTGCTCTCCCCCGCCAGCCTCACCGAGGCCATGGTATCGTCACTGAAAGCTACGCTCGCGCAGTATTGACCTGCGCTTCTACCCTAAATCCCCTGAAGGGGACCTTGCTTCGCTACCCCACAATTCGTTGACAGGCAACGCGAAGTCCCCTTCAGGGGATTTAGGGGTAGAAGCCGATGCCAGCACGCAAAACATCAAACTCACCAGCCTGTTACTACCTTGCCTGTCTGACTTTCCAAACCCCGTCACCATGACCATTCAGTTTATGGGAGCCGCCCGCACCGTTACGGGCAGTAAGCACCTCATTACCACCATCGATGGCTTCCGTATCCTGCTCGACTGCGGCCTGTTTCAAGGCATCAACACCGACGAGCTAAACCAGGAGTTTCACTTTGACCCTGCCGAGGTCGACGTACTGATTCTCTCGCACGCGCATATTGATCATACGGGACTGGTGCCACGTTTGGTCCGGCAAGGCTTTAAAGGGCCGATTCTCTGCACTCCGGCCACGCTTGATCTGTGCCGCATTATGCTCATGGATAGCGCCCGGATTCAGGTGAAAGACCTGGAGCGGGTGAACAAGCGCCGCCGCAACCGAAACGAACCTGAACTGGAAGTGCTCTACGTTGAAGACGATGTACAGCAGGCACTCGACCAGATGCAGGCAGTGGAATACGGAAAACGAACGTACCTGAACCCGAACGTGAGTTTTCTGTATACCGATACGGGCCACCTGCTAGGCAGCGCGGCCATCAGCCTGAGCATCAAAGAGGCCAACGCTGACGGTAAACTGGTGGAAAAGAAACTGTTTTTTAGCGGCGATATTGGTCGGCCTGACGATAAAATTCTGCGCACGTTCGAGACCTTCCCGCAGGCAGATTATATTCTTTGTGAATCGACCTATGGCGACAAGGTGCACGAGACCGAGCCCGACATGAAGGCGCATTTACTGCGCATTGTGGAGGAAACCTGCGTTCAGAAAAAAGGCAAGTTGCTCATTCCGGCTTTCGCCGTCGACCGTACGCAGGAGTTGATCTACGCCCTCGATCAACTGGCCAGTGAAGGCAAACTGCCCAAACTGCCGGTTTACATCGACTCCCCAATGTCGGTGAGTGCAACCACCGTGATGCGCCAGCATGAGGAGGACTTCAACCCGGAGATTCTTGCTTACATCAAAAAAGATGGAGATGCCTTCGATTTCCCGAACCTGCATTATATCTCGGATGTGGAGCAGTCGAAAGCGATCAACGGCAAGCCGGGGCCGTGCATCATCATTGCACCTTCAGGCATGGCCGAAGCGGGACGGATCAAGCACCATATCAAAAATAACATCGAAGACCCCAGCACCACTATTCTGTTTGTTGGGTACGCTTCGCCCAATAGCCTCGGTGGCGTGCTGAAACGGGGAGATAAGCAGGTGAATATCTTCGGCGAACGTTATGACGTCAACGCTACAGTCGAGATCATGGATTCGCTTTCGGCCCACGGCGATTCGGTCGAGATGCTCCAGTTTTTAAGCTGCCAGAATCCCACCGCCGTCAAGACGCTCTTTCTGGTCCACGGCGATTACGACACGCAGCAAGTGTGGCGCGAGAAATTGCTCGCCGCCGGTTTCCCCAACGTTGCCATCCCGGATATGTACGAGAAGGTTGATTTATAATAAGGTTCAGACAAGCACATGATCTACCATCAGAATGGTTACCCTGTAGGGGCAGGCCATCGTGCCTGCCCGCTCTCGCACATGTAGTGGCCGCCCTGCTCGCCAATTCACTGACCTATACTCTACGTCTCTACTTTTTTTGCGAAAACGCTTGCAAAACGAACGGTTGGCCCCTTATCTTTGCAGTCCCAACCGGGAAAAGTACCTGCCGAAGTGGTGAAATTGGTAGACACGCACGTTTCAGGGGCGTGTGTCTTCACGGACATGCGAGTTCGAGTCTCGCCTTCGGCACTAGCCTGCAAATCATTGATTTGCAGGCTTTTTTGTTGCCTTTCAGAATAAGACAAAAGAGCGGTTTTGTGAGCCGTAAGTCAATACGGGTACGTTCAACTCAAGGTCAAGCGGCTGGTTGATCCGTGAGCGGGCTGCTGGTTTTGCCAAATTTTCTACTATGTATTATTATAGAAGCCGTATAAAATAACGTACTTGAACGTGGATTCATCAACGAGCCCGGAGGCTCTTCCTTTCTCTATGTTCCGTACAACTTTACTTGCCTTAAGTACAGCCTTGCTGCTGCGTATGTCGGTGCAGGCCCAAACCGTACCGACGCCGAAAGACCATTTCGGCTTCAATATTGGCGACGACTACCAACTTGCCACCTTTACCCAAACAGAGGCGTACTTTAAAAAATTAGCCGCTTCGCCCCGGACAAAACTGGTCAGCATCGGTAAAACGGAAGAAGGACGCGATCAGTTTATGATGATCGTTACCTCGCCCGAGAACCACAAAAAACTAGCTCGCTACCAGGAGATTTCGACCAAAATGGCGCGGGCCGAGGGAATAACCGAGCAGCAGGCGCGGGCCATGTCCGAGGAAGGCAAGGCCGTGGTCTGGATCGATGGGGGGCTGCATGCGACCGAAACCGTAGGTACGCACCAACTGATCGAAACGGCCTACCAACTCGTGAGCCGCACCGACCCCGAAACGATGCGGATTCTTGATAATGTGGTCATTCTGCTGACGCATGCCAATCCTGACGGGCAGGAGATCGTTTCGAACTGGTACATGCGAAATCCGGCCCCCGAAAAACGGTCGCTGGACAACCTGCCCCGGCTGTATGAGAAATATGCCGGTCACGATAATAACCGCGATTTCTACATCATGAACCTGAAGGAATCACAGAATATCGGCCGTCAACTCTTCGTCGACTGGATTCCGCAGATCATGTATAACCACCACCAGCGCGGCCCGGCCGGATCAGTACTGGCCGGACCACCCTACCGCGATCCGTTCAACTACGTGTTCGACCCACTCATGGTGACGGGTATCGATGCACTTGGAGCAGCCATGTACAATCGCCTGAATGCTGAGAATAAACCCGGCTTTACCCGCCTGGGCGGCTCGGTTTTCTCAACCTGGTATAACGGGGGACTGCGCACAACGACGCACTTCCACAACATGATTGGCCTATTGACGGAGATCATCGGCGGACCAACGCCAGAGAACGTACCCCTGATTCCGGCGCGGCTGATTCCGAACGGTAACACGCCTAACCCGGTAACGCCCCAGCGCTGGAAATTCCGGCAGTCGATCGATTATTCAGTGTCGCTCAATTATGCGGTGCTTGATTATGCGGCCCGGCAGCGCGACCAGTTGCTGTACAATATCTACAAGATGGGCAAAAACTCAATTGATCGAGGCAGCGACAGTTACTGGACGCTCTCGCCAAAGCGGGTTGAAACCATTAACGAATTGTACCAGAATGACTTGAAAAAAGCGCAGGCCGCCGCCACGGCACCCGCCAGTGCCACGCTCGCCAGCACGTCGGCAACCAGCGGTAGCGCAACAGCCAGCCTGGCAACGGCTGGCAGAAGTACCACCGCTGTGTCATCCGATCAGGCATCAGCCCCACGCGGCGAAGGTGTGCCTGTGAAGTACTTTACCGCTGTATTGAAAGATTCGACCCTGCGCGATCCACGGGGCTACATTATCCCGTCGAGCCAGACCGATTGGCCCACGGCGGTGAAATTTGTGAACGCCCTGATCAAAACGGGTATTCAGGTGCAGGAAGCTACGGCTGATTTCAGTGTGGCGGGCAGGACGTACCCAGCGGGCTCATACGTCGTAAAGCTCGACCAGGCGTTCCGACCGCACATTCTGGACATGTTCGAGCCGCAGGATCACCCCAATGATTTTCAATATCCCGGTGGCCCGCCCGTTCGCCCCTACGATGCCGCTGGCTGGACACTCGCCTACCAGATGAACGTGCAGTTCGACCGCCTGCTTACTGGATTCGACGGTCCGTTTAAAAAATTGCCTTACGGTGAACTACAATCGCCTACGGCTAAAGTGAGCGGATCGGGCGCTGGGTACGTGCTAAATAGTCAGGTGAACAACAGCTATATGGCTGTCAATGACCTGATCAAGGCAGGTGTCGAGGTGTTCCGGCTGCCTGCTGGTAGTGGTTCAGTAGCTCCCGGTTCATTCTACGTACCTGCGTCGGCCAAAGCGAAATCGATCCTCGATGCGTCGGGCATGACGGTGACCAGTATGGCCAAGCGGCCGACGAACGTGAAAAAAGTAACGCCCCTGCGCATTGGCCTGTGGGATACCTACGGCGGGTCGATGCCGTCGGGCTGGGTACGTTGGCTGATGGAGCAGTACCATTATCCCATGCAACTGGTTTATGCGCAGGACATCGACGCGGGTAATCTGAAGAGTAAATACGATGTAATTGTCTTTGTTACCCGTGCCATTCCGGCCGTAGGGAACGGGAACGCACCACCACGGGGCGAAGGCGATACGGGCGGCTTTCGTGAGCCCAAACCCGAAGATACTCCCGCCGAATACCGCTCATCAATGGGTCGCATTACAGCAGAAAAGTCGGTACCTCAATTGAAGGCATTTATGGAAGCTGGCGGGCAGGTTGTCACGATCGGCAGCAGCACCAATCTGGCTTATCACCTCGGTTTGCCCGTGCGCAACGCACTGGTCGAGATGGGACCAACGGGACAGGAGCGACCGCTTAGCAACGAGAAATACTTCATTCCCGGCAGCATTCTGCGCGTCGCCCTCGACTCAACGCAGCAGGCCACCTGGGGCATGCCTACGATGACGGACGTGTATTTCGATTCAAGTCCGGTCTTTAAAGTGGCTCCAGAGGCGATTGCTAAAGGGATTGTTAAACCGCTGATGTGGTTTCCGACCGACAAACCGCTTCGGAGTGGCTGGGCCTGGGGACAGGCTTACCTACGCGATGGCGTAACGGCCTTTATGGCACCCGTTGGAGCGGGTAAACTTTACGCATTTGGCCCCGAAATCACGTTCCGCGCTCAGGCGCAGGGTACCTTCAAGCTACTCTTCAATCAATTGTATGGATTGGGGGAGTAGTTAATTGGTTGACCAGGTGATTAGTTTGTGGGTAAACCCAATTAACCAATCACCTGGTCAACCAATTCCGAATCACAACCTAAAACAACTTCTCCTGCGGTGGTTTGGCGCCGGCCAGGCGGATGTAGACTGTGGTTTGGCCCCGGTGGTGCGTCTGGTGCTCGAATGCTTTGGCCAGTGCCATTCCCCGACTCATGTCAAAGCGCCCGAACAATTTCACCTGCTCGTTCATCTGGGCGGGCGTCATTTTTTTTATCCCGGCTATAACGAAATCATAGCTTGCCAGCACGAGTTTGGTGATGTTGGCTTTCGACTTGTCTGTTGTCGTTTTTTCCAGTTCGCCAACGCCAGCCGGAAGCTTCTCGCCTGTTGCTGCCGACCCAAACCCGTAATCGGCGTCGGTCAGGTGCAGCATTTGTTCAGCAAACGAGCGCATCTCCGGCGTGGGTTGCAGCGCATAGCCCGACTCGGGCATCGCCTCCAGGTATTCTTTGGTGTAGGCTTTTGCCCGCTCCCATTCTTTCACCGTCTCGTCGGTAGAGGCTTGCGCCCGTACAACCTGTGTGATGCCCAGCGCAAAACACAGCGTCAGTAGTAGATTACGTAGTTTCATAGTTCAGCTTGGTTAAATGCTGTTGCAAAGCTGGTAAGGAATAGTCATGGCCGCAAACCGGTCATCATTGCAGAAAACAAACCAAGTACCTTACACTTGACCCTAAAGAACTCATATCAGGCTGTCGGCCTACGCGTAAAAATACGTGTTATGTACGGCTGTTACAACCTGTTGGCAAATGCAAACCGACTGATTATCAATGACTTTTACGACAAGTAAGGCTCGGGTATTTACCCTTTCATACACTTATCCGATTTATCCGGGTTCCATGCCCAGCTACCTTTGTTTGGTCAGCAAAGGCTGCTGAAGTAACATAATTAATCAGTTACAGGAATGACTACGCTGAAAATTTTTGCATCGCTGCTCTTTATCACAGCAACACTCGCATGTAGCAAATCGGCCACCGACAATTCCGTCACGCCAGTTAGCGCAGGGGTAGTGACAGCCCAGGTCGACGGGCAGCCGTTTGCCTCAGAGCAGGCCACATCAACCTATAATAAGGTTAGTAAGGATCTCACCCTATTAGGGTATAATGGCATTCATATGATGGGCTTCACGCTCGAAAAGTTTAGTGGCCCTGCTGTGTTTCCACTCGTTGACATCAGCAAAACAGGCAGTACTGGTAGCTATGTCGATGTAAAAACGAACGCGAACTATACCATTCGCGATGGCCGAAGCGGCACTGTTACCGTGACAAAATTTGATGGAGCTACTATTGAAGGGACGTTTTCGATGACCACGTATAACACACAACAGAAGCGGGAAGTCGTTGTTTCCAACGGAACATTTAAGATGCAGGTGGAATCCATTTAGCCAGTACTCCTCATTGTTGGTTATGGATGACCAGATATACCCCAATACCAGCCAAAAGCCACCTATCGTGCTGAGTTGGTTCGTGAAGTAAGGGGCTGTGTCTGTGGTGTTTACCGGCTGGCTTGTTCCAGAACTTTTGTCAATTGCTCAAACATACCTTGCCCTTCCAGATAAGCGGCTACCTTGCCTGTTTTGTCGATAACAAAGACAGAGGGGAAGCGGGTAACATGAAATTTCCTGCTGAAATTATCGCTATTGGGAATCGCAATGAACGGAAACGTCTGTGCTGCCTCTGCATTGGCGACGTCATCTTTCGTTTCACGCACGGCGCCCAAGACGACTAGGCCGTTTGCGGTTTGGTAGGGCTGTAACGCGTCGGAAAAAAGTGTTGCCTGCCTGGTATTCCAGTAGGGTGGCTTAACGCCCATCCAGAAGCTAAGGACAACGACCTTACCTTTCAGAGCTGACAACCGGTACTCTTTATCATCGGTACTTTTCATTACGAACTCGGGCATAGTATCGCCTGCTTTTGGCCTTAATGCCGGGTCGCGATCCATGAAACGGCGCGTTTCGCGTTCTTCTGTCGTAGTGGGCCGCACAATGAAAGCATCGGTAGCGCCATATTCATTGATGACAGGAACCAGTTTATAGCCTGCCCGGTCTTCTTTCATCAACTGCTGGTACGTCTGATACGAAATCAGGTTGCCAGTCTGGTTATCCAGCAGCTTGGTGTTCTCGTTGATCACCACCCGTTCTGATACAACACGCTCCACTACAGTTTTGGTAGTGACCACCTGCCTGGTAGCTGTTTGAGCGGCTATTGGATGGGAGTTCGTGAAGACGAGTGCTCCAGCGAATGTGAGCAGGGAAAAATAGCGCATGCCTGTTATGACTTGATTTAGTGGAAGATCCAGTCACTAAACATACTGCTATTAGCGGAAAAAGGAGATCTTTTAATGCTCTTCTTGCCGAAAAGAGACACATTCACTGATTATCTATTTATCGAAATTAAGGCTGTGTAACCAGATCGGCTGTTGGCTGAACCTCGGTTTTGGTCAGCTTTGGTTTTTGATACAGGCGATAGAGTCCCCACAACGTACCCACGCCCAACAGCACCAGAATCACCAGTTTGTCGTGCTGCCGGATCTGAACGTACACCTGTTCAGCGGTATGAGCGATGCTATTGCCAGCCAACGCAACCACCACTGCCCAGATTACAGCGCTTATGGCATTGATGGCCAGAAAGCGTGACCGGGAGTAGCCCGCCAACCCCAGCGACGCTGGAATAAAGCCGCGCAGTCCATACATAGCCCGATAACCAAATACCAGACCTGCCCCATAGCGATTCAGCAATGTCTGTACCCGCGTAAACCGTTGTTGCCATTTCGGGCGCTTTGCAATGAAACCCGATCCGTATCGATGGCCGATATAAAAGCAAAACTGAGCGATAGTGAACGAAGAAAGGGCGGCTACGCCGATAACAATAGGTAGCGAAAAATAGCCCCGGTGAGCCAGGTAGGCCGCCATGATCAAAAAAGCTTCACTTTCGAGCATCACGCCTACGAACAGAATTGGATAGCCGTAGGTCAGCATTAATTCCTGGAATGACATAGCGAGATCAGTTTAGACATAACGTATATGTCAGAACAGGCTATGACAGTCAGTGTTCAGTTACCTACTAAGTGGGATTTCTCTGGTTGAGAGGCAATTGCTTGAAAACACATTAGCTCAAAACCAATCGCTGTGCATTTCCAATGTGACATGATCCGTTGACTGGAGGCGGTGGGCGAGGGCCAGCGTTTTCACTAATTCATATTCATAGAAATACCGGGCAGCCATAAGCTTACCGTGGTAAAACGCCGCGTCGTCGCCCTGAGCCGTTGCCAGGGCTGCCTGGGCCACCGTTGCCTGCCGTAGCCACTGCCAGGCTAGCGTGACAATGCCGAAAAATTCCAGATAGAGGGTAGCGTCGGCCAGGAAGAGGGTAGGGTTGGAAGCCAGGCCAAGCAGGTACGTTGTCACGTTCGTAAGGCGGCTGATTGCTTCCCTCAACCGGTCGGCCAGGTACGTTAGCTCTGGCATGTTCGTGGCCCGGTACGTTGTAGCGTCGGCGATGGTTTTTTGCATCTCGGCGATCAGCAACTGAACGCCTTTTCCCCCGTGTTGTGTCACTTTTCGGCCCAGCAGATCAATCCCGTGAATACCCGTGGTGCCTTCGTGGATAGGGTGAATGCGGGCTTCGCGGTAAAACTGTTCCACCGGGAAATCAGTGGTGTAGCCCGCGCCGCCGAGAATCTGTACGGCGGCACTGGTGGTAAGGCAACCCATTTCTGACGGATACGACTTGGCGATTGGTGTCAGCAGATCGAGTAGCAGGGCCGCGTTTTGGGCTGTTTCTCCTTCGCCCGCATGCGCCAGATCGGCATAGTAACTGCATTGCAATAACAGGCCCAGAGACCCTTCCAGCACCGATTTCTGGAAGAGCAACATTCGGCGCACGTCGGCATGGTGGATGATCGGCACTTGTGGACTACCGGCCGTTTTTTCCGCTATGGGCCGACCCTGCGGGCGTTCGCGGGCATAGTCCAGAGAGGCACAATAGGCGGCAGTACCAATAGACACCGCATTCATGCCAACTCCCACACGAGCCTCATTCATCATCTGGAACATGTAACGCAGGCCCTGATGCGGCTCACCCACCAGATAGCCAACCGCTCCTTCGGCTGAGCCGATCATCAGATGGGCAATGGGTGCACCTTTGTAGCCCATTTTGTGGTAAACCCCCGCTGTCTGCACGTCGTTGTCTACCAACGTACCCAACTCAGGCCGTTTTTGCGGAACGGCAAAGAGCGAGATGCCTTTTGCGCCAGCCGGACCACCTTTGATTCTGGCCAGCATGAGGTGTACTACATTTTCGCAGGCATCATGGTCGCCCGCCGAGATATAAATTTTCTGTCCGCGAATACGGTATTCGCCAGGTACGTCGGTTGGTTCGGCCGAGGTACTGATGTCGGAGAGCGATGACCCGGCGTCGGGTTCGGTAAGTGCCATTGTGCCTTGCCAGCGCCCGGCGTACATCATCGGCGTAAACCGATCGACGAGTTCTTTCGAGCCAAATGAACGAAGTAGGTTTGCCGCGCCGGTGGTCAGAAACGGGAATACGCTTGCTGAGTAATTGGCCGCGCCGAAGATGAACGTGGCTGCATTCATAATTGTGGTCGGCAACTGCTGCCCACCTTCTTTGTAATCAAAGGGCGCGTTGATCCAGCCATCATCGCCAAAGCGCCTGATAATAGCGGCCATCTGTGGATGCACCCGGATTTTGCCGTCGACAAGCTGCGGTTCTTCCCGATCCATCACCGTCAGCAGGGGCCGTAGCAGCGTTTCGCTGATTTGTCCGGCAGCTTCCAGCACCATATCAAACGACGTTCGGTCATGGTCGGCGAAGCGGGGCAGTTGGGTCAGCTTTTCGGCCTGAATGACTTCATACAAGTGAAAACGCAGGTCGCGGGGGGAATAGAACATGTTTACCGGTTGCTGTTTGCTGCCTTCTTTTACACTGCTTAACGACGATTGTGTTTGCTGGCAGCATCGCAGAAGACAGTAAACAGCAACCGGTAGACTTTATAAATCCAGCTTCGCAATGCGAGCCAGATGCCGACCGCCTTCGAAGGGGGTTTCCAGGAAAATATCGACGATGCGGAGGGCGAGATCTTCAGGAATCTGACG
Organism: uncultured Fibrella sp.; assembly: GCF_964250085.1. NCBI lineage: Bacteria > Pseudomonadati > Bacteroidota > Cytophagia > Cytophagales > Spirosomataceae > Fibrella > uncultured Fibrella sp. The sequence goes on along the minus strand of NZ_CAXUEC010000007.1, from coordinate 350,840 downwards.
AGCACCCATCGAAAGCACGTTGGCATCGTTATGCTGACGGGTAAGGCGGGCGGTTTCTTCGCTCCAGCAGAGGCCGCAACGGATGCCTTTGAGGCGGTTGGCGGTCATGGCTTCACCGTTGCCCGAGCCACCAAAAACGATAGCCCGTTCGGCTTCGCCGTCGAGAACAGCCTGGGCAGCGGGGCGAATAAAGTCAGGATAATCGACGGGGTCGGGCGAGAAGGTGCCTTTGTCGATGACGGTGTGGCCCGCCTGTGTCAGGTGGACTTTTACCAGTTCTTTGTAGGTAAAACCGGCGTGGTCGGTGCCTAATGCAATGATCATAACAAACTGCTTTGTACAGCCCGCAAGGTACGGCGTAAAACAGTTAACTGTCCTCTGTCTTCCGTCTTCTGTTGCGTTGCTAAGCAACATCAGGTACGTTACTAGGCAGCGCAACGGAGGGCTGAAGACAGAGGACAGAAGACAGTTAACTCTCTTCCTATCAACCCGGATCGGCCGTTGGGGCGCTCGTGTTGTTGTCGGTCTCGGTGCGGGGGTAGGGCATGAAGTTCCGGTTACGCTCGCTGCCTGCTGCAGTGGGCCCCGGCCGGCCGAAACGGCGGCTATCCTCGAGGCGGAATCCCTGATAAGCCAGTTCGAGTTGCCGGTTCCGGTAAATTTCGGTCAATATATCGGCCTGTGTCGATGCACCTGCGTAGGCTGGTAAGGCCGCTCCCACGCCAAAGGCATCCTGTGCAGGCGTTTTGGTCAAGACCTTGTTTAGCTGCGCAACGGCGTTGGTCAGGTCGTTTTTACGGGCGGCGGCTTCGGCCTGAATCAGGAGCATCTCGCCGGGCAGATACACCGGAATCTGGGCATTATTGGCGGTGAAGAAACCGGTGCCCAGGTTCAGCGTCGATACTGGTACGGGCCGGATGTAGACCGCCAGCCGTTTGTCGGCGGGGTTGGGGGCCAGCGCAGCCGGTAAACCCAGCGTCGCGTTGGTCGGCGCAATAACATTGACATTGCTAAATGCGGTGAAGAATACCGGGTTACGGCTATTATCATCAAAGCTAAACACCGATTTTTTGGTCAGGTCTACTTTGGCCGCTGCCGCCAGTGCTTTATCATAATCACCGGCGAATAGCGAATAGCGGGCAATCAGGGCCTGAATGGTGTTGGCGATATCAATGCCCGGTACAATTTTACCGGTAAAATTAGCCGACACCGGGGCGGCGGCTACCTGTGTAGCGGCGGCTTCGAGGGTTGCTACCGCTTCCCGGAAGAGTTGTACCCGGTCAACGAAGGGCACATTCTCGCCCACAGCGATGGGGGCTGTCTGAAAAAACTGCCCTAACGTACCCAGAGCCAACGCCCGGAAAATGGCCGCGTAGCCCTGTATGCCGCTTTTGGTGCCTGCGTCCGTTACCGTATTCAGATTAGCCAGCACCAGATCGGCGTTGGCTTTCACCAGGTTGCTCTGCGTCCAGAGGTTACGTACTACGCCATTGCTGTTGGTCACGTTCGACTGCCCCTGGTTAAGCGCCAGTTCCTCGGAATTACCCGCATTCAGGACCGTCAATTCACCGGTCGTGAGTCCACCAGCGGCTAGTGAGGTATAAATAACGCTGGCTCCGCCGCCAGTCGTGTAGCGGTATTGCAGCGCGTTGCAAACGGTGATCAACCCATCGGGCGTACCCACAACCTGGGGTTGGCTGGCGGTGCTGGGGTTCAGGTAATCCTGTTGTTTGCAGGCATTTTGCAGCAGCAACAGACCTGTCAACGTGGAGAGAATCAGTATTTTTTTCATGACTTAAAACGAAGCGGTGAGTTTAACTTGGTAGGTACGTGGAATAGGTACGTTGCCGAAATCGACGCCGCGCAGCAGGTCGTTGGCACCACCCGCGTTGGTTTCGGGGTCAAAGCCGGTGTAGTTATCCCACGAGTACAGGTTGCGACCCACCACGCCAACAGTCAGGTTACGAATCTGTTTCACAAACGAGGGGAGCGTGTAGGTCAGAGCCACCTCGCGCAGTTTGGTATACGATCCGTCGTCGATGCGCCATTCCAGTGTGTTGTAGATGGCGTAGATATAACCGCGAGGAATCTCGCCGGTCAGCTCTTTGGCAGCGTAGTCGCCCAGACCAACGCCCTGCCGGGTACGTTTGTCGGCGTTGAAAACCTGTAGGCCCTGCACCGCATCGACCAGCACATGCAGCCCCAGCTTCTTGTAGGTCAGGTTGGTACTCAGCGACCCGGTCCATTTCGGGTTCGGATTACCGATAATTACGTTGGCCGTTGTTTTGCCCGCTACCAGCACCTGCCCGTCTGATGTTCGTGCAGGTACGTAGCCGAGTTCACCCGCTTTCTGGGCTATATCGGCCCGCTCCGACTGGGGGAAACCGCTCCGGGTCAACACATAGGAACCATCAGAGTTTCGGGCGAAGGCCGAGCCAAAAAACACCCCGGCAGGCTGGCCCTGCAACAGCGTAACAGGCGCACCAGCGGCATTGTCAATGGTGATAACCGGGCTACCCAACGAGAGCACCTTGTTGCGGTTCTGGTTGTAGATAGCCGTTACATCCCACGAGAAATCTTTGGTGCGAATGGGCGTAAAGCCCAGCATGACTTCAAAACCTTTGTTTTCCATCGTGCCCACGTTATTCACGATGCTGGCACCGCCCGATGAAGGAGCAAGCACCCGGTTTACCACCAGGTCTTTAATCTGCTGGTTATACGCCGTTACGCTCAGGTTGATGCGGTCGGCAAAGAAGGAGAGGTCAATACCGCCTTCCAGCTCGGTCATGCGCTCGGGACGAACTAGTGGATTGGCCAGTTGCGAACCGGGAAGCAATGTGCTTTTGCCCAAATAAGCCACCGGCGAAAATTGGTAGAAACGGCTGTATGACCCAACGCCCGACAGGTTGCCCGCTTCGCCGTAGCTGGTCCGTAGCTTTACGCTGTTGACGACTTTGCCCAGGCTTGAGCTTTTCCAGAAATCAAAATCAGACAGCACCACTGAGCCACTCAGTTTGGGGTACGACTGGTTGGTAACGTCCGGCGAGAATTTCGATGACTGATCGCGGCGAACAGCACCCGTCAGGAAGGCCAAGTTCTTGTAGCCAATGGTAGCCTGTGCAAAGTAACCACTCAGGTCGAACCGGTCGAGGCTGTAATCGGCCAGAACGGTAGTGCTGGCTGCACCGCGCACCGTTTCGATGAATGGTGACAGGTTCTGCCCTGAGGCTGTCTGGTAATCGGACCGGAAATACTGGTAATTGTAGCCAACGATAGCGTTCAGTTTCAGGTCGCGGGTTAGCATGCGTTCGTAGCCAACGTTCAGGTCGGAATTGATCTGGAAAACGGCGTTGTTGGCCGTGGCGGCAAACCCGCCGGGGTAGAGGTTCGCCCCCAGCGATGCCTGCGCTACGTAAGGGTAAGGCCGGATGTAGTTCTGGCCCACTTGCCCATAAGCATCAACGCCCAGGATATAATCGACGGTCAGGCCCTTCAGCGGAGTCAGGTTTAGCTGCACATCGCTGATGGTCCGGTTGACCGACTGAGTGAATTTCATGTCCTCGATCGTCGACAATGGGTTTACGCGGGGGCCTTCCACGGCTTTCAGGTTGCCGGAGGCGTCGCGCTGGGTGATGTCATAAATATTGTTGACAATGTTCACCGAGTTGATCGGGCTGTAAAACACGTTGCCGTTGGCTTTCTCGTTGGCAAAGCTGTTGATGTAGCTCAGGCCCGCCGAGAGCTTGGCCCAGTCGGTCAGCCGCTGGTCAACACGGGCGCGGAGGCTGTAGCGCGTGAAGTCGGTGCCTTTGATGATGCCCTGGTTGTTGAGCAGACCAAACGAAACGACGTACTGCGTTTTGTCGGAACCGCCCGAAATAGACAGGGAATTATCGGTGCCGTAGCCGGTGCGGAAAATCTGATCGAAGTAGTTGTAGCGCGTTACGCCATCGACCACGTTGGAAAGCAGCCGGTTATTGTCAATCAATCCATCGCGGTAGATCGGCAGAAACGTGGAAGCAGGATTGTCTTTCAGGGCCTGCGCTTCAGCAGCCGACCCCGGCGCAAAGGCCGTGATGGTATAGAGCCGTTGCTGGGTGTTGCCGAACGTTTTATTGACCAGGTTCACCGGCACCCCTTTGCGCAACTCATTGGTATTGAACGAGGTACTGAACGTAATGCGGGGTGCGCCCGCTTTGCCGCGTTTGGTCGTGATCAGTACTACACCGTTGGCAGCCCGCGATCCATACTGCGCGGCGGCGGCGGCTCCATTAATGACGTTCAGCGTTTCAATATCGTTGGGGTTAATGTCGGCGAGGCGGTTTTGGCCGGGGTTTGCTGCGCCAATGTCGGCACCGGGGGCCAGTTGCGACACGTTGGCACTCTGGTTGGACACAATTACCCCGTCGATCACGTAGAGCGGGTCCGACGAGCCGGAGAGCGATTTTATTCCCCGCAGCCGGATGGAGATTGACCCGGCCGGGTCGCCGGAGTTTTGCGTAATCTGTGCGCCCGGCACTTTTCCCTGCAATGAATTGAGCAACCCGCCCGATCCGCTCTGGGTCAGATCCTGCGCCTTGATCGTGGTGATGGCATTGCCCAGTTCGCGCCGTGAGGTCTGGATGGTTGACCCAACCACCACCAGGTCGTTCAGGTTATTGGTAGCCGTTTTTAGTTGGCTGCTCACCGTAAGCTGCTCTGCCGAGCCTAAAGAAATTGCCTGCCGGATGGTCTCATACCCAATCGCCGAAATCACCAGCGTAGCCGGTCCTGGTTTCACCGTAGCCACAAGCGTATAGTTGCCGTCGGCGTCGGAGTTGGTGCCGATGGTTGTACCGGCGATGAGCAGGGTTGCGCCGGGTAGCGGCTGACCGCTGTCTTCGGTGACCCGGCCTTTGATGGTGTAGCGGGTGGGCGATTGGGCTACCGCGCTAAGGCTGGCCATTGAGAGGCACAGCAACCAGAATAGGCTCTGCATAAACAAAGACCTGTGCATTCTGTATAGTTTGTCCATTGATTAATGAAAGATGAGGTAAGTACTGATACCAAAATACAAGTTAACGGGCAATTGTCGACAGATAATCGTTAAAAGTGGACGGATGGTTTTAGAATGCTATGTATATATACTCTATAGTAAATACATGTGACCTTTTATTAAATAAAGTATTAATACGCTAACAAAAATACCAATGGCATAGTAGTTGGAGGGCTTATGGTGCCCTGCGGTCTGTATCCAACTTTTATGCGTAAATACGGCTACTTCATTTATGTTCTTTATGTAATTATCCGACTGGTAGTCAGTTTGTTAGCTTTGTCGTGCCCACATATGTTGCAGGCCCAATCTGTTGAGATATGTAATAATGGCATAGATGATGATGGCGACAAACTCATTGATTGTCAGGATCCTGACTGCCCGGAGTGTGTTCGGTTTGAAAGTTGTGTACAGCCCAACACGTGCTACATGCCACCTATATGGGGTGTCCCCAATGGCGGCGGGGCAGATGTGTATGGGTCACAGGACCTGGTCCTTTCTACATCGGCTCCTTATACAACGGTTACCATTCGCAGTGCCGACGGCTCATACACAAAGACTGTTGCCGTTACCTCAACGGGCTCAACCATTGTATCGCTGCCATTAACAGTGGTGATGTCGAATCTGGCTAACACGAAGGAACAAAGCAAAGGACTGATCATCACCTCTGGCGAACCGGTTCAGGTAACCTACCGGCTCACCCCTAACCTCAACCAGGATATTGTGCCGCTAAAATGCCGGGCTGCGCTTGGATATGCCTTTTATGCTGGTAGCCAGACCAGGCTAGGCGGCAATAACGTGGTAAATGAACGGCATTTCGTGTCGGTCATGGCCACCCTCGACGGTACGACGGTAACCTTCAACAGCCCAATTGACCTCGAAGGACATCCGGCAAACGTACCATTCACCGTTACACTGGATGCTGGACAGACCTACATGGTGACCTCTAAAGTGATCAACAGCGGGGCAAATACAGAAAACAAGTCAGTAGCAGGTACGTTGGTTACCTCCGACCCCGACCACCCGATTGTGGTCAATTCAGGTTCACAGCATACGGCACAACCCTACAGCGGCAATCGGGACGCTGGTATCGACCAGTTGGTACCAGCCCGTACGGTAGGGACCGACTATGTGGCTGTCCATAGCCTGAACACCACAGCTAATTCGGATTATATATTTGTGGTAGCGATCGAAAACAATACGACCGTCACCATTTCGGGGCCAACTACGACCACAGGTACGTCATCGGTTCTGTCGACAACGACCTTGCAGGCGGGTCAGGTATACACGTATAATTTGCCCAACCAGGCTCAGAATCGGGCTTTTTACTGTAGAACAAGTAAGAAGGCATACGCTTATCATGTGTCGTCGTATGCTCAGAATGAGTTTGGCATGGGCCTCTTGCCTACGATCAATCCATGTAACGGGAGTAAGCGCATTGATTTTTACCGCACCACGGCCGCCTCTAATGATCAGGCGCTGGTCACGATCCCGTCGTCGGGTACGGCTAGCCTGACATTCAGGGGACAACCGTTTTCGGTGTATGGCACAGTGATCGACCGGATTGTGGTCAATGGGGTGCAACAGAGTATTATCAGTTTTCCGAATAGCTCCATTGCGGCGGTAGACAACGTTAATACGCTGACGTCGAATGAGCGTTTCCATGTTGGCGTAGTCTCTAACACGGGCGGCGCATCGACGGGAAACTACGGCTATTATTCGAACTACGAAGCCCGCGTCGATGTCATCAACGCCCAATCGGGACAGCCCGACGATTTTATCACCGTAGCTACGGTAACTGTAGGCAGCCCGGTTGATTATTGCCTGACACTGACCAGTTGTGGCAATACCAATACGATCAAGAACATCATACCGGGTAAGTACACAAAATCGGCCACGTTCAACAGCCAGCAGTGCGTTACCTATACCATGAGCACGACGGCCCCGATCTGCGCCCGCGACACCATTCGGGTTATTGTGCAGAACGAGCTTGGGCGCCAAGGGCAGGTATGTCTGGAATATGTCAATAACAACAATGACCTGATCGTCAGTGTATTGTCTAGTTCGTCGGTGGTCTGTCAGCCAACGGGCACGGTATCCCTGACGGTCATACCGATCAGTTCGGGGGGAAACTACCAGTATCAATGGATCACGCCTGACAAGCAGGTGCTTACCACGAAGAGTATTCAGGGGGCGGTACCGGGGCGGTATTTTGTCAGCGTCAGCGATGGCAACACCTGTACCGATACGACCTCGATTGTGGTGAAAGCCGACACACCCACCATCAAATTCACAGGTACGTCGGCCAGTAGCACATCATTTTGTGTGGGCGCTTCGGTTCCTTACACCCTGTCGGCCACCGCAGGTACGTATACCTGGAGTGCTACGGGCGGAACCATCACCTCGGGCGGTACGCCAACCAGCCAAACGGCAACCGTACGCTGGGGCTCGGCGGGTACGGGCATGCTGCGGGTGGTAGTAACGAGCGTCAACGGCTGTACGGCGGTTGTGACACAGACGGTGGCCATTCAGGCAGCACCAGTGTTATCCTTTTCCGTACAGAATGCCGCCTGTTTTGGCCAGGTTACCGGTTTAATAAACCTGACGCCCAGCGGGGGTACTACGCCCTATACCTACCGCTGGACTAGCCCAACGGGCACTACAGCCACTACTGAAGACCTGACCAACGTGGCAACAGGTACATACTCGGTCACCGTTACCGATCGGGGCGGGTGCGTTGCATCGGGCAGTGCTACGGTTGGTCAGTTTACGACAATAACCATTACCTCGAGCGTAACAAATGTGGTGTGTAACAGCCGAACTACGGGGGCCATTAGCCTGTCGGTGTCGGGTGGTGCACCGGCCTATCGGTATTCGTGGAGTAGCGGTGGCAGTACACTGGCTGCCACAAACCCAGGCCTGACAGGGATTTCGGCAGGTACGTATGTGGCCACCGTGATCGATGCCAACAATTGCGTAGGCAGTTTGACGGTGGTGGTAACGCAACCCCCGGCTATTACGCTAACCATTACGCAACAGGATGTAGCCTGCACCGGTGCGGCTACGGGCAGCATAAACCTGACGCCCACCGGTGGAACGGGGGCATTTAGCTATAAATGGACTGGCCCAGTGGGTACCGGTGCTACCACAGAAGATTTATTGGGGCTGGTGGCCGGTACCTACTCCGTTACGGTGACCGATGCAAACGGCTGTACGGCCACCACGTCGGCCACGATTCAGCAACCGCTTGTGCTTGTCCTGACCACAACCCGCATAAACCCAGCCTGTAATGGAGCCAACACCGGCAGCATCGATCTGAGCGTGTCGGGCGGAGCGACTGGGTACGTCTACCGCTGGGTTGGACCAACGGGTGCCGGGCCAGCAACACAGGACCTTTCGGCGTTGGTGGCTGGTACGTACTCCGTTACAGTGACCGATGTAAACGGATGCCAGAGTGTAACGGCGGTGACGCTGACGCAGCCTTCTGCCGTATCTGTTAATGCTATTCAGCAGCATGTTAGCTGTTTTGGTGGAAATAACGGGAGTCTGACTGTGTTTCCATCGGGGGCAACTGCACCCTTCACGTATACATGGGCTGGCCCGGTGGGTAGTGGCGCAACAACGCAAAATCTTGCTTCGCTGGTGGCCGGCGCGTATAGCGTAACGATTACCGACGCCAGCCAGTGTAGCGTGGTACAGTCGTATTCGGTAACCCAGCCCGATGCACTTTCCTTAACGGCTGTCAGGCAGCAGCTTGCCTGCAACGGAGCCTCTACGGGTAGCATTGACCTGACGGTATCGGGTGGAAAAAGTCCGTTCCAGTATGCCTGGACTGGCCCGGTGGGTACGGGGGCAGCAACCCAGAACATTATGGCATTACCGGCCGGCAGTTACTCGGTCGTGGTAACGGATGCCAACAACTGCCTGGCGAGCCAAACAGTCAGCCTCACGCAGCCTGCTGCCCTGCTGCCTAATCTGACCAAACAAAACGTAGCCTGCAACGGAGCAGCCACCGGCAGCATTACCCTGGCCCCAACCGGCGGAACCGGAATATACACGTACCTGTGGACTGGCCCCGTTACTGACGGGGCCACAACGCAAAACCAGACCGGCCTAATTGCGGGAACGTATTCAGTGGTTGTGACAGATACCAATGGCTGTACAGCTACGGCGTCGGCCATACTAACTCAGCCAACCGCTTTAACATTGACCTCGGCCCGTCAGAATCCGGCCTGTTTCGGTGCCATCAACGGCAGCATCGACCTGACGGTGTCGGGTGGAGCGGGGGCCTATTCGTATAGCTGGGCGGGCGGCCAACTAACGCAGGACATCTCGGCATTGGTGGCAGGTACGTATTCGGTCACGGTGACGGATGCCAATGCCTGTCGGGCGGTTCTGACCACTACGCTGACGAATCCACCCGCGCTTAGTGTTGTTTTGGCCCGTCAGAATCCAGCCTGTTCTGGCGCGTCGACGGGGGGCATTGGCTTAACTGTTTCGGGCGGTACAGGGGCCTATACCTACCGCTGGAACACGGGCGGCACCACCGCCAGCGTGTCTGGTCTGGTGGCTGGTACGTATTCGGTAACGATAAGTGATGCCAATGCGTGTTCAGTTGTTCAGTCGGTGACGCTGACAAACCCACCGGCGCTGACGTTGACCGCATCAACGCAGAATCCCGTGTGCTTCGGCACGGCTACGGGACGTATTACCCTGACACCAACGGGCGGAACAGGTGTATATACGTACCTGTGGACTGGCCCCGGCAGCAACGGCGCTACCACACAAACCCTGACCAGCGTATCGGCAGGTACGTATCAGGTAACGGTTACGGATGCCAACGGATGTAGCCAGACGTTGGCCACAACCCTGACTGCTCCACCTGCGTTAACCCTGGCGCTGGCCCCAATATCGGTAGCCTGTAACGGAGCGGCAACCGGCCTGGTGAGCTTGACAGCTACGGGTGGAACGGGCGCATATAGCTACCAATGGAGTAATGGGTCGAGCAACCAGTCATTATCATCCATACCGGCTGGTGCCTATTCCGTTACCGTCACCGATGCTAACGGCTGTGTGGCCAAGGCCCAGGCAACGTTACAACAGCCGCCAGCATTGACCGTAACATTGCTGCTACAGTCCGTTTCCTGTTTTGGTGGCGCAGACGGCGGCATTGGGCAACTGGTTCAGGGCGGAACGGGCGCATATACTTACCAATGGAGCAACGGCAGGTCAACGTCGCTTTTAACGGGCGTCACGGCCGGAACATACTCGCTGACGGTCACCGATGCCAGTGGATGCACAGGAACCGCCACCGCAACCATAACGCAACCTACTGCCCTGTCGCTGTTGGCTACAACGCAGCAGGTGACCTGCTTTGGCGGCGTGAACGGGGCAATCAATGCAACGCCTTCTGGTGGCACCACGCCTTATTCGTTCCGCTGGTCGGAGGGCAGTTCTACCGAAGACCTGTCGGGATTGGCGACCGGTACGTATTCGTTGACGGTCATCGATGAGAATGCCTGCGCTATCACGATTAGCCGGTCGCTGACCCAGCCAGTGGGCCTGACGGCTAGCCAGAGCCATACCAATGTGAGTTGCATGAACGGGGGCAATGGAGCCATTGACCTGACGCCCGGCGGCGGGGTAGCACCCTACACCTATTTGTGGAGTACCGGAGCTACGACACCAGCTATTTCCGGGCTGACATCCAACACATATACCGTTACCATCACGGATGCCAATGGCTGTCAACTGGTGGTTTCTGTACCTGTTACCCAGCCCGTTCCGCTGAGTATTCAACCCGATCCGTCGTTGGTTCTCTGTAATGCCCAGCCTGCCAGCATCGTCACCGACACGCGCGGCGGCACATCGCCCTATTCGTACCGGTGGAATACGGGTGCAACAACGGCTTCGGTTTATGGGTTAGCTGCTGGCTCCTATTCTATTGTTGTCACAGATATAAACGGTTGTACGGCTACTACGTCGGCTACGATTGTGGAGCCGCCGCCGTTTGGTATTGCGGCCAGTGTAACAGCGGTGGCCTGCAATGGCCAGCCGACCGGGGTTATTTCGTTGAAAATTGAAGGCGCTACACCACCTTATGCACTCACGATGACCAACGCCGCCAACACGGTGGTGAGTAACAGTACACTGACCACGGGCTTGCCTGCCGGGTCATACATCATTAACGTGGTTGACAGTAACAGTTGTGTTCAGAGCACCACTATATCAATTACTGAACCGCCCGAACTGACACTGGCGGCGCTGGCAACGAACGTACTCTGCTACGGCGACCAGCAGGGCGTGATCAGCCTGACGGCTACCGGCGGTCGCACCCCGTTCGCATTTGCCTGGACTGGCCCAATGGCTGGCGGTGCTACTACGCCAACCCTGACAAACCTGTCGGCCGGGAGCTATAGTGTGGTGGTTACCGACGCCAACGGCTGTACGGCCACAGCTACCCGAAGCGTAACCCAGCCGCCGTTGCTGACCCTTGGGGCCAGTTATGGCGATGTGACCTGCTTTGGCGGCAACGATGGTCAGATCACGGTTGCGCCCGCCGGAGGTACGTTGCCCTATTCGTATGCATGGGCCGGGCCGGTGGGGAATAGCCAGACAACGGCGACGAATAATAACCTGATTGCGGGTGTATACAGCGTAACGGTCACCGACGCCAATGGCTGTTCGGATGAGCTACGCATTACCATCGACCAACCTTCAGCCTTATCAGTAACGGTTTTCTCCGAAAATCTGACCTGTTTTCAGAATGCGTCGGGCAAGATCGAGCTGGCGGTTGCTGGCGGCACAGGGTCCTATTCGTATTCATGGACCGGACCAACGGCCACGGGGGCAACGACCCAAAACCGGGCTAACCTGGTGGCAGGTATGTATTCGGTGACCGTGACCGATGGGCATGGCTGTTCGGAAATCCGGTCGGTGACGCTAACCGAACCCACTTTACTGACACTGACCAGCACAAGGCAGGACGTGATTTGTTTTGGTAACGCAACCGGCAGTATCAGTCTGACCGTTTTGGGCGGAACCGGCCAGCCTTCCTTTCGCTGGGGCGATGGCAGTACGGCAAAAGACCGGACAGGTTTGGTGGCTGGTACGTATTCCGTCACCATCACAGACGCTAACCAGTGTGCGGCTGTCAAGTCGTTTACGATTACGCAGCCTCCGGCGCTGACGTCGGTCGTGAGTAGCCTGAGTATTGCCTGTTTTGGGGGCACAACCGGTAGCATTAATCTGACGGCTACGGGCGGCAACTCGCCCTATTCCTACAGTTGGAATGATGGGCCAACGCTCCAGAACCGGACTGGTCTGGCTGCCGACAACTACCTCGTTGTGGTGACAGATGCCAACGGCTGCCAGACCAGCAATGAGGTTACACTTGCTCAGCCAACGCCACTCGTTCCAGCCCTGACGCCAACGCCCGCCCGTTGTTTCGCCAGTGCCGATGGAAGCGTAAGTGCCACCCTACAGGGAGGAACCCCCACGTATGCCTACGTCTGGAACACCGGCGCAACATCCTCGTCGATCACGGCGCTGATGGCAGGTACGTATAGCCTGACGGTAACGGATGCAAACAGTTGTACGGCTCTGGCGCAGACCACTGTAGTGCAGCCAACGCAACTCTCGATCACGAGTACCCAAACGAACATTCTGTGCAACGGCGGTATCAACGGACAAGTCAACATAACCGTGTCGGGCGGTACACTTCCGTACGTGTATCTGTGGACGACCGGTGCCATAACCTCATCCATCGACAACGTACCTGCGGGAGTTTACGCCGTGACGGTTACGGATGCCAATGGTTGTAGTCAGATCAGGTCATTTACGCTGACCCAACCAGCGGCGCTGTCGGTAGCCGGATCGGGTACAAACATCAGTTGTTTTGGTGGCACCAATGGTACAGCCAGCCTGACAGCCAGTGGTGGCGCAGGACCGTATACGTACCAATGGATCGGCCCGGGCGGTGCCCGTTTTATAACTCAGGAAATCAGTGACGTGCGGTCTGGCGTGTATTCGGTGACCGTAACCGATGCGAACCAGTGCTCAACCCAGACAAACCTGACTTTAACGCAGCCCGCCGCCCTGACAGGAATCCTTAACGGCATTGGTGTCCGTTGCTACGGTGGGTCCGACGGGCAGCTCAAGATAACCATCGGCGGGGGCACCAGCCCATATACCTACGACTGGCTGGATGTTGTGTTGAACAGCCCCAATCGAACGGGATTGCCCACCGATACCTATTTGGTGAACGTCACCGATGCGCAGGGCTGCCGCCTCACGCTGATTCATTCATTGACTCAACCGACAGGGGTAGTGCTGATGATGTCTATCCTGCCACCTCGTTGCTCTGGAAACACCGACGGTATCGTGTCGGCTACGGCACTGGGTGGAACGCCGGCAATAGGTGCCGCTACGTATAGCTATAGCTGGAATACCGGGGTTGTGGCGCAAACGCTTCCGTCGCTACAGGCAGGTACGTATTCGGTCACCGCCACTGACGCGAACGGGTGTACGGCAACTGCTTCAGCCCTGGTTGATGAGCCTGCCAGTCTGAGTGTAACTGCCACGACGGTATCTATTCTATGTTTTGGCGGAGTAAACGGCCAGATCAATGCCGATATAGCCGGAGGGACGTTGCCGTATTCGTACTCGTGGACGGGTCCGGCAAGTAACGGCACCACGACCCCGAAGCTGACAGGAGTACCGGCTGGCGTGTATTCGCTGACCGTAGTTGATGCCAATGAGTGTTCGTTGGTGCGGTCATTTACGCTGACACAACCACCGCCCATATCATTGATTACCAGCACACAAAACAGCGCCTGTTTCGGGAGCCTTACCGGAGCAATCAGTCTGACAACGGTAGGAGGGAACCCGATACCTGGCCCCGAAGCGTATGTTATTAGCTGGAATACAGGCGCTCGAACCGCTGACCTGACCGGCCTTACTGCGGGTGTGTATTCGGTCACCGCCACCGATGCGAACCAGTGTGCGGCTACAACCAGCGTGACGCTGACCCAACCGCTGGCCTTATCGATCAGCGCTTCGACAACCAATATCACCTGCTTCTCTGGAACAGACGGGGCCATAAGCCTGACGCTAGCCGGTGGTACGCAGCCCTTTAGCTATGGCTGGACCGACGGAAATACCGGGTCGGACCGCACGGGCCTGAGCGCAGGTACGTATCAGGTGGCGGTAACGGATGCCAGCGGCTGCGAAATTGCCCTCAACCGAACGCTCACCCAACCTGATCTACTCCGACTACAAATCAATACGGCCGATGTTAGCTGCTTTGGCGGTGCAGACGGAGCTTTGTCGGTTGTTGTAGTTGGTGGAACAACAGTGCCAGCAGCCCAACCCTACGTATATAGCTGGACTGGCCCGACGGGCACCATCGGCACGTCGACCTCGGCGGCAACCGGTCTGGTGGCGGGGACGTATGCTGTCCTGGTTACCGATGCGAGCCGGTGTAGTCAGACGATCAGCGCAACGATCAGCCAGCCTTCGGCCTTGTCGGTGATGGGCACGGCCACGCCTGCTTCCTGCGCGGGCGGGCATGACGGAGCCATTAGCCTGACTGTTACGGGTGGTACACCGCTATACCAGTACGCCTGGACTGGCCCGGTAGGTAGTGGTGTAACAACACCCGGTCAGAGCAGTTTGGTGGCGGGCTTATATTCGGTAACGGCCACTGATAAGAACGGCTGCTCGGCCCTGTTGTCGCTGTCGGTGACTGAACCGCCGCAGTTGACGATCGCCATGGCCCTGCAAAATAACCTGTGTAACGGCGACAACACCGGACGGGCAGAAGCTACGGTGACGGGCGGCACCGGCCCCTACAGCTACACTTGGACAGATGGCGAATCGACCACGGCATTGAGTATGACGAATCTGCTCGAAAACGTGTCGGCAGGTTCCTACACGTTATTCGTAGCCGATGTCAATGCCTGCCGCGATACGATCACGATTACGCTGACCCAACCCCTTCGTATAGCGGTCGAAACCAGTTTAACTCACGTTAGCTGTTTTGGAGGCACTGATGGAGCCATCAGTTCGACGCTTGCCGGAGGCACCCCCGGACCGCCAGAACAACCCTATACCTACAGTTGGAAAACCAGTTCATTGGGCGTACTGCCCACTACGCCAACGCAACAGGGCTTGCTGGCCGACGCCTATGTGCTTCGCGTCAGAGATGCCAATAATTGCCCCGCTGAATTTGTCATAAGCATTGGCCAGCCCGATGCCCTGAGTATGAGCGGGCAAATTAGTCCGGCTACGTGCTTCGGCAATGCCGACGGGGCAATCAGTCTAACGGCGCTGGGCGGAAAGGAACCGTACAGGTACGTATGGCAAAATACCCTTGGCATGGTGGTCGCCTCTACATCGATTGCCAGCGGCTTATTGGCGGATATTTACAGCGTTACCCTGATCGATGCCAATGCCTGTGAACGAACCAGTTCATTTACGGTTACGGAACCCACCGCTCTCAGTTTGGCTACCAGCGTAACCGACGTTCGTTGCTCCTCTGGCACCGATGGGGCCGTGAGCCTGACAGTAAGCGTAGGAACACCTTCCCACAGTTATTTGTGGAGTAACGGCCAGGCAACCTCATTGATTAGCGGATTAACGGCTGCTCTGTACAGTGTTACGCTGACGGATGGGAATGGCTGCTCTACTGTGCGTTCATTCACGGTACATCAACCCACCGCACTTTCGCTGATCAGTCGCCAGGCCAGCGTAAACTGCTCGGGCGGTGCCGACGGAACAATCAGTTTGAGCGTTTCAGGAGGCCTGTCTGCGTCAGGTACGTCGCCTTACACCTACGCATGGGCTACCGGAACCACTGCACTTACGGCGTCAACGGCAATGATAGCGGGCTTATCGGCGGGTGCTTATTCTGTTACGGTGACCGATGCCAATGGCTGTTTCCTGGCCAACCGGTTCGTGATTGAACAGCCCGATCCGCTTACGGTATCGGGATTGCCAACGTCGGTTTCATGCGTTGGGCAACCCGCCACGGTTACAACCGAAGTGCGGGGGGGCACAGGACCATACAGTTATGCCTGGAGCAACGGCACGATCAACGCCACGGTAGTAAGCCTGACCGCCGGAACATACTCCTTGACCATTACCGATGCCAACGGCTGCACCGCCAATACGACTGTCTCTGTAGTACAACCGCCGCCGTTTGGCCTGAATGCCGTTGTGAAACCGGTAATCTGCAACGGATCGGCCACGGGCAGTATCGATGTGACCGTTGAAGGGGCTACTCCCGGACTGCCAGCTCAGCCGTACAGCTACTCGTGGAGTACAGGTGCTGTAACAAAAGACCTGGCTAACCTGACCGCCGGTACGTATTCGCTGACCGTCACCGATGCCAATGGGTGTCACGAAGTAGTCAGCTTCATGCTCACGCAGGCTACAGATCTGATGCTTACCGGACAAGCCACTGCGCCGAATTGCGCCGGACCAATGCCGAGGCAGGATGGCCAACTGCTGCTCACCAGCTTTGATCCAACCTGGCGCTTCGCGGTTTCGGAAGGAGACAGTTTCACCACCGTCATTACCGACGCAGGTACGTTGCCGGTTGTGCCCGCCAATGGCGTGTTACGGACTGATCTGCCCAACCCTGACAAGGCAACGGGGCAACCGTATACAATTCGAATCTACACGTCGGATGGTTGTAGTAAAGACCTGACAGTGATCGTACTTCCGGCGAATTGCTTTTGTAAACCAGACGTTTGTGTCCCCATTCGTATCCGAAAAACGAAGGGGCTATAAGGAGACGTAAATGCTGTAAACCGAAACATCGGACCGCCTTCGACTAGGTGATCCGACGTTTCGGTTTACAGCATTTTACCCCTACTCCTTCGGCAGCAGCACAAACCGGATCAGGTTATCGCCGAGGTAGCGGTTGGCGGCGGCTTTTGTGCTCTCTACCGTTACCTGCTTCATCAGTTCCGGCTCGCGAAGCAGTTCGAGCGGATCATCGCCGTTGTAATACTGGTTCGACAAATAACTCAGCCAGAAGCTGTTGTCTTTTCGTTGAACTTCCTGCTCACGTTGCGTTTCGGCTTTGAACTTGGCAATATCGGTGGCGTCGGCACCGCTGGTTTTTAGCCTGGCAATTTCCTTATTCACCAGCCCTATCAGCTTTTCCACATTGTCGGGTGCGCAGCCAAAGTTGATACGGAATGTGTAGCGTGGCACCGGATAGCGACCATACACACCGCTTGCCGATACGCCATACACGCCGCTTTCTGCCTCGCGCAGTTGCTCGATCAGCTTAATTTCCAGCACTTCGGCCAGTGCATCTACCTGCGTAGCATTTTCGGGCGACCAATCGAAATTACCGGTATAGACCAACTGAACGCTTGCTTTCGGATCGACACCCCGCCGGACGGTTTTGCTCAACTGCCCCTGCGGTGCCCGGATGCCCAGGTCGCGGAAGGTCTCTTTACTATTTGTCGTGGGCAGGCTGCCCAGGTACGTCTCCAGCAAGGGGCGAATGGTGGCTACGTCGAAATTTCCGACGAAAACGAACGTAAAGTTACTGGCGTCGGCGAACCGCTCTTTGTAAATCTGAACGGCCCGGTCCAGATTCACACGGTCGAGATCGGCGGGTGTAATTGGCTGGCGACGTGGATTGTTGTTGCCCAGCGTTACGGAAATTGTATCCTGAAATACCTTCTGGGGTGTTGGCGTGGCGAGTTGGTTGGCCAGCGCACTTTTCTGGTTCGATAGGAAACCGGCTACCACGTCTGGATCGCGTCGAGGCTGTGTAAAGTAGCTGTTCAGAAGCTGAAGGGCCGTTTCCAGATCTTTTGGCGCTGTGCCACCACTGATTCCCTCGCCCAATTCTGAGATGTAAGGCGATACGTTCAACGCTTTGCCAGCCAGGAATTTTCCGAGTTGTACCTGACTGTATTCGCCTGTGCCGCCCAGGTTAACCAGCGTCGATGCGAAGCGGGCCGTTTGGTAGTCGGGTAATTCGTAGAGCGACGTGCCGCCTAGGCTATTGCCTGTAAACAGGATCTGATCGTTTTTAAACATCGTTGGTTTCAGCACCACGCGCACGCCGTTTTTCAGGCGTAGTTCGGTCACGCCAATCTTCTCGATTTTGGTTTCGCTGACCACCGGGCCGGGTGTTGGAGGCGTGGCAAGCAACGGCTTGTCGAGTACTTTGTCATCGTAGGCGGTCAGGTCTTTTCCGGCGGCATCAATGAAGCCAATGACATCGCTGACGCTGGGCAGCTTCCCCTTGTCTGACTCCGGTGCCTGAATCACCACCGCCCTGTTTTCGGTACGGATAAACTGATCCACCAGGCTGTTGATCTCGGGAAGGCCGATGCCCCCCAGGTTCTGCTTCAGAAAATCGTAGTAATAATCGATGCTGACGACCGGCTCCTGGTCGGTGAAATTGCCAACATACTGGCCCACATAATTGGCCGAACGCGTTTTGTTGCGCTCCAGATACGCCTGTTCAGCACCGCGCAGCAGTTCGGTTTTAGCGCGGGCCATTTCAGTGGCCGTAAAGCCAAACTGTTTTACACGGGATGTTTCGTTGAGCAACGCCTGAACCGACCGTTGAATATTGCCTTCTTTCGCCACGGCGTAGGCCGTGAATGCATCCAGATTACCCAGGAAAGAGCCGTAGTTACTGGCTCCGTACAGAAACGGCGGGTCGGCCTGCTGGGTCAACTCCTGAATCCGGTTGCCGAGCATAGCGTTGAACAGCTCGCGAGTGATGTCGGCGCGCAGGTCGCCCAGGGTACGGTCTTTCAGTTCGGGCCGTTTATAAATGATCTGGATCGTGGTGTTCGGCTGTTCATTATCCGTTACGATTACCACTTTCGTGTCTTTATGCGCATCAATCAGGTACGTTGGCCGCGGCGCGGGCGAAACCGCTTTCGGAATCCGCCCGAACTTTTGCCGGATCATGGCTTCGACCTTATTTACGTCGAAATCGCCCACGGCAATAACGGCCATCAGGTCGGGCCGGTACCAGGTTTTGTAAAATGCCCGCAGCACCTCGGGCTTGAACGTGTGGATGATACTGTCTTTGCCAATAGGCAGGCGGTTGGCGTAGCGCGAGTTGTTGAGGATGTACGGAAAATATTTGTCGCGCATCCGCTGCTGCGCACCACGCCCCAGCCGCCATTCTTCGAGTACCACACCGCGTTCTTTGTTGATCTCCGTCGTGTCGAAGCTGACGTTATGAGCCCAGTCTTCCAGAATCTGCATCGACCGCTCGAACACCTTCGCCGAATCGGTCGGAACGGGCAATTCAAACACCGTCTCGTCGAAACTGGTGTAGGCGTTTAGATCAGCCCCAAACCGAATGCCCGACGATTGCAGGAAATTGACCAATTCATTTTTGGGGAAGTTTTTGGTGCCGTTGAAGGCCATGTGCTCCATGAAGTGAGCCAGGCCCTGTTGCGCGTCATTCTCGAGCACCGACCCCGCCCGAACCACCAGCCGTAGTTCAGCACGTTTGGCTGGTTCGTCGTTTTGCCGGATGTAATACGTCAGTCCGTTGGGGAGCTTGCCCACCTTCACGGCCTTATCAAATGGGATTGGTGCGGCCGGATCGAAGCGGGCAACGGGCGGTTGTGTGGCTTTTTTCGATTGAGCAAACGCTGGTATCGACAAGCCAAGCGTGACCGTCAGGAGTAACGGCCAGTTACGCAAAGAAATCATAGGGTAGGGGCAAAACAAGTTTGTATAAAGATGTAACAAACTGCCGTAGAAAACAGATCGTTTACCTCAAAATTGTCTTGCCCTGTGGCCGGGTACGTTGTTTATCAGCGTACCCGGCCCCCGCCTTATGCCTCTATCTCCAACTGCCGATAGGCACCTGGATTATCAGGGTCGGCGATGAACCAGGCAGGGTTACCGGACTGGTCGCGGCCAAGGCGGGCACCGGGCACAGGCGGGTGATCGGCCGACCATACGCCAGGTACGTTGTTCGCTTCTTTCACGCCTGGTGTCAGGAAACCAGCCGAAATCATGGCGTCGATGCTGCTCAGGCAGGCTTCACGGATCGTGGTAATATCTGCGTCGGTGTGAGCTTCAGTGATAAAACAGGGGAAACCGTCCCAGATATGAATGCCTTTTTCGCGCATCATCGTAAACAGCAGCTCGCCATAGGCTACATCTTCCGTCCACTTCAACCGCCAGAGCGAGCCAAACTGCGTTGCCACAATCGGCAATTTCTGCCGGTCGAAGCGGGCATTGAATGCCGTAGCCAGTTGCTCAGCGTAGCGAGTCAGGCGTTTTTGCAGCGATGGACTTTCGGCCTGTAAATGCAACAGCGACGCTTTGGCCGACGCCAGCGCGAGCGGATGCCGAACGAACGTACCAGCAAAATAAGTTACGCCCACTTCTGGAAACGAGTCGTCGCCATATTGCCAGAAACCACCGTCCAGCGCGTCCATGAAGGCTTTTTTGCCCGCAATCACGCCGATAGGCAGCCCGCCGCCAATTACTTTTCCGTACGAAGCCAGATCGGCCTGAATGCCAAACAGAGCCTGTGCCCCGCCGAGGTGCATGCGGAAGCCGGTAATCACTTCGTCGAAGATCAGCGCCGTTCCCGATGCTTCAGTGATGGCCCGTACTTCTTTCAGAAACTCGATCGGGCGAAACTCCGGACGGCGACTCTGTACCGGCTCCACCAGAACAGCCGCCAGTTCGTGGGCGCGTTCGCGAATGATGCGCAGACTTTCGTCGGTGCCATAATCGAGGATAAGCATGTTCTGAACGGCTTCTGGCATGATCCCCGCCGCTGCCGGAAACGTCTTCAGTTTCTTGGTTCCCCGCACCAGTACCTCGTCTACGATACCGTGGTAAGAGCCGGTAAAGGCCACAATCAACGACCGGCCTGTTACCGTCCGGGCTACGCGCATGGTGCCGAGTACGGCCTCGGAACCGGTGCTGCACAACGCCGCCCGGTCGAATTTCGTGAACTCGCAGACCAACTGGCAAACCTCGCCCGCCAGTTCATGTTGTGGGCCAACTTCGTACCCGTTTTCAACCTGTTCGTGCAGTGCCTCTTTAATGAAGTCGGGTTGATGCCCAAACATCGTAGCGCCAAATCCGTTGAGCGCGTCGATATATTCGTTACCGTCCAGATCCCAGAGGCGGCTGCCTTTCGACTTGTTGATTACCAGCGGATAGACAATCTCCTTCGTCAGCGGCCGGAATCCCGACACCACACGCGGATCGGCCATTTGCGCCCGGTGCTGCTGCGTATACGCTTTGCTGCTTGCGGTTTTCTGATTGTAGCGGGTGGTCAGTTCAGCCAGGAACTGCTTTTGTGGCTCGGTGAGGCCGGTTATCTGCCGGTCGATGCGGGCCGTAGCGCCAAAGGGCTTTTTGAGTTCAACCGCTTCTTCCGGCGTAATATCAGCCGTTGGCAGCGATACCGCCAACTTCGGGGCTGCACTGGCCGTTGGCGCGCTCGCTGGCGTTACAGCCACAACAGCAGCGGGTTGCAAAACGGCTGGAGCCGGAGCCACCGTTCCACCCTGCATGAGTGCCACTTGTTTAGCCAGGATCTGCAACTGCTGCGCAATCAGGCCAAGTGCCGAATCACCACCCGGTTGAGTCATAATAGGCTGGTTATTAACTGGCTGGGAGGCATAGGCAACTGGCGCGGCTGAGAGCGCGGATGCCGCTACCGGGGCGGGCTGGTGCGCGTCGGCTGGCAGTTGGGCGTCCAGGTACGTTGCCAGCTTTTGCGGGTTGTCGAATTCGCCGCTGAGCTGCCGGAAGGTGATGGGAACGCCGAACGTACGGCGCAGGCTGATCGACACCTGGGTCAGCAGGAGTGAATCGAGGCCTATTTCAAGAAACGACGTGGTAGGTGACGTACCTGCCAGGTCAATTCCCGACGCATCTTCGAGTAGCGTATTGATTTGATTCAGTAGATGCTCACTTCTCATAAGTTGGGTTGGTGCCGATTGGGGACTAACTTCTTGTACTAAAACAGGTTGATAATCAATGGATTGTGCAAATTGGTTTTGGGCAAAAGTGCCACCCGCCGATTCGCCTGTCGAACCCGCCTGACTTCCCTGCGTAGGAATCAGCGGAACGGCGCCGGCGGGCGGATCGACCCAGCATCGTTTCCGGTCGAATGCGTAGGTGGGCAACTGAACTAGCTGATGCGGCCGGTTTGCGTAAAAAGCACTCCAGTTCGGCTCAACCCCTTGCAGCCAGAGTGTACCCAACGCGGATAAAAGTGCCTGGTAATCAGTCTGTTCGTCAGGCCGGTGTAAACTGGCAACAGCCGTCATTGACCGTTTGTCGGCCGATTTTGACCCGGCCTGCTGACGGGCTAAGGTTGTACTACTATTGCCCGGACCTACTTCGAGCAGAAGCGGGTTCCGAAGGGCGAGAATCGTATCCAGCGCATCGGCAAATCGAACAGTCTGGCGCAGATGCCCCGCCCAGTAGCCCGGATCAGTAGCCTGCTGGTCGGTCAGCCACGTGCCGGTAACTGTAGATACAATCGGCTTCTGGGGGCGGGAAAGCGTAACCTGCCGCACCGTTTCGGTGAAAGTCGGTATCACCGGGTCCATCATGGCCGAATGAAACGCGTGACTGGTTTCGAGTACCCGGTTGGGAATACTTTTCTGATCCAGGTATTGGGCAAAAGCGGCGATGTCTTCGTCGGAACCAGCCACGACACAGAGCGTATGGCTGTTGATAGCTGCCACCGATAACGTACCTGGCAACATCGCCTCTACCTCAGCCACCTGCCGACGAACCGACAACATGCTACCCCTTGGGCACGAACCAACCAACTGGCCGCGCATGGCAATCAGGCGTAAGGCATCGGGCAGCGAAAAGACGCCTGCCAGATGCGCCGCTACGAACTCACCCACGCTATGGCCGCATAGAACGGTTGGCGCAATACCCCAGCTTTGCCACAGTTGAGCCAGGGCATAGTTGGTCACGAATAGGGCTGGCTGCGTATAGCGCGTGTTTTTGAGCAATTCTTTCGCCGTCAGATCAGCCGTTTCGGGATACATCACCGACCGGATATCGACATCGAGGTGGGGAGCCAGCAGTTCCGCGCAGACGTCTATGGCATCGCGGTAAACGGGCTCGTATTTGTAAAAATCATGGCCCATGCCCAGGTATTGAGCGCCCTGTCCGGGAAAGACAAACACCACTTCGCCGGGCCGCCCGTTGAGCGTGTGCGTATTGGTGTCTTGCTCCAGTAAGGCGTTGCTCGCTTGCATTGGCTCTGCTGCCACCACAAACCGCCGATTCCCCATCGCCGGACGCGTAGTTTGCAATGTAAAAGCCACATCAGACAGTGTTGGCGTGGCCGGCCGTTGCAGGTATATACCCAGCCGGGCCGCATACGCTTCCCGACTAGCCACCGATCGCGCCGACCAGGTCAGTATCTGATAAGGACGCTCAGACGATGGTTTGTCAATCGGCTCTGGCGTAACCACCGGCGCTTCTTCCAGCACAACGTGCACGTTGGTGCCGCCCACGCCAAATGAGCTAACGCCCGCCCGACGGGGTAATTCACCGGCCGGCCAATTGGTAAGAGTGGTGTTTACGAAGAAGGGGCTATTGGCAAAATCAATGGCGGGATTAGGCCGCTCGAAATGCAGGGAAGCGGGTAGTTTCTGATGAAGCAGCGCCAGCACCGTTTTGATCAACGCGGCCACACCCGCCGCCTGGGTGAGGTGGCCCATGTTGCTCTTGATAGAGCCCAGCGCACAAAACTGTTTCTCCTGCTGTGGCCCGAAAGCCATCGTCAATCCATCGAATTCGATCGGGTCGCCAAGGGGCGTGGCCGTGCCGTGCGCTTCTACATAACTGATGGTAGCCGGATCAACCTGGGCGTCGGCCTGTGCCTGCCGAATGGCGGCGGCTTGCCCTTCGGCGTTGGGTGCCGTAAAACTGCCCTTGCCGCCACCGTCATTGCTAACGCCTACGCCCTTTATAACGGCGAAAATCAGGTCACCATCGCGTTGAGCAGCATCGAGTGGTTTCAACAGCACAACGCCAGCCCCATCGCTGAAAACCGTACCACTGGCATCGGCATCAAACGACCGGCACTGGCCCGTCCGGCTCAGCATAGCGCCTTCTTCGTAGAAATGGCCACTGTTTACCGGAGCGGTAATAGCCGCCCCACCCGCCAACGCCACCGTACACTGTCCGTTTCGGAGCGCGTCGACGGCCTGCGTAATGGCCAGCAGTGACGTTGAACAGGCCGAGTATACACTAACGGCCGGTCCTTTCAGGTTCAACTGATAAGCCGTGCGTGAGGCGATGTAGTCTTTTTCATTCACCGTCATGGCCTGAAAAGCACCAACCCGATCTACCGCCGCCGGATTCGGCAACACGTTATTCAGAAAGTACGTATTGTTTCCGCAACCCGCCCAAACGCCCACTACTTCGTTGCGTGCCGGGCCGGCTAGCTGCGGCAGGTAACCGGTTTGTTCCAGCGCTTCGTAGGCAATTTCCAGAAACACCCGTTGTTGTGGGTCCATGAGGTCGGCCAGAGCAGGGGTGAGGCCAAAAAACGCCGGGTCGAACTGATCAGCCTGGGCTAGCACACCCCGAGCGCGTACGTAAGCGGGGCTGGAACGTACCTGAGCCGGAATAGACGGGTCTAGCTCATCGGGCGTAAAGAAACGGGTCGTTTCCCGTCCTTCCGTTAGCACCTGCCATAACTCGTCGATAGAATTGGCTCCCGGAAAACGCCCCGCCATGCCAATGACAGCAATATCACCACCCGACGTATCGCGCTGACGTACCTGACGAATGGGCTGAGCCGTTGCGGCAGGCGAGTTGGCTGGTTGCAGAAATGCCGCCAGTCCGGCTACGGTTGGGTACTGATATAGTTTCGTAATGGGCAGCGTCTGGCCAATCGTATCCATAAACGCCACAGTCTTCTGGGCGAGTAGTGAATTGCCCCCAAGATCAAAGAAATTATCGTCGGCGCCAACGGGCGAAATTTCCAGAAGATCGGCCCAGAAATCAGCAATCTGTTGCTCCAGCGACGTACCCGGCTCCCGGAAAATAGTGGCGAGGCTCGGGCGGGTTGGCTCCGGCCTGGGTAACGCCAGTTTATCCACTTTACCGCTGGTCGTACGTGGAAACGTGTCAACCACGATCACCTGGGCAGGTAGCATAAAATCAGGTAACGTACCCGACAGCTTATGCCGGAGTGTAGGCCCGTCGATAGGCGATCCCGCATCGACAATGACGTAGGTCAGCAGCGTTTTTTGCCCCGACGCACCTTCCTGGGCTACGGCCACTGCCTGCTGCACCCCCGGCAGGTGAGCAAGGGCTACTTCAATTTCTCCCAGTTCAACCCGGTTGCCGCGAATTTTAACCTGATCATCGCCCCGCCCCATAAAATCAAGCGTGGGAATGGCCGATTCTTCACCTGTAACACCGCCTGGGCGAGACAGGCTGTAGCTGGCCAGATCGCCGGTGCGATAAATGACCATGTCTCCCTTCTCGGGATGAGTCCAGCGAAGGAAGCGTTCGGCGGTAAGGTCGGGTCGGTTTAGGTAGCCGAGCGCCACACACGGGCCACCAACATAGAGTTCGCCTACCTGCCCGTTCTCAACCAGCGTCAGGTCGTTGGTCAGGAGTACGATATCGGCGTTGGCAATCGGGGTACCGATTGGTGGTAGCGCGGGCCAGTTCTGGGCGTCGCCTTTAAGTTTATGTTCGGTTACCCAAACGCTGGTTTCCGTAGGGCCATACACGTTCATGAGCGTAGACTCGGGCAGTTCGGTAAAGAACCGGCGAATCTGGGGCGTGATGCGCAGCCGTTCGCCGCCCGTGATCACTTCCTGAAGAGTGGCTGGAAACAGGTTGAGTCTTTCGGCGGCTTCCGTCATGTATTGCAGCACAACGTACGGCAGAAATACCCGGTTGATCGCGTTGTCGGCAATAAAGCGGAGCAGCCGGGCCGCATCGAGCCGATACGAGTCGTCGATCAGGTAAACGGTACCACCGGTCGTTAGCGGAACGAAAATTTCCTGAAAGGAGGCATCAAAGCTCAGGTGGCAGAATTGGAGCGCGCGCGTGCCGGGTTGAGCCGTACCGTGTTCAGCCTGCCACCGCAACAGGTCGATCAGCCCCGCATGGCCCAGGCAAACGCCCTTAGGTATACCCGTGGAGCCCGATGTATATAATATACAGGCAACGGGATTTTGCTTTGTTACCGATAGCGTTGGTGACCCTGACCCCGCTTTGAGGGGGCTGGTTGTATCTGGCTTTTCCGTCGGAACGGTAACACCAAATTGTTCATACAGGTCTGCCTCCTCCACATCGGCCAGGCAGTGGGTCAACTGGGCGCTGTCTATGATTTGCTGAAGGCGGGTGGGCGGATAGGATGGGTCGAGCGGTAGATAAGCCTTCCCTGCCTTTAAAATGCCCAGGATCTGACTAACTAAGCTTACTCTACGGGTAGTACTGATGCCAATTAAATCAGCATCTGGTGCTGTTCGTAACAGAAGTTGAGCAACCTGGCTGGCCTCGGCATCGAGTTGCGAATAAGTCAATGAATTACCATCAAATACGACTGCAATAGATTGACCTGAACTGCGGCTAATCGTATCTACAAGCCGGTCGACAGTATACTCCGGTTCGTTGGTCAAAGGCGTACGTAGCAACGGATCAATAGGCATAGTAAAGGGTAGTTTAGACCAACCCATCTAAAAACATATTCTGCGATTAATACAATATCGGGAGTATGCTTTTATATCTGTTTAAGACATGGCAAAGCATCTTTTTAATTTAGACGTTACGCGAGGCATCTCGCCACAGACCGTCCACTAAATATATAGCTGACAAGGTGAGCAGGTACTGGTTTTGCTTTAGTTTGAATCAGTCAGCTTATCGATTTATTAAATGCCTCTCCCTTACTAATTTATATGTGTAAGTAAAAAGTCTTATTTTTAGGCTAAACTAATGGATACACTCGTATGAAAATCGAGCTATTCGATAAGTATACAGGTACTTGATTAATACACGAATACCAAGTAAAAATAACTAAAAATTTGACTAAAATAGCCGCTTTTGGTAATAAAGCTTTAAGTTGTTGCTAACTATTACTGCAAAAGTTTTCGCGTTATTTTAAGTATATACAGCTTCATCAGGAAGCTATAAATGAAGGCCTATATCTTGTATAAAGAAGGCAAGAAATAATGGGACTGAATAGTATGCTTAGCTAGCTAATTTAGCTATTAACCCACAAAGAGTATACTTGGGGGAGAGTGCTTAAAACATGGAATAATTAAAACCTGATTATTCCTGTGACTACACGTACAGTAGTATAGTCTAAAGCATTAAATCCGATGAGGTTATACACAATATGCCCAACAAGCGACCTGAAAAGGAGCTTTTGTGGCATCAGAAAGTTTGACGCAACGAATCGGAAAGTTTTTGACTTAACCAGAAATTTGCTTTCGTCTGTTGAGAATAAAACAATAATCGTGCCATCGTCACACTGAAAAGCCGCCCATTACAGAATCAACCATGAAAAAATCAAGCCGCAGTCTCCTTATCATCGAAGAAAACCCCCACATTGCCACAGTTCTCACGCAGACACTTCGTGCAGATTACGTAATTACCGTTGCAACAAACAGCCGCGATGCTGTTCGTTTATTGGTACAGGGGCGGCAATTTGACTGCATTATCACCGAATTAGATCTGCCATTTTTTGATGGTCTTGAGCTAGTTAAATTAGTGAGAATGAATAAATTATCGGAAAGAACTCCCGTTCTGATTCTCTCTGATGCATCGGATAGCGATACGCGCATTGCCTGCCTTGAAGCAGGTGCAGATGCGCACATAGCCAAGCCATTCAATCCGCTTGAAGTGAGCGTTACCCTGCGCACGTTGAGCAATCGGTATATGGTAACCGTAGAGCGGGATGAAACGCCCGTAATTCCAATGCATTCTTCCCTACTGAAGCGCTTCTGGTCGCCTAGCTCGCTCAATTTATAACAGAAAAAAGGTGGCTTCAGGGCTAACAAACTTCGTGCCATATTTATAATGTGCCGATTTTTTGAGGCCACCCTCTGTTTGTTCTCGTTGAAATCTAGCCTCACAATTACTTATGATACGTGCGGAAATAAACCGGCAAACGGCAACCTGCTTGGTGTTGGTTGAAAAAGAAGAAGCCGTATTTAGTCAGATATCTGCTCTGGTTGACTCATCCTACCTGATCAGGTGGTATCAACGGATCGATGATGCCATCGCCTGGATGAGAGATCGACAGTCGGCAGCGCTCATTATTGTCAATGAGAATCAAAGTAATGTAGAGTCGCTCGCCGCATTGCGGGCTACAACACTCACGCAGAGTGTGCCCATCCTGCTGCTATGTAATAAATCGACCGAAGAAGCGGTGCAACTCGCTCTTCGGGCGGGGGTCACTGATCTGCTTTCACTGGCGGATACCGTACAACTCGAAAAACGAATTCAGTTTTTCCTGACGCTGATGCGGCGTGTATCAGCCCAACCCGATGCGCAGGAACAGGACCAGATTTTCCGGTTTAAACTGCCTACCTGGAAACGAGCGATCGATATTGCGGCTTCACTACAGGCATTGATCGTGTTTAGCCCCTTGATGCTCATCGTAGCGATCCTGATCAAGCTTGATTCGAAAGGGCCCGTTTTCTACAAATCGAAACGGGTAGGGGCTAACTACCGCGTTTTCGGTATGATCAAGTTCCGGACAATGCGCGTTGAAGCCGATCAACTGCTGAAACAGATGGCATCGGAAAACAATATGTACAACCAGGAGTCGGAAGCGGTAGCCGGACCAGCCGACGATACGGGTTTGTGCGAAAATTGCGCCTTGATTGCCTCAACCTGTCAGCGCAAACTATTCGATCAGGACCGCTATGTCTGTGAGCGTGACTACTTGCGCCGCGGCGAAAAAGGGGCCGCCTTCGTGAAATTCCGTAATGACCCACGGATCACCCGGCTCGGTAACTTCTTGAGAAACAGTAGTATTGATGAGCTGCCGCAACTCATCAATATCCTGAAAGGCGACATGTCGATTGTTGGTAATCGGCCGCTACCTGTCTACGAAGCTGAAAAGCTCACGACCGATCAGGCCGTAAAACGATTCGCCGGCCCATCGGGATTGACGGGACTCTGGCAGGTCGAAAAACGGGCCCGTGGCGAAGATCGGATGGATGAGCAGGAGCGGATAAACCTGGATATTGAATATGTAGAGACCTTCTCGTTCGCCAAAGACATGCAGATCATCTACAAAACGTTCTTCAGCCTCTGGCAACAGGAAAACGTCTAATTTATCTGACCTTCTTGATATGTTTCTGATTACGCTTTTCTGGTTGCTAATGTCCCTTGTCGTGTATACGTACCTGGGATATGGGCTGGTATTGTATGCATTGGTAAAAATGCGGCGGGTACTGGGCATCGGCCAGCGAGTGCTGCCCCCGGCAGGTGAAGCCGCCCACGTAACGGTTGTGGTGCCTGCCTACAATGAGATCGACTGCCTGCCTGCCAAACTACAGAACTGCCTGGCGCAGAGCTACTCCGTCGATCGGCTGCATTTTCTTTTCGTCGTCGAAGGGTCAACCGATGGATCAGCCGAGTGGCTGGAAACACAGAAAAGGAACGTACCCAACCTGTCGATACTTTCGGGTACACAGCGGTTGGGCAAGATTGAAGCCATGAACAACGCCATGCGGCTGACACGTACCCCGCTGGTGATTTTCACGGATGCCAACACGACGCTAAATCTGGAAGCCGTAAGCCGACTGGTGCGGAAATTCGATGAGCCCGGCGTGGGTGCTGTAACGGGCGAGAAGCGAATTCAGATGGAGTCGACCGAAGCCGCAACGGGTAGCGGTGAAGGTCTTTACTGGCGCTACGAATCCCTGTTGAAACGGTTTGACGCTGATTTACACACGATTGTGGGCGCAGCAGGCGAACTTTTTGCCATTCGTACCGAACTGTATGAGCCCGTAGAAGCCGACACGCTTCTCGATGATTTTATGATTTCGTTGCGCATTGCCGCCCGTGGATTTCGGGTGGAATACGAACCGGAAGCCTACGCACTGGAGCGTCCTTCGCCCTCTATTCGCGAAGAGCAAAAGCGGAAAGTGCGTATTGCCACGGGTGGATTTCAGTCTATCCAACGCCTCACAGCCTTATTGAATATTGTCCGGTATGGCTGGCTCAGTTTCCAGTACATATCACATCGAGTGCTGCGCTGGGCTGTTACCCCGTTTTGCCTTCCATTACTCTTCTTGCTCAACATAGGCATACTGGCTCAACTGGTTCTGAACGATGCCGCTCCGTTATCGCTTGCCTTTTGGGGCGTGCTCCTGCTGGGACAATTACTTTTCTACGGCCTGGCTTATATAGGCTACCAGAACGAAGACCGGCAGACACGCTGGAAACCTGCATTCGTTCCCTTTTATTTTGTCTTCATGAATATGTGTGTCGTGTTGGGTTTGGTACGTTATTGGCAAGGTGGAATCTCAGGTATCTGGGAAAAAGCCGCCCGGACCACTCAGACAGCCGATTCAGTATCCGCTGCCTCGACAACACAGATTGGCTAACCATCCATCGATTAGTTTGTACCGCCCTATGCGGGTGCGTCCGACGTGAGGGCGCCCCGACAACGAGCCTCACAGGGCATCACGTGACATACGTCGTCAATCCCAGTCAAAAGGATACGAGGCTAAGTGAAGCAACTGCGGAATTGGTTGTGTAACTTTAGTCATGTGTTCATGTGTTTTACTGTTCAATCGCCTCTCTACATTCGTGGGTAGTCCTCGTTTACTACGTTTACTTTTTGTCGTTTCATGCCTGTTCTGCACGCTGTCGGCTACTGCTCAGAATACCGGAGCGCGAGGCATGGTCGCCTTTGGCCGTTCGGCCGGATTACCGGGTGATACCCTGTATCTCGATGTCAATCAGGATATTGCCGTGCAGCTTCTGCCCTTCGATCAGTTACTGAAAGTGGCTATAGCGTATTCACCTTTGGTTAAATACCAGAACGAGGTGGTCAATGGATTAGGTGCCGCTGTGGATGTAACACGTACCCAGATCTACCAGAACCTATCAGGTAACGCAAACTATTCAACGGGTAACCAGACTATTCTGGCAACTGGCTCGGCCAGTGACCCTACCCGTAATTCACTAGGCCAAATCGCTAATGGCTACCGGGTAGGCGTCGATTTTCGGATTTCACTTTATGATCTTTTCGGACGGAAGCATGTTGTTCAGCAGGCAAGGTCAAACCAGCGCGCCGCCGAATTACAGCGCGATGTGCTTGAGTTGCAGTTGAAACAGCAGTTGATCAATATTTATCAGGATATGATTACGGCCCAGCAGATGTTGAAAATTCGCCTGATCGATGAACAAGCCTCGCTGACAGCCTACCGGCTTGCCGAACTGGATCTTCAGAAAGGGCGTATTACGGCTATCGCCATGGCAAGTATCACCACACAGTATGTTCAGACCCGGGCAATTTCAGAACAGGTAAAAGGTGATTTTCTTAAAAATGTCCACTATTTCGAAGCGTTGATGGGCGTACCCATTCAGCGGTTGAAACGAATATAACAACTCCGTATGCAGTTCGACAATCTTCTGCGCCTTCTGAAACAGCATGTCCTCTGGTTCCTGCTGATTCCGCTTGTTACGGCAGCTACGGCTTTTTACCTGACCCGCAACGAACCCAAGACCTACAAGTCGGAAGCATCGCTGTACACCGGCCTCACGTCGGGCTACACCCTACTGACCGATAAACTGTCTTCGTCGATGGACCGGTCGACGAGTGCCTTCGATAACCTGCTTTCCACACTCATGTCGAAAGAAACGATGCTTCAGGTGAGCGTGGGTTTATTAGCTGATCACCTGCAACTGCAACAACCCGACAGCCTGGTATTGGGTGCCGACGGTTATCAGAAGTTGCAACAGGCGATACCCGGCTACGTCCGCGAGGAACTACCCATCTATGCCAGCAACGCTGATCTGCGCCTGGCCCTCGACAGCCTGGCCAAACTGCCAACGGCGAATCCGATCAAGAGCTTGCTGTTGAATTCCGACACCTATTATTCAATCTCAAAAATCAGCGAAAAGCTAAAGGCGTCACCCCGGAAAAATACAAACGACGTGTTGATGATGGAGTACGAAGCCAACGACCCGGCCGTGGCCCAACGTACCCTGAATTATGCTATTGAGGCGCTGAACAGGCGGAATACGTACTTCAAAACGTCGGAGACAAAGTCGGTGGTGGGTTTTTACGAAGATAAACTAAAGCAGGCCAAAACCCGGCTCGATGCCGCCGATGCTGCCCTGCGCGCCTTCGGCACCAACCATCAGGTGCTCGATTATGATGAAGAAGCCCGCAATGTGGCTGCATCACGCGAAGCCCTGATTAGCGAGTACAACCAGGAAAAGATGCGGCGCAATGGGGCGAAAGCAGCACTGGATGCGCTGAACAAACGATCGGGGCAGCAAAGCGGTGTACAACTGGCCAGCGCTGACCTGAACGCTAAGCAACGGAAACTGAGCGATGCCGAAAGCCAACTGGCCAATGCCCGTGCCTACAATCAGCCTAAGAGTACGATTGTGCGATTACAGGCGGCCGTCAACCAGGCAACGGAAGACCTGAAAGCCAGTGCCCAGAAATATGATGCCATCTCCGATAACTCCGACGCACTGCCCCAGCAAACAATTGCTGCCGACCGGCTGGCTAAATCGCTGGAGTATGAAGAATCATCGGCCAAACTGGAAGTATATGAAAAGCGGATTCGGGAGTTCGAAGCTAAGACCACTGAATATGGTCCGTTGGGGTCGCAGATTCGGCAGTTGAACCGGGAACTGGCACTGGCCGAAAAAGAATACACGGACCTGCTCAATCAGGTAGATCAGTCACGTACCCGTCAGCAGGACGTATCGGTAGGCGGGAAACTCGAAATACTCGATCCACCCAACTTTCCGGCATCGCCCCTCGCCTCGAAACGGAAGCAGTTGGTCATTGTTGGGCTTGGCGTTGGTATATTCATTGCCCTGCTGATCATGGCACTGCGGTTCTGGCTCGACAAGCGGATCAAGTCGCCCGAACAAGCCGAAGAGCTCATCGGTCGTCCGGTGTCAGCCATGTTTCCAACGGTGAAAAATCCACTCGCTTATTCCAAGGTGACAAGAGCGTCGCGGAGTATGTTCGAGCAACTGCTGAACGCCATTAACATCGAAATTGCGCAGGTGACAAATAAGCCCTTTCCACCCATCATTACACTGTTCAGCGTTCGTCCCGAGCAGGGTAAGAACTGGGTGGCCACTGGCCTTGTCCGGCTGTTTGCCGAGGCAGAACTACGCGTTGTCTGCTGTTATCCGCGCGAAACGGGCCACGAGCAGCGCGAAGAAGAACTAGGCGTAACGTACCTGCCCTACACCATTCGGCCAGATTTCATGAACGTAACGAGCCTGGAATACCTGCTCGACCATGATGCTGATTTTGATCCGGCTCAGTATGACCGTATCCTGCTGGAGTTGCCATCGCTGATCAATCACCAGATTCCGGTGTATATGATGAAACAGAGTGCTTTATCTCTGTTGATTATTGACGCTAATGCCGCCTGGGGCCGAACCGAGAAGCAATTATTGAGTCTCTACGAACGTGTAACCCAGCAACCAATACTGACGGTGTTGAACCGGGTTGGTGGTGATTACCTGGACAGTACGAGCAAATCAGATATGGCAGAGCTACCAACTCAGCCGAAGCGGAAACTACAACGAACCAACCGATAAGTGGATTTTAGCCGCTGACTACACGCTGCTGTGTCTACAGTAGCGCGTTCAGGTACTGCTCCAGTTCGTCAATTGAAACGGTTATATCTTCTTCCAGTGCTTCGATAACTCCCCGATTTTGAGCCGGTTTACCTGTGTAGTAAGCGGAGTAATGTAGACCCAGCACGTTGGTCAGGTGCTGAAAGAAATTGGGTGTGTAGTTGGGCGAAAAAAGCTCGAGCAGATGTGTACCTGGGTTACACCAGATAATATTGCTGAACGAAGCACCGTGTGGCCCCACAATAAATGATGCACTTCGGTAGATCGCTACCTGCTCCGAAACAGACCTGGGTACGTCGTCTATAATGCTGAAATCGAAGCGTTTAAGCAGATCAATCAGGGCGGCCTCGTTCATGATTCGGCGGCGACCCGAACGGCTGATATAAATCCGACGGGGCTCTGCTGGCTCAGGCGGCAGGCGGTTTTCAACCTGTTTCTTCAAGGTAAGAATATCGGCGGGGTTGGGGTAAAACCAATGCCCGCTGTTGCCCAGTATGCAGCGCTCAAAGGTAAACGCGTTGGTGCGGCTATCAAAAAGCTGATCAGCCTCTATACCAAGCAGCGAAAAATACTCCCGCTCATAAGATGTATCGAAAAGGGGGTAGGCAACCGCCGCTTTGGCAAACTCATCGGCTGGCATCGCCTCTTTCATGCGTGCCAGTTTAGCCGCCACCAACAGCACAAAGTCGTAGTAGCCACCAAATCGGGCACCATCCAGATACTGGCTCCAGGGCGCAAGCAAGGTCGTAGTATGCTGACTTTTGCGCTGGGCTTTGCTGAATAAATCGGTATAATACCCGTCGGTATCATAATCTGTGCAGAGCACATCGGCATCCAGCTTGACCGCCCCGTAAGGCAAAAGCGTTGCCTCACCCGCCGCCCGGTCGAGTGACCAGACAAATGAGGGATTTGTAAACGATTCGGTCGGTTGAAAAATGACCGTAGTAGGGTCGGTAAGCTTGTGAATCTCAGGAAGCTTGACATGTGTTGCCGGGAAGACGAGCTGCTTGTGGCTTCTTAAGCGGGTAATTGTTTGCTCTTTGGTAAGAAGCCGGGTCCCTGACCGTTCCAGCACCCATCTGACGGGTTTATCGGCTAGTTGTCTGAAAACAGAAAAGGTTTTTTTTGCTAAACGTTTTACCATAGGTTTACTAACAAGTGTGACGTTGGGTTGTTCACTAGAAGGTAAGTGGAACGGGTTCAAGCTAATGTAGAATTTCTTATGAACGAATGACGAGTAATAAATTTCCGGCAAATTGACCGATTGGAGAGCCGTAAATAGTAGTAATACACATATAGTAACCAATACGACTATATTTCGTCTCAAGGTCAACAACTATCTTTACCTTTCACACTTAGGTGCGCAACATGGGGCCTCACAGTTTCGTACCGAGCCAATGGTCTGATTTTTGCCAGTCAACATCCAGCTTGGTAATAAGCTATTGCTTTATGCAACCTGATAACAAATGCGCGAAACTACTACACCAACTTACTTAACAGCCCCAGATTTTGACCCTTTCGCGGGCCCTCAACTGGCACGGGTAGTTCCGACTACCCAGCCTCAGATTGAAATCTGGACTGCCTGTCAACTAGGAGGTGAAGACGCCAGTCGTGCCTATAACGAATCAATTTCTCTTCGCCTGACGGGCCCACTCAACGAAGATGCCTTTAATGAAGCGTGGTCAAGCCTGGTACATCGGCATGAAGCACTGCGTACAACGTTTAGTGCCAATGGGCAGCAGATGTGCGTATCCGACGAACTGGCCATTGCTCTTTATCGCCTTGATGTAGCTGGTAAAGATGCTGGTTTGCAGCAAGAGACGATCGCAGACCTCACCAGTCAGGATGCGCATCATCTGTTCGATCTGCAACAGGGTCCGCTCGTAAAAGCAACCCTGATTAAACTGACAGAAAAAGACTGGTACTTTATCCTGACTGCCCACCATATTATCTGCGATGGCTGGTCGACGGGG
This sequence comes from uncultured Fibrella sp., assembly GCF_964250085.1. Taxonomy (NCBI): domain Bacteria; kingdom Pseudomonadati; phylum Bacteroidota; class Cytophagia; order Cytophagales; family Spirosomataceae; genus Fibrella; species uncultured Fibrella sp. Next base: position 315,002 of record NZ_CAXUEC010000007.1, on the reverse strand, counting down.
ATTCTACTTCAGGATTTAAGCAAATTATACAGTGCCTACGCGCAGGCAATATCGCCCATGCTACCGGCCGCGCCTCAACTTAGTCAGTACGCTGTTGAGCAGCAGGCGGTCGTTACGAGTGAATCGTATCAGGCAAGTGAGGCGTACTGGGTTAGTCAGTTTCGGGATAGCGTGCCGGTGCTTAACGTACCTACCGATGCGCCACGCCCTGTTCCCCGTACATTCGCCAGTCAGCGGGCCGATTTCGTCGTGGAGGCTGCGTTGGCCAGCGCCTTGAAGAAGGTTGGCGTTCGGGCTGGCAGCAGTTTCGTAGGTACGTTGACGGCCGCTTTTGAAGTGTGGCTTCACCAGCTTACCCAGCAGGATGATCTGGCAATTGGCTTACCAGCAGCGGGACAATTAGTTGCCGATCAGTACGGGCTGGTTGGCCATTGCGTGAGCCTGTTGCCGCTACGTAGTCAGTATTCAGCCCGGCAATCATTTGTCGACTACGTAAAAAAACGCCGGGTTGAACTGATGGATGCGTATGAACATCAACAGCTCACGTTCGGTAGTCTGCTCCGTAAATTGTCCATTGCCCGCGATCCGTCACGCATTGCGCTGGTGCCCGTTGTCTTCAACCTCGATATGGGGCTCGATGAGGGTGTCGATTTCCTGGACGTACAGCACCAGTTGATCAGCAATCCGCGCGCTTACGAAAACTTCGAGTTGTCGCTCAACGCCACCGGTTCCGAGCAGTCGCTGGTGATGGAGTGGTCGTACAATAAGCACCTGTTCCGGCCCGAGACGATCGACGGGTTCAATCAGTCGTTTGTGGCGTTACTTCGGGCCGTTACCGAACAGCCCGAATTGCCACTGGGAGAGATAAGGAAATCAGGAACCACTGCAACAGCCGCCGTAGCGTCTTCGCCCACTGCGTTGCCTTACCCACGCGAGAAAGCGCTGACAACGCTGCTGAGCGAAACCGCCGATCGGCTGCCTAACAAAGTAGCCATCCGGTTCAAGCAGGAATCCCTAACGTTTAGCCAACTGGATATACAGGCCAACCAGGTGGCCCACGCCTTGCGGGCGCAGGGTGTGCGGCATGGCGACCGGGTTGGGCTGGCCGTAGATCGGTCGCTGCCGATGGTTGTCAGCATGCTCGGCATCCTGAAAGCCGGTGCCACCTACGTACCTGTTGACCCCAACCATCCCGTTGACCGGCTGACGTATATTCTGACCGACGCCGGTTGTACCGTGCTGCTCACTTCGCAGGTAAATCAAGGCCGTTTAACGTTGACTAATGTACGTGAGCTACTGGTTGAAACGCTTTGGCCAACACTCGGGCAATACCCCAAAACGATCCCCGAACAGGCGCCAACCGGACAGGATATTGCCTATATTCTGTACACATCCGGTACCACCGGTCGGCCCAAAGGTGCGTTGATCAGGCACCATAGCGTAGCCAATGTACTGTTCAGCGTAGCGCGGGAACCGGGTTTGACCGAGGCCGATAAAACCATTGCGCTGGCCACCATTGCCTTCGACCTGGCCGTGGTTGAAATATACACGCCGCTGCTGGTTGGAGCCGAGTTGCTCCTGATCGATCCGACGACCGCCCGAAACGGGGAAGCACTGGCCGAGGTACTAAGCGACAAAACGATCACGTTCATCCAGACCACACCGGCCACGTTACGCCTGTTGCTGGAAGCAGGCTGGCGTGGTCACGACAAGTTACGGCTTATCTCGTGTGCCGAAGCGTTGCCGATGGATCTGGCGCAGACGCTACTTAAACTTTGCCGCGAACTCTGGAATTATTACGGCCCCACCGAAACGACGATCTACGCCACTGGGAAGCAGATTCTCCCCACCGATGAGCGCATCACGATTGGCCACGCCATTGCCAACACACGGATCTACATTGTCGACGAAAGTGGCAATCAGGCCGGTGAGGGGCAACAGGGCGAAATCTGCATTGCGGGCGAAGGCGTGTCGGGCGTGTACCTGAACCAGCCTGAACTGACGGCGGAGAAATTCATCGATAACCCGTTTGTGGCTACGCCCGAAAAGCTCTACCGCACGGGTGATCTGGGCCGCTACCTGAACGGCGGCACGCCCGAAACGGCCGATATTGTCTATCTGGGCCGGATTGATCAGCAGGTGAAGATTCGGGGTTTCCGAATCGAACTGGGCGAGATCGAGCATGTACTGGCCAAGGTAGACGGCATTAAGGAAGCCATTGTGACCGCTCGCGAAGATCAGCCGGGCGATAAACGGCTGGTAGCCTATGTGGTGGCACAAAGTAAACCTGCCAACGGAGCCAAAAATGGAGTAGCCGTTGCCACAAGCGAGCAAATCGGGCATTGGCGAAAAGAAGCTGCCAAGTCGCTGCCTAATTATATGGTGCCCAGCGATTTTGTCTTGTTGCCGCGTATTCCGGTTACAGCCAATGGTAAAATAGACCGCCAGGCTTTACCAGCCCCGTCAGCAGCCCGAATTGAACCGGTAAACGGAAAAGAAGTCATTTCCGAACAGGTTGATCGGCCAGCTACACCCGAGGAGCAGATGCTGATGACCTTATGGGGCGATGTGCTGGGAATTGAGAAGATCGGCCTCGACGAGAACTTTTTTGAACTGGGTGGCCACTCGCTGATCGCCGTGCAGGTGATGGCCCGGCTGGAAAAACAGACCGGTCGCCGGTTACCGCTGGCTACGCTGTTTGAATACCCCACCGTTCGGGCACTGGCCGAGTTGATTCACGAAAACGACAAACCCGTTTCATGGGAATCGCTCGTGCCCATTAAACCAACGGGCACTCGCCAGCCGCTTTATATTGTGCATGGGGCTGGCCTTAATGTGTTACTATTCAATGCAGTAGCCCAAAATCTACATCCCGACCAACCGGTATATGGGTTGCAGGCGCGGGGGCTGAACGGCATTGATGAGCCTTTCAGGAGTATCAAAGAGATGGCTGCTTACTATGTAGCCGAGATCATAAAGCATAACCCCAGCGGCCCCTATTCCTTGAGTGGATTTTCGTTTGGTGGTATTGTTGCCTATGAAATGGCCCGGCAATTAGTCGAACAGGGGCGCGAAGTCGGTTTACTAGCTTTGTTTGATGCCTATGCATACGATGCTGGTCACAATAATCCGTGGTGGCAGCGAAAAATGCAGCAGATGCAACTGTTTACCAACAAGGTAGCGCATACAATGACCTTGCTGGAAAAGCACCGCTGGCAGGGCGTCAATTATAAAATGCAGTCGATCGACCGGCGGTTGATTAAGAAGTACTGGTGGCTCAAATCAAGCCGCCGCCCCGACCATATACTGCTTCGGATGGCCATTCGAGCGTATTGGCAGATGAAATTTGGGCAGGCGCAACAGCAGGAAGCCATCCTCGATACGACGTTCAAGATTGAGGCGATCAACGACGTAGCACTCGACCAGTTCCAACTGATACCAGCCGACCTGGAAGTGCATTTGTTTCGGGCTATGATCCAAACGTTTTACATGGACGATTACGAGTATTATGGCTGGCGTGATTTCGCCATGAAAGGCGTTCACGTACACGACGTACCTGGCGAGCATAGCTACATTTTTGCCCCACCAAACGACAAGGAATTCGCCCGCAAACTACAGGCAGTTCTGGACATGCGGAAACAGTAGATGGCTATGGGCGAATCGCGCCCTCTTTTGTCCGTGAAACCCAGCGTCAGCCTTCCCGATTATCGTCGCAGTTTCGGCTACCTGCGAACACGTCGCTGGCTCCAAGTGCTGCTAGGTACGTTGCTGGGGCTGTTTTTGCTGGATCGGCTCTTTCCTCCGCCAACTCAGGTTGCTTATTCCACACTGGTGACCGCCGCCGATGGAACAACATTACACGCTTTTCTAAACCGTGAGGATAAATGGCGGATGTATGCAACGCTGGACGAGATCACGCCCCGGTTGCGGCAGGTGATCCTCCAGAAAGAAGACCGCTGGTTTTACTGGCATCCCGGCCTGAATCCCGTGGCTATGCTACGAGCGGCGGGGCGTAACCTGCTGTCGGGACGTCGCACCTCCGGGGCGTCTACCATCACCATGCAGGTTGTGCGCCTGCTGGAGCCACGTCCACGAACGTACCTGAGCAAGCTGATCGAGGTGGTGCGGGCGGTGCAACTGGAGGCTCATTTAAGTAAAGACGAGATCCTCCAACTTTATCTGAACCTGATTCCCTACGGCGGTAACGTTGAAGGCATCAAATCGGCGTCGCTGATTTTCTTCGGGAAACCGCCGCAGTTACTTAGTTTGGCCGAAGTTACAACACTGGCCATCATTCCTAATCGGCCATCAAGTTTGCGGCTGGGTCAGAACAACGCGGCTATCGTGCAGGCGCGTAATGGCTGGTTGCGGCGGCTGGTCCAGTCAGGTACGTTCACGGCAAAGGCGGTGCAGGATGCGCTTGCCGAACCGCTGGATGCACAGCGCCGCCCTGCTCCTAACCAGGCACCGCACCTCAGCCTCCGCCTGAAGATTGAACAACCCGACGAACCGGTTATCGTCAGTACACTGCAACCCGCCGTGCAGGGAGCCACCGAACGGCTGGTGCGGCAGTATGTTGACCGGGTTCGGGGACAGAATATTCATAATGCAGCCGTATTAGTGATCAACAACCAGACTGGAGCCGTTGAAGCCTACGTAGGATCTGCTGACTTTGCAAACTCGTTTGATGGCGGGCAGGTCGATGGGGTGAAGGCGGTACGCTCACCAGGGAGCGCACTGAAACCATTGCTCTACGCGCTGGCCTTTGATCGGGGACTAATTACGCCTAAGGCCAAACTGAACGACGTACCTACAAATTTCGGCACCAGTTCAGGCAGTTATGAACCCGACAATTACGACCGGCATTTCAACGGTCCTGTCACGGCCGAATTTGCGCTGGCCAATTCGCTGAACATTCCAGCCGTGAAACTCCTGCGCGACATATCGACGCCTGCCTTTGTAGGTACGTTGCGCCAGGCCGGTTTCCAAACTGTACAAAAACAGGCCGATGACCTGGGCCTGTCCATGATTCTGGGCGGCTGCGGCGTCACACTCGAAGAAATCACGCAAGCCTACACCGCCTTCGCCAACGGCGGCGAAATCCGGCAGGCCGTGTTTGTTGCTGACGCGAGCGTGGGGGGCGGGCCCCAGTATACCACCAGCAAAACCATTTTCTCGCCCGAAGCCGCCTTCCTGGTTACTAACACCCTAACGCAGATTACCCGCCCCGACTTGCCCAATAACTTCGACAACAGCTACCGGCTGCCACGCATTGCCTGGAAAACAGGCACATCGTATGGGCGGCGCGATGCCTGGAGCATTGGCTACAACCGGCATTACACCGTGGGCGTGTGGGTAGGTAATTTTTCGGGCGTTGGCGTGCCTGACCTGAGCGGTGCCAATACGGCTACACCGCTGCTATTTCAGGTATTCAACGCCATCGACTACAACACGCCAACGGGCTGGTTCAGGCCGCCGTTGGGAGGGAAGCTAGCCTCGCGGCAGGTATGCTCAGAAAGCGGCGACGTACCTGAACGTACCTGCGAAGGCCGGGCCGTAGATTATTACATCATGGGCGTTTCGCGGGCTAGTCGGTGCCAGCATCAAACAACCGTCTGGACCAATGCCGCAGGTACGTTGTCGTACTGTGCCCATTGTCGGCCAACGGGTATAGATAGCCTGTCGCGTCCGGTTGCCCGTTTATATCCGAATCTGGCCCCGGAAGTGGTGGCCTGGTATGCCGCGAGTAATCGGCCTTATGCGGCTATTCCACTGCATAATCCGGCCTGCGAACGAGTATTTGGCACGGGCGTGGCTCCACTGATTACAAGCCTGAATCAGAATAGCACGTATTTTATCAACCCTAAAAAACCGGCTGACATGGCCCTGGTCTGTCAGGTGGCCAATGATGTGCAGCGGGTCTACTGGTACCTGAACGAGAAGCTGTACAGAGCAACAAAACCCACCGAAACACTCTTTTTTACGCCCACACCCGGCGCGCTCACCGTAGCCTGCGCCGACGATAAGGGCCGGGTGAGTCGGGTGCGCGTACTGATCAGGCGGGAGTGAGATTGGCTATTGACTATAAATTGGGGTAAGTTCGCCCGTACATAAATGTTAGCTGGTGTATGGCTGACGCTGGGCTCTTGGACTAGGCGTCAGCCATACACCAGCTACACTTATAATTCACGTCGCCCCAAAAACTCGCTCGTCCGAGTGTAACCATCGCGACCGAAACGACGTTAGTGACTAAGCGCTGGTAACGGCCTTATGGTAACGGCCTATTGCTCAACAGCACCGCTTAATCCTATATGTTCTCTATGCTCCGTAATTTGTCAAGTTTTTTGCTGGTTGCCATATTTTTGCTGATTGATGTCTATGTATATCAGGCGTTTAAGTTTTTTGTCCGTAATTCTGCGGAGGCCACACAACGAACGGTAGCCTGGTGTTACTGGGGCTTCACGGCTATCTCGCTGGGCACGTATATCGCCCTCCAACTCATCCCCGCCGATTCGATTGGCCGCGTTACTCGTACCATGCTCACCATTGGCGTGTTCATCGCGTATTTCTCGAAGTTTATCACGGTCATCTTCCTCTTCATTGATGACATCGTGCGCTTCTTCCGCTGGATCGCTTCGCAGTTTGATCGCACCACACCCGACGTACCTGTCAACGTACCTGGAACTACCGCGCCTGTTGCTGAGAACACAATTTCGCGCTCCGATTTTCTGGTGAAAACAGCGGTGGCTGCCGGAGCCATTCCGTTGGTGGCGTTCTCGTACGGCATCATTTCCGGCGCGCACGATTACCGGATTCGCCGTGTGACGCTGCCCCTGAAAAACCTGCCCCGTAGTTTCGACGGTATGACCATCGCCCAACTATCGGACATTCATTCGGGGAGTTTCTTTAACAAAACGGCGGTGAAGGGCGGCGTTGATATGCTGCTTGGCGAAAAACCCGATCTGGTTTTCTTTACCGGTGATCTGGTCAACAGCCACGCCGACGAAGTGAATAACTACATCGACATTTTCAATAAAGTGAAAGCACCGCTGGGTGTCTTCTCAACCCTGGGCAACCACGATTATGGTGCCTACGTGAAGTGGCCAACGGCCGAAGCGCAACGACAGAATGTGCTGAATGTGGTGAAGGCGCATAAGCTCATGGGCTGGAATCCGCTGATGGATGAAAACCATATCCTGACGCAGGGCGGCGACAAACTGGCGATAATCGGCGTGCAAAATCTGGGCTTCGGCCCCGCCGCTTTAAAAGCCGGGAACCTGGACAAAGCCTATCAGGGCACTAAAGACTATCCCGTTAAACTCTTGCTCTCCCACGATCCTACGCACTGGGATGCCGAAGTTCGCCCCAACTACCCTGATATTGACGTGACCTTTAGCGGGCACACGCATGGGGCGCAGTTTGGCGTTGAATTTGGTGATTATAAATGGAGCCCGGTGAAGTATTTCTACCGGCAGTGGGCGGGGCTATATCGGGAGAACACGACTACCGGAACACCGCAAAGCTTGTATGTGAACCGGGGTTATGGCTATATTGGTTATCCCGGCCGGGTGGGTATTTTACCCGAAATAACAATTTTTACATTGAAGCAGGCATAAGGTAGAAAACCACTGCCCGGCTTTTCTCGTTTAGTTAAATGTACCAACACATAATTGATGTATTTATGAAGCTTTCCTTTATTTCCATCATTTCGTTCGTGCTGACACTGTGGTCGGCGCACAACAAGCCTGAAACGGCACCGGCAATTCCACTTTGCGGCGTGGCCGGTATGCAACAACTCGCGGGCGACCCGGCTTTTCAGGCCCTACACGCCAGCCCGCTGCCATTTCACTACGAGTCGAAGGCGGGTGAGATGATGACGTTTAGTACACCCGACGGCAAAACGGCTAACGGATTTCTGCTTAAATCGAAGAAACCATCCGACAAATGGCTATTGGTGTACCAGGAATGGTGGGGTCTGAACGACAACATCAAGATGCAGGCCGAGACGTTCTACAACGACCTGAAAAACGTGAACGTGCTGGCCGTCGACATGTATGACGGTAAAGTGGCTACGGTGCCTGCCGAAGCTGGTAAACTGATGCAGGGTGCCGATAAAGCCCGTCTGGCGTCGATCATGAAAGGGGCTATTGCCTATGCTGGCCCTAAAGCTGAATTTGCCAGCGTTGGCTGGTGTTTTGGTGGGAGCCTGTCGCTGCAATCGGCCATGCTGGAAGGCAAACAGGCAAAAGGCTGCGTGATGTATTACGGTTTCCCTGAGCAGGACGTAGAGAAGCTAAAATCGCTGGATACAGACGTGTTGGGCCTGTTTGGCAACAAAGACAAAGCGATCAATCCGCAGGTAGTCAACACGTTTGAAGAGAACATGAAAAAGGCTGGTGAGAAAATCGAGGTGGTGCGTTACGAAGCTGAACACGGTTTCGCCAATCCAAGCAACCCCGTCTACGACAAAACCGCCTCTGCCGACGCCTACAAACGCGCGCTGAGCTATCTGAAAGACCGGCTGAAAGCGTAAAAATAGTTCAACGTTCAAGGTCTAATGTTCAATGTTGCTACGCCACATAAAGTCATCTTGATGGGCGTAGCAACATTGAACATTAGACCTTGAACGTTGAACCTCCTTCATGCAATTAAAAATCTCTGCCGATAACCCGCTTGAGTGGGTAGCCTTGCGGGCTAATCTGGTGCCGGTGCCCCTGTTGCACGCCCAGATTATGCCCGTTATTAGTAAGGCAGTGCTCGAAGCCGCTGATGTGGGCGTATTCGACGCCGTGGCCGACGGGAACGATACCACCGACGATATTGCGCAGGCCTGCGGTCTGAACCCCAAAGCTACCGGTGAGCTGATGGGACTGCTTACCGCGCTGGGCTATTTCACGTACCTATCAGGTACGTTTACGCTGACGAAGATGGCCCGGAAATGGACGCTAAAGCACGAGCCAGAGTCGGTTTACGGCATGTTGCTGTTCAATAATCGGGTTGTTTGGCCCTGGTTGGAAAAGCTGGGAACGTACCTGAAAACGGGCGAAGGCATCCATTACCACGACCACCTCGACGCCCAGCAGTGGAATTACTATCAACAGGCAATGGTGGCTGCGTCGGGTAGTGAAGCCAAAGAGTTCGGTCGACGGGCCCCCGTGCCAAAATCCGTTAAAGCTGGCCTACCCACCCGCATGCTCGACATCGGCGGATCGCACGGGCAGCATTCCGTGGCGCTCTGCAAGCGTTACGCGGGCCTTTCCTCTACTATACTTGATTTGCCCCCCGCCATTGAGCAGGCCGCCCCGCTACTGGCTCGCCTGGGTATGGGCGACCGGGTGAAGCACCAACCCGGCAATGCCCTTACCGATGATTTTGGCGAAGCTCAGTACGATATCGTCCTGATGTCGAGCCTGGCGCATCATTTCACGCCTGAGCAAAACCGTGATGTAGCCATACGGGTAGTACGCGCGCTGAAACCCGGTGGTGTCTACATTGTCAACGAATTTATCCGCCCCGAACCGGGTGCCTCGCCTGAACTGGTCGGCAGTTCCACCGACCTGTTTTATGGCCTCACCAGCACCGCAGGCAATTATTCCATCGCCGAAATCCAAGCCTGGCAACGCGAAGCCGGTCTCCGCAAAGGCCGCGTCGTGACCTACCGCACCCTCCCCGGCCGCGCCATGGTGATTGGTACGAGGTAGTATTAGCCTTACTACAATCGTTCTGTTCGTCCCGGTTTGTATCATGTAGGGGCAACCACGAAGGGTTGCCCGCTCTCGGGTGCGATAGCCACCGCTGACAGGGCAGTGGTCTTTTCCTCACGAATGAACGTTGTGCATGCTCTACAGGCGGTCGTTTTGCGGCCGAAAGCGGGCGGCCACGTTGGGCCGCCCTACCTATCAACGAATCGGTTGAATGGCCAACCACCTTATTACTATCCGGTCAAGTGGCAAATCGGAGCTACAACGTTACTTTCTGTTCGCCGGCATCTACGGCTTTGATGAACTTCATCAGGCCGGGGAAATAGTGTGGTTGATCGTCCCACATGCTGCAATGGCTACCGTTGGGGCAAATCAGGCTGGTGCCTTTAGGGAGTTGTGTGGCCATCCAGGCCATGTGTTTCGGGTCCATCGTGTCGTGGTTGCCGCCAATGGTGAGCGTGGGTACGTTGATGTTTTTCAGGTCGGCACGGCGGTCCCACTTGGCTAGTCGGCCGGAGATGCCAAATTCTGATGGGCCCTGCATAAGCGTGTAGACGGTGCTGTTCATGTTGGGGAATGCCCGGTCAAACGCGTTGGGCCAGGGTTTCAACCGGCAAACATGCTGCTCGTAGAAGTTGGGCGTCAGCAGTTCCATATAACGCGGATTTTGAAAATCTTTCCGGGCTTCGATGGCTTTAATCTCGGCCAGCACCTTCGGGTCCATCTGTTTTCCCAATACATCTTCGGCATACTTGCCATATTCGGGGCAGCTACTCATCATGTTGCTGATGATGAGCCCTTTCAGGTTCTGCTGGTATTTGAGCGCGTATTCCGTCGCCAGAATACCACCCCAACTGTGACCGAGCAAGTAGAAATTGTCTTTAGTCAGCCCCAGTGCCTGACGTACCTGCTCCACTTCTTCCACAAAACGCGGGGTGGTCCAGAGCGTGCTGTCGGTTGGGTGATCGCTGTTTAATGAACCAAGCTGGTCGTAGTAATAAAATTCGATGTCTTCGGCGGGGAAGTAACTCTCAAACGGTTCAAATAGAACGTGGTTGCCGCCGGGACCACCATGAAGCAGCAGCACCTTGATACGCGGATTATTACCAACCCGCTTGGTCCAGACGTTGAACGTACCTGACGGCGTTTTTACCGGAATCATCCGAACGCCGCCCGTCCGAACGCCTGTCTCCGGCGATTGATTATACGTAATGGCGTCGTTGCTCGACGGCGTTTTGTTGCAGGCTGACGCTGTAATCAGCAGCGAAGCAAAGATGGTAAGGCGGGTGAAGGAGAGATACATTATGTTGACGAAATTATAGGGAACAGATTGGCTAAGATAGCCAATTGTTCCGCCGTACTGTCAAGCTCAATCATCGCATAATTTGCGGTGATATAGACAGGCTATTCGCCGCAACGTACCTCACTCACCAACTATGCATCGTCGCGGCGCATGATACGGTTTCGAATACGGCTTAGGCTAACGGGCGTTATGCCGAGATAATTGGCGATATAGTGTTGTGGAATGCGGTCCAGAATTTTCTTTTTGTTGCTCGTCAGCAACTCCAGATACCGGGCCTCCGGACTAAGGGTCAATAAACCTACCATCCGATCTTCCAGCCCAATAGCGATGTATTCGCCAATAAGTCGGCCGAATTTCTGCCAGGTGATGCTACGCTCAAACAGGTCAGCGAGAACGCTATACGGGAACACAACGTACCTGGCCGGGCTGAGGGCTTCGATGGTCATACGCGAAGGCATCCGGGTGAGGCAACTCATATAAGCACTCATGAGATGATTCTCAAAATAGAAATAAGTGGTTCTCTCCTCGCCATCAGTAGTATAAAACTGCCTGAATGAGCCTTCTAGCACCAAGGCGACGTCATGCGCCTGCCTGCCTTCTTCGGCAAAGAGTTGGTGTTTCTGAAGCGTCTCAACCCGTAAGTGCGGTGTCAGCATACTCCACTCTTCGTCGCTGAGTGGAGTAAATCGTTCAATCTGCTGGCGCAACGTTTGGAAGTCATTACTACTCATATCGTAAGTGGTGTGTATAATTATGGCCTAATTTAATCTTAAAAGAAGCAAAACAGGTCATAATAGTACAGTATGTTGCAATGATATAAAACATAGATTTTGTGCTAAACTGCGTTTGAAAAAAAGGCAACTTTACGCCAACCTACTAGTACATTCCTTATGGCAAACATTAACTTGACACTCGGCGACAAAACGTATTTCCCGTTTGTGTCATCACCCATCGCTTACGAAGGTCGCGAATCTGACAATCCGCTGGCATTTAAATTCTACGACGCCAACCGCACTATTCTGGGTACGCCCATGAAAGACCTGTTCCGGTTTGCCGTAGCTTACTGGCACACCTTCTGCGGTACCGGTGCCGATCCGTTCGGACCAGGTGTAAAGCATTTCCCCTGGGATGCCAGTGCAGGAAACGATCCGTTGGGTGCGGCGTTTAACAAAGCCGATGCCGCTTTCGAATTCATCACCAAGATAGGCATGGAATACTATTGCTTCCATGATGTCGATGTATCACCGGAAGGAAATTCGAACCACGAGTTTGAGGCGAATTTCCGTAAGGTCGTCGATTATTTGAAGCAGAAGCAGGAGGCCAGCGGTGTGAAACTGCTGTGGGGAACGGCCAATCTGTTCTCGCACGAGCGGTACATGAACGGAGCCAGCACCAACCCGGATTTCCACGTGCTTACCCACGGTGCCTGGCAGGTGAAAAACGCCATCGACGCTACCATCGAACTGGGTGGCCGGGGCTATACCTTCTGGGGTGGTCGCGAAGGATACATGTCGCTGCTGAACACCAACATGAAGCGCGAGCAGGAACATCTGGGCCGTTTCCTGCAAGTCAGCCGTGATTATGCCCGTAAGCAGGGCTTCACCGGTTCGTTCTACATTGAGCCTAAGCCAATGGAGCCAACCAAGCACCAGTACGATTTCGACGCTGCTACGGTAGTCGGATTCCTGAACCGGTTTGGCTTGCAGGATGATTTTGAGCTGAACATCGAAACGAACCACGCTACACTGGCCAGCCACACGTTTGCCCACGAATTGCAGGTAGCCGCCGACAACAACATGCTCGGCAGCATCGACGCCAACCGGGGCGATTACCAGAACGGCTGGGATACCGACCAGTTCCCCGTTGATGTGTATGAACTCACCGAGGCCATGCTGGTGATTCTGGAAGCGGGTGGCATTAAATCAGGGGGGGTGAACTTCGACGCCAAAACGCGCCGGAACTCAACCGACCTGGACGATATCTTCATCGCCCACATCGGCGGGATGGACACGTTTGCCCGCGCCGCCATTGCTGCGGAAGCCATTCTGGGCAAATCGAAATACAAGCAACTGCGTACTGAGCGTTACGCCAGTTACGACAGCGGCGCTGGTGCCGACTTCGAGGCCGGTAAACTGACCCTCGAAGACCTGCGTGAGTACGCCATGACCAACGGCGAACCAAAACAGGTCAGCGGCAAGCAGGAACTGTACGAAATGATTGTCAACCAGTACATTTAGTAAGTTTCAGGTTTCAGGGTTTCAAGTTTCAAGTAGCTTTGCTTATCATCCAGGTAGTTGCCTGAGTAAGCAGCGCCACTTGAAACTTGAAACATGAAATTTTTCCTCTTCCTCCTCCTTTTCCTTCCATTGGCCAGCGTTGCTCAGACCATGGAAACCACACCACAAGAAGATGTGGCCATTATGCAGGCTGTCGATGATTTGTTCGAGGGCATGAAAAAGGCTGATTCGGCGGCGGTGCGGAGTGCCTTCGCTTCGGGTGCTACCTTGCAGACGGTTACCAACACAGCCGGTTTTGTCAGCGTAAAGACCGAATCAATTGATGGCTTTGCTTCATCGATTGGCAAAGCGAAACCGGGCGATTTGAACGAAATTATTCAGCCCTACCAGATCCAGATAGATGGTGATCTGGCCACCGCGTTTATTCCCTATAGCTTCAGCTACAAAGGCAAAACGGTTCACTGCGGTGCCAACGCCTTCACCCTCGTCCGTTTCAACGGCGTCTGGAAAATACAGGCAATCATCGATACCCGGCGAAAGTGCCTGTAAGACGTATCAATAGTGATGTTGACATTAACGATCTGGATGGTAGATATGTAGGGGCTGCCACAGTGCCCGCCCCTACATATCTACCAACTGGGTTGCCGTTACCGTACCTGAAAGCCGTTAAAACACGATGTTATCAATCAGGCGTACCTTGCCCAGTTGGGCGGCCAGGCACAGCGCTGTTTGACCGGGAGCCTGCAATTCGATAATTGGTTGCAGCGAGTCCGTGTTGACAACTTCGATGTAGTCGAGCGTAAAGGCGGGCTGATGCGCTATATAGTCACGCACAGCAGCCTGAGCTTGTTCAGGTGTGTATTCGTCGAGTAGCATATTCTTTGCCAGCGTTAGTGCGTCGAAAAGCATAGGGGCCTGGGTACGTTCCTCCGCTGATAATAGCCGGTTACGCGACGACATGGCCAGCCCGTCGGCTTCGCGGACCGTATCGCAACGTATTAGCTCGAGAGGAAAGCTCAGGTCGCGAACCAACCGGCGAATAACGGCTACCTGTTGCAGGTCTTTCTGACCGAAGTAGGCCCGGTCGGGCTGAACCATGTGAAATAACTTACTGACAACCAGACCAACGCCATTGAAATGTCCGGGGCGGGAAGCTCCCTCCATGACCGTCTCCAGATTGCCGAAATCGAAACGTAACGTGGCTGGTTCGGGATACATTTCTGTTACTGAGGGAGAAAAGATTACGTCTGTTCCAACCGTTTCGAGCAATGCCGAGTCTTCATCCAGTGTACGGGGATAACGGGCAAGGTCGTCCGGATTATTGAACTGAGTGGGATTGACGAAGATGCTGCAAACCACAATATCGCATTCTGTCTTCGCCCGTTCAACCAGATTCAGGTGGCCCTGGTGGAGTGCTCCCATCGTTGGAACGAAGCCGATTGAGTGCCCGTTGAGGCGGGCAGTGCTGAGGTGTTGACGAAGGGCGGAAACAGTATTGACGTGGTGCATAGGAAATGGTAAATGGGGATAAGTTGGGTGTGAGAAGAATTGTAATTTTTTGCGACAAATTGTATTGAAATACGGGGTTTTTTTGCTTAATTTTGCAGGTTTTTAAGGTGAAGCCGTCCAAAATAATTCCCTCTTGCATTTATGAGCAAACTTCGCATTTTGTACGTAGCCAGTGAAATTACGCCCTTCCTCAAAACCTCTGACGTGGCCGATTTCGTGCGAAAGTTACCGCAGGATATGCAGGAACGCGGCATGGAGATCCGTATTCTGGTCCCTCGGTTTGGGCTCATTAACGAACGCAAAAATCGGCTTCATGAAGTTGTCCGGCTATCAGGCATCAACATTTCGGTGGGTGATGAAGAAAAGCCGCTGATTATTAAAGTGGCTTCGATTCCTACCGCCAAGTTGCAGGTATATTTCATCGATAACGAAGACTATTTCCACCGGAAATATGTGTTCCACGATAAAGAAGATCGCTTCTACGACGATAACGACGAACGGGCCATCTTTTTCTGTAAAGGTGTACTGGAAACGGTGAAAAAGTTGGGCTGGTCGCCCGATATCGTTCATTGCAACGACTGGATGACGGCACTGATTCCGCTATACTTAAAAACGACGTATAAGAATGACCCCATGTTTAAAGACACGAAGTCAGTCTTTACAGTGTACAATAACTCGTTTGAACATCGTTTCAATGCCAGCGACCTGGTTGAAAAAGCCAAAATGATGGACATTGATGATGCGATGCTCAGCCACCTCGAAACCGGCGACTTTACCGGGTTTATAAAAATCGGTTGTGCCTACGCCGACGCCGTTGTCAACGCAGGTAAAACCGAACACGATAGTCTGAATACTATTCTGAATGAAATTGCCGAACACAAACTGGACCTCGACGAGGCGGAAACAAACGTTAGCGAGCGTTATTTCAACATCTATACGCAACTGGCCAGTTAAGCTGACTTTAGTGGCTGCCGTATTGCTAACGGCGATAGCCTGTGAAGCGCCCAAAGAGATTGGCCTTGCCCCGTCTACACCCGTCGATGTTCTGTATACAGATACACTGACCATTACCCGCACCACCATTCAACTGGACTCGGTGCGGAGTAATGACCAGAGTACTGCCCTGATAGGCCGCTATACGGACCCTATTTTCGGACTGATAGAAAGTAAGGCATACATCCAGTTACGCCCTTCCCGTAGCCTGATCATCACCGACTCAGGTACGTCGAATGTGACATCAACTGACCGAATCATCATTGATTCAACGAAGGTGCGCTTCCCACTGAATGGTGTCTGGTACGGTGATACAACTGTTAGCCAGGAAATTTCACTGTCGGAACTGACGGATAGCCTTCGGAGTGTAAACTATGATATTACCAGCCCTGGCCCGGCGGTTCGCAGGGTGATTGCGAAGCGGACGGTTAAGATTCGGCCATCCGTCATTGATACGGCGGGCTATGTCAGCCCAATTGTGATCGACAATAGCATTGGCAGCACCATCCTGTCGATGGCTAATACCAACGCGCTGCTTTTTTCGAGCACAACAGGTGCCTGGGTAGACCCGGTGGCGTTCCGTCAGAAAATTGCTCACGATTACGTATTGACCTCAGCTAGCACGCCCCAGGCGGCTATTCTGGGCATAACACCGTCGGAAGGAGCCATCGTGACCTACTTTCACGTGAAAGGAGAAAGCTTTGCGCAGGCCTATGAACTTCCGTTTACCGGTAAACGATTCAACCAGATCACAGCCAATCGGGGCGGAACGCCGCTGGCCAGTCTGCGACCCGGCCAAAGCCTGGCAACCACAACTACTGCCAGGACCTACGTGCAGCCTGGTACTGGTGTAACCACGAAACTTCAGTTTCCGTCGTTGACAAACCTGTTGAAAACAGGCCGTATCGCCATAAATCGGGCCGATCTGGTTATTACGCCAATTGCCGCTGAAGACGGTAAGCGGCCTTTACCACCCTATTTAGTTTTGGCTGAAGTAGGGGTTAATAACAGGTTAGTTCGGACAGTATCTACTACGGGAATAGAATCGATTTTAGCTACGGTGCAAACCTACGGCCCTGCTACGAGGGTGCCTGGTAGCTACTCTGGCCCTCAGATAGCTATTATTGATCCACGAACCACTAGCTATACGTTTCAACTGGCTGGATATCTCCAATCAGTGGCGGCCAATGTTAGCCCCAACAATGGGTTAGCGCTGCTGACTCCGAGTAGCCAGCTATTCGGCTCCAATTCGCAGACCGGGGGCCTGATCGATCAAACGCAGGCCGTGCTCAGCAATCGAGTCTGGCGAATGGCGCTGGAAGGGAAAGCCAGTGTAAAGCTGGTTCTGTTCTATACAAAATCGAATTAGATTTCCTGAACCCCGCCGTAATTGGCGGGGTTTATTGCTATTTAAGCGCTAACGGCAGCTTTTTAGCGGAAAGCAGGTAGCTGCTTGTTATCTTTCAACAACAACAGCCTGTTTGCGTATGATCGAACAGGTTTGTACCCGCCAATTAATAACTGAATACTGTTAACTCTTCACGGATATGTGTGGTATTGTCGCCTATGTAGGGCATCGGGAAGCCTGTCCCCTTGTGATCAAAGGACTCAAACGGCTCGAGTATCGGGGCTATGATAGTGCAGGGGTAGCCCTGTTGAACGGTGACGGGCTAAAAGTGTATAAAAAGAAAGGGAAGGTATCGGCTCTTGAACAGGAACTTGACGGTAAAGAGCTACATGCCACTATTGGTATGGGCCATACGCGCTGGGCTACCCATGGCGAACCCAACGACGTGAATGCGCACCCGCACTACTCGTTCCATAAAAAAATAGCGATTATCCACAACGGGATTATCGAGAACTACGCTACCATTAAGGAAACGCTTGTTCGTAAAGGGCATACGTTCACCAGCCAGACCGATACGGAAGTGCTGGGGCAGTTTATTGAAGATATCTGGGAAAATGCTGGCGGTCCGGCGAACCGGGGTACGTTAGAAGATGCCGTTCGGTTGGCCCTACAGGAAGTAGTTGGTGCCTACGCAATCGTGGTGATGAACGCCGCCGACCCTACCCAACTGGTAGCTGCCCGCAAAGGGAGTCCGCTGGTAATTGGAGTGGGCGAAGGCGAATACTTCTTTGCCTCCGATGCGTCGCCCATCATTGAATACACGAAGGACGTCATCTATCTGAACGAGTACGAGATTGCCACGGTAAAAGACGGTAAGCTGAATATAGTTACCCTCGATAACACCAAGACGACGCCTTACGTACAGAAGATCGAAATGGAGCTTGAGGCTATTGAAAAAGGTGGTTTCGAGCACTTCATGCTGAAAGAAATCTTCGAGCAGCCCCGATCAATCGCCGATTCAATGCGTGGCCGTGTCAATGCTGCCGAAGGAACACTGCAACTCGGTGGTCTACGCGATTATCTGGATAAACTGGCTAAGTCGAAGCGGATCATTATCGTGGGCTGCGGTACGTCCTGGCATGCAGGTCTGGTAGCCGAATATATTTTTGAGGAGCTGGCGCGTATTCCCGTCGAGGTTGAATATGCCTCAGAATTCCGTTATCGGAACCCGATCATTAAGGAGGGTGATATTGTTATCGCCATCTCTCAATCGGGCGAAACAGCCGACACCCTGGCGGCAATCGAACTGGCCAAATCGAAAGGGGCTACCATTTTTGGCGTTTGCAACGTAGTCGGCTCGTCGATTGCGCGGGCTACTCATGCTGGTGCGTATACCCACGCCGGACCAGAAATTGGGGTAGCCAGTACTAAAGCTTTCACCGCTCAGGTGACTGTGTTGACCTTAATGGCACTGGCTGCGGCCCAGCGTAAAGGCACCATCTCGGATACGCTGTTCCGGCAGCTACTGGCCGAACTGGAAGCTATTCCGGCCAAAGTAGAGCGAGTATTGCAAAGTGCCGACAAAATCAAGGAGATTGCTTACATATTCACCTACGCCCGCAACTTCATTTACCTGGGTCGCGGTCTGAATTTCCCGGTTGCACTGGAAGGTGCATTGAAATTAAAGGAGATCAGCTACATCCATGCCGAAGGGTATCCGGCCGCCGAAATGAAGCACGGCCCGATTGCGCTCATCGATGAAGACATGCCGATGGTGGTCGTGGCCACCCAGGATAGCTCGTACGAAAAAGTGGTATCGAACATTCAGGAGGTGAAAGCCCGCAAAGGCCGCGTCATCGCCGTAACGACGGAAGGAGACACGCACCTGCCCACGATGGTTGATTTTGTGATCGAGATTCCGAAAGTGCACGACATCCTGATGCCGCTGATTTCGGTTATTCCTATGCAACTGCTGGCTTACGACATTGCCGTCATGCGCGGCCGTAACGTAGACCAGCCCCGTAATCTGGCTAAGTCGGTAACGGTGGAATAAACACATGTCCAATTCAACAAAGACCTGCAAGCATATACCTTGCAGGTCTTTTTTTCGCTTCAAAACCAACTGATCGTAGTCTGTATGTCTATAGCGAGAGCCTTTCGGCGCAAACTGGCATCACTCTGGCCAGGCATACGTACTGACTCTTGGCTTTAACGTACCTGAGAGATAAAGATTAGTTACCGCCTGATGTAAACCGCTGACGCTACTACCATGTTACTTCCCTGAACTGTAGCTTGGATCGTATGATGTTTTGGGGTAACGAACAGGCTGAATTTTTTGAGGCGATCTTGTTTCAGCACCTGGGTGAGCCGGTGGAAGTGCTCGATACGCAGTTTCTGAATGGCGGCGATATCAATACGGCGGCACGGGTGTTCACCTCGCTGGGTACGTTCTTCGTCAAGTGGAATCAGGCCAATCTGAGCGGAACCGGACGGCAACGCATCGATGAGGTGATGCCTGATGGCGACGATCTGTTTGCCGTCGAAGCTAAAGGACTCGCCATACTCCGCAATGCAAACGCCATTCGGGTGCCCGCCGAAGTGGGGCATGGCCGACAGGGCGATCAGGCGTATCTTATTCTGGAATATATTGAGTCGGGAGCCACTGGTTTGCCAGGTGCACCACCTGACTACTGGGCAAGGCTGGGTCAGCAACTGGCTGAACTTCATGCCCATACGCAGCCACAGTTTGGGCTGGATCACGATAACTTTATCGGGACATTGTCGCAACGTAATACGTTGATGAGCAACGGGATCGATTTTTTCTTCGAACAACGGTTATTGCCGCAGGCTGGTCAGGCATTGTACAACGGCCTTCTGGGGAAGGTGCACTATGACGCCCTGTTTCGCCTCCGCGACCGCCTCTCCAACCTGCTGCCTGCCGACCGCCCGGCGCTACTCCACGGCGACCTCTGGACAGGCAATGTGCTGATCACCGAATCGAATCAGCCCGCGTTGGTCGACCCGGCGGTGTATTACGGGCTGCGCGAGGCTGAACTGGCGTTCACGTACCTGTTCGGTGGATTCGATACCCATTTTTATGAGGCGTATACCGAGCTGTTTCCGCTGGAACCGGGTTTTGCTGAACGGATCCCGATCTATAACCTGTATCCGTTGCTGGTGCATGTAAATCTGTTCGGAACCGGGTACGTTTCAGGCGTTGAGCGGGTGTTAAATCGTTTTTAGGATACAGCCAACCCATTTTGTGGGTTTATTGTTCTTCTGGTAAATGGTGTAATTTTGGTTGTATCACTTCGATCAGCACGATGTACGAAAAAAATATAGGCACTAAACAGAAAGCGTTGCGTCTTAATCTCGACCGACGGATTTACGGCTCGTTTGCCGAAATCGGGGCGGGGCAGGAAACGGCAGCGATCTTTTTTAAAGCGGGCGGCGCATCAGGCACAGTAGCCAAAACCATGTCGGCCTATGATATGACGTTCAGTGATGCGATTTACGGTACCGAGGTTAGTGGCAGGTACGTTGTTGAGTCGCGGCTGATGAAAATGCTCAATAAAGAGTATAGCCTACTTGAAAAGCGCCTGTCGGAAAAACGAGGCGCCGACACGACCTTCTTTGCGTTCGCCAACACCGTTGTTGCGCTCAACTACCAGAAAACCAATGAAGGGCACGGCTGGCTCGGCTGCCGCTTTCAGAGCGATCCGCTGTCGCCGCCCAACGATGTAGTCATTCACGTCCGGCTGCTCGACAACGAGAATCTGTTGCAGCAACAAACGCTGGGTGTTATTGGCGTGAACCTGATTTACGCCTGTTTTTACTACGCCAAATCGCCCGAGACGCTGGTGCTCTCTCTAATGGACGATCTGGCTCCCGAACGCATTCAGATTGATACCATCCGCTGCGGTGGTCCCGACTTTGCCCAGGTCGACAACCGGCTGATGAGCCTGTATCTGGTGAAGAACGGGTTTACCGATGCCGCGTTGTTTGGTCCCGACGGGCAGGTGTTGCAGCCGAAAGAGGCGCTTTACAAGAAGAATGTGGTGGTGATGCGCGGTCGGCTTCGTCCGGTAACCAATGTGCAACTCGATATGATCGACAACGGCCTGAAGCAGTTTCTGGAAGAGCCGGATGTTGATGCAAGCCGGGTTATGATGCTGTCGGAACTGACCCTGCACAATTTAAAAGCCAACGAACAGGGCATCGACGAGAAGGACTTTCTCGACCGGGTGGATATTCTGTGTGGTCTTGGGCAAACGGTGATGATCTCGAACTACCACGAATATTACCGGCTGGTAGCATACCTGTCGCGGCTGACCCGGCTTAAAATCGGCCTGATCATGGGCATTCCGAACCTGGAATACATCTTCGAGGAAGATCATTATAACTTCCTGCCGGGAGGAATTCTCGAATCATTTGCCACGCTGTTTAGCCGGAAGGTGAAGCTGTTTGTGTACCCCACCTTCCGTAACGGACAGATTTATACCTGCGCTCAGTTTCAACTGCCACCGCATCTGGAACCGCTCTTCCAGTACCTGAAGAGCAACGACAAGATCGAGGACATTACTGACTACAACGAGCAGAACCTGCACATTTCAACCGATCACGTACTGGAAATGATCCAGGCTGGTGAAGACGGCTGGGAAGCAATGGTGCCCGCCAAGGTGGTCAGCCAGATTAAGGCGAACTGCCTCTTCGGGTATCCCTGCGAAGTCGAGTATACGCCGATCAGCGTGCAGATTCAGCAGGCGGTGGAACAGGGCGGCCTGCGTCCTGAACCAACTAACGGGCAACAGAACCCTCTTCCTTCGCCCGTTGCGTCAATCGTTGCAACACAATAAGCAGAATGCCCAGCACAATGGGGAAAAAGCCCGTGATGCCTAACGAGTCGAGAAGACCGATGGGACGAAGCAGAATGTTGAAAGCCAGGTAACCACTTGCGAGTACACTCAGGAAATGAACTATTTTGGCGGCAAATGAGGAGCCTCCTTGCATGAGTGCAATATACATGGCTTGAATCGCTTGCAGAAATGCATAAAAAACGGCCCAGAAGCCAAGCATATCGACAAAGTTTTTAAGGCCACTAGTAGCAGAAACGAGAAACACAACACCAAAAGCCGCATCATTCAGGCCGTGCAACAGACTCCATAAGCTGTTGGAATCGGCCTGGCGGTTGATGAGGCCGTAGCCCAGACCAACAAAACCAGCCAGCAACGCAATAATACCGATGACGCGGCCCGAAGCGGGAGTGAACGAATTGGCGTAAAGAAATAGCGCGCCCCCCATCAGTATATAGAAGACGCCTCGGGCAGACAACATCCAGCCGTAACGAAGTTGTTGAGGGTTGTTCATAAGGGTAAGTTGTTTACGCTTTAATAACCTAAGTCTATAAACTTTGTTCTGTAATAATTGACTTACGGCTGATAACAGATTGTGATTTATTGGAGACCCGTTGGCGGCAGTGAGTAGATGGCTTTATTGTTGCCCGGCTGAGTCAGGGTTTGGAGACGCAAACGGTTCATATCAGGTTACTACTCGAATGCTGAACAGCGTATAGTCGACCACTTAACAGTCCGTTTGGGCACCACATCATAGCGACTACTTACCGTAATGATAGAACGAAGCAGGCTTGATCTATTCCTGAGCCGAGGGTATTTCAGGATGCAGCAGCAGATTTTTACATGCCGCTATGTGCACTTCGATGAGGTACGTTATCCCGTCCACTGGTTGCGGATTGTACTGTCGGCTGTCACCTTTGGGCCAAAACAGAATAGGCTGCTGCGCATCAACAGCCCTTTTTCCGTCACTGTGAAGCCGCTTGTGCTAACCGATGAACTGGAAGAATTATATGATGTGTACTGGAATAGCCTTGATTTCGATGCGCCCTACTCCGTTGAATCCTGCCTGCTCGAAGGTAGTGCACGTACGATATTCGATACGTACGTGATTGAAGTGCGGGACAATGGCAAGCTGATTGCGGCCGGTATTTTCGACAACGGCGACCGGAGTATTGCCGGTATTATGAACTTCTATCATCCCGCTTATCATAAGCAAAGCCTGGGCAAGTACCTGATGTTGCAGAAGATTCTGTACGCTCAACGCCAGCAGAAAACCTACTACTACCCTGGATATCTGGTGGGTAATTACCCCAAGTTCGACTACAAGCTATTTGCTTGCCAGGCGGCAACAGAAGTATACGACGCCCACAACGGCCATTGGCTTCCTTTCTCCTGGGAAACAGCCAAAGAGCTGGAGATGAATGTGTCAGACGACAATTAAACCATGCACTAAGCGGTCGATTTTGCTTCGGCTACCAGGCTGGTATCGTCCCATCCTTCCTCGATATACAGGCTGGTGGCGTTTCGGTCGGCCTGAATAAGCCGTTCCAGCTCGTCCATCGTTTCGCGGGCGGCCGTCAGGTATTCCTCTTCATTGCGAATGGCCGAAAGCTTTTTCAGCGTTTTTTCGTCATGGATAAAAAACGTTTTGGCCGCACGGGCCGCTTCGTGCGACCGGTGCCCCAGCAGTGTGAGGGCATCAACGCCGAGCCGCAGGCTGGTATCCAGCGTTTCCCGGTAAATGTGCAGCATACCTGCGTTCATCAGGTCGTAGGCATCATATCGGTTCGTGGATCGAACCAGGATATGGAGGTTGGGAAAGTGTTTCTTGACTGTCTCGATCAGCTCCAGCCGTTTTTCAGGGTCATTAATGGCGATGACGATGATCCGGGCTTTCGCTGCCCCGGCAATATCGAGCAGGTCGTGGCGACTGGCGTCGCCGTAGTAAACTTTAAAACCCATTCTACGGAGCCACGTCACGTTGTCACTGTCTACATCGAGCACAGTAGTACCCACATTGTTTGCCTGCAAGAAGCGGCCGATCGTGTTGCCAAAGTGGCCGTAGCCGGCAATGATAACGGGGTTATCTTCTGAAACAACATCACTTTCCCGATCCTCTTTTTCTTTCACCCCCAGCCGGGGCAACAGCAGTTTTTCGTTCAGCAGCATAAAAAGTGGCGTAAACGCCATACTGATCGCAACAACGGCCGTCATAATGTCGGTCAATGGTTTGGGCAGAACTCCTTCCTGTGCGGTGAAACTGAACAGCACAAACGCGAATTCACCTACCTGACATAGACCAAAGCTGAAAATCAGATTCTGTTCGGTGGATAGCTTGAAAGTGCGGCCAAGGACGGCCAGCACCAGCAGTTTGCAGAGCATAATGCCCAGCACCAGACCGAAAATCAGCAGGGGGCTAGCCATAATGAGTTGAAAGTCGATCGAGGCGCCGACTGCAATGAAGAACAGGCCAAGCAACAGACCTTTGAAGGGGTCGATGTCGCTTTCCAGTTCATGACGGTACTCACTGTTGGCCAGTACCACTCCCGCCAGGAACGTACCCAGGGCTGGGCTCAGGCCCACGGTAGTCATCAGCACCGCAATGCCGACTACCAGTAGGAGCGCTGTAGCGGTGAACAGTTCGCGCATGCCGGTTCGGGCTACGATGCGAAACAGCGGGGGTGTCAGGTAGCGGCCGGTGATGATAATGGCCGCTACTGACCCCAGCACAACCACCGGCTGTAGCCAGGTCGGCAATGAATCGATCAGGGTGGCACTGGCATGTTCGCCCCCCGCCTGAGCCATAGCTGGTTCGGTAGCGAGCAAAGGAAACAGCGCCAGCATGGGAATAACGGCAATGTCCTGAAACAGAAGCACGGCAAAGGAGCCCTGCCCGGCGGCGGTCTGCATCAGTCCCTTTTCGTTGAGCGACTGCAACACGATGGCAGTCGACGACATGGCGATGATCATGCCCAAAACGAGCGACTGCTGCCAGTTGATGCCGAACAGGAGAGCTAAACCCGCAATTACGACGGAGGTAACGCCAATCTGGAAGCCGCCCATACCGAGAATTGACTTTCGTAAGCGCCAGAGCCGGGACGGTTCCAGTTCAAGGCCAATCACGAACAGCATCATCACCACGCCAAATTCGGCAAAGTGCATGATGTCAGTGCCTTCATGACCAATAAATTGTAGACAGGCCGGGCCAATCAGAACACCTGCCAGCAAATAACCCAGCACCGAGCCCAAACCCACTTTTTTGGCAATCGGCACCATCACAACAGCGGCGGCCAGGTAGACCATGGCCTGAAAAAAGAACGATTCCTGCATGATACGTAGAGTAATTACTGGATTATAGCATTATACTAACTCATTGACATACTGGACCCTGCCAAAGTCGTCGGCCGTAAACTGATCGTTGACCAGCGCCGATATCAACTGGCAGTACTGATCGCCGTACTCATTCAACTGCTCGTCGGTAAGGCGATGGGTCGTGTGAATGACGAACGGAGGCAGGTACGTCATTTTGCACAGATTGGCCGTCTGGTCAAACGGCGCCAGAAACTGGTTGATCGTGAACCGGTTAGTACCTGTAGGGCTATATGCCTGTCGGCTACCCCCGCACGAAATCGCATTCATCATGGCCTTACCAGCCAGTGCCTTGCCCTCCCGGCCATACGCCCAGTTGTGTTCCAGCACCAGATCGAACCACTGCTTCACAATAGCCGGACTACTGTACCAGTAAAAGGGATGCTGAAAAACGACGATGTCGTGGTTGAGCAACAGGCGCTGTTCCCGTTCTACGTTGATGTACAAATCGGGATATTGTTCATACAGATCGTTGACCGTCACGTTTTTCAGACGCGAACAGTAGTTGAGCAGCGTCGCATGAATCCGGGATTTACTGAGGATAGGATGAGCAAACTGAATTAAAACTCTGGCCATAGTAGTATCGGTAGCGAAGTGCAGAGGACTCCCTCTGCCGGTTGAAAGAGAAGAAACCACCCGGTTAGTTCCTCTAAAGATTGACAGGAAACAGGCAAGCCAGCGCACCAACGCCTACGTTTGAGGCGAACTTGCCGGTGCCAGGCGGCGGTCCAGCCGTTTCATGACCGGGGTGGCCGACATACCATGTACAAACACAGAAAGGACGATAATCCAGCCGGTTAGTGCCCAGATTCGGGCTGGTTCAGCAAAGCTGGCTTGCTGTAGTCCGTAAGCAATATAAAACATCGAGCCGATGCCGCGAATGCCGAAGCTGGCGATTATCCAGCGTTTCAGGCCCCGTGCATTTGTTTTCCACAACGTGAGCCAGCCAAGCAGTGGTCGAATGAGGAACACAAGCACCACCCCCAGCACGGCATCCTCACCAGTCAGCGCATGCAGCAGACCTTTGGCAATGGCGCCACCAAACAATAGCAGCAGTAGTGCCACCAGCAGCCGTTCGATCTGATCGGAAAACGCGTGCATGTAGGTGTGGTACTCGTGGGTACGTTCGTGATTGCGGATGGTGATAGCCGCCACGAAAACTGCCAGAAAGCCGTAGCCGTGCAAGAGTTCGGTGAGGCCGTAGCTGATGAGAGTCACGGCCAGGGCCACAAAACCATAGGCCGTTGTTTTGATGCTGATGCGTTGGGGTAATTCGAAGATCAGATACGCCAGCAGCCGCCCAGATAGCCAACCGCCCAGTACGCCAACGCCAACCCGATACAGCAGGTCGACGAGTACCCAATGGGGTAACTCGGCCGCTGGCAGTCCGGTAGTATGGGCCAACGCAATGGCCAGATACACAAACGGGAACGCCATGCCGTCGTTCAGGCCCGCCTCGGCCGTCAGGGCAAACCGCACGGTATCTTCACCGCCTTCATTTGGGTCGCCCACCTGCACATCGCCCGCCAGCACCGGATCGGTCGGGGCCAGACTGGCTGCCAGAAACAGGGCTGTCGCCAGGGACCAGTTCGCCCATTTCCACGCAAAAAAGGCAAATACGGCAATGGTCACGACCATCGTCAGCCAGATGAGGCGGAGGGGAATTCGCCACCCCCGCCAGCTAAATTTCCGGTCGATCTTGAGCCCTGTTCCGGTCAGGGCCACAATAACGCAAAGCTCTGTCAAGTGCGTAGTTAGCTGGGGATGGCTCAGCGGGAGCGGGTCTGGCAGAGCGAACGGCAACTGATAGAGCAGCCACCCACCGGCCACAAATAGAATTGGATAGGAGAGGGGGTGCTCGGCCAGCAAAGACGGTAGCCAGGCTACGGCTAAAATAGCTAAGGCAACGATGACCAGCCACAAATCATAACTAAACGAATCCATACGGTGAGTTAATTTTTTGATAACGTACCCAGGTTTACTGCGCACTGAAAGCAACCAGGTACCTGGTAATGAACCACCTGCCTATTTATAAGTTTTCCGTTGCCGCCCGGCCAATTGCCTAATGCAGGGGGCGCCCTTTAATCATGCCTCCCTTGGCGTCGTCGATGCCGTGGTTGATAACAAAGGCGTTTTCATCGATTCGGCTGATGCTGTCTTTCAGGCGGGTTAGCTCCAGGCGGGTCACCACGGCATACAGAATGCTGGTATCTTCCTGTTTGTGCCCCCGTTTTCCATAGCCTTTTTCTCCTTTGAACACCGTAACACCACGCCCTAGCTTCTCGGTGATCATATGCCTCAGCGACTCGTGCTGGTCAGAGACGATGATGACGGCGGTGTATTCTTCGATACCATGAATCAGAAAGTCGACGGTTTTGGAGGCCGCCAGGTACGTTAGCATGGCGTAAAGGGCCGTTTCAACGGTTAGCAGAATGGCAGCAGCACTGAAAACCAAGACGTTGATCACCATGATAACGTCGCCCACCGTCAGCGCCGACCGGCGACTAACCCAGATCGCGAGGACTTCCGTGCCGTCGAGGACACCGCCGCCCCGGATAGCCAGTCCGATACCGGCGCCCAGGAAAAAGCCACCGAAAACAGAAATCAGCAGTTTATCGGTCGTAACCACCGGGTAAGGTACAACCACCAGACAGACTGCCAGCAGGCTAATAGCGATTGTTGTTCGGATGGCAAAACCGCTGGATATCTGCCGATAGCCAAGCCAGATAAACGGCAGGTTGACCAGGATAACCAGCAGCGCCAGTTCGGCCCCGGTCGTGATTTCGAGCAGGAGGGAGATGCCCATTGCGCCCCCGTCTATGAAGTTATTGGGCAGTAAGAACCCATTGAGGCCCATGCCTGCGCACAAGACACCGGCCAGCAGAAAAGCACCATCTTTTAACCGATGGAGATAGGTCTGGGGCGCGGAGACCAGAGTTTGTTGAGAAATCATGATGTTGAGTGAGTTAGCTACTGTGTAATCAGCGGTACAGGACCATTTCGGTGGGCTGGTAGGCCAACGGGGTTAACGTACCTGAACAGAGCAGTCAGGGGTTGTGTAGAGCAGCATAGAGTATGCTCGGGCCAGTTACGACCTATTCTGAAGATAGGGTGTAACTCACATCCGACGCATGAAGGGTGTAAAAGCTGTTCGCGTCAGGGCGCATTGATCGCAATCTGGTGCTCGAAAATGAGCTTCAGGAAGCGAAATGGGTAACAGACAGGAAATTGACGACCGCCTATTTGAGCAGTTGCACCCCAGTTGAAGATAGCCGGCAGGGTGGGCGGAAGGGTAAGCCCAGGGCCAAAGGGAAAGCTCAGCCGGATCGTGACACGTGCCACTGCTCCGTGGCTACCCCCAATCGCGGCAATAGCCGATTCGCTGTCGGGCCGGGTAGATGTGGTAGCCGAAACCGAGCTCTTTTGCGCTATTTCCGGGCTGTTTTTGGTGCTCCAGATTGGTGCCAATAGCAGCAAACAGGCGGCAATGATGCCGCTTATCCAGTATAGCTGTTGCTCTTTATGTGGGGCCGCTTTAGTCATTACCGCCCTTAAAATACGGACTTTTTACTGGTAAGAGCAACTCGCCGTCAGGCTATTGGCCCTGTTTGCGTACACCCATACCTTGTTTGCGAGCTATGAGCACCCGGCTACTTCCTGTAACGGCGCCTCGGTTTCTGGAAACAATCGCCCTTGTTTTCAGTATAGTTAGGCACACTGTGCGTCGTGTTGCTTCAGAGGAAGCACGGCACGTTTAGCGCATGGCAACCCGTTTTCTACCAACGAAATCATGGATTCCTTATCAAACTTGAGTTTTATTGATCTTCAGGCAATGCTGAAATATGCACTAGAGCAGAAAGACATCGCCGACGCGGCTGGCCACTCTGCCATTGGCATCGACTGGACCTCGAAAGTGGATAAACTACGGCAGGCAATTGCCGATAAATTCGCCGCCATTTAATTGTCATTTGTGGTCATTGGTAGTCATTCATTGTTAACCGGCAACTAATGACTACCGATGACAATAAACGACTACTAATGACTACAACTTAAGCCGGAAAGTAGACGTGAAACGTAGCGCCCCGACCTGGTTCGCTACTGGCCGTAATAGCTCCTCCATGATTGGCTGCCACCTTTTCGCAGATGGCCAGCCCAACGCCCGTACCTGCATACTCGCTCTTACTGTGCAGACGCTGAAACACCTGAAAAATTCGACTTAGGTACTTCTCGTCGAAACCAATGCCGTTGTCTGTTACCGTAATGTGCTGATAGGTAGCTACTTTCCGGGTGGGCTTTACTGAAGTGGGAAGGGCATCGAGCCTGACCAACTGTGCGCTGACCCGAATTTGAGGCCGCTCACCAACCTTATGAAACTTCAGGGCGTTACTCAGTAGGTTCTGGAAAAGCTGACTCAACTGCGATTTGTCGCCCAGCACATCGGGTAGCTGGGTAACTTCAATGTCGGCCTCCGCTCCCCGGATCTGGAAATCCAGATCGGTCAACACCTGGTGGATAACCTGGTTTAATGACACCCCTGAAGTTGCTTCCTGCCGGGTTGAGATACGCGAAAAGGCCAGCAAATCACGAATGAGTGTCGACATTCGGTTGGCGGCGGATTGCATCCGTTCAAGATGAGCAACGCCCTCTCCTATCTGGTCACCATACTGGGTTTGAAGCAGATCACCGAACGCCTGAATCTTGCGCAGTGGCTCCTGCAAATCATGGCTGGCTACATAGGCAAACTGCTGTAGGTTCTCATTCGAGCGCAGCAAGTCCTGATTCGACTCCTGAATTTGCTGGGTACGTTGCTGCACCTGCTGTTCCAGTTCTTCCTGCGCCATGCGCCGAGCCGTAATATCCTGCGTAACGCCAGTAATCTTTACTGCCTGACCATCAGCCGCGTATACTCCGAGTCCCGATGCTTTAACCCAGTGCAGACTATTATCGGGCCACGTGATTCGGTATTCAGCGTAGTAGGTAGTCTGGGTTGTCAGTGCATTGTGTATTGTCTGTTCAACGCGTGCCCGATCGGCGTCGATAATGATCCGCAGCAAGTCGGGGAAGTTAAAGGGATCTTCGGTTGGCTGGCCATAATTCCGTTTGCACTGATCACTGCACGTCATCAGGCCAGTTGCCAGGTCAAGTTCATACGTACCCAACCTGCCCGCGTCGAGCGCCAGGTTGAGCCGTTGATTGGTCTGGATAAGATCGGTCTGGGATGCTTCCAGCTTTTGCTGGGTAACAACCTGCTCTGTTACATCTATTCCCATCACAACAAGCGCATACACGTCGCCGTTGGTGTTGCGTATAGGTTTGTAATGAGTATCAAAGAAGTACGTTTTCAGCATGCCTTCTTTCTCCAGTTGGCCACTTACCGACCGAACGCTGTAGGCCTGACCCGTCTCATACCCTTTCGCCAGCCGTTGCATAGTGGCCTGGCCTTTGAGTTCCGGTACTGCCTCCAGCAGGGGCTTGCCAATGACCGAGGGGCCCTTCCCCCAGTAATTCATGATCGTGTCATTGGCTATTTCGATGACCATCTCTGCACCCACCAGCAAGCAAGTGGCAATGGGTGCTTCTTCGATCAGGGCCCTGAACTTCGCTTCGCTCTCGGCAATGGCGTCTCTGGCAAGTATTTGTTCGGTAACTTCATAGGCAAACGCCAGAATCCCTTCGACCTGCCTCTGTTCGTTCCTGATCGGCTGATAAATGAAATTCAGATACGCTTTTCGGACTATGCCCTGTGCGTTATGCAGAAAAATAGACAGTTCTTTCCCCACAAAAGGCTCACCGGTGGTATACACGGTATCGAGCAATTCGTAAAATCCCTGACCTTCCAGTTCAGGTAAGGCTTCGCGAACAGGTTTGCCCAGGATCTCACGCTCGCCAATCAAGTCCTGATAAGCTGGATTAGCTAACTCAAAAATGTGGGAAGGGCCGCGTAAAATACAGTGAGCGGCGGGTGCCTGCATGAAGAAATCGTGCAGAAGCTGTCGCTCGGGGTCATGTCGTTCACTGGTTTGCCTACCGGTAATTACCTGTTGTTTAATCTGGGCGTCTAATTGCTGATTCTGCGCCAGCAACATGGACAACAGCGTGGCCTCGGTGGTTACCGGATCATCGATTGCGGCCGTGTGTTTCTGTTCACCAGCCACTTTTTCCTCTACCAGTTGCAGCAGGTCTACCAACTGGTCGGCTATCTGTTCCATCGTTAACAGACCCCGACGGGCTTCGTCAACATGACCGTCGTGGTACTGCCTGACCATATCGCGGGCTACCACGTGGATGGACGCATGAACCCGCTCTAATTCATGGACTTCTGGAATATGTTCGTAGTCAACCAGGGCCCGGCCGTAAATCCACCTGCCTACTTCGCAGGCATACTGAGAAAGAACAGTCGACTCCTGCTCGGATGTCTCGCCGTATAAAATAGCGCGCAAACGACTCTTGAACCGGAGGTGATTGGCTTTAGCTTGTTGAAAGTCAGCAGAGGTAAACGGCTTCAAAGATGTAACGAAATAGAGTCGCCGTAAAAGTAAAGCAATAGTTACCTCGGCTGATACAGGGGCGATTAAAAATACTGGTACTATTGAGATGAATCAAAGCTCCTTAACTATATACTAAAAGTTGCCGTTTCTGGTAAATTAGTTACAGTGTATTCAGTCGGCTATAGGCAAACCGGACGGCTAAATAGGTGTAGCCTGCCAGTACGATGGTTTCTACCGCAGCCTCCAGGTAGTCGCGTGCGTAGGCACCAGTTGAAAAATCCTGGACCCAATCGATCCACATGGTACAATAGACGACAAAGCCCACAAGACTTGCCAGGAGCATCAAGAACAAGTGGAAGGAATGCTTCATTAGCGGCTATATCGTTGAGTATGTATCAGTAGACAGCCGTTGGTTCAAATGGTTTAGTAACGGCTGACTAGCAGATCAATGGAGTCCATATGATTTATAGAGTAATGCTTGTCAAAAAGCGAGCCATTCACGCATAAAGAAGGGAGTACCGTCCTCATCGATCAGCACTATTATGACGTTACCAGCGTAGGACAGTCACCTAGAGCATTTCCTCCATTTGGTCACGCATGCGGAGTGTATCCCGAAAGCAGAGCTTAACGGCTTCAACTACCCGGTGAAAACCACCCGGCCCCGTTGGTTTAACCATATACAGGTGAATACCCTGCTCGTAGGCCTGGTGCTTCAACTGTTCATTCATCGACGAAGTAAGCATCACAACCGGCATATACGCCAGATCCTGCATGTTGCCCAGCAACCGCAGCGTTTCCAGTCCAGTTAATTTAGGCATGTGCATATCGAGCAGGATAACGGTCACGAACGAACTATCAGCGGCTGCATCCTCGGGTGATAACTGCCGATAAGTAGCCAGCCAGTCGATCAGTTCCTGGCCAGTAGTCATGTCTTCGATAACTACCTGTTGAATGGCATTGGTCAATGCCCAGCGAATCAGTTGGCGGTCGTCATCGTCATCATCGACCAACAACACCCGCAGCGACAGCGTATTCATAACTAGATCACATTTAACATAAGCTACATGAGTTGTACAATAAAATAGATGAATTGTTCTATTAGTCGATTGGTTAACCCGAATAAGTGAGCTTTCGGGTAAAGTTGAATTTATAGTGCCGCAGGCTGGAAATTTAGGAGCGGAATGTGTGTTAGCCATGTATACTCCAGACGAATGACACGAACCCATGAATCCGATGAGCCTTGACGAAGAAATTGCGATCCTCCAGTTTGGGCAGGGTGTTCGTGCCGACGTAGATCTACTGGTTCAGTTTGCCGGATTAGACAACGAAGCAAGGCATCTGCGTCTCATGGAACTGGGCTTCCTGGTCGGCCAATCGAAGTTGACCGAGGCAGATATGAAGCAGGCACTGGCTACCAGTTCGTTGGGTGTCGGCTACTCGCCTTGCGTTGGCCTGAAGTTGCATCGGCTCAGTATTAGCCGGCCGGGAAACGAGCCTGAGGCCGATTACAAGTTCATGCTACACCTATTCAAAGCCGTTTATCAACGACGCGTTGCCAGCCAGCCGCAAAACCCGGCCAACTGGTGGTACTGGGATCTGTCGCAATCCGGCATAGAACAACGTATACAGTTGGTATATCAGGAGCTAGTGAATGACCTGTACAATGATCCAGGCTTTCGTAGCGAATTTGCCAGCCTGGCTAAACTGTATCATGACGCTAAATCGAAACGCGTTAGAAGCCCGGAGCTGCCTGTTCAAGTGAATCAATACCACTTCGATTTCATAACATACGATGAACTAAGGACTGAATCGATCAAGCTGCTAGCCGACAAGATGAGGCAGGCGATCATGGTCTTGATTCATTCGTTGGAGAAAGCATTATTAAAAAAGTATCAACTGGAGCCTGCACAGACAGGTCGGTTAATTTTTGCCGTTATTGAGCGGCATATGCGCGAAACGTACGACACAGATCTGTTTGGGCAACCCTAGTGTGTATGAAATTAACCTGGACATTTTACCTAAAACCTGGTCTTTCCGTTTCTCTGACGGTAATCTACGTACCTGAGCTGGATGAAGAACATCTGCGATCGGGCGGTTTTCTGGATACTGAAACCAACTGCGCCTACGTTGACTGGCCCACCTACCGCCGTTTCGACGACGCCGATGTAAAGGGCCGCCGCGACGCCTTCCAGCAGCTAACGCCCTTAACTGAACGTACCCACGTCAAACTCGAAACCGGTAAAGAATTGTCATTCGGCCACTATGGATATAGTCAGTAACTGGCAGTATAGGATGAGTTGGCAATCATTAGGGCGTTGCCATCCAGCTTGGTGCAAACCCCAATAAAAAGCCAGTCAGGTACGTACCTGACTGGCTGATAATCAATGAGCGGGAAATGGGGTTCGAACCCACGGCCTGCAGCTTGGGAAGCTGCCGCTCTACCAACTGAGCTACTCCCGCTTGAAGAGTAACAAAGATAGTGGTTTCCCAAATTGACGCAAACACTTCTTATCGTAGCAACCAGTAAACTGCAGACACTTTACCGCAAGAGCAAGACCGACCCTCGCTTCACAACGGAAGGACGTTCCGGGAAGTACTGACTTCGATACGTGATCACATACGGGTATACCATTGTCTGAGCCGGTTCACCCCGGTACGTGCCATCCCATTCGGGTGTTTCGGGTGTGCTGGCAAAAATCACTTCGCCCCAACGATTATAAATCCGTAGTTCCAGATCGGTGGTGTAGGCGTTGAGCGTCCCAAATTTATCATTCGTGCCGTCACCATTAGGCGAGAAGGCATTGGGCACAAACAACCGTGGCTCGCAGAGGTCAATGACCCGGGCGGCATCGCGGGCAATACAGCCGTTGGTGCCTGTTACCACCACCGAATACGTACCTACCTGACTAACCAGCAGGGTCGTTGATGTCGTATTCGTTGTCGTCCAAACCACTACCTGGCCGATTTCCTGTGGTACCACCCGGAGTTGCGTTTGCTGGTTATCGCCTATGCAGATAGCAGCTTCGCGGGTGAGTGCAAAGCGCGGGGCGGGTTTTACATTCACGTCCACTGCATCGGTTTGCTCGCAACCGTCTACGTTCGCTGTAACGGTGTAGCGGCCGGTTTGCTGCGGTCGCAGTTGCGAACCCTGTGTGCCATCGCTCCAACGGAATGTTGCGCCCGGCGAACCACTAGCTTGTAACACCTGCACGGTACCTTCGCAGAATTCTGCATCGGGCCCAGCGTTTACCTGTGGTGTCTGTTTCAGAGCTATCTGGCGTGGAGCTGAATTGGCGCATCCATTCACCGTAACCGAGTAAATCAACGTGACTACCTGACCAATACCAGCCGCTGACGGCGTGAACGTACCTGACGGGTTAACATTAGGCCCGGTCCACGAGCCGCCCCCCGGACTATTTCCTGTTAACTGGAGCGAGGTTATCGACTGCGGTGCACCCAGACAAAGCGACAGGTTAGCACCCGCCGATACGTTGGGTTTCTGCACAAACTGCACTTGTACGGCGGCGTTACCAATACAGCCGTTCAGCGCGTTGGTTGTGGTGAGCGAATAGGTGCCTGCGGTGTTTACCGATATCGTTCGTGTGGTGGTGCCGTTGTTCCAGCGGTACGCTACGCTAGCTTGTGGACCACCATCCTGCGGTGTCAGTTGAATGGTGTCGCCAACACATTTACTCCGGTCGGGGCCAAGACTAAGGGCCGAGCGGGTGTCTAAACTAACGTTTACGCCCGTGAGCGACGCAATGCAACCAATATTATCGACTACCGACACGCTATATATGCCTGCTGCTACGCCCGTCAGCGACGGGCCGGTACTCACAACGGCCCCCGAACTGTTTTGCCAGACGTACCCACTAGGCGTACCGCCACTGATGCCTAGCGTAACCGAGCCACTGCGGGGTACATCGCACCGTTGCGGGCCGGGTTGGGCAGTCAGTACCAAGGGCAATGCCTTCGATCGCAACTCAAATGAGGCATCGGTAGCGCAGGCGTTTTCGTCAGTTACCCTGATCGCGTACGTGCCTTGCGTCAAGGCTGAGGCCGAATTACCCATTGTTGAAATTGGTGTACCGCTAACAGTTGTCCATGAATAGGTAAACGAGTTCGTCGGTGATGCTGTACCCGATACCACCAGGGTTGGGGCTGGCGTGACCAGAATAGCCCCATCGACGGTTGTACAGCCAGCCGGGTTGGTCAGTGTCGTGGTCAGCACTGGCTTCTTCACCGGAATGACTTTTATATCATCGCTGGCTTCACAGACAACATTATCCAGCGTGGTAAACGAGCCGGTAACCGAATACATACCTGGCTGCGTAATGTTTATCTCCCGCGTGGTAGCTCCGTTACTCCATAAGTATTGCTGATACCCCTGCACCGCCGGAACGCCAATCGTGCGCGTTCCATTCTCGCAAAGGGTCTGATCGGGCCCCAGGTTTAGCCTGGGCGGTATTCGAATATTGATGACAATCACGTCTGACTCGAAACATTCGCCGCCATTCCCAATAAAGGCCGTATACGTACCCGGAACGGTAGTCGTCAACACTTTAGATCGGCTGACTACCCGTCGGTTAAGGACCCAGGCATACTCTTCTGCAACAGCAGTGATGGTTACCGAGACCGGCTTGTCGGTACATTTGTCAATATCAGGTCCAACGCTGAAGGGCTTCGGCTGTTCAATGACGGTCAACGAGGTTTCGGCGGTCGCCGTGGTACAGGTAGCGCCCGTAGACGTGATCACGCGTACATCGAGCGTGGCCGAATACGTGTCGGGTGTGCTGAGTTGAACGGTTTGCGATGTCTGCGTGAATGAAAGAACCTGCGCCACCACTGCACCAGAACTGTTCCTGACGGTGAGGTTATACATCTCCTTCAGCTTAGGGCAGAACGGCGTTATCTGAAACGTGACCGGATCACCCTGACACACGTTGCTGGCCGAAATACCCGCACTGCTCGACGGTTGCGTGAAATTGGCAACCTGGTTCGGTAATCCCAACTGACTGATCTTTCCACCCAAATCCTGACCCGATACCGTGAAGATAGGTGGCTTTGCGAATGGATTTGTTGTGACGGTGCCGCTTCCGTTGGCGTTGTCGATCACACCCAGAGAGGGCTGATCCTGAACGGCAACGTAGATTTTTCCGTCGGGGCCGATCTGTAACGAACCATATTGTCGGGTGGTGCTCTCATCAATCAACGCGCTGGTACTGACCGGGTCATCGGCTGTGATGTCGAACTGAACAATGCGCGATGGCCCCGTCTGGGTTTGCACCCCACTGACGCTCGTGACTTCACCCAGCAAACTGACGTACACTTTTGAGCCATCGGGCGAAAACTCGACGCCATACGCTTTGGGTGGAGCAGGGCCAAGATCAATGGTCTTAGTGGGACCGGATAAAACGCCGGTTTCTGTGTTAAAGGAGAATATCTGGACGTAGCTTTTCTGTCGGTCGGGGTCTGTACTGTTGGGGTCGCCCGGTATGACCACCGCCACCGGCCTGACTGCCGTGTTGCTGTTACCTGCGGTGGCTGTGCCCGATACGACCGTTCCAGAACTGACTGTTCCCGACGTACCTGTGGTGGTAACGGGTGGCGTTGGAGCCGGACCAATTTTGATCTGCCCTTCGCCACGGACCGGCGAATCGTGGGCCATGCCGAGGCAGTACGATTTTTGGTCCACCGTAGTCGAAGGCGTCAGGTGATCGACCCGGAAACAGTTCGTGCCATAATCGTGGGTCATTACCCAATAGGTAGTGTCCTTATCATTCCTGACCGAGGCCGATCGTTCGGTGCTACTCGCCGAGGTCGACGACGTAACGACGGGCAGGTTTTGCTGGACTACCGCCCCACTACCGCTGTTCCGGCGCATATCCACAACGCTATACGTGATCTGCCGCGACCCGTTGATTTCGGCCGTGGTATACACGTAATACAGGTAGTCGCAGCCGTGACAAACTGGCTTCGGCACAATAATCGCCGACTGAGTTGAGTATTTGTTTCCGCCCAATACGGCCGAACTACTGGTTAATGAGCCACTGATGGGGTCATACACCTGCATGGGCTTGCCATCTTTGTCGTATACGGTGATGCCGTCGCTGTAGAACAAGATATTGCCTTTGGTATCCGTGATCGAAGCAGACCCTTCAATCGTCGATAGTTTGCCATCGGTGAGTGGTTTAGGGCTGTCGCCTCCAAAGTCGAGACCAGCGTTGTTCCCAAAATACCATTTCGATCCAGGCGATCCACTTTCTTCCGGGCATAAACTAACCCGTATTCGATCCTGGTAGGAACAGCCCGCCTCATTGGTCACTTCTACTGAATAGCAACCCGACGCTGTTGTACTGATCGACTGGGTTGTTTCGCCCTTCGGAAACCACAGGTACGTTAAACTGGTGCTCGAAGGCGAAGAAGGCGCACCGTTGGGGTACGGGTCAATGGTGAGTACCGTTCCTTTACAGATGGTGGTATCCGACCGCCATTTCTGAAACGAAGAGGGAGGAGTACCAACCGACACTGTAAACGACGTGGACGGCAATACCGTAGAGCTAACGACCGACGTTGAGGTAGCTGTTGTACTGATGGTCCGCGTGATGGTGATGGTTTTGACCCCCGGTGAGGTGAACGATGTACTGGCAACAACCCCGGTCTGCGGAGCACCACCGTCAATTACCCACTGTGTTTTAGCTTTGTCGGCTGCCGGATCGACGTCGTAAAAATTAACCGGGTCGTTGCCGCAGCTTGCATTGCCCGATGCCGTGCCTGTACTTGGCGCTGTGGGCGTACATAAGCTGCCCACAATTTTAATTTTGTTTTGCTGTTCGGTCTGTTGAATAATCGACGCGGAGTTGGGCGACGTTTGGGCCAAACTGGTAGTGATACCCGCAAATAGCCAAACCACCACCCAGGCGATTGAACAAAGACCGTATCTTACCTGGAATACCATTTGTTGAGAGAGAACGAAAGTCTGGCCATCATATAACAGAGAAGAGACCCGTTACGTTATACTAAACGAATCCAAGCCCTTAAAATTTTACTCGTAAACCGCTGACTTCATGCCACCTTTTTCGGCTCTTCAGCGTATACTTCTTCACCCACCCATTGCCAATTCTTATACGCTAATTTTGACTGTTTATCTCGTTTGGCAATGAATTTGCGTTGCTTACCCAGCATGGTTATACGATATACGATTCTTTGCCTCCTGGCGTTGCTATGGGCCCCGTCTTGTTTTGCACAGGACCCACAGTTCACGCAGTTCTACGCGGCCCCGCAATACCTGAATCCAGCCTTTGCCGGATCGGCCCTGGCTCCGCGTGCAACCATCAATTACCGAAATCAGTGGCCTGCCATTACCAACTACGTAACCACTGTAGTTGGCCTGGATTATTATGCACCGAAAATCAACAGCGGCTTCGGGCTTATGCTTGTCAGTGATAATCAAGGGCAAGGAGCCGTGCAATCGACAGAGATAGCCGCGCAATATGCGTACCAGTTCCAGGTTAGCGAGTCCTCGTTTATCAGGCTGGGTGTACAGGGAAGCTACGTGAACCGAAACGTCAACTACTTCGGACTCACTTTCGGCGACCAGTTTTCGTCGCAGGGGTTGATCAGCAATACAACTAGTGATGCCCTGATTTCGTCGCTCAAAAACTCGCCTAACAATAGCTACGCCGATTTCTCGACGGGGGGGCTGTTTTATTCTGACTGGTTCTGGGTTGGCGCGTCGGCCCACCACATTAGCCGGCCCGATCAAAGTTTTTTCGCGCCCAACAGCAGCCGCCTGCCCATTAAAGGTAGTCTCCAGGCGGGGCTGCGCATTCCATTGACGGGCTTTACCGGTTACGGCGACGAAATGGACCGCGAGATAAGTTTCTCTCCAGTAATTAATTACAAATTCCAGGGAAAATACGACCAACTCGATCTGGGTGCTTACCTAACCTATTCACCTATCACGATCGGGGCTTACTACCGGGGAATCCCATTCAAGAAATACGATCAGCGGATCAATAACCACGATGCCGTGGCGGGCCTGATTGGCTACCGCGCTGACAAGTTCTCGATCGGCTACAGCTACGACGCCACTATCTCGACCCTGGGTTTCGCCAGCGGCGGCTCGCACGAGATTTCGATCTCATACATTTTCGATCGCCCTGAAAGCAACAAGTCTCGCTATAAGCCGAAGAAAGGCATGCTGTCGTGTCCCAAATTCTAAATTTACTATATTATTTACCGTTTGCTGTCTTCTATTGCGCTGCCTGCCAGGTAAGCCCATTCAGAGATTTGGGGCAGCAACGCAACAGTAAACTTATTGATTGTCCCGCACCACCAACTGCACTGTGCTGCGGCTTTTCTGTTCCAGGAGGAGCTTCTTACCAACCAGTACCCGGTCAATAGTGGTTTGGTCGTAGTGGCGGATGGTAACCAACTCCAGATCTTCGTTGTAGGTGACGCGGAAATGCGTACGCAGGCGATCCAGTAAATCAGGAATACGGTCAGGCTTGCTATCGACAACCACCGAAAAGCTCAGTGCCGTAAGCTGCATCAGGTTTATCTTGACGCCTGCCGTAGCAAACAGGCCGAAAACCAGACTCAGGTTATCTTCTGCAATGAAAGAGAAATCGGTTGGGTGAAGCGAAATAAGTAGCTGATTCACTTTGAAAATAAAGGATGGCGTCGGTTTCTCTACCGCCACAGCGCCCACCAACGTACCTGGCTGATCGGGTTTGACAAACGACTTTACATACAGCGGAATCCCCTTGTTCTGTAGCGGTTTTATCGTTTTAGGATGAATCACGGTGGCCCCATAATAGGCCAGTTCTGTAGCATCCTGGTACGTTAAGGCCGGTAGTAGTACCGTTTCATCAAAGTAACGAGGATCAGCGTTCAACACGCCAGGTACGTCCTTCCAGATGGTGATGCTCTCGGCACCGAGGCTATAACCGAAAATGGCGGCGGAATAATCCGAGCCTTCGCGGCCCAACGTCGTTGTTTCAGCATCAGCGGTGCCGCCAATAAATCCCTGCGTTACGATCAGGCCAATCTGGTCGCCCATAAATTCCTGAATGAGCGACTGTGTGGTGGCCCAGTCAACTTTGCCTTCCCGGAACGTATCGTCGGTGCGAACCAGTTGGCGCGCGTCTGCCCAGCGAACAGGAAGGCCGATATGGGTCAGGTAGGCAGCGACAATTTGGGTCGAGATCACTTCGCCTATCGGCACAATCTGATCATATACAGCATCGTAGCTGACCGGAGCCTCGCCCGGGAGGGGCGCAGCCAGCTTACTGGCAACTGCTGCAAAAGTGGCCCGAATAGGCGCTAACAGGTCGGATGGGAATTCAAATTCGGCGATGATCAACTCGTGCATGATGACCACGTTCTGCCAGCGTAACAATGCCTCGTCTGCCCGCCCAGCCATGTAGCTGACTACAATCTCTTCCAGCGCATTGGTCGTTTTCCCCATTGCTGATACCACAACAATCAGGTCGTTATTCGCTTCGCGCTGAATGATTGAGCCGACGTTTCGAATGCCGGCTGCATCACGCACCGAAGCACCGCCAAATTTATAAACCCTCATTATTAAACGATTTCGGCTTGGGAATTTTGGATTGAGGATTTTGCTATGCCAGACCACAGGATGGTTGCGAAACGCAACGCAAAACCCCTAATCCGAAATCCCCAATCCAACATTCCTTTTAGTTGTCTACTTTTAGCGGAATGGTGTAGAGCATAGCTACCGGCTCTCCGCCCATGCGTGCAGGAATCCAGCGGGGCATTTTTTCGATGGCCCGAATAATATTTATGCGGTATTCGTCCATTCCTTTTTCAGCTTCCGGCATAAGAACAGGCGCTGAGTCGACCGTGATGTCATGAAGCGTACCGTTGGGCGCTATGATGAACCGCACTTTCACGGGGCCTGTCTTGTAGTTGATTCGGTCCAGTGAGCCGGGAAACTGAATATTTTCGGCCAGAAACAGAAGCATAGCATCCTGACCGCCAGGAAACTGGGCTAACTTTTCGACCGAGGTATAGAAACGGCCAGGATACGAACGGGAGGGTTGCTTTTGAGCAACAGCAGTCGACACGATTCCTGTGCACAATAAGGCCAGCAAAGCAATCCGGCAGAAGCCGAAAGGAATGGATAAAAATGAAAAGCGCATGGAATGGTACGAGTTTACTTCTGATTGCTCTGAGACGCAGTAAGGATCAGGCCTGAATGTTCTGAACTGGTTTTGTATTGAACGACGAAACAGCGCTGGCAATTTCAGGTAACAGGTCCAGATTTTGCTCGATGCCGTTGCCTACGACAATAAGGTCGGCGCCAGCCTGTAGGGCTTCGTAGGCTTTTTCGCCGGAATTGATTCCGCCACCGACCACAATCGGCGTGTCTACCGCCTGCCGAACGGCCGAAATAAGGGCGGCAGGCACTGGTCGGCGGGCGCCGCTGCCGGCATCCAGGTACGTTAGTTTCAGGCCAAGCAGTTCACCTGCCATAGCCGTGCAAGCCGCCACACCGGGTTTATCGTGCGGCAGCGGCATGGTGTTGCTGATGTAGGAGACGGTAGTTTGCGCACCGCCATCGACCAGCATGTAGGCCGTTGAGACAACATCGAGCCCACTACGTTTGAGCAAAGGGGCCGCAATGACGTGTTGGCCGATCAGCAAATCTGGATTACGGCCCGAAATGAGCGACAGGAGCAACAGCGAATCAGCCGACGGGTCGATATGCAGGGAGTTGCCGGGGAAAATAACGATGGGTGTGTCGGTTTGCTGCCGGATAGCGGCAATCATTTCGTGCTGCACGTAATCGGTGATCAGGCTACCCCCTACGAAAAAAAAGTCAGCCTGATGCGCAACGGCCCGGCTGACAGTTTCAGTAAAATCGCATTGCCCGACCTTGTCTGGGTCGAGCAATACAGCAAACGATTTTCGTCCCGACTCCTTGTAGCTATTCAGAATAGCTGACAGGCTGATTCGGGGCTTTTTCGTGGTATTGGATATCAGCGGGTTGCGCTGTGGGGTTGATTGCATTATTTGTCCGAATTCGAGTCAGTAGACCGCTTATCTGCTCGCGAGCGATGTTGGTGAGTACCGACGTCAGTAAACCGCCAATCAAACCGCTGGTTGCGGCTGATTTTCGAGCCTCCTTAGCATCCTGCCGAACGGCCTTCGTTGACCGGGGCTGGTAGGTGTCGTTATCCTCATCATCGTCATCTGCATAGTCACGATCGTCCGGTTCACCATATTTTTCAGCGTACCGGTATTCATCAGACTTGGGCAGAATCAGGCTTGCCAGCAAAAATACACCGAAAGCTACACCTGCTACTAACGCCGTGGTTTTTCCAATTTCAGAAGCATCCGTTTTTAATGAATCGACACTATCCTGAATTGAGGATTTGAATCGTTCGGTAGCTTCCATTAATTGAGCACGACGGGCAGTGGTATCGGCAAAAGGTACTTTAGGGTCTTCCATGAGTTTAACAGGCTAAAAATAAACGAAAAAAATTGAGTATACTGATTTTTGGGTCAGATAGTCACCGAAAGCGGGTCACTGTAGATACTGACCACTTTCGTTAAGCGACTTTGCTGTCTGTGACATCAGGTCCTGAACGGCCTGCGATTTGTCGGCGGCTTTTTTCTCCTGGCTCTCCTTCAACGCTTTATAAGCAATTTTACGGATTACATTCGTCATCGACGGTTTGGAAACAGCCCATATAATGGTCAGGATCAGGAAGAATGCAGCCACTATTAAAAAGCCAACGTACCTGCTGTTCGTAACTTCATTTAGATAAGCAGCCAGCAGGCTAAACAGAAAAATGGTTGTGATCGTGGCCAGAAAGCCAAGAATTACACCATGAACCGCAGTTACGGCCCCTTCCTCTACCTTACCCCTCGTTTCAAGGGTAAAAAGCTCAATACGAGCTTCGATGAAGCGAAATATATTTTCGCGGATTTCTTCCAGACGTTCTAACATGACGGGTTACGTGATTGGTACATGTATCTATAAGTACATGACAAATTACAGCCCACTTTGTTTAGAAGACCAGAGCCAACGAACGATGCTTTATGTAACTAATTGATAATTAGAGGTTCCACTGGATCGAGTT
This sequence comes from uncultured Fibrella sp., assembly GCF_964250085.1. Lineage (NCBI taxonomy): Bacteria > Pseudomonadati > Bacteroidota > Cytophagia > Cytophagales > Spirosomataceae > Fibrella > uncultured Fibrella sp. The sequence continues at coordinate 271,085 of NZ_CAXUEC010000007.1, read as the reverse complement.
CCCGGCAATGCGTGAGGAAATGGAGCGGTATAGCGGGCGGGTATGGACAGAATTCGTAGCGAAAAATCAACAGTTATTACTTGTTGAATAGCTGTTTTAATTCCTGTAGGGCCGATCGTATTCGGGTTTTTACTGTACCTAACGGCAACGAGAGTTCTTCGGCTGCTTCTTCGTGGGTATAGCCGTTGAAATAAACAAGATCGATCAACTGTTTCCGGTCGGGGCGTAGCTTGTCGACAACGTCTTTAAGGCCGATGAAATCGGTATTTTCCGGTGCTACTGCATGCTGCCGGTCCACCGTATAGGTGCCATCGTCGTCTGTCGAAATCGTCTGGGCAGAGGCTGGTCTGCTCATTGCTTTGCCCGAACGGATGCTGTCTATGGCGGTGTTACGGGCAATGTTCAGCATCCAGGTAAATAGTCGTCCCTTTTGGGTATCGTAGCTGCTGAGGTTGTTCCAGATTTTGACGAAGACATCCTGCATCAAATCCTCTGCTTGCTCCTCCTCCCGGACGATCTTCAGCAGAACGCCGTATAGCGCTGCCGAGTAATGTTCGTACAACCACTGAAACGCTTTATCATCGCGCTTAAGTAGCTGGTCGACAAGGACGGATTCGTCAGAAAGAGGCGAGCTGCGTTTCAAGTCAAGCGTTGGTTTCGAAACCAAATATACAGGCTTAGTTGTGTAAAAGTACAACGTATACGCAGGTTGTTGATATAAAGCAACCTATTACTCGTATCGTGTATGTGTTAACAACCGATATACCCAATGTTGTTTAGCAAACGTGCAGGAAAAAGAGCTACCGGTATTTTATACTATATAAAAGCAACCAGTAAATCTAGTTGGATAGTATAAAATACTTACCGTATGTGGTTAGGTAATGCGTTGGAGTGGCTAACATCGACCATCCATTGAAAAGTGATCGAACCAAACAGGCACGGCCTGCACGAACGACCAGGTAATTTCGTATCGGCAAAACTAGTCAGACACGTACCTGAGCCGTTGCGTAGAGCAACTCACGAACCGCCTCAGCGATACCATCGGGATCAAATCCGCATTCGCGATGAAGTTCCATCTGCTCACCGTGCTCAACAACGGCATCTGGAATACCAAGGCGTTTTACGCGGGCCGTGTAGCCGTGGTTCGCCATGAATTCGAGTACAGCCGAGCCAAAACCACCCATCAGGCAACCATCTTCGACGGTCAGCACTTTATCGAACCGCTGGAAAATCTGGTGAAGCATAGCCTCGTCGAGCGGTTTTGCATAACGCATATCAACGTGGGCGGGGCGGATGCCTTCTTTGGCCAGTTTTTTCATCGCTGTTACGGCATAATTGCCAATATGACCGAGGGTTAGAATCGCCACGTTTTCGCCATCCTGAATCAGGCGGGCTTTACCAATTGGCAATTCCTCCATTGGCGTTTTCCAGTTGGGCATAACGCCTTCGCCCCTCGGATAACGGATGGTGTACGCCTGTTTACCGTTCTGTACCGTGTCAGACGCCGCTGTAAACATCATGTTCCGCAACTCCTGCTCGTTCATTGGTGCGGCCACGATCATGTTGGGAACGCAACGCATAAACGCAATATCATAGGCACCGTGGTGTGTAGGCCCGTCAGCACCCGCGAAACCCGCCCGGTCGAGGCAGAAGATCACCGGCAACTCCTGAATACACACATCGTGGATGACCTGATCGTAGGCCCGTTGCATGAACGTCGAGTAGATGTTGCAAAACACCACCTCGCCACGCGTTGCCATACCCGCCGAGAAGGTCACGGCATGTTGCTCCGCTATGCCGACATCGAACGCCCGCGTTGGCATGGCCTTCATCATGATATTCATCGACGAACCGGAAGGCATAGCTGGTGTAACGCCCACGATGCGCGGGTTCTGCTCGGCCAGCTCAACCAGCGTATTGCCAAACACATCCTGGTACTTGGGCGGTTGTGGCGTTGTATAGGTCTTCTTCTTGATCTCGCCCGTCAGCTTGTCGAACAGGCCGGGAGCATGCCATTTGGTCTGATCTTTTTCGGCAGGGCCATACCCTTTGCCTTTCACCGTCAGCACGTGCAGAATCTTCGGACCAGGGATGGTTTTCAGATCGGCCAGTACATCAGCCAGACGGTCAACGTCGTGGCCATCGATGGGGCCAAAGTAGCGCAGATTAAGTGATTCGAACAGGTTGCTCTGCGACAGCACCGACGACTTGATGGCCGTCTCTACTTTGGATACGATCTCCTGAGCCGACTTTCCGAACGTGCTGAATTTACCCAGCAGGTTCCAGACCTCGTCTTTCACCTTGTTGTAGGTAGGCGACGTAGTAATATCGGTCAGGTATTCGCGCAACGCACCCACGTTTGGGTCGATGCTCATGCAGTTATCGTTCAAAACGATGAGCAGATTGGCATCGGTGGCACCGGCATGGTTCATGCCTTCAAACGCCAGGCCGGCCGTCATGGAGCCGTCTCCGATAACGGCAATATGATTACGGGTCAGGTTGCCCTGTAGTTGCGAGGCAACGGCCATACCAAGAGCCGCTGAGATGGACGTGGATGAGTGACCAACGCCAAACGCATCGTACTCACTTTCTTTCCGTTTCGGAAAGCCTGAGAGGCCTCCATAAAACCGGTTAGTGTGGAACTCCTCACGCCGACCAGTCAAAATCTTATGACCGTATGCCTGATGCCCTACGTCCCAGATAAGTTGATCGTCAGGTGTGTTGAACACGTAATGCAACGCTGTTGTCAACTCAACTACACCCAGGCTAGAGCCAAAATGACCTCCATAAATAGACACTACATCAATAATGTATTGGCGTAGTTCGTCGCAAAGTTGAGGTAAGCTTGACTTGGGGAGTTTACGCAGATCTTCAGGAGTGCGGATGGTCGCTAACAGGTTGCCGGGGATAATCAGCATGGTATACTGCGTGAAGTGGTAAATGTCGATTGTAAACAAATCAACAGAAGGTAATGTTTCTGTCAACGCCCGCGCCTGAGGCACAACGGGTTAAACAAGCTTGCAAAATTACACCATATTAGGACAAAACGAATACCGCCCGCCCGAAACCAGCGTGGCAATTGTATTAAAGGCATACCTACGCAGGAACATTGAGAACGGTTCTAAACTAACTAACCCGACCAGCCAGCTATGCCGTAACTGAGTCGGGTTAGTAGTTTATAATCAGCGTCGTAGCCTCTTATTCGCCAAAAAGCTGACTCCAGACGGCTTTCGCTTTTTCTTTTGCCGCCTCTACCTGATGGGCGGCTTCTGCTTTCAGTTCATCAAGTTTAGCCTGGGCTGCTTCAAGCTGAACGGCCGCTTCGGCGCGAACATCTTCGAATTTATCTTCGGCAATATCGGCCAGTTCATCGGCTTTGGCAGCCGCGGCGGTGTAAGCCGTTTCGGCCTGAGCCTGTAAGTTGGTGAGTGTTTCGGCCGTCGATGCTTTAACGGTCTCTACATGCTGGGCAGCCTTGGCTTTCAGGTCATCTATATCAATTTGCTGACCCAGTGCCTGCGCCTTGGCAACCATCTGATCTTTCAGTTCGTCGAGTTGAGCCGCGGCGGCATTTAAATGTTCGCCAGCCTCATTTTTGAAGGCATCTAACTTCTCAGCAGCAGCGGCTTTGGTTGCCTGAATCTGCTCGGTAGCGGTGGTTTTGGTATCCATTGTATCTGGTTGGTAAAGGCCGAAAGATAGGTAGTCAATGAACAATTATCAATGAACAATTGTCAGTGTCTCCGCTCAGGTACGTTGTCGAGCGGAGACATTGACAATTGTTCATTGATAATTGTTCATTGACTACCCAAGTCGCCGGGTCATCAACGTACCTACAGCTTCGATCAGGTTCATCGGTTTCAGCGTGCGCCAGTTGGCTAAATGTAGTGTGCCGCCGAAATTGATGTAATAGTCGAGGCGGAAGCGTTTCCATTCCTGCTCAACGAATTCAGGAAAGTTGATGGCCGTAATCCAGCCATCTTCCACATCGTCGAACCATTCTTCATAGTAACTATCGTCGGAGCCGTGGAAATTGAGTACGTTTTCGCCAATCAGCAGGAAGTATTTGATGCCTTCCTTCACCAGCGGGTCAACGACTTGCCGTTTCAAATGCATAATGTCGTTGTGCAACGTATCATTCCACTCGCCAAACAGTTCGATCACGACCGCCTGCCGGTCATAATTGGCGTATAAGATCTTGCAGTACAACGTTTCGGAACCGATCTCGTCCCAAAACGGGTGGATGTAATACCCGTAAATGTCGTTCTCGTACTGGGTTGTATTGTAAGTCCGCTCATAAAAAGGCGACTGCGGGTCGTCGGACGCGGCATAGTACTTCTCCCAGCCATAGAAAGGCTCAATGTCTTGCATGGAAGTTGAGTTTTCTGTTTACAGTTTTTCGTTGCGTTGCTGAAGCGCCAGATTGCTGTTCTAGCGACGCAACGGAAAACTGTAAACAGAAAACAGAAAACTTAGTTCTAAGCCGGTGACACCACATCGGAGGGGACCATGCCCGCTTCGGCCGTTACCTCGGCATAGGCGTCGGTTGGTACGCATGAGCAAACCAGGTTGCGGTCGCCGTAGGCCGAATCAATGCGGCTTACACTTGGCCAGAACTTACGGGCGCGTACGTAAGGCAGTGGGAAAACGGCCTTTTCACGCGTGTAAGGACGGTGCCAATCGTCGGCCAGGGCAACAACGGCCGTATGTGGTGCGTACTTCAGCACGTTCTCCGTCTTGTCGACCTGTCCATTTTCGATTTCTCGAATCTCGTTCCGAATGGCAATCATCGCCTCGCAGAACCGGTCTAGTTCGGCTTTCGATTCCGATTCGGTCGGCTCGATCATCATCGTACCCGCCACCGGAAATGAGACCGTTGGCGCGTGGAAACCGTAGTCCATCAGGCGCTTGGCGATGTCTTCTACTTCAATGCCGGTCGCCTGTTTTAGCAGCCGACAGTCGATGATCATTTCGTGGGCTGCCCGGCCGTTTGCACCAGCGTAGAGCGTTTCGAAATGGCCATCCAGCCGTGATTTGATGTAGTTGGCGTTCAGAATGGCCCGCTTGGTGGCGTTGGTCAATCCCTCGCCGCCCATCATGGCAATGTAGGCGTACGATATCGTCAGGATGCTGGCCGAGCCGTAGGGAGCAGCCGACACGGCACCAGAGCCCTTGCCCGGCAAAAAAGGCACCAACTGCTCGGCCACGCCGATGGGACCCATGCCAGGACCACCACCGCCATGCGGAATACAGAAGGTTTTGTGCAGGTTAAGGTGACAAACGTCGGCACCGATCGCAGCGGGTGAAGTCAACCCTACCTGTGCGTTCATGTTGGCACCGTCCATATACACCTGACCACCAAACTGGTGAATGGTGTTGCAGATGTCGATGATGCTTTCCTCGAAAACGCCGTGGGTACTTGGGTACGTTACCATCAGGCACGACAGGTCGGCGGCATACTGTTCGGCTTTCGCTTTCAGATCAGGTACGTCGATGTTGCCGCGCTCGTCGCATTTCACAATCACCACTTTCATGCCGGCCATCACGGCGCTGGCGGGGTTTGTGCCGTGGGCCGACTGCGGAATCAGGGCCACGTTGCGGTGCTCGTCGCCCCGGCTTTCATGATACGATCGAATCACCATCAAACCGGCGTATTCGCCCTGCGCACCCGAGTTAGGCTGTAGCGACATAGCTGCAAAGCCCGTGATCTCGCAAAGCCAGGCGTTCAGGTCGGCAAAAAGCTGCTGATAACCAAGCGTTTGGTCTTTCGGGGCAAAGGGGTGCATTTTGCCAAATTCGGGCCAGGTTACCGGAATCATCTCGGCGGTGGCGTTGAGCTTCATGGTGCAACTGCCCAGCGAAATCATCGAATGAACCAGCGAAAGGTCTTTTTCTTCCAGCGATTTCAGGTACCGCAGCATCTCGTGTTCGGTATGGTGCGTGTTGAAAACGGGATGCGTCAGGTACGTCGACTGACGAACCAACTGGTCGGGCCAGGTTAGTTCGAGGCTGTCGATCATACCGTTGAGGTCGTCTTCGCTCACCTGAATGCCAAATACATCGAGCAGAATTTTTAGGTCGTCGAGCGTTTTGGCTTCGTCGAAAGAAAGCGTTACCAACTCATCGTTGGCGTTGTAGCGGAGGTTGATTTGTGCCGCCCGTGCCGATTTTTTCAGCGATTCGATATCGTCAACCCGAAGCGTGATAGTATCAAAATAATTCTCGGAAATCACCTCATACCCACCCCGGCGGGCCGCTTTGGTAAACAGGCGGGTGAGGCCGTGAATACGTTCGGCGATCTCGCGCAGACGCTGCGGTCCGTGATACACCGCGTAGCTGCCGGCCATAACGGCCAGCAGAACCTGGGCGGTACAAATGTTCGACGTTGCTTTTTCGCGGCGGATATGCTGCTCGCGGGTTTGCAGGGCCATGCGTAGAGCCGGGTTTCCCTGCGCATCGACCGACACGCCGATAATGCGGCCCGGAATGTGCCGTTTGTAGGTGTCTTTCGTGGCGAAGAAAGCCGCGTGTGGACCACCAAAACCCATTGGTACGCCAAACCGCTGCGATGAGCCAACCACGACGTCGGCGCCCATTTCGCCGGGAGGCGTCAGCATCGTCAAGGCCATCAGGTCGGCGGCAACGGCAACGCTGATACCCAGTTCATGAGCGGCCGAGATCAAATCTGTATAGTTGAATACCTCGCCGTCGGTGGCCGGGTACTGGAGCAACATGGCAAAAATGGCGCCCGAAGTCAGGTCGGCCATGCGGTGATCGCCCACCACCACACGGATGTTCAACGGTGTAGCGCGGGTACGTACTACCTCGATTGTTTGCGGGTGGCAACGGTCTGATATAAAGAACGTCTCTGCATTTTTACGCTGCGCCGGGCGCAGGCTGTGCAGCATGGTCATTGCTTCGGCAGCGGCCGTTGCTTCATCGAGCAACGAGGCGTTGGCAATAGGCATGCCCGTCAGGTCGCACACAACCGTCTGGAAATTAAGCAGTGCTTCGAGGCGGCCCTGCGCAATTTCGGCCTGGTAGGGCGTGTAGGCCGTATACCAGGCTGGGTTTTCCAGAATGTTGCGTAGAATCACATTCGGCGTGAGCGTATCGTAATAGCCCTGACCGATGTATGAGGTGAACACTTTGTTCTGTTGCGCCAGTTTTTTGAAGTCGCTCAGAAACTCGTGTTCTCCTTTTGGGGCGGGTAAATCAAGCGGGCGTGGAAGCCGGATGTTGGCCGGTACGGTCTGTTCAATGAGTTCGTCGACGGTATCGACGCCCACTGCTTCGAGCATCTGGCTGAAATCCTGGTCAAATTGACCGTTGTGGCGGTCTTCAAAACGGTCGGTTTGTTGAAGCGTTACTTTCATAAAGTGATTGACTCGTACGGCTTTATTTCGGAACCCAAAGTTACGCCAAAACGTGCCGTGTCACACTCTGTGAAAATTTTCTAAATCCTGAAATCCAAACACCAGATTAGCTACGTATGTATGATGTCCTGGCAAAGGTCGAAGCATACCAATTGGCCTGAGCCGACCATAAATGCCACTAACTACTACAACTATACCCGCTTGTGCAGTTGCGTAGCCTTTCTGCATAAACGGAACGATATCAATTACATATCCAACTATGATTTGTGAAAACGCTCTGATCGACTGGTCAGGGCGTTTTTTTTGCTTTTATTCCCTTCGGGTTGCTGTATCTTCGTCAACGATTATCACAGTTTCGATCAGGCAAACGGGCAATTAGGTTCTGGTCGGGATCGGCTTTACCTGCTGTAAGGGTGTGGCAATGTGTTGCCCACTGCCCTGTTGATGCCACCTTCGCCGTAACCGCTCCCTACTTTTAACCAATGAAACGAAACGAATTCTTGAAAACGTCATCCGTTCTGGTCGCTAGCAGTATGCTTTCACCATTGATTTCCTGCGATGGGCAGGCAAAATCGGCTCGTAAAAACTGGGCAGGTAATTATCAATACGAGGCGCGCGAGTTTTACGAGCCAAAAAATCTGGACGAATTGCAAACGGTAATGAAACGGGCGGGCAAGCGAAAAGCCCTGGGTTCGACTCACTGTTTCAACGACATTGCCGACAGCCCGCTTAGCCAGATTTCGACTAAAAATTTCAACAAACTGCTGTCGATCGATGAACAGGCCATGACGGTTACCGTAGAAGGAGGAGCCCGTTACGGTCAGTTTGCGCCCGAACTTGACAAAAAGGGTTATGCGTTGCACAACCTGGCCTCGCTACCGCATATTTCGGTGGCTGGTGCCTGCGCTACGGCTACGCACGGGTCTGGCGTAAAAAATGGCAATTTATCATCGGCGGTGGCGGGTCTGGAGATGCTCACGGCCAGTGGCGACGTAGTTACCCTGACCCGCGATAAAGATGGTGCGTTGTTTAGCGGAGCCGTTGTGGGGCTGGGGGCGTTGGGTATCGTGACCAAAATGACGCTTGACATGGAGAAAACGTATCAGGTACGTCAGGATTTGTTTCAGGATCTGCCCCTGTCGTCCCTCGAAGCCCATTTCGACGAAATTCTTGCCAGCGGCTATAGTGTCAGCCTGTTCACCGACTGGCAGGATAAGAAGATTAGCCAGGTCTGGATCAAACGCCGCGTCGAGCCGGATACGAAGTCGATGGGGCCGGATTTTTTCGGGGCTAAAGCGGCCACCAAGAACCTGCACCCGATCACCAAAATGTCGGCCGAGAACTGTACCGAACAGATGGGCGTGCCTGGTCCCTGGTATGAGCGATTGCCGCACTTCAAAATGGGTTTTACGCCAAGCAGCGGTGAAGAGCTACAGTCTGAATATTTCGTCCCCCGCCTGAATGCTCTTGAGGCGTTTAGGGCACTGGAAAAACTGGGCAGCACGATCTACCCACAACTGATGATCTCGGAAATTCGCACAATTGCTGCGGATAGTTTCTGGATGAGCCCCTGCTACAATCAGGCTTGCGTGGCGTTTCACTTTACCTGGAAGCAGAACTGGGAAGAGGTCAGAAAAACCCTTCCGTTGATCGAGGCCGAACTGGCGCCATTCAAGGCCCGTCCGCATTGGGGAAAGCTGTTTAAAGTTGATCCAAAAGTGCTTAAAGAGCGGTACGAGATGCTCCCTGAATTTCTGCAACTGGCCCGCATGTATGACCCGGACGGTAAATTCCGCAATAAGTTTCTGGACCTGAACGTCTACGTGCGGTAGGGGCCAACGGCGAATGTATGTTACTGTCGTTGGTTAAATGGCATGAAAATTGGAGGTGGCTTGTTAGCCGTCAGGTTCAACGTGTCCTGCTTTAGCGGGATTGCCTTAACTTGTCTGGCCTAACCCATAGCGTAGCAGCCCAACGCACCCATGAAAGTTGTGATTCTGGCCGGTGGCCTCGGTACTCGCCTTAGCGAGGAAACGGTCGTGAAGCCCAAACCGATGGTCGAAATCGGCGGTATGCCGATTCTCTGGCACATCATGAAAATATATTCGGCCCACGGCTACAACGAGTTCATCGTTTGCCTGGGCTATAAAGGATATATCATCAAAGAATTCTTCGCCAATTACTTCCTTCACCAATCCGACGTAACGATCGACTTGCGTACCAACTCGATCGACGTTCACACCTCGCAGGCTGAGCCGTGGAAGGTGACGCTCGTTGACACAGGCCGCGACAGCATGACGGGCGGACGCATTCGCCGGGTACGTCATCATATTGGTAACGAGCCGTTTATGCTTACCTACGGCGATGGTGTTGGCGACGTAGATATCACTAAACTGGTGGCCTTTCATGAAGCCCACGGTAAAAAATGCAGCCTGACAGCCGTGCAGCCATCGGCTCGTTTCGGCGCGCTTGATGTGGATGAAACCAGCGGCGTCCGTTCCTTTCTGGAAAAGCCGAAAGGCGATGGAGCCTGGATAAACGGCGGTTTTTTCGTTTGCGATCCCTCCGTAATTGACCTTATCGAAGGCGACGATACCACCTGGGAACGTTACCCAATGGAAACGCTGGCTGCTCAGGGCGATATGATGGCGTTTCGCCACGACGGCTTCTGGAAACCGATGGACACCCTGCGCGATAAAACAGAATTGGAAAACGCCTGGAACAGCGGTCAGGCCGAATGGAAGGTTTGGTGAAAAGGGGGTAACTGTTTACCGGTGCGCTGCCTGATGGCATAGCTGTGACAAATACAGCGCACAGTAAAACAGCAAACTGTAAACGATAAGCACTTGATGTTCAACGATATATACCGCAACAAAACCGTTTTTCTGACGGGACATACCGGCTTTAAAGGGTCATGGCTGGCGTATTGGCTGAAGCAGCTAGGCGCCCATGTCGTTGGCTACTCACTGCCTGCACCCACCACGCCAAGCCACCATGCGTTGCTGGCGCTGGGGCAGTCTGAAACCCTGGCTGACCTGAACAACGTACCTGAGCTAACGAAAGCGATGCAGGAAGCAAAGCCCGACATTGTCATTCATATGGCCGCTCAGCCATTGGTGCGCGAATCGTACCGGGCACCAATGGAAACGCTGGAAACCAACGTGTTGGGAACGGCCCGCCTTCTGGAAGCCGTTCGGCACACACCTTCGGTACGCGCCGTAGTGATCGTGACCAGCGATAAATGCTACGAGAACCCGGAAGATGGTCGGCCCTTGCGCGAGACCGACCCGATGGGTGGTTTCGACCCGTATAGCGCATCGAAAGGGGCCGCCGAGCTGATTACGGCCAGTTACCGCAACTCATTCTTCAACCCGGCGCAATACGGTCAATCGCATCAGGTGCTGGTGGCGAGCGTGCGGGCGGGTAACGTAATTGGCGGCGGCGATTGGGCCACTGACCGGCTTATTCCTGACCTCATTCGAAGTACACAACAGACTGTCGACCCTGGCAATGGCCAAACGGTCGAGATTCGTAATCCACTGGCGGTTCGTCCGTGGCAACATGTGCTTGAACCACTGTCGGGCTATCTACTCGTTGGCCAGAAACTGCTGGATGGCAACGTACCTGCGGCCGGGGGCTGGAATTTTGGCCCTGCGCCAACGGATGTATTGCCGGTTCGTGATGTCGTTGCCCACGCTCGTGCCGAATGGTCCGCTATTCAGTGCAATGAACATGCGTCGGATGATAACCCGCACGAAGCGCACCTGCTGTCGCTGGATTGCACAAAAGCGCGACAGCAACTGGGCTGGACACCCGTCTGGACTACCGAAACGGCCATTAAGCGCACCATTGCCTGGTATCGCGACTATTACCTGAATGGAGCCGTTCATACCGACGCCGACTGGCGGGCGTATGTGGCAGAGGCCGAAGTCACAAACCAACCCTGGGCTGTATGACGTTTGACCAGACACCCATCGCCGGTGCGTACCTGATCACGCCCGCTCCCCGTGGCGACCATCGTGGCTGGTTTATGCGCACCTTCGATCGAAGTGCGTTTCTGGCTCACGGTCTTTGCGCAGACTGGGTGCAGATGAACCATTCTATGACTGCCACAACGGGCAGTATTCGCGGAATGCATTTTCAGAACGTACCTGCGGCCGAAGTGAAGTTAGTCCGCTGCGTGGCCGGTCGCGTATTCGATGTGCTGGTCGACCTGCGGCCCGAATCGCCCACGCGCTGGCAGTGGTTTGGCACCGAGCTATCGGCCGAAAACCAGCAGCAGTTGTATATTCCCGAAGGTTGTGCGCACGGCTTTCAGACGCTCGAACCCAATTGCGAACTAATTTATTGCCACAGCGTAGCCTATGCCCCCGAACACGAAAGCGGCGTTCGTTACAATGATCCAAAACTTGCTATTAACTGGCCCCTGCCCGTCACCGATATATCCACGCGGGATTTGGGGTTTATTAATGTACAATGAACAATGTATAATAAACAGTGAGTCAGTGCGGTATCACTTTGTGCATCGGCCGCATTATACATTGTTCATTGTACAGTATACATTCAAGAAATGAACTGTCGATTCTGCCATACACCGCTCGAGCATGTCTTCATTGACCTGTTCAACTCGCCCGCCTCAAACTCGTTTCTGACGGCCGAACAGCTTAATGAACCCGAAACGTTTTACCCATTGAAGGTCTTTACCTGCCCAACCTGCTTTCTGGTGCAGGTAGACGAGTACAAAAAGTCGGATGCCATTTTCGATAGCGACTACGTCTATTTTTCGTCTTTTTCAACGAGTTGGCTGGCGCACTCGAAGCGGTACGTTGAGGCCATAACCGACCGGTTTGGACTGAATGGGCAGTCGCTGGTGGTGGAAGTAGCCTCGAATGATGGCTATCTGCTCCAGTATTTCGTGGAAAAACAGATTCCGGTGCTGGGTATCGAACCCACGGCCAATACCGCCGCCGTGGCGATTGAAAAGGGCGTGACCACGATCACCCGCTTTTTCGGCACCGAACTGGCCAGCGAATTGAAGAGCCAGGGCACTGGCGCTGATCTGCTGCTGGGCAACAATGTACTGGCCCACGTACCTAACATCGTTGATTTCGTAAAGGGTATTCAACTTCTGCTCAATCCCGAAGGTGTAGTCACGATGGAGTTTCCGCACCTGCTGCAACTGGTCGAGAACAACCAGTTTGATACCATTTACCACGAGCACTTTTCGTACCTCTCATTCACCACGGTGCAGCAACTATTCGCGGCGCAGGGCCTGACTTTGTTCGATGTTGAGGAGCTGCCAACCCACGGTGGCTCGCTGCGGATCTACGCCAAACATGAGGCTGATGACAGCAAGGCTATTTCGGCTAACGTACCTGCTATGCTCCAGAAAGAAGCTGAAACCGGCCTGACTACAATGGCCTATTACGAAGGTTTTCAGCAACGCGCCCTGAACGTCAAACTTGATCTGCTTGATTTCCTGAGCCAGCAAAAACGGGCGGGCAAATCGGTAGCGGCTTATGGTGCGGCGGCAAAGGGAAACACACTCCTGAACTACTGCGGCGTAAAAAGCGACCTGATTGAATTTGTGGTTGATGCGAACCCCGCCAAGCAGCAGAAATTTTTGCCCGCCAGCCACATCCCGGTTGTCGATGAAGCCACATTACGCGCCCGAAAACCCGATTTTGTCCTGATCCTTCCCTGGAACCTCCGCGACGAAATCACGAAGCAACTGGCGTACATTTCAGAATGGGGTGGCCAGTTCGTTGTTCCTATTCCAGAAGTGAAGGTGTTATAACGTCGTCCAGGGCTCCACACCTGGCTCAACCAACTTTTTTATCCAGGGCTGGAGCCCTGGAAGACTGTTTATGCATATTCTCGTCACCGGTGCATCGGGGTTTGTAGGGCAGCACGTAGTGCGGGCATTGCTGGCACGTGGGCACCGCGTTACGGCATCGGTCACAAAACCTGAAAAACTAACCCAGTTCGACTGGGTCGACCGGGTGGCGGTTGTACCGTACACGTTTCCGTTGGCGGGTGATGAACAGAATCTGTTCACCTACTTCGGCCAGCCCGACGCGCTGATGCACCTGGCCTGGCAGGGATTGCCGAATTACAAGTCGTCTTTTCACCTGGATCATAACCTATTTCCGCATTATTTATTTCTTAAAAATCTGATTGCGAACGGGTTATGTGACGTAACAGTTACTGGCACGTGTTTTGAATACGGTATGCAGAGTGGTTGTTTGTCGGAAGAGGTAGCAACGTACCCAGCCAACCCCTATGGGCTTGCCAAGGACTCGCTCCGGCGTTTTCTGGGTACGTTACAGACCGAACAGCCGTTTACGTTAAAATGGCCACGGCTGTTCTATATGTATGGTCCCGGCCAAAGCCCGAATTCGATTCTGCCCTTGCTGGAACGGGCGGTGGCGGCGGGCGAGCCCGTATTCAACATGTCGGGCGGGGAACAACTACGTGATTACCTGCCCATCGAGACTGTGGCAACGTACCTGAGCCAGATTCTGGAGCAGAACCGCGTTACGGGCGTCATCAACTGTTGCAGCGGACGGCCCATTTCGGTTCGTCGTTTAGTGGAAGAACATTGTCAGCGGCTCAACGCCCATATAAGCTTAAATTTAGGTCATTACCCATACCCCGACTACGAACCCATGGCGTTCTGGGGCGATACCCAAAAAATTCAATCAATTGTAAACCAATGACTTCAACAGCCAACCCCGTCGAGGAATTCAAGCAGGAGCGTGCCGGGCGCGTAGCCTCATATGCTCAACCCAGCGATTTGCGCGAAGCTGCCGCCGCATTCAACGTCACCTCAAACCGCGATAAGTACTCGTATAATTTCTCGTGGATGGGCCGCCCCATTATTCAGTACCCGCAAGACATGATTGCCATGCAGGAGCTGGTCTGGGAAATCAAACCTGACCTGATCATTGAAACGGGAATTGCCCATGGTGGGTCGCTGATTTACTACGCCTCGCTGATGGAGCTTATCGGGAAAGGCGAAGTAATCGGTATCGACATCGACATTCGGGAACACAACCGCCGCGAGATCGAGGCACACCCGATGTTCAAGCGGATTCAGATGATTCAGGGGTCGGCGATTGATGAAGAACTGGTGGCCGAAGTGGCTCGCCGGGCCGAGGGCAAAGAAACGATCATGGTCTGCCTTGACTCGAACCACACGCACGATCACGTCCTGCGCGAACTGGAACTGTATGCTCCGTTTGTGACGGTTGGTTCATACTGCGTAGTATTCGATACGATCGTGGAAGACATGCCGAAAGGTGCTTATGAACGCCCCTGGGATGTGGGTAATAACCCGAAAACCGCCGTTTGGGAGTACCTGAAGACGAATGATCAGTTTGAAATAGACCACAGTATCGATAACAAACTGCTGATTTCAGTAGCGCCGGAGGGCTATTTAAAGCGGGTGAAATAGAGGCTGGTGCGTGTTTATGGTGATCTAAGTGAAGCAATCGGAAGCATACGTATAGACCTCGGTCAATGGTGAGTGAGAATTCAACTGGCAAGCCACTCGTTAGTGTTGTCATTCCGCTGTATAATCAGCAACTGGCCTACTTTCAGGAAGCCCTGAGAAGTGCGCTTGCGCAAACATATAGTGCTCTGGAGATTATTGTTTCGGATAATCAGTCGACAAACGAAACGCCAGCCTGGTTAGCTACTCAGTCGGACTCACGCCTGCGGGTAGTGCGCCCCGATCGGTTTTTGCCTATGGTGGAGCACTTTCAGTTCGCAGCCGATCAGGCCCGGGGCGAGTGGATTTTATACCTCTGTTCGGATGATTACCTCTATCCGGACTGCGTGGAAACGCTCGTAAACAACCTGCCAATCGACAATAGCGCCGTTGTGGCTTATGGCGAACTGGCCAGTGTGGACTTTCGTGACCTTGATAGGATTAAGTTTTATTACAACCGAAAACCTACGGCACTGCGCTCGCCCGCCGAATCGCTGAATGAATTAATTCGGGCGCGACCGTTTTTCGCCTGGATTCCCGGTGGTATGATTCGTCGGGATACGTACCTGTATTGCCGCGATGTATTGAATGGCCATATCACCTACGGATTCGACATGGCTCTTCTGCTCAAAGCACACGAAGCGGGAAACGTTTTATATGTTGACAGGCCCGTTGGGAAATTCAGGATATGGACAGCGAAGGAGGGAAAACTGGGTGGTAACCGTCTGATAAAGAACATCGTTGATGCAGGTCAATATATTGGTCTGGTGCAGGACTCGCCGATACTTCAAAGCTACCTGACGCCGGAAACGCTGAACGAATGGCGAAGTTACCAGGCTCGTCGCTGGGAATTGGCCGCTCTTATCGACTTCTTCACGGGGGGCTGTACCGCCGAAGAGGCCAGGAAGGCACTAAAGGTTGTTTCCGAAAAGGTTCATCCGCCATCTGCGTTCACCAGGCTCGTTGTATTTCTGTTGGGTCGTCCCCAGGCCAACCTGACGAGGCCGACGCTGAACGGATTATACGGCCTGTTCCTGCAGATTCAGAAACTAGCCAAACGGCCGTTCTAGCGTTAAACCGGTTACAGCCTTGACTACACTATACTGGAATTGAGCGCAATAAATGATGCTATATACTAGTAGCCTGTTGTTGCATCCCCTACCATGAATAAACGGATTGTGTTTCTCCAGCCTCACCTTACGCTGGCTGTTGGGTCAACCATTTTGCTGATGGAAATTTGTAAACGGATGGCTCAAAAAGGGTGGGATGTTTCGGTGGTATCGTCTCGCTCTGATCTGGCTATCACGGCTAATGCCAGAGAGGCCGGCGTTCGTTTCGTTGATGTGGGCGGCCCCATTTCGTCGTCGATCTGGTTCTGGCTGTTTTTCCCATTCATCTACCGGAACGTGCAGCGGGCGATTCGCCGAATCGGGGCCGATATTGTAGTGTCGGGCGCTTTTCCGGCGGTTTGGTGGGGATGGTTGTATAAATATTTTAATCGCAGTGCTTACCACGTTTTTTACTGCTTCGAGCCGTCAGCCTTTATTTACAACCCTGACTGGACTAAATCGGTGAAGCCCTTTTACATGCGTTGGGGGTTGGGTCTTTTCAAACCGCTGCTTCGGTTCATCGAAAAGCAGTTATACCCCTACACCGACTATACCGTGGCGATTTCTGATTTCACGCGGCAGGAGCTCCTGCGCGTCTATCCTGCTACGGATAAGGCCAGTCTGTCGCGTATCTATTGCGGGATCAGTCACGATGTTTTTTACGACCCCCAGCTCGAACGACTTCCGCAAATAGTCATTATGGGTACGTTGACTAAATTTAAAAACGCTGACTGGGTCATTCGGGCGCTTAGTCTTCTGAAGCAGGATCCGCAATTTCAACAGGTTACGCTGGTTATAAAAGGTAAGGGTGAAGAAAAAGAGAACCTGCTGCAACTGGCCGAAGAGCTGGGCGTGCAGGATTCCGTATCAATAATTGATACGTATTTCTCCAACGGTCAACTGCGTAATCTGCTGGGAACTAGCCGGGTTGTTGTGCATGCCGCCCATAATGAAGCGTTTGGCCTGGCTCCCGTTGAAGCAATGGCCTGTGGCACGCCAGCAGTTGTTACCGGGTCGGGTGGTACGGGCGAAACGGTGGTAAACGGAGTGTCGGGCCTTTATTTTACACCCGGAGACATTGCTGATCTGGCCCAACAATTAAAGAAATTACTGTCTGATAACAACTACTGGCGCACGTTGTCGGCAGGGGCTATTGCGCGGGCAAACGAATTCTCCTGGGATAAGAACACCAACGATTTCTGTGAACTGCTGCTGGAAAGGACCTCAACAAAGTCTTATCGGCTATAAATGGTTATAGTCTAGCTTGCCATTACTATGTCTAAAACTAAAACAAAAACTACAGGTGCCCCTCCTAAAGTGGTGGCAACGGCTACACCTGTTGTTCCAAAGGCTAAGTTGTCGGCCCCCAAGCCGGTTGCTCCCTGGCTGTCTCCCGTTTTGAGTATCGTTGCCCTGGTGGCCCTGCTTATTCCAATTGGGTTTTATTACAACGTAGTCTGGCACAGTGCGTTTAATTTCCCCTTTGAAGATGACTTCGATAGCCCAATGCGGTTTATCAATACATACATGTCGGGAACGGCCACGGGCTTTGATAAGCTGAAACTGATCTTTTCGCAGCATAACGAACACCGCATTGTCTTTGATCGACTCGTGTTTTTAGGGCAGTTTTTTGCGGAACAGACCATCAATATCCGCACCTGCATCCTGATCGGCAACGCATCGCTCCTTTTCATGATCGCGTTGTTGTATCGCGTGTCGTTCCGGTCGCTGGCCACGGGTTATCGGCTGCTGGCTCTGGTACCGGCAGGCTACGTCCTGTTCACCCTGCATTTCTGGGAACTGACCGTTTGGGGGATGGCCTCACTGCAAAATTTGTATGTGCTTGTCTTCGTCATGATCAGCCTGTTCAGTTTGACGAAAACAACTGGTACCAATCGTTCTTTCTGGATCGCCTGCCTGTTTGCGGTACTGGCTACCTATACCAGCGGCAACGGCGTTTTTACGTTCTTGGTGGGAGCGGCTCTACTCCTTTTCCTGCGCCAGAACCGGCCCTTGCTGATCTGGGCGGCGTTGGCGATGGCAACGGCTGCAACCTACTTCTGGGGCTATACCACCCCGGCGGCGCACCCCAGCGTCTACGATTCGCTCGTAAACAATACAGGACGGGCGATAGACTACTTCTTTACCTTGACGGGATCCGTTTTTTCGGCCGATCAGACCTACCCGGCAAGGGCTGGCAAGGTATTTCTGCTCCTATATGTGGGCCTGGCAACGTACCTGATCGCTACCAAACGCCTGCGCGACCATTTACCCCTGTTCGCCTTTCTAACGTTTCTTTACCTGACCTGTGGTGTCCTTATGGCCACCCGTTCTGGCTTTGGCGTGGTGCAGGCATTTAGCCCGCGATACGGGATTCTATCGGTGTTGCTGTTTGCTTCGTTGGGACTATTGTGGGTCGATGCGCTTCAGGTACGTGCCCTCAAACTAGGAGCAGGCGTTATCTTTGGCCTGCTGTCGCTGTACTTGTTCACGACAATCAACGATCAGAATCAGGCGAAGGTGGATGACCGGAAGCGACTGCTTCAGTTTGCTTCAGCGTTTTATAACGATAATCCCCAGAACCTGGTCGTTTTCCGGGGAACAGCCCCACAGGAAGGGCAAGCTGTTTTGCGGGAAGCATTGGCGAAGAAGACCTACAACGTACCTGGTGTTACACTGGCCGACCTGGCTAGCAAACCGGTTATAGCCGACCCGACCCAGCTACAGCCTGCCAGTGATATATCAACTGATGCCAAGCCGTTCGATCTAAATGGGTACTTGGTTTTCTGGAATACCTGGGCCGTTTTAAGCGGTTTTAATTCGCACGATGTCCTGGTTGAAGTAATGGCCCAGTCGCCGGCCAACACCTATGCTTTTGCTACCGGGAAACACATACGCTACGACGTAGCCAACCAGCTTCAGTCGAATCAGTTTGTCGAGTCAGGCTTTTCGGCAGTTATCAAAAAAAGCGATTTAAAACCGGGGCAGTACATGCTCTGGCTTCACTTAACCAACGGCAAAAACCACAGTTACCTGCCTTTGAATCAATTGGTAATTATCTGACGGGGCTTGAGTGCCCGATACAGGGGCGAAAGAATAGCCTTGATGAGTCCGCCGACTGGGTTGGGCACCAATTGTTCGAAGGGAATAGCAACCGTGCTGCCCATCATAAGCTGTGTATCCGTCAACTGGCGGGTCTGTTGAATGACTTCGTTTTGTAGCCTGATTGCCCGGCGGTGTTGCCAGAGCCATGCATAGGTTTGAAACCGGCTTTTCAGGTACGTTATACCTCGTAAGCTGAATCCCCACGTTAACAGTTCGGTAAGTATAAGGGCCGGGAGTAGCTGCCGCCAGGTACGTTGGTTCAATACTTTCCGGAGGGTCAGCAGGCGGTTGCGCTCGAGGTAATAAAATTTGACTGGATTCATGCCCAGCCGGTAATAATGGGTGATTACTGCATCTTGGTTACACAGCAGAGTATACCCCCTCAGCCGCGCCCGGAGCGAGAGGTCGGCGTCTTCGAAATACATGAAATAGCTTTCATCAAAACCGCCCAGATCGCGCATAAGTCCGGTTGGAGCCAGGAGGGCGGCACCCGACAAGAGCGCCACAGTTGTTAGCCCCGTGTAAGCTGAACTCAACTCGTTGATTCCCCGGCATGTGGTGATGCCCGTGTACTGCATCTGGTTGCCGCAGGCGTTTATTGTCGTCAAGTCAGGATTGATCAGTTTCGGATTGATGAATGCCTGTGGATGGGCCTGGGCTGTTTGCATCAACTGCTGCAAGGCCCCGGTGTGCAGTTCGGTGTCGGGATTAAGAAAGAGCACCCACTTTCCCGTACTGTGCTGTAAACCAAGGTTATTGCCGCCCGCATAGCCGGAATTTGCCGGATTGGCGATAAACGTAATGGCTGGAACATGTTGCTCGATAAACGGTGCTACACCATCCCGGCCATGATTGTCAACGACGATGAGCTGATATGTAAACGAAACAGATTGCCGGATAATCGAGGGCAGGCATCGTTGCAGATCAGTCAGGCTGTTATAGGAAACGATGACGATGGTCAGGTCAGTGGGCACAGCAAGCACGTTTAATCGACTTCATCGACCGTTTCGGTCGTTGATGCTTTAGCCCTGGCGTCTAGCTGCTGAAGCGTCTGTTTGAGGTACGCCATCTCGTGCGTCAGCGTTTTTATCTGATTCTGCAATTTAGAATTGACAACCGAAAGGTGAACCAGGAAGACGATAATGGCGAAAATAGCCGCCAGAAATATCAGTGATGGAGGGTAATAAACACCCAGCCAAAGCGAAATCTGCTCGAGGCCTTTCCGCCAGATCGAAAACACGATCAGGATCAGGGTACAAAAAATCCAGACAATCGAATATTCTTCCCGCAATCGCCCCTGAATGATCAGCCGGAAGATCATGATCATGAAGATCGATGCTCCAACAAGGCTGACTAGCTGAATGACAAATGATAGACCTTCCATGTATAACAAGTTTACTGTTTACAGTTTGCTGTTTACCGTTGCGCTGCTTTGCTGCAAACTGTCTGGTTAGCGGAGCAACGGTAAACAGCAAACAGAAGACTGGTTCAAACGGCTTTTAGTCCTTTTCCGCGTAACCGAAGGTATACGAACAAGATCCCAAGCGATACTTTAGCCATGTAATAAACAGCCCGGCTGGTATTGATACTCGACACCCCGCCCTGCCGTTCCTGCATCAGCACGGGCACTTCCATCATGCGTAAGCCATATAGGCCAAACTGCACAATAGCCTCTGGTTCAGGGTATTCATCTGGGTAATACCGGTCAACAACGGCCAGTGTTTTCCGGTTGAACGCCCGAAAGCCCGATGTACTGTCGTATACGGTTTGCCCAATCAATAACTGATTTAGCCAACGGAAATACCGAATACCCAGCCGCCTGGCCAACGAAGACTGAAATCCTTCACCCGTCAGAAACCGCGAGCCAATCACTACGTCGGCTTTGTCCTGCAAAAGAGGCGTTAAAATCTTAGCCAGTTCGTTCGCCGGATGCTGCCCGTCGCCATCCATCTGAACCGCCACATCATATCCATGCCGATACGCATACTTGTAGCCCGCATGCATGGCCCCGCCAATACCCAGGTTAACCGGCAAATCTAGATACAGACAGCCCAATGACCGGATTATGTGAATCGAATCATCAGTCGAACAGTCATTGACGACCAACACATCGGCATTGAACCCCTGCTGACGTGTAGTGCGCTGAATCGTGCGCACCACGTCGGTAATAGCGGCCTGCTCGTTGAAACACGGTATGACGATGAGAATCTTCAAGATAGGTTTACGTCTTCGCCTCATCTATCTTCTGTTGGGCCGCCAGGACAGGAAACGCCCCAGGCCGGAAAACAGAAAACGGAGGACAGATAATTTAGTCGATTCGTTCGTAAATGGTCATTGAACCTAATTCAACCGCTTTCTTCATACAACGTACTTCATACGGAATCTGGGGCGCATGATCGTAAAGCATGTATTTAACATTCAGTTTCTTGAACTTCGGCGAGCAGGGGTCAGCCGCAATAACGTACCCATCTTCGAATTGCTGGGCAAGGATGGTTGTGTCGCCCTGGGCCCCGTTGATATACGTCTGGAAGGTCACGTGTGCATAGCGATTATAAGCCGAATCACGCTTCATAGTGGGGTCCAGTACGCTGAAAATCTGCTTCCGGTTTGGAATATACTTGACCCCGGTAATCTGTTTTGCTCCGGTTGCGGTCACCATATACGTAATGAACTGGCTGCCGTTGACAATCCAGCGGGCATCGGGATCTTTATCGACCAGTGTTTTTACATTCTGATAAACCAGGTTCTCGGTCAATGGCGTGAGGCCTTTCGAAAGGGGATTGGCTTTCAGGTTGGGTAGTAAAAACAGGATGATGCCTCCACAGAACAAGGCTATGCGATACCTGACGTTCAGGGAGAACAGCAGTAACCCGTTCATCATGATGAAAAACAGCACCGGCATAAACGTCTGGTCGGCCCGAAGCATGCCCTCTGCATCGTTGACGTTGACATAGGCCGTGTAAACAACGAACGCAACGATTCCGACTAGGGCGACAGGCGTAAACCAGGCCGGAACAGCCTGTTTGAGGTCGCTTAGATTTACATGACGAAGGGATGCGAGGTATAAAAACAACAACACAATGCCGCCCACACCCATCGGAATCTGACCGCGACGGGTAGGCACCATGCTCATCAACGTGGCTTTGGCAATATCCTCTGGGTAGCCGACTTCCATCCATAGCCACATCAAGCTCACAAAAACCATCGCGCCAACCAGCATCCAGTCAACGCGGCGGGTGAAGCTAAACAGCGCAATCGCCAACGGGATAACGACCGGGGCGAAGTTCAGGTAATGCGACAATTCACAGATATTCAACCAGCCTTTCGGGAATTGCTGATCGTTGAAAAACCAGCTATAATATTCAGAATACCAGTTGGCGATGAAGCCCGTTCCACCCGTTTCACTGCGCTTGCCAGGATACACGGTGCTGCTCACCGCCTTGATCGTTTCGTCGATATCACTCTTGAACAGGTACGCCACAAAACCAGCTACGATCAGCGCCCCGGCCAGGCTACCAAGTTTGATGAGTACTGATTTAAGGGGAAATACTTGTTTCCGTTCATTGACGACGTACCCAATCAGCAAAAAGATAAAGAGGTACGCCATCGGAATCTGGTAGGGCGGGTATAGAGTAATGGCGAAGGAGACCACAATCCAGACGAGCCCGAAAGCAACCGGAATATATACTTTCGGGTTCGTGCTTCGGAGCAGGTATACGGCACCCACAAAGGCCAGCCCACAATACCCAATCATGGATGAGGGAATGAACGACCACCATACCGTGCCCGACGACATAAACAACGTGAGTGCGCCCGTCAGCGAAAGCCAGTACTGATTTCTGGACACCAGTAGGAAGAACAAAAATGCACCTACAAGCAAGATGAGCGGACTGCTGTTATACATCCAGGAGTAGCCACGCTCCACGTCGAGGAACATAAAGCCCCAGTAACCTATTTTGAAAAGTATGATCGGATGCTTGACGGGTAAAGTCAATAGGGGCGTTTTCAGGCCACCGACGGCTTCGTTTTCGGTCTTAAAACCGGTATTGGCGTTAGACAGAATCCAGGGTGCTCCCACAGCGTAATCGTCCATACGAATGCGTTTGGGCGTGCCCGCTACCAGACCCCGTTTGGCAGGGCCGCCATCCGGTAAAATTTCGTTCCAGGCAGGTAGCGATATGTAGTGCCACTTAAGCAACACAAAAAGCAGGAACACGCCTACAAAAACACCCAGCGTAATCTTCACGCGCTTATCGAACCAGATCAGTGCATCGGGCGGGGTAGTCGATGTTGGTTTTGGCGGAGCCGGGGGCGGAGTAGGAACTGAAGCCACGGGAGCCGACCGCACGGGTGGTGGCGCCACAGTAGACGAAACAGGACGTGGACGTTCAGTAGCCGGGGAATCGGCTGGTTTTTTGCCTTTTTTACTCATTAGTTCAATATGGGTAGGGCACTAAAAGGGTATTCTACTGCACGGTTAGCTAGTCACCAAACTTTACTTACACCAACGGGCAGCATAACGCGCTGATCAAATAATGAGGGCAAGGCTTGTTAACCGTGTAGCCTAATCAGACAAATTTACCAATTTTGCCGGTAGGGGATTCCAGTCGACCTGTTATTTTCGACCCCTTAAGCCGGTTATAATACCCCCGCATCAAAGGCTGTGCCAACTCAATCTGTCTCCATGAAAAAGACGCTTAAACAGCTTTTACCCATCATTTTGGCTTTTGCATTGCTGGCTTATGTGCTTCAGGGAATGCCGATGGCCAGTTTGCTGGAGCAATTACGACAATCGTCGCCCTTCTGGATTACTGTTACCGCGGTTATCATGGGTGCTCAGACACTACTGAGGGCCATTCGCTGGCGTATGCTTTTGCAGGGGCTTGGCTATGCGCCCTCAACGGGCAGGGCGCTGTCGTCAATGCTTGCCGGCAGCGTGTCAGGGCTGATTATTCCAGGTTCGGGCGAGTTATTGCGGTGTACTCTCCTGCAACGGAGCGACAACGTACCTATCACCGAAAGCGTTGGCTCAATCATCACAGAGCGGCTGGTTGACCTACTGGCAACGGCCTTTTTCCTGACAATAACCATCCTGCTCGAATCAGGGCGGCTACTGACCTACGTGCGGCAGTACATGCAACCGCCTCCCTGGTTACTGGCTACCACAACGGGCCAGTGGATGGGAATAGCGGTAGCCATCGGGTTGTCTATTCTGTTAGCTGTTTTAGGGCTGAAACGATTGGCGAAGCAAGCCGCTGTACAACGATTGGCGGGCCGGTTAAAGCTCCGCGAACGAATCGACGGTTTCCAGCGTGGCCTGCTCAGTATCCGGCTGGTCAGTAGCCCGGCCTTATACTGGTTAACCACGCTTTTTATTCACAGCCTGTCGCTTGTCGTGCTGGCGGCACTTTTTCGCGCGCTCCCCGTCACCGAAACGCTGCCTAACTCAGCGGCATTGACCGTATTTGCCCTTACGTCTCTTGGTAGCCTGACTATTCCTACGCAGGCAAGCATCGGGTCGTACCATTTTCTGGCTAGCCGTGGATTAGTCGCGTATGGATTACCACTGGTGACGGGTACGATCTGGGCTACGTTTTCGCATGCCGTCATTACGCTGGTGAATTTGGTATTCAGTGCGTTGGGCTTCCTGGCAGCCCTGCGTTTTATGCGCCGTAAACAAACCTATACGGTTTCGGAACCAGAGCGCCGAACCGTTATAGGTTTCAGAAAAACCAACTGATTATGCATCGACTCATTTTAGTAGTGCTTGTTCTCCTGACTGCCTGTTCCAGCAAAAAGGAACGTACCCAGGCCGTAGTCGATGAGCCGAGCTACACCCTGTTTTTTATAGACAAAAGCTTGAGTAACAACAGCTTGCTGGAGGCGAAAGCTACCTATGAACGTGTTATTCGGGAAGCCATTGCCGAGAATGTGCATCAGAAAGGCGATAAAGTAGTGGTGTATTACGTGCACGATAACACGGCCAAAGCCCGCGCTTTGTCGCTCACGGCACGTACCCAGCTACCCGATTCGGAAGAGGCCCTGAAAGGAGCCAGCCCCACCGACCGCGAAGCCGCCCAATCGGATTATGAACTGCAACTCACCCGCGAACAGGCCACCATGCAACGCCAGGTGTTGACCAAACTCGATCAGTCGAACAACAACCTGTCGAATCAGCATACCGACCTCTGGGGAAGCCTCGACGTACTGGCCCGCGCCGAGGAATCGGGCCGTCAGGTACGTGCCTATTACCTGAGCGATATGGTCGAAAGTATGAACGCCCCCGGTCGCCGCGATTTCCACAAAAAGCCCCCCGCCAGCAACGAGCAAGCCGACGAATGGGCCAAAGCCGATGCCAAAAAGCTCTCTGCGCAATACGTGATCGGCTCACCAACGATCCGGCTGGTGCTGCCCTTTGCCGCTACGGCTTCGGCCAAAGAAAACAACCCCACCGTGACCCGCTACTGGCACACGCTGTTCGACACAATGGGCGCGGCAGAGGTAGTAGAGTAAGTTTGATTTGTCGTTATGTCAATAACTAAACGGCTCAACTCACGACTATGGAAAAACCTCAAAGCGAAAAAAAAGTAAACGTTCCTGTCCACAGCCCATTTTCACAGACGTTCTTTCATGGAACAAAAGCGGATCTGAAGGTTGGTGACCTTATACAGGTTGGTTTCAACTCAAACTACGTTCAGGATGCTAAGCTGAATCATATTTACCTGACCGCCACGCTGGATGCTGCTGTTTGGGGAGCTGAACTGGCAGTTGGTACAGGCCACGAACGAATTTATCTGGTAGAGCCAACCGGGCCACTCGAAGACGACCCGAATGTAACTGACAAGAAGTTTCCGGGTAATCCAACCATGTCTTATCGCTCGCTCCATCCGTTCAAGGTTGTTGGCGAGGTTACGCGCTGGCACAGCCATGCACCAGAACAGATTCAGGCCATGAAAGACGGATTGGCTAAACTCAGAGACCGGGGACTTGACGCAATTGAGAATTAGGTAGACGTTCTGGCAGTGAAGCCCTGAACCAACCGGTTTTCTTACTTTAAATCGCGCACCAGCGCGTCGAGTAGTTTTTTCTGGCGCAGGTCGTAAACGTATTCCCAAAACATGACGCCCGCCAGCCCTTTCTGTTTCACGTAAGCAATTTTGGGCGCAAATGAGTCTTCGTCGGCATAGCTGATGAACGTTTGCGTTGTAGGGTTCCAGAGATAAGGAGCCTTGGCATCGTCGTCCCAGTAGCGGGTGAATCCGTTCTTGTTGATGTATTTATCCACCAGCTCGTCATGACTGATGAAGAGGTGTTTGCCCGTAGCAGGCTGATATAGTCCATTATCAACAGTGGCTACGTCTGTCCAGCCACGACCATAGAAGGGGATGCCCAGCACGATTTTGCTGGCTGGTACGCCCGCCCGAATGTGCCCTTCTACGGCCGATATAGAGCTATTGCGCGATTGATCTCCTTTTTTCGATTGGCCCAATGGGCTGTGATGACCGGTTACTTTATCGTTGCCGTGGTAGAGGTCATACGTCATGATGTTGACATAATCCAGGTACGTTTGCGCCTTGCCAAGTTCGGTATGGCTTACAAAGGCCGTGTCGCCGCCGGTGGCTGCGGTGAGCAGGTAATGAGCTGCCTGGGTACGTTTATCCAGCTTCCCCTGTTGATCGAGGCCATCGCGCAGGGCTTTCAGAAAAAGCGTGAAGGTTTGTTTATCTTCTGGCCGGTAAATGTTGCCTGCACCAATCTGAGCCGGGTATTCCCAGTCTATATCCAGACCGTCGAGCTTGTGTTTTTTAAGCAGCGCCACGGCATCGTCGGTAAATTTTTTGCGTGAAGCGGCTGTCAAAGCGGCATCAGAGAAGTAGTTGCAGCCGCCCCAGCCGCCAATAGAAATCAGAATCTTAAGATCTTTGTTAATGGCCCGCAACGAGGTCAACGCCGCCAGATTAACGGAGTCACGCGCGTTCAATGGTGCTAGCTTGCCATCGGCAGCGGGCACAGCAAAGGCGTAGTTGATATGAGTCAGCTTGTTAGCCTCGATCTGTTCTTTCGTCCAGCCTTTATCGGTTACGTACCCAATAACAACTGGCTTGCGTCCGGTTGTCTGCGCCCGGGCAACGGGCTGTAAACCCGCAACTGACAAACCACCTATGATAAACAGACAACTGAGTAATCGGCGATGAAGTAGATTGAGCATAAACGTGTATGTAGATTAACGTTGTGGTAGACGACCAGCAGTTGGCCGACTAGTAACTGGTTGGGCCGAATCGCCTGACGCGAAACTACGTAGGAATCGTATGCCACCAGAACGAAAAAATGGCCACCCGGTTAAGAGATAGCCATTTTCCTGTTTCGTTAAGCGCACTGCGGGCAGTTGACAACGATCTGGAACGTACCTGGCTACATCACCAGTTTTGTAGTGTATTTGTCCATCACGTCACTTGGGTGAATGTCCAGCACATTGGCCAGCACGAGCAGTACCAGCGTGCGGGAGGCAATTTTACGGGGAATATTAGCCAGCATGGCAAATGCATCAACGGTGATCGACGTATTTTGGCCAAGGTGATTCATCAGTACCCGCTCTTTGTCGCCGTAGGTGAAGCGCACATTCCGGTCGGCCCGTTCACCTTTCATGATCTCGCGCACCTCTTTGCTCGCCTGCACCGATTTATCGGCCACGCGCACGTAGACTTTCTTATTCTCCGGGTCGTTTGGGTCGGGAAGCACGTAATGCGGGCGGCTCGGGCTGCGCGGAATATGAAACAGCAACACTTCGCGCTCGTCGTGGAGCGGAATGCGCTCGAGCGTGTAATGGATAGCCGGAAAGCAGAATTTTTCGATCGCCCGGACGAGCATGTACTCATCTTCGTCGGCGTATTTGAGGCCCGGAATGGTGCCATCATCGCCGACACCGATCAGGAGCGTGCCGCCGTCTGTATTGGCGAACGCTACAATTTCCCGAACAATTTTTTCGGGATGGTTTGTCTTGAGTTTGAACTCAAGTGAATGCCCTTCGCCCCGGCGAACCAGGTCTTTGAGCATTTTATAGTCTGTACTTGATCTGCCCACCATGATGCGTTTCGATCACACCTAAATGTACAACCAATAACCGAATTTGCAAACGGTCCGTCGTTACGGAATTTACGAATGCTTAACTTAGTGGCTGGCCTTGTTGCCAACTTTTCGGTCTTGCTGGTCGTTATCTGAATCAAACGCGATTACTTTATAAACGCAAAAATGCTCATAAACGTTGCCATCGCTTTAGCCACCCTGGTTACTATGGAAGGAGTGGCCTGGTTCACCCACAAGTACATCATGCATGGGATCATGTGGAACTGGCACCACTCGCATCATAACGCACATAAGGGTTTCTTTGAGGTGAACGACCTCTTCAGCGTATTGTTTAGCGGTGTGGCTGTTGGCCTGTTTATTGCCGGTCTGGAAATACCGTCGTTATGGTTTCTGGCACCTGTTGCGGCGGGCGTTACCCTCTACGGTATTGGCTATTTTGTCTTCCATGATGTTATCGTTCACCGCCGGATCAGAATTAGCTTCAAAACAACAAATCCGTACCTGATTCGGATCATGCGGGCGCACTACGTCCACCACAAGGTACACACCCGCGAAGGGGCCGAAGCCTTTGGGTTTCTATATGCGCCGAAGAAATACGATAAAAAATGAATCGCTCCACTCACCTCGCCCGGCTACAGGCTGACGTTTTCGACATCTGTATCATTGGCGCTGGCGCATCGGGTGCGGGTTGTGCCGTAGACGCCGCCAGTCGCGGCCTGCGTGTAGCCCTGCTGGAGGCCGACGATTTCGGGGCGGGTACGTCAGGTACGTCGACCAAGCTGGTGCATGGCGGGGTACGTTACCTGGAGCAGGCCGTGAAGACGTTCGACCCCAAGCAGTTATCGCTGGTTCGAAAAGCCCTGCACGAACGCCGCACACTGCTCCACATTGCGCCGCACCTGTGTCATCCGCTGGCGTTACTTACGCCCGTCAATAACCTGATCGAAGGCGCGTATTACGCCATTGGTCTGAAAATCTATGACCTATTGGCCGGTAGCCGACGTATGGCTCCCAGTCGATGGCTCAATAAAGCGAGCACACTCCGTCATTTTCCGGCCTTTGACCCCAATAAGCTGCACAGCGCAGTCATGTACTACGATGGTCAGTTTGATGATATCCGGCTGAACCTGAGCATGGTACAGACGGCGGCGGCGAAAGGGGCGGCGGTGGCGAATCACGTTTTAGTCAGGAACATTATCGCCGATAGCTCCGGTCAACTCACCGCCGTCGAGGTCATTGACAAGCTGACCGGTACGTCGTTTTCGGTGAAAGCCAGCGTATTCGTCAACGCCACGGGCACGCATGCCGATGGGTTACGGCAGGGAGCCAACCCAAAGCAGGGAGCCAGAATGCGGGCGAGTAAAGGTGCCCACGCGGTGCTGGCTGGTTCGGCCCTGCCAATTGCTGACGGGCAAACTGAACCGGCGGCGTTGCTGGTGCCGAAAACCAAAGATGGTCGCGTTCTTTTTGCTATTCCGTGGCGCGGGCAATGGCTCATCGGCACCACCGATACCGAAGCCGACCCCACCGACGTACCTGCACTCCTCCCCGACGAGGCAACGTACCTGCTCGACCACGTGAATCAGTACGTGAAGAACCCGATACCAATAGAAGCCCTCACGGGTGGTTTTGCCGGTCTGCGCCCGCTGCTACAGGCCGACCCGAACGCCTCCAGCCAGGCGCTGGTGCGCGATCATGAAGTAGAGATCGATCCCGTGTCGGGCCTTGTCAGCATCATGGGTGGAAAATGGACGACCTACCGGCTCATGGCCCAGGAAACGATCGACGCCTGTTGTGAAATTCTTGGCACAATAACGCCCTGCCAAACGGAAACTTTGCTCTTGCAGGGAGCCGAGGGATATAACCGCAAGTACCGCCAGCACCTGACGGATAGCTACCCCGAATACCCCGCCGATGTGCTCGATCATCTGGCCAACACCTACGGCACCGACGCGCTGAATGTGCTGCGACTTCTGCGCGAAGAATCCGACTGGCTCACCCGACTGGCCGTTGGTCATCCCTTCATTCAGGCCGAAGTAATTTACGCCGCCCGTACCGAAATGGCCCAAACCCTGCCCGACATATTGATGCGTCGGATTCGCCTCGGCCTCATCGACTGGAAAGCTACGCTGGAAGCACTGCCTGTTACCGCCCGCCTGTTGGCCATCGAACGCAACTGGTCACCAGCGCAACAGAACCAGGCCGAAGCTGATTTCCAGACACATATTGAAGGGTTGATAGAAAAAGCAACGGGCCAGCTTACAACCAGGGTCTAACGTTGAACCTCTTTTTCTATGACCGAACTGCTCCGGGACATTCGCGCTTACCTGCGGGCTGATTTTAAGTTGGGCCTTTACCTGGCAACGGCTGTATGGGTGGGCTTGCTGATTACACTCAATTACCGGTTTCGCCTCGAAAACGACGTCATTGACAAGCAACCCTACAGTCCCTGGCGGCAGGTCTGGTATTTCAGTATGTACGCCACCGCCTATTATGGGGCGTTTGGGTTATGGAGCGTATTTCACAACCGCACCGATATCTGGCGTAATCGCTGGTTCTGGCTGCACACGCTCGTTGCGCTGGTTGCCTACGCCTACTACGCCGGTTTTGTGGCCTACTCTGATTGGGCGCAACAACACTTCCCCGACTTTGGCCTGTATGTATATGTGTTTAAAGTATTGAGCAATGTCCATTCGCTGGTCACGATTGTGCTGCCGCTTGCCCTGTACTACCTCCTGATCGATAAGCCCGATAATGGCTTCTACGGAATGCGCCCCAAGCAGAAAGGCCTGCTCGTTTATGCCACGCTGCTGGCCCTGATGGTGCCCATCATTACCTACGCCTCGTTCCAGCCCGACTTTCTGCAATCGTATCCGACCTACCGGAACACAAACGCCCACACCCTGCTGAACGTACCTGAATGGGTGACGGCACTAGGCTATGAACTGGCCTACGGCTGGGATTTTGTACCAACCGAACTGCTCTTTCGCGGCTTCCTGGTCATCGGCCTCAGCCGAATCCTGCAACGCAACGTACCTGGCCCAACTACAGGATGGTCAGGCCTGGCGAAGCCCGGCCCGGTATTGCCCATGATTGTCTGGTACGCCACCATCCATTTCGGCCGCCCACTGGGCGAAACCATTTCGTCCCTGTTCGGCGGCTATATTCTGGGCGTTTTGGCTTTATCCACCCGGAGTATCTGGGGCGGCTTGCTCATCCACATCGGCATTGCATGGCTTATGGAAGCAGCCGCTTTCTGGCAAAAGATGTAGCTAATCGGCAAACGAACCCCTTACCGCCTCAGTGTGTTCTAGTTGTAGAATGAGTACCACTACGCTTCAGAACAAATCAGTGACCGTTCGCGACCTCGGCCTGATCGATTACCAAACCGCCTGGGACGAGCAGGAACGCGTTTTTGCCGATACCGTCGCCGTTAAGATTGCCAACCGTCAGCTCCCGCCCGACGAGCAGCAACCGACGCCCAATCATCTGCTTTTCTGCGAACACCCACACGTGTATACCCTCGGGAAGAGCGGGCATGAAAGCCATTTGCTGGCCAACGATGCGTTTCTGAAGCAGATTGGTGCCACCTATCATCGCATCAACCGGGGGGGCGACATAACCTACCACGGCCCCGGCCAGCTAGTGGGTTACCCCATTCTGGATCTGGACAATTTCTTCACCGACATTCACCGCTACATGCGGCTACTGGAAGAGGCTATTATCCTGACCGTCAGCGAGTACGGCATCAACGCGGGCCGTATTCCGGGCCTGACGGGTGTCTGGCTCGACGACGAGAGAGGCCAGCGAAAAATTTGTGCGATGGGCGTAAAAGCGAGCCGTTGGGTAACCATGCACGGTTTTGCCTTGAACGTAAACACCGACTTGAGTTATTTTAATCATATTGTGCCCTGTGGCATCGCCGACAAAGCCGTGACCTCCATGCAGCAGGAATTAGGCCACCCGGTTCCTGTGGCTGAAGTGGCCCAACATGTGCAGCGGCACCTGGTTAATTTGTTTGATATGACTATATAACTTCACTCCCAGCCCCTCCCCTGGTTTCAGGGAAGGGGAGTTGCCCTGCAAGAGCGTCGCCAGGTCACCAGCTAATATGTTGGCGAAGCTGCTGTAGTGTGGCTCTCCTTTCCTGAAACCAGGAGAGGGGCTGAGGGTTAGGTAGATTCCCAATGAAAAAAGACATTCCTTTCTTACCCGTTGAGGGCATACAGGTAGTTGTGGCCCGCAAATTGAATGAGATTAACGAATACGACTGGCAGGTGTTCCTCATCAACCAGAATGAACAACCCATTCATACCGTGTTCGTGACGTCGCGGGGATATGGGGAGAAAGACGGCGAAGAGCAGAAAACGGCGACCCTCCGCCATTTCTTCGTTTCCATTGAACCTAATGCGCATGAACTGATTGAAACCATTATTCCCGATGTGTTTCACCTGAATAATGAATACTGGGTCAGCTATTATGTTGGCAACCAGATTTACGACAAAAAATTCATCTTCGTGCCCGACAGCATCACCGAGCAACACCTGGTCAACGTACCTGCGCTCGGGCTGGAAGGCATATTACACGTTTAGAGTTTCAGGTTTGACGTTGCAGGCGGACCGCCTGCAACGTCAAACCTGAAACTATTTTCCTAATGAAACCCAAACAAACAAAATATACCAAATCACCATCGGCGCAGGGGCAGCAGAAAAGCAGCACCCGCCGGGGTAATTATGGAAAAGAAATCAGAGCGGCAAGTTCGGCTGGTTTCAATCAAGCCAATTCCTATATCGACGAGCTGAAGAACGACGTTGCGGCTTTTTTCGAGATCAACAACACCGGCCAGTGGAGCACGATGGATGTGGTCGAGAACTTTGATGCGGATGATCGGAAGCTGAAGCTGATGGTTCAGGGTCTGATTGGCGAACTGCACGACGAAGGCCGCCTCACTCGCCTGCCCGATGGCCGGTTTCAGTTCAACCAGAATCAAAACACTATTCTTGGTAAGGTCGAGCATGTGAACAGTAAGTTTGCATTTATCGTCCCTCAAAATGGCAACCGGGACCGGGACAACGACATCTGGATTCCGGCCGAAGACCTTGGCGGTGCCATTGATGGCGATATGGTTCGGGTCATAGCCTTCAGTGACTCGCGGCAGCGCGGCACGCGGCAAATGGCCA
This sequence comes from uncultured Fibrella sp., assembly GCF_964250085.1. NCBI lineage: Bacteria > Pseudomonadati > Bacteroidota > Cytophagia > Cytophagales > Spirosomataceae > Fibrella > uncultured Fibrella sp. The sequence continues at coordinate 237,739 of NZ_CAXUEC010000007.1, read as the reverse complement.
AGCGCATCGTTGGTCGGGTAGTGAGCATTGCCGAACGTGGTAAACCCGAAATTGTAGGTACGTTGGAACGGCATGGTAAAGACTTTATCGTTGCCCCCGACAGCCGCCGTATTTACCACGACATTCTGATTCCTGCCGATAAACTCGGTGGAGCGAATGAAAACGAAAAGGTGATTGTACGCCTGACGAAATACCCCGAAAGCGATGACCGCGACGGTTATTTCGAAGGTGAAGTAATAAGTGTGCTAGGCGTAGCCGGTGATCACAACACCGAAATGCACGCTATTCTGGCTGAATTCGGGTTGCCGATCGAGTTTCCGGCTGAAGTTGAAAAAGAGTCGGAAGAAATTCCGGTGGAGATTGACGAGGCTGAGTTTGCCCGCCGCCGCGACTTCCGCACCACGACTACCTTTACCATCGATCCCGTTGATGCGAAGGATTTTGATGATGCCCTGTCTGTTAAGTACTTAGATAACGGGATCTACGAAATCGGTATTCACATTGCGGATGTCACGCACTACGTTACGCCCGGCACTGAACTGGAAGAAGAAGCCTACAAACGCGCCACATCGGTTTACCTGGTCGACCGTGTGGTGCCCATGCTGCCCGAAAAGCTGTCGAACGGTGTTTGCTCACTTCGTCCGAACGAAGACAAACTGACGTTCTCGGCGGTGTTCGAGATGAACGATGAAGGGAAGATCAGCAAGGAATGGTTTGGCCGCACGGCGATTCACTCCGACCGCCGTTTCTCTTACGAAGAAGCGCAGGATATTCTGAATGCAGGTCAGGGCGACTTCGTGAAAGAACTGACCCTCCTGAACGGACTGGCCCACAAACTGCGCGACGAACGATTCCAGCACGGAGCCATCAATTTTGAAACGCCGGAAGTTCGCTTTAAACTTGATGAAAACGGCGTGCCACTGGCGGTGATTCCAAAGATTCGGCAGGATACGAACAAGCTGATCGAAGAATTCATGCTGCTGGCCAACAAGCGGGTAGCCGAATTTGTGATGCGTTTGTCGAAGGGCGACGAAGCCAATACAATGGTCTACCGCGTTCACGAAGGCCCCGACGAAGACCGACTGCGCGTGTTCTCGGAATTTGCCCGCCGGTTAGGCTACAAACTCAACGTCGATGACACGCACCTGTCGCGGTCGATGAACAAGTTTATGGAGCAGATCGAAGGCAAACCCGAGCAGGGAATGCTGTCGCAACTGGCCGTGCGTACTATGTCGAAAGCGCGGTACAGTACCGAAGACCTGGGCCATTTTGGTCTGGCTTTCGCCCGTTACTCGCACTTCACGTCGCCCATCCGTCGGTATCCCGATATGATGGCGCACCGCCTGTTGCAACACTACCTCGACAAAGGTCGGTCGGTTGATCGGGAAGCACTGGAGGCGCGCTGCAAACACGCGTCGGATCGTGAAAAAGTGGCGGCCGAAGCGGAACGGGCCAGTATCAAGTATAAGCAGGTGGAGTTCATGAGCCGCATGCCAAAAGATATGGAGTTCGCGGGCGTGATTGCTGGCGTGACCGAGTTCGGGTTCTTCGTGGAAATTCCCGAAAACAGTTGCGAAGGACTCGTGCGTATGCAGGACCTGACCGACGATTTCTACGAGTACGACAAAGACAATTACCGCATCATCGGCCGTAAATCGAAGAAAATGTACACCTTCGGTGATGCCGTAACGGTACGCGTAAAAGAAGCCAACCTGGCCCGCCGCAGCATCGATTTCGCGCTGATAACCGACAACGCCAAAACCGCCGAAGACGGCTGGGAAGGTGGTGAACGTACCTCATCAGGTCGTTCGGGCGGGAGTCGCAGTCGCCGCTCCGATAGCCCGATTGATCAAAGCCAGCGCAACGCAGCCCGCGGCCGTAAAGCCGCTAACACGTCGACCTCAGCCACGGCAGGCGGCCGCTCAAAAGCCGTCGGCAGTGAAGTAAAACGCACAAAAGGCGCGTCGCCAAAAGGCCAGAACCGCCGTGGAGGCCGGGGCAAGTAACGTACCTGACTAGCTAGTAACGAAAATCCCGCAACGGCTCGCCAGTGCGGGATTTTTTTGTGGATTTACGTTGTCACTTGCCACAGGTAAGCTATAAGTGATTAGCACCCAAAATCAACGTACCTGCAACCCAATGGCCTTGTCTCGCGTTTTCAGGCAAACCCCCGGTATTATGCTTCGCTACTCGGTTCTTCTTGCCATTGTTATCGCCACGTTTGCCTGCAACCCCGACCGTATCAAATACACGGATGCGCTGAAGCAGGAAATGGCCGACAAGAAAGTGAGGCGGCTAACCAATGCTGATCTGAACGAGGCAGTGAATAGCTGGGGTGAGCAGATTGTGGTTCTTGCAGAAAAGGAAGCTACCGAAAAGCTGGCAAGAGGCGATGCCGCTACCAGCATCTGTACCCTACAGGACTTACCCAAAACCCAGGCAATTGCCCGGCGATACGGTATGACCATCAGCCTGTTGAGTGCCGCCGATGTGCAAAACCCGAAGCTGGCGCAAAAGGAGCGCGAGGTGCTGGATGCGTACGTGTATAACGCGGAAAAGAAGCTTCCCCAGTCGAGTAATATTCAGCGAATTGGTGATACCCTCTTTGTCTACAACGCGGCTGTTCCGGTCGGAAACGCCCTGAGCCAGATCTGTTTTGGTCGGCAGAAACAGCCACTAGCCGTTTGGCGACTGGCTTTCCCGAAGCAGGAAGTAATCAGGCATATGAAGCCGAAAAAATAGCTGTACATGCACCTGGCAGTGAATATGCTCGATGGCACTCGGAAAGCTACACAATCGGTACAGGTAATTCCCGGTCGGTATCGGGTGGTGGACTTGTATGCCAACGCATGGCTTTCGTTGGTGTAAAGGCAGGGGATGCTTCAGTTGTGAAGAACATGAACCTGGTCTGCCCAGGTGATCAACTCCAACGCTGTCTGCGATGGATCGTCGACCTCAATTGGTAGCTGATTCACCATAGGAACATCGCGCTGGCTAAGACCATTTAGATAAGCTTTGTCGTAGTAAACCAGCGTAAGCTCAGCCACGGTGGCATAATCTTGCTGATCCAGGGCGGCCAGTGCCTGCCTGGCGGCCAGACCACCCAGGCGGCGCTCAATGCGTTTGGTGGCTTCAACCAGTAATTCGTGATCGATGCCGGTATATTCCTGCACAAGGCGCTGTACGCGCACGTCTCTGGGTACGTCGATAAACGCGACAGTGGCGTTGCGCATCTGTTGCCAAAGTGGTGCGGCTATATGACAGCGACCTATATTCTTGCTCTCATCTTCCAGCCAGATTCGGCGGGTTGGATCAAGTTGCCGCCATTGCTCGTATACTAGGTTCTCGAACTGCTCGCTCGACGGTTGGGGCAACTGCCCGATGGCTCCGTATGATGAGCCTTTATGATGCGCCAGCCCTTCCAGATCAATTACCTGTTCGCCCTGCGCCGCCAATTGCTTCAGAATATCGGTCTTGCCCGAGCCGGTTTTTCCACCTAGAATAATCAGGTTACGGGGCTCAGCGAAGGAAGTCAGCACCTCGGTACGGTACGCTTTGTAGCCACCAGTCAGCGTGTCGGCTTGCAGGCCCGCCGTGTTGAATAGCCACGCCATCGACCCCGACCGCATGCCCCCGCGCCAGCAGTGTACCAGCACCTGCTTTCCCGTCGGGTTTAATGCCTGCGCGTCCCGAACAAAGCCAGCCATTTTGGGTCCAACCAGATCAAGCCCCTGCAAGACGGCGGCGTCTTTGCCCACCTGCTTGTATGTCGTGCCGATCTGCGCCCGTTCGCTGTTGTCGAACAATGGCATGTTCACCGCTCCCGGAATATGGGCATGCGCAAACTCCCCCGGCGAGCGCACGTCGATGATGGGTAGGGTTTTGGCTTGCTCAAGAAAATCGTGGAGGGGAAGGGGCATATGGATGGTTTGATGGCACTCGGATTAAAAGGATTTGCGCGGATTTATACTTGGAGCAGAGCAAATCTATTTTAATCCAAAAATCCGCGCACCATTATAAGCTACGTACTAGTTACGCCGACTCACAAAACGCCGCTGGTGCGGTAGTGGGTTTCAGTTAATTCTCGTCTATACAGTTGAATCGTATTTTCCAGACCGAAATAGAGCGCATCGCAGATAAGTGCGTGACCGATGGATACTTCCAGCAGGCCAGGTACGTGCTGGGCAAAGAAACGCAGGTTTTCAAGGCTTAAATCGTGCCCGGCGTTTAGGCCGAGACCGAGTTCCTGAGCTTTGCGAGCGGCCAACACAAAGGGCGCTACGGCCGCATCGCGGTTGGTGGGGTAGTGGGTGGCGTAAGGTTCGGTATACAGTTCGATGCGATCGGTACCCACGGCTTTGGCTCCTTCCACCATGCGCTCGTCGGCATCCACGAAAATAGATACCCGAATACCGTCTTCTTTAAACGTGTCGATCAGCTTCCGCAGGTGATCGGCGTGGCGAATGGTGTCCCAGCCTGCATTCGAGGTGATGGCATCGGGCGCGTCGGGTACGAGCGTTACCTGGGCGGGCTTCACACGCTTCACCAACTCGATGAACCGGTCGTCGGGGTTGCCTTCGATGTTGAATTCGGTGGTGACAACCTCGTGCAAATCAAGTACGTCCTGATAGCGAATGTGGCGTTCGTCGGGACGGGGGTGAACGGTAATTCCCTGCGCGCCGAAGCGTTCGCAGTCGAGGGCTACCTGAACCAGATTCGGGTTGTTGCCACCCCGCGCATTACGGATCGTGGCAATTTTGTTGATGTTTACTGACAAACGGGTCATGGTCAATGAACAATGATCAACAAACGGTGATCATCAGTTAGTGGCTACTCAGGTAACCACGACTGCGGTATTGCGGTTCGCGTTTACAAACCGGCAACCATTGCCTGTATCTTCTGGTAGGCCGTTTTGGTAACCTGATCAGCGGGTTGGGCGTAGTAGTTTTTGTTGAATACTTCGAGCGATAGCACAACGGGCCGAGCCGGGTTCTGGATGATTTTCAGAATATCGCGGAGGGGTGCTACACCGTCGCCGGGATACACGCGGTCGGCATCGGTAATCTGAGCCGGGGTGAGCGTAGCCGGGTAATCGTTGACGTGAAACACCTCGATAGCCGGTTTTCCCACCATTGGCAGGGCCGTTATGCCGGAGCCGCCTTTGTAGAGGTGATACACGTCGAGCAACAGCCGGGCGTTGGGGTGATTGGCTTCGGCAGCCACATACATTACTTCCGACAGGCGATTCAGGTTTTTAGAAAACCCCCAGAGTTCAAGCTGCGGATTCACGCCCGTTTGCTGACCCAGGTCGAGTAAAGCCCGGTAACGTTCGGCGGCCCGGTGCAGGTCGATGATGGGCGCGTCGGCATTCTGGGCGCCGATGGGGGGCGTTGCCACGCGTTTGCAGCCAATTTGTGCCAGTTGCTCCATTTCCAGCTTCATCTGGTCGAGCCCTTTCTGCCGGGCGGCGGCATCGTCCACGATCCAGGGGGCAAATCCAATAGCATTTTCGACGGTAATTCCCAGATCAGCCAGACGGCGACGGGCTTCGGCGGGCGTGTTGGTTTTCAGATAGTCCTGCAACGTACCTACCCACACCTCCACCGACCGAAACCCGGCTTTCGACGCCGCTTCCAGTTCACCGATGAAGCCCAGCTTCTGGCCCCTGATGGTGCTCATGTTCAAACAAAGCGTGAACGGACCGGACTTGGGTTTGACCGATGGCAGGTTCTTCAGGAAAGAAGTTGCTGGGATCGCACCTAAGGCAGCAAGGGTCTGGCGACGGGAAAGACGGGACATTGATTTGGAACAGGTTTTATGTGGTTGCTGGCGTAGCCCTCTTCAGGAGGGTGGGGTCTACGCCAATAAACAACAAATCACCGCCTAATGACGATGTGGCTTGTTACAACAAAAAGCACACACAACGATATGACTACTTTAACAAATGCGCTACTGAGCGGACTTGGCGGGGCTGTTGCCCTGAATATCCTTCACGAAACCGTTCGGCAGGTGGAGCCGGAAGCGCCGCGTGTGGATAAACTCGGTAAGCGCGGCATCATTAAAATTACAAAAGCCACCGGCCTGCCCACACCGACCGGCAACGCGCTGTACGCATCTGCACTCGCGGGCGATTTGACGTCCAATGCTCTGTACTATAGCCTGATTGGTTTGGCAAAGCCGCAGGCTGTTTGGCCCGTAGGTGCCGTGTTGGGTGCCCTGGCGGGGGCCGGTGCTGTAACGTTACCCGAGCCGATGGGACTGGGCAGTGAACCCGTTCGCCGAACGGCCACCACCGCCTCGCTGACCGTGGCCTGGTATGTGGTTGGCGGGCTGGCAACAGCCGCTATCTTTAGCTGGCTAAACCGCCGATCATGAACCCGCCCAACACCTTCCTGCTGTACGGAGCCAATGGCTACACCGCCCGCCTGATTCTGGAGAAAGCCACCCAATTTGGCCTGAACCCCATTCTCTGTGGTCGTGATGAGGCCAGGCTTCGCCCGCTGGCCAAGCAGCACGGTTTTACCTACCGCGTTGCTGACCTGACCGACGAAATTGCCCTGAACAATGCCATGCGCGACGTGCCTGTGGTGCTGCATTGTGCTGGCCCTTTCTCGAAAACCGCGCTGCCCATGCAGCAGGCCTGTATGCGAAATGGCGTTCATTACCTGGATATTACGGGCGAGATTGCTGTCTTCGAGCAGGGAGCGGCGATGGATCAACAGGCGCGGGAGCGCGGCGTCATGCTGATGTCGGGCGTAGGTTTCGATGTAGTGCCAACCGACTGCCTGGCCATGTACCTGCACCAGAAACTGCCCGACGCTACGTACCTGCAACTGGCCTTTGCCAATGAGGGCGGCTCACTCTCGCACGGAACAGCGCAAACCGCCGTCGATAATCTGGGGCAGGGCGGGCTGGTGCGTGAAAACGGTAAATTGACAGTGGTTCCTTATGCCCATAAAGTATTGACTGTCAAATTTGCCAATGGGCAGACTGTACCCTGCATGAGTATTCCCTGGGGCGATGTATCGACGGCTTATTATACCACGGGCATTCTAAACATCGAAACGTTTATCGGCAGCACGCCAGCGGGCATTCGACTGGCAAAACTGGGCAATTCGGTCAACTGGCTATTGCGTCGGAAAAGCGTGCAGAAGTGGGTGAGCCAGCAAATAACGAAGCGCGTTACTGGTCCTGACGAAGCTACACGCACCAGGGCGAAAACGCAGGTTTGGGGCCGCGTTGGCAACCGGAATGGCAAAACCGTTGAAGCCACATTGACCGGTCCCGAAGGCTATAACCTGACCGCGCTTTCGGCACTCATCATTACCCGCAAAGTGCTTCAGGGCGAGGTGAAACCCGGTTTTCAAACCCCCGCCGGTCTCTACGGTGCCGATCTGGTGCTGGCAATTGAAGGCGTCACGCGGGAGGGGTGATTGTAGCCTGAAACGGTCCGCCGCGCGGCTCCAGCTTCGGGAGTAAAAGTATAGTTGTTTTCTCACCTCCGAAGCTGGAGCTTCGGACGACATACTCAACACTATGAATCCTTTACACGAATGGCCGGATAGCGCGGAGGCGGCGATTGCTATTCAGCAGCAGTTGCGCGGTCAGGTACGTATCCAGCCGCTTAGTGGCCCTGCCGAAACGATTGCGGGTTGCGATATTTCGTTCAACAAGTTTGAAGAGACCGTATACGCCGGTATTGTTGTGCTGCGGCTTGATACCCTCGAAACCATTGCCGAGGCCACGGCGATCACCACTACTTCTTTTCCCTACGTACCTGGCCTGCTGTCGTTTCGCGAGATACCCGCCCTGCTCGAAGCCTGGAACAACCTGACAATCATGCCCGACGTGGTCGTATTCGATGGCCACGGCATTGCGCATCCGCGCCGGCTGGGTATTGCAGCCCACGCGGGTTTATGGCTGAACCGGCCAACGCTGGGCTGTGGCAAATCAGTGCTGGTTGGGCGCTACGAAGAACCGGCACCGGCACGCGGGTCCTGGTCGCCGATGCTGCACCGGGGCGAGGTAATTGGTGCGGCGTTACGCACGAAAAACAAGGTCAATCCCGTCTACGTATCGCCTGGTAACCTCATCGATCTGGAAACGTCGGTCGATCTGATGCTTCGTTGCGATGGCGGCTACCGTATTCCCGAACCAACGCGCCGGGCGCACAATCTGGTGAACACCGTGCGGCGGGCCTACTTAAACCTATGAAGTCTGAGACCCTATAGGTTTGTACCTTTGTGTATTCGTAAAATCATTCATTCGCTAATTCGCAATAGATATATGTCGCTCAAACAACAAATCGACGCTGACGTTAAAGAGGCCATGAAGGCCAGAGATCAGGATCGCCTCCGGGCCTTACGGGCTGTAAAGTCGATGATCTTGCTGGAAGAAACAAAAGAAGGCGCGACCGGTGGTGATCTGAAGCCCGAAGACGAGATCAAGCTGTTGTCGAAAGCAGTAAAGCAACGTAAAGATTCGGCAGATATCTATCGGCAGCAGGGCCGCGCTGATCTGCTGGCTACCGAAGAGGCCGAAATCGCCGTTATTGAAAAGTACCTGCCCAAACAACTGTCGGACGATGAATTACGGGCGCAGGTACAGGCCGTAATCGCGCAGGTGGGAGCAACTGGCCCCGGCGATATGGGTAAAGTGATGGGAGCCGCCAACAAAGCTCTCGCCGGACAAGCCGACGGCAAATCGATCGCCGCTATGGTGAAGAGTTTGCTGTAATTTTAAAGGGTGAACGAGCGGATGAGTGCGAGAGTGGCTTTGTCTGGCTGGAATTTTAGAAGCAGCAGAGCCCCTATCACTCATCACTCTTTACAACATGGCAACAATTGACATCCTTATTCTGATTCCGCTGCTTTGGGGAGCGTATAACGGGTACCGGAAAGGGTTGCTGGTCGAGATTGTGGCTATTATTGCGTTTGTGGTGGCGCTCATTGTTGGATTCAAATTCCTGCAATTCGGTATCGACCTGCTGGCTCCTTACATCAGCCGCGAACTGGCCCGGAAGTTTTTGCCGTGGCTGGGGTTCTCCATCATCTTCTTTCCGGTCGTGTTCATGATCAACCGTATGGGCTATTCCCTCCGGCGATCGCTCAAATACACCCTGCTGGGTACGTTCGATAGCCTGGCCGGTGCGGCAGTTGGTATATTCACCTGGGTTTTTGGAATTAGTGTGATTCTCTGGCTGTTCAGTTTTATGAACGTCCGAATGCCGCCTAATCAAACCCGCGATAGTTTCATGTATCCGTTGTTGCGCCCCGTTGCGCCGAAGGTCATGAACATAGCTACGGTCTGGATGCCGAAAGGCCTGGAAGCGGGCCGGAAATTCAAGAAAGAACAGCTATCGACAAGCCCATGATAACGACTGAGGAACCTGCGCAAACTCTGGCTCCGGCTGTGTTCGCCCAGTTAATCCGCGAAGCACTGAACGAGAGACCCCTTTACTACAAGGGCTACCGTGACGTGCTGGCTGGGCCAACCCATTGGCGTTGAACGGGTATTGTGAGCGTTGACTACCTCGCGCAAAGTTGTAGTCATGCAGGCGGGTGAAGACAGCATCATCACCGACTGGAGCAATGACGTTCTGGTGCTGGAAAATTGCACGTTGAACATAAAAAATCTCCTCGACGAAGAGGAAATTGTCTACTAGTGAAACAGGATATTCGAAAATATAACCCTACGCAACTGACCGACTGGTTTAAACAGAACGGTGAGCAGGCATTTCGGGCCAAGCAGGTACACGAGTGGTTGTGGAAAAAATCGGCGCGCTCATTCGGCGAAATGAGCAACCTCGCTTTGCCCTTACGCGAAAAACTCGACACGCATTTTGCCATCAATTCGCTGTCTGTTGCTACCGAGCAGCGTAGCAACGACGGCACCATCAAATCATCGTTTAAGCTATACGACGGTAATCTGGTCGAGGGTGTACTGATTCCGGCTCTGCGTACCGACGACCAGGACCGAATGACAGCCTGTGTGTCGAGTCAGGTGGGGTGTTCGCTGACCTGCAAGTTCTGCGCTACAGGCTATATGGACCGGAAACGCAACCTCGACGCCGCCGAAATCTACGATCAGGTAGTGGAGATTGACCGGCAGGCGAAAACCACGTTCAATGCGCCGCTGACCAACATTGTGTATATGGGCATGGGCGAGCCGCTGCTGAATTACAAAAACGTCATCGAATCGGTTGATCGGATCACCTCGCCCGATGGGTTGGGCATGTCGCCTAAACGATTGACGATCTCAACGGCGGGCATTGCCAAGATGATCAAACAACTGGGCGACGATCAGGTGAAAACCAATTTGGCCCTGTCGCTGCATGCGGCTAATGACGTGAAGCGCGACCAGATTATGCCGATCAACGAAAGTAATTCGCTGGATAATCTTGCCGACGCCTTGCATTACTTTTACCGGAAAACCGGCACGCGGGTTACATTTGAGTATATCGTTTTCTATAATTTCAACGATACCCTGCAAGACGCGAAGGAGCTGTACGAGTTTACGAAGCGCGTACCAGCCAAGATCAACATCATCGAATATAATCCGATTGCGGAGGCGAACTTTAAAAATACTGACCCGCAAACGCTCGACAAGTTTGCCGGTTTCCTGGATAGCCGGGGTATCACCGTCAACATTCGCCGGAGCCGGGGCAAAGACATCGATGCTGCCTGCGGGCAACTGGCCGGAAAAGAGAAGACGCAGCCTGCATAAGGTTGTTTAGTCAAGGTTCCTGATTAGGCAATGGAGCCTTTTGTGGATTTTATTAAAATAACTACTATTTCTATAGATAAAATAGAACAACTCGAATGGGGGTCAGTTAGGCAGGTAGTGGTATAAGTAAACCAACATGCGTTATGATCTTAAAAATAGACCGGTTGCCAATCGAGCTGCCAACGCCAACTAACCCGTCTGCCAATGATGCGGCAGCCATACAAGAGCTTTTGGGTGGTAAGTTCGGGGAAATGTCGACCCTGATGAACTACACCTACCAGTCGTTCAATTTTCGGGGTCGGAACAAGCTTCGGCCTTTCTACGATCTCATTTGCAGCATCGCTGGAGAAGAATACGGTCATATTGAGGTTGTTTCGTACGCTATCAATCTTTTGCTGACGGGCGTATCCAAACGTGGTATAGACCCAACCATTGCTCCGCTCGCCGACGGTGTTAATGCCCGTAATACGTACCACTTCAATAACAGTGGCCAAACAGCCTTGCCGATGGATTCGATGGGCAAGTTCTGGTCGGGTGATAACGTGTTCAGCAGCGGAAACCTGAAGCTTGACCTGCTGCACAACTTTTTCCTGGAATGTGGTGCCCGCGCCGGTAAAATGCGTACCTACGAAATGGTGTCTGACCCAACAGCCCGCGAAATGGTGGGTTACCTGCTTGTTCGTGGTGGTTTGCACGTAGTGGCCTATGCCAAGGCGCTGGAAGTATTGACGGGTGTAGAAGTAACCAAGTTACTACCGATTCCAGATCTGAGCAATGACAAGTTTCCAGAGGCTAAAAAGCATATGGAAAATAAGTTGCACCTGAAGCTCTATACATTCAGTCAGGACGATTATACGCAGGTTGGTCAAATATGGCATGGTAATCATCCAGAAGATGGGCAGCCGCTTGAAGTGATTCAGGGCGCTATTCCCGGCCATCCGGTGCCTGATCTCGACGAAGAGCCGCAACTCAACGCCCCCGGCTCTGACGAATACGAATACGACCCTCAGATGTTTGCCGATATGGCCAAGAAAATGGGCATCAAACCGTAAGGCGACAGGAACCGTCTTTACAACGAAAGCGGTCTGTTTCGTCAACAGACCGCTTTCGTTGTAAAGTGCTGTGGAAATAACAGCTTATCAATTACTTACTTGATCGAATCACGACGGGCTTCCTGCGCTGCTTCGTTGTACTCTTTATTGGCTGAGTCCAGGTCGGCCTTTTCATCGCGCATTTCGCTCGTATCACCTTCAGCGCGTGCTTCATTCAGGTCTTCCCGGGCGTCCTTTACTTCCTCCGCTTTGTCTTCTTTCTTTGAATCGCAAGCAACAAACGTTGTCGTTGCCATGAAGGCCATCGCTAAGCCGAGTACATACTGTTTGGTTTTCATAAATTGGTTTTTTGTAGAACGAACTACTCTAACCAACTGGTAGGTGGAAAGCAGGGTTGACAAACCCGAGCCAACGGCCTTGGCCTACACGAGTTCATTTAGCCGCTTCTCATAGCACAGAAACCGCAACCCCGGCCTGAAATCTAGGCCAATCTCGCCAGCGTAGACGTACCCAAGGGCCGGAAATAACTGCTGTGTTACCTGATTATGCGTGTTTGTGTCGATGCGCAAAACGGGAATTCCGCGTTGGCGGGCTACTTCATCTGCCTGGAGTAACAGTGCTTTTGCTACTCCTCTTCCGCGAAAAGCAGGATCAACCGCCAGCCGGTGCGTAACGATGGCTGGTTCATCAATATCCCAGCCAACTTCGGCATAGGTTGGCTCCTGATCGGTAGTTATGGCCGAAACGCCTGCCAATTGCCCGTCGATATCGGCGACCCAAAGTTGCTGTTTGGCAATGTCATCACCGAAAACGGTGGCGTTTGGGTACGTATCATCCCACTGGAAATTGCCCGCTGCCTGCATAAGTGGCACAACGCGCTTTACTAAAGCAAGCAGGTCAGGTACGTCGGCGGGAGTGGCTAAGCGGATAGTCATTGAGTTGAGATAGTCATTAATTATCATCAAGCAGTCATTCAGGGTCACTGATTGTAAAGAAACAACGAACGACTATAAATGACTACGTGATGATAATTAATGACCGGCTAATTAATCCAGCCCGGGCCGTTTGAAGGTACGCGCATTGGGGAACAAATCCTCTATCTGCCGATTCAACTGGCTCAACAACGACAGAATCCCCAACAGGTTGTCTGTGGTTTCGGGGTAATAAGCCATTACGGTTTGCCAAGCCGTCAATGACTGATCGACGCTCACGAGCACTAGTTTGGCTTTCCCGTCATAATACGAAAGAAGGTATGCATCATCGGTTTGTTCATCGACGGCCCGAAGCGCTGCTTTCGTCTTCACCGGAATCAACGTGCGATACCAGCGAATCTGCTCATACGCGTCTTTGAGCGTATTCAATTGCAGCATCGCTTCGTCTTCTGTGCGAATGCCCAATTCCACTGCTTGTAGTTGCTGATACCCTGCTTTCTCCAGCAGTTTTCGTTCGCTGGCCAGCCACGTACCTGTCTGCTTTAAATAGGCAGTAGCTAAAGTAGCAGCCGGGTGATCTTTTGTCTGATGACGGCGACTCAAAGCGGCTTCTTCCAGGGTCAGTTGCTCTTCCGAAGAAGGTGAAGCAGGTAGCAACGGCACTGTCTGTTTGTTCAGCGTGTCCAGGTACTGCTTCGTCATGCGCAATGCTTCGGTAAGTTGCTCAACCAATGACGCGTTTGGGTCCGGTTCGGCCAGGCCACTTTCCTGCTGAAGCTGAAAGCTGCGGCAACGACTTGTAAGGGGGCAACGCTCGCACCAGGAGTCGCAATAATTGTAGATGCCAGGGATGAAATCTGGCTGTGTTGGAAGCTCAGGATTGGCAATCATCTCGAAAATAGGTTTTGTTACGGTAGTGTTAATCTACCGTAAATATAGACAGTTGGATTGCACAGAGGTTTAGAATATATCAGCATTTTTTTGACTTAATTTTAGCACTTGTCATGCTTTACTAAGCAGCAGTACATATAAAGCGTGCATAAAACGTACCAACATGTCGTCATTCAACCAACAAGTTGTTCTTATCACCGGGGCCGGTTCAGGTATTGGGCGGGCTACTGCGCTGGCATTTGCCAAAGCTGGCGCCCAACTTATTGTATCGGACATTAACGAAACCAGCGGTCGGCAGACCGTCGAACAGATCAAAGAGGCGGGCGGTGACGCTGCGTATATAACGTGTAATGTGGCTGATTCTGAACAGCATAAAGCCACCGTTGCTTTTGCGCTGCAAACGTTTGGTCGGCTGGATGTGGCCGTCAACAATGCTGGAATTGGCGGGCGGTTTGCCCGGCTCATCGATCAATCGATGCAAGACTGGGAACAGATGATAGCCGTTAATCTCGGGAGCGTATTCTACGGTATGCAGGCTCAAATTCGCCAAATGCTGCAACAGCCGGAAGGGGGCCGAATTGTCAACGTGTCGAGTATTGCGGGTGTAAAAGGCATGCCAATGGGCGCGCCCTACAGTGCTGCCAAGCACGGCGTTATCGGCTTGACCAAAACGGCGGCACTGGAATATGTAAAAAAGAACATCCGGGTCAATGCAATTTGCCCGGTCTACACGCATTCGGCAATGGTGCAGGAATTAATGGATGCGACCCCGGAGATGGAAGAGCGGATGCGCCGTGTCATTCCGATGGGCCGTTTCGGGCAACCTGAAGAAATCGCGCAGGCGATCATGTGGTTGTGCGCCCCGGAAAACGCTTTTTGTACCGGCCAGGCCATTCAGATGGACGGCGGTATGACAGCGGGATAACAAAAACGGGTTCAAAGTTTAACGCCCAAGGTTTAACGTTGCTTCGCTGATTAGACTGATTGTGTTCTGGCGAAGCAACGTTAAACCTTGGGCATTAAACTTTGAACCCGTTTTACTAGTACCGCTTCTTCTTATCCCCGTTATTGCCTGACTCGCGGGGCTTATCGAACCGGTCGGGTGAGGTAGAAAGCGAAGCAGTCCATGGCTTCCAGCGCGCATCTTCGGCACTGCCAGCAGCACTTTGCGTATTCCGGTTGTCGCGGCGGGGGTTGCGATTATTACCCGCAGGCCGATTATCGGGCCGTGGGCTATTGGTACGGTTTCCACCAGTCGACTGACCAGCCGGACGGGCAGGTTGTTCCGAGCGTGGTGCCTCTGAACGGGGCTGACCCTGTGCCGGGCGTGCTCCATCCCTACGGCCATCGTTGCTGCGTCCTTGTGGCTGCCCGTTGCGGCCACCATTTTGACCGCCCTCCCGCGGACCACGTCCACCACGACCCTGTTTAGGCTCAGGTTTTGGCGGTTTGGCCCATTCGATAGGGTCCAGATTCTCCGATTTATACGGGTTGTCGGTAGCTACCGGAACCGTTTTGCCGATCAACTTCTGGATATCTTTCAGGTACGCCCGCTCGTCTGTTTCGCAGAACGAGATGGCGATTCCGCTTGCTCCGGCGCGGCCTGTGCGACCAATACGGTGCACGTAGCTCTCCGGAATATTCGGGAGTTCGTAGTTGAACACGTGCGACAGGCTGTCGATATCGATGCCCCGTGCGGCAATATCAGTAGCCACCAATACGCGGGTGGTGTGATCTTTAAAGTTGCTCAGTGCTCGCTGACGGGCGTTTTGCGCCTTATTGCCGTGAATCGCTTCGGTTTTTACTCCGTGCTTGTTCAGGAATTCGGCTACCTTATCGGCTCCGTGTTTGGTGCGGCTGAATACCAGCGCAGAAACAATGTTTTTGTCTTCGAGCAGGTGAAGCAACAGGCTGCGCTTGTCGTCTTTTTCCACCATGTACACCACCTGCGCTACCGTATCGGCGGTCGACGAAGCGGGCGTAACCTCCACCTTGGCGGGGTTCGTCAGAATCGTATCGGCCAGCTTCACAATTTCGTCGGGCATGGTAGCCGAGAAAAACAGCGACTGCCGTTGGGTTGGCAGTTGAACCAGCACCTTGCGAACATCATGGATAAAACCCATATCGAGCATCCGGTCGGCTTCGTCAAGCACGAAAAACTCAACATGCTTCAGGTTCACAAATCCCTGATTCATCAGGTCGAGCAGGCGGCCCGGCGTGGCGGTCAGGATGTCGATGCCATTACGAAGGGCATCCGTTTGTGATTTCTGACCAACACCACCGAAAATAACGGCATGGCGGAGGTCGAGGTGGCGGCCATAGGCGGCAAGGCTCTCATCGATCTGGATGGCAAGCTCGCGCGTTGGCGTAAGAATCAGGGCTTTGATCTTGTTCGACCACTGACCTGACTGCTTTTTTGTGTAAAGCCGTTGAAGGGTCGGAATCGAAAAGGCGGCGGTTTTTCCGGTGCCTGTCTGGGCGCATCCGAGCAGGTCACGGCCTGCATTCACTAACGGGATGGCTTGTTCCTGAATCGGGGTTGGGGTAGTGTATCCTTCTTCGGCGAGGGCCTCAAGGATAGGCGAAATGATCGCTAATTCGTTGAAATTCATTAAGTTGGGGTGATGCTGAAAAGGAGGCTGCAAAAGCCATGCCTAAACCCCACCACGGAGTGTATAACTCCTTTACTACGAAGTATGTCAGTGCTTTAGTTCCGACGGTGTTGTTTCAGCTCGCCTGGATAAAATCAGTTACCTGTTTATCCATCAATTTTAAACTCGCGAGTTACGCTATTTACCCTGAAAATTGCCGAACAATTGGGGGCTCTTATCGTCAGTTTACTGGCCGATTTCGGTAGGCAACGTACCCAAACAACAGTAAGAGCCCGAAACTACCTGTCAAGAATCCATATGCAAACCCATCAATTTGTTGGCTATCAACTGCCAGCCTACGAACGATGGCGAAACCAACATATAGGGATACTAGCAGTGAGCCGTAAAAATAGAGTCGCTTCATATTAAGAAATTATGGTGACGACAAAGAAATGTCGTCACCATATAACGCTGCTACTTCGTTACTGTAGTTGTGGTGGGTGTATAAATACCAAACGTCAACCCAGCTACCAATCCGTTTACAAATGAATGCCTCGTGAAAACTGTGTAGTTCTCAGCCCCACCAGCCATTTGTTTCGAATCGGAAACGCCCACCGGAGCCAGTCCGCCAATAACATAATGGTTCCACTTGGTAACGGCTGTATTGCCTTGGGCGCCTTTTCCAACAACGCTCGTGTAAGAATAGCAAGACGAAAGCAAAGCTGGTAAAGCAATTAGTGCTGCCAGTGAGTACACTGCTTTTTTCATTTAATTCCGAATTTAGAGTGAGTGAACTAGTTAACTTATTTTGAACTTGGCTTACATAGAATACTAAGTATAAGCCGTGGGCAAAAATGCAGCATAAAGTTCAAAACAGAAAACAATTTGTTAGCTCAAATTGGAATTAGTAGATAGTTGGCGGTTTAGCCCAAGCTCACCAGCTCTTTCAATTCGTCGTCGTTGAGGTCGCCTAGCCAGGTTTCACCGGTTTTTACGCTTAGGTCGGCCAGTTCTTTCTTAGAGCGAATCATAGCGTCGATTTTCTCCTCCAGCGTGCCCTGATTCATGAGGCGGTAGACCAGCACGTTTTTGGTCTGCCCAATACGAAAGGCCCGGTCGGTCGCCTGATTTTCTACGGCGGGGTTCCACCACAAATCGAAGTGAACCACATGGTTGGCCTGCGTGAGATTAAGGCCCGTTCCGCCCGCTTTTAACGACAGAATAAATGTATGGTCGGACCGGTTTTTCTGGAACTGCTCTACCATCTCATCCCGGTCGGCGCGGGACGTACCCCCGTGCAAAAAGAGCGGTTCCTGCCCAAATGCCTGCTGAATGAACTGTTTCAGTAGTTCGCCCATTTCGCGGTACTGCGTGAAAATCAACACTTTCTCGTGGCTGGCGTAAATCGTTTCGAGCAGATTGAGCAGCAGCGTTACCTTGCCCGACAGCGCGGGGTTCTGGTTGCCTTTTTTCAGGTACTGGTGTGGGTGGTTGCCAATCTGTTTCAGGGCCGTCATCAGTTTCAGCACCAGACCACGCCGCGCAATGCCGTCTTTCTCTTCAATAGCCCGCATACTCTCGGCCACCACACTCTGGTAAAGCGCGGCCTGCTCGGGCGTGAGGGCGCAAAACTGGTTGTTCTCGATCTTGTCGGGCAGGTCGCTGATGATGCTCTTGTCGGTCTTGACACGGCGGAGCAAAAACGGGCTGGTAACCCGCCGGAACAACTCCAGTTTGTGTTGGTCGCGTTCCTGCTGAATGGGTTTACCAAACTCTTCGTTGAACTTGCTGGCGCCGCCCAGGTAGCCCTTGTTGACAAAGTCCATAATGCTCCAGAACTCCGATAAGCGGTTTTCGACGGGCGTACCACTCAGAGCGATACGTACCTGACCCTTCAGCGTCTTCACGGCTTTGGTCTGTTCGGTATCGCTGTTCTTAATGTTTTGCGCCTCATCGATGATCAGCACTGACCAGGTTGTCTTTTTCAGCGTTTCCAGATCCGACCGAACCACGCCGTAGGTAGTCAGAATCAGATCATTGGCTGAGGCCGCTTTACCTTCCGGCATTTTGCGGTTGGGGCCGTGGTAGACGTGCGCTTTCAGATCGGGCGCGAATTTGGTGATCTCTTTCTGCCAGTTGGTCAAGAGGGTTGTTGGCAGTACGACCAGCCCTTTTTGTTTCTGAAAACGCCCTTCCTGCTTGAATTTAAGCAGCAACGCGATCACTTGAAGCGTTTTGCCAAGGCCCATATCGTCGGCCAGGAGGCTGCCCATGCCCAGGGTCGTGTTTTTCAGCAACCACTCGTAGCCGCGTTGCTGGTACGGACGTAGTTGCGCGTCAAGGCGGTCGGGGAGGGGCTGGGTTTGGGCTTCGGTAAACTGTTTTAAAATCGCCTGCACGTCGGGACTGATGCCTACCCGGTTGCCCTGATATTCTTCGGCCATCGCCGCCCGGAGTAAATCGGTGCCGCTGAGTTCGGCGGGGCGCGTAAGTTGCTTCTGCAACCGGCCCAGATCAGTGGGGTCAACCAGCACGTATTGATCCTTGATCTTCACCAAACCGGTGCGATTATTCACCAGCGATTCAAACTCTTTGTAGTCGAGCATCTGATCGCCGATAGCCACTTGCCAGTCGAATGTGAGCATATCGTCGAGCTTCATGAACGCATTACTGGCCGTGGTTCTGGCTTTCAAACGACCACCAACCTGCGGACGTACCCAGTGTTGCAGCGACCGGGGCAACAGGAGCGAAATGCCCAGTAACTGCATCCGGGGCAGCTTTTCGAGCAAAATCTTTACAAAATCGTCGGGCGTGTAACTCAGATACGACGGACTGTTCTTCTTCGTCAGTTTCGCCAGATCGGGAAAATGCCGCGAGAGCACCAGCAGATCCTGCAAAACGGCCATGCGGATGTTCTGATGCGGGCTCTCGTCCAGAATCTCAGTCAGCGAAATCGGCGTCGACAGACCTTCGCCAGCTTCGCGGTCGCGGATGAGCAGGCTGAGTTTGAAGACTTCGCCAAACTCGGCTTCCTCAATGGCCAGAATAGGCACGAAGCGTTTCTGGGTCAGGAAAAAATCGTTGAGCCAGAGCTGCATGGCCAGGGGCTTTTCGCGCTTGCCAAAACCCTCCAGTTTCAGGATTTCCTGCCCGAAAAACAGCCGGTCGGCGTCTTCCAGCGGCCAGCGTTCCCAGAGTTCAACGGTGGGTTGCTTTACGGGCTGGCGTAGCAGCAACGAACAGAGCATCAGCACGTGTTCGGCGGGCGAGGCTGGAGCGAGCAAGTCCTTCTGCCACCGAATCGTCAGCAACTCGGGCGGTAGCTGAGTAGACAGCGCGTCGGTCAGGCGGCGAATGGTTTCGTTGAGCGTGGCCGGTAACCAACGTACCCGGTACTGATTGCCGTCGGTGCCCACGCGCAGAATTTGCGGCACCACGGCACCACGCCGTAACAGGGCAGCCGTGAACTGACGCGTCAGATACAGGGCGCGTACCGAGTCGCTCATGTCGGGCCAGTCGGTCTCGGTCAGGTCGCCGAGCCAGCCCATCAGGTCGGCAATGGCAAAGTGGGGTAGGGGCCGCGCTTCGCCGTGTTCACTAAAAATATTGATCTTCCGCAGGTCGAGCAATTCATCGAGTTGAAGCTCGATGCTGTCACTTGGCTCGGGATGATTCACCACTACCTTGTCGACAACGCCTTTGCTGAAAAGCTTGTACGCCTTGCCCAAATCTTTATGAAAATTGCTTTTCGTAAAGGTCACCTCCGGTTCCAGTAGCCCCAGCAGCGAGTCAGCCAGCATGGGTATAGTGGCAAAATCCAGTTCGGTACGGGCAGCTTCGTTGGGTGCCCAGTCTTCGTCGTCGGGGAGATCGTCGGTGCACAGATCGGTGACGGTGAGCACCGTCTCCATACCCCCGGCACCAAAATTATCCGTCGACAAGTCGGCCAGCAGATCGAGCCCCTTCAGCAGAAAAACCAGAAACGGATTCTGGTCTATCTCGTTGGTGATCAGGTAAATAACGGCCGACAGATGCTTGCAGGGCATGGCATAATCGGGGCATGAACAGCCAGCCTGCAATTCGGGGAATGAACGCGGAAATAACCGAATACCCCGACGGTCGGCAAACTGAATCAGATCGGGAGGTAGCTGCCGGTTGAGCAATTGCGCCAGCAAAGCCGGATTTTGCCGGATCTCGGCCAGCAACGCATCTTTTTCCGACTTTTCGAATAGTTTAACCGTCAGCTTGGTCTTGTAGGGGCGTGGTTTGCTGCCCTGAACCTGCGCACTAATCTGGTTAGTCTCAATTTTCAGTGCCCTGACAGCCCCTTTATTGGCGTATGTTTTACCCCGTGGGAGCCGGTTTCCTTCGTCAATACTGGTTAATGCCTGAAGCCATTGCTGACCCCACCAGGTTTTACCATACGTTATTCGTTCGGCCATCTAAGTAGGTCTACTGATTAATTGATCAGAGTAAGAAATTCTTGCAGTGAAAGAACCGACACCTTAGGCATATCGATACCTTTAAGTACGGCAAAATGAGAATCGTTGGTGATGATGTAATCAGCTCCGGCAGCTACTGCAACGTCGACAAACTTATCGTCGTCGTGATCGCTTTCTATCAGTTGCCATTTAAAATAGGCTTCCTGAAATAGCGTGTTAGGTGCTACCGTTAAGATGGTTAGCACGAGATCGGCTGTCTTCTTTGAGTACTTGTCGGCCAGTTTTTCTGCATATTCTGTCAGTATTTCGTTACTAACAACCCAGACGAACCGCTCAGCTAGAAAGCCATTATAGAGTGCATAATAGGGGCTACGTGGCGGAATAGAGGCCAACAGGCAATTTGTATCAATGACGACTATCATCGTTAAGACAAGTCGTTAAGCATAGCCGTAAAATCGTCGTCAGTGTAGCCTTTTTGCTGACTAACCTGCTCTGTCTCAGTCCTTAATTGAGTTGCATAATAGTCTACCAGAACTCGTCTGAGATCAAGTAATTGATCATCAGTCATGCCTCTATCAAACAAACGGAGCAGACTGACTTGCAAAGCATTTAGTTTTCCTGCGGGAGTGACTGCAGTCGATTCCATACTTATGTGGTTATTCCTACTACAACGAAGAATGAACAAAATCTAGTTCTTTGTTACTGCCTTGGCAACAACGTCCCTGGATAGTAACGCCTGAAGCCATCGCTGACCCCACCAGGTTTTACCATACGTTATTCGTTCGGCCATTTAAGCAGGTCTACTGATTAATTGATCAGAGTAAGAAATTCTTGCAGTGGATCAAGCGTCACTTCGGGTAAATCTATACTCGTCAAAACAGCGAAATGTGTACCATTTGTCACTGAATAATCGATTATGTCTGCTAAAGCAACGTCAACGAACTTGTTCAATTCGACGTCTTGGTCGTTGTGACTATTTCCAATCGATTACCAGAAAGTCATACGTTACCGAGTACAACAAGAAACGAACAAAATCTGGTTCTATGAGATTGAGCAAACATTCCCAAACAACGTACCTGAACTCATACATCCCAACTGTAATACTTGTGTGCGTCGTCGAGGGTAAAGCCTGCGCGAGGGTATAACGCGTTGCCGATCTGGTTCGTTTTGGCCGTTTCGAGCATAAGACCGCAGGCGTCGGTTTGGTAGCAAAGCTGCTTGGCGGCTTCGATCAAACCGAGCGAATGGCCCTGCCCCCGATACCCGGCGTCTACAAACAGATCATTCAGGAGCCAGAGGCGTTTCAGGCGGGTCGATGAGAAAAGGGGGTACAGTTGCATGAAGCCCACTAACGTATCTGGAACCAGTTCGGCCACAAAAATCACCGATTCGTTACGGGCCATCCGGTCGGCCAGAAACTGGCGACCTTCTGACAACGCAGCCGGTTTTTCGTAGAAGATGCGGTAGGCGTTGAATAACTGGGCCAACGCATCGAGGTCGGCCGGTGTAGCAGGGCGGATCATTTAATCAGATCGGTAAGTCAGTCAGGACAAAGCGGCAGTTCCACCATCGATCCAGAGTGCAAGTTGGGTTGCTTCTCGCCGAATACCATACGGACCCTGCACCATAACTGGCTCACTTAATGTCAGCAGCACGTTTGGTCCGGTTAAAAGGGCCACGTTTAGCACACCATCACGCCGAACCGGTTTTTCGTCGATGCGCTCGATCTGCCCGATCTGATCGCGGCTAATAACGGCCAGCCAGCGAATCCCCAAACGCAGATGGAACGCATTGGCTGTTAGGTAGGAGGGGCGTTTAAGCGTAGCAACAACATCGGCAACCAACAGCAGCAGGCTGTACGCACCGGCCATCGTCAACCAGAACGCCACATCATGGTTCCAGCGTGCTACCAGCAAGTGCATACTTACGAGTTCGATCAGACAGACCGCTCCGAGCGCAACAGTCAGGGCAATCTGTCCTGAGTCGCGGTGAGTGGTAAGCGCAGTTGCGTCTGCGGGTACGTCTGCCCGTAACCACCAGCCACCGATGGCATAGCTGATGATCTGCCATTCGCCCAGAATGATACTCGCCGTCCGCTGACCAAAAACAACGGCAAACGACTCTAGAAGGGCCTTGTCGGCGGTGGTTGTGGGGCGGAGTTTCAGGTACGTTAGCCGAATGATCCTGATTCTGACTACCGCTATGGCAAGGGCACCGGCTTCTGCCAGGGCAAACAGAAATGGGCCATTCAGGAATGCTGGAAGGGTATTGGTCGGTAGTAAAAGCAGGCCAACCCGAACCATAAGTAACACTACTACCACCGTGCGCATGGGTGACCAGCCATTGGGACTGGCAAGAAATCCGTAAAACAGGACCGACGTGATACCACACAGATCGAACAGGACAGCCAACGAAAAAAGAGTTGGTGCCCGTGTAAAGGCGGTCGACCGAATAACCATCATTTCTGCCCCCACCAGAAGTAGAAGTGTACTAAAAAAGAAGAGCATGCGCCTAAGCGGCAGAATAGTCATTGTGAACCCGGAATCGGTTGTTTTAAATGCCCGGTTGCCTACATTTGACCTGGTTTAAGGCAGAAAATTACTTAAGCCTGTTGCCCTGTCGGACCCGCCAGTTCGCAGGGTTTTTTTGTTTCTGAACTGAAAATCCGCTGCCGTATCGACTTGTTCCAACACGAAAAATGACCCGTATGGTAACAATCGAACGGCTATTTTTTCTTGTAAAAGTTATATCGAGACGGTTCTCTGCTTTAGCTTTCAATTGTGCAATGTACTGAGTAAACAGGCTTCATAATTCGTGCTCTTAATTTTCTGAGTTCCCTGGAAATGCATTACTTTGTAGTTCTTAAAAATAGGTAGTTTGTCGGAATGGCCAAAACTTATGCGTCATAAATGGCAAAAAGTTAGTTAATAATTGGCTTTTCTGCTTAGATGCAGTTTTTTATTGTGTCTTGGACATTCTTTAGCACCCCTATCCACGTTATCTTGTTTTAATACAATTTGAGTTTATCATGACCACTACCGAATCGATTGATATAATACCAGGTGAAACGCCACTGGGGCGCGCTATCAAACTGATCGGTATTGGTAAGTACGGCAGTAAACCAATGCCTGCCGAGTTGATTGACGAATGCCGCGCCAGCCTCTTATCGGGCATGGCCCATCCATTGCAGGTAGGTGCTTTTATTGGCGCGCTACTGACAAAAGGACTCACCGAAGAAGAACGAACGCTGGAAACCTGCTTCGGACGTGACGCCTTTTCGCACCCCACCTTTCTGGTCAATAAACTATGTCCCGAACTTCCGGTCAACCTACTACCCATTGCCACCAAGCTCCTGCGTGGGCAGCACCTACAGGTGAGCGAAGCCCGGCAACTGGGCGATTACCTGTTTGGGGAATTTGCGGCTGGTCAGGACTGTGAAACGTTTCGGGGTATGGCCGCCAGCATTATGCGGGTGCGCCACGAAACCAATGATGAATATCAGGGCCTCTATCAGGCCGTGATGGACACACTGGCTCCCCGCTTTCACGACGATGAACCTGTTGGCCCAACCCGCCCGATTGTGCAACTCGCCGAACCCTTCGATGGTGCCGAACACTCGTACCTGATTACGCCTATTCTGGCGCATTTTTTTCAGGAACGTGGCTACGGTGCCTTGTCGATGGTAGGGCGCACGCCGGGGCCGAAATACACGCTCAATGCGCATGATCTGTACATGCACATGAATTGTGAGTTTGTGCTCAGTCAGACTGAATTCACGAAAGTGCCGCCCAATGTATACGGGTGGGTACTGGATCAGAAGGCCCTCTCGCCCGCGCTGCACCGCTGGGTCGACCGGCGGCGGGTGCTGCTGAAACGGCCGTTTCTATCAACGCTCGAAAAAGTGCTGAACCCCGCCCGTGCCCAGATTCTGGTGACGTCGGTCTTTCATATCACCTACCAGATGAAGATGGCCGAACTGGCCCTGATGGCTGGTTTCGACGCGGCTATTGTGTTGAAACGCGGTCTGGAAGGGTCATTGGCCCCGTCGACGGCACGGGCTACCGGCGTGCTGTGTGCGGTCCGTACGCCGGAGAACCATCTGTTTTACCAGCATTTCGACGGTGACCGGCCTGCTTTTGCCTCTTTCAAAACAGAGATTGACATAGACGTACCCGACCCGCAGGCCGCTGAAAACGCCCGGCTAGTGAAGACGTACCTGGCTCAGCAACAGACGGGTAACGATGATTTCGACAACCGGGTACGTTTTGCTTTGGCCCTGTACGGCCGCGGCCTCGATTGGATCGAAGGGCAGTTGTCAATGATCAATTAACAATGATCAACCCTTCTTCCGGGCGTCAGCTACATGCTGGCGAAAATACTATAGATTGGTTATTTCCTGATAAGCAGGCGCTGGCCGACTTCGATGGTGTAGCTGGTCAGGTTGTTCCAGCGCATCACGTTCTGTACGCTGACCTTATTGATCAGGGCAACCCGGTAGACCGTCTGACCCCGTTGTACTACGTGGTAGTATGAATTTCCGTTGACTTTCGGCGTTTCGATACGTACCTGATTGACCAGCCGTTCGGGGCGTGCCTTGGCTGGCGGTGTGGCGGGGCGGTCCACATCAACCATCGATTCGGTATTCTCCCGTGTCCGGGCAGGCGTGGCAGGCTTTACCCTCGTGGTTGGAGCCACTGGTTTTCTGGTCACGGCCGTAGACGTTGAGGTGATGGGAGCAGGTTTGGGCGCTTCGGCAGCGGTTACGGCTACAGGGTCTGTCAGGTCGGGCTGGATTGGAGCCGTAACTGGCGGTTGCGCTGGTTTTGCGCCCGACGGCTTGCCCACAATCAGGCGTTGGCCCGCTACGAGCGGCTTACGGTACGACAAATTATTCCAGGTCATCAGATCAGACAGGGGCAGGTTGTATCGCTGCGCCACGCCCGAATGAGTGTCACCTGTTTTCACGGTGTAATACAGGAATGGCGGCACCGTCTCCGCTGAGGCAGACATACTGGCGGGGCTGCTGCCCTCCACAACTCGGGTGGCGGTTGAATCGGTTGTTGAATCGGCGGCCAGGCGCGGGTTTGGCAGGGTTGGGCTATCAATAACCGATTCTTCATTTTCGCGGGTCAACTTACGTTGTGCCACCGTGGGCTCGGGCTGAGGGGGGGGCTCGGGAAGCACCTGGTACTCGGCAGGTACGTTGTTGGGTCGCTTTTCACGAAGCCACAAAATTCGTCCCGGCTGTAGGCGCTGATTGGCCTCCAGGTGGTTGTATTTCAGCAGGTACTTCATCCGAATACCGTAGGTCGTTGACACCTCACGCAGCGTTTGGCCGGCCTGCATCACGTGGAACGGGATTTTGGCCTTACGGGCTTTCGGTTCTAGGTAATAAATTTCGCCCGGTCGAACCAGATCGCGGTCGGTTAAGTCATTGATATCCAGAAACGATTTCACCGACATTTCGCCGTAATAAGCCAGGGTGATCAGGTTATCGCATGGCTGCGCCTGAATGCCTTTCAGGTCGTTAATCTCATAGAACTGGGCCGAGGCGCGGGTGAGTGGGTCTTTTGAGGTGGTGGCGGGCAACTTGCGCAATACGGGGAAACCTACATCGCGGCGCGATCCCGGTTGCGATGGCTGGCCCAACTGCACAGTCGAGTTTACCTGTCCCCGCACAGTCAGGTATTCGGTAGACGTGAGCCGAATCAGAACCGGATACACCTTATCGGTCGGAATGACCCGAACGCGCAGCCATTCATTGAATGGCACAAATCGGGGTTGTTCAATGCCCAGTTCACGCGCAATGGCGGCCAGCGATTTACCCCGTCCCTGCCGGTAATCGTATAACAGAAAAGGGTTTGCGTTGGGCCGCAGTAGGGGAATTTCGTACTCGAAAACAATTTTGCGCGCGAGTGTAACCCAAACTAGGGCCGGACTATCGGCGGTGAGTTGAACCTGATCGTTGGAAAGTGTCGCATCGACGGGGTCATTCGCGCGCTGGCCTGCAGCAAAATTGAGCAACACCCGCACCCAGTTTGGGTACGTCTTGTGCAAGGCGGCCAGTTCGGTCAGTACGGCTTCTGAAGAGGAAGCTATGTTGAGCCGTTCATCAATGCTGTTATCGACCCGCAGATCGAGCCGACTGGCTTTGCGGGCGTCTAAGCCCCAATACGCACCATTGGATGAAGGAGTAGGCAGGCAGGCGTACCGAAAATCGGCGGGGATCGAGCGTTCCTCCAGCATTGGCCCCAGTACCGATTCAACAAGTTGCAATTGTTCGATGGTATTTCTCAACGCCACCCGATCGGCATACAGGCTATTTATTTCTTCCTGAAGCCGTTGTTGATCCTGTGCGTTTAAGTAAATAGCGGCACCGCCAACATTTATTTCTGATGGAATTGTGGGTAAACGCTGAGCGAATGCCGATGCAGCTAGCAGGCACAAGCAACCAAATAGTATATGACGGGCAATAATTGACAGCACAGATTTTCCTGTTGAAACGGAGTAAGGGATAGACCGAACTAGTAGCCGATTGTCCCTTGAAAAGTAAGCAATTTTCACAATGTTACCGAATGATAACATATGTGCACTGTAAGTGACATATCCAATAGTCATGCCTCCTCTATGTATAGATAGAGGATATATTTGCCATATAGACCAAATAGGCAAGACGTTTGATTCGTAAATGGTTCAAACATCTATCCTGAGACACTGGCCGTAGGTAGTTTAATTAAGCTGTTCTTAAAAAACGACGACAACCGAATACATTTGCCCGATAAGTTGATCGGGCGTTGGCAAGCCGTTGACGGGTCTGTATTCTTGTAGTACGAATCAACTGGGCACATATGCATTTAGACGAGAAAGACCCCGAGGGGTTACAAATATACCTGGCCCGCAACGGGTGGATCGCTGACGACGAGCCGCTTATCAGCCTGGGTAAGCCCGGCGAAGGGAATATGAATTATACGCTTCGGGTGCGTACGCCAAACCGGTCGCTCATTGTAAAACAGGCGCGCGGTTATGTAGAAAAATACCCCTCTATTGCTGCGCCGACCGAACGGGCCATTATGGAAGGGCTTTTCTACCGCGAAATCGCCCAAAACCCTGAACTCCATAGGTACATGCCTGACTTGCTGGGCATCGACGAAGGAGAGAACCTGCTGGTGTTGGAAGATTTGGGCGACGCATCGGATTTCTCTACCTGCTACCAACCCGGTCAGGCGATTGCGGCCGACGAAATCAAGACCCTAATTACGTATCTGTCAGTCTTGCACAATCAGTTTCTTACTGACCGGGCCAATCCTGCCTTTGCCAACCGGGCCATGCGTGCGCTGAACCATGAGCATATCTTTATTTATCCGTTTTTGGTAGATAACGGTGTCAACCTGGATGGCGTGCAGGCAGGTTTGCAGGCGCTGGCAATGTCCTATAAAAACCCGGCACTGGCCGAGGCAGCCCGGCAATTGGGGCAACGCTACCTGGCCGACCAGCCTGGTGTGCCAGGTACGTTGCTTCACGGTGATTATTACCCCGGAAGCTGGCTGCGAACAGACTCAGGCGTGAAAGTGATCGACCCGGAGTTTTGCTTTTACGGGCCTGCCGAATTTGATCTGGGTGTGATGCTGGCACACCTGCACCTGGCCCAACAACCCGAATGGGTGCATCAGCAGGTACTGGCCGGGTACGTTCGCCACGGTGGTTTTGATGAACAGTTACTCCGTCGATTCACCGGAATCGAACTGTTGCGACGGCTTATTGGGCTGGCTCAACTGCCCCTGTCGCTTTCGCTCGACGAAAAATCTCAGTTACTACAGCTAGCCACAACACTGGTGATTGGCTGAACCCTATGAAAAACAACAAACAACGGAGCTGTCTGCTGGCTATGTCTATGCTGGGTACGTTGCTGGCACTGTCATTGACTGCACGGGCTCAGGTGACCATTGGAACCAATCAGAAGCCCGTTCAGCAGGTGACGAAAGCCGTGGCGCAACCCCGCCGAATCTGGGTGGATACCGACATCATGGTTGGCCTGCCCGACAAACGAGGTGCCCGCGAGGTAGATGATGCCATTACCCTTATGATGGCCCTGCGCCATGCCGATAAGGTGCAACTGGTTGGTATCAGTACCGTTACCTACGCCGATTATGGCTATAACGTGACGCAGAAACTGCTGAACTGGTATAATAAAACGGGTCGGAAGATTCCGGTTTATCGCGGGTCCGATACGCTGCGGGACATTGGCCGGGAAACCGACGCCAGCCGCGCCATGGCGGCGGCCTTGCGGCGGGAACGCCTGTCAATTCTGGCCATTGGCCCGATGACCAACGTGGCAACGGTACTCAGGAATCACCCGGAACTGGCCAGGCAGATCGAAGAAGTGGTGGTGTGTGCTGGCCGGACGCCCGGTTTACCCTTCCGCCCTGGCCTGGAGCAGGTAACGGTTGGCGACTATAACTTCGAGATGGACCCGGAGGCGTTTCGGGTGCTTTTCAACTCGGGCGTGAAGGTTGTCTTGTCGGGCTACGAATGCAGCGTCTACACCTTCCTGGGTCGAACCGATCTGGCGTTTCTGGCGCAGGGTTCCGAAGGAGACAGATGGCTAAGCAAAACGATTCGGCCGTGGCAACTGCTCAACAAGAACGCGTTTGGCGTCGATGGCTTCGTGCCCTGGGATACTACTCCGCTTGGCTACCTGACTCATTCTGCTTATTTCAAGTACCACGAAGCCATTCCGGTGCGCATCAACACACGGGACGATGATACGGGCGGGACCGGGAAAAAGCCTTTTCTAGAGGTGTCGTATGAGTATAAGGACACTCCCTGGCGAGCTACCTACGCGTATAAAACCCTACCCGGTTTCGAGGAAATCGTGATTGAAAGCTTGAAGAAGTAAGCAAGGCCAGAGAGTTTTGGGGTTGGGGCGAGGGAAGTAGTCACGCGAAAGCAACACTCCTTGCCCCCGGCCCTAAGCTAGTTCTCCACCTCATGCCATTGCGTGGCCCGGTATGACCTGAACAAGACAAAGACAACGCCTGACATAACGGGCAACGCAACCCAACGGCCGTAGGGAACGTAGGTGAGTCCCCAGTGCGCCGCGCCGATGAGCCCGATAATAAACATACTCAGAAAGCTGCGCGAAGTGGTGCTGTTCCGGACAATATCCTGGGCCATCGAAAAGGGCAGGTGGCGCTTGCTGATGAGGGCGGTCACCAGGAGCATCACCAGCGAATTGACGAAGGCCAGAAAGATGTCAGGCAGGCTGGCAATGCCTTTCAGATACAGTACATAGCTGGCCAGTAGTATAAAGTAAGGTATCATGAGCTTGACAACCAGTGCTTTCAGGCCACCCGCCAGGAGCAGTCCCGGCTGACTCATGGGCGACGATTCAAAAATCCAGGCGGCTTTGTAATTGTCTGATACGCCAATCTGGAGCAGGGCAGTCATGATGTAGATGCCACCAAAGTAAAGGATGAATAAAAATAAACTGCTGCCATTATCCACGCTCGACCGGTGGTTCAGGCTCATGATAACGGCATAGGCCAGGCCAAAGCCCAGCCCCGGGTAGGTACGTAGCTTGAACTTCCGGTCGCGGCCCGTAATGAACCACACAAACGTAAATCCGGCCTCTTCGAGCGGACTGCTGGTCAGCCAGGTAGCCATTCTATTTGCCAACGATGAGGTAACTGCCGGTGATTTCCCGGCGTCTGCAGGTTTATCAACGAGCCGTACCGACTCATCCTGGTCCAGGCCTGCCAGTTTGCCGCTGAAAGCGGGTGCCAGCAGACGGGTCATCACATAGATACCGGCAAAAGGAACGATCAGCGCCAGCCCGAACAGGATCAGATGTTGCGTGTCGACCTGCCGGTTAATGATCATGTCGATGCTGCCGGCGCTCCATAACGGTGGGATGGCATAGTGCCAGGGTTTCCAGACGAATGGCTGATAGCCCGACAGCGTGTCGGTGCCAATCAGGCGCGGTAACAACTGATACCCGCCGTAGAAACAGACCCCCATCCCTATCTGAACATAGTTGATTACTTCGCGTAGCCGCTCGGTGTTCACGAATTGCATGAGCAGAAGATAGATGACGTTGGTCAGGAAAACGGCCAGTATGGCCATCAGCAGACAGAGAAAAAGCGACAGGATACCCGCCACGGCCCCAAACCGATACCCAATCACGACCACGCCCAGCACACCCACCGCCAGCGCAATGGTGAACAGGTAGCTGACAATATGCACAACGCGGGCCGTGAGCATGGTTCGGCTATCGACGGGCCGGAAGAGCATGATCTGATTGTCGGATGAATCGAGCACAACTGATGAAAAATCGCTGATGAGCGACATGGTGCAGACAATAAGGACGTACCCAAAGAATAACGTGGCTGGTTTTACGATACCTATGGCCGGGGTAAAACCAAGAAGGAAAGCGAACATCAGGCCGAAGAGGGCATACAATGCCAGTGAAGCCCAGTACGAGTTGTTGGTCTCATTGGTCTTTTTCCACTGGTTAAACGCAACCGGCCGACGGTTATCAAGCTGGAGCTTGACGGTCAGGATAGCGCGCAACTGGGTATAGTTGACACCGAGCAGCCGCCACAAAAAGGCCAGCCGATCAGTGATTAGCAGCGTAGGAGGGGTCATTGGTTCAGCGTGTAGATAAACTCTTCGGCGGTGGTGTTGTGGCTGTCGGAACCGGTTAGCTGACCAAATAGCTGTTCGAGTGAACTGCCAGCTTCGCGTTGCGCCTGTAGCTCCGTAAACGATCCGTCGGCAATGATGTCGCCGGCATTGATGATGATAATCCGGTCCGAAATTTTCTCGACCACGTCCATAATGTGCGAACTGTAGAAGACCGTTTTACCCGAGTCGGCCAGTTGGCGGATAATTTGTTTCACCAGCACCACGGCGTTGGCGTCGAGGCCGGATAGCGGTTCGTCGAGAAAAACCAGATCGGGGTTATGCAGCAGGCCGGAGATGAGCAACACTTTTTGGCGCATTCCTTTCGAGAAGGTGGTCATGCGGTCGTTGGCCTGGTGTTCAAGGCTGAACAGCCGAAGGAGTTCGAGGGCTTTTTTCTCAACGGTTGCGGGGTCCAGTTCGTAAAGCTGACCCACGAAAGTGAGGTATTCCATGGGCGTCAGCAGGTCATATAGGGCGGCGTTCTCGGGTACGTACCCAATGCGCCGTTTTATGTCAATTGCCTGTGTGCGCAGGTCCAGCCCCAACACCGATACCTCGCCCTGAAAATTGGGTAGCAGGCCAATCAGCGTTTTGATGGTTGTCGATTTACCCGCGCCGTTTGGCCCAATGTAGCCCACCACCTGCCCCGGGGCAACGCTAAGATTGATTCCTTTCAAAATCTGCGTCTGCCCATAGTATTGGGTCAGGTTATGGGTGTCGATGACGGATGTCATAGCGATAAAGTCGTTTTTGATCAGTACGGAAAGATACGGCAGCGTGCGCAGGTACGTTGCCTTTATTCTGACAATTGGTTACCGCAGGCGATGATAGGCTATTCCCTGATTGCTGATGGATGTACCTCGCTGATTGTGACGAAAGAATGCTACTATTCTTCGCTCGATAACAACGAACTACCCCTTGTGTACGTTAGTCAGAACATGATACCACGCCGCCTCTGCGCCAGTCTTTTCGTGCTGGCTACGTTCACGCTTGCCGCCTGTAACTCATCGGATCAGCCCAACTACGTACCTAAGCCCAAGGGTTACCCGCGTATCGACCTTCCTGCGCCGAAATACGTGGCCAGTCCGGCGGGGCATCCGTATACATTTGAGGTCAATAGTATTACCCGCGTGTTGCCCGATACGTTCAAACGGGCCGAACCGCACTGGATTTACGTGTATTACCCGACGCTGAAAGCGACCGTTCAGATCACCTACAAGCCTGTGCTCAATGATGTGGAGCGGTTGCGTGGTTTGCTGGCGGATGCGTATAAACTGACGGCCAAACATAACGTAAAAGCATCGTTGATCGAGCAGCAGCAGGTACGTCTAAAAAACGGTCTGACCGCCAGTCTGATCACGCTCGAAGGGGAAGTGCCCAGCCAGTTTCAGTTTGTGACCACCGACAGTACGCGACATTTCCTGCGGGGGGCGCTCTACTTCGATACCGCCACCGCCAACGATTCGCTGGCCCCCGTTATTAAGTACGTTCGCGCTGATATGATGCAGATGCTGAATACATTGACGTGGAAGTAATAAGCTTAAGTTGACACACAGAGGAACAGAGAACACAGAGTTGCATTTTAAAATGACTCCGTATTCTCTATGCCTCTGTGTGTCAACTTAGACTGTGCTTGAGGCTTACTGTTCGTTCAGGGCCCAATCGTAGGTCTGGTACGAAATTTTAGTGTCATCGGTGATCTTGGTCTTCGAAAACTGATTGACCACATCTTTCACCGATTGCTGTTTCATTTTCTGAAAATCGCCGCCGTACCAATCCAGAATCTTAGACAGGCTGGCCTGTTTCGGTGTGACTGAATTCTTCGCCGGGTTATTCAGGAAATCGACGCCCTGATCTTCAAGTTGGGCATTAAGGCGCTTGCCGTCGAACGCTTCGTTGCGCAGGCGGGGGCACGACTTGGCGGCGCACACCAGCGCAAAGTGAATGCGTGGCTCCGAGAATTTCTTGCGAATAATGCCGTGCTCAATGTTATTCAGGTCATATGTCTCGCCGCCGATCTTGATAAATTTCACATCCCAGGGCGTATTGACAAACGGAATCTTGATTTTCGAGCCAATATCCTTAATGCTTTTCACAGGGTAATTGTCCATGATAAGCTGGATAGTAAAGGCATTATAGGCGTTGATCCAGTAGGCGAGTTGGTCGTCTTTGCTCCAGCTATCAGACGGGGCATTCTTGCCGAGCATGTCGGTGTAAGCCTTCAGGTCGGCTTTATCTTTTATAAAGCCTTTATAATCGACCATACCCGATGCATTGACATGCTCTTTCAGCAATTTATCAAAGGCAGCATGGCTGGGGGCAGCGGCAACGGTTAGCGTGGGGGCTTTTACAGCGTTATGATGGGCCAGATAACTACCCGACAGGCTGATGGCCAGGCAAAGGCAAACGCTGAATAAAAACAGAAGCTTCATAGTATGTGATGGTTTTGATAGATATACGCTGATCGGTGGATAAAGGTTTGCCGGTACGTTGTGTGGCAACGCATCAGGTACGTTATCTTACCCCGCATGAATCTTGACCTGACTCAGAAAACTGCCCTTGTTTGTGGTAGCTCGCAAGGCATTGGCCGCGCCACTGCCGTTGAACTGGCCCTGCTTGGTGCCAACATAGTACTTATGGCCCGCAACGCCGACACGTTACAAACAGTGAAAGCAACGCTTGATACCAGTAAAGGGCAACAGCACCATATCGCCGTTGCCGACTTCAGCCAGGCGGGTAACGTTAAGGCGGCCCTGACTCAGTTATTAACCACGCACCCAGTTATCCACATACTTATCAACAATACTGGTGGTCCGGCGGGTGGCCCGTTGATCGAGGCAACCGACGAGGCGTTTGTACAGACGTTTCATAATCACCTGCTCAACAATCAGGCGCTGGTTCAGGCATTGGCACCCGGTATGCGGCAGGCGGGCTACGGTCGCATCGTCAATATTATCAGCACATCGGTGAAGCAGCCGATTGTGGGGCTGGGTGTGTCGAACACCATTCGTGGGGCGGTGGCACAGTGGGCCAAAACGCTGTCGCTGGAAGTAGGGCCGTGGGGCATCACCGTAAACAATGTATTGCCAGGCTACACCCGCACCGCCCGCCTCGACGCCGTGTTGGGTATGCGGGCGCAATCATCAGGTAAGACCGTCGACGAAGTAGCTGACCAGATGGAGCGTGAAATTCCAATTGGCCGGTTCGCCACCGCCGAAGAAGTGGCTGCCGCTGCTGCGTTTCTCTGCACACCCGCCGCGGCCTCAATTTCTGGTATTAACGTACCTGTAGACGGCGGCAAAACGGGTGGCTTATAGGCGGTTATTATTTGGTATAATGGATTAAAGTCAAAATTTTCAAATGAAATATTAAACATTTACCATATATTAATTTAATTTGTGGGACAACTACAAGTAAGTTACCCATGAGAAATTTGTACAGAAAACATCAATTTGTTCTTTCATTTGCCTGTTTTGCCCTGACAGTCAGCACTGTATTTGCCCAGGCTATACGCGGTAAAGTAGTCGATGCCGGCTCGGGCAACGGCATTCCGGGCGCAACGGTGGTCGTTGCAAAAAGCCAAACAGGTACCAGCGCGGATGGTGATGGTAACTATACGCTTAAGCTGGCTCCGGGGAATTATCAGCTCGTTGTCAGCTTCGTTGGCTACACGAGTGTAACGGTTCCGGTTACAGTGCCCGCTAGTGGCGAGGTAACGCTGTCGACCAAATTACAGGAAAGCCAGTCGAGCCTCAGCGAACTGGTTGTTATTGGTTCGCGGGCGGCTACCGCCCGGACCAATATCCAGAGCGCAGTGCCGGTAGACGTGATCACGACCAAAGAAATGAAGAGCTTTGCACAGGTCGACGTGAGCCAGATCCTGAACTTTGTGGCGCCCTCGTTCAACTCGAACCGCCAAACCGTTACCGATGGCACCGACCACATTGATCCGGCCTCATTGCGGGGGCTTGGCCCAGACCAAACGCTGGTGCTGGTGAACGGCAAGCGGCGGCATAATACGGCACTGATCAACATCAACGGCTCGGTAGGTCGGGGTTCGGTGGGTACCGACATGAACGTGATTCCGGTGGCAGCAGTAGAGCGCGTGGAAGTACTACGCGACGGTGCGGCGGCTCAATACGGGTCTGATGCCATTGCGGGGGTGATCAACGTGGTGCTGAAAAAGAACTACGAAGGGCTGAGTGCTTCGCTGATGACCGGCGGCAGCTACTCGACCATGAATTACAAAGCACCCTTGCTCGGCGGTGGCACCATCGACAAAAGCCAGAGCCTGCGCGACGGCAAAACGTTCCAGTTCGATATCACAAAAGGCTTCCGGCTGGGCCATCGTGGCTCAATGACAATCTCGGGCCAGATCGTTGACCGGGAACGGACCAACCGCTCGGCCGAAGACAACACGCCAACGATCTATCTGGGTGCGTCGGGTGGCTTTCCGGCCACTACGCTGGTGCCCGTTGCCAACCGGCCTGCCTTGTTGGCTGCCGACCAGACATTGATTGACCAACGCCGCTATAATCGTCAGAACATGGTAGTGGGCAACTCATCGGCGCGCAACTATGGCGTATTTCTAAACGGATCGGTACCCATAAATACAAAGTCGGAAGTGTACTTCTCGGCGGGTGTCACGCACCGGTCGGGTACTGGTTACGGCAACAACCGGATTCCCGTGTCGCGCAACCAGCAACCACTGGCTGCCGACGGCACGCTGTTGTATCCAGACGGGTTCCTGCCCGCTATTGAAGCAACGCTGGATGATCAGTCGCTGACGCTGGGGTACAAAACCAAGTTGGGCCAGTGGAATGCTGACCTGAGCAACGTGTATGGCCGTAACAGTATCCGGTTCGATGTATTGAATTCAGGTAACGCTACCTTGCCAAGCAGCAACAACCAGCAGACCGAGTTCTATGCAGGTACGTTGAAGTTCAACCAGAATACGACCAACCTCGACCTGTCGCGTCTCTACACAAACGTGAAAGGCCTTACCTCGGTCAACCTGGCGTTTGGGGCTGAGTATCGCCGTGACGAATATCAGATTGTAGCGGGTGAATTGACCTCGTATTCGGGTGCCTCAAAAACACTTCCGCTGGCCCCGCTGACCGTTGGTGGCCCATCGTCGGGCACAACCGCTGCCGCACCCGGAGCGCAGGTGTTTCCCGGTTACCAGCCTGAGAACGAGCTGGATAAATCGAGAAGTAACGTTAGCCTTTATGCCGATGTAGAATCGGAGATAACCCGCAAATGGCTGGTCGATCTGGCTGGGCGTTTCGAGAATTACTCTGATTTTGGGTCGAAGGTGACGGGTAAACTGGCCACGCGTTATCAGTTTGCCGAATTCTTCAGCCTGCGGGGTGCCATCAGTACCGGTTTCCGGGCACCAAGCCTGCAACAGCGCTATTTCAACAACACCAGTACGCAGTTTATCAATGGTTTACCCAACAACACGCTGACGGTGAACAACGACAGCGATATTGCCCGCAAGGTGATTGGCGTCGACGCCTTGAAGCCCGAAACATCGGTAAACTACACATTGGGCGCGACCAGCCGCATTGGGCGCAACTTCACGATCACAGTCGATGCGTACCTGATCGACATCAAGGACCGGATTTTATACTCTGGTCAGTTTAGCCGTACCCTGCTGGGCTTTTCAGCAACGGATTATCCGGGCGTAAACGGGGTTCGCTTCTTCGCCAATGCGGCCAATACGCAAACGAAGGGCCTTGATATCGTAGCTACAGAACGGCTTAACCTGGGTAAAGGTCGGTTAACCTTATCGGGCGCGGTAAACTTCAACCGCACTACAGTGACGGCCATCAATCCGTCGGCCTTCATAAACAGCACTGACAATAACGAAAAACGGGGTGGAAACCCCGACAACTGGCCCCGCACGATCTTCTTCGACCGGTCGCAGGTGGCGTTGCTGGAAACGGGTCTGCCTCGCAGCAAGTTTAACCTGAGTGCGGCCTACACCGTCAATAGATTCGATATCTCCCTCCGGACAGTGCGTTTCGGCGAGGTACGTAACCTGACTACGGCCGATCCGTATGCGATCAACACAACTGTAACGCCAAATACATACTGGAACACGCAGTTTGCCCGCGATGCATCGGGCAACGCCCTGCTCGATCAGACGTTTAGCCCAATCTGGATTTCAGACATCACAGTGGGCTATAAACTAACCAAAATCCTGAATCTACAGGTCGGTGCCAACAACGTGTTCGACGTATACCCCGATCAGATTTACATTGATCCCCGCAACGCTGTCGGCTCACTTGATTACAACTCGGGCCGTGACCTCTCGAACCGGGGCCGCTTCCTGTTCCCATCGAATCAGGGTGGTTTCAACGGCCGTTTCCTCTTCGCCCGCTTATCAGCGACGTTATGACTTGGGTTTGACGTTTAGGGTTTGATGTTTGACGTCCAACGGGCTTCGCTTACTCACAGATCGTGAATGAGTGAAGCCCGTTGATTTTTACGCGTAATCAATCGTCATTTGGTCAACTTCTTTCAAAATATCCTGCACAGTTTCAGCCAATTCCGGCCCCATTCGTAAATACTCTGTGGGGTATTCGTCTTGCAGGAAATACATCGTGGCATAATACAACGGCTTAAACCGATCTTTCAACTGCCACTCTTCCTGCTGGAAATACTTGTAGGTAGTGTGGTATTGTTTTTTAGCAAGAAGGAGTTTTAGGTAAAACTCAAAGTGCATCTCTAGAACTGCTTTCTGTATATTAGATGCGTGATTTTTTTTGTGTAATTCAGGGGCTTTACTGTGGTTGGTTATTTCGGAAAACAGTTCTCCTACACCTGGATAAAATAGTTTCTCTGGATCTGGATATACTCCGTTCCAGAGGAGAATAGAGTTTTCGCATAAATACTCTTCTAGTGAAGGACTACTTTTAAATGCGAAAGCAAAATTCATAAGTTTTGTGCATAGAAGTTGTCTATTTTTTTGTTTAGTTAAAAAGTAATAAGTAAAAACTTTATAGTAAAACAAGCTTATTGATTTTTTGAAGGTATCTTCGGAATTAGAGTAGTTTTTTATCAATTTATCTTTCGTTTCATTAATTTGAATCGCCGTAACAACACACATGAATTTATTTGTATCAAAGTCATCCCTATCAATGATTGTATCTATATCGACTGATGATACATAATCTCTGAATTTATAATCAAAAATATTCAGAGCTTTATCGAGTTTTACATCCACCAAATACAAAGTAAATGTATCTACAAGTCTCTCTAAGCTCATGCTATTCAGGCTGGTTATATAGCTCAAGGCTTGATCATAATCATTGTTTATTATGCATTTCTCAATCACATCTAACTTAGAAGGTTGTAAACTAAGTAAAAGAGAAGAATCTTTTTCAGTCAAATATATCCTTGCATTATTTTTTAAATTATGCTCTACGTCTTCATTGTGCAATAATGCAGAGTAGGCGGTAGTTAAATATAATGCTGCTTCAGGGGTAATCTCTCTTGACTTTATTGACTTTAATAGATTTTCGATTTTTTCCTGCAACCACTCTTCATCACCATCAAACATTAATTCAAAAAAACGTATCAACCATAGTACACGCTCATCTGTCTTGCGACCGAAGCGCATCAAGTACCAAATATTAAAGAAACGTTCTTCGAGACGGTAGAGGTGATTTTTAGTATTGGTTTCTACTTTTTCAACAATGCCATTGTTGATCAACTGTTTTAATTGAGCTGATACAACTTTGCTTTCGAGGCGCACGGCTTGGGCTAGCTCTTTAGTATTGGCTGCATCCCAGGCGTTGGCCAGCGCAGCTACGATTTTTTGCTGTTGCGTGGGCAGGTCATCAATGCGGTGTTTGTAGAGGGGCGTAACCCTGTCGATGAGTGCGTTTAAGTCGCGGAAGACGGAACCTGTATTGTTTTCCACCATGATTTCGAACAGCAGCACCATTGTGCGGATAACGCCACCCGTGAGGCGGCGTAGGGCTTCGATGCGGCCGGGCCGTTTTTCTACCAGTTCGCGAGCGGCATCGGTGCCGTAGGCTTCGCCGAGTTTCAGGAATAGCTCCTTGGTTTCTTCCTGATTCAGGCCACCTAGCTGAATGACTCTGAAAAAGTCGAAATAGGGTTTGCTGTAGTCGTGGGTTTGCTCAATGAGTGTGGGGGTGGCCCCAATCAGGCGAAGCTCAGGCGCGGTGAGCAGTACCTCGCGCAGACGTTTGTTTTCCAGTTCATCGAACTTACGGAACAGGTCGCCAATGTTGTCTATGAGCAGCAAAAGCTTTTTGTTATGTTGCCGTAACGTACCCAGCAACGTACCCAGTGCCGCACGTTCGTAATCATCGCCGCCGTATTGGGCTTTAATCTGGTCTTCTAGGCCTGCAAAAGTCGGGTCAGCTTCTTCAAGGTAGCGGGCGGTACGTTCCCAGAAGTCAGCCAGTGATGAAATGCCGTACTCTTCCTCGTTGAACACAATCGGGATGAGCCGTTCGGCGAGTTCAGGCGTGTTCTGCACTTCATAGGCCAGCCGCAACAGGAACGTGGTTTTGCCCATACCCCGCACGCCCTGCACCAGATAGTGCTGTTCGGGTTTGGTCATGGGTGCCTCACGAATGTCTCTGAACAGCCGGTCGAAGCTGGCTTTGCGGGCCGTGAACCCCGCAATCAGCGCTTCCTTGCTCTGGTTATGCGGGTTATAGATTGTAGCAACGAGCGGACGTGAGTTAGCCGACATATTTTTTCCACCAGGTTTTCAGAATCGATGAGTTAAAACGGTACGCCGAGCCATCGGCGGTTTCGTGCAGGTAGCCATCGTAGAGCAGCGATTCCAGCGTGGCTTTGTACTGGTCGGCAAATGCGTGTTTTACCGCTAAATCGTGTACAATGGCTTTGTCGAGCGTAGGTACGTTGGCGGCGCGGTTCAGAAGTTCGTGAACAAACTGGTATTCTGGGCCTAATTCGAGGCGTTTTTTCAGTCGGTCGTAATACTGCTCGAAGTAGATCTTGTTGCGTTGGTGAAACACCTGATCGAAGGCTTTGTCGGCTTTCCTCTGATCAATTGGGCTGCCCGCGCTCTCGTGCACGTCGATCACCTCCAATGCTAATAACTGCACGTGGAAGGGCATGAGCCAGTCAATTTTTCGAAGAATATAGCGTACTGTTTCATCATCAATCGTTACGTCTTCCTGATCAACCAACTGCCGGAAAAGGTGGCAGGCTTCGTCTTCGGTCAGAGCAGGTACGTCGATGATGTTGAGTTGATTAATCAGGTCGGTAGCTTCCAGCTTTTTCACCAGCGGTTGCAGTCCGATTGACCCCGTCAGGAGAAACTGTACATGGCCGGTCAGCTTACGGTTATGCATCAGCTCGCGAAACGACTGTAGAAACCGCTTGGCTTCCTGCTTGCCGTGCTTAATCAGAATGTTGTCGAGGGTTTCGGTGAACTCATCGACCAAGATAATCAGCTTGCCGCCTTCCAGATCCAGCTCTTCAAGCAGCGTGGTAAAATCAGTTTGGATGCTGGTTTGCGTCCCCTTGTCGAGCGATAGCTCACCCACCATTGGTACGTTCACTTTGAGGCTGATGCGTTGCAGAAGGTCAGTAAAGCCGTTTTTGATCGTTTTACCAGTGCGCCCCAACCGACCAAACGCATCACTACCAATTACCTGCTTGGCCAACTCCTTATAGAAGCCATCTAGGCTATCGACCGACTGCGTTATAGCGTATACATAGTGCTCTCCCGGCTCCGGATTGTCGCTCAGATGATGCATGATAGACGTTTTACCTACCCGACGGGGAGCCGACAAATACACCTGATTGCCATTCCGAATCGCTCGCCGTATGCGTTTGATCACCTGTGGCCTGTCGAAGAAATCAGACCCTGATACGGCTTGCCCAATGATATTTCTCATTTTGACAATAGAATTTTTGTCAAATGTTATGACAAAAATTCTATTGTCAAAATGTTTAACAAAAATTCTATTGTCAAGTACTGCTAGCGTCTCAGACGATTGAAATCAGAAAGGGCTTCGCTTATCCACGGTCTGTGAGTAAGCGAAGCCCTTGGCGTACAAACCTATAAGGTTTTGGAAACCTTATAGGTTTAAAGAATTCATTCCTACGCGCTCGTGCCTTCTTTCAGCCGTTCGGCGTTTTCGGCGATGCGGAGTTGCTCGATGAACTGACCGATGTCGCCTTCCATCACGGCGGGGAGGTTATAGACCGTCAGGCCGATGCGGTGATCGGTGACGCGACTTTGGGGGTAGTTGTAGGTACGTATCTTATCCGACCGATCGCCGCTGCCGACCATCGTTTTACGTTGCGACGCGATGGCATCGTTGTGGGCCTGTAGCTTGATTTCGTACAGGCGTGAGCGAAGTACCGTCAGGGCCTTGTCGAAGTTTTTCAATTGCGAGCGTTCGTCCTGGCACTGTACCACAAGGCCCGTCGGAATGTGCGTTAGACGCACGGCCGAGTAGGTTGTGTTTACCGACTGACCACCCGCACCCGACGAGCAGAACGTATCTTTCCGAATATCATTCATATTGATTTCGACGTCCACTTCTTCGGCTTCGGGCAGTACGGCCACGCTGGCTGCCGAGGTATGAATCCGGCCCTGGGTTTCAGTGGCGGGTACGCGCTGCACCCGATGCACGCCCGACTCGAACTTCATCTTGCCGTACACGTCTTCCCCTTCAATTTCGGTGATAATCTCTTTGTAGCCGCCCGACGAGCCCTCAGTGAAGTCGACGAGGGTCATTTTCCAGCCCATTTTCTCGCAGAAACGCTGATACATACGGAAGATATCGCCCGCAAAAATGGCTGCTTCGTCGCCGCCGGTACCGCCACGTACTTCCAGAATGATGTTCCGGCTGTCGTTGGGGTCTTTCGGAATCAGCATTTCTTTTAGCTGCTCTTCCAGCTCATCGCGGCGGGGAATGAGTTCGTCAAGTTCACCTTTGGCCATGTCGCGGAACTCTTCGTCTTTCTCCGTGGCAATGACCTCGCGGGCATTCACAATTTCGGCAAGTGTCTGCTGATAAGCGCGATATTGCTGCACGATCTTATCAAGCTCTT
Source organism: uncultured Fibrella sp. (assembly GCF_964250085.1). Classification (NCBI taxonomy): domain Bacteria; kingdom Pseudomonadati; phylum Bacteroidota; class Cytophagia; order Cytophagales; family Spirosomataceae; genus Fibrella; species uncultured Fibrella sp. The sequence continues at coordinate 195,344 of NZ_CAXUEC010000007.1, read as the reverse complement.
TATATTCCTTGCTCAGCTTCATGAAGCGCTTGGGGTCCGCAGACACCTCAGGCTGCACAATCTGTTGTGCCACTTCGTTAAAGCGTTCGCTGATCGATTCAAGTTGTTCAAGCATACCGCAAAGGTACGAAAAACGGCGCGAAGGGAGGAAGGGTTGTACGTTGTGAGAGTAAACGGAGTAAGGTTTGTTATTTTACCGGTGAATCAGAATCAACCATGAGCCAATCATCACGCAGAACATTCATTAAGGCTAGCCTGAAAGGTGGTGTTGCCGCCGGTATTACAGCGAGTTTACCCATGAGCGCATCCAAAGAAACATTTGTTCACCACGTTCTTTTCTACCTGAAGAACCCCGGTAACGCCGCCGACAAGGCCAAACTACTGGAGGGACTGAACATGTTGGCCAAAGTGCCAACCATCAAAATGGTGCATATCGGTGAGCCCGCCGCTACAAACCGTGCCGTGATCGAACGGAGCTACACGTACTCGTGGCTATGCCTGTTCGACAGCGCCGCCGACGAGGAAGTGTACCAGAAGCACCCGATCCACGACGATTTTCGGAACAACTACGCGACCCTCTGGGAGAAAGTCGTGATCTACGACGCGATTGGCCCGAAGCGGAAGTAAAGGACGCGTCAGCAACATGCAGTCTCAATAAAAATGGCCTCTGTATCAATGCAGAGGCCATTTTTGCGTTTAGCTATAAGGGGTTCGGTCATTATCTACTTTCCCGTCTGCATTGCGGTTGGGGTGTGTCATGGGTACGTCCTCGGCGGGCTCATCGCCGTTCATATACGTATCTTCCATGTCGTTGGCGGCTAGCTCCGGCGCGTCTATTTCGGCACCGACACCACTATTTCCTTCTGCCGACTGGTCGCCCAGACCGGCGGGGCTGATGGCCTGTTTCGCCCGGATTATATCCTCTTTATCCTGATCTTCCATAATGATGTTAGTTGTCTAGTTATTAACTAGGCTAAACCCCGCTCGTGACACTTTGTTAGCCCGCCCCCAAATTTTTACGTAAATTTGATTGTTATATATTGACGTGAATGCGTAGCATTCTCACAATTAGTGTACAAAAATTGTATTGCTTCAGCGTAGACCCCCAACTCCCTGAGGGGGTCTACGCTGAAGCAATACAAAACAATGTAGTTGAAGTAGCCATGTCTGATTATTGACAGGCAGACAGAGCAATCCATCGTCTTTTCATGATTGATTATATAGCCGGTCTGAACGACCCGCAACGCGAAGCCGTAACCCACGGCGATGGTCCGATGATGATCATTGCCGGAGCTGGTTCGGGCAAAACGCGCGTGCTCACCTATCGTATTGCCCACCTGATCGACAAGGGGGTTGATCCGTTCCGTATTCTGTCGCTGACTTTTACCAATAAGGCCGCGGGTGAAATGCGTCACCGGATCGAGAAAGTGATTGGCAACGAGGCGCGTAATATCTGGATGGGTACGTTCCACTCCGTGTTTGCCAAGATCCTGCGCATCGAAGCCAAAGCCCTGGGCTACACCAGCAACTTCTCCATCTACGATACCGACGACTCGAAATCACTGCTCAGGAGCATCATCCGGGAACGGGGCCTCGACGATAAGCAATACCGCGCCAACGCCGTGTTCAATCGGATTTCGAGTGCGAAAAACCGCCTTGTTGGGGCCGACGAGTATTTGAACAACGCCATCATTCAGGCTGATGATGCTTCGGCAAAGATGCCGGAAGTGGGAGCGATCTATAAAGTCTATAGCACCCGTTGTTTCCAGGCCAACGCCATGGATTTCGATGATCTGCTGTTCAATACCAACATCCTGTTCCGCGATCATCTGGACATTCTGCACAAGTACCAGCATAAGTTTCAGCACGTACTGGTCGATGAGTTTCAGGATACCAACGTGTCGCAGTATCTCATCACGCGGAAGCTGGCGGCGGTGCATCAGAATATCTGCGTGGTGGGCGACGATGCGCAGAGTATCTACGCGTTCCGGGGGGCCAACATCGAAAACATCCTGAATTTCCAAAAAGATTATGGCAAAGACACGGTGAAAATCGTGAAGCTGGAGCAGAACTACCGCAGCACCAACACCATCGTGCAGGCGGCCAATTCGGTGATTGCCCGCAACCGGAATCAGCTCGAAAAGCGCGTTTTCACCGACAATGAAACCGGCCCGCTGATCGAGGTCATCAAAGCATCGTCGGATAATGAAGAAGGCCGACTGGTGGCAACGAACATCTTCGAAGCCAAGATGCGCGACGGCTTGCGGAACAACGATTTCGCCATTCTGTACCGCACCAACGCCCAGTCGCGGGCGTTTGAGGAAGCCCTGCGTAAGCTGAGCATCAAGTACCGGATCATTGGTGGCCTGTCGTTCTACCAGCGGAAAGAGATCAAGGACCTGATCGCCTACCTGCGCTTCACGGTCAACCAGGCCGACGAAGAGGCGTTCAAGCGGATTATTAACCTGCCCAAACGCGGTATTGGTGATACCACGCTGGCTAAGATTTCGGTGCTGGCCTCGGAGAAGAACGTACCTATCTGGGAGATCGTCAGTAACATCACGTACCACATCACCGGTCGGGCGTCGATTGCCATCGAAGGTTTCGCCGAGTTGATCAAAAGCTACATGTTGCTGATCGACAAGAAGGATGCGTACGAAGTAGCGGCGCACGTGGCCAAGACGTCGGGTATTCTGAAGGAGTTGTACGAAGACAAAACCGTGGAAGGGCTGGCCCGCTACGAGAACGTACAGGAATTGCTGAACGCCATCAAAGAGTACGTTGATAGTCCCGATAACGAGGAAAAGAACCTGAGCGCGTTCCTGCAAACGGTATCGCTGCTGACGACCGCCGACGAAAAAGAAGAAGACGGCGACAACGATCGGGTAACCATGATGACGATCCACGCCGCCAAAGGGCTGGAATTCAAGAATGTACACATCGTTGGACTGGAAGAAGACCTGTTTCCCAGCCAGATGATGCTCGAAAGCCGGGCCGATCTGGAAGAAGAACGCCGCCTGTTCTACGTCGCCATCACCCGCGCCGAGAAACGCCTGACGTTCTCCTTCGCCGAATCGCGCTACCACTACGGCCGACTGAAAATCTGTGAACCCAGCCGGTTCCTGCTGGAAGTGGATCAGGGTTTTCTGACGATGAGCAAGACCGTGACGCCGCCCAAACCCCGGTTTAAAGGCGACGATACCTACGCCAGCCGCAGCAAAGATGATATGCCCTCGGCTGGTTCGATGAACTTCGTGCGGTCGCTGGCTCAGAAAACGGCGCAGCGTCAGGTGCCGCAGCCCACCGTCACCCACACGCCCTCGGCTAATTTTGTACCCAGCAACACCACCGAACTGGCCGAAGGCATGGAAGTAGAGCACTCAAAATTTGGCTTCGGCGTCGTGAAGTCGATCGACGTAAACGGCACTGAACGCAAAGCCGTGATCCAGTTTAAAGTGGCCGGCGAAAAAACGCTGCTGTTAAGCTTCGCCAAGCTGCGTATTGTGTAGGTACGTTGTCAATTTGCCCCATCGGGGTATTGGCGAGTCTAAAACGTGGTTCCTGGCTGGGTACGTTGCTATACGAATTGAATTTGGGCGGAAAACGCCATTTACTATTCCAGGAAAGGCACGTAGCGCGAAGCCATGCCCGATGCTCGCGAAGCCACGCATGTCAACTACAAGCCAACTGGAAAGGTGTAACAAAATCAGAAAACGGCGTTTCAAAACTGAAAAAACGCGTCGTAATCAAGTAGAATAAACAACTCATTATCAGTGATTTGCTTATTCAGGTAAACATCGAAACAAATTGAACGATTACCGAAAGTGCATCTTATGTAGCTGATCTAAGTTTGACTCGAAATCAATGTCCGAAAGGGACGCTTCGAGTTAGCCATGAGCCAGAAACAACGCATTTTCTTTTGGTCGATTACGGCCGCCTTAGGAGGGTTCCTCTTCGGCTTCGACACGGCCGTTATCTCTGGGGTCGAGCAGTCACTGCAGGCCATATGGCACCTGAATGTATGGGAACATGGCCTGACTGTTTCCATCGCGCTGATCGGCACAGTGATCGGGTCGGTAACCGGTGGTATTCCGGCCGAACAGTTGGGACGGAAGAAAACTCTGATCTGCATTGCCATCCTTTACCTGCTGGCCTCACTGGGAACGGCCCTGGCGCCAACCTGGTCTATCTTTCTCATCTTCCGGTTTCTGGGTGGCCTGGGCGTTGGTGCCTCGTCGGTGGCTGCGCCCATGTACATTACCGAAATTTCGCCCGCCAGGTCACGCGGCAAGCTGGTGGGTATGTTCCAGTTCAATGTGGTGCTGGGTATTCTGGTTGCCTATCTCTCTAACTTTCTGCTGTCGGACGTTGGTGCCGAACCGTGGCGCTGGATGCTTGGCATACAGGCTCTACCGTCGATCATCTTCCTGGTTACGGTGCTTAAAATCCCGGAAAGTCCCCGCTGGCTGCTCCTGAAAAAAGTACAGGTAGAGGCCGCCCGCGCCGTACTCGACATGATCGATCCGGAAACGGCCCAGGAAACGTTGCTGGCCATTCAACAGAGCAGCACACCGTCATCGGCATCGGCCCGGCTCTTTTCGGGAAACTACAAAACCCCCGTTATGCTGGCGGTGCTGTTCGCCGTCTTCAATCAGGTATCGGGTATCAACGCAATCATTTACTACGCGCCCCGCATTTTTGAAATGACTGGTCTGGGCAAAAGCTCGTCGTTACTGTCGTCGGCAGGTATCGGGCTGATCAACCTCATCTTCACGTTGATTTCGATGAACCTGATCGACCGGTACGGCCGACGTACCCTGATGAAAATTGGCTCGGTTGGATTGATTATTACCCTGGGGCTGGTGGCACGGGCATTCTACGTCGAAGACTTCAGCGGCATGACCGTACCTTTCTTGCTGTTCGGCTACATCGCCTTCTTTGGTTTCTCGCAGGGGGCCGTTATCTGGGTTTTTATCTCTGAAATATTCCCCAATGAAGTACGCGCCAGCGGGCAGGCATTGGGCAGTTTCACCCACTGGATCATGGCCGCCATCATCACCTTCACCTTCCCCTACCTGTCTGAAAAGGTCGGCGGCGGCAACACCTTCCTGTTCTTCGCCGTGATGATGGTGCTGCAACTGGTATTCGTGTTGCGCATCATGCCTGAAACGAAAGGCACCAGTCTGGAAAAAATTGAACGAACCGTTTTTTCCCATTAATCCACCTGATAGCCATGACACCAACCATCATCTGTTTCGGCGAAATTCTGTGGGATGTACTTCCTACCAGCAAGCAACCCGGTGGCGCGCCCATGAACGTGGCCGCCGACCTGCGCAACTTCGGCCTGAACGCCCAACTCATCAGCCGCGTCGGTAGCGACGACCTGGGACGTGAACTGCTGGATTTTCTAACGCAGAAAAACATTCCAACAGAACTGGTCCAGACGGGACAGTCACACCTGACGGGCGTAGCTAAAGCCAATTTGTCTGACAGCAACGAGGTCACCTACAAGATCGTGCAGCCCGTTGCCTGGGATTATATCCAGCTGGAGCCGGGTATGATCGAGGCGGTGCAGCAAAGCGATTTGTTCGTGTATGGGAGTCTGGCGGCCCGTAGCCCCCAAACCCATGAAACCCTGCGGGAACTGCTGGCCGTAGCCCCCCGCAAGGTATTCGACGTAAACCTCCGCGCACCCCACTACGATCAGACCACCGTTGACGAACTCCTGCATCAGGCCGACATCGCCAAGCTGAACGAGCACGAACTACTCGAATTGTCGGGCTGGTATGGGCATGAAACCGACATGCACCGGGCCATGCAGCAACTGCGCGATCGGTACAGCCTGGACGTGTTGTGCGTAACACTGGGCGGCGACGGGGCCATACTGCTCGATGCCACTGGCTTTGTACAACAAGCGGGCTTTTCAGTAGAGGTAGAAGATACCATTGGTAGTGGTGACGCCTTTCTGGCCGCATTCCTCTACAAAACGTTGCAGGGTTCACCAGCTCAGAACGCCCTTGAGTTCGCCTGCGCTACGGGTGCCTATGTAGCTACCCAACGCGGCGCAACGCCCTCATTTACAGAAACAACCATTACCAGTCAATATAGTACCCAACCCACAACCTGACCCGTTGTGTACCACCAATTCAGTACCATTCTTACCATATCCGTATAAATCAATGAAGAATCATCTATTAACTCTCACCCTGTTGCTGCTGACGGTCTCGCTGGCCATAGCTCAGCGCACTGTTACGGGCAGCGTTGTCGACGCCAAGACAAACGAAGCACTTATTGGAGCCACCATCGTAATTCCCGGCACCACGAACGGTACCGTTGTAGATGTCAACGGAAAGTTTTCGATCGCCGTACCAGCCAGTGCCACGTCTATTCAGGTGTCGTTTATTGGCTATCTGGTACAGGAAGTGCCCGTTGTAAACCAGAGCACCGTTCGAGTGGCGCTGGTTGCCGGTGGTCAGCTATCCGAGGTGGTGGTGGTAGGATATACAACCTCGAAGAAGGAAGACCTGACCGGCTCTATCGCCGTAGTTGATCTGGCACCCGTTAAGAATATCAGCTCGGGTAACGTGATGCAGGCACTTCAGGGACGGGTTCCGGGGCTATATATCGAAAAGACAGGCTCACCAAACGGCACCAATTCGCGCATCCTGATTCGGGGAGCCAATACGCTCGGCAATACAGACCCACTCTACATCATCGATGGTGTTCCGACCAAACGGCCCGAAGTATTCCAGGGGCTGAACCCCAGTTCGATTGAGTCGGTGCAGGTGTTGAAAGATGCGTCGGCTTCGTCGATCTACGGGTCGCGGGCATCCAATGGGGTCATCATTGTCACGACCAAAAACGGGGCAAACGCGAACGGAAAACTCAGCATCGACTTTAACAGCAGCGTTTCGGCCCAGTCTGAAAAATACGCCCGGTTCAAGATGCTCAACGCCGTCGATCGCGGACGGGCACTCTGGCAGGCTTCGGTCAATGATGGCGTGAACCCCGAAGATGGTTATGGCGCGCTGTACTCGTTCGACTGGAATAAGAATTTCGCCAACCCTGTTCTGAACGGCGTTACGGTGAAGCCATTGGTGGGCGGCGTGGCCAACATGCCCGCTGGCGATACCGACTGGCAGGATGTGATGTACAAGACAGGTATCGTTACCAACAACGAACTGACTATTGCGGGTGGCACGAAAAACTCGTCGTTGCAGGTAAACCTGGGCTACTTCAAGAACACGGGCATGCTGAAGTTCACGGGCTACGACAAGCTAAGTGGCCGGATCAACGCCCTGACCAACACCTTTGAGGGCCGATTGAAAATAGGCGCGAATATGCAGTTTGCTACGTCGAACGAAACGCTGTCCTCTACTGATATTGGCGGCGCACTCACACCGGGTTTGGCAATTACCCTGGCGCCTACGATTCCCGTTTATGCAAAAGACGGCACCTACGGCGGAGCCATTGGCTCTGGCTATTCAGACCGGAATAACCCGCTGCATATGCAGGATATCAACCAGTATGACAATGCCAACCGGGTAACCCTGTTTGGAAACATATTCGCGGAGATCGAGCCGGTTAAAAACCTGTTTATCCGGTCGAGCCTGGGCGTTGACAACTCACAGTTTTACGCCAAAAACATCGAACAGGCATTCGATGAAGGTTCATTTGGCCGGACAAGCAACAGCCTGACGATTGACCAGAACCGGTTTCTGAGCTTAACCTGGTCGAACACGGCCCGGTATAACCTCAACCTGGGCGAGAACCACTTTAAGTTTTTAGCCGGTGTTGAAGCCGTTAAAACGGATATTACCTACCAGACTGACCGGAAAGAAGGGTTTGCCGTTCAAACGCCCGACTACTTCACACTAAACTCAGGAACAGGTAATGCCACGGTTACCGGTGCTGGCACGGGCAACCGCCTGCTATCGCAGTTTGCCCGGATTGACTACGGGTTTTCAGACAGATACCTGGTTGCGCTAACCGTACGCCGCGACGGTTCATCGCGGTTCGGTACGGATAACCAATACGGCATTTTTCCGGCGGCATCGGTAGGCTGGCGGCTCGACCGCGAAAGCTTCTTTAAAGACATAAAGGCAATCAACACCCTGAAGCTACGCGTCGGTGTGGGCCGGGTTGGTAACCAGGAAATCGGCGATCTGGCGCGTTTTGGCCTGTACGATACCCGCTACGGTGCCCGGCAGTCGCAATACCCGAATGGACATAATGGCTTTTTCGATCAGTTCTATAACATCGGGACCGCCTATGACCTCAACGGGGCCAACACCGGGAACCTTCCCTCTGGTTTTGTCTCTATCCAGGGAGCCAATCCAAACCTTAAGTGGGAAACTACCGATGAGGCAAACATAGGGCTCGACTTTGGTTTTCTGGACGGCACCTTCCAGGGCTCATTCGATTACTTTACCCGTAAAACGAGCGATATTCTGATCACGCCACCCGTTGCTTCGGCCGTGGGCGAAGGGCAATTGAGGGCGGTTAATGGTGCCGCCAAATCGAACCAGGGCTTCGAGTTTTCGCTGGGGTATTACCCTAAAGCCCAGGGCAATTTCACGTACAACATCATGACGGGCATCAGCCGGTTCAGGGATAAAATCACCGAACTACCCGAAGAAGTACGGGCCGCCTACGCAGGCAATGCGGTTAGTACGATTCTTGGCCACTCCCAGTTTGACCTGTTTGGCTACAAAACCGCCGGGCTTTTTCAGAGCAAAGCAGAAGTAGACGCCGCACCCAAACAGGTGGGGGCCGGTCCCGGTCGTATCAGGTACGTTGACACGAATAACGATGGCGTGATCAACGATGATGACCGGGTATTCTTCGGCACAACCCTCCCTGCTTTTGAATACAACCTGCGTATTGAAGCGTTTTACAAAGGGTTCGACCTGTCTATTTTCGGCTCTGGTGTAGCTGGCCGGTCTGGCTTTGACGCCTACACGTTCTACAACAATTTTATCAGGGGCCGCGACAACGTTGGGCCGGGTGTGTTCAACGCCTGGACGCCCACTAATAGCAGCTCCAAAATTCCTACCCTGTCGCTGTCAGATGTTAACGGCGAAACCCGCACCTCCGATTATTTCTTTACCAGCACCTCGTATTTCAAGCTACGGAACATACAGTTGGGCTACACCCTGAATACTGACTTGATCAAAAAGGTGAACCTGCAACGGCTTCGCGTCTACGTTATGGCCGAGAACCTGTTCCTGATCAAATCAGGCAATTTCCAGGGCCCTGATCCAGAGCGCGTTGACATTAACGCAATTCCAATTCCCCGCACCTTCACCGCAGGCATAAACGTTTCCTTCTAAGCCTCAGATCGACATGAACAATAAACTAACCTCCTCATTACTAGTAGCCATAGGGCTACTCATTACCTCTTCCTGCAAAGATTACCTCGACTATCAGCCACAGGGATTGCTGTCATCAGAGAACATAAAATCGGCATCCGGGGCCGATGCCCTTGTCACGGCGGCTTACGCCGGTGTTGGCAATGACGACATGGTTGGCCCCATGACCAGCATGTGGGTGTACGGAAGCGTTCGGTCCGACGATGCCTATAAAGGCGGGGGCGGCGTAGGCGATGTAGCAGAAGTCGATTTCTACGAACATTATAACCTCACCCGGCCGGATATGGGCTTGATGCACCCGTTCACCTGGGAGAATTTTTACAAAGCCATTTCACGGGCAAACGCCGCGTTGAAAAGCCTGAATGCGCTCACTGAAGCTGAGTTTCCGTTGAAGAAAGTACGTCAGGCTGAGGTACGTTTCCTGAGAGCCCACTCGCATTTCATGTTGAAGATGCTGTTCAAAAATATCCCGTTCATTACCGAGGATATGTCGAGCGAGGCTATCCTGGCTGAGTCGAACGTGAAGTACAAGAACGATGAACTATGGAATAAAATCGCTGAGGACTTCCAGTTTGCTGTTGACAATCTGCCCAACAAACAAACGCAGCTAGGACGGGCCAACAAGCTGGCGGCGGCGGCCTATCTGGCCAAGCTTCGTCTGTTCCAGGCCTATGAACAGAACGAGACGCACCAGGTGACGACAATCAATAAAACGCGGTTGCAGGAGGTGGTGAACCTGACCCAACAGGTGATCAGTTCAGGTCAGTATAGCCTACAGCCCGATTTTGCGGAGAACTTCATTGCCGAAACCGAGAACGGACCTGAGTCTATTTTTGCCATTCAGTACTCGATCAATGATGGTACAGCAGTTGGTCGGCTGAGCTACGTTACCGGCTTAAACTACCCACACGGCGCACCGCAATACGGCTGCTGCGGGTTCCATGCCCCCAGCCAGAACCTGGCCAACGCTTACAAAACAAACGAAAACGGTTTGCCGCTGATGGACACGTTCAACGACAAGAATGTGGACTTCAACACTGATACCGTTGACCCCCGTGTGGACCACACAATTGGCATTGATGGCCACCCTTACAAATACGATCCGACGAAGCCGTTCAGCAATAGCTGGGTACGTGATCCGGGTGTGTATGGGTTCTTCCACACGATGAAAGAACAACAGTTGGCCACCAGTTCATCGTACCATAAAGAAGGGCCATTCATTGGCTCATCGAAGAACATTGACGTGATTCGTTACGATGATGTGCTGCTGATGCAGGCCGAGGCCAACATTGAATTAGGTCAACTGGAGCCAGCCCGGACCGTGATTAACCAGATTCGCCGTAGAGCGGCTGCCAGCACGGGCCGACTGAAGAAGACCGACGGTACATTCGCCTCAAAGTACAACGTGAAAGAGTACGCTGCCACCGGCTGGACGCAGGACTACGCCCGGAAGGCCCTGCAATGGGAACGTCGGCTGGAATTCGCGACCGAAAGCCCTCGCTTCTTCGACCTTGTACGGTGGGGCATTGCCGAAAAAACGCTGAATGCCTATATCGATAAGGAAAAAGTACGTCGGCCTTTCCTGGCTACGGCCAAGTTCACGGCGGGGCGGGATGAGTACCTACCTATTCCACAACGGGAGATCAGCTTCACCAAAGGGCTTTACAAGCAGAATCCGGGCTTCTAATTTAAATCAACCCGCTGATGCCTTGTTGGAAGGCATCAGCGGGTTTTTATCATCTGTTATGCGAAACCTACTCACCACCATTGTCTTACTCGCTGTCCTTAGCCACCTGGCTATAGGGCAAGTCAAAACAGGCTCAGAGCCGCACCGGCCACAGTTTCACTTTACGCCCAAAGCCCACTGGATGAACGACCCGAACGGAATGGTGTACCTCAACGGGACGTACCATCTGTTCTTTCAATACTACCCCGACGCTACCGTTTGGGGCCCGATGCACTGGGGGCACGCCACCAGCAAAGACATGGTAAGCTGGCAGGAGCAGCCCATTGCGCTGTATCCCGATAGCCTGGGCTGGATTTTCTCGGGTAGCGCGGTGCTCGACGTAAACAATACCAGTGGGTTCGGGACGAATGGAAAAGCACCGCTAGTGGCCATTTTCACGCATCACAACCAGAAACTGGAAAAGGCTAAATCAGACAAATTTCAGTACCAAAGCCTCGCCTATAGCCTCGACGAAGGCAAAACGTGGACCAAATATGCCGGAAACCCCGTGCTACCCAATCCCGGTATTGTCGACTTCCGCGACCCTAAGGTGCGCTGGTACGAGCCGCAGAAAAAGTGGATCATGACGCTGGCTACTAAAGACCGCGTCACGTTTTACTCGTCGCCAAACCTGAAAAACTGGACCAAAGAAAGCGAATTCGGGGCCGACCTGGGCGCTCATGGCGGTGTGTGGGAATGCCCTGATCTGTTGGCGATGAACCATAACGGCAAAAAAGCCTGGGTGCTTCTGGTGAGCATGAATCCCGGTGGGCCAAACGGCGGCTCGGCAACGCAGTACTTCGTGGGTGATTTCGACGGGAAAACCTTCAAACCCTATTCCACCACCACAAAATGGATGGACTACGGCACCGACAACTATGCGGGCGTAACGTTCTCGAACACCGGCACCCGCACCATTCTGATGGGCTGGATGAGCAACTGGCAATACGCCCGCGAGGTACCTACCGATCCCTGGCGCAGTGCCACCACCGTGCCGCGCGAGTTGGCTTTGAAAGAGGTAGGCAAAGAACTGTATCTAACGTCGATGCCAGTAAAAGAGCTAGACAAACTGAACGGCAAATCAACCACGCTGACCAACGTACCTGTGCGGGAGCAGGTTGATTTAACCGCCAAAACCGGCAAGACAACTCTGTTTAAACTCACGCTGTTGGCCCCCGCAACCAGCGATTTCAGCCTTGTGCTGGCCAATGAACAAGGCGATGAACTGGTGATTGGCTACGAGAAAAGTACGAATTCATACTACATCGACCGGTCGAAATCGGGCAAAACGGATTTTGAGAAAGGCTTCGGCAAACGGCACACCGCCCCGCGCTTATCGACAGCCAATAATCTGTCGCTGACCTTACTGGCCGATGTAGCCTCTGTGGAACTGTTTGCCGACGGCGGACTTACCGTGATGACGGATATCGTTTTTCCAGAGCAACCCCTGAACAAGCTATTCATCAAATCAGAAACGGGCATCTCGATTCCCCGGCTGACCTTTACCAGGCTGTCGGCGGCAGGGCAGTAGGGCGTTATTGACATAGCCCGATCATTAGATTCATAGACTATGACGGCTTTGAGGTACGTACCTGTGAATTTTTCGCTGGCGTTGGATGTGGCTTCGCGCTCTAGGCCTAGAGCGCGAAGCCACATCCAACGCCAGCGAAAGTCAATGTATTCCCAACCCTTGACTGCTTATGGCTCGTTTCCTCATTGTTCTCCTCTTTGTGCTCGCAGCTATGACCCAATCAGTGGCGCAGCCGATCGCGTCTGCTGTGTATGCCTGGAAAGAGGCGCCCGTTGTGAAGAAACCGGGAACCGAACAGCGGAAATTACTCGAAGGCAGCGCGACGGATTTCAAGCATATTGAAGTGCATACCACCACCCTGGCGGCGCATCAGGCCCCACACCCGGCCCATAAACACGACGATGAAGAGCTGATTATCATTCGCGAGGGTGAACTGACAGTGACCATTGCCGGGAAAACCAAAACGCTGGGACCAAACAGCATTGCCCTGATGATGCCCGGCGATGAACATGGTTTCGAAAATAAAGGTAACGTACCGGCCACCTATTACGTAATGCGCTACGAGTCGAAGGCCCCGGTTGATCTGGCGCGGGGGCAAAAAGCAGGCGGTTCGTTCTGGGTTGACTGGAACGAAGTGCCGTTTCAGTCCCACGACAAAGGCGGTATCCGACGTATGTTCGACCGGGCTACGGCCATGACAAAACGGTTTGAAATGCACGTGACGACGCTGAACAACGGGTTGGCCAGCCACCCGCCCCACACGCACCGGGCCGCCGAAATGCTGATCATGGTGAACAACGAGGCCGAATCGAGCGTCGATGGCAGGCTCATTCCCAATTCGACGGGTGATCTAACGTACCTGGAATCGAACGTACCCCACAACATTACCAACAACGGCCGGAAACCCTGCACGTACTTTGCCTTTCAGTTCGAGTAAGTTTCTCCATTACCTATGGCATCACGTACGACTCCATACACGGCTAATACCGACATTCAACTTTGGCAGCAGTTGAAAAACGGGAGTGAACTGGCCTTTGGTAAACTGCTGACGAGCTACTTCAACCCATTGCAGAACTACGGCTATAAATTCGTGCAGGACGAAGATTTCGTGAAAGACTGCGTACAGGAAGTATTCATCGAAATCTGGAACCGTCGCGACCGCATCAGCACGCCCGACAGCGTGCGGGCGTACCTACTGAGCTGCGTTCGGAAGCGAGTGATCCGCGAAGGGTACCGGCAACGTATTCTGAAAGACGATGACTCGGTGAATCTGGAAAACGAAGGAGGCTTCGTGGAATTTTCGCCCGAGTGGTCGATGATCGAGCAGGAAAGTCTGGCTGAAACGACCCACCGTATTGCCGACGCCCTGAACAAACTGCCCAAACGGCAGCGCGAGGTTATCTACCTGCGTTTCTACCAGAACCTGGAACGCGACGAAATTGCGGCTATTATGGATGTTAACCCGCAGTCGGTATCGAATTTGTTGCAGGTGGCCTTTAAAAGTTTTCGCGAAAACTGGGTCGGCCTGATCCTGCTGACGGCAATGGTAGGTATGTCTTTTTCTAAATAATGCCTAAAAACAAGTATCCAGGCATCTTTTCTGCCATCTATTACCAACCTGACGCAGACGTATCATGAATCCCGATTACCAGAAATTTAGCGTTGAAGACTTCACACAGGACGAGCTTTTCCGGCAATGGGTCATTCATCGGGATCCGCAAAGCGACGTTTTCTGGTCGGCCTGGATGGATGCTCATCCCGATGTGGCCGGGAAAGTACAACTGGCCCGGTCTTTTCTGTACGCGCTGGAAGAAAAAAATACGGCTTTGCCCGACGACGAACTTATTCAGTTGTCGACCGCCATTGTTCAGCAGCACAAGCAGCAGGTACGTTCATTTTGGGTAGGGCGAACACTTGCTATTGCCGCCTCGATCCTGCTCGTGGTCGGATTGGGGTACGTATTCCTCACGTATCGGGCAGATACGGACGCCCAGGATCGGCTTGCCGAAATCAGTCCGGTGCTGGTGGCCAATTTCAACGAGGTAGAGAACTCACAACCGCAGCCCCAGAGCCTGACGCTTCAGGATGGGAGCGTGGTTACGCTTTACCCAAACAGCCGGTTGCGCTACCCCAAACAGTTTGCGGCCAGTCTACGCGAAGTGTATCTGAGCGGTAAGGCGTTCTTTAGTATCACCAAAAATCCGAAACGTCCGTTCTGGGTTCACGCCGATCGGATTTCTACGCAGGTGCTGGGTACGTCGTTTCTGGTCACTACCGAAGGGAAAAACGCAACCGTAGAGGTACGTTCGGGGCGGGTTTCGGTCTACACGCGGAAAGACATTCGGCAGGCGCGCCAGTTACAGAAGAATGAATCGGTCGGGGTGGTGTTAACGGCCAATCAGCAAGTGGCCTTTATTGAGCAGGAAGACCGGCTGGTAAAATCGGTGGTGCAGCAGCCTATCGTGCTTCATGCCGTCGAAGTGAACGAGTATGTTTTTGATGAAGCACCTATTGCTCAAGTATTTAAGCAACTTGAAAACACCTATGGCCTTACGGTCATGTATGACCCTATTACAGTTAAAAACTGTTTCATCACGGCGAACCTCTCCGGTGAATCGCTGTTTGAAAAGCTAAATCTGGTCTGCCGAATTTCGCGCTCAACCTACGAAATCGTCGACGGTCAGATCATTATTCATAGTCTTGGATGTGATAATAGATGAGTATATTTGAGTGTAGCTGGTAGATATTGAAAAGAATTTATAAAAATAATTACACGTCATACAGTATCTGTCTGGCTGCTTTGCTATCCGTGAGTAACTAACAAGTTAACCTCATGGATAAACTCTATAGTAAATTCCCGTCTCTGATCCGACTCATGAAACTATCGGTTTCTCAACTGCTGATCGCTAGTTTGTTTGTGAGCACCACGCTGGCTCACGTGGCAAACGGGCAGGAAGTGCTCGATCAGCAGGTGCTGATTAAAGCCAGCAACACCAGCCTGAAAAGCGCACTGGCTCAGTTGGAACGTAGCACGAGTGTGCGGTTCATTTACAATCCGAAAGAGATTCAGGCCGATCAGCGCGTGGCCTTGACGTCGCGTTCAGGTACGTTAAAGGCCCTGTTGAGCGAACTGCTCACTCCGCTTCGTATCGGTTATGAATTGTCAGGCAAACAGATTGCGTTGTTTAAAAACCCGGCTACGAGCAGCGCAACAGGAGACGGCTCTGGCGGTAACCAGTCATCCGTGAATCAGTTGGAGGCCAAAACGGTAGCCGACCGGTCGATCGCAGGCCGCGTGACCGACGGGGCCAATGGCAGCGGCCTTCCCGGCGTTAGCGTAGTGCTGAAAGGAACCCGCCTCGGCACCATCACCGACGGCGACGGCAAATACCGCCTCACCATTCCTGAACAGTACGACAACGCCAGTACTACGCTGGTGTTATCGTTTATCGGCTACACCACGCAGGAAATCGTAGTTGGCAGCCGCACCACGATCGACATCGCCCTGGGCGTCGATAACAAGCAATTGAACGAAGTGGTGGTGGTGGGTTACGGTACGCAGTCGCGGAAAAACCTGACCAGCGCCGTGAGCACCATTAAGCCGGAAGAACTAAACCGGGGAGCCATCAGCGATGTAGGCCAGTTGTTGCAGGGTAAAGTGCCCGGCCTGAACATTTCGGCCAACGGTGACCCCAACGCGCCCGCCGCCGTGATTCTGCGCGGTGCTTCAACGATCAACAGCTCGCAAGGCCCTTTCTACGTCATTGACGGCGTGCCGGGTGCCGATATTTCGATCATTGCCCCCGACGATATCGCTTCAATCGATGTACTGAAAGATGCCGCTGCGACTGCCATCTACGGAAACCGGGCCGCCAACGGCGTGATCATGGTGACCACCAAACGCGGCAAGAAAGGGCTGGCCCAGATTACCTACAGTGGGTACGTTGGCATGGAAAAAGTATCCAGCAAACTGAATATGATGGATGCCACACAGCTTCGGGCGTTTCTAACGGCAAACGGACAATCCTTTTCTCCTAAAGATGATCTGGGTGCCAATACCAACTGGCAGGACGCCGTTCAGCGCAGCACCGCCATTTCACAGAACCACAATATCTCGATCAGCGGTGGCACCGACCACAGCACCTACAGCGCCAGCATCAACTACCTCGACAAGCAGGGTATTTTGCAGGGTAGCTCGCTCAACCGGGTTATTGCCCGCCTGGCCGTTGAACAGATGGCTTTTAACGACAAGGTGAAGTTTGGGCTGAACATTACCAACTCCAACAGCAATGCCAACAACACACCACTGCGGAACAACGTGTTGTTGCAAATGGTGAATCACCTGCCCGTGTCGCCGGTGACGAATCCAGACGGTTCGTACTTCGAGAATTTTCAGAATACGGGCTACTTCAATCCGGCGGCGATGATCAACTACGCCAAAGACAACACGAAGTACAATAACCTGGTGGGGTCGCTGTTTACGCAGGTGCAATTACCGTTCGGCCTTTCGTATGACATCAACCTGTCGTACCAGAACAACACCTCGCTACATGGTGAATCGTACGCCAGCTATTACACGCAGTACAACAGCGCCAACTTCTACAATAACCCCGACCCGCCGCTCGTCCACAGCCTGCTGAACTTCGGTACCAACGGGTCGGCGTTGCGCAACACCTACCAGACCACGCGCAAGGTGCTGGAAACGTTTCTGACCTGGAACAAAGAGATTGGCGACCACTCGATCAACGCCGTAGTGGGCTATTCGTGGCAGGGCAATATCTCGGGCGACGGTTTCCAGACGTCGAGCACAAACTTCCCCGTCGACAATATCGGCTACAACAATTTCGCGCTGAGTAACCCCTATGCTATTTCATCCTACCGGATCAATTTTGGGGCCGATGGTATCTACCAGGAAACGCGCCTGATCTCTGACTTCGCCCGCCTGAACTACAATTACAAGAACAAATACCTGGTGCAGGGCTCGATCCGGCGCGATGGCAGTTCGGTATTTGGTGGTAACAACCAGTGGGGTTATTTCCCGGCAGCGGGCGTAGCCTGGCGCATCGACCAGGAGAAGTTTATGCAGAACCAGAACCTGTTCAGCGACCTGAAATTCAGGGCCAGCTACGGGGTGACGGGCAACTCGTCGGGTTTCAATGCCTACACAGCGCAGTTTATTTCGGGTAGCCTGGGTACGTACTACTACAACGGCGTACAGACCGCCGCCTACGGACCAACGCAGGCGGCTAACCCGAACCTGCAATGGGAGAAAACGGCCACGACCAACTTCGGTCTCGATTTCACCATTCTGAAAGGCAAAGTAAGCGGCACCCTGGAGTGGTATAACAAAGAAACCACCGGCATGATCTATTCCTACCGGGTCAACCCGGTGCTGGTGCCTGCCGGTAGCATTATTGCCAACGGCGGTAGCATGAGCAACAAAGGCGTTGAACTCAGCCTGAACGCCACGCCAGTGCAAACCGGTAAATTTAGCTGGACAACCGGCCTCAACCTGGCGCATAACGAGAATAAGATCAACAGCCTGACTAACCCGCTTTTCGTTGGTGGCGACTCGGTACGAATCACCCAGCCTGAAGGCGGCGGACAAACGGGCAGTACCCTCCAGATTCTGAAAGCGGGTCGGCCGGTAGGGCAATTCTTCACCCTCGAGTATGCCGGGAAGAACGACAAAGGCGTTTCGCAGTACATCGACCGCAACGGAAACCTGACTACCACGCCCGCTATCGGGGCCGATTACAAATACCTGGGGAGTCCGCAGCCTAAGCTGCTGATAGGCTGGACAAACACCCTGCGCTACGGCAACCTGGACCTCAATGTGTTTTTCCGGGGTGTATTCGGCAACAAAATATTCAACGCCACCCGCGCCGATCTCTTCCGGCCGAGCACAGCCCAGTTTACCAACATACTCGTGGATGTGGCCGACGAAAAAGCGACGGATGTCAACTCATTCAAATACTCAAGCCGCTTTATCGAGGATGGAAGCTACGTACGCCTCGATAACGCCACGCTGGGCTATACGCTCAAAAACCTGAGCCAGTACATCCGTACCGTTCGGGTATATGCCTCGGTAAACAACGCGTTTGTCATTACCAGCTACAAAGGCATTGACCCCGAAGTGAATCAGGGCGGGCTTGCGCCGGGTGTTGACTCGAACAACTTCTACCCCAAAACCCGGACATTCCTTCTGGGTGTAAACGTGTCATTCTAACCTATTAGCCAGGAAAACCAATGAAAAAGCATCTCTCCTTCGGCACGTTACTGGTATTGCTAACTTACCTGTTTTCGGCCTGCCACGATGTTAATGTGCCCATTACAACCTCATTAACACCCGACATTTTTCCCCAGAATACATCGCAGTTCATTCAGGCATCCGGTCCGCCTTACGCGGCCTTGCGGGGCAATTTCTCGCTCGATTACTGGTTTATGCAGTCGCTGAGCAGCGACGAGGCCATTTTGCCCGCCCGGGGTGGCAACTGGTTCGATAACCAGAATTACCGCATGCTGCACTACCACAACTGGAACAAAGACCACGGCTGGACAAACAGCACCTGGAACTGGCTATCGCTGGTAGTTGGCACCACCAACCAGGCCATGTCTATTCTGAATACGACAATTCCTGCTTCTACACCTGGTAAGCCCATGAACCTGGCCGAGTTGAAGATGGTACGGGCGATGGCCTATTTCATGATGATGGACCTGTATGGCAACGTACCCATCGACACGACCTACGGTGATTTCACCCCGCACCCGAACGTACCCAGGGCTCAACTATTCAAGTTCATCGAATCGGAAGTAAAAGCGGCGTTACCAAACCTGAGCCGGGCATCAGGGCAGGCGATTTACGGCCGTGCCAACAAATTCACGGGTTTCGCATTGCTGGCCAAAATGTACCTGAATTCGGAATATTATACCGGCACCCAGCGCTATAGCGACGCCGTTATCGCCTGCGACAGCGTGATCAACTCGGGCCTGTATTCCATCGAATCCCGGTCGACGTATCTGCAAATGTTCTACCCGAACAATGGCCCACAGATGAAGGAATTCATCTTCGCCATTCCGTATGACCCCGCCGCGGGCGCGTTGCCGGGAACGAACAGCAACATGTACCACGCCCGCTACGATGTACCCCGCTCGCACACGAAGCGATTCAACCTGCCGTTTACACCCAGCGCCCCCGAAAGCACGCTCCCCGAATATTACGTCAATTTCAAAGACCCCAACGATATTCGGAATGCACAGTGGCTCACCGGCCCGCAGTTTCTGGCCGACGGCGTGACGCCCATCACCGTAACCACCACCAAAAAAGGATATGACCAGACCTACGCCGGTTCGGACGGCGGAGCGGCGTATACCTACCAGGTGAATCTGACGCCCGACATTACCCTGCGTCAGGATGTGGCCACATACGACTGCGGCAACGACGAGATTGCCTGGAATATGGGCTACCGAAACGTCAAATTCTTCCCCGATGCCTCCTCAACATCGCGGAACCAAAATAACGACGTACCTGTGTTCCGCTACTCGGATATCATTCTGATGAAAGCCGAAGCGATTCTGCGTGGAGGCGCCGCTACGCAGGGCCAAACGGCGTTGTCGCTGGTGAATCTGCTCCGGTCAAACCGAACTACGTCGCCCGCGTTGACGAGCGTGACCCTGGACGACATCTACGCCGAACGCTGCCGCGAGTTTGCCTGGGAAACCTGGCACCGCAACGACATGATCCGGTTCGGCAAGTTTGAAGGAAAGTGGGGGTTCAAAACAGATGCCGACGTCAATAAGCGCATATTCCCCATTCCAACGGGTGCCTTTACCGTGAACCCAGCCCTGACCCAGAATCCAGGTTACTGAGGTGATAACTTCCGCGTAATTGCTGACGCCTGTCCCTTCGACAGGCGTCAGTACTAGTTGCCCAACAAAAACCCACTTCCCCTGCTCAACACACGCATGCCCACCCTATCAAGAGCGCTTTTTCTAAAACAGTGCATTGCATATGGTACGCTCGCTGGCCTGGCACCCTACGCCACGCTGGCCGCCCCGGCACCCGCCGCAGACGAATTCTATAAACGAATTGTGGCCGCCAACAATAAGGAAACGGCTAACGTGCTCAAAGCCCTGACGCCGGAGGTCACCAGCGTTCGGCGGCGGTTGGGGTTCGATATGGCGAATCTGGCCGCTGCCTACTGCGAACCAACGTCGGGTTATTACCAGAAAAGTGAACTGATCCCTTATCTGGAAAAGATCGTCCGGGCGCTGATAAAAGCGCAGCATGAAGACGGCACCCTCGATCTGGGCAATCTGGCCTCACCGCCCGACACCGCTTTTATCATGGAACCGCTCTGCGCCGGTGCTACCATCCTGAACGTAAACGACAGTGCCGCCCTCACCGACGTAAAAAAACTGCTGAAACAGTTCATCGTAAAGGCGGGTGAAGCCCTGCAAACGGGTGGTATCCATACGCCCAATCATCGATGGGTCGTATCGGGCGCACTGGCCAAGATCAACGCCCTTTACCCCAACGCCGGGTACGTTAAGCGGATAGACGAGTGGCTATCGGAAGGTGTTTATTGCGATCGGGAAGGAAATTATCTCGAACGAAGCATGATCTATTCGGAAGTGATCGACCGGTCGCTGATCACGATGGCCAGCCTGCTGAAACGGCCAAAGCTGCTGGAGCCCGTCCGGAGGAACCTGAACCTCGTTTATTACCACACCGAACCAAACGGCGATCTTGTGTCGAACGATTCGCGGCGGCAGGATCAGTACCAGACCATCAGCCTACTGAATCACCATTATTTTCAGGATTATACATTCATGGCCATTCATGACAACAATCCTGAATTCGCGGCTATGGCGGAGTTTATTAAGTCGATGCCGGGTTTTGATGAACTGATTGGCAAAGACCTGCTGGCGTATTACCTCGAAGAACCCCTTTTTAAACAGGTGGTACCCAGCCCGAAAAACCCACCAGTAACGTATGAGCGTTTTTTCAAGGAAACGAGTCTGGTCCGCATCCGCCGGAACGACACGACAACGACGCTGTTTGGCGGCACTGATTTTCCGCTGATTATCGCCTCGGGTCGAGCCAACAGTCCCAACTTTTTCGCTTTCCGAAAGGGACAGGCCATCCTGAATTACTTACGTCTGTCGACCGACTTTTTCAGTACGGGCTACTTCCACAGCGAAGGCATTGCGAAGGTGGGCAACACGTATGTGCTGACACGCACCATCGAAGCACCGTACTACCAGCCCCTGCCAGCGCCGTACAGAAAGGCCGACGGCAATTATAAGCACAGCCCAAGCACCGATGGCCGGTTCTGGAACAAGATGGATTTCGAGCATAGACCCAAGAGCAATATCAACAAACTGGCCGTCACAGTTAGCGTTGAGGAAGCCAACGGCGCGAATACCCTGGCTATCAATGTAACCGGCATTACAGGCGTACACGTGGTGCTCGAGTTCTGCTTCAGGGAAGGCGGGCGCTTAACCGGCGTGAAAAAAGTGGACGATGGCACCGACAATTACGCGCTGGAAAACGGCACTGCTGAATACACATTCGGCGGTGACTCGATCAAATTCGGGCCGGGCGTTTTCAGCCACGCAAAGCTCACAGGCCTGGAAGGCGAACTGTACGCTACCCACTTCGGCACCCTCCGAACCAACGGCATACACGTGTACATGACCGGCCTTACGCCGTTTCAGCACACGATTACGATTGAGTAACCTATATTTGGCCATGCGCCAGTCATCGATTTTCTTCCTGTTTTATTTTTTCACGCTCCCAATCTACGGTCAGGCCCGCACAGATACGTACCTGGCTAACCTGTTGAACACAAATACCAGCCCCATTTTTCGGCAGGTGATGCAACAGCCCGAGAAGTACCGGTTGCAGATCATCTACACGCAGATAAACCGCGACAAGGCCAACCGACCCTCATTTACCAATTACTATTTCCGGGTCGACAGCACCGACTACTTCAACCCCGCTTCGACGGTGAAATTGCCGCTGGCGTTACTGTCGTTGGAAAAATTGAACTTGCTGAACAAGCCGCAGGTGACCAAATTCACCGCCATGCAGTTCGACAGTGCCTTCAGCGGACAGACGAAGGAGTGGACCGACCAGACCGCGCAATCGGGTTATCCGTCCGTGGCCCATCTCATCCGAAAAGCCTTCCTGGTGAGCGAAAATGATCCCTACAGCCGCATGTACGAGTTTGTGGGGCAACAGCAGATCAACCGTTCGTTACATGCCAAAGGCTATCCCGATACGCGGATTACGCACCGCTTTGTCAGGATGACAGCCGACGAAAACCGCCACACCAACCCCGTTCGGTTCATCGCCGCCGATGGTACGCTGCTCTACACTCAGCCCGCCGCCTACAACACCGATCCGTTCGATTTTCGCCGCCCAGCCCGCCTCGGCAAAGGGTATTACGTTCGCGACAGTCTGGTGAAGCAGCCCTTCGATTTTACCACGCGGAACAAACTCCCGCTCGAATCGCTGCAACAGATCCTGCAATCGGCATTATTCCCGGAATCAGTATCGGAGAAACAGCGATTCAACCTGACTGCCAACGATTACCAGTTTATCTACCAGTACTTGTCGCAGGCGCCCGGCGAGACGAATTACCCGAAGTACGACGGTCAGAAATTCTACGACAGCTACGCTAAATTCTTCTTCCGCGACAGTCTGCACCACCTTCCTGACGGCTTGCGCGTGTTCAACAAAGTAGGGTGGGCCTACGGTTTTCTGACTGATGCATCCTACGTCGCCGACTTCAGGAACAAGGTCGAATACATGCTTACGGCGGTGATCTACGCGAACAGCGACGAGATTTTAAACGACGACAAATACGAGTACGACACCGTTGGCTGGCCGTTTCTCTACCAGTTGGGCCAGACTATCTACCAGCACGAGCTACGCCGAAAACGGGCATATAAACCCAACTTATCCCGTTTTAAAGTCCGCTACGAAAAGCGGCAGGAAGATGACCGGCCCGTTGTGACGGAGGTGGATAATTAGTGGGAGATTGGAGGGTATCACTCAACCTATAAGGTCTCTTTTTTGACTTTATAGGTTTGAAAAACCTGCACCCGTCCCCCATTTCTTCCAGCCAGCACAAACTGACCACTACGGCCTTGCACCGGTACAATGGAACGAATCTCGCCGTTTAGCACAAAACCAGTATCATAAGGCGACGGAGCCGTGAAACGGCCCTTTTCATTGTACAAAACAAAGCCGCTGCTGGCATCGTAGCGGCCCTGATACGTACCTACGCCATAGAAATTACCGCCGCCCAATACGTCCAGATCACCGTCGCCGTCCGCATCGAAGGGGGTTAGGGCAAAAACTTTCGACACCTGCGCCAACAACGGTAAGGAACGTACCTGGAACGTAGGCGGCTCACCTTTTTTGCCCGTATTTTCGAGGTAGACCGACGCAAACTGATCAATCGTGCGCTCGTCGGCATCGACTAGTTCAGACGCAGTGAAGATAGTTGAAACAGGTTTTCCGGCAATGCTGCTGTAGGCAACGTACCGCTTGTTGATAATGCCCGGCATCTGCTTTCCGAGTTCGTCTTTCGTGGCTACCGGAAACCAGTCGCCGGTGTTTCCCAGCCGTTTGTAGGCCAATACCTGATCGGTGGTTTGGTTCCCATCCATGTCTTTCACCCACATGCGCAACTGTCCGTCGGGGCCTTTCCGAAACTTGGTATTCAGGCCCAGATTACCCGCCATCAGGTCGATGTCGCCGTCTTTATCGAAATCAGCCGCGGCCAGGCATTGCCAGAAACCGGCCATAGGTACGTCTCCAAACAGTTTGTCGACTTCGGTAAGCTTACCTTTTTGGGTCAGGAAAACGCGGGGAGCCATCCAATCGCCCGCCACAACCAGATCAGGCTGACGGTCGTTGTTGACATCGGCCCAAACGGCATCGGTGAGCATGCCTGCCTGACGAAGGCCGGGCGCACGTTGATCCGTTTCGATCATAAACTGGCCTTTCCCGTTGTTGATCAGCAGGTACGAATCGGGCGTTTGGCCGTAGTGATTCGCCACTACACGCCCACCTACAAACAAATCCAGATCACCGTCGGCGTCAATATCGGCGGCACGAACACAGCTTTTGTTACCCGCCAGTTGAGGTAACCCCGTCGATTTGCTGAATTGCCCGCCGGTATTCAGATAGAGCCGATCGGCCAGTGGCGGGTCATTCCTGGAAAATTCGTTGCCGCCCGACACCACGTATATATCCAGGTCGCGGTCGCCATCTGCATCAAAAAAGAGGGCGTCGACATCTTCGGATGCTGAGTCGGCCGCCATAGCGGGTTGCGGACTGGCTACGAACCGGCCGGATGGCGTTTGCAGCAGCAACGTACCTGGCTGGTTGCGCGCCCCGCCTGCATACACATCGTCGAGCCCATCGCCGTTCACATCGCCCACCGCCAAACGGGGACCTTCGGTGGAGACTTTGAACGGCATCAGCGATTCGCGGGAAAAATCCAGATAGGACAAATTTTCCCGATGCCGATACGGAACCAGCATAGAATCAGACGCTTCTGTAAACAATCGGTCTGCCTTCGCGCGGCCCGAACGAGCAATGACATACCCGCGACCGTCGAGTTTCGCGTCGGCCTGTTTCAGTACCAGTTGCTGGTTGGCAGGTACGTTGGTGCGCATCTCCATCTGTTGATTTGGCCAGATCACGATCAGCGAATCAATCGTTTTACGCGTGCCCAGGCCAAAATTCAGGCGCGGCTCTACCGACGACTGAAAACCACGTGTCGGCATCAATTGCTGCATCTGTAGGCTATCGCCGCCTGTTTCATAGCGCAGAATAACTTTCGCGCCCACCCCGGCGGTGTTGGCCCCAATGCCCTGTAAGCGCACGCTCAGGTACGTATGTTGCGGAAACAGCACGTTGGCCCGATTCAGGTAAATACCGGCCGGGTCGTTCAGGTTATTGGTGATCAGATCAAGGTCGCCGTCGTTATCCAGATCGGCGTAAGCGGCTCCGCTGGCGCAGTTGGGTACGTCGAATCCCCAGGCCAGCGACTTGTCCTGGAACTGCAACTCGGGCGTTCCCCGGTAGAGGTAATTATGCACGTTGCCTGTCGGCATAATCTGAATTGTCTTTTGCAGCGCCTCAGCCGACGTACCCATTGCCGACTGTACCGAGTCGCTGGATACGTACTTGACGTAATCGAGGTCGTTGGGGCGGCGAACGATACCATTTGCAATGAAGAGATCGGTTTGCCCATCGAGGTCGTAATCGGCCAGTAGCGGCGACCAGCTCCAGTCGGTCGCCGCAATACCCGACAAGGCAGCTACCTCAGCAAATCGTTGCCCTTTCTGATTCAGTTGCAGGCAGTTACGGCTATATTGGTTCATGTAGCCATAGGCCAGCTTGTAGGTGTAAATATCCAGCGGGTCTTCGCCGGCCGACGATTTTTCTACCGTTTCGTCTTCCGGGTACATGTCGAGCGTCACCAGATCGGCATAGCCGTCGTGGTTCACATCGGCGGCATCGTTTCCCATCGAAAAGCGGCTGGTGTGGGCCAGTTGCTGCGGTGCTACGTTCACAAAACCACCGTGCCGATTGTTCCGATACAGGTAATCGTCTTCATGGAAATCGTTCGAGACGTAGATGTCTTCCCAACCGTCGTTGTCCATATCGGCCACGGCCACGCCCAGCCCGTAGCCCATCGGCGCCTGAAAAATGCCAGCCTTCTCCGATACATCCTGAAAAGGCTTACCAGTGCCTTTATTCTCGAACAGGAAATCGCCCGCCAACGAATCGGGCTGATTGCGGGCGGTGACTTTATCGAACGAGCGGACGGAATGAACGGCATGGTTGAGCAGGAAGCAGTCGAGGTCGCCGTCGTGGTCATAATCGAAGAAAGCAGCCTGGGTTGAAAAGCCCGCGAAAGCCAGTCCATAGGCTTCGGCGGATTCAGTAAAGGTGATGCCTTCTGGGCCATTCCCATTGTTGATATAGAGTTCGTTGCGCCCTTTAGTAGGTACGTTACCGCCGCCTTTAAACCCGCTGACCGCACAAACGTAGATGTCGAGCAGTCCGTCGCCATTTACGTCGGTCATCGTCGTTCCGGTTTGCCAGTCGGCGTTTCCTTCTACACGCGCGGTTTCCGAAATATCCTGAAAATGTGGAAGTCCGCCAGGTTGTGTTCTGTTCAGGTATAGTTTGTTCGGCCCCTGATTTGAGACGAAATACAGATCGGTCAAGCCATCGTTATTGATATCACCCGCCGAAACGCCCGCGCCGTTATAATAGTAGAGGTAGTCGATGATGTTCAGTTGCGGCGTGTCGGTAAGGCGATTCACGAACGTCACGCCGGTCCTGGCCGAATCAAGCGTTTCGAACAGCTTCGGCTCGTTGGGCGTAGTTCTACAGCCCCAGCCAACGGAGAGAATCAGGAGTGAGAGGATGTATTGCGTTCTTTTCAATGAATTGACAGACGATTGGGTGATGTGTTACTTGTTGCTTTTTGTTATGGGTTGCTGTGGCTGACGCTGTTGTCGGTTGCTGTCGAAGGGCCCAGCGAGAGCAACCTAACAGCAACCGACAGCGCGAAGCCTACAGCCACAGCAAAAAGCCACTACAGCCCGGACCAGCAACCATTATTGTACGAAGCCACTTACGGTGAACGTTTTCAGCGGGCCGTTGCATTCGCCGATCAGCAGGTACGTTCCTACGCGCTTTATATCGCGGATGTCGCCGTTGACGAACAGGCCGGTTCTGGTCATGGGCAGGGTTTCAAACTGGAAGTTGCCTTTATTTCGGAGTACCAGACCGTAGTTCGCGTCCACTTTACCCAATCGCAGACGGAGTTTCGAGTTGTTGCCCATCAGCACCAGGTCTTTCTTGTTGTCATGATCCAGATCGTCGGCCAAAATGGCGTAGAGGGGCGCATATTGGGCAGCAGGCGGCAGGTTGTGCGGAATGAACTCGCCATTCCGGTTTTCCAATACGAGCGACCGGGTTTCGTTGATGTCAAGCTTTTTTGCCTTTTGTAGCACCGACGGGTCGAAAAACTGGTCGAGCGTAGCGGTGGAGTACGAAGCATAGGTCTGGAATGTGCGGCGAAGGCTGGTCACCTGATCGCCAATTTCGTCGCGGGTATGGGCGGGGTACGGCTTTCCCTGAATGTAGTACGTCATGAAGCAATCGAGGACGCCGTTCTGATCGAAATCTTCATAGACAAGCGAAGCCGGTTCGGCCACGTTGGCCCGGAATTGCGTGTTCTGGCCAATGTTCCCGACAATCAGGTCCTCATCGCCATCGCCGTCGAGGTCAGCTTTTTCTACGCGGTTCCACCAGCCCGATAAGGATTGAATGGGCGATTGGGTGAATGATTGGTTATGCGCGTTTACAAGCACCGTCACCGGCATCCATTCGCCCACTACAACCAGATCGGGCCAGCCGTCGTGGTTTACGTCGGTGGTGGTGGCGTCGGTAATGAGGCCCAGCTTACCCAGCGATTTCGGCGTAAAATGCGCGCGCCCATCGTTGATCAGCAGCATGCTTTCGTCGGCCAGCGGAAACCGGTTTGGCCGCACATGCCCCCCCACAAACACATCCAGATCGCCGTCGCGGTCTACGTCGATGACCGTCGCGCACGAGCCGTTGATTTTGTCTTCGGGCAACGTGGCCGGCACCAGCTTCCCCGATTCATTGAGCCAAAGCTGATCGGGCAAATCGCTCCAGTCGCGGAAGTTGTAGCCGCCATTGACTACGTAGAGGTCGGGGCGTTTGTCGCCGTTAAAATCAGCCAGCAGGGCGGCGGTATTTTTGCGGAGCGCAGCGGCTGGGGGCAACGGTGTTGTTGTAAAGCCCGCCCCGCTGTTGATGAGCAACGTACCTGGCTTTTCGGGCGTGCCGCACACAAACGCGTCGGGCAGCCCATCCCCGTTGACATCGCCCACCGCCATACGCGGACCCGTGTATGAATACTGCATGGGCAACATCAACTGCCGTTCAAAATCATTGACGGGGGCAATCGTGTGTGTCCAGTTCACGGCAGCAGCAGCTTCGCTGAACAGGGGCTTGTCAGACAGTGCCGGATAGATGGTTGGCAACAGGGCAGGTCCCGGACGGGATTTCTGATAATCAATGATGAGGGTTTGGTCGACCTGCGGGTTGGGTACGTTGTCGGTATGTCCATCGGGCCAACGTACCTGAACGGTCAGGGCTTTTCCGCCGTCGGGTAGCCCGAACAGCAGGGCATCGTGACTCGCCGACAGGTAGCCGCGTGTCGGGTAGTTTTCCTGCGTCTGGGTTTGTCCACCGTTTTCGATGGTTACCGTAGCGCCAATGCCGAATGGGTTTTCGGCAGGGCCTTTTAGTTTTATTTTCAGAAAGTGGCCCTCGTTTTGGTCGCGTTGGGTGTTCCGGTAAATGCGGGCGGGTTCGTTCAGGTTGTTGGTAATCAGGTCCAGGTCACCGTCGTTGTCGAGGTCGGCATAGGCACAGCCATTGGAGCGGGTATTTTCATCGAAACCCCACTCTTTCTGCCGGTTCTGAAACGAGATGCTATCGGGTTGCGGCCCGCTCACATTTCTGAAGATGTAGTTTTTTGTTGGTGTCGAGGGCATCTGCTTCAACTGATCGAGCAACGAGGTGCCTTTCTGCATCTGCTCTTCGTCGCTGAGGTACTTGGTAAAATCGGCGTTGGTCAGGTCGCGGCCGAGGCCGTTGCTCACGAAGAGGTCTTTGCGGCCATCGAGGTCGAAATCGGCCAGCAGTGCGCCCCAGCTCCAGTCGGTGGCCGACACACCCGCCAGTTGCCCCACCTCGGCAAACCGGCCCGACCCGCCCGGCGTTTGCTGGTTGATCTGAAGCATGTTGCGCATGTTCTGATGCCAGAAACCGTTCTGCAACTGCGCCTGATACACCTGCCAGCTATCGGGCCAGATCAGTAGTTTTTGCCGGGCATTATCTTCCGGCAGCATATCGAGCGTGAAAATATCGGGCAGCGCATCGTTGTTCACATCAGCAATATCGACGCCCATTGCCGAGTACGACGTGTGTCCGATCCGCTCGCGCAGTTCATCCCGAAAGGCAGGGGATGCGGCCCCCCTACCGGCGGCATTTTTGCCCCGCTGATTGATGTAGAGGTAATCATCTTCTACGAAGTCATTGGCCACATACACATCGGGCCAGCCATCTCCGTTAGCGTCTGTTACGGATACACCAAGGCCAAACCCAAGCGGATTGCCTTTGATGCCTTCCTGCTCGCTGACGTCGACAAATAGTGAATGAGTATCTACTGAAACTGGTGAATTAGTGCTGGCACTCTTTTGCTCTTTCTGTCTTTCACTCATTAAGTTTTTAAACAGCTTATCGCCGGCGTTGTAGTCACGTTCGGTGCGCATCACGGCGGCTTCTTTACGCTGGTAGTTCTTCAGGTTATGATTGATCAGGAAACAGTCGAGATCACCGTCGAGGTCATAATCGAAGAAGTTGGCCTGCACCGAGTAACCCGAATCGGCCAGACCGTATTCTGTAGCACGTTCTACGAACGTAGGTACGTTGCCGGGTACGTTGGTGGTGTTGATGAATAGCTGGTTACGGCGCAACGAATCGGGGCGCATACCTGAGTAGCAGACGTAGATATCGAGCCAGCCGTCGGCGTTTACATCGGCCAGTGTAACGCCCGTTTTCCAGCCGCCTGTCCGTCCGGCCACCTGTGCCTTGCCGGTAACGTCGGTGAATTTTAGCGGCTTTCCGGTTTCTGTTTCGTTCAGAAACAGCTTGTTGGGCACCTGATTGCCCGTGAAATAGAGGTCGGCACGGCCATCGTTGTTGAGGTCGCCGGCGGCTACGCCCGCGCCGTTGTAGAAGTACTCGAACGCCAGAATGTTCTCCTGTTCGGTTTCCTGCAGCATGTTGGCAAACGAAAGACCGGTCTGCGCCGGGTCGGTTTTTTCAAACAACGTACTTCCGTTGCCACATCCAAGACAAGTGATAAAGAGTAGTAGAAATACGGCAGGTTTCATAGGTACGTAAAGATACTAATCGAACGGTTGATATGTAGGGGCAGGCCCTCGCCGAATCGGTCGTGCCAGCGACCGGCCAATAAACGGTACGTTTATGGAGATAATGGGTATTAATGCCATGCGAACCTTGATACTTCCACAAGGTTCGCATGGCATTTCAGAGTAGAGACGATTTGAAAGGGCTGCGTTTATCAGGCGGTCGCTGTCGCGTCCGGGAGTGGGCGCCCACGAGGGGCCGCCCCTACATATCAACGATCTGGGATCAATCGTTCTTTTTATACAAAAAGACCGCTACGGGTCTGTAGCGGTCTTTTTGTATACGTAATCCCTGGCTAATTTTAATACCCTGCGTTTTGTGGTTGCAGGTTCGGGTTACTGTCGATTGCCTGTTGTGGGAATGGGAACAGTACAGCCGTATCGGGCGATTTTGTTGGGCGTTGATCAACCGGGTTGAGGAACGTACCAAAGCGAATGGCATCGCTCCGGCGCCAGCCTTCCCAGTATAGTTCACGACCACGTTCGGCCAGAATAGCTGGCAGATCAACGGTGCTGAGCGTTGTAGCACCCCGCGTTGTGCGTAAGTTATTGACGATCGTAGCGGCAGTCTGCCCTTGTGGGTCGGTGCCACCCCGCGCAATAGCTTCTGCTTTCATCAGCAACACGTCGGCATAACGCAGGAAGACATAGTCATTCGTCGGGTTATTGTAGGTAACCGGGTTAGGCAGGTATTTGATGACGCGGATACCCTGTATCTCACTGGCTGAATTAATATTCACCTGAGGGGTGAAAGCCAATGGGTTTCCACTGCGGTCTTTGAGCGGTATAGCACCTGGCCCAAATTGCTGACCGACCTGAAACCCTGCCGTCAGCCCGGTAAGGGGGGTCAAGTCTGCTGGTTGGGCAGACCGACGTTCATCGGCCGCTTCAAAACTGTTATAAAAATCGGCCAGCGTTGTGAACCCATTCCAGGCACCGATATACTGATTATAGTGCTCAGTCATGAAGTACCGGTTCTGTACGCTACCTGGCTGGGCTGTCGCATTGTTCTGAATCGTGAAAATCAGTTCGTTTGAGCGCTGATCGTTTTCCCAGTGGAAATTGTCGAAATATTTTCCTTTCGCCACCAGCGAGAATTTTGCGGTAGCAATTACCTGGTTGGCGAAGTAAATAGCCGAGTCCATGTCGGCCTTAGCAAAGGTGTATGGTCCCGCTGGACTAGCCGGATTCTGGTTATACACGGCTCTGTTCAGGTATATCTTAGCCAGCATGGCCGCGGCCGCTTCCTTGGTAGCCACATTGGCCGTAGCCTTCGTATAGGCTGGTAGCGTAGCAAACGCATTCCGCAAATCACTGATTACGAAATTAGACGCCGCCTGACGGCTCAGGACCTGTGGATTAGAGTCGGCGGCATCTGTTGCCAGGCGGACCGGAACCCGACCCCATAGGTCAACTACATATGATGTAAAAAAGCCGCGCAAGAATTGTCCCTGTGCCACTAAAGCCGTATTTGAACCGGCTGCATAAACAGCTTGAGATGCTCGGAACGCGCCCGTGTTCAGGTCATTCCACGCACCCAGGATCTGGTCATTCAATGAGTTCCAAGTGTGCTGATGCAACTGACGCCAGCGGCCGGAGTCATCCCAGTCCGTTCCACGCGTTGGCCCCATCATTTCATCAGACGAGTGCTCTTCCATGGCATACGTGTTGCCCTGGTTTGTTGCCAGTGGATTCAGGGCCTGATAAGCACCTTGTAAGGTTGCCGTTGGGTCTAGTTTGATGGCCCCTGGCCGCGCATCTGTTGACGACAAGGCCCCGTACACTTTATCGTCGAGGTTGGTACATCCATTTATGCCCGCACCGCCAATCAGGACGGTGGCTGTCAGCAAACCAATGGTTCTATATGTTGAGAATTTCATATTCTTAGATTAAAAAAGTTCTGTTGATACCTGCTCGTATGTATCGATACGTACGAGCCAGTATTCCTGCTAGCTGGTTAGAATCCTACATTTAACCCCAGTGTCACTGTACGTGGAGTTGGATACGGCGTGTAGTCGATCCCAAGTGATGGAATACCGTTACCATTACCGTTGAAGGTCACCGTGTTCACATCTGGATTCAGGCCTGTGTACCCAGTGAAGATGAACAGATTCTGACCGGTAAGTGACAGCGACAGCGACTTGGCGAAACCGCCGCTAGGCAGATCGAACCGGCGTGACAGCGTCAGGTTGGTAATCCGAACGTAGTCGCTACTTTCCAGGAAGCGCGTCGACACCGAGTTTTCATTTAACCCGCTTTCTATGGTGTTGGCCGCTTCATACGTAACATTGCGGGCGTTTTTAAGCGCGCCTTTTGCAAACTGAGCGTTAGCCGTGTTGTTGTAGATTTTGCCGCCAAACTGCCCGTTGATAAACAAACTGGCCGTATAGGCACCGAACGTAAAGTTGTTGGTTAAGCCTAACCGTAGCTTGGCAAACGGGCTTCCCTGATATGACGATTTGCGATCATCGGCATACGTCGAATTTCCGTTGACATCAAAGCCGGTGAACGTAGGCATGAAGAAGGCAAATGGCGGATAGCCACTCGTAATCCGTTCCGCATAAGCACCCGACAAGCCCTGACCACTAATAGCACCAACGATTTGGTCTGTACCGATGTTCTGCGCCTCAATGTTCAGCGTGGTTAGGTTAAACACAGCTTCCCAGCCAAATTGCTGTGTTTGGGCTACCTGACCAATCAGGTTCAACTCAATGCCCTGGCTGACGATCTGCCCCGGCAGGTTAATCCATTTGTAGTTAACCGGAGCAGGCTGTGCGTAGAACACCTGTAGCAGGGTGTTGGAACCGGCCCGATGATAGTAGTCGATCGAACCAGACAGGCGGCCTTTCAATACGCTGAAGTCGATACCGGCACCCGTCGTGGTGTTTTGCTCCCACTTCAGATCAGGGTTTGGGTTATTCTGCTGAACCTGCGAACCAGAATTATTATACGTGTAAATAATCTTCGACGCCCCACCTGTGAAGTCCTGATTACCCACAATACCATAGTTGGCCCGTATCTTCAGATCGTCGAAAATTCCTTTTGGTATAAAGCTTTCCTGCGAAATGCGCCATGCACCTGCCAACG
The DNA here is from genome assembly GCF_964250085.1 of uncultured Fibrella sp. Taxonomy (NCBI): domain Bacteria; kingdom Pseudomonadati; phylum Bacteroidota; class Cytophagia; order Cytophagales; family Spirosomataceae; genus Fibrella; species uncultured Fibrella sp. The sequence continues at coordinate 161,560 of NZ_CAXUEC010000007.1, read as the reverse complement.
ATGGGAAGGTACCGTATTTGTTGTTGATCCCGAAACGCGACGAACCGTCGACCCGTATCGTGGCCGTCAGCAAATACTTTTCATTGAAGTTGTAGTTAGCCCGACCGAAGAACGATTGCAGGTCATTTTGATTTCGAGACGATCCACCCCCAATAGCGGTTCCGGTCAGTGTGTTTGCCGCACCAATATTGTCAGTATACGAAATAGCCGACTGATTAAATGGAAAACGGCTGGCAGCCAGATAACTCGTATTCGTGCCAAACGTCTGGTAAGCAAACCCAGCTACAGCATCCAACGTACCTGGGCCAAGTTTCCGGTTGAAATTCAGGGTATACTCAACCAGTTTAGATAACCGGTTCAGGCTATTGATATAGGCAGCACCACCCACTTTAGATACAGTATCAGCGTATACTTGGTTGGTTACTGAGCCAAGTGGTACTGTAAACTGACCATTCAACCGTGAATCGATCGATGTTTTCCGGGTCGACGTGGAATTATCGACACCAAAGTTCGCTTTGAATGACAACCCATTCAGTATGTTCCAGGTAGCACTGATATTAGCCAGTGTACGGTTTGTTACGCCCGAGTCATGGTAATAATCGAGCATCGCCCGCGGATTCCGATAAGCGCCACCGGCTAGCTGATAGTAGGCTGTATCGGCACTATTTGTGAATACTGGGTACGTTGGGTTAGCGCCAATCATAGCCCCAAACAAGTTGCCCAATGCACCAGCCTGGTTACCAGTCAAGGCATACTGATCCGTCACGTTCGACGTAGTTGCGTTCACGGCCAGCGTTACTTTTTTGTTGAAAATATCCTGCGATGCGTTGATACGGCCCGTGATCCGCTGTTGTCCTGTGCCTTTTACCAGACCCTGCTGATCCTGATAACCCAGTGAGAATAGGTAACGGGTATTGTCGTTACCTCCACCAAAACTGGCGTTGTATATCTGCGAGATGCTGGTACGCAGAATCTCATTCTGCCAGTCGGTACTCGCCTTCCCATTGACGGTGCTCAGTGTGGGATCGCCACCGGCGGCTTTCACACCCGCCAGAAAGTCGGTTGGAGAGAGCAGGTTATATTTCTTCAGGGATGAAGAGACCGCGCCCGATGCTGAGAAATTAAACTGCGGCGCACCGGCCTTTCCTTTCCGGGTTGTGATCAACACAACGCCGTTGGCACCACGAGCCCCGTAGATAGCGGCAGCCGAGGCATCTTTCAATACCGAAATATTCTCGATATCGCTTGGGTTCAGGAATGACAGTGGGTTACGGGCCGTTGTGGTACCCGTACCGAAATCGGGTGTACCACTGCTGAAATCACCTCCATCAAGTGGCACACCATCAATTACATACAGAGGCGTGTTACCACCCCGCAGCGACACCGCACCCCGAATCTGGATGTTGTTGGCCGCACCTGGCTCACCACTGGCTGGCGTAATCTGCACCCCCGCAACGCGACCTTGTAATAGTTGCTCTGGTGAGGTGATCACCCCTTTGTTGAAGTCTTTGGGCCCCAGCGTAGCCACCGAGCCAGTAACGTCTTTTGCGCGTTGAGTACCATAACCCACCACCACCACTTCGCCCAGCGTTTTGTTGTCTTCGGCCAGTGAAACATCGATCGTTTGTCGGCTACCCACGGTTACTTCCTGTGGCGTGTACCCAATTGAGCTAAATACCAGCACCGACGTAGGGCCAACGCCGGTAAGTCTATAATTTCCATCAGCATCGGTGGTTATACCGCGCGTTTGTCCTTTAATCTGTACCGTAACACCCGGCAGGCCAAGGCTACTTGTTCCGTCGGTTACCTTTCCGGAAACGGTCGCTTCCTGGGCAAAGGCGAAGGAAACAGTGAAGAGCATGAGCAGTGAGAGTACTGCTTTCCATAGGTTAGCAGATGTGTTGGCTCCCGGCTTGTGGCTGGAATCAACAACCTGACCCACTGTTGAGTAGGGTTTGTCGTTCATAAAACGGTTGACTTGTTAAAAATGGTTATTAACCACCCTTTAATCGTCTTGCCCTATATAGAAACAAACAAAATCAACCAGACAACGAAGACATTGGCACTGAAGTAAGTAAGGATATATCACGTTGAGTATTGACTCCTGCCAGTTTATAATTGAACAAACAAGGGATAGTCTATAGGACAAATTACAATAGTAAGAACGAATAATTCAACTAATTAGGGTTTTCCCTATCCACTGCACCCTATCATCAGGGTTTACATACTATAGTTAATTGTATTAAAACAACATAAGAGGGTTTGCCTTCGGTAGTATAGGGCCCTAATAATGAGTCGCTTACCTAACTCAGTATATCGTATTTATACACCTGTATACTTTCTGGGTGGTTCGTTGAGCAGGCAAACTTTAACGCTCTTTAAATAGCATTGGCGGCGCGTTATTTATCAGATTTAACAGATACGGCTGCTGATTGATCGTCAACGGGCTAATTTGCTTCACCTCGCCCCGGGTCAGATAGCCGCTTTCTTTGCTGGATAGCACCCTGAACCCACCGCCCGCCTGGTTCAGCAAGACAATTCCCTGGCAGGCGTCGATCATGCCTAGTTGCGGCGTGAAGTGGGTAAAATTGCCGCCCAGTACAATGTCCCGGCGACCATCCTTGTTCAGGTCTTCGCAGGCAATAGCGTTTACACAGGTCATTTGTACAGCATCAGGTAAGTCACGCACCGTGAACGCTCCCTTGCCATCGTTGATAGCCACGATTGATCGGCGATAAGTCAATGTTTTCACCTGACCCGCTTCGAGAACAGCCGGTGGAAAAAGGTCCTGTAACGTTTTGGTAGCGTAATCGCTATGCTTCAGAATCTTGCTTTTCAGGAACGGAAACTGATCGGCCATTTCCCGTTTCAGAAACACAGGTACGTCCCGGCCATCAATGGTTTTGGTCATTATCTTATCGAGGATACCGTTCTTATCGAAGTCGTTGACCCATAGTTTCAACGGATGGTCTGCATCGGCATTAAGCGCGAAGTTCTCTCCTATGTTGCCGATAATCAGATCGTTGTCTTTATCGCCGTCGATATCGGCTACGGCTACCTTCCCCCACAACCCGGTCAGGTTGGCCAGACCGGTGTTTATGTTGGTGAATCGACCACTGGCGTAGCTAAATACCTGCGGACTCATCCAGTCGCCCACAACAATCAGTTCGCTACGTCCGTCGCCGTTGAGGTCGGCCCAGGCAGCGTCACGAACCATGCCCAGCCCGGCAAAATCAGGAGCAACCTGTTTTGTCGCATCCGAAAATTCACCGGTTCCATTATTTTGATATACATAACTCGACGGACTAACGCCATATTCTTTCGGATAGCTGCGACTCCCAACAAACAGGTCCAGATCGCCGTCGGCATCGTAATCGTAGGGCACCGCTACCGATGTGTTCATGGTTGTGGGGGGCAGGGCACGCGTGTTGAGCGTAAACATTCCTTTCCCATCATTTATAAACAGCCGGTTCATCAACGTACCTGACCCCGTGGGAACCTCGTTGCCACCGCTCCCAACAAACAGGTCCAGATCACCGTCTTTGTCAGCATCGAATAGCAGCGCGGCCGTGTCTTCAAACTCACTCAACTCCCTGAAAATGGGCTGGTTCGATTTTGTAAATCCTGCGCCAGTCTGCAAATACAACTGGCCGCCCTGCCCCTTGGCACCGCCTATGTATACATCCTGACGCCCGTCGCCATTCACATCGCCAATTGCCGCTTTGGGGCCTTCAGACGATAACTTCATGGGAATGTTCCTCTCGTCGAAGAAGTCTTCGTAGCGGTCTTCAACATGGGCATCGAAGGGCGCAGGTACGTTGGCAAACAGGGCGGGCGTTGATTTTACAGGCATTGTACCCAACGTACCTGAACCCACTTTAGCATCTTTGTGCGCCAGCGTCAGGGTAGCGCCAGCTTTCGGGGCGCGGAGTACGGTCACCTTATCATCAAACCAGATCACCCGCACAGAGTCGGGCTGTTTGAGGGTTCCCAATCCAATAGTCTGTATGTATTCCGTGCTCGATTGGAAGCCGCGCGATGGAGCAATGTAGCGGCTAAAAATCTGGCTTCCAGCGAACACCTCGATTTTTGATCCGATCGCATAAGTATTCTGCCCATCGCCCTGGAGCTTCACCCGCATAAATTGATTCGTTGCGGCCCGTTTCTCGGCGTGATTCTGGTACACGAAGCAAGGCTGATTCACATTGTTGACAACCAGATCAAGGTCGCCGTCATTGTCCAGATCGGCATAGGCAGCACCATTCGAGAAAGACGGATCGGCCAGCCCCACCGCCTCTCCCGATTCGGTAAAGCGCAGGTTTTTGTTATTACTGAAGAAGTAATTCGGAATAGGTCGTGATGGCATGTTCTTCACGATTTCATCGAACTCCTGTTTTTTGCCCGACAGCACCATTTTCTGAGCAAGTTCGTTGGCAAAAAAGTCGATAAAATCCTGGTCGATAACATCGTTGTAAATACCATTGCACACGTAGATGTCATTGTAGCCATCATTATCGGCATCGAACAGCAAGGCTCCCCAACTCCAGTCGCTGGCCGCCACACCGGCATAATTGGCTATTTCACTGAATGTCCCGTTCTGGTTGTTGAGTTGCAGGCAATTTTGCTGCAACTGGTTATAGAAACCTTTATCGCGCTTCAGGTTTGCCACGTAATGATTCTCAAACGAGGTGGTTGTTTTCAGACGTTTCTCGTCGCGGGGCAGCATTTCGGTGGTAAAAATTTCGGGGTAGCCGTCGTTGTTTATATCGCCCATATCGGCTCCCATCGACGCAATGCTCAGGTGCTTCATCCGCTGCTCTACTTCTTCCGTAAACCCGGTATGCCGACCGTTCGCATCATGCTGATTGATATAGAGATAGTCTTTCTCGAAGAAGTCGTTCGATATATAAATATCCGGCCAGTTATCACCGTTCACATCACCGACCGTTACCCCAAGCCCGAAGCCAATCAAACTGCTGTAGATATTTTCTTCTTTGGAAACGTCATGGAAGACGCCGTTGTCGTTGCGCATCAGCCGGTCGCCGCCGCCTTTCAGAAAATCTTTTACCGGCCATTCTTCGGCCCGCACCGACCGATTGTTTTCGTAGTTAAGCGTATTGACCGGTATAAAGCTGTTGTTCAGGATATAACAGTCCAGGTCGCCGTCTTTATCATAATCGAAAAAGGCGGCGTGGGTGGTGTACCCGTCTTCATCAAGACCGTATTTCCTGGCTTCTTCTTTAAATGTGGGTACGTTGTCGGGGCCGTTACCCTGATTTATGTAGAGTTCGTTGCGCTGGTCGATGCCTTTTTGGTACCCGGCATAGCAAACGTAAATATCAAGTCGGCCGTCGTTGTTGATGTCGACCATAACCACGCCGGTTCCCCATTTGCCGTTACTTCCCACCTTCGCTTTGGTGGTTATATCGTCGAAGTGCCAGTTTCCCTTGTTCAGGTACAGCTTGTTCGACCCCATGTTTGAGGTAAAATAGATATCGGGCAGGCCGTCGTTATTGATATCACCCACACCCACACCGCCTCCATTATAGAAGTTACGGTAATTGAAAATATTGAAGTCGGCCCGGTTTTCGACCTTATTTTGAAAGGTTACGCCAATGGCCTCATTGTCCATCTTCTCGAACAGCGTATCGCTTTTCTTCGACGAGCAGGCTGTGGTAAAGCACGCCGCCAGCAGGTAAACGGAGCCTTTCAGGTACGTTAATACGATCTTATTCATAGGTTAGTTACGGCACACGAATCTCAAAGTTACCACGTAAACACCGACACCGGTCGGGGAAACTTATAAGTTTAACGAGGCTTAATACAGCAACGATCTGGTTGTGTCGCCACGCATCATGAGCTTTGGGCGTTTGTAAACCAGCAGTGCCTCCAGGCTTTTCCAGGTTTTCGGATCACGCATTGTGTTGAAATTTCCGGTTTTTCCCGACAGGCGTACAACAACCTTCTCATCTGATAGCGACTCGACCGTTGCGTCGCCCTGGGTCATAATAAAACCGTCGCCGGTGCGCTTTGCTCTGTCGTTTACCCGGCCAATCATGACACTGCCCGCCGATGGCTGATCGACTACGATGGGCCGTGAAATGGGTCGTTTGGCAAATAATGCTTCATCGCCAAGCGAGAAAATGACGTTGCTCTCGTATTGATCGAAAAGATTCATGTGAACGGTATTCGGCGAAACGGTCACTTCGCCAGAGAACCGGCTATCGTCAGGGTAAAAATCGTCCCCATCGATCGAGACAATGATTCTGGCTTCACCAGCCTTCAGCGATTTGTAGACGGTTTCTACATCGGGCTGGGTTTTACACGTGCAAAAGAAGAGGATGGATAACAGGCTGGCAAAAACGGTAGTAATAAGACGCATAGTCAGGTAGTTGTCAAACAAACCTATAAGGTCTTGAAGACCTTATAGGTTTCAGATTTCTTAAAAGCAAAAAGGCCCGCCGGAGCGAGCCTTTTTTATCAACATAGAGTCACTCGTTTTAGTAACCTGCGTTCTGCTTCAGATTCGGGTTCGATGCAATGGCATCAGCCGGAATAGGATACAGAACCGTACCTGGATCTTTCCGGTCAACACCAGTACCCGTTAGGAATTTGTTGTAGCGAATTTCAACCGTCCGCTTACCACCTTCCCAATACGTCTCCCGACCAATTTCGTCGAATATCGTGTTGGCATCCAGTGTAGTTAGTGCTGATGCACCACGGGTTTTACGCAGGGCATTCACCCAGGTTAGGGCACCGGCCACGTCGCCACCCCGGAACAGGGCCTCTGCTTTCATCAGATATGCATCACCATACCGAGCCAGGATATACTTGTTGGCATCGGCAGGGTGGTACTTGATCACCCGGATACCCTTATCGGTTGGGCAACCAGACAGAATTACGTCGCGGGTGAATTGCAGCGGCTTGTTAGCCCGGCTATCGTTCAGGGCTACCCCTTTATCGGTATACTGCTGACCGATCAGGAAGCCACGTCCAATACCAGAGTAGTTGGAACCATCTTTCTTGGCAGCAACGCCTTTGCGAATATCAGACGCCTCGAACTTGTCGTAGAAGTCGGCCAGTGTTGTGAAGCCGTTCCAGCCCGATGGGTTCTGGTCGTAGTGCAGCGTCATCATCCAGCGGTTTTGAGGTGATCCCTGCGCACCTGTCAGGATGATTTCGCTGGCCGCTTTGTCGGTAAAGTTGCTGAAATAGTCTGAGCTGAGTTTGAAACCAGCCGCCGTAATGGCATCGACATATTTCACTACCTGATCCATATCCGCTTTTGCGAACGTGTAGCTACCATCTGTGCTTGTCGAGGTGTAAACCGCTTTGTTCAGATACAACTTGGCCAGCAGGTAGTTAGCGGCTGCTTTTGTTGCCGCCGGGTTTTCTGATACCGTGGTTTTCGCTTCTGACAGGGCGGGCAACGCCTCGGTCAGGTCTTTCACGATAAAGTCAAACGCTTCTGCCCGTGTTTTCACTTTTGGGTTCACAAAAACGTCTTCAGTAGCCTCCCGGAATGGCACCTGACCCCAATAGTCCATTACATGAAACATATTCCAGGCCCGCAGGAACTTGGCTTCGGCCGCTTGCGCTGCCGATGGGCTTGAGTTCAGAATCTGCGTGGTTTTAAGTACCTGTGAGTTCAGGTTATTCCAGGCGCCAAGTACGTTTGAGTGTGTGGGATCCCAGGTGTGTTGGTCGAGCGTCCGCCATACACCATTGTCACCCCAGTCAACCCCACGGGTTGGTGGAATCATTTCAGCCGTTGGGTGTTCGCCCAACGAGTAAATGCCTGCCTGATCAGAAAAGTTATTGCCAAGCGCGTTGTAAGAAGCCTGTAGTTCGTCCACAACGTTGACCGCTACAAAGCCCTTGTTAGTCGCTTTTACAACCAGCGAGTCTTTTTCTACTGAGTCCAGATTGGTGCAGGATGCCAGCACCGCCAGCCCTGTAGCCAGACTAATTGATTTGAATGTTATATTCTTGTTCATCTTTTTAGTTGTAAATCAGTGATTTAGAACGTAAGGTTTGCACCTAGCGTGAAGGTACGAGCCCGTGGATACGCTGTGTAGTCGATACCATATGATGGCACACCGCTCAACGATTTGTTGGTGTTTACTTCAGGGTCCTGACCAGTGTAGTTCGTAATTACGAACAGGTTTTGGCCAGTCAGGTAAACGCGCAGATTCGACAGGGCTGATTTACCCACGTTGAACCGGTAGCCCAGGTTCACGTTCTGCAACCGAACGAATGAACCGTTCTCCAGGAAGCGGGTCGATACGTCGGGCGCGTTGAAGGCACCTTCAGCCAGGCCAGGTACGTTGCGTGTCACGTTCCGACCGTTGTTATACGATCCTTTCGTGAAGTAGGCGTTGGCCGTGTTGTTATAGATGTAGTTACCAAATACACCATTGAAGAACAGGCTCATCGTGAAGTTCTTGTACCGGAAGTTGTTGGTCAAGCCACCAGTGATGGTTGGTAATGGGCTTTTTCCGATGAACTGCTGCACGTCACCGTTCGGATATTTCGAGTTACCGTTTTCGTCGTAACCACCAAACTCACGCAGGAAGTAAGCGAATAGCGGCTGCTCATTGGCGATCCGTTCAGCAAAAGCACCTGTCAAACCCTGACCGCTGATGCCACCTGTGTTGATCAAACCCTTGTAGTTCTTTACAATGTTCTTGTTGTAAGCGGCATTGAAGCTTACATCCCAACCAAAGTTAGCCTTATCAACAGCCGCGTAGTTCAATGCCAATTCAACGCCACTGTTGAATACATCAGCGTCCAGATTGAACCAGGTAAACGACGTCAGGGCGGGTTGAGCCGATGAGTTTTGGATCAGCAGATTCTTGGTATCTTTCTGATAAACGTCTAGGCTACCAGAAATTTTGTTGCCGACCAGCGCGAAATCGATACCAGCGTTAAACTGGCCAGTAGACTCCCACTTCAGTTTCGAGTTTGGGAACGAGATATCGTCCAAACCGCCACCACCAATACTGGTTGCCGTTTCATTCATATTCCAATCACCATACCGCTTACGTTGATCATACAGGTTGTGCGGAATTGACTGGTTACCCGTTACACCATAACCAACACGTACTTTCAGGTCAGAAAATACCCCTTTAGGCATAAATCCTTGCTCGGTAAGCCGGTAAGCTACAGCCGCTGATGGGAAGTAACCGTACTTGTTGTCTGTACCGAAACGGGTTGATCCATCGGCCCGCAACGTACCTGTTACTACCAGCGCACCAAAGTCTACGTTAACCCGACCAAAGAAAGACTGCAGTTCGTCTTTCGTGTACGACGTGTTGTTGAGCTGGCTACCAAATCCTTTTGAGTTATCAGCCGAGGCCGCGTTGTTGATCATCAGATCGAGATCATTTGTGCGGAAGTTGGTGGCTGATACTTTCTGGAACGTATACTCGAAGCTCTGGTATGAATAACCGAGCAGAGCGCTCAGATTAGCCGTACCCACTTTCTTGTTGTACGTAAAGTAGTTTTCCATCAGGTTATTGTCTGTCTGAATATCAGTCAAATACAACCGACCCACGTTCTGAATTGCCTGGTAACCCAGGTCTTTCGAGAAAGCAGCCTTCCGTGACGACATCGACTTGTCAAAACCTAATACAGTCTTGAATTTCAGCCCATCAATGATTTCGTATTCAGCATTGATGTTACCAACCGTACGAAGCGTTTTGGTATTGTCTTTCGACAAGCTCAACAGCGCCTGAGGGTTTGGCTCAGCTACGTTGGTCGACTGGAACAGTGAACCATCGGCGTTATAGATCGGCAACGTTGGGTTCGACTTCAGAATACCACCCAGCAAATCGCCCTGGTAACCGGCGTTGTCGGTAACCGGGATGTTGCCATCTTTCGTTTGCGACACCGTAGCCTGAATACCAATGTTCAACTTGTTGTTGATAAACTTCTTGTTGCCATTAAACGTCAGGCTGATCCGGTTCAGCGAACTGCGCTGCATGATACCCTGCTGATCGAGCGAGCCCAGCGAGAAACGGTAGTTGCCCGTGTTGTCGCCCGAGCCATAGGCCAGGTTGTGCTGCTGCGTTACACCCGTGCGGAACAGAACGTCCTGCCAGTCTACACGAGCGCCTTTGTCGTTGGTTGGTTGCAGTTTAGCGTATTCATCAGCACTCAACAGATCGTACCGCTTCGTAATGTTGCTGATACCCACTGACGGTGAATACTCCAGCGTACCTTTTGCGCCTTTACCTTTCTTGGTCGTAATCAGCACAACGCCGTTGGCACCACGAGCCCCGTAGATAGCCGTTGCCGACGCATCCTTCAGAATGTCCATCGACTCGATATCATTCGAGTTCAGGAAGTTCAGTGGGTTACGGGCCGATGAGCTACCGATACCTGAGTTATCACCGCCAGCCGACGTTTCGTCGCCTGCCAGTGGAACACCATCTACGACAAAGAGCGGGTTGTTACCGTTCCGTACCGAAGACGTACCCCGGATACGAATGTTGATAGCGCCACCTGGTTCGCCATTACTCTGCGTGATAGCAACACCCGGTACACGGCCCTGAAGTAACTGCTCAGGAGACGTTGTGATACCCTTGTTGAAATCTTTCGTACCAATGCTGTTTACAGCCCCCGTCAGATCTTTTTTCATGGCTGTACCGTAACCGATAACAACCACTTCATTCAACGTCTTATTGTCTTCGAGGAGTGTTACGTTAACCACTGATTTACCAGCGACCGTAATATTCTGGGTTTCGAAGCCAACAAAACTATAAACCAGCACCGCATTAGCCGGCACGCCGATTTTATAGTTACCATCAGCATCTGAGTTGGTACCTCGTGTTGTACCCTTTACACTGACACTAACGCCAGGTAACCCCCGGCCATTATTGTCTGATACTTTGCCCGTTACGCTGTTGTCCTGCGCAAACGTGAATTGGCTGCTCAGCAAAAGAAATAGCATGAGCACCGACAGTCCTCCCAACTGAAGAGAAGACCGAACGGACTGCATACGCCTGGTAAATGTGGCGTAACCTACTGAGTAGGAGTTGTCCATCATAGGTTTGTTAAATGGTTAGTAAAAGTTTTTTTAGTGGTAAGTACTCGAACCGCTATATACAACAGCACTCAGGACCAGATACCATAAAGCCTTGTCTACTCCACTGAACGTATAGTGGCTTTATGGCACTTGATTTAGAAGATATTGAGTATATAGATGAAGGAGTTGGCAAATTACAAGAAATAATACTTTAGGTACAAGTTCTTTTTTGATGATATAAGCTTAAGATCTGTAGGAATAATACCGATTTTTTTATTGCTCGTAGAGAACAGGCTATTGCGGAATAATACCTGTAAACTTGTATTTACACCTAATAACTAACTGATTAATAACATTTTATGTCTTGATAAGATTATGAATAATCCCAGAATAGTCATGGGCCCTCATAGACATAAATTTCTCCTTTGGTCCAGTTTTGGTTAAATTTATGGCCTCAATTAAGTCATCGAACGTACCTGCAACGCGTAAGCTCAGTCACGTTTGAGGCGGTGTAGATTACATGATACCTACTGCTTCTTCCTTGTTGCCTCCTCCCGCGTTCGAGGGCGACTTCTTTACCGATTCCACCTACCTTACGCTTTATGCGACCGACGCTTCGGCCTACCGGGAGATGCCGCTGGCGGTAGCTATGCCAAAGTCAGTCAATGACTTGAAAGCACTGATTCAATTAGCTCGCCAGGAAAAGGTGTCGCTCATCCCTCGAACTGCAGGTACGTCGCTGGCCGGGCAGGTAGTGGGCGCGGGAATCGTGGTCGACGTGTCGAAGCACTTTACGAAGATTCTGGAAGTCAACCCGGAACAGCACTGGGTACGTGTACAACCGGGCGTCGTGCGCGACGAACTGAACCTGTTCCTGAAACCATACGGCCTGTATTTTGGCCCCGAAACATCAACGGCAAACCGGGCGATGATTGGGGGCATGGTGGGCAACAACTCCTGCGGGTCCAACTCGGTTGTTTACCGGGCTACGCGCGAGCATACACTGTCGGTGAAAGCACTGCTGTCTGATGGGTCGGAGGTGGAGTTTGGTTCCCAGACGAGTTGGGATTACATCAAAGCGGTGGGTAACGCCAGCCGGAAGAATGGAGGTGCCACACTGGCCGACCAGATTCTGCTGAAAACAAACGCGATGCTGACCAACGCGGAAAATCAGCAGGAGATACGTACCCAGTTTCCGAAAGCCAGTATCGAGCGGCGCAACACAGGCTACGCATTGGACGAACTGCTCAATTGTGAACCGTTTACACCGGGTGGCGAGGCGTTTAATTTCTGCAAATTGATTGCCGGGTCAGAAGGCACACTCTGCTTCATGACCGAGATCAAGCTGAATCTGGTGCCGCTACCACCGAAGGAACAAGGGTTGGTTTGCGTGCATTGCCACACCATCGACGAATCGCTTCGGGCCACGCTGGTAGCGCTTAAATACAAACCGCAGGCCGTTGAACTGATCGACGACATTATACTGGAACGGGCCGACTCGAACCCGGAACAGCGCAAAAACAGCTTTTTCGTCCAGAAAACACCGACCGATGGCTTTCCGATCATTCTGGTCGTCGACGTATCGAAACCGACACGCGCCGAGATTGAGTCGACGGCCGCCGAGATGGAAGCCGAGATGCGGGCGGCCGGACTGGGCTATCACTACCCACTCCTGTTTGGTGAAGACACCAAAAAAATCTGGACGCTCCGCAAAGCCGGTCTGGGCTTATTAGGCAACTTACCGGGCGACGAAAAAGCGGTGGCTGTTATCGAAGATACGGCCGTTGACGTGCGCGACCTGCCCGACTATATCCGGGAGTTCAACGAGATTCTGAAGACCCACAACATGGCGTCGGTGCATTACGCCCATGCCGGTTCGGGGGAGTTGCATTTACGGCCGATCATCAACCTAAAGACAGCCGAAGGCCATCGTCAATTCAGGATGATCGCCGAAGAGATTGCCACACTGGTAAAAAAATACAACGGCTCACTCTCCGGCGAACATGGCGACGGACGGTTACGCGGTGAGTTTATTCCGCAAATGGTCGGTCAGCATAATTACGAGTTGATGCGGCAGGTGAAGCAGCTTTGGGACCCGGAAGGCATTTTCAACCGGGGCAAGATCGTGGATACGCCACCAATGGACACGTACCTGCGCTACGAAGCCGACCAGCAAACGCCCGATTTCGAAACGTATTTTCGGTATAACAACCAGACCGTGTTGCAACATGCCGAGCAGTGCAACGGCTCGGGCGATTGCCGCAAAACGGAAGTGTCGGGCGGAACGATGTGCCCCAGCTACATGGCAACGCGCAACGAGAAAGACACCACGCGGGGCCGGGCCAATATCCTGCGCGAAATGCTGACGCATTCGCCCAAAGAAAACCGGTTCGACCACAAGGAGATCAAGGAAGTGTATGACCTGTGCCTGTCGTGCAAAGCGTGCAAGTCGGAATGTCCGTCCAACGTGGACGTGGCGAAGTTAAAGGCGGAGTTCTTACAGCATTATTACGATGCCAATGGCGTTCCGATCCGGTCGCGGCTGATCGCCAATTTTGCCCGCCTGTCGGGGCTGGCCAGCTATGTTCCGTGGGCCTGGAACGCGGTGCTGGGTACGTCCCCGCTTCGCCGCATGGCCAACCGCCTCGTCGGTTTCCACCCCGACCGGACCATGCCGCTGATGGGAAAAACGACGCTCAAAAAATGGTTTACCGCTTCCCGTTCACTGTCTTCTGTTGCTCTGCAAAATAGCCCGGTCCGACTAATCGGCGAGGCAATGGAAAACAGCAAACTAAAAACAGTGAACCTGTTCTGCGACGAGTTTACCAATTTCAATGATGTGGAAGTTGGCCAGAAAGCAGTGCTGCTGCTTGAGAAACTGGGCTATAACGTCGTTATTCCGACGCACGGCGAAAGCGGGCGGGCGGCGCTCTCGAAAGGCATGCTGAAATATGCTAAAACACTGGCCGACCGAAACGTGCGCGACTTGCGGGGCGTTATCACCGACGAAACGCCGCTGGTTGGCATTGAACCGTCGGCTATTCTGACATTTCGGGATGAGTACCCCGACCTCGTCGATCCCTCGCTGGCGGATGATGCCCGGAACATTGCCCGTAATGCGCTCACGTTTGAGGAATTCATCGCCCGCGAGCTAGATGCCAACCGCATCGACCCGGCCCTGTTTACCGACGAAAAGCGACTCATCAAACTGCATGGTCACTGCCAGCAAAAGGCGGTGTCGAGCATGGTTCATAGCCAGCGTATTCTGTCGTTACCCAAAAACTATACCGTCGAGCAGATTCCGTCTGGTTGCTGCGGCATGGCGGGGTCGTTTGGGTACGAGAAAGAGCATTACGACGTATCAATGCAGGTGGGTGAGCTGGTATTGCTCCCAACCGTTCGGCAGCAACCGGCCAATGTGATTATTGCCGCCGCAGGTACGTCGTGCCGCCACCAGATTCATGACGGCGCGAACCGCACGGCCAAGCACCCGGCTGAAATTTTGTATGAGGCGTTGAAATGACCCCTAAATCCCCTGAAGGCGGTCGGCCCCTACCGGACTTTGCGCTGCTCAGCTACGAAATGCCAGATAAGCAAAGCAAGTCCGGTAGCGGCCGACCGCCTTCAGGGGATTTAGGGGTTGACCACCTATCAAATACCGGGTTTTATTTCGTCATAAGCCTGTTAATTTTACAGAGTAATACGTTCGTTGCCTGACCGGGCGACATTCCGCAATTTTTGTTCATGAAAAAACTCCTGATTGGTGTCGCCTGTCTGCTTAGCTGGCAGGGTATGGCCCAGACTTCATCGACAACAACCACCAGCGGCTACGACCCCCGTGTGTTGTTTCACCCTTTATTTAATATGCAGCCCGGCAATGACTACCGGACGGGCAGCGGTGCACCAGGCCCCCGCTACTGGCAAAACCGGGCCGACTACAAGATCAACGTCAAACTGGATGATGTTGCCCAGACCGTGACAGGCGAGGTTGAGATTACGTACAAAAACAACTCGCCCGAAAGCCTTAACTACGTATGGCTTCAGCTCGACCAGAACGCATTCAGTGACACCTCGCGCTCGGCCAAAACCACGCCTATTCAGGGGGGACGATTTGGTAATAAGGATTTCGCGGGTGGCTACGGCATCACCAGTGTACAGGTGGAGCAGGGCACACGTAAGTTTACGGCTGCGCCAAACGTCGTTAGCGACAGCCGGATGCAGATTAAACTGACCGAGCCTATGAAGCCAGGCGGCGATGTAGTGAAGATCAAGATCGGCTATTCGTTCAAAATTCCCGAATACGGTTCAGACCGGATGGGGCAGTTGAAGCGGAAAGACGGTATCATCTACGAAATCGCGCAGTGGTATCCACGTATGTGCGTCTATGACGACATTCAGGGCTGGAACACGCTGCCTTACCTGGGTGCGGGTGAGTTTTACCTCGAATACGGTGATATAGAATACGCCATTGACGTACCCTGGGATCATATCGTAGTTGGTTCGGGCGAGCTGATGAACCCAACGGAAGTACTAACGGCCGAGCAGATCAAACGGTTGGCGCAGGCCAAACAGAGCGATCAGACGGTGATGATTCGCAGCAAGGAAGAAGTAACGAACCCATCATCGCGGCCCAAGCAATCGGGTCGGCAGGTGTGGCGTTTCAAATGTATCAACACGCGCGACGTGGCGTGGGCCTCGTCGAAAGCATTTGTCTGGGATGCGGCCCGTATTAACCTGCCAAGCGGTAAAAAGGCACTCGCCCAATCGGCGTACCCAGCCGAAAGTGCTACAGCCGATTCGTGGAACCGGTCAACGGAGTACGTCAAACACAGCATTGAGTTTTACTCTGGGTACGTCTTCGAGTACTCGTATCCGGTAGCGACCAACGTAGCCGGTATTGTGGGTGGTATGGAATATCCCGGTATCGTGTTCTGCCAGCATAACTCGAAGAAAGACGGCCTATTCGGCGTAACAGATCACGAATTTGGCCACAACTGGTTCCCGATGATCGTGGGTAATAACGAACGCAAATACGCCTGGATGGACGAAGGGTTCAACACCTTCATCAACTTCCTGTCGACGGCGGCGTTCAACAAAGGCGAATACAACCGGGAGCGTGGCACCATGCACGACGTGGCCCCGGCACTGTACTCGCCCGTTGAGCCAATTATGACCATTCCTGACGTGCAGGCGGCGCGTAACCTGGGCATTCTGGCGTATTACAAACCTGGAATGGGCCTGCGTATTCTGCGCGAGAGCATTCTCGGTCCTGAGCGTTTCGACTATGCATTCAAGCAATATGTGGCTCGCTGGGCATTCAAGCACCCAACGCCGCATGACTTCTTCCGCAGCATGGAAAACGGCGCGGGCGAAGACCTGGGCTGGTACTGGCGTGGCTGGTTCTTCGAAACCTGGAAGCTCGATCAGAGCGTGAAAGGTGTGAAATACACTGATTCGGCCCCCGAAAAAGGCAGCATCATCACCATCGAAAACCTGGATAAGCTGGCCATGCCGGCCGTTGTGGAGATTCAGGAAAGCAATGGCAAAAAGACGCGCGTTCAACTGCCTGTCGAAATCTGGCAGCGGGGTGGCACCTGGAGCTTCCAGGCCAATACCACCTCAACCATTTCGCAGGTAACGATTGATCCTGATCAGAAACTGCCCGATTACAACTCGAAAAACAATACCTGGAAAGGCGATGTAAGCCCGAGCAACTAAAATCATGTCCTCTGTTGCGCTGCTACTGAAACACATCGGAGATTAGCGAAGCAACAGAGGACAGAAGACTGTACAAAGCGGCCATTCTTGTGAAAGGGTGGCCGCTTCGTTGTTGATGAACCTTTCATTCTTCCTGCATTTTCTGTTAATTTTGTAAGACCGGTCCGCCGGTGCGGTACTCTTGTATAACCAACTCATGAAAAGTAATACGATGGCGCTTTGCAACTGGCTGTTAACGCTGGTTTTGCTGGGCGCGGCGGGCTGTCAATCAGCAAAACCGGAGGAGTATATGCCCAAAGCGGCGAATCCGGAACGCTACAATGCCTGCGTCAATAAATTAACGGAGGTCATTATTCACGATATTTTTTCGCCTCCCGTCGCCAGCCGTATTTATGGCTATGCTAATCTGGCAGGTTATGAAGCGATGGCCCCGTTTAACCCCGGCTTCGAGTCGCTTGGCGGTAAGATCAAAACGTTTAAAAGTGGGCCGCAGCCCGAAGCAGGAAAAGAGTATTGCTATCCCATTGCCGGTGCTAAAGCGTTTTTGACCATTGCCCACGCGCTGACATTCTCAACCAATTTTTACGAGGACTTCGAGCCTGCCTTTTACAAGCAGTTCGAGACAGATGGCGTGCCCAGCGACGTTATTGAACGCTCGATGGCGTATGGCGAAGCGGTAGCGAAAAATGTACTCGATTTTGCCGGGAAAGACCATTACAAACAGACGCGTGGTTTTAAGCACACCGTCACCAACGACGAGGGAACGTGGGTGCCAACGCCACCCGCCTACATGGATGCCGCCGAGCCAAAGTGGAACAACATACGCTGTTGGGTAATGGATACCTGTAATCAGTTTATGCCGCCTCGCCCCTATGCGTACACGATGGCAAAGGGAAGCCCGTATGAGAAGGAGTTAATGGAGGTGTATGAAACAGGCAAAAAGCTAAGCAAAGAGCAGTCAGATATCGCTTATTTCTGGGATGATAACGCCTTCGTGATGAATGTGGCCGGACACGTTAGCTACGCCTCGAAGAAAATGACGCCGGGCGGCCACTGGATCGCCATTGCCCAGACGGTAGGCCGCCAGCAGAAGCTACCCCTGATGCGTATGGCCGAAGCCTACACATTGACATCGTTTGCGCTGGCCGACGGATTTATTGCCTGCTGGGACGAAAAATACCGCAGCAGAACGGTGCGCCCCGAAACGGTGATCAACAAGTCGATCGACCCGAAATGGGCACCCTTCCTGCAAACACCGCCTTTCCCGGAATACCCAAGCGGACACAGCACGATCACCGCCGCCGCGGCAACCGTATTAACCCGGTTGATGGGCGACAACATTCCGTTTACCGATTCAACTGAATATAAATACGGCCACGGGGTACGTTCCTTCAAATCGTTTTACGATGCGGCCAACGAAGCGTCGGTCAGCCGGTTATACGGTGGCATCCATTACCGGTCAGCTCTCGAAAACGGCTCGGTAATGGGCAAAAAGGTAGGCCAGTATGTGCTGGAAAAAGCCAAAACCCGGAAAGAAGGCGTAGCGGTGAAATAAATGTGGGTTCAGAGGTTTAAGGTCTAAAGTGGCTTCGCTATAAACCGTAACGGAAGTGTAGCGGAGCAACGTTAGGCCCTTGGACATTGAACCCTTGAACCTATTTTATTTCCCCTCCATCTCGCGCAGCAACTTGTTGGCGTAGATAAACTCGTTCAGTTTGGGTACGTCTGAATGGGCCAGTGTATCGCTCGTGCCTTCCCAGAGTTTGTTACCTTCGTAGAGGAACATAATCTTTTCGCCGATCTCCATCATCGAGTTCATGTCGTGCGTGATAACGACCGTCGTGATTTTGTATTCGTCGGTAATTTCTTTGATCAACTGATCGATTTTGATCGACGTTAGTGGATCGAGGCCGGAGTTGGGTTCGTCGCAGAAAAGGTATTTAGGGTTCATCACGATAGCCCTGGCAATGCCGACGCGTTTTTTCATCCCGCCCGAAATCTCCGATGGCATACGCTGCTCCGCGTTTTCCAGACCTACCCGTTGCAGCGAGGCATGGGCACGTTCCAGCTTTTCTTCCTCCGTCATGGTCGTGAGCATATCGAGCGGAAACCGGACATTTTCGAACACACTTTTCGAGTCGAACAGTGCTGACCCCTGGAAAAGAACGCCCATTTCGCGGCGGATGGCTTTGCGGGTATCATCATCTGACGTCAGAAAATTCCGGCCGTCGTAGAGCACTTCGCCGGCATCGGGTTGCACCAGTCCGATCATGCACTTCAGAAGTACACTTTTGCCGGTACCGCTACCGCCGATAATCAGGCTGGTATCGCCCGGCTGGAAGCTTCCATCTATACCGGCTAACACTTGCCTATCGCCAAACGTCTTCTGAATATTTTTTATCTCAATCATACATAATACGCTGCGCTGTCATTGGGCTTTGCCGTCATTAAGTAGTCATTCGCTTCGCTGTCATTAGACAATTGCTATTCATTTTTACCTGTGAATGACCACCTAATGACAGCGAAGCGAATGACTACTTAATGACGGCAAAGCCCAATGACATTTCGTTTAAGCCAATAGCAATTGAGTCAACACAAAGTCAGCCACGATAACCGATATGCAACTGGCCGTCACGGCATTGGTCGACGCGTTACCAACTTCTAAAGCACCACCACTGGCATTGAAGCCCTGGAAGGCCGAAATGGTTGTAATCAGGAAGGCGAATACCTCCGTTTTAATCAGGGCGAATTTGATGCCAAACGGGTTATAATCGAAGCGAAGACCCGAAATGAAGTCTTCATGCGAAATAACGCCCACCAGCACCCCCGCCAGATAACCGCCCAGAATACCCAGAAACGCCGCCAGAATAGTCAGCAGGGGAAACATGAGCATGGCACCAATCACTTTGGGCAATACCAGATACGAGCTTGAATTGATGCCCATCACCTCCAGCGCGTCGATCTGCTCGGTAACGCGCATGGTACCCAGTTGACCGGCAATATTTGACCCGACCTTACCCGCCAATACAATACTGCTGATGGTTGGCGCAAATTCCAGGATTGTACTATCGCGAACGATAAAGGCGATGATATTGCGCGGAACAAACGGATTATCAAGATTATACGCCGTTTGCACGCAGGTAACAGCCCCAATAAACGAGGCCACGATAGCGACAATAAAGACGGAGTTGACCCCGATGCTGACGCACTCGTCGAGAATCAGGCGCAGGTAAACGGACATACGCTCGCGGTCGCGAAACAACGTACCCAGAAATATAAAATACCGACCAAGGGTAACCATATAGAGAAAACAGGAAGCGGCCGGAAAAAACGATTCAGCGTGGCCACCAAGGCAATGAACGGCCATCGCCGACGAATGGTTTCGGTCCCTGTTTCCGTTTAATAGCCGAATGGCCGAACTTTACGGTATGAAAAAACTCATTGTGGTAACCGGTGGCTCGAAAGGTATTGGCCGGGCCATTGTCGACACGTTTGTAGCGCGTGGGTACGATGCTGTGCTCTGCGCCCGCAACGTGGATGGAATCGAAGGTCCGGGACTGATTCCGTTTGCCGCTGACCTCAGCACGCGTAGCGGCGTTGATGCCCTGGTAACGTACCTGAAAAGCCTGAATCGCCCGGTCGATGTGCTGGTAAACAACGCAGGTACGTTCCAGCCGGGGCAAATTCAAAATGAAGCTGACGGTACGTTCGAAACCCTGATGAACACCAACGTAGCCAGTGCCTATCACCTCACGCGTGGTCTGGTAGGCGACATGATTGCCCGGCGCGATGGTCATATCATTATGATGTGTTCAACAGCCAGCATCACAGCCTACACCAACGGCGGTTCGTATTGCATCTCGAAGTTCGCCCTGTTGGGTATGAGCAAAGTATTGCGCGAAGAACTAAAACCAAGTGGTGTGCGTGTTACAGCCTTACTACCCGGCGCTACATTGACCGCCAGTTGGGAAGGCACCGACCTGCCCACCGACCGATTTATGCAGGCTACCGACGTAGCCGAAACCGTCTGGGCAGCCTGCAACTTACCCAAAACAGCCGTCCTCGAAGAAATCCTGATGCGCCCACAGTTGGGGGATATTTAAATGAATGACCACTGTATACTGTACAATGAATAATGGCTCTGTTAAAGGACGTACCTGAGCGAAAAATCATTTATTGTACAGTATACAGTGGTCATTAAAAATGATGAACACATACTTTCGCTTACTCTCGTTTGGCAGGCCGCTGGGGCGGTTCTTAGTGCCGTTTATGCTGACATCGCTGCTGGCGGCACTCTTTGCAACGCTGAACTTTACCCTGCTCATTCCGCTGCTCAACGTACTTTTCAAACAATCGTCGCCCGACCAGTTACAGACTGTCCTGAATCAGCCCGCCCCAACGCTTTCGCTGGGTACGTCGCCTATCGATCTGTTCAATTATTACTTTGCCCAGCAGTTTCAACTGTACGGTCAGCTAGGAGCGTTGAAACTGGTTTGTGGTACCGTAGTTGCTTCCGTGCTGCTGAGTAACCTGTTCAAGTATCTATCGGTCAGGCAATTAGAATCATTTAAGGCGCGTATGGTGGCTACACTACGGGAAACCGTTTTTGCGCAAGCCATACAACTGCACCTGGGCTACTTCTCCGACCAGCGGAAAGGTAACCTCATTGCCCGTATCACCACCGACGTGCAGGAAGTAGAAAATTCGATTGCCAACACCCTGTCGGCAGCGTCGAAAGAAGTGTTCACGCTTATTTTCTTCCTGATCACGCTGTTTTCAATTTCCGCTAAACTCACGTTCGTCGCCTTTCTGGTCATTCCGATTTCGGGGGGAATCATCGCCACGCTGGTTCGCCGGATGAAACGCGACGCCACACAGGGTCAGCAGCGACTAAGCAGTTTGCTCAGCGTACTCGACGAAACCTTCGGCGGTATGCGCGTGGTAAAGGGATTCAACGCCGAACCGTTTACACTGGGAAAATTCAGGACCGAGAATGACGGCTATCGCGATGCCATCCGGTCGCTGGCCAACCGTCGGGAACTGGCTTCACCTTTCTCCGAATTCATGGGCGTAACGGTGCTGGCGGGCATTTTGCTCTATGGCGGTTCGCTGGTATTGTCGGGGCAGTCAGACCTGACGGCTGGCGAGTTTGTGACGTACCTGGCGCTTTTTTCGCAGGTGACGCGGCCCGCCAAAGATATTTCCAACGCCATCAGCAGTTCACAACGCGGGTTGGTTTCCGGCAAACGGGTACTGGATTTAATCGACACGCAGCCCGCCATCACCGACAAGCCAAACGCGATTCAACTCGTTGATTTTCGGCAGGATATTGCATTCGAGAATGTATCGTTTGCGTATGAAGAAGGATCACCTGTTCTGAAAAACGTGAATTTCCGGCTCGAAAAAGGCAAGACCGTCGCGCTGGTTGGTTCATCAGGTGGCGGAAAATCAACACTGGCTGATCTGGTACCCCGTTTCTACGACCCGGTTTCGGGTGCTGTCCGCATCGACGGGCACGACCTGCGCGATTGCCAGACGGCCTCGTTGCGGAACCTGATGGGCATTGTTACACAGGAAAGTATCCTATTCAACGACACGGTCTTCAATAACATCGCTTTTGGCAGTGACGCTACTGAAACCGAGGTTGAGCAGGCTGCCCGCATTGCCAATGCACATGAGTTTATCAGCAAAATGCCCGACGGCTACCAAACTACCATTGGCGACCGGGGCAGCAAACTCTCGGGCGGTCAACGGCAGCGGATCAGCATCGCCCGTGCCGTGTTGCGCAACCCGCCGATCCTGATCCTGGACGAAGCCACGTCGGCCCTCGATACGGAGTCGGAGAAGCTGGTACAGGAAGCCCTCACCCGCCTGATGGCCAACCGCACCACGCTCGTTATTGCCCACCGCCTCAGCACCATCCAGCACGCCGACCAGATTTTGGTGGTGCATCAGGGCCAACTTGTTGAACAGGGCAATCATCAGGAATTACTGGCCAACGAAGGCGGCTTCTACTGGCGACTTCAGACCTTGCAGCAGGTTTAAATGTAGTTTGCTGTTGCGCTACTAACGTACCAGATTGTGGTTTAGCAGCGCAACAGTAAACCGCAAACAGTAAATAGTAAACTGATTTCTACTCCTTCCAACTTCCCCAATCGCTGCAACACGATGACCACCAGCGACTTGCGGACTTCTATTTCCAGAATACAGGCGGTATCATAGTCTTGTCTGAGAACGATTAAGTGTTGCTCTTTCACAAGGCGCATCACCTCGTTCATCTGCTCGAAAGGGTAACGTACCTGATACGTTTCATTCACCGTTTGTTCGATCATAGTGGCTTCGTCGAGGGCGGCATTGGTAGCCGTTTTGTAGGCATTGATCAGGCCCGGAACGCCTAGCAACGTACCTCCGAAGTAGCGAACCACCACAACCAGCACGTTGGTCAGGTCACGCGAGTAGAGCACATTCAGGATGGGCCGACCGGCCGAGCCGCCGGGTTCACCGTCGTCGTTTGCGCGGTAGTTGTTGCGGTCTACGCCAAGACGGTACGCATAGCAGTGATGAACCGCTTTGGGATGTTGCGTTCTGAGGGCTTCCAGGTACGTTCGAACGTCTGATTCAGTGCGAATTGGGTAAGCAAAGGCCAGAAATTTACTGCCCCGGTCACGGTATTCGCCGGTGGTTGGCGTAGCCAGCGTGCGAAAGGTATCGTCAACAATCATTCGTACAAAATCAGCGGAATCGTGGGCTTATAGTTGACAATCAATGGGTTCGATAAGGCGGTTTAACTTCCCCTGCTTGTTGGTTTCAACATCAACAAGTAAATACTCCTGTAGCGTTTCAAAACACGCCTGCCTGTTTCTAAGTTGTATAGCCTACAAACCATTCTGATGCAAGCTACTCTGCCGATGTCTACTCAACCGCCCGACAACACACCTGGTCCTATCGACCAGCTAGCGTTGCGCTACTTGCGGGGAGCATTGGAGTCACCGCATCCTACAGACGAACCGTTTGTGATGAACAACCGGGAGAGCCATGTCATTGCCAAGATTCGCTGGCAGACGCTGGCAATGGCTGGGTCATTTGGCATCCTCGGCGTGCTGCTTCTATATGTACCGCAATACCTCTGGCCTGCTTTTTTCGAGCCTACTTCATTAACGCTGTTTGAGACGACCTATGAATTGCCGTTAATTACATTGCTCTACGGCGTGTTATTGGTTTACCTCGAAATCTACGCGCTACTTTACATCAACCTACGGGCGGTGCGGTATGTAATGGCGGTTTGCCAGTTTCCCCGGCAGCATGACGCCCAATACGAACGGCACCTGCACGCACTGGCCGACGCGGCGCAGGAGAAAGAGAATCAGGGCATTCTGCGGTTTGGCATAAATCCGTACTTGGGGCTTCCACAATGGGGACTCACTGCCTTTTTTATTGTGAATAAGCTAAAGGCAGCGCTGAGCAATGTGGTATTAAAATTTCTGATAAAACGCCTCTTAGGCCGGTTTGTTCTTCGTCAGGTAACCGATCTGGCTGGTATGCCCGTTTATGCGTTCTGGAATATATGGGCGTCGAATCAGGTCATTCATGAGGCCAAAATTCGGGTGATGGCCCCGCTCACCATCCGCGAATTTGTTGATAGCCTGCACGAAGAATGGAAGCATAACCAGGCATTTTGTGAGCTGATCCCCGAGGCGCTGCAATACGTGGCCATCCTGAAACGCCAGTACAACTACGCGCATCTCCTGCTGACGGAAACGCTGATGGATCGCTTCGGGCTTCAGGTTATTCAGCCAACGGGCCATTTTCTCGACCGGCTTGCCGAAGCGCCTCCAGAGGTACGTCGCCCGCTGGAACGGCTGATCATTTTTGGTGTTCTAATCGATGGTGGCCTGTCGTGGTTCGAGCGGCGGCGGCTACGTCAGTTTCAGCAACGCGGCTGGCTTTCCTATTCGATTGAAGATATTGAAGAAATTGGCCGGGAATATTATAAAGGGCGAGGTCTTTGGGTCTGATTTCCCCGTATATCATAGTCGTACCAGCTCATCATCGATTGGTAGCCATTCCTTTTTTCATCTATGTTCCGTTATCTGATTTATTTATTCCTGCTCTCCATTGCAGGTACGTCCATTACAGCCTGTACCGCTAATAAAAGCACCGAGGGGACCACTGTAAAAGATACTTCGCCAGCAAAACTGCCTGACGCGCAACCGGGCGAAGCTGTTGCTACATTTGCGGCGGGTTGTTTCTGGTGTATTGAAGAAGAGTTTGAACTGCTTCGGGGCGTTCGTGAGGCGGTTTCCGGTTACTCGGGCGGCGGTGAAGCGAATCCCACCTACGAGCAGGTCGGCAACAATGAAACCGGCCACGCGGAATCGGTACAGGTATATTATGACCCGAAAGTGATTCCCTACGATACACTGGTGAAAGCCTTTTTGTATGCGCATGACCCAACCACGCTCAACCGACAGGGGCCAGATGTAGGTACGCAGTATCGATCGATTGCCTTCTACCGATCACCCGCCGAAAAGGCCAGCATTGAGGCGGCCATCAAGCGGTTTAACGCAACTGGCGAACATAATGACCCGGTAGTTACGCAGGTTGTTCCATTCAAGGTATTCTATCCCGCCGAGGTGTATCACCAGGGGTATTACCGCGCCCACCCCGATGAAGCATATATCGTCAGTGTATCGGAACCGAAGGTTGAAAAATTCAAAAAGCGCCTTGCCGACAAGCTGAAAACCGCTCCGTAAAAAGAGGCTGGTTTCAGGTACGTTGCCAGCCATGTATCCTATTAATTCACAGAATATTACTGTTCTGATTCCGGTTCGTAGTTGAATCGGAATTTTTAAATTTATTCAGCCGACAAGGCAGTTCAAGCGGGCGAAACGGCTATTTTTGTTAACACGTAAACAATCTGTACCCTGCCTTTTGTAGCGGTACGTCAACCCGTTCAAAACCTCACCTACGCATGCTTACAGCAACTGCAATTGAGCCTATTCTAGAAGAAGACAAAAGCCGGTTTGTGCTCTTTCCTATCAAGCACAATGATATCTGGCAGATGTACAAAAAGCATGAAGCCTCATTTTGGACCGCTGAAGAGATTGATTTGGGTCAGGACATGACCGACTGGAATAACCTGAATGATGGCGAGCGGCACTTTATCTCGCACATTCTGGCCTTTTTCGCCGCTTCAGACGGAATTGTAAACGAGAATCTGGCGGTTAACTTTCTGTCGGAAGTACAGTATGCTGAAGCGAAGTGCTTCTATGGTTTCCAGATTATGATGGAGAATATCCACTCGGAGACTTATTCACTGTTGATCGACACGTACATTAAAGATCCCGTCGAGAAAGATCGGCTGCTGAATGCCATCGATACGATTCCGTGCGTTCAGAAGAAAGCAGAATGGGCGCTTCGCTGGATTGAAAACGGCAGTTTTGCCGAACGCCTGATCGCTTTTGCCGCCGTTGAAGGCATTTTCTTCTCGGGCTCGTTCTGCTCAATCTTCTGGTTGAAAAAACGTGGACTTATGCCCGGCCTGACCTTCTCGAACGAACTGATTTCGCGCGATGAAGGCCTTCATCGCGATTTCGCCTGCCTGCTGTATACGGATCACATCAGAAATCAGATGGACCCGGCGGCTGTGTACCAGATCATTCGCGACGCGGTAACGATTGAGCAGGAGTTCGTGACCGATGCACTGCCCGTTTCCCTGATCGGAATGAACGCCGAACTGATGAAACAGTACATCGAGTTTGTGGCCGATCACCTGCTGATATCGCTGAACCTCAATAAAGTGTATAACGCCGCCAACCCCTTCGATTTCATGGACATGATCTCGCTTCAGGGCAAAACCAATTTCTTCGAGAAACGCGTGGGCGAATACCAGAAAGCCGGTGTAATGTCATCAACGAAAGAAAACGAAGCAGCCAAGTTCTCAATGGACGCTGATTTCTAGTTAGTTATCAACGTACTACGGACTTCAGTCCGTTTTTGCTTCCCGATAAAATACAGACTGAAGTCTGTGGTACGTTTCATTCAGCACCCAATACTTCCCAGATCAACGCTGGCTCGTAGCCTTTACTGAGGGCATAACGAGCCAGTTTTTGTTTAACCACCAGCGGATTGTCGTCACGAACCTGGCGGCGTTTTTTGTCGAGCAGGTCGGTTAATTTGGCGCGGTAATCATCGGGTTTAATATCGGCCAGGGCTTTATTGAGGTTGTAGCCCGTAATACCTCGTTGGGCCAGTTCCTGCGTGATCTTGCGCTTTCCCCACCCCTTTATTCTGAATTTACCACCGGCAAAAGCCGTAGCAAATCGCTCTTCACTGAGGTAGCCCTGCGTGATGAGTTCTGCGATGATTTCCTCCGCATCGTCGCCATAGATATCCCATGCGTCGAGGCGTTTGCGTACCTCCTGCTGGGTACGTTCCTGATAGGCGCAGAACGAAGCGGCCTTCCGCAACGCATCTTTGAGGTATTCGGTCATAGTAAAAAAACACCGTTCGGCGGGGGCGGGTTCGATAGATTGATCGTCGGTATATGGAACGCGTCACTATTTTTGTGGGTGCTAATCAATCGGACGCAACTCCGTGTCTTATGACTCATCCGTTTTTATTGAAGAAACCACTGGCCATTTTCGACCTGGAAACGACAGGCGTAAATCCAGCTAAAGACCGGATTGTGGAGGTCTGTGTGGCCAAAGCGCTACCTGGCAAAGATAAAAATCCAGGCGAGTTGGTGGTGAAGACGTATCGGATCAATCCAGGCATTCCCATTCCGCTTGAGACAAGTCTGATTCATGGTATCTATGATGAAGACGTAAAAGATGCCCCCAGCTTCAAGAGCATTGCCAAAACGCTGGCGCAGTTTCTGGACGGTTGCGACTTGGCTGGCTTCAATAGTAACCGGTTTGATATTCCACTGCTGGTCGAAGAATTCCTACGCGCCAATGTTGATTTCGACATCAAAAATCGCCGGATGGTTGATGTTCAGCGCATTTATCACCTCATGGAGCCGCGTAACCTAACGGCGGCTTATCGCCATTTCTGCGGAAAAGAGTTGGTAGGTGCCCACGGTGCCGAGGCCGATACGCTGGCTACGTTTGAAGTGTTGGGCTCGATTGTTGAAAAGCACACGGGACGAACCATACGGGATGAGCAACGCAAGATCAGCTTCACTATCGACAACGATATGGAGGTGCTCGATTCTATTGCCCGCAACAATAATGTAGATCTGGCAGGGCGGATGGTCTTCAACGAAAAAGGCGAAGAGATCATCAACTTTGGCAAGCATGCCGGCAAATCCGTGCTCGATGTGCTTAAAACGGAACCCTCTTTCTACGACTGGATTCAGAAAGGAGATTTCTCGCTCGATACTAAACGCCGTTTCACCGAAATCCGATTACGGATGTTCACAGGTGCGCTAAACGGGAAAAAATAGATTTTCTTCTACCTTTGCCCGAACGTTCCACTCACAGCTTTTATGCTACCCAACGATACAGCGGCTACCATTCCGGAAGTAATCCAGCAAATTCCTCTGAATTATTACCTCATCTTCAGCACCGCTCTTTTTGTCATCGGCATCATCGGCGTGCTGACCCGGCGTAACGCCATCGTTATGTTTATGTCGATTGAGCTGATGCTCAACGCCGTAAACACCCTTCTCATCGCCTTCTCGTCATACCGCTCCGATCCTGCGGGCCAGGTATTCGTTTTCTTTATCATGGCCGTTGCCGCCGCTGAGGTATCAGTTGGCCTGGCCATAATTGTCATGATTTATCGTAATCTCCGCACGACGGATATCGGCGTGCTGAATAAACTTAAGTGGTAAAAAGAGTTTCAGGTTTCAGATTTCAAGTGCGCTGCTACACCAGCAATAGGGTGATAAGCAAAGCACTCGAGGCCTGAAACGTTGAAACTCGAACCTTCAGGTTCCTATGTCTACCGATCTACTCTGCCTTTTAATACCTCTCCTTCCCCTTCTGGGTTTTATCATTAATGGCCTGGGGTTCCGCAAGGTGCCTTCTTCGCTGGTTGGCATTATTGGGCTGGCAGGCCCCGTGCTGGCATTCGTCTGCGTCTGTTTGCTCTGGGGTACGTTCAGCGCGGGCCAGAACGCCGTGATCAAGTCGGTGCTGTTCGATTGGATCAGCGTTGGCGACTTCCACATTAATTTCTCATTCCAGATCGATCAGCTAACGATGCTGATGCTGGGTATTGTAACGGGTATCGGCTCGCTGATTCACCTGTACAGTATCGGCTACATGCACCATGATGCGGGCTATGGCAAGTTTATGGCGTTCCTGAACCTGTTCCTGTTCTTCATGCTGCTGCTGGTGCTGGGCTCCAACTTCGTGATCATGTTCATCGGCTGGGAAGGCGTTGGGCTATGCTCGTACCTGCTCATCGGCTTCTGGAACACCAACACCAGTTATAACAACGCGGCCCGCAAAGCCTTTGTCATGAACCGCATTGGTGACCTGGGCTTTCTGCTGGGTATCTTCACCATCATGGCCACGTTTGGCTCGGTTGAATACACCGACGTGTTTACGCAAGCGGTGGGCATGGAAGTGAACGACAAGGTGGTCCTGACCATAACGCTCTTACTCTTTGTTGGAGCAATGGGTAAATCGGCGCAGATCCCGCTCTACACCTGGCTCCCCGACGCCATGGCCGGTCCAACGCCCGTATCGGCGCTGATTCACGCTGCAACAATGGTAACGGCGGGTATTTATATGGTAGTCCGGGCCAACGTGCTGTTCTCGCTGGCTCCGCTCACGCTCGATATTATTGGTGGCATTGCCATCGCTACTGCCCTACTGGCCGCTTCGATTGGCCTGTTGCAGAATGACATCAAGAAGGTGCTGGCCTACTCAACCGTGTCGCAACTGGGTTACATGTTCATGGGGTTAGGTGCAACGGCCTACACGGCCAGCATGTTCCATGTGATTACGCACGCGTTCTTCAAAGCGCTGTTATTCCTGGGGGCAGGTAGCGTCATTCACGCCATGTCTGATGAACAGGATATTCGGAACATGGGTGGCCTGCGCAAATCGCTTCCCATCACGTTCTGGACCTTCCTGATCGGCACTATCGCCATTGCTGGTATTCCACCCTTTGCCGGTTTTTTCTCGAAAGACGAAATTCTGGCGCATGTATTCGAGCATAGCAAGATCATGTGGGTGTTGGGCGTAATTGGCTCGGCTATGACCTCATTCTACATGTTCCGTCTCCTATTCCTGACGTTCTTCGGTGAATTCCGGGGTACGTCGGAGCAGAAACATCACCTGCATGAGTCGCCGTTGAGTATGACGCTCCCGTTGATGGTGCTGGCGGTTTTATCGGCCCTTGGTGGCTTGATGAACGTACCTGAAGTACTGGGAGGCTCAGCCAAGCTGGCTGAATTCATGTCGCCTATGTTTGACGAAGCCCGTCAGGCCAACCCAGCCATTTTTGAAGCCAATGCGCTCGACCACGGTACCGAAATGCTCCTGATGGGCGTATCGGCGAGCATCGCTATCCTGGCCGCAATTGGCGCGTACGTTATGTACGTGCGCAATGCAGCGGTACCAGCTCCTGATTCAGAAACCCGCTCGTTGCCGCAACAGGTCATTTACGGCAAATACTACATTGATGAGTTATACGAAAACATCGTCATTCGCCCAGTTCGGGCGTTAGGCGACGCGTTTTATAGCCTTGGCGAATTCGCTATCGACGCCGTTGTAGGTGGAGTGGCCTTTGCCGTTCGCGGAAGTTCAACAGCCCTGCGACGTATACAGAGTGGCTCCATCAGCCTCTACGTGCTGATTATGGTGCTCAGTATTACACTCATCGTTGCTCTTCGCTTCTTTACTCTCCCCTTCATCGGCGGGAAATAACCGTTACAGCTACTTAACCATGCTTACGTTATCCCTGATTTTTTGCCCCATCGTAGCGGCCATAGCGGTACTCTTCTCACCCCGTGAAACTGCTCGCATCACCGCGTTGGTGGGTACGTTGATCGAACTGGCACTGGCCGCCTACGTTTTCCTTACCTTCAGCGCCAACGCCGATTTTCAATTTGGCTTCGATTACGCGTGGCTACTGAACGCGGCCGATGGCAAAAGTGGCATCCGATTCAGCGGGGCTATTGACGGTATCAGCTTATTGCCGGTTATCCTGACCGGACTGGTTACGCCGCTGATCGTACTGTCAACCTTTAAGCAGACGTATGACCGTCCCAATTCCTTTTACGCGCTGATCCTGTTTATGCAGGCTGCGCTGATGGGCGTGTTCGTAGCCCGCGACGGTTTCCTGTTCTACCTTTTCTTCGAAGCCGCGTTGATTCCGATTTACTTCCTGGCAGCAATGTGGGGCGGCGAGAACCGGATCAAGGTTACGTTCAAGTTTTTCGTTTACACCATCTTCGGCAGCTTACTGATGCTGGTGGCGTTGGTTTATCTCTACGCCAATACGCCGGTTACAACAACTGGCGTTCATAGCTCGGCCATTGCTGATCTGTATGCGCTGAACCTCAGCCCGGTGCAACAGGGATGGATCTTCTGGGCGTTCTTTATCGCTTTCGCCGTGAAGATGCCCGTGTTCCCGTTCCACACCTGGCAGCCCGACACGTATGTTGAATCGCCAACCCCAGCCACCATGTTGCTGGCCGGTATCATGCTGAAAATGGGGGTTTATGGTCTTATTCGCCTGTTGCTACCTATTGTTCCGGCAGGTGTTGACCGGTGGGGGAGCCTCGCCATCACCCTGTCGATTATTGGCATTGTGTACGGGGCTATCATCGCCATCCGGCAACGCGACATGAAACGGCTTATTGCTTATTCGTCGTTCTCGCACGTTGGCCTGATGGCGGCTGGGGTATTCTCCCGTTCAGAGATGGGGTTGCAAGGTGCGCTTATCCAGATGCTTGCCCACGGTATCAACGTAGTGGGCCTTTTCTTCATCGCTGAGCTGATTCTGCAACGTACCGGCACCCGCCAACTCGACCAGTTGGGCGGCATCACCAAAACAACGCCCCGCCTGACGGTCTACTTCATGATCATCCTGCTGGGTAGCGTGGCCCTTCCTCTAACAAACGGATTTGTTGGCGAATTCCTGTTGCTGGCCGGTGTCTACGCCTACAATCACTATCTAGGACTGGTGGCTGGACTGACCATCATTTTCGGGGCGGTCTATATGCTTCGGATGTATCAGAAGAGCATGTTCGGCACCACGACCACGCGCACGGAATCGGTAGCAGACCTAAGTGGCACTGAAAGTTACACGCTTTTGGTACTCTGTGTATTCGTCTTCTGGATGGGCCTATACCCCGCCTCGTTCCTGAAACTGACCGAACCCGCCGTTGCCAACTTAATGCAATACATTAAATAGTTCAAGGTTCCCAGGGCCCAAACTTTAGACGTTAAACCTTAAACATTGAACTCTCCTTTTCTATGTTTCCCATCGTTGTCCTTTCTATTTCTGGCATTGTATTGCTGTTTCTGGGCTTCCTGAAGTCAAGGGCGGTGTTACTGCCTGCCACCCTGGCCTGTCTTGTGATAGCGACTGTGGCCAATTTCTACGACTGGAACAAGACGTACGTCTATTTCAACGACATGCTGGTTATCAATAACCTGGCTATGGTCTTTATCGGTATTGTATTACTGTCGGCGTTTATGGTGGTGGCCCTGTCGGGTAGCCTGCTCGACGATGAAGACGCGCAACCGGCCGAATACTACGCCATCATGTTGTTTTCGCTGGTTGGTGCCATCATGATGATCGGGTACGAAAACCTGCTCATGCTTTTTGTAGGCATCGAAATTCTGTCGGTTGCCATGTACATTCTGACTGGTAGTGACAAGCGAAACCTACGGTCGAACGAAGCCGCGTTGAAGTATTTTCTGATGGGTGCCTTTGCCACAGGCATCTTACTTTTTGGCATAGCCCTACTTTACGGCGCTACAGGCACGTTCACCATTTCGGGCATTGGCAACTCTGTAGCGGTCATGATCAAAAGCCAGACATCGCCGCTGCTGTTTTATTCAGGTATGTTTATGCTGCTGATTGGTATGCTGTTTAAAGTATCGGCTGCTCCCTTTCACTTCTGGACACCCGATGTATACGATGGTGCGCCTACACTGTTTACCGCTTTCATGTCTACGGTAGTAAAAACAGCCGGCTTTGCGGCTTTACTGCGCATCTTGCTCGTGTGCTTCAGTGCCAATGCCGTTTATGGCTACTGGGTGCAGGTATTGACTGTCATTACCCTGCTGACGCTGTTGATCGGCAACATCACGGCAGTCTACCAGACCAGTTTCAAGCGTATGATGGCTTACTCAAGCATTTCACACGCAGGTTATCTGCTGATTGGTTTAGTGGGTCTCACCCAACAGTCTAAAGGAGCCATTGCGTTTTACTCACTCGCTTATTCACTGTCAACGATCGCGGCGTTCGGCATCCTGTTGCTGGTTGTTAAAAGCCGACCGATAAACGATGCATTCGTAGGTGATCAGACTACATTGACCCGGCCCGACGAAAGCTACGAAGCGTTTAACGGGTTAGCCCGAAACAACCCGCTTCTCGGTTTTGTGATGACAGTAGCCATGCTTTCGTTGGCTGGCATTCCACTGACTGCTGGTTTTTGGGGTAAATTCATGCTCTTTTCAACAGCGGTAGACAAGGGGCTGGTCTGGCTTTTAGTGGTAGCGGTGCTTATGTCGGCGGTTAGTGTTTACTATTATTTTCGGGTTATCATCGCCATGTATTTCCGGGAGGGTCATGCCGATACCATACGCGTAGCGCCATTTTATCGGTTCGTACTTATTGCCGCTACCGTACTAACTATTATGCTAGGGGTAGTGCCTGGCCTATTTCAACGGTTAATCTAACCATTCTGTAACAGGCCCGTTTACTCAGTAGATGGGTTTAAAGTAACAGAACACAAGGACGCTGCGTACTTTTGCGTTCGCAATCAATACTCCAAAACGTGCAGCCTGTCGAAATCAGCATCGTGCAAACAGAGAAATACAAAGCACAGCGGGAATTTCTTTCCTTCTTTCTGACGGCTCTGCTCGGTGCTTCAGTTAACTTTTTTAGCCAGATCTACTAC
Organism: uncultured Fibrella sp.; assembly: GCF_964250085.1. Taxonomy (NCBI): domain Bacteria; kingdom Pseudomonadati; phylum Bacteroidota; class Cytophagia; order Cytophagales; family Spirosomataceae; genus Fibrella; species uncultured Fibrella sp. Next base: position 127,721 of record NZ_CAXUEC010000007.1, on the reverse strand, counting down.
CGTCAATACTTCGGTTTTGGCACGAGCGTGCTCCTGGGTTATTTGACAGCTACTGTTGTTAGTTTCGTACCAACCAAGCTGTTTGCTTTTTCAGCCAAAGGCACTGGTAACTCAGGCCGCGAAGCCATCAAATTTCTCGTCATTGCTCTTGTAGCCTGGGCTGTTCAGGTTGGAATCGCCGCCGCGACCCTCAAATGGATTGCTGATCCGTTACTTGCCGGTAAACTCTCTACTTTCTGGCGCGAAAAGTTTTCTCACGTGGTGGGCATGGGGTTTAGCTTCCTGGCCAACTACTTCGGGCACAAACTATTAACTTTCCGTAGTACGGGTATGTACGACCGCATCAAAGCCCGCACGGGTCGGCAGAACGAAGATGTCTTTTAGTTTTTACCCATAAACTTTATTTATTGTACTTTTTGAGTACAAAAATAGAAATAGGGGAGAATATAGACTTCTATATTGCACATTATCAAGGCGACATCTACATTTACGGCGGAAACTTTAAAGCCACCGAAACACAGTACCATGAAAAAAGTTATCGCCCTCCTGTTTGTAGGTAGCGTTCTGACGCTCGCCTCTTGCGAAAGCAAGCCTAAAACTGAAGAAGCTGCCGTTGATTCAACTGCTGCCGTTGTTGACTCTACTGCTACAGTTGACTCTGCTGCCGTTGATTCAACTGCTTCAATGTCAGCCGTTGCTCCTGCCGACAGCGCGAAGTAATTTTAGTTGCTCATCAGCAACTCAGAAAAAGCCCTATTTTCGTAGGGCTTTTTTGTTTTTATACCCTGTGCTCGGTCAACTCACTCAACACATACCCTCAACAGCTGTTGCTTATTGTCAGCAACTTCAGCAACAGTTTCCGTTCGGATTCCGTATTGTCAGACCACGACGTACCCGACTTGGCGATTTCAGGGTGCTACCTAATGGCACAACCCATATCACCGTCAATGCCGACCTCAACCCGTACGCTTTCCTGATCACGTATGTGCACGAGGTAGCGCATTGCGCCGTTTATCAGACGTATAAGCGGCCCGGTAAACCGCATGGACGTACCTGGCAAACACAATTTCAGCGGTTAATGGCCCCCCTACTTACAGAAGCTATTTTTCCAGCCGATGTCCTGGTTCCACTACGCTATTACATGGCCCGTCCGGCAGCAACTACGTCGGCTCAGCCAGCATTGATGCAGGCTTTGAGACCATACAATAAACAGTCCGACAAGATTCAGCCTGATGGCCAGCAGGAGTTGAGGCAACTGGCAGAAGGTCAGTTATTTCAGTTTCAGAAAAAAAGGTACGTTCGGGGTAAGTTACGACGTACCCGCGTCGTTTGTAAAGACATACAGTCTGGTCGTTCCTACGCCGTACTAGCCGATGCGCTGGTAATGCCTATTAATGAAAATTGAAAAGCCGATGAACAATGTCTAGTAGGTTCACTACAGCGCTACATCGTATTCTGAACATAAGCAGTTTACTTTCTGCCAAAGGCTGGTTTAGTGGCGCTTGGCTACTGCTCATTGTTCATTGTTCAGCCGCACAGTCTGTTCTTCGGTCAGGTACGTGGTACAAAATCGGGGTGCTCGGCACAGGCGTCTACCAGCTCGATTACAACGCACTAACGGCTTTGGACCCGGCTTTCCGTACGGCCGACCCGCGTACGTTTAAAGTGTATGGCAATGGCGGTGCCCCCCTGCCACAAGCCAACTCAGCCCCACGCCCAACTGACCTAATAGAGAACTCCATTCAGGTAACAGGTGAAGCCGACGGCCGTTTCGATACCGGTGACGTGCTGCGTTTTTATGCGCGAGGACCACAAACGGTGACCCAAAACCCAGTTACAGGCCGGTTTCAGCACCAACTCAACCCCTATAGCGACACCACCTTTTACTTCCTGACAATCGGCACCGACGCTGGAAAGCGAATCATAACCCGTCAGTCCAGCCAGGCCACCGGCCTGCCAGCCATCACCACGTTCGATCATTACGCGTATTACGAGCACGACACCACAAACTTAATTAATTCGGGTCGTGAGTGGATGGGCGATTACTACGGAACGTACCCACAGCAGTTTGTGCCATTCCAGTTGCCAGGACGTGTTGCCGGTGCACCTGCTTATGTGACCCTATCGGCAACCGGTGTATCACTGACCCCATCCGCCTTCTACGTCTCGCTCGATAACACGATTCTGACGAGTGCCACCTTCGATGCGATCAGCGGATACCGGTTTGCGCCGCGGGGGTCGGCCCGAACAGTAACGGGTCAGGTCACGGTTCCTGCCGCGCCCGACGAACTCCGGCTCACCCTAACCTACGACCGGCAGAATGGCAGCGGAGCCGTAGCGTACCTCAACTATGTGGCTGTTCAGACAAAGCGTGAGATCCGCCAGTATGACGTACCTATAACGGTGTTTGGCGGGCGCGGTAGTTATACCGCCCGCCAGGCAACCAACGAATTACTCATCTGGGATGTGTCGAACCCGACCACACCCGTCCAACAGGCTTATTCGCTGGCTGGAACGCAGGCAACCTGGGCGGTTACCGACACGGCCTCATTTTATCTTCATACGCTACGCAATGTAGGTATCCCCGCCGCAGTTTATCGAATCCTCAATCAGAATATACGGGCAGAGGTAACCCCAAACCTGCTGATTATCACGCCCGAAGCGTGGCGCGACCAGGCCGAACGGCTGGCGCAATTCAGGCGCGACAATGATAAGCTTAGTATATTGGTGGTCACCACGGCTCAGGTCTACAACGAATTTTCGTCTGGCCAGACCGACGTATCGGCCATCCGGGATGCAGCCCGGTTCTTCGCCCGGAGACAGCCAGGCGAATCCACGCGGGGTACGTTACGCTACCTGCTATTGATGGGTGATGCTTCGTATGACTATCGGGGAAAAGCCAAATCGCTGACACCCGCCCAAACCGCTAACCTGATTCCAACTTATGAAAGCCTGGAATCACTCGACCCCGTCCGTAGCTTTTCGTCCGACGATTATTTCGGTTTTTTGAAAGATGACGATGGTGAGTGGCCCGAAACCTACGCCGATAACACCCGCCTTGATATTGGCGTTGGTCGATTGACCGTGAAAACACCCGCCGAGGCGCGCAACGTCGTTGATAAACTTATCCGATACGCCTCTGACAAACGGTTGCTGGGCGACTGGCGATCAAAACTACTGCTGGTTGCCGATGATGGAGACGGTAACATTCACCAGAACGACGAAGATCAACTGGCTGCGCTGGTTGAGGCGCGTCACCCCGAATTCAGACCTGAACGGCTGTTTCTCGATGCCTTTAAACAAGACACGATCACGCTGGTCGGGCAACCGGTGGGCCTGATTACCGAACGGGCGCCAACCGTCAATCAGGCCATTAACCGTGCAGTTAATGAAGGGCAACTGCTTATCAACTACGCTGGTCATGGGGGTGAAACAGGCTGGGCGCAGGAGCAGATACTGACCGTCCAGGATATTTTGTCGTGGAAAAATAGCCGAATGCCGTTGTTTATAACCGCTACCTGTGAGTTTGGCCGGTATGACGATCCAAACGTTGTATCGGGTGCCGAACTGGCGCAACTCGACCGTACGGGTGGTGCCATTGGCTTGCTGACCACAACCCGGCCTGTGTTTGCCAATACAAACTATTTGTTGAACGAAGCTTTTTATAAAGCCATTTTTCTGGCAGTCGAAGGTGGTTTGCCCCGGCTCGGTGATGTCATGCGCGACACGAAAAATAACAGCATCAGCGGCGTGCAGAACCGGAACTTCACCTTGCTTGGCGATCCGTCGATGCGGTTGGCCTATCCGCAGCAGACGGTGACGTTCACCCGCCTAAACGATAGGCCCTTAAACCCCAACCGGGTCGATACCCTGCGCGCCGGGCAGCGCATCACGCTTCAGGGCGAGGTTCGTCCACAAAGCAGTACGGTGGTGGCGGGCGATTTCACCGGAACTGTACGCATATTGGTCTACGATAAGCCTTTATCGCTGAAAACACGTGGCACCGAAAGCGAGCCTTATGCCTATAAAGCGTATCAAAGTCTCCTGTTTTCCGGGCAGGCCACTGTGCAGCAGGGACGTTTCCAGGTTAGTTTTAACGTACCTACCGACGTATCGCCCGCCTTCGGATTTGGTCGTGTTTACGCTTACGCTGTCCGGAGCGACAGCCTGAGCGATGCCGTTGGCAGTTACCAAAATCTGTTGATGGGCGGTACAGGTACGTTAGTCACGGATACGCGTCCGCCCAGCCTGACGCTGACCCTGGGGGGTGCTTTACCCGCCGCCGAACGGCCAACCGCTACCGGCCCAACCGTAACCATACGGCTGCTGGTTGCCGATGAAACAGGCGTTAACCTGACCCAAACCACCGCCAATCATGGCCCAACCCTTCAACTCGACGGCGGAGCGCCCGTACGGATTGCTGATTATGTTACGGGCTCGGCCGACGGGCGGTCCGGGGAGTTCAACTTTCCGCTACGCGATATGGCTCCCGGAAACTACGTAGTTCGGGCAAGAGTATTCGATATAAACAATAATCCGGCAGAGGCTACGTTGGCATTTGTAGTCGCGGAACAACCCGCCATGACAATTCAACGATTAGTTGGCGCGCCAAATCCGGTACGGGAACAAAGTCAGTGGTTACTGACCCATAACCGCCCCGGTCAGCCACTTAACTGGACCTGGCGACTGGTGTCTATGAGCGGAAAAAGCCTGATCGAAGAGCATGGATCGTGTTATGATTGCGCAGAAACAATATCAGTTGGATCGTATTCCCGCTTACCATTTCCGCTAACAGCGGGCATCTATATCTTACAGGCTGAGCTGACAAATCCTGAAACAGGCGAACAGGCCAAAGCCAGTAATCGGCTACTTTTTAGTGACTAATCGAAACGTTTTTTTTCTACACGCAGAAACCTCGTAATTTTGACGGTCACCGCAGTACAGCCGCCCGTTGGCAACCACACTGTCAGACCATTAAAACGGATTTATGAATCGTATGTACTTCAGCTTGCTACTTAGCGCAGGCTTCTTCGTAACAAGCTTAGTGGCTGTAGGTCAGCCAACCTCGTTCACTAATCTGGCCGGTCAGGTGCAACGGGTACCCAACTCTGCTGTCCCTTTCCTAAACTTTACACCCGATGCCCGGTCGGGTGCACTGGGTGATGCCGGGGTAGCCCTCGACAACCCGGACGCCAACGCGATCTACTGGAATCCGTCTAAGCTGGTCTACGCCAAAGAAAACGCGGGGGCAGCCGTATCCTATACGCCCTGGCTACGCGATCTGATCGGCGACATGTATTATGGTTACTTCTCGGGCTATAAAAAGCTCAACAAGAACCAGGTAATCGGTCTCTCGCTGCTTTATTTCGATTTGGGCACAATCGACTTTACAACCAGCCAGGGCGTCTCGGCAGGCTCGTTCAACTCCCGGGAATATGCCCTTACGGCTAGCTTCTCGCAGAAACTGGCCCGCAACTTCTCGATGGGTGTCAACGTGAAATACCTGAATTCGAACCTCGCGGGCGGTGCCACGTACAGCAGTGGGCAAACACCCATTCAACCCGGTTCAACGGCCGCCTTTGACCTGAGCGCCTACTACAACAACTCGATCCGCGACGATGTCACGGGTAAAGGCATCAGTTGGGCCTATGGTCTGATGATCTCTAACCTCGGTGGTCGTATCAATTACGGTAGTCCAGAACGATATTTCATACCGACCAACTTCCGGCTGGGCGGTATGTTCACCTACCATGCTGACCAGGTCAACAAGTTCAATTTCGTGCTTGACCTCAATAAGCTGATGGTGCCAACGCCGCCCATTTATGAAACTATTAATGGTAAGCGGGTTATTGTAGGTGGGCAAGATCCTAATCGGCCTTATCTGAGCGCCGTATTCGGCTCCTTTGCCGATGCGCCCGGCGGCCTTAGCGAAGAGTTGAAAGAAATCACCGGCTCGTTCGGTGCTGAATATTGGTACAACGAGCAATTTGCCGCCCGACTAGGTTATTTCGGTGAATCGGTTGAGAAAGGCGGTCGTCAATACGCTACGGCTGGTATTGGTGCCCGGCTTCCTTCACTGGGCGTCGACTTCTCGTACCTCTTGCCCGTTCGCTCGGGGAGCCCCCTGGCCAACACATTTCGGGTAACGTTACTGTTTAATTTCAATAAGAACCAGCGGGCTGCCGAAGAGGCGGAGACCGCCGATAACGAGAATTAATTTTCGATATAGACCGTTTTGATACCGGCAATCCATTACGGTGGGTTGCCGGTTTTTTCTTTATCCGATGACACTACTTGACCGAACTATTGCCCCCGATTATCAGCCCGTCCAGGACATCCGCCTTGCGAGCGTCGACACCCAGCAACTGAGCAACGGCGCTCCCCTCTATATTGTCGCTTTCGACCAGCAACCCGTTATACGCGTGGAAGTGAATATCGACGCTGGTGCCTGGTACGAAACTCAGCCTGCCACGTCCTTTTTTGCCTGGAAAATGCTCGCTGAAGGCACTAGCTCACGCACGTCGGCGCAAATCAGCGATGCCTTTGATCGGTACGGGGCTTTCCTGGAGCTGAACAGCGGCTTTGATCGGGGTAGCCTGGTCGTTTATTGCCAACCCAAGCACCTGGCCAATGTGTTGCCACTTGTGGCTGAACTGCTCACCGATGCAACGTACCCGGAGAAAGAATTTGAAGACCTGCGCACCATTACGCTGCAAAATCTGAAGGTCAACTACGAGAAAACGAGTCATCTGGCGAGCGTTCGTTTCCGGCAGAAACTCTACGGCCCGAATCACCCTTATGGCCGCAGCCAGCACCCCGACACGGTAGGTACATTGCCCCGCACCGAAGCGGTTGCATTTTACAACCAGTACATCCGCCAGCAACCATTCAGAGTGCTGCTGGCAGGGCAGGTTGGCTTAACCGAAACAGCCCTGGTCAATGAAGTACTGGGGCAGTTGCCTATTCAGGCTAACGTACCTGACAAGTCGGTGACCCATCCGGCTATTGTTACCGACACAACACCCGAACTTATCGACAAGGCCAGCAGCCTCCAATCGACGATCCGGCTGGGCCGTGTTTTGTTCAAGCGGGATCACCCTGACTTTTACAAGATGCTGGTTACCAACGAAATCCTCGGCGGTTACTTTGGCTCCCGGCTCATGAAGAACATCCGGGAAGATAAAGGCTTTACCTACGGTATCTCGTCCAATGTTGGTGCTTTCCGGCAGGCGGGCCAGTTCCTGATCGGAACCGACGTAAAACGCGAGTTTACCCAGCAAACCATCGATGAAATCTGGAAAGAGATTCATCGGCTACAGACCGAACTCACCCCTGCCGATGAGTTGCTGACCGTGCAGAACTACATGGCGGGTGAATTTGTCGGCTCACTAAACACACCATTCGAGATTGCCGACCGGTACAAACTCATTTTGCTGGATGGCCTTCCCGTCGATTTCCTGAGCAGTTATATCAGCCGGATCCGGGCAGTTACCGTCGAGGATGTGCAGCAAATGGCACAAACGTACCTGACCGAGGAATCGTTGGTTGAAGTAGTGGCGGGTGGTAAGTAGTTCCTGCACAACCCGGCAGGTAACTGAATGGCCCATCAGATAGCGTTAGAAGGCGTTCGTTAGTTTTTTCCTAAATTTGAAGTCAGATCGAACAAAACTGATCGGCTACAGCCTTACACAAGACCGCGCTAATGACCTTATCTATTGCCCCAGCCGCGTTGCTGGCTTATTTACTAGGATCGATTCCGACAGCCGTTTGGTACGGACGCGCCTTCTTCAACATAGACATTCGTGAACATGGCAGCGGCAATGCCGGCGCCACCAACACGTTTCGAGTACTGGGCAAACGGGCTGGCACAGTTGTTATGCTGGTCGACGTATTGAAGGGATTTGCCGCCGCCTCGCTGGTTCATATCCTGAGTGCACTGGGTACGCTTTCAGCAGATGAAGTACTGGGATGCCAGCTTCTGTTTGGTTTTCTGGCGGTGTTAGGCCACCTATTTCCTGTTTTCGCTCAGTTCCGTGGCGGCAAGGGTGTGGCTACGTTGCTTGGTATGGCACTCGCTATTAAACCCGAAGTTGCCGCCATCTGCATTGGCGTGTGGCTGTTGGTGGTCATTGCGTCGCAGTACGTGTCGCTGGGCTCGATTCTGGCCGCGCTGGCCTTTCCGGTGCTGTTACTCCTGCGCATATCAGGGCAGCCGGAAAGCCCACTGCTGATTGCATTTGGCTTCGTGATATTCCTCGTCGTGGTAGTTACTCACAAAAAGAATATTGGCCGATTGATTCAGGGTAACGAAAGCCGCACGGTCCTGATCAAGTTAAAAAAGACAAAGTAGATAGATGCCGCCTGCCAGATTCTGGACAGCGTTTTAGTAACGGCATTTACCGCCTGACATCCACTATCCAATCTCCCTTATTATGCTCGCAACGTACCTGACAGACAACAAGCAACGGTTCCTCGACGAACTGTTCGATCTCATCCGTATTCCTTCGGTATCTGCCGACTCCAAGTTTAAAGGCGATGTTCGGCGAGCGGCCGAATTTGTCCGTGACCGCCTGATCGACGCTGGCCTTGATGGCGTTGAGGTGATTGATACACCGGGCCATCCTATTGTTTTCGGGGAAAAGATCATTGATCCAGCCAAACCAACTGTACTGGTCTACGGCCACTACGACGTTCAGCCTGCCGACCCGTATGAACTTTGGGATACGCCGCCTTTCGAGCCAACCATTCGCAATGAGCGGATCTATGCCAGAGGCGCCTGCGACGACAAAGGGCAATTTTACATGCACATCAAGGCTCTTGAAGCCATGCTGGCAACGGGTAACCTGCCCTGCAACGTAAAGGTGATGATTGAAGGTGAAGAAGAAGTAGGCTCAGACCACCTCGGCGATTTTGTTACGGCCAACCGGGAAAAGCTCGCCGCCGACGTTATCCTGATTTCAGACACCAGCATCATCAGCAATGATGTGCCCTCGGTAGAGTCGGGGCTACGAGGCCTGTCCTACGTGGAAGTCGAAGTAACTGGCCCTAATCGCGACCTGCATTCCGGCGTATATGGGGGAGGGGTAGACAATCCGGTGAATGTGCTGTGCCAGATGATTGCCTCCCTGAAAGATGCCGATGGCCGTATTACTATTCCCGGTTTCTACGATACAGTGATCGATTTGACCGAGACCGAACGCGCTGAACTGGCTAAAGCTCCGTTCGATCTGAATGAGTATAAGCGTGACCTGGGCATTGGCGATGTGTTTGGAGAGGCGGGTTATTCAACCAACGAACGTACCTCGATCCGGCCGACGCTGGACGTAAACGGCATCTGGGGCGGCTACATCGGCGAAGGCGCTAAAACCGTTCTTCCCTCGAAAGCGTCGGCTAAAATCAGCATGCGTTTAGTACCCAACCAAACACCCGACGAGATAACGGCCCTTTTCGCTAGGCATTTCGAGTCGATTGCTCCGGCATCCGTATCGGTGAAGGTGAAGCCCCACCACGGTGGTTTCCCTTACGTAACGCCCACCGATTCGATTGAATTTGAAGCGGCCAGCCGTGCTTTCGAGGAGGCCTGGGGTAAAAAACCTATTCCAACCCGGGGTGGCGGCAGTATACCTATTGTTGCTTTATTTGAAAAAGAGTTAGGTATCAAAAGTATTCTGATGGGCTTTGGCCTGGATGCCGATGCGTTGCACTCGCCTAACGAGAGTTATGGTCTATTCAATTTTTACAAAGGCATTGAGACCATTCCCTACTTCTACAAGCATTATACCGCGCTGAAAAGTGAGGTTTGATTTACTGAGCAGACAGGAAGTTCCTGCTTGTTCTATGAGTTAGAGGCTAGCAGACAAACGTTGCGCCAGTCAGTAATCGTCGTAACAAAAATGCCTTCATTTTGTGAAGGCATTTTTGTTGCTTTCTGGATAAGGAGCTGAATACTTTTACATAAGTATTAAAAAATGCTTAGACTGCTGCCGTTCGTGTAGTTATTTTTTCGTATAATTCGGTTCAGTAACAGTAGGTTAACAACCTAAACGATGAGAAAAATAGCTACGTGTACAGCACAATGGTGGACTATGGTCTTCTGTAGTCTGTTAACGTTAGTTGGTTCTGTTGCCGCTGATCCGCTGCTCTCCCCCGCCCACTTCCGGGTCGACCACATAGGTGTAGATGACGGCCTCGCTCAGGGCTCCGTTTATTTCATTCTCAAAGATTCCCGGGGCTTTATGTGGTTTGGCACTCAGGATGGGCTGAACTGCTATGATGGGCACCGATTCTTAACCTACCGCTCCGATGATCGCCGCTCTGGCAACATCCGGGGCGTGAATATTTTTGGCATCGTTGAAGATAAACAGGGCACCATCTGGATAGGAACCGAAGAAGGTTTAAACAGGTATGACCGTTGGAAAGATCAGTTCACCTGCTTCTACACGTCACTACCCAAACCGGGGTCCCGGCCTATTCCTTCCCGTACGTTACCCTTCTTCGCCGATGATAAGGAGTTGCTCTACCTGAGCGATGCCGAAGGTCTTGTCTCTGTAGCCTACCGCACCCGCCAGAAGCGGGTTCTGCACCCGAATCTGAAACCAAAGCATGAGTACGATCTGCAAAGTTCGACAACCAAAACTCCGGCGGGCGATGTATGGCTGCACGCCTCTGTAGGTCTGCTGCGCTATAATTTATTGGAGAAGAAGCTGTACCGGTACTTCAGCAACCATCCCGATAATGTGTTTGGCCAACCAGAAACCGTTTTCTCCTTTCATATCGATGCAGATAATGTCGCCTGGATTGGTACAGCCAGTGGCCTTGTTCGCTTCGATCATAAGACCGGAATAGCCCACACATACAGTTTGGCTGGCGCAACGAAAATAGGCCCTATTTATAGTTTGAGCGAAGACCAGCAAGGTCGCCTGTGGGTGGGTACTCAACAACAGGGAATCTTCTACTTTGATAAGCGGGTACGTCTGTTTGGCACGATTGAAAGCGCCCCAAACAGCCCCTTGGTGATCGATCAATTTGAGATCAATAAACTATATGCCGATAACCAGGGAATCATCTGGGCCAATGTTGATCCGAACGGGCTGGTAAAGCTGGTTCCTGAGCTTTTCGCTTTCGACGGAGTCAGCAAGCAATATCAGGCCAGCCATTTACCCGCCCATCAACGATTAAATGGCTTCACTATCCGGGGATTCAGTGAATTTGCCGTGACACCGGCTGACAAATCGCTGTCGAAACCTCCGTTATGGGTTGGTACAGAGGCCGGTATCAACGTGTTGGATCAGTCTTCATGGCGGGTGTTACGGCACTACCTGACAACCACACCGCGTAGCAATTTGCCGATGCACAACCTCATCAAACGCTTATACGTTGATTCGTACAAGCGAATGTGGGTCGGTACTATTGGTGGGGCTTATCTGTTCCACCCGCGCGATGAGTCCTTTGAACTCATACCATTCCCGCCTGCGTCTGCCCGACAGGCCGAGGTTACCGAAAACTACGCGCGCGATCTGGTAGCTATCAGCGCTGATACGTTGTTGGCCACCACCGAAGAAGGCATCTTTCAACTGAGTCTGGCAACCCGAAGATGGCAAAAACGGCCCGAGTTAGCCGATCGAAACTTGTTCTCCTTCCATTGGGATGCCGCTTCCCGGCGGCTTTGGGTAGGAACGTACCTGAACGGATTTGCCTGTTACGCACTTCCACCCGATGGCTCACCAGCGCCGTGGCGTCAGGTAATGACCGGCTTACCCGGCTACACAATTCTCCAGATTCATGACGATGTGGCCCGGAAGACCATCTGGCTTTCTACAGATCGTGGCCTGGCCGCGCTTGACCGGCAGACCAGGAAAATAAGGTTTTTCACAGAATACGATGGGTTGGCCAACTCATTCGTTTACGGCGTATTGCCAGACAATCAGAACAATCTCTGGATGAGCACAAACCGTGGTATATCGCGGCTTGAAGTGGGTACGTCACAGATCAAAAATTTTGGATTGATAGATGGCCTTCAGGGGTTAGAATTCAATGGCAATGCTTTACTGCGTACCCAGGCTGGCACCTTGTTGTTTGGTGGTGTCAATGGATTCAACAGTTGCCGACCTGAGTTATACCGAAGCACTCGTACAAACCCGGCGGTTCACCTGTACAACCTGCGCGTGAATGACGAGCCCTACCGGACAGACGCCATACTGAATGAATCCAACCTGCTGCTGAACTACGAGCAGAATACCTTTTCGCTTGAATTTGCAGCAATGGATTACCTCAGCAATACAAATAATCGGTATTCGTATAAGCTGACAAACTATGATGAGGACTGGGTACAGGCCGGCGACAAAAATTACGTTCGTTATGCCAATGTTCCCCCAGGCGATTATGTGCTGGAAGTTCGAACAGCCAATAAAGATGGCCAATGGAGTTATCGCGTCCACCGGTTGGCAATTCAGATCAACCCGCCATTTTGGCGTACTATTCCATTTGTTCTTCTGCTTGTTTCGGCCGTAAGCGCCCTGATACTCATCTGGGTACGTAGGCGTGAGAACTTGCTCCGAGACCGGCAGGCCGAACAACTCCGGCTTGCTTTTGATGTGCAGGAACAGGTGAAAAAGGATATCGCCCGCGATTTGCATGATGAAATCGGTACCCGGCTGGCAACGTTGAAGCTATACACATCGCAAATGGCCCGTTATATTGGCGATGAGGAAGCACCACGAACATTGCGAAACGCAATTAATGGCTTAATCAATGATACCATCAGCGATGTTCGGGATTTGCTGCGTGAATTAAACCCACGGACGCTCGAACAATACGGCTTCGGGCCGGCCCTCGAAGAACTCCTTGACCGGATCAATGCAACGGGTGCTATAGAGGCTCATCTCAGCCTGGATGATACGCTCACCCGGTTGCCTACCGACACTGAAACAATGCTCTACAGGATTGTCCAGGAACTGATCAACAATACGCTGAAACATGCCAACGCTACTCAGATAGATATTACTTGTCGCTACTGGGATGACCGGATCTACCTGACCTATGCCGACAATGGACAGGGTTTCAATTACGAGCGCGTTCGTCAGGGCTTAGGCATTGGCAACATTGAATCCCGGGTGGCTATGCTCCAGGGAGTTATTCAATGGCAAACGGAGCACGAAAAAGGAACGTCTGTAATGGTCCTGTTACCACTTCCTTACGCTGATAAAAAGCTACGACATATACAGACATCAATGAACATTCAGACCTCCTAGCTCTCTTTACCTGCCTCATTACCAATTTACTACACGTATCTGACAATAGTCTATACTATTAGAGACTCAATTAGTTGTTTGTAAATTGAATACTGCATATAAGTATTCATTTAGTTCGATAAAAGAGTTATAAGCAATCGAAAACAGCGCATTGGGCTCATCTTCTACATCCTTGAGGCGCTTCAAGACATTAACGTAGTGACCTTGGCGGAAAAGGAACGTCTGAGTTACAAATATTAGCTAATGCGCCTTTCATTATGGAAAAAGTAAGAAGAAATCGTGCTAAAACAACGCAGCGTATAATCGATGCCTTTGAGGAAGTACTCGCCGAGCGGGGCCTGCAGGCTGTTGGCGTAAATCGTGTTGCAGAACGGGCCGGTGTTAGTAAAGTGCTGATATACCGTTACTTCGGCGGATTAGAGGGTCTAATTGCTCATTATATACGAATGGGCCGTCTGTATCCAAGTTTCACGGAGGCTGTCTTACAACAGATACGCCCCAACAACGAGGATGAGCTCAGCCGTTTGTGGCATCGCCAGTTAACCCAGTTGTTCCGGCAGTTCCGCAATAACAAAGCGAGTCGGGAGCTTCTGAAGGCGAACACGATCGAAAACGACCCAATTGCCGACATCGCCAGCCAGGTACAAGACGAAGAAATCACTCGGCTTATCAACCAGTTTTCGTTTGTCGAGAATGTTGACAACGCCGCTATTTCGGCCGTCACATTCGGGGCAATGTCATACCTTACCTTGATGGCAGATAACAACCGGACCATGGCTGGCATTAATCTGCGCAGTGAGGAAGGTTGGAAACGTATTGAGAATGCGGTGAAACTGATTTATATCGCCCTTGGTGAAAAGGCTGTTCAGACGGAAGCCGTCACCTTTGTCAAGTCAGAAAGTGTAATGGACATACAATGGAAGTAAGTAGCGTTCGGCAGTGGCCCGGTTCTGAAGGGCCAACTGCCGAACATTACTTACTTCACAACGATTGTTCTGTGGTCTATGCCCACTCCCTTAATTGTTAATGACTTCCATTTTTTAGGAAGACGGCTTTTTAGCTGACCAATACCGGCGTCTGTAACATCTACCCCGCCAAAACCATTGATAACAGCTTGCAGCATCCCTCCAGCGCCTGTTGCAAAATAAGGATTCGTACCGCCTGCCGTTTCAGACAAGACGCCAAACGGGGGAACTTCATTAGGCTTATAGCTCCGCACAAACCATTCATAGCCTTTTTCAGGATCACCCGTTCGCGTATAGAGCGTCGATAAAACAGACCAGCCCATAGCTGGCCCCTCTGGTGAGTACCGGGGCGTGTAATAAGCCAAATCCTTCCGAATTTTGGCTTCGTCGGTCACGATCTTAAGTGGATAGGCCAGTAAGTTCACATCGGCCTGTTTAATCATTACACCATCGTAAGTTCTGTTTTCCTTCGTTGTCCCGTCCGGAAAGGTCAGAATCGGGATGCCTGCCGCAATTGCATTCCATTGGGCATTGGGTGCTATACCCAGTTCCTGAGCCGCCTTGGTTGCCATTCCCAGCACGGTCTTTACCATACCATTAGTGAACGCGTTATCATCAATGTTTTCCTGCCATTCGTTCGACCCGATCACGTTGTTGATATGGTACTGGCCGTCAGTGCCTTTCTCGACCCGGCTTACCCAAAAATCGGCTACTTCTTTCAACATGGGGTAGCCACGAGTACGAAGCCATTCTTTATCCTTCGTGATCTGATAATACGTCCAGAACGACCAGCCTACGCAGCCGGTAATATGGTGTTGAAACGGCCCTGTCAGTGCCCAGACCGGGGTAGCTTCCTGCCCGTCGGCATCTGATTCCCAGGGAAACATAACGCCTGTGTAGCCGTGACTGAACGCATTCTGACGAGCCATAGCCATACGTTCGTAACGGTACTCAAGCAACGATTTAGCCAGTTCAGGCTTAAGGATGGCCAGCGGCGGATACATCCAGAGTTCAGTGTCCCAGAAAACGTGGCCATTATAGCCAAGTCCCGATAACCCCATTGGCGATAGGCTGTAGGCTGTTCCTTCACGAGCAAACGAGTATAGGTGATACAAGGCCTGCCGAACGGCCCGCTGCGCATCCGGGTCTCCATCAATGATGATGTCTGACTGCCAAAGCTTATCCCATTCTGCATTATGGCGGCTTAGCAGTCGTTGAGTACGTTCCAAGGCGGCGAAGATGGTTAGCCGTTCGGCTTCATTATGCGGATCGGCCGTGTGGGCGGTCGACGATACCGAGCCAACTACACTGAATCGGTAAGTTTGCCCGGCTTTCAACTGCTTTTTGAATTTGGCCAGGTGCATATTATAATCCCAGTCTTCGTGAATCACGTCGGGTTCCTGACCGTGCGGTTCTTCGAACAGAAACGAGGTCGACGCAGCCACGGTATGCCGACCAGTTGGGCTTTTGGCTACCGACGTTAACAGGCGGATGGTCACGTGCGGCCGGTCTATTTCTGAATAAAAATTCTTTACCTCCTTCAGATTCTCCGGCGACTCGAGCACCGACATCGGAATTATTTCACAATCTTTCTTTGCCGTGATTTCCACCTGGGTGAGCGCCGAGAAAGGAAGGTGGCGCAACGCCAGTACCGTCTGCCTGACACTGACTTTATCGCTGAAATCGAAGGTAGTCGTCAGGGCTGCCTTCTGCATATCAAGTGTTTGCCGATAATTGGCAATGTTTCGCTGGCTAATGCGCTGGCCATCGACGTCGAGGTTCATATTAGCAAAATTGAACACCTTCAGGATATTCGAGACGCGCCCCCGACCATACGTGTCGAATGCACCGTTGAGCACCACGTCTTTGACCTTCATTGGTTCGGGCGACGATACGAGCCCGATCATGCCGTTAGCAACAGTGATACCGTAGTAGTTGGCTGGATTTATGTTTTGCGCCACAATTTGCCAATCGGCATTTTGGGCGTACCCAGAAACTGACAGCAATCCGACCAACCCACCGATTAAGGCAAGGCCTAACTTGTATTTACGTGTTATCATACTTTGTTTTAGTCAAAATAATGCCAAAATAAGCATAAAAAAGCATACCACGGCAGGATATAGCCCTTCCTTCTGCCTATTTGGACAGCCAACTCCCTGCCGAGGTAATGAGCTGGAGTAGCCGGTCAGTATATTTAGCTGGTCATTACTCTATTCAGGGGTACATTTCAGGTAGTTGGCAAAAACGTATATCCGTTTTACCAGTCAGACTTACCTGTGTAGATCATGCCAGAGGGAGACGCCGGTTCGAGTAAAGCGTATAGCAGTAGTGCATCTCCACAAGAACAACCCTTGACCAGGCCAAGGGCGAATGCCGTTTCGGAGCTTATTGGTCGAAATAAGATATGGTGCCCGGCCGCTGATGAGCATATGAAGAGTGTGGCCTCTGGGGCCGCTATGTACCTGAATGTTTACCCTGTGCTACTCTCTTTTGGAAAAAGAGAGTTGAAATCCTTTGCACCGTCTGGTAAACTCTATATTGTTTGTCATGGGCATGAAGCACTGCCTATTTTTACCAACTCAATGGGTAAATGGACGGCCGAAAACATCGCCGAAATGCTTGAATTAGATGGATTAAGCAAGGAGCAACAGGTAATTGAGTTGCTGGTGTGCTACGCTGGTTTATCCGTGAATAGTATTGAAAGGCTAAAGAAGATACAAGCTCTTCAGTCGGAAGCTGCCCGTCTTGGAGCGGGGAAAGAGCAGTCAGCCGCTATAGCTGCACTGGTAAGGATGCAGAAGGAACCTAGTGAGTTGAAACCTTACAGCAATCCGCAGCAGGTTATGCCCTTAGCCAACCAGTTGTTTAACGCACTGACATCCAGAGGTTACACAAAACTGAAACTGATCAGCTATAAAGCTAAAGTATCACAGGCAATTGATGCCAATGGGGTTCTAGTTGACCTACCGGGCTATGCTGGTCCAAAATCAGTTAAGCACCTGCCCGGCATTATTCACGTTCTAGAGCAGGCAAAACCGTCTGGTAGCTCAAGCAGTAGCGCATCCAGTAGTTCGAATGGTTGATTGGAACAACGCACAACGAGCCCATTAATCAGGCATGTAGGTTACTTGTACAACTAATGCCGATGTGCCATCCTGATTACTCCGTTGCCAGCCGATAGCTAACGGAAAACTTTTTGAGAGAAATACTTCCAAACCCAGCGCCAATTGACCCACATCATGCTGGCCCGAAATCCAGTCGCCAATCAAGTGCAGTTTCTGGTAAAATATTCCGGCTTCAAAGCCTGCCTGAAAGCCGATCTGCTGACCATCGCCCAGGTAACGAACATGTCCCGTATAGGCGCCAACGGTTAGTTTATAGTGGTCGTCGTGGAACTGCTTATTCAGGTTGACGTACCCATAGCCCACAAACCGGCGCTGGGTTTTATCGGGCGTCAGGTTGTATCCTGCCTGCCCGCCTACACCTACGTGAAAGCCGCTCGGCAACTTAAAAATTTTCTGCCCATTCAGCATGAACAGCGGTGAGTACGCCCGTTCGCTCGTTGAATCGTTGCGAAGGATACGGCTTTGATCGGGGTAATAATCAAGGTTAAGCAGATTCGCTCCGACCTCCCAATCTTTACCCAGCCCGTAGTCGAACGTGGTCAGCGAACGGTAGTAATCCTGAATCGAAAACTGCTGTTGTACCGTGAATTTGTGGGCTTTAGCTACATCTGATTCAGGTACGTTGAGGTACGATTCCTGGGCTAGTACGGTAGTCGTATAGAAGCAGAATATACTAAGTAGAAACGCTTGAATTAATCCGGTTTTCATACATACGTTGTGTTTAATCCTTTATTAATACTAATTACTACCACCAGTATACGTTCACTGTTTTGCGTATTAATTACCTTTTAATTACAAGTTTTTCCAGCATGTAGGATATTTGTGAGTTGCTTGGCCTCGTACTTGGTTAATGCACGTGCAGTGTCGATTTTAAAGTTTATTAACTCAGCCTCACATCGACACTCCACTAATTTTGTAGGGTAAGTGAGCCTTTCCTCCGTAACATGATTCGTAAATTAACCGCTCTATTTTGGGGCGTGGGTGCCCTCATCGTCACAACGGCAGCAACAGCGCAGGATACATTGTCGTTAACGCTGTTTCAGGCCGATAGCCTGTTTCTTCGGCATAACTTACAGGCCCTGGCAGGACGATTTCAGATCGAGTCGGCACAGGCACAAATTGTTCAGGCACAACTCTATGAAAACCCTATTGTCTCGCTTGAGTTCAACGCGTTCAACCCGGTGCTTGGGCAGGCATTCGATGTGGGGCAAAACGGCCAGAAAGCCCTGTCTGTCCAGCAAACGATTCTGCTCGCCGGCAAGCGCAGCAAACGAGTAGCCGTAGCCATTCAGCAGGCTCGCCTCACTGAACTTCAGTTTGCCGATTTGCTGCGCACTCTTCGTTTCGATGTCCATAGCCGGTTTTTCTCCGTCTTCTTCACAACAAATACCCTCCAGGTATACGCCCAACGGCGCATACGACTGACAGAAACGATTGCTGCTTTTGAAAGGCAATACGCCAAGACCAACGTCGCGCTGAAAGAGCTGGTCCGCCTTAAAGCCCTGCTGCTGCAACTGACCAATGACCAGTTGGAACTGCAAAATCAGTTGATCGATCAGCAACGTGACCTCCGCATTCTGCTTCAAACTACGCAGTCGATACGGCCGGTGCTGGCCGTTCGCGATACCGCCCGCTACAATCGGCCACTACCTACGCTGCAAAATGCGGTAAACTTCGCCTTCGATAACCGGCCCGACCTACAGGCAAGCGCCGTGGCTATTCAACAGGCTGATGCCAACGTAAATCTGCAACGGGCACTGGCAAAACCAGACCTGCGCGTAGGGGCGCTATACGACCAAAATGCCAGCTACGTAAACAACTACATCGGCCTGACAGTCGGTATGGATCTGCCGATCTTCAACCGGAATCAGGGCAACATCCGGTCGGCTATCGCACAGGGGCAGTTTACCCGGCTCGGGCAACGTACCCAGCAAACAGTGGTCGAGAATGAAGTGCGGGCTTCGCTGGAGCAGATTCAGCAGACCAATGCCGCCTTTCAAAGCATCGACCCCAATTTTCCGGCTCAGTTCGACGAGTTGAGCCAGAACGTATTACGCAATTTCGAGAAGGGAAATATCGCGCTCATCGAGTTTGTCGATCTCTTCGAAACGTACCTGGAAAACGTGCGCCAGCTAAATCGCCTCCGGGCCGACCGCATCACCGCCTACGAACAACTTACCTACGTAATAGGCACCGACCTGTTCAAGTAACCAATTCTCATGAAGCCATTTTTTTTACTGATTGCCTTGTCGCTGGTCGCCTGCTCCAAAGAGCAAAAAATGGCTACCGAAGCGCCCAAAACTGCTTTTTCGTTAACCGATACGATGGTAAGCCGCCTCCAGACGGAGGCTGTAAAGCCGTTGCCAATCCGTAGCCAGCTTCGACTGATCGGCCGCGTGGTGCCCGACGAAAACCGGCTTATCCGGGTGTTTCCGCTCGTGGGTGGTAATGTGCGCGATGTACGGGCAGAGCTTGGCGATTTTGTTACCAAAGGGCAGGTATTAGCCATCATTCAGTCGAGCGAGGTGGCAGGCTATAACAGCGAACTGGCTCAGGCTCAGGCCGAACTGCGATTAGCGCAAAAGAATTTACAAGTAGCGCAGGACCTGTTTGCCGACAAGTTAAGCTCAGAACGGGATGTAATTGCCGCCCGCAAAGAAGTGGAGCGCGAAGAGGCTGAGTTGTCTCGTTTGCGCGAAGTGTTGCAAATCTACGGAGCCGATGCAAAATCGCAATCGGTGGTAAAAGCACCCATTTCGGGCTATGTGCTGGAAAAGAATATTAACCGGGGTATGCAACTGCGTTCTGACGATGCCAATGCGGTCTTCACCATTTCGCAACTGAACGAAATCTGGGTAATGGCCAACGTCAACGAGTCGGATATTGGGCAGATTCGGCTCGGCCTTCCAGCGCAGATACGTACCCTCAGCTACCCGGACAAGGTGTTCCGTGGGGCGGTCGACAAGGTCTATAACGTGCTTGATCCGGCCACCAAAACCATGCAGGTACGTATCCGGCTGGCCAACGAACAGATGAAGCTAAAGCCCGGCATGAACGCAACGGTTCTGCTGGCTTTCGAAGAAGGGGGCTCTATGCCGACTATTCCTACGAAAGCGCTCATTTTCGATAAGAACAAGCAGTTTGTCATGATCTACCACGACCGACAGCATATCGACACCCGCGAGGTGCAGGTCTACCGATCATTGGGCGATATTGCCTACATCAGCAGCGGCTTGCAGGCAGGCGACAAGGTCATTACCCAGTCGCAGCTACTGATTTATGACGCGCTAAATGACTAAAGAGTAAAAGAAGCAACAAGCGAAAGGTGAACGTTTTATTACCCGAAAAAGGGCTTCAGCAAACTCATTCACTCTTTTGTTCTTTACCTCTTTTACTCATTGAGAGCTATGAATAACTTCATCAAGTCAATCCTGACGTTTTCTTTGAAGAACCGATTTTTCGTGTTTTTCATGGTTGGCGCACTTACCATTGCGGGGGTAGTCAGCTACCTGAAAACCCCCATCGAAGCCTTCCCAGACGTTACAAACACCCAGATTATCGTGGTGACGGAATGGAACGGGCGGAGCGCCGAAGAAGTCGAGCGATTCGTGACGGTGCCCATCGAAGTGGCCATGAACTCGGTGCAGCGCAAAACCAACGTGCGGTCGATCACGATGTTTGGGCTGTCGGTGATGAAGATCATTTTCGAAGACGATGTTGAAGATTTCTTCGCCCGGCAACAGGTCAACAACCTCCTGCGCACTGTTTCCCTTCCCGAAGGTGTAGAGCCTGATATTCAGCCGCCTTACGGCCCAACCGGCGAGATTTTCCGCTACACACTCAAATCACCCACCCGCGATACCCGCGAACTGTTAACCATTCAGAACTGGGTGATCGACCGGCAGTTGCGGGCCGTAGCGGGCGTGGCCGACATTGTGGCTTTCGGTGGCCGTGAAAAGACGTATGAAGTGAGCGTAAACCCGCTGCTGCTTCAGAAATACGGTATCACGCCCTCTGAAGTATACAACGCCGTAACACAAAACAACCTGAACGTTGGCGGTGACGTGATCGAGAAAAACGGACAGGCTTACGTCGTACGCGGAATCGGTCTACTGAACAACATCGATGATATTAACAACATTATTGTCGACGAACAGGGTGGATTACCGGTACTGGTGCGCGACGTGGCCGAAGTTATTGAATCGAATCAGCCGCGCGTGGGGCAGGTAGGCCTTGATAAAAGCGACGACGTGGTTGAAGGCATTATTGTGCAGCGTAAGGGCGAAAACCCGTCGGAGGTACTGGGTCGGGTGAAGGAGAAAATTGCCGAACTGAACGACAAAATTCTGCCCGACGACGTGGAGATGGTCACTTTCTACGACCGCGACAACCTGATGACGTTCTGTACCGAGACGGTATTGCACAACCTCGCCGAAGGCATTCTGTTTGTAACGGTGATCGTGTTTCTGTTCATGGCCGACTGGCGCACGACGGTCATCGTGAGCATTATTATTCCGCTGGCGCTGCTTTTCGCGTTTCTCTGTATGCGCTTGCGGGGTATGTCGGCCAACCTGCTGTCGATGGGGGCGGTTGATTTTGGTATCATCATCGACGGCGCCGTGGTGATGGTGGAAGGCATTTTTGTGGTGCTCGACCACAAAGCGCATAAGGTTGGCATGGAACGGTTCAACAAACTGGCTAAGCTGGGCCTTATTCGTAAGACCGGCGCTGAACTGGGCAAGGCCGTTTTCTTCTCGAAGCTGATCATTATCACCGCCTTACTGCCCATTTTTTCGTTCGAAAAAGTGGAAGGCAAGATGTTTAGCCCCCTGGCCTGGACGCTGGGTTTTGCCCTGCTCGGCGCACTTATTTTTACGCTGACACTGGTGCCGGTTCTGTGTTCGATGCTGCTGAACAAGAACGTAAAGGAGAAAAATAACTTCATCGTCAACTTTTTCAATCGTAGCATCACCAGCGGCTTCACCTGGACGTATGCCCATAAGAAAACCAGCATCCTGGCGGCGCTAATCTTCATGGGTCTCAGCTTTGGATCGGCCACCTTGCTGGGTACCGAATTTCTGCCTCAGTTAAACGAAGGCGCCTTGTGGGTAGAAGCCAAATTGCCCATGAGTTCGTCGCTGGGCGAGACCGTGAAGATGGTACACACGCTGCGCGGTAAACTGATGGAGTTCCCGGAAGTGCGGGGCGTTTTGTCGCAAACGGGCCGTTCTAATGACGGTACCGATCCGTCGGGCTTTTATTACGTGCAGATGCAGGTGAACCTTAAGCCCAAAAAAGAGTGGGCCCGCAAAATCACCACCGACGGTCTGATCGAAGAAATGGATGCCAAATTGAAGCAGTTCCAGGGCATCAACTACAACTATTCGCAACCCATCATCGACAACGTGGCCGAGGCCGTTGCCGGGATGAACGCCAGTAACGCCGTCAAAATATTTGGCAGCGACCTGGCCGAACTCGATAAATACGCCGATCAGGTAATTGAAGCCATCCGCGACGTACCTGGTATTAAAGACGTGGGTATTCTGCGAAATGTGGGTCAGCCCGAACTCAGTATTTATGTTGATAAACAGAAGATGGCGTTCTACGGCGTTCGGGTGGGCGATGCCGAGGCCGTAATTGAAATGGCAATTGGTGGAAAAACAGCCACGCAACTCTACGAAGGTGAACGCCGGTTCGACATTCGGGTACGTTACCTGCCCGATTATCGCAAAAACGAAGAGGACATCGGCCTGTTGATGGTTCCCACCATTCGGGGCGACAAGATTCCATTGAAAGAGATTTCGACCATCAAAACCCTGACTGGTCCTGCTTTCGTATATCGCGATAAAAACAAGCGGTTCATTGGCGTGAAGTTCTCGGTTCGCGAACGCGATCTGGGCAGCACCATCGTCGATGCCCAGCAGCGGGTACGCGAAAAGGTGAAGTTTGATAAAGGCTACGAGCCTGAATGGACGGGTGAGTTCGAGAATCAGGTACGTGCCTCGAAGCGACTTGGGCAGGTTGTACCGCTGAGCCTGATGGCCATCTTCGTAATCCTGTTTGTGCTCTTTGGCAATGCCAAAGATGCCGGCCTGGTGTTGCTCAACGTGCCGTTTGCCCTGATTGGCGGCATTCTGGCCCTGCATGCTACGGGCACGATCTTCGGCATTTCGGCGGGCGTGGGCTTCATCGCGCTCTTTGGTATCTGCGTTCAGAATGGCGTTATCCTGATTTCTGTTTTCAACGCCAACCTAACTGCCGGCATGACCCTCGATCAGGCCATCTCCGACGGGGTGCAGTCGCGCATCCGGCCCGTTGTGATGACGGCCATGATGGCGGCCATTGGGTTATTGCCTGCGGCCGTAAGTACGGGTATCGGCTCCGAAACCCAGAAACCGTTGGCCATCGTAGTTATCGGCGGACTTATCACAGCCACTATACTCACCCTCCTGATTTTCCCGATCATTTACCGATTCTTCAACCGGAACACAACGCATACAGCCCGTCGCGGTGGTAAAAAGCGCAGGCAAACGGCAGAAGTAGCGTAAGGCCGTAGTTGCCATTTACTGCACCCGCAAATCAACCGTGGCTTCGTCATCTTCACCCGTTGAGGTTGGATAGCCATTTCCGGGTGTGCTATCGGGATCGGCGGGCGTGGCAAAACGTACCTGAGCCTGGGTTTGCTTCAACCCGGCGGTTGTTACTTTGGCCCTGAAACTAAATAAACTGGAACCTCCAGCAGGTAGCGACAGGCTCGTTCCGGTGATACCGCCACCGCCAGGCCCCATATCGTTGCTATCAACGAATTGCATGCCCGTAGGCAAATAGGCCGTTGTGTTAACGTTACTGGCCGAAGAACCGCCTATGTTCGTCACAATGAGCGTGTAGGTAACTATGTCATTGAGGCTGGGGGTTCGATTACTCACCAGCATCCGCAAGCTAAGGTCGGCCAGATTGGCAACGGGCGTTGGCTGGTTATTCCGTACCGCAGGCAACGGCATTTGATTGGGGTTAGGCGACGCATACGTACCTGAGCCCGTCCCCACGCGCAGGTCAAGCTGGGTGGCATCATCCTGGCCATCGCCAGTGCCAGAGCCCGGTTGGCTGTCGGGGTCAGGGTTATCACTCTGTACAATCTCGGCGGCTACCAGGTACATTCCATCAGCGGTGGCCTGTATCCGAAACGATTGCGTTAGTTGCTGACCCGCTTCCAGAATAGGTAACGTACCTGACACCATACCGTTACTCACCGTTACACCGCCCGAAATGGCCGTCGCGATCAGGTTAGCAGGCAAGCGGCATTGCCAACGGGCATTCGTTGCCCGTACAGAGCCCGTATTTCCTACCGTCAGAAAAATAGATGTGGTATCATTCACTGAAAGAACCCGCCGGTGGGCTATACCAATCAAATCAAGATCGGCTTTCGGCAGTAATGTTACGGTCGGCGTCGGCGCTCCGGCCACTACCGGACTGGTCGAGACAACCCGTATGCGATACGTACCCAGCGCAAGCGAGTCGGGCCAGCGAACACGAATAGGAGAGGTGCTACCACGTCCCACTGTCGCGCGGAAGCGGCCCTGATTATCCAGAATCTGCACATCCCATGCATTGCCTGCATTGAACGTACCTGATTGCATAAAGGTGACTTTAACGCTATCCCCGGCAGAAAAAGCACCCCCATTGATTGCTGTTACATCACCCGTTGAGGCAAATAGAAGGGGTAGAATGGGCGCGGCCGTCTGAAAGAATGTGTCGTTCAGGCTATTGTTCCAGTTACGGGCAAAGCGGGAAAGCCCCATGTTGGCAGGAATAGCCTGCGGATTTAAAAAATACTGTGGATGAGGTGATGGACGAAGCGCGTTACTAAAATGAACATCCTGCTGCCCGCCATGTCGGTTGATGATGGTGTCGTTCAGCGGGCCTTCGAAGACATTGAAGCTTGGCGTTTGAATCACCTGCCTTTGCTGTGCTATCACGTCGCCGTTGGTTACCTCGCCTGTAAACGAAACGCGCGCCACCACCCAGGGCATCGACCGGTTATTGAAATCATGACGTACCTGCCGAATCAGTGAATCGAGGCGAGCCGCATAGAGGGGTATCGTCGATGGTCGAATATTTTCCGATTCGCCCTGATGCCATAAAACGGCCCGAAAACCGCCCGACGCACCGTAGTAGTTCATGATCTGCCGCAGATTAGTGTACGGCTGAAGGTTGGGCCAGTTCACAACGCAATAGAACAGATTACAGGCCGGAACGCCTTTGGCTGTATTGCTCCAGTTATCGATCGTCGACGCATCCCAGCCGGCGTTGTAGAACATGACAGGTACGTTGAACCGGTTAACTATGTAATCGCCCAACTCACCCCAGCCCCAAGAGCTTTCGCCCATTGGAAATACCCGTCTCCCAGCCGTTAGCGGCGTGTAAGGCGCAAATGGCATTGGATCGCCTGACGAAAGCAGGGCCAGATAGGGAGGCGGGTAATAATGGTTGATGGTGTCGATAGAACTGACCCGGTCAGAAACAGCTCCCAGATCGTTATCGCCGATACCGAAACCACGTGAGTTAGATTGGCCAGCCAGGATAAATACCTCGCCTATACCCACAGGTTGCACAGATGCCTGCGCTATTGTTACGCCACCGCGTATGGCTCGCACGGTCAGAACATACCAGCCACCAGAGCCTGTCACAGACCCCATCACTGCCCCCGCCAACGAATTTGACTGAATAGTCTGCCAGGCAGTAGCTGTTCCCTGCCCTGCAACAACCGGGCTGAGTTGCGCCTCCACCCGATCGGCGGGTTCACTTAAGCGGGCAGCAATGTAGACTCGCCCCTGGTTGTCCAGCCCTCGCTGAGTGACGAAACGGCTGGTCGGAAACTGAATGGACAACTGAGCCAGGGCAGACCAGGGAATAGCCAGCAGTAAGCAAAACGGACAGAGAACGCGGAGACAAATCATCAATGAACAGACAAACCTAGTGACATATGCATATAGTCTATTATCGGAAATCAGAGACAGGCTTATGCAAAAGTAGACTGGTCTGCATCTATTAAAAATCAAAGGTAATAGACTGAATTCGTACACCCAGATTAAACTATGCAACGACGTGCTCCCCCAATAGTACAATTAGGTATGATTGCTTATCTGGCCATGATGGTCTATACACTTCATTGACACTCAATATGTATACGGCAAAGATTATGTCTTCGCCTATCGGTTTTTGTCCTATGAATTAGTGAGAAAATTACAATTCACGATTTTTTTACACAAGAAGCGTGTCCGTATATGGACAGAAAAAACGTAGATTTGTAAGCGTGTTTAGTGGGCTTTTTCGGAATTTTATTTCCCAAAACGTCACAGTTGTAAAATTTTCACTTTTTTTACGTTCAAAACCTAACTTTCAATTCAACCCCAACAGTACACAGTTCAATGAAGACACAATCTGCAACCCCCGCACCCGCTAAGGCAGCCGCACCGAAGAAATCGTCAGGTGGTTTGAACCCAGTGTTTGTAATTCCCATTCTGTTCATCATCGCCGAATTGGTTTTCCACTTCATCTTTGGCGATGGTAAGCACTTCCAGGATGGCGACAACACGAAACTACCCCTACCCGGTGATTATTTTGGAACCGTTTACGCTGGTGGTTTTATCGTACCTATTCTGTTCACTTGCTTCCTTTGCGTGTTCGTTTTCTCAATCGAGCGTTTTATCACCATCGGCCGCGCCAATGGTTCAGGTTCTATTGACGACTTCGTTCGTAAAGTAAAAAGCCAGCTCGACCGGAATGAGGTGTCAGCCGCTATTGCTGAGTGCGACAAGCAGAAAGGCTCGATCGGCAACGTGGTGAAGACGGCTCTGCTGAAATATCAGCAACTGACGACAGAAACCAGCATGAACAAAGAGCAGAAACTGGTTGCTCTTCAGAAAGAAGTAGAAGAGGCTACTACGCTGGAATTGCCAATGCTGGAGAAAAACCTGACGATCATCGCTACGCTGGCATCGGTATCTACCCTGATCGCCCTGCTTGGAACGGTATTAGGTATGATTCGCGCCTTCGCCGCCATGGGTGCAACAGGCCAGCCTGACACAGGTGCGCTGTCAACGGGTATCTCTGAAGCCCTGGTAAACACGGCTATCGGTATCGGTACGGCAGCTATTGCTACGATCATGTACTCGTACTTCACGAGCCGGATCGATACGCTGACTTACAACATCGACGAAATCGGCCTGAGCATCCAGCAAAACTTTGCTGCGCATAACTAAGCCGGCTTCTGACGTTAGTTAACACGGGTGGCCCGCTCAGACGGGTGGGCCTACCCTTAACGGAACAATTCAATGCCAAAAGTTAAAGTTAAACGGGCCAGTTCATCAGTCGATATGACAGCGATGTGTGACGTAGCCTTCCTGCTACTCACCTTCTTCATCCTGACTGCCCAGTTTCGGTCGCAGGATGCTGCCGCGATCGAAACACCTTCGTCGATCTCGTCAATCAAGGTGCCCGATACGGACATCATGACGATTGCCCTCGACAAGGAAGGTAAGATCTACTTCGGTGTGGATGGACAGCCAACCCGTATCGCTATGCTCGAGAACGTAGCTGCCGCCAAAGGCATCACGTTCAATGACAAAGAGAAGAAAGAGTTTGCGCTGATGAGTAACTTTGGTATGCCCATTGCCCAGCTAAAATCATACCTGAACCTGCCTAAAGAGCAGCAGGCCAAGGTGAAGCAGCCCGGCATTCCAACCGATACTACGGGTGCAGGTCCAACCAATGAGCTTAAAGACTGGGTGTATAACAGCCGCAAGGCTAATAACGACCTCCGGATTGCGCTTAAAGGTGATAACCTGGCCAAGTTCACGAACTTCAAGAATGTTCTGAGTACGCTTCAGGCGCAGAACATCAACAAGTTCAACCTGATTACGGGTACGGAAGCTCCGCCAGCAGGCTGGAAAGCAGACTAATAGACACGTAGTTTATCTATTTGTCCTGTCCGTTTTGTGGAATTCAACACACAGTTGCATCCAATGAATGGATAACGATTAGAAACGATAAACACCTAAAACATTTTTTCTCATGGCAGAAATTAGCACCGGTGGTGGTGGCAAGCATGATGGTGGTAAGGTACGGTCCAAGAAAGCATCAACCCGTGTCGATATGACGCCGATGGTTGACCTCGGATTCCTACTGATTACCTTCTTCATCCTGGCTACCACCCTCAGCAAACCATCCTCGATGACGCTGAACGTACCGGATAAAACACAGAAAGAAGAAACGGAGCCGCTAAAGGCCTCCAACGTAATGACGGTTTTTCTGGGTAAAGACAACAAAGCTTACTACATCATGGGTAAGGCGGCGTCGGAAGATCCAGAAGTTAAAACCGTTTCAATGGGCTACGACCTTCGTAAGGCGATCCAGGAAAGCGCAAAATTAGCACCAGCTGATAAGTTCGTCGTAGTGCTAAAACCAACGAAAGAGTCTACTTATAAAAACATGGTAGATATTCTGGACGAAATGGCAATCATTAAAATCAAACGCTATGCGCTGGTTGATGTATTGACAGACGATGAGAAGACGCTGTTGAAAGACAAAGTAAAACTAGAGATCTAAGCCATGGCAGAAAACCCAAATCAGGCAACACTCGATGATATCGTGTTTGCCGACCGGAATAAGGCCTATGGTGCCTACGCCCTACGCAAAGGCTATCCCGCTGTTGTTACTCGTGCGCTTATCATCGGTTCAGCAATCACCGCATTGGCCCTGTTTGCGCCAACGCTGCTCGATATTCTGACGCCAGAAAAGACCGAAGAAGCAATGGTGGAGGTGGATTTGATGAAGCTGCCACCGCCGCCAATCGATCCAAACGAGCCGCCTCCACCGCCACCACCACCAGTTGAATTGCCGAAGGTGAACACGGTGAAATTCCTGCCGCCGGAAGTAAAGCCTGACGAAGAAGTACCCGAAGAAACGCCACCTCCTGCCGTTGAAGAACTGAAGGAAGCCGTAGCTGCGGAGAAAACCCAGGAAGGCGACCCTAACGCTGAAGAAGTTATTGCCGCGCCAGAAGAATCTGCTGGTCCATCGAAAGCCGAAGTAGTGGTTGAGGCACCTGCTCCTAAAGACGATGAAGTCTTCACGGTAGTAGAACAAAACCCGGAGTTTGTTGGTGGTCAGGCAGCTATGTACGCCTGGTTGGGCAAGAACATCAAATACCCGGCTGCCGCTTCGCGGGCCAACATTTCGGGTAAAGTGTTTGTAAGCTTCACCGTAAATACCGACGGGTCGATTACCGACGCTCAAGTGCTGAAAGGCCTTGGCTTTGGTACCGATGAAGAAGCGGTTCGGGTTGTAAAGTCAATGCCAAAGTGGAAGCCAGGCAAACAGTCGGGCCGCCCAGTTCGTGTAAAATACAACCTGCCAATTAGCTTCCAGTTAGAGTAAGCATGAACCGCGACACTAATCGCCTTGCCGAAACGCTCCGACTTACTTTGTCGGTTTTGGCATCGGTCGCATATCTGGGAGGAGGCATCGCACTGATGGCCTCCTCTCAGTCTTTTGGGATCGCCGCTTTAGAAGGGCCTTTGCGCTATGCACTAGCTGTTCTGTTGATCGTATACGGTGTCTACCGGGCCTACCGAGCCTATCAACAGTTTCGCGATCAATAGATTGCGTACAAATGAGTCATCCTACTATGAAAAAACCGTTGCCAGCGCATCTAACGGGTGTACAGGCAACGGTTTCTCTGTCTTACCGCCAACAAGAGTGATCTCACGCACATACCTTTTTTCCAGCCTTCTTGCCCTCGTATTGCTCGCGACAGGTTGCAAGAAAGAGAAAAAGCTGGACAGCCCTTCGCAGGGCCAGATTACGGTCGCCGCTGACGAATCGTACCAACCGTTAACGGAAGAAATTACGAGGACCTACGAATTGCTCTATCCACGAACAAAATTTGAACTGGTCTTTAAACCAGAGCGGGAGGCAATCCGTCTAATGCTTGAAGACAAAGCGCGGATTTGCATTGTGTCGCGAAAACTGAATGCGAACGAACAACGCGGGCTGGATCAGCACAAGATCATCGGCTCAGCTACCCGGATTGCTACGGATGGTGTAGCCCTGATTATTAATAAGGCGAATACAGACTCGTTAATGACTGTGCAGGAGTTGGCCGGACTGTTTACCAAACAAATTACGCTCTGGTCGCAGTTAAAGGGAGGAAACCAGTTGGCCCCGGTAACATTAGTATTTGATAACCCAAACTCGAGCAACCTTGATTATGTGTTGACCAAGTTTGGGGTTAAAAAGCTCGACGGATTGCGCATTACAACCGCCAATTCGAATCGGGGCGTGATTGATTACGTTCGGCAACATCCCGATGCCATCGGTTTTATCGGTGTCAACTGGATTAGCGACGGTGATGGGCCTTTATCGGCAGAATTGTCGAAAGACATTCGGGTAGTGGGACTTTCCGAGAAGGAAAATCCCGGTTCACGGGCTGATTATTTTCAGCCTTTTCAACAGTCCTTAGGATTAAAAGACTATCCTTTGCGTCGCGATGTGTATATTTTGAGCCGTGAAGCCCACCCTGGCCTCGGTAGTGGACTAACCAATTACCTGATTAGGGATGCGGGAAGCCTGCTTATCGAAAAATTAGGGCTTTGGCCTCAGGTACCGTATAATAGGGAAGTGCGTTTTAGATAAGCAGTCAATTTTTTCTGTTTACACGCAATTTTTTAGTTTTGCGGCTTGTTTTACGATTAAAGCACCCTTCGTTTTTTTAACAACCTACGAATGCGAATGAACCAACCCAAAAACGCCCTGCTGGCTACCTTGTTCATAGGTGCCGCAACGTTGGTACCAGCCACCGCTCAGGATATTGCATCAGGTTTGAAAGACCTTGAAGCTGAGCGCGTTCCGAAGGCCGAACAAACGTTCAAGCAATTGGCGTCAACGGCTCCAACCGCCGAGAACCAGTTTTATCTGGGCTATTTTCTGCTGAAAACAGGAAAGCCGGATGAAGCCAAAGCGGCTTTCGAGAAAGGATTAGCAGCTGACCCTAAGAATCAGCTCAATAACGTTGGTCTGGCCGGTGTAGCCTTGACCAAGAAAGATTTGGCTACCGCCAAAGCTAAAACAGACGAGGCTGTTGCCGCCACAAAAGGCAAAAACAGCGACGTTCTGTTCCGTGCCGGTGAGATGTACACGCTATTTGAAGGCGACAAAGGTGCTAATGATCCAGCTCGTGCTATCGAATTGCTGGAGCGCGCCAAGGTATTGGACAAGAAGAATCAGAACGTTGAGATTCCAATGGCGATGGGCGATGCCTATACCCTGCGGAATGAAGGTGGACCAGCCGTAAGTCGTTACGAAGAAGTAATTGATGGAGCAGTAGCCGCTGCAGCCAATAACACAACGAAAGCTGAATCCAACGCCAAAATTGGCCAGTTGTATCTGCGCAGTAAACAGTATAAGCTGGCTCAGGAGTTTTTCGAGAAAGCACTGGCTGCCGACCCTGAATTCGCCCCTACGTATCGGTCATATGCAGACGCACTTGTAGGTTCTAAAGCTTATAAGAAAGCGTCGGACATTTACGATAAGTACGTTCAGAAAAGCGGCACTAAAGATCCTGAGTTGCTGCTAAACGTAGCCAAGTACTACTTCCTGGCGGGCGATCACCAGAAGTCGCTCGACTACCTTGACAAGCTGAAAGGACAAGTTAAAGACCCGATCATTGATCGGATGACTGGCTGGTCAAGCTTCGCTTTGGGCCGCAACGACGTAGCTGTTGAGTCGCTGAACAAGTTTGTTAGCACAGCTCCTCAGAAAGTAATCTTTGACGATTACAAATACCTTGGCCGTGCCTATGCGCAACTTGGTACACCTGAAGGCGATTCGCTGGGTATCGTAAATCTGTTGAAAGCAGCTCCAAGCGATACAACTGAGAACCTGTACAAAGAGGTGGCTGATAAGTATTACGCTAATAAGCGGTACGACAAAGCGGCTCCTTACATGCAGCAGGCCATCGGTATGGAGAAAAAGCCAAGCAACAATGATTATTTAAGGCTTGGTTTGGCTTACTATCAGTATGGTCTTCAAGTGCCTAAGTTGATTGCTGATACCGCACAGCAGCAGGTTGCCCGTAAGCTGGCCTTCATGCAGGCAGATACGGCTTTTGCTCGCCTGGCAGAAAATGCAGAAAAAATCGGGACTCCTTATCCATTAGCGTATTATTACCGGGCACAGGCAACCTACTTTGCCAATGGTCGCGAAGCGTCATTGGTAAGCGGTGCTCCGGTTCCTCTCTATGAGAAGTTCATCGAACAGGCATTGGCAGCTCAGGCAAACCCTGAAACTGGCGCTACAACTCGTGAGCAGAACCGTAAATACCTGATTACGGCCTACCGGTATCTGATCAACAACAGCATTGCCAAGAAAGACGATGCCAAGGCGAAAGAGTATGCCAATAAGGTACTCGAGCTAGACCCGAACGACAAGGATGCAAAAGAATTTTTGAATCCTACACCGCCTCCGGCTCCAGCCAAACCGGCCGCAAAGCCAGCCACGAAAGCAGCTCCTAAAAAAGGATCAGCTAAGTAATAGTTAGTAACGAGTTTGAGCGGAAGGCGCGGGCAGGTTTGTCCGCGCCTTTTCGTTTTGTAAATTTGTCGCCGTTGCTTTTTTCAAACGCAACCTAGCATCCCCCCTTGTAGCCGTATGCTCAATCTTGTACTGTTTGGTCCGCCGGGTGCCGGCAAAGGCACACAGAGTGAAAAATTAATTCAGAAGTACCAACTCGTTCATCTGTCAA
The DNA here is from genome assembly GCF_964250085.1 of uncultured Fibrella sp. NCBI lineage: Bacteria > Pseudomonadati > Bacteroidota > Cytophagia > Cytophagales > Spirosomataceae > Fibrella > uncultured Fibrella sp. Next base: position 94,579 of record NZ_CAXUEC010000007.1, on the reverse strand, counting down.
CGGGTGATTTATTGCGGTCACAGATTGCAGCAGGAACGGAGTTAGGTCTGCGGGCCAAATCATTGATGGATCAGGGTCTGTTGGTTCCTGATGAAGTCGTGATTGGTATGATTGAAAGCAAACTGACTGATAATCAAGACGCTGCCGGTTTCATCTTCGATGGTTTTCCACGTACGGTAAAACAAGCCGAAGCACTTGACGACCTGTTGGCGCATCATGAAACAGGCATTACTACAATGGTGGCCCTAGTTGTCGACGAAGAAGAACTGATCCGTCGTTTATTGAAGCGAGGTGAAACATCTGGTCGACCGGATGATAAAGATGAAGCAACGGCGAGACGCCGGGTTAGCGTCTATAATAACGAGACAATGCCTGTCGCCGAACATTATGCGCAACAGGGTAAGTATGCGGCCATTAGTGGCGTCGGGACAATTGATGACATTTTTGAGTTGGTCTGCCAAAAAATTCAGCAGGCACAACTCAGTTGAGTACGCTGTTCATGTGTTTTACGTTTAATGCACCATTGCTGCGAACAGCCCACACATAAACAATTAAACAGCCTAACGGCTACTTCATGGCTTCATCCAATTTTATTGATTACGTAAAAATCAACTGCCGGTCGGGACATGGCGGCGCGGGGTCTATGCACTTTCGGCGCGAAAAGCACGTACCCAAAGGCGGACCGGATGGCGGCGATGGCGGACGAGGAGGCCACATTATCCTTAAGGCAAACTCGCAGTTATGGACACTGCTACACCTAAAGTACCAAAAGCATATCAAGGCAGACTCGGGAAACGGTGGTGAAGGAGGGAGGCGCACCGGTGCCGAAGGCAAAGACGTTTATATTGAGGTACCGCTAGGAACGATAGCCCGCCACGCCGAAACCAACGAGGTGATGGCTGAACTGACTGAAGACGGTCAGGAGATCATTTTGCTGCCTGGCGGACGTGGTGGCCTCGGCAATAGTCATTTTAAATCGTCTACTCAACAAACGCCTCAGCACGCCCAACCCGGCGAGTCGGGACGCGAAGAGTGGGTTATACTGGAATTAAAGTTACTGGCCGACGTTGGATTAGTCGGTTTCCCCAACGCGGGTAAATCAACCCTGCTCTCTGTACTGTCAGCCGCGCGGCCTGAAATAGCTGACTATCCTTTCACAACGCTGGTTCCCAATCTGGGCGTAGTGGCTTACCGGGACTACAAATCGTTTGTTATCGCTGATATTCCTGGTATCATCGAAGGGGCTTCACAAGGTAAAGGGCTCGGCCTTCGTTTTCTAAGGCATATAGAGCGCAATTCAGTCTTGCTCTTTCTAATTCCGGCGACAAGTGAGGATATAGCGGCCGACTATCAGGTATTGGCGAACGAGTTAGTCGCTTTCAACCCTGAACTGGCCGACAAGACAAGAATACTTGCCATTACGAAGATAGATCTGGCCAATGATGAGATACTAGACCAGATACGAAGTAATCTGCCGATTAATGTACCAACTGTATTTATTTCATCAATTCAACAGTATGGATTGATTGAATTGAAAGACCTGCTTTGGAAAACGCTGACTACACCTGTTGATCCAACCTGATTATAATTTTCACGAGTTACGCAGTTCTTTAGGAACCCGTAACTCAAACAAGCGTGTGGTCGCTCTAGATAACGCTTGACAAATGGCCGCTCATTTGCCCATGAAACAGTTCGCATTTAGTTGCACTTTAACTCTTTGTCTGCTCACTACTTTTGGTGCATTCGCTCAACTTCAGGTTACATTTCCGCTAAGCCGGGCCGTTTTTCAGCGCAATACAGCCAACAACGCTTCGGTCAGTATCACGGGTACGTATTCGACCAGCATCACGCGAATTGAAGCCCGGGCCGAAGCCCGCAATGGGCAGGGTACTTCTACAGATTGGCAAACTATTGTCGCCAATCCACAGGGGGGCGTGTTTACAGGTGCGTTGACCATGCAGGGTGGCTGGTATAACCTATCCGTTCGGCTCATGCGCGATAACCAGGAGGTAGGCACGCAAACGGTCGAGCGCGTTGGAGTAGGCGAAGTATTTATCGTTGCTGGCCAGTCTAATGCAGGGAGACTAGGCGAAAATGAACGGCGTGATGGTGTGTCAGCACAAGATGACCGGGTTAGTAGTGTCATTTTTCAGTATAATGATAGTCAGTATCCAGCTGATGCTCCTGTCCCTGTTTTTTCGCACTTGGATGGACCTAATGATATTGCTCCATGGGGAATTGGCTCGTGGTGCTGGGGACCACTTGGTGATTTACTGACAGCACGGCTGAACGTACCTGTGCTATTTTTTAACGCAGCCTTTTATGGAACATCCATTAGAAACTGGGCGGAGACAGCGACCGGTGAGCGAACGTTGAGTGATTACGTTCCTATTTATTATCCTCCCAAACAACCCTATTTCCATCTAAAACTAGCCTTACAGAATTATGCCAATATGATGGGAGTCCGGGCTATCCTTTGGCAACACGGCGAAGCTGACAATCAGTTTGATACCCCTGCAAACGTATATGCAGAAAGACTACAGATTGTCATTGATCAGAGTCGGACCGATTTAGGTAAAAATGTACCTTGGGTAGTTGCCCGTGCATCATATACCGATAGATTTCTGTCTGATAAAAACATAATCGACGGGCAAAATCTGGCCATTGCTAATAAACCCAATACGTTTGCTGGCCCTAACACTGATCTCATTCAGATTCCCAGATCACGAGCACCCCTATTTGATGATACACATTTCGATAATCAAGGATTAAAGGAAGTAGCTGCCGCCTGGGATGCCAGCCTGACCAGTGCGTTTTTCAGCAACGCCATCCCTGCCAACCCGGCACCGCCGCCAATACTGACTGTTGCCTGCGCAGGCAACAACGCGGTTACGTATTCCGTCACGAATTATCAGCAGGTCTTTTGGGATTCTGGAGAAACAAGTCAATCAGTGACAAAACCGGCGGGTAGTACCATACGCGCTAAGGTGAAAGATGCGCTCGGAAACCTCTACTATACCCCGGTAATTACGTTACAGGCTGCGCCAACCATTCAGGCCGACGGGCCAACTAAGTTCTGTGAGAACGGTCGGGTGAACCTAACCACAAGCAGCGATCAGAATTTTGTCTGGAGTAATTCATCGGTTAGTAAAACGATCAGCGTGACCAGTACAGGTACGTATTCCGTATCGGTAAAAGACGCCAGTGGCTGTACGTTTACGTCTAACTCAATCGCCGTTTCTATTAATCCGCTCCCGGCGAAGCCAACCATTACAACAGAAGGAGCACTCACTTCCTGTCAGGGCGATAATACAACACTGCTCGCTAGCCCGGCCGCCAGTTATAAGTGGAGCAACGGGCAGACTACGCAGCGCATAACAGTTAGCCAAACGGGCAGTTATTCGCTGACAGTAGCCGACGAGAACGGGTGCCTTTCGCCTGCTTCTGTGGTCGTTAATGCTACCGTTAACCCCCGCCCAAATCCGTTGTCTATTAGCTTTGCCGGGCCAACTACGTTCTGTGGCAATCAGGTATTGACGCTGAACGCCAGCCCCGAAGCCAACTACGAGTGGAGCAATGGGCAAACTACGCAAAGCATCGTGGTTAACCAGTCGGGCAGTTATACGGTTCGAACCCGAAATCAGTTCAACTGCCCGTCTGTGCCATCAAATGTGGTAGCTGTAACCGTCAATCCATTACCGGCTACCCCTATTGTCAGCAGTGAGCGAGCCACCACGTTTTGCCAGGGCGATAACACCGTATTGACCGTAGCCAATACGTCGGCCGCTGGTTATAACTGGAATAATGGAGCCCGTACCTCACGCCTAACCGTAACCCAGTCGGGCAGCTACTCGCTCACCATTTCAGATGGAAACGGCTGCGTATCGGCCCCCTCGAACGTGGTAAATGTGCTGGTCAATCCGGTACCGGCTACACCGCAACTGACAGCCAGCGGTAAAACTATTTTCTGCGCCAACGAATCCGTCACGTTGACGTCCAGCCCGGAAGCCAATTACGAGTGGAGCAGTGGACAGGCTACACAAAGTATCCTGGTAAACCAATCGGGTAGTTATTCGATACGTACCCGAAATCAGTTCAACTGTTTTTCAGAGCGCTCAGGTCCCATCAACGTAACCGTAAACCCGCTTCCGGCCCGGCCAACTATTACCAGTACGCAGGCAACAACATTCTGTCAGGGTGCTAACACTGTACTGGTGGCAAGTCCTGGGGTAGCTTATAACTGGAGTACCGGCGAGCAAACCCAACGGGTAACTATTAGCCAAAGCGGTAACTTCTCCTTAACCGTATCGGATGCTAACGGCTGTGTGTCGGTGCCTTCGGCCATAGTGCAGGTGGTTGTGAATCCGCTTCCCGAAACGCCCCGCCTAACGGCCAGCGGTTCCACTACATTCTGCGCTAATGAGTCAGTAACGCTAAGTTCAACCATTGAGGCCGCCTATCTCTGGAGTACTGGCCAAACTACGCGTAGTATCGGTGTCAACCAAATGGGAAGCTATTCGTTACGAACCCGGAACCAGTTCAACTGCGAATCGGCCCAGTCGAACGTTGCGGTAGTTCTCGTAAATCCGTTGCCAGCGGCCCCTATCATCACGGCCAGAGGAGCCCTTACGTTCTGCGAAGGTAGCAGCGTGACCTTACAAACAAATTCATCATTACGTACCATATGGTCGACCGGCGATTCCACGCAAACGCTGGTTATTATGCGTCCGGGCGTCTTTACAGCTCGCGTTCGGGATACCAACGGTTGCGTATCGCCCACTAGTTTGTCGATCACCACAAACACGCGTCTTCGGCCGCAGGCCCCACAGGTAACCCAAATTGGCACGTACCTGCTGGAGGCCAGTGGTGCGCCCACGAGCGAACGATATTACTGGCAGCGTGATGCCGATTCGTTAACTGTTGCTACGGCTCAACTGCGTGTGGCGCAAACGGGTGTGTATAGTGCACGAACCGCCATCACCTATGCGCCCTCGCTGGTTTGTTTATCATTACCCTCTACCAGTTTTACGTATCAGCTACCCATCGGCAATCAGAATATCAGCCTGTATCCGAACCCTAATCCTGATGGTAACTTTTTGATCGAAACGCTGATTGATCTGAGCAACACGACGGTTACGGTGTACACACTGAGCGGGCAAAAGGTCTATCAAACAACACCGACATTGCTGGATGGACGCCGACAGATTTCGTTGTCTATGCTATCTCCGGGGTCATACCTGATCCTAATCCAGTCGGGAGGTACTAAAGTGACGAAGCGTGTACAGATAGGTCTGTAATAATCACCGGCTGAACACGTTAACTTTGTGGCCTACTGGTAATAGCACCAGTGGGCTTCTTCGGGTATTGACCGTCGCTTGATTACCTCCAACTAACTTATGAAAAGCATTTCTATACGCTGGATTTTTTACGGACTTATAGCTTGTTTATTTACGTCTTCAGCCCTGGCTCAAACAGTAGCTACCGGTATAGACATTACATATCCTGAGAGCAGAGCCGTTTTTCAGCGCGACAACGACAATACCAGCACCATCTATGTATCTGGCTCGTATTATCAACCCATCGACAGCCTTCAGGTACGTTTAATCGCTGAAGTGGCCGGTCAGGGAATCAACACGGAATGGCGAACGCTGCAACGATCTGTTCAGGGCGGCATTTTTCAGGGACGAATAAAAGGAACGGGCGGGTGGTACCGGCTGGAAGTCCAGGGCTTCTACAATGGAGCTGTCATAGCTACCGATGTGGTTCGTAAAGTGGGCATTGGCGAGGTGTTTATCATCACGGGTCAGTCAAACGCACAGGGATTTCAGGATTTTGGTGCCATCGGTGCGGCCGATGATCGGGTAAACTGCGTTAGCTACAACAACACCATCGCCAACTCACTGGCCGACCCGCCTGCGCCCGTTTTCGAGCAGTTAAGTGCTACGTCAGTGATTGGTATGCGGGGGCAAAGTGCCTGGTGCTGGGGCCGACTGGGCGACCTGCTGGCTCAACAGTACAACGTACCTGTATTGTTTATCAACACAGCCTGGGCGGCCACAACCATTCAGAACTGGATCGAAAGCTTCGACGATAAGACCACGAAGAACATATTTGCGCTTGGCACACCAAATGAGAATATGCCCAAAGGAATGCCCTATGCCAACCTGCGTATTGCGTTGCGCTATTACTGTTCATTGCAGGGCTTGAGAGCCGTGTTATGGCACCAGGGCGAATTCGATAATTTCCCGCAGCAAACTGAACGTACCGCCTACCGACAAGCACTCGAAAGCCTGGTTGGCAAAACTCGTTTCGACACAAACCGCTACCCGGCCTGGATGCTGGCCCGCGCCTCGCGGACGGGCTTTCCTTCGCCTGGCTGTATTGCTAAATGCAACGGTAACCCAGCCTGCGAAAAACTATGCGCAGACACCAGCTTTGTCTCAGACAAAGTAATTCTGGGGCAGAATGATGTAATCAACTCCTTTAATAACAACGTCTATGCGGGACCCTTTACCGATAATATTCAGCCAAACCGCCCAGATGGTGTTCACTTTTCCGGCGATGGGCTAATTCAACTGGCCAATGCGTGGTATCAAAGTATGAGCCCCGTATTTTTCGCCAGTGCGATTCCATTACTTCCACAGCCACAGCCAGTTGCTACGGTAGCCTGCGGTCCGTCAGACAACAGCGTAAACATAAGTTTGCCTACGGGCTATAGCAGCTATACCTGGCGTACCGGCCAAACAGGCCGTACCCTAACCGTCACGCAGCCAGGGCAGTATGAAGCCACGCTGAAAGATGCGTATGGCAACACGTACCTCTCGCCAAAGATTGACGTGCGAGCGCCCATTCAACCAGTTGTTCCTACGGTGTCAGTGGCCAGCCAGGGCAGTGCTGTTGCCGCTACTCAACAGCAAATCTGCGCCGACTCTGTGTTGTCGCTTGTGGCTAACGTACCTGCACAAAGTGCGGCGCAATGGAATAATGGTATCAACCAGAAAGTGCTAAATATAGGAAATGCAGGCACCTACAGCGTGAGAGCCATAAACCCCTATGGTTGCCGCTCAGCCAACTCGCCCGGCATTAGTCTTACTATTCGCCCCAAGTTGGTAACGCCTTCGATCACGCAGTCTGGCATTTATAGCTTGCAGGCTACCCTGCCTGGTTACCCTAACAATGAACAGTTCGACTGGCGTCGGGGTACCACACTGCTCAACAATCAAAACAGCGCGGTAGCCAAAGTAGTCATCACAGGTACGTATTCGGCCCGGTCGAAGGCAACATTCACGCTGGCCGGTGTGCCTAACCTGACTTGTTACTCCAATTTCTCGAATGAGATACAATTTGTCTCTACAGAGAATTCAGAGGGGTTGAGCGTCTACCCAAACCCGTCGTCAAACGGTTACATTGCTGTTGAGACCATCGAAAACCTGCAAAACGTTGATTTAACAGTACATACGCTAGCCGGTCAATTGGTTTACTCAGCCAGAGTACCTTCGTTCGACGAACGGAAGCTGATCAGTGTAGCTGGTTTTACATCCGGCCAGTACATTGTTCGTTTAAAAACCGCTGGCTTCAACGTAGCTCGTCGCGTTCTGATTCTACAGTAAGCCGTTTTATGCCTAACTTGCAATCGTAATAAAGCCCGTTCGTCGTATGAACACCGCATCGTATTTGCCCTCCGATTATATACCCATCTTTATTCAGCTAGGCCTGGCTCTGGGATTCATCGTCACCACGATGATTGTTACCCACAGTATTGGCCCGAAGCGCCATAGCCAGAAAAAAGACGATCCATTCGAGTGTGGCATTCCAGCGCAGGGCGATGCCCGCGCCCCCATTTCGATCAAGTACTTCCTGATCGCTATTCTCTTCGTTTTATTCGACGTAGAAGTAATCTTTTTGTACCCCTGGGCTGTTAACTTCCTGAAGCTAGGTACCACCGGATTTATTCAGATGATCCTGTTTATGGGTCTGCTTCTGGCTGGCTTCTACTACGTTATTCGGAAAGGTGTTTTGAATTGGGAATAATCACCCTGAACTTTTTATTATGTCATCATCTGTTAAGATGGTAGCGTCTCCAGAAGGCCACGAAGGGTCAGGATTCTTTGCTACCTCTCTCGATAAAGTTGTTGGTATGGCCCGGGCAAATTCGCTCTGGCCTTTGCCATTTGCCACCTCTTGCTGTGGTATTGAGTTCATGGCCACCATGGGATCACATTACGACATTTCCCGGTTTGGTTCTGAACGTCCAAGTTTCTCGCCACGGCAGGCCGACCTGCTGATGGTGATGGGAACAATCGCTAAAAAGATGGCCCCGATCGTGAAACAGGTATACCTGCAAATGGCCGAACCCCGCTGGGTGATGGCTATGGGAGCCTGCGCCAGCAGCGGCGGTATTTTTGACACGTACAGCGTACTTCAGGGTATCGACCGGATCATCCCCGTCGACGTATACGTACCTGGTTGCCCACCCCGCCCCGAACAGGTAATTGAAGGGTTGATGCAAATTCAGGAAATGGCCCGTAACGAATCAACACGCCGCCGTAACACCGAAGAGTATCAGTTGCTATTGAATTCATACGGCATTCAGTAGTCGGCCTCTTCTAGTAAAAATCCCCACCCCTATGCTCACAAACCAGGCCGTAGCCGAAGACCTGATTAAGCAGTTTGGTGCCGACGTGTACGATTTTGATGAGCCTTATGGCCTTCTTACGCTGTCGACATCACGGGAACAGATTGTTCCTATTCTGCGGTATTTAAAAGAACATAAGACGTATCAGATCAATTTTTTGACTGATATAACCGGCGTCCACTATCCTGATGAGCCGGGTCGCGAATTCTGTGTTGTTTATCACGCCCACAGTCTGGCCGAGAACTTCCGGGTACGTATCAAAGTATTCCTGAACGAAGCTGACCTGCACATTCCAAGTATGACGGTGCTGTATGCCTCGGCCAACTGGATGGAACGTGAAACCTTTGATTTCTTCGGCATTCAGTTCGACGGTCACCCCAACCTGACCCGGATTCTGAACATGGAAGAGATGGATTACCACCCGATGCGCAAACAGTACCCACTGGAAGACGGCACCCGGGAAGATAAAATTGACGCGTTGTTTGGACGATAAATAGAGAGCGAAAGACTAAAAGAGCGCGCATCTGGCGGCCAATCAGTCTTTCACTATTTCACTCTTTGTACCATGACCACTGAAGATCTTAGTATAGACGCCGTTGGTGCACGTAATACGCCGGCAACACCGGAAGGCCCCATTCAGTACGTTAACGAACTGACGACGCTGAACCTGGGGCCTACGCACCCGGCTACCCACGGAATTTTCCAGAACATCCTGCAAATGGATGGAGAGAAAATCGTGTCGGGCGAACAAACGATTGGCTACATCCACCGGGCCTTTGAAAAAATTGCGGAACGGCGTCCCTTCTACCAGATCACCACGCTGACCGACCGGATGAACTACTGTTCATCGCCGATCAACAACCTCGGCTGGATGATGACCGTAGAGAAACTTCTGGGCGTGCAAACGCCAAAGCGCGCCGACTATATCCGGGTCATTATGATGGAGTTGGCCCGCATCTCGGATCACCTTGTCTGCAACGGCATCCTGGGCGTAGATACCGGCGCTTTTACCGGTTTTCTCTACCTGTTTGAAGAGCGCGAAAACATCTATGAGATCTACGAAGAGATGTGCGGTGCCCGCTTAACGACCAACATGGGTCGTATTGGCGGCATGGAGCGTGATCTGTCGGCCGAGGCAATTCGCAAGATTCGGAAGTTCCTGAAAGATTTCCCGCCGGTGATGAAGGAGTTTGAAAAACTCTTCAATCGCAACCGGATTTTTATGGACCGTGTAGTAGACGTAGGACCGATTACGGCTGAACGCGCCCTGAGTTACGGCTTTACAGGCCCGAACCTGCGCGCTGCCGGTGTTGACTACGACGTGCGGGCCATGAACCCGTATTCGTCTTACGAGGATTTCGAGTTTGAAATTCCCGTTGGCGAAAGCGGCGATACCTATGACCGGTTCATGGTGCGCAACGAGGAAATCTGGCAAAGTCTGCGCATCATTGAGCAGGCGCTGAATAAACTGCCCGACGGACCCTATTACGCTGATGCGCCTGAGTATTACCTGCCGCCAAAGCAGGAAGTATACAAGAACATGGAGGCCCTGATCTATCACTTCAAGATTGTGATGGGTGAAATTGACGCCCCCGTTGGCGAGGTATACCATGCCGTAGAAGGCGGCAATGGCGAGTTGGGTTTTTACCTGATCAGCGATGGCGGTCGGGCGCCTTACCGGCTGCACTTCCGCCGGCCAAGCTTCATTTATTACCAGGCGTTTCCAGAGATGTGCAAAGGCACCACCCTATCAGATGCCATCGTTATCATGAGTAGCCTGAATGTAATTGCAGGTGAATTAGACGCATAGATAATCATTCATGACCACCGAAGCGAACCCTAATGTTGCCTTCACGCCCGAGCGGCTGACGCTGGCGCAAGAAATTATTGCCCGCTATCCGGCTGGCAAGCAGAAATCAGCTTTGTTACCGCTGCTTCATTTATTGCAGGAGCAGGAAGGCTGGACCAGCCCCGAAGGCATGAACATGGTAGCTGGCCTGCTCGATATTCAACCTATTGAAGTATATGAGGTGGCTTCGTTTTACACGATGTACCACCTCGACCCAGTTGGCAAGCATGTCATCGAATATTGCCGTACCGGCCCCTGCTGCCTGATGGGTGGCGAAGAAGTATACGATCACCTGAAACAGACACTCGGCATAGAAGCAGGCCAAACTACCGCCGACGGCCTGTTTACGGTGAAAGAGGTAGAGTGTCTGGCTGCCTGCGGCATGGGACCTGTGTTTCAGATTCGGGAGCAGTACTACATGAACCTGACCAACGAGCGTGTCGATGAGATTATAGCCGAGCTGTCAAAATAACCTTTCGTTATGGGTAAGAAGATATTAACTGAGCACATCAACGTACCTGGTATCGAAACATTCGATGTGTACCGGAAGCAAGGCGGTTATTCGGCCGTTGAGAAAGCGTTGAAAACCATGACGCCCGAGGGTGTAGTGGAAGAAGTAAAGAAGGCTGGCGTACGTGGCCGGGGAGGCGCAGGTTTCCCGATGGGCATGAAGTGGAGCTTTTTGGCTAAACCCGAAGGCGTGCCCCGTTACCTTGTCTGCAATGCGGATGAGTCGGAGCCGGGTACATTCAAAGACCACTACCTGATGAAGAACCTTCCCCACCTGCTTATCGAGGGGATGATCATTTCGTCATTTGCCCTGGGCGCCAATACGTCGTTTATCTACGTACGCGGCGAACTGATGTACGTGATCCGTATTCTTGAAAAAGCGATTGCGGAAGCCAAGGCGGCGGGTTTTCTGGGGAAAAACATCCTGGGAAGCGGCTATGATCTGGAACTGGTTGTACAGCCCGGTGGTGGTGCTTACATCTGTGGCGAAGAAACGGCTTTGCTCGAATCGCTGGAAGGCAAGCGGGGAAACCCACGCAACAAACCGCCTTTCCCGGCGGTAAAAGGCCTATATCAGTGTCCTACCGTAGTCAATAACGTAGAGTCTATCGCCACAACGTCCTGGATCGTCAACAACGGTGGCGATGCCTACGCAGGCATCGGCATTGGTCGTAGCACGGGCACGAAACTGATTTCTGCCTCGGGCCATATCAAAAAGCCGGGTGTGTATGAAATTGAGTTGGGCGTACCCGTCGAAGAATTTATTTATTCCGATGAATGGTGCGGTGGTATTCGCGATGGGCATCATCTGAAAGCACTGGTTGCGGGCGGGTCGTCGGTACCCATTCTACCGGCTGAACTGTCGTTGAAGTTAGCCAACGGCGAGCCCCGCCTGATGAGCTACGAATCGTTGTCGGAAGGTGGTTTTCAAACGGGTACCATGCTGGGTTCGGGTGGTTTTATTGTCTTCGACGAAACCGCCTGTATCGTTCGCAACACCTGGAATTTCAGCCGGTTCTACCACCATGAATCCTGCGGGCAGTGCAGCCCCTGCCGCGAAGGAACGGGCTGGATGGAAAAAGTACTGCACCGGATCGAACACGGCCACGGCAGTATGCACGACATCGACCTGCTTGTCGACGTTGCCAAGAAAATTGAAGGGAATACGATTTGCCCATTGGGTGATGCGGCTGCCTGGCCTGTTGCCAGTGCTATTCGTCATTTCCGCGATGAGTTTGAGTGGCATATTACCAATCCATTTGAGGCCACTCAGCCCGGGGCCGTGTATCAGGGTCATCTGTCATTGGTATAACCGATGATCAGGTCATATCAGTATCATTGACTATACCGGGGCAGCTTACGTACGTAGGTTGCCCCTTCTTTTTCTGTACGTACCTGCCGTTTCAGCAACGTGATGCACACATCTCCACCTGCTTTTGTTACTTCAATTTACAACTTCGTCAAGAACAATGCTCATACTATTGCGCTGTCTTTCAGCGTCTTGTGTGTAGTGATTCTATTGGTAATCAAGACTGCATTTTCTGTTAGCCGCCACCCGGACCTTTCAGGTAGTGAACGAAGCAGTACCTACGGTGTGCAGATCGTAGCCGACCGAATGCCACTGTTCGCCGAACCCGATCAGCCGCCTTACTTCATCGCCCAGTACTCGCCGGCTTATTACTACCTGGTGGGCATTCCGTACCGCCTGCTTGGCTGGGACCCGGCCGAAATTTACCGGATTCAGTTTCTGAGCCGGATGGTCTCGTTTGGACTGGTATTACTGGCTATGGGCATCGCTTTCTACACCGCCCGACGGGTACTGGGCGTTTCCACAACGTTCTCATTGCTCATGGTGTGCAGCCTGTTTGCGCTCCTTCAACAATGGCTATTAACCAACTCACGGGTAGATAGTCTACTGTTTTTCAGCACGGTCTGCTTCGTGTATGCGGGTTTGAGGGCCGCCAAAGAGCCCACCGACTGGAACAGGTACGTTGTGCTGGCCGGTGTATTTGCCGTATTTGCTTTTTTCTCCAAACAAAGTGGCCTGATTCATAGCATCGTCATTCTTGGGTTTCTGATCTACCAACGCCGCTGGTCTGCGCTTGTCAGGCTGGTGCCCATCATGGCCAGCGTATTTGTAGTACTGATGATGCTCTTCAGCGGTGGGCAACCCCGGCTGTTTTTTCTGAACCTGTTTGGCAGTATTGCCGTACCCGTCATGCCTAGCTGGTTCTATTACAACACCTTCAAACACATGATTCCCGCTTTCAGCCTGATGCTGATTACCAGCCTGTTGATCGCCATTTCCTGGTTCGTCAGGGCAACAGACAACCGTAAAGTGTTTTTAGGCATTAGCACGCTGTTGTTTTTCGGCTTCTCGTTTGGCACCACGTTCAAATATGGGGCGGGCATTGGTTATTTCCACGAGTTCGGTTACGTAAGCCATCTGGCGATTGCCTGGTTTTTTTACGAATACCTCATGGCGCAACAGGTACGTCGATTTTCATACTACCTGTTTCCAGCCCTGATCATGGTGGGCATGTTGTATGTGACGAGTCAGCAAATTGAGACGTACGCCAAAACGAACTTCTCGAAACTGGACAATGACTATGTGGAGCAGAAACACGTGCAAGCCTACATTCAACCGCGTATCACCCGGCAGGATAAGGCACTGGTGATTATGGGGGCACATGAGCGTGGCTGGATGCTTCAGCAGCTATTGTTTCGCCACCAACTGGCTTATCAGGACGACGTGGTGCGGTTACTATACGAAGCTAAAACCTTCGATTACAGCTCGTTCAATGCGCTCGTTGCCCGGGGCGACGTAAAATATATTATCCTCCCGGAACCGGGTCCGCTGCACTTCAACGCCTTTGATTACGATTTCGACCCGGCAAAGTACACGCTCGAAAAAGTGATCGACGGCTACCAGATTTACCGGCTTAAAACCAGTTGAGCCGGACGTCGGTTCCCCCGAACGCTCATAATTCTCGGCCTGATACGCGTAAAGCATTAACTTGCAGTTTCATTACCACTACCCATTATGCCTACCGGACGAGTGAAGGATTTTGCGGGCATCCTTTTTGTACTGCTAAGTGGCTTAGTGCTGACCTATAAAATTACCCAGCGTATCGATGTTGTTGCCACCGACGACGATGTGTATTTTCATAATGGGCTACTAGCTACCTGGCACCAGTTGCCTCCCATTCAGATGGCTCCGCTGTTCAGTGCCTGGTACTTGCTGATCCATAGTTTTACAGGTGATGTGATTGATACGTATTACGTGAACTGCACATTGCTGTCTGTTCTGCCTGGTCTGCTCTTTTACTTTTTATTCCGAAGCCTGAGGGTGAATGTGCTCATCAGCGCGGTGCTGTCGATCTGCTTTCTCTTCTGTCAGCTCAATCTTCCGTTACAACCCAAGGTATCGGTTTTTACCATGCTTTTCCTGATGGGTGGACTGATTGCGGCCAATTACCAAACCACACCAGTCAGAAAACTAACCGTTGCCGCCTTCAGTGCCTTGCTGGCTGCCTATGGCCGCCCCGAGTTTTTTCTGTCGTTCCTGCTCCTTTGTGGTATTGCGCTGGCCTGTTATGCCTGGCAACGCCGTCGGATAGCTCAGCCGGTTCCTTATTCTCTGATTGGCATTATGGGTCTGGGCGCTGCACTCGTGCTGATCTTCGGCTCGCCATTGGCAGGCGGGCGTAGCGTGATTGCCTTTGGACAGCATTTTGCGCTGAACTACTCGGTCTGGCATCCCGAGATTCCCGCGTCGCCCTGGATGCATTCAGGTACGTTCATCAAGCACGGGTTTGGGCGGGAAGTTACATCGATGTCCGACGCCTTCTTCTTAAATCCAGCCCTGTTCATGCGTCATATTGGTGCCAATATCGCCAATCTGATCAAAAGCACGGGCATAAACCTATTCGATATACTGATCAGGCCCTGGTTATCGCTGCTGGTGTTTCCAGGCCGTCGTTACGTACTGATTGCCATAGTCGTGGCACTGGTAGGTTTAACCAACTGGACGCAAACGGTACGGAATGTCTGGCAGGGATTGCGCGAACACGGGTGGTACTGGCTGTGCGTGGCCGTTATGCTGGTGTCTACCTACATTTCCTGCATCCTGATTTACCCCCGCGAGCACTATATCCTGTTTCAGATTATGCTCTATCTAAGTCTTGTTGGGGTTGTCTTACAGGCATTCAGGTTTCGTTCGTTGCCAATTCCCAGCCTCCCCTGGGTCGCCCGATATGCCGCCTTTAGCGCTATTCTGCTTCTTTTCCTGGCTCCCTATTGGCGGGCCGATAACCAGCCTCAACCAACGCCAACGGTTGATCTATTGCGCTTTTTGCAGAAAATTCCGGTAAAAGGGCCGATTAGTATGACGGGCAACGCACCACTTATGTACGATCTTTACCTGGGCGATAACTGGAAGTTCTGGTACCTGGAACGATACCATCCGGACGATATGCAGGCGTTCTTCAAGCAGTTTACCATCAACTGTATTCACGTTCGGCCCGACATGCTGGATATCTATCAGAAGGACCCCTTCTTTGCCAATCTCATTGCCAATCCAACTGCTTTAGACTTTGTTCGATACAATACTGACAAGCCCGACCAGTACGTGCTTGTTCAGCGTCAACTACCTTCAGTAGTACATACCCCCCACCCTCACTGACGTGCTTTTCTACGAAAATAACTTCGCCATTGTTACACCGATGGCGAATGAAGAGAAAGAATTTGCTGAGTACACATCGGCACTCGCCACAGAGTTAGACAAGCTGCAGTGCGGGTGCGTCTACATGGTAATTGATAGTGTAACCAAAGACCGGACGCTTGATCTGGCCAGGGCTTTATCGGCCCGCGACAAGCGATTTATCACGATCTGGGCCCCCGAAAATCGGAACATCGTTGATGCTTACCTGCGCGGCTACCGGGAAGCGCTGAAGAATGGCCACGACATCATCATCGAAATGGATGCGGGCCTTTCCCACGATCCACGTGCCATTCCTATGTTTCTGCGCGTTTTGAATGAAGGTAATGAATGCGCGTTTGGCAGCCGGTTCATCAACGGCGGATCAATCTACAAGTCGAATTTCAAGCGCACGTTCCTGTCGAAAATTGGTACGATCATGTCAAACGTGCTGCTGGGCAGCAATATGCACGACATGACGTCGGGTTTTCAGGGATTCCACGCCAGTACAGTAGCCGAGTTTACCGCTTACCCGTTGAAATCGACAGCCCACTTTTACCAGACAGAACTACGGTACCTGTTACGAAAGAAACGCTTTGCCGAAATTCCCATTCACTACCGGGCCCCATCGCCCAGCGTGTCGGATAATGCCATAAAAAATTCATTATCAACACTTTGGTATTATTTTAAATTGCGCCTTGCGGGTAAAGCAGCCCTGATCGAATAGAAAGACATGAACAAGAATACATTTTTAGTCATAACGTCCATATCAGCACCCAACGCTGTGTTAAAAGACTGCGCTGACCAGTCGGTAGCTAATGGAGTTAACTTCGTGGTGATGGGCGATACCAAATCACCGGCTCAGTTTGATCTGCCTGGTTGTGATTTTTGGGATATTGACCGTCAGTTGGGTCTACCGTTTTCGCTGGTTAACGACCTGCCTACGCGCCATTATGGCCGAAAGAACCTCGGCTATTTGGTGGCCATGCAGCAGGGTGCAGAGGTCATTCTGGAAACAGACGACGATAATTATCCGCGTGCCCCCTTCTGGGAAAGCCGGGAACATACCCAGCAGGCCCACGGCCTCACCCAAACTGGCTGGACAAACGTCTATAAATATTTCACCGACATTCACATCTGGCCTCGAGGCTATGCGCTTGAACACCTGCACGATCCGCTCCCGGAATTACCCGGCCTGACCGATGTGCTATGTCCCATTCAGCAGGGCCTGGCCGACGAGAACCCCGACGTTGATGCCATTTACCGCTTAACCCTGCCTCTGCCCGTTTCATTTGAGCAACGCGACAGTGTGGCGCTGGGCAATGGAGCCTGGTGCGCGTTCAACAGCCAGAACACAACCTGGTTTCCTGAGGCATTTCCGCTGTTGTATCTACCCTCGCATTGTAGCTTCCGAATGACCGATATCTGGCGCAGTTACGTGGCGCAGCGCGTAGCCTGGACATGCGGCTGGAGCATCCTGTTTCATAAGGCAACCGTTTGGCAGGAACGCAACGAGCATAACCTAATGCGCGACTTTGAGGATGAAGTAAGCGGGTACACCCAGAACCTGCAAATCTGCCGCGATCTGGCTGATTTAGACTTACCGCTGGGCACCGAAAACATCCATGCTAACGTACTTCGGTGCTATCAGTTGCTAACCGAGAAAAACTATGTGGGCAAGGCCGAAATGCCGCTGGTCGAAGCGTGGATCAGCGACATTCAAAAGTTGGGTTTCTGACGGTTGTGTCGTTATTTTACAGTTAAAGAAAAGTCCTTAGATAGGCCAGGCAACTGTTCTGTCGTTATCTATAGTAGCTACCCCCTTTTGGGCAAGCGAACTGCCTTCATAACATGGTTGACAATCAAGTTCAGTTAGTTAAAGTAACCGTCGACGGCATCGAGGTCGAAGTTGAGCCGGGGACAACTATCCTTCAGGCAGCCCGTAAAATTGGTCCCGAAGTTGCCCCACCGGCCATGTGCTACTACGAGCCGTTGAAAGGCAGTGGTGGTAAGTGCCGGGCCTGTCTGGTGCGCGTGGCAGCCGGATCAGCCAAAGATCCGCGCCCAATGCCGAAACTGGTCGCTTCCTGCATTACGCCCGTGCAGGACGGTATGGTGGTCGAAAACTTCTCGAACCCGGCCGTATTGGAAGCCCGCAAAGGCATTGTTGAATTCCTGCTCATCAATCACCCCCTCGACTGCCCGGTATGCGACCAGGCTGGTGAGTGCGATTTGCAGAACTTTGCGTTCGAGCATGGGGCCGTCCAGACCCGTTACGAAGAAGAACGGCGCACGTTCGAGAAAACCGATATTGGTCCGTATATCCAGTTGCACATGACGCGCTGCATCCTGTGCTACCGCTGCGTATATACTGCCGATCAGATCACTGAGAAGCGGGTGCACGGCGTATTGAACCGGGGCGATGCCTCGGAGATAGGTACGTATATCGAAAAGGCCATCGACAACGATTTTTCAGGCAACGTAATCGACGTTTGCCCCGTTGGTGCCCTGACCGATAAGACGTATCGGTTCAAAAACCGCGTGTGGTTCACCAAGCCCGTTGATGCGCACCGCGACTGCCCTACCTGCTCGGGTAAGGTTTCGCTTTGGTATCGCGGTGATGAGGTGATCCGGGTAACGGCCCGCAAAAACGAATGGGGCGAGGTGAAGGAGTTTATCTGTAACACCTGCCGCTTCGACAAAAAAGATACGGCCGATTGGGTGATTGAAGGGCCAACGAAGATTTCGCGGGCATCAGTGATTTCAGCTAATAAGTACCCGAAAAATCTGACTGTTCCTTCATTCGGAGCCAGACTGGCCGCTGCCGAGTACAAACCCATCGATGATGCGCGCGACACCTCACAACTCGGCATTCAACAGTTACCACCCGAACGTTTTGCCAAAACACTGCCTTCGGCAAAAGAATAGTTTACTGTCTTCTGTCTTCCGTCTTCTGTTGCTTCGCTAACGTACCTGAGTTTGGTTTAGTAAAGCAATAGAAGACGGAAGACAGAAAACTCTTCAACAGTAGTTTATGGATCTTACCGTTCTCATTATCAAGTCGCTCGTGATTCTGGCTATTTTCGGAATCACCCTGCTGATTGCTACCTACTCGACCTATGCCGAGCGGAAGGTAGCCGCGTTTTTGCAGGATCGAATCGGCCCAAACCGGGCTGGCCCACTGGGCCTGCTACAACCCATTGCCGACGCTGGAAAAATGTTCTTCAAGGAAGATTTCATTCCCGCTCAGGCCAGTAAATGGTTATTTATTCTCGGGCCGTGTCTGGCGATGCTCACGGCACTGATGTCGAGTGCCGTGATTCCCTTTGGCGATAGTATCCGCTACGGTAGCTTCGACGTACCTGTGCAGGGCCTTGACGTGAACGTGGGCATCCTATACGTTTTCGGCGTGGTTTCGCTGGGTGTATATGGCATCATGATTGGCGGCTGGGCGTCCAACAACAAGTTTTCGCTGCTGGGTGCCATTCGTGCGGCTTCCCAAAATATCAGCTACGAAGTAGCTCTGGGCCTGTCGATCATTGCCATTCTGATGATGACGGGCTCGCTGTCGCTAAGGACCATCGTAAGTGAACAGGCAAATGTCTGGGAATGGAACGTCTTCACACAACCGCTGGGCTTTGTGATCTTCCTCACCTGCGCTTTTGCGGAATGTAACCGTACGCCGTTCGACTTACCGGAGTGCGAAACCGAACTCGTGGGCGGTTACCATACCGAATACAGCTCGATGAAGCTGGGTTTCTACCTGTTCTCGGAGTACATCAACATGTTCACCTCGTCGGCCGTGATTTCTACGCTGTATTTTGGTGGCTTCCATTATCCGTTCATGACGCAGGTGCATGATGCGCTGGTTGGTTCGCTGGGCAACGTAGCCGGTCATAACGTAGCCACGCTGATTGGTACGGTTGTTCTTTTTGCCAAAATCTTCTTCTTCATCTTCTTCTTCATGTGGGTACGTTGGACGGTTCCCCGTTTCCGCTACGATCAACTGATGAACCTTGGCTGGAAATCGCTGATTCCGCTCTCGATCCTGAACGTTATTCTGACCGGCGCGGGACTTCTTTACAATATCAAGTATGCCACGTGGGCGATCGTTCTGGTGATGGTGGTTCTGGCCGCAACCAACGCCATTAAAGCCCCGCGTCGCAAGCCAGTGGCTGTGCCACAAGTTTAAGTTAAACAAGTTTACTGTCTTCTGTTGCTTCGCTTAGTTGAGGTACTCAAAAAGCGGAGCAACAGAAGACAGAAAATAGTAAACACTTTCAAATGTTAACGAACCGATCAAAACAAGTCAGCAATAAGGAAATGACGCTGGCTGAGCGGATGTACCTGCCCGCTGTTCTTGGCGGACTGGCCATCACGATCCGGCACTTCTTCATGAAGAAGGCAACCATTCAATACCCGGAAGTGAAGCGGTACCTGGGGCCTGTTTTTCGCGGGCATCATGTGCTGAAGCGCGACGAGCAGGGGCGCGAACGGTGTACGGCCTGTGGCCTGTGCGCGGTGGCCTGTCCGGCCGAAGCGATTTCGATGGTAGCGGCCGAACGGAAGAAAGGCGAAGAAACGCTCTATCGCGAAGAGAAATATGCGGCCGTTTACGAGATAAACATGTTGCGTTGCATCTTCTGCGGCCTTTGCGAAGAAGCCTGCCCCAAACAGGCCGTTTACCTTCGCCACGACCGTATGGTGCCCGTAGTGGTTAGCCGTGAAGACGTGATCTACGGAAAAGACAAGCTCGTTGAAAAACTCGACGACAGGTACGTTCGCAACAACCCCGACGTGAAAGCAACGCCAACAGAACCTACTCTCTCACGATCGGTGGCCTAATTATACGTTTGTTGGTTGCGGTTTGTGGGTGCGCTTCTAATGAGTGAAGCAACCACAAACCGCAACCAACAAACCATACAGACAAACTCATGCACCAATTCGACTCTTTCCTGGCCCACCTTAAAACCCTGACCACCGCCGGTTATCTGTTCTACGGACTTGGGTTTATCACGCTACTGAGTGCTATTTCGGTCGTTACAGCCCGGAACCCTATACACAGCGTACTGGCTTTGATCTTCACCTTTTTCTGTCTGACGGGCCACTATATGCTCCTCAATGCACAGTTCCTGGCTATCGTGAATATCATCGTGTATGCCGGAGCCATCATGGTTCTGTTCCTGTTTGCCATCATGTTCCTCAACCTGAAGCAGGATGATGAAGAATCGAAAGTGACGATTACCAAAACGGCGGGCGTTATTGTCGGCGGCGTGCTGATGGTACTGCTCCTCTCGATTTTCAATGCAGCACCGGCGGGGTCATACAATCCGGCAGCTTTCGACGCTCAGACCGGTCTGGTTGAACGGCTCGGTATTGTACTCTACAGTGACTACATTCTGCCGTTCGAGCTAGCCTCGGTACTCTTCCTTATTGCGATGGTTGGGGCAGTTATGCTTGGCAAACGCGAAGCAGGCGACCCTCATTTCTGATTACAGAAAGTTACTTATAGTTCGCTAGCCGCTCATCAAGAGCGGCTTTTTTTCTGCCTTTTACAGAATAGTATGCGTGCATACTATTTTTTCTATCTTTGTACTATTCCAAATCAACTTTTGTTAATAAGGTAAAGACGTACCTGGCCACCGGCTGGTTTGCGTCTCAAACTCGAAACATCAAACGCCCTTTCTATGGACGCATATATTGTAGCTGGTTTCCGTAGCCCCGTTGGTAAAGCCCCGCGTGGTGGTCTGCGGCTAACCCGCCCCGACGATCTGGCCGCCGAAGTGATCAAACACTTGCTGGCCCAGGTGCCAAACCTTGACCCTGCCCGCGTTGAAGACCTCATCGTGGGTAATGCCGTGCCCGAAGCCGAACAAGGCATGCAGATTTCGCGGTACATCGCCCTGCTTTCTTTACCCAGTAGTGTACCCGGCATGACCATCAACCGCTATTGTGGCTCAGGTCTGGAGGCGATTGCCATTGCCTCGGCCAAAATTCACGCGGGTATGGCCGACTGTATTATCGCCGGCGGCACCGAATCCATGTCGATGGTGCCGGTGATGGGCTGGAAAACGGCTTTGAACTACGACATTGCCAAATCACATCCTGATTATTATATCGGTATGGGCCTGACTGCCGAGCAGGTAGCCGACCAGTTCAAGATCAGTCGTGACGCACAGGACGAGTTTGCGCTGGAATCGCACAAGCGGGCGTTGGCAGCGCAGGCAGCCGGTAAATTTACCGACGAGATTGTCCCCATTGCCGTAAAAGAGACGTACTTCGACGAAGCCAGTGGCAAGAAGAAGACGCGCGAATGGACCGTTGCGCAGGATGAAGGTCCACGGAAAGACACGAGTGCTGAAGGCCTCGCCAAACTACGGCCCGTTTTTGCCGCAGGTGGCTCCGTAACAGCCGGCAACTCATCACAAACGTCTGATGGGGCGGCTTTCGTGATCGTCATGTCGGAACGGTTGGTAAACGAACTGAATCTGAAGCCAGTTGCCCGGATGATGTCTTATGCGTCGGCTGGTGTTGAGCCACGGATCATGGGCATTGGGCCAGTAGCGGCTATCCCCATTGCCTTGCAGAAAGCAGGTTTGAAACAGGATGATATCGACCAGATTGAATTGAACGAAGCCTTTGCGGCCCAATCACTGGCCGTTATTCAGGAACTGGGCCTTGATCGCAGCAAAATCAATCACAATGGCGGAGCTATCGCTCTAGGTCACGCCCTCGGTTCAACGGGTGCCCGGCTGTCTGTACAATTGCTGAATGAAATGCGTCGCCGGGATGAGAAATACGGCATGGTGTCGGCCTGCGTAGGTGGCGGACAAGGCGTAGCCGGTATTTTCGAACGGCTGAATTAATGTATCTGACGCGGATTTGAGTCCGCCTGTCAATGAACAAAAATGCGGACTGAAATCCGCGTTACATAGTAAAAAAGCCCTGCCTTACCGATGTCGGTAAGGCAGGGCTTTTTTAAGACTAATCAAAAGTCATTTATACCACCTGCGCAGTTTCGCCAACCAGCTCGTGCTTCAGCAGGTATTCGGCGATTTGTACAGCGTTAGTAGCGGCTCCTTTACGCAGATTATCGGCTACGATCCAGAGGTTCAACGTGTTGTCTTGACTTTCATCGCGGCGGATTCGGCCAACGAATACTTCATCTTTACCATGCGCAGTGAGGGGCATGGGGTAGATTTTGTTGGCTGGATCATCCTGCACAATAACGCCCTCGGCCCGGGCAAGCAACTCGGTTACTTCCTTCAGATCGAAGTCGTTCTCAAATTCAATGTTTACCGCTTCTGAGTGGCCGCCGATGGTTGGAATACGAACGGTAGTGGCCGTTACCCGAATCGAGTCATCACCCATGATCTTGGTCGTTTCCTTCACCATCTTCATTTCCTCTTTCGTGTAGCCATTATCGAGGAACACATCGATATGTGGCAAGACGTTCAGGTCGATTGGGTGCGGGTACACTTTGGCTACCGAATTATCGCCATTTCGTTCAGCAAACAACTGATCAACAGCCGCTTTCCCCGTTCCGGTAACAGACTGATACGTTGAGACAACTACCCGTTTGATCTTGTATTTCTCATGTAGCGGCTTCAACACCACCACCATCTGAATGGTTGAACAGTTGGGGTTGGCAATGATCTTATCATCGACCGTCAGCGTATCGGCGTTTACTTCGGGAACAACCAGTTTTTTGGTTGGGTCCATGCGCCAGGCCGACGAATTGTCGATCACGGTAATGCCAGCCTCGGCAAAGCGCGGAGCCAGTTCGAGCGAGGTGCTTCCGCCAGCCGAGAAGATGGCAATCGCGGGTTTGCGGGCGATGGCCTCATCGTAGCCGACTACCGTGACGGGTTCGCCCTTGAACATCACCTGTTTACCAACCGACCGCTCTGACGCGACAGGAATGAGTTCAGTGACCGGGAAATTCCGTTCGGCCAGTACCTTCAGCATCTCGCCACCGACTAAGCCCGTGGCCCCAACGACTGCGATTTTCATAGAATTTTCGACGTTTTATTGAAAAATTGACCGCAAAAGTACGGCGAAAGCCGATAACTTGTCGCTTAAACAAACAAAAAGCCTGTCTGATTTATACCAGACAGGCTTTTCACGAATAGGACAAGCTTTCACTTATCGACCACCAAAGAAATAGCCTACAGATAGGCCATAGGCAGTCGTCTTGGCTGTGACATCTTTGTCGCTGCTGATACTAGTTAAACCAGGTGAGAAATAGCCTGATACTAACAGACCTGACGACAGCTCGTAGCCAGCAGATATATGTAGACCTACGTCGATCCGCTTTAGGTCGTCTTTGTCATCGAAGGTAAATTTTGTTGTTTCTGACTGCCCATTAAATGTTGATACAGAGCTGCCACTCAAAGCATAACCCACGTAAGGACCAGCACCTAGAACAACCCGGCCCTCACCTGCCTCAAATCCGTAGGTTAGTTGAACCGGAATTTCCAGGTAATTGATCATTGCTTTTTGTTCTAAAGTAATGCCCTGCGCACTGGCGCTTTGTTTGGCACCTTTAACAGAGTACAGCAGTTGCGGACGCAGCGATATCTCGTCAGTAATAGGCAGGTCGAGCATTAAGCCCGCCTGAAAGCCTACCAGGCTCGACGCTTGTTGAGAGGATGGGGTAATCGTAATATTTGATAGCTGCAAACTGCCTTTAACGCCTACAGCAACCTGGCCAAACGAGGTGGTGATACTGCCCAAGAGCAAAAAGGCACAAACTGAAAGTAGATTACGTAACATTGTAAATAGGGGATTGTAAGTGTGTAAATGGATTGAGCCTGAAAAGTAGGCGAAAACCAAGTACAATCCCCCATAAAGCAATTATAAATACTGCTTAATCTACTAAGCGTAGTTAACAAGTAGTTTTTCTGTTAATGGTGATCCAAAAAGTAGCCAATAGAGATGCCATAACTGCGGTTTCGTAACGTTCCGCCAAAGGCAGATGGGTCTAACGATGCAGTCGGGTTCGTTGGGTTAAGAGCGGCAAAGTTTGGCGTCGAGTTTTTTGAGAAGTTGGTCAGCCCGTGGGTGTAGTAGGCCGAGAAGGTGAGCCCAACAGGCAGTTCATACCCAAGCGAAGCCGTTGCGCCCAGATCGTGTTTATGAAAATTACTGGTATCAAAGTTGATCGACTCCCCGTTGATCGTACCACCCACAGCCACGGCCGCATAGGGCCCTGCGCCAACAACCAGCCGCCCCGGCCCCGCCTCGAAACCATACGTAACCATCACCGGCAACTCAATATAATTGACCACCACTTTCGAGATTGGGGTGCCAATTGATAATGTTGAACTGGGCAAACCAACTCGGGTGAGGGCGTTGGCGACGAACGTACCTACGTCGACATTGCCGCCTTTCACCGAATACAGCAGTTGCGGCCGCACAGAGAGCCGATCTGTAAGCGGAATATCAGCCATCAGCCCGGCCCGGAAACCTACCCGCTGATTGATTGGCACCGCCAACGTACCCAGAGTTGGCCCTAGTGATGTAAGATCCACTGTTGAGGCAACGTTACTCGCCTGAACGCTGCCCATAACGCCGTAACGTATCTGAGCAGTGGCGGTAGCTGAATACAACGAGAACAGAAGCAGGGTTACACAGAGGCGTTTCATAGGAGTCAACAGGCTGTTTTGCGACTGCAAAAAACGGAAGAAGCAGCCAGACGCCAACCTATCTTCCTACTGTTATGCCTAAAACCACCATTGCTTTTCTGGCGAAATACATCCATCCAACCGCACATCCGTCTGTTCTACACCACTTATATGGTCTAGCGGCTCGAAAAATGATAGGCCTATTTTCAAACAGTCAGGGCCAGCCTCGGCCAGAAAACGGTCGTAGTAGCCACCACCGTAGCCAACGCGGTGCCCTTGCTTATCGAAAGCCAGAAGCGGAACAATGACCAGATCAGGCTGGCCGACAACGGGCTCAAACGTACCTATAGGCACCGGAATCCCCCATTTCGTTTCAGTCAGTGGCGTCTCGGTCGTCAACGGAAAGGACTGTAGCGTATTCGTGTCTGCATCAGTCAGCGACGACCAGATACGTACCTGCGGGAAATCGTCCCAAAGTCGATGAATGATGGGCCAGGTATCCACCTCCCGTTGCCGCCGGATAGGCAGGTACGTATGCACGACCGCACCCGGCCGATGTAGACAGGCCATGATGCGGGGATCTGAAAAAAATAGCTGCTGTATCCCCTGACTTTTTATAACCCTCTCCGATAAAGGGACGTCGCGTCTTCTTTGCCGGTACTCAAGTCGAATTGCCTGTTTATCCATCGGGGATTTATCTTATTCTATCCATTTAAACCGCTGTAGTATGCAAGTAACAGTAGCCAACATTCTCCAGCGTCTGGCTGGTATGCGCCGAGGGGCGTTGCTTGGCCCGCCACCGGGGCACTACTACAGTCCTATAGTAGACAGTAGACAAAAATGACATGCGCCGCCGGGCCGATGCGCTTTTTGCTTCTTCTGTTCGTACTGTAGCCGGGATAGACCTTAGAGAAGGCAACCAATTTTTGAGCCATGATTCTGATTTCGAGATCATTGCTTTTAACACCTTTCTGGAAGAATTTCGCGCCCAGCGCTTCGCTGGGCATATGCCCATCTGCCTCGACAATAAAGGAGGAAGCATCTGGATCAGACGAAAATAGCTATTCAGTCACCTCGCTCAGCTTTCCAGGCAAACCTGCATCTGGAACTTGAGCGGGTCGAAGTTGGCGAGCAGCTTTTGTAGAAACGTGGGGTCGTTAAGGTAGAACGTCAGGAAATTATCGGCGCGTTCCTGGGGCGTACCACTGGGGAATAACTCTTCTTTCACAGCCAGTAGTTGCCGAACGCCTGTCTCCTGATTATGCTCTTCAGCGCGGCGCATCTTTTTTTCCAGCCGAACCACGGCATTGGCAAACCGCTTGGTTTCGGCCAGAACGGCTTTTTCCAACGTCGGGTCAACGAGTTGCGCTTTTTGCAGAATAGTGGCCAGCGCCTTGTTTACTACTTTATTCTCGGCGTCGAACTTGAGGCTGTGTTCAGTATGATGCTCAACGTACGCCCGTTTCAGGGCCACCACATCCTGAAACATATCGGTAACGGTCAGGCCAAGTTTGTTGATCCGCCGGGCGGCTACTCTGGGTACGTATAAGGCAAAATTCCGGGGCATCAGCATCGGAAACGCCAGTTTGTAATGATCAAACTCGGCCTTCAGTTGTAACCAGTAAGGCACTTCAGAAGGCCCGCCAATGTAAGCGAGGTTTGGCAGAATGGTTTCCTGGTACAACGGGCGCATCACTACGTTGGGGCTGAATCGTTCGGGGTTCTGCTCCAGTTCTGCCAGCAGTTCGGCCTCCGTAAACCGCAGTTTCGTGTTCAGCACGTCATAGCCGTCGTCGGTACGGGTGATTCGCTCACGAAGCCCGTCGAGGAGGTAAAACAGGTTGATATCGCGGGGCGAAATCGGTGTTTTATAGCCCAGTTCGTTCAGCGTTTCGGTGGTTTTGTTCACCAGCGCACTGGTTGTTTGCTGTAGCAGTTCATCGCGGATAATGGGCGAGAAAATCCGTTTCAGTGCAGCATCGTCAGCATCCAGGCAAATCAGCCCTTCGGCCCCGAACAGCTCGTGCATGTAGAACCGAACGGCGTCGGCCAGGGAATCGTGGTTCAGGTATGCCTCTTCAAAGAGGGGCAGTTTCTC
Organism: uncultured Fibrella sp.; assembly: GCF_964250085.1. Lineage (NCBI taxonomy): Bacteria > Pseudomonadati > Bacteroidota > Cytophagia > Cytophagales > Spirosomataceae > Fibrella > uncultured Fibrella sp. The sequence goes on along the minus strand of NZ_CAXUEC010000007.1, from coordinate 67,162 downwards.
AGGAATAGTTTTTAATACGTCGGCCAGTTCGCGCGGGTTCATGCGCCCCACGGCCCCACGCTGTTCGGTTTCCCAACTGTGGGTACGTCCGAAAAGCCGAAAATGATTGATTTCGGCAAAATCGTGGTCTTCCGACGCCATCCAGTAAACCGGCACAAAGTTATAATCCGGGTACGCCTCCTTCAGCTTTTTGGCCAGATTCAGGATCGTCACAATTTTGTACATGATGTACAATGGCCCCGTAAATATATTCAGTTGATGACCCGTAGTAACCGCAAACGTGTTTGGTTGCCGCAGCGCGTCGATAGCAGGCACTGTCTGCCCTGCTACGGCGGGGTTGTTAAGCCGGGCATATTGGCGCGTCAGCACATCGGCCAGGATATTCCGGTTTTGGTCAGAGAACTGTTTCTGCTTAATCTGTCGGGGAAAGGCGTCGAGGGTTGGAAATTCGCCGTAGAACGGTTTTACGGCGGAATGTTGATTCAGGTAATCGAGGAATAGAGACGAAAACTGGCCAGTGGCCGAGAGGGGCACGTATTGACACTCCATGCAGGCAGAACGAATGACGGGTTACAGGTGCTTGAACGTGCTTAGTGGGTTTCAAGTTTCACCCCCAACTCTCTAAAGAAGGCTAAAGCTCTGCCCAAGGTACACTTGCATCAGCTTTAGCCCCCTTCAGGGGGTTGGGGGTGAAACCAAAGCCTTATCTTTGCCCTGATGCAAACCGAATCGACCGTAGTCTACACGCCCACAACCCAATACGAAGCCGTTATTGGGCTGGAAGTGCATTGCCAACTGCTTACCCAAAGCAAGATGTTTGCCGCCGATGCCAATGCGTTCGGGGCGGATCCCAACACGCAGGTGAGCGTGATTACCCTGGCACATCCGGGCGCGCTGCCGAAAGCCAATCGGGTGGCCGTTGACTACGCCGTCAGGATGGGCATTGCCTGTGGCTGCGAGATTACCCGCCGCAACGTATTTGCCCGTAAAAATTATTTCTACCCCGATCTGCCAAAGGGCTATCAGCTATCGCAGGATAAAGGGCCAATTTGTGTGGGCGGCGGCATTCTGGTGAAAGCCCGCGATTTCGACGGGGTCGTTCGCGACACCACCATTCAACTGCATCATATTCACCTCGAAGAAGACGCCGGCAAGAGCATTCATGACGCCGACCCTGCGGCCACCTGCCTTGACTATAATCGCGCCGGTACGCCGCTGATCGAGATGGTGACGGAACCCTGCCTGCGCTCGGCCGATGAAGCAGGGCAGTTTCTGACCGAGGTTCGGCGGCTGGTTCGCTACCTCGGCATCTGCGACGGCAACATGGAAGAAGGCTCACTGCGATGCGACGTGAACGTATCGATCCGGCCGCGCGGTGCCACCGAACTGGGCACCAAGGTGGAAGTAAAGAACCTGAACTCGATTCGCAACGTGCAACGGGCCATCGACAGCGAATTCAGCCGACAGGTGGCGGTTACGGAAGCAGGTGGCCGACTGATTCAGGAAACCCGCACGTTCGACGCGGCTACGGGGCAAACGCTGGGCATGCGCGAAAAAGAAAGCATGAACGATTACCGGTATTTCCCTGACCCGGACCTGATGCCGGTGGTTATTTCTGACGAATGGCTGGCGGAGATACGTACCCGGATGCCCGCTCTTCCCCGCGAACGCTACCTGAAATTCACGAATCAGTACGGCCTGCCCGAGTATGACGCAGCCCTACTGACCGACACCCGCGAACTGGCCGATTTTTACGAAGCTGTTTGCCACGAGACCCCGAATTTTAAAGCAGCCTCCAACTGGGTGATGGGCCCGTTGAAAGCCCAGCTTACCGAACGGATGACGCGCGAGAATCAGTTTCCCGTGTCGGCATCGGCCCTGGCTTCGCTGATTCGCCTGATCGACGATGGAACGGTTAGTCAAACCGCCGCGCAAACCATCTTCGGCCTGATGGTGGATCAACCCGACGCCAGCCCTGCCGAACTAGCAACGGCTAATGGCTTGTTACAGAACCGTAATACAGACGCGTTACAGTCGTTAATAGACCAGACGCTTGCTGCCTGGCCCGACAAAGTGGAACAGTACCGAAAAGGAAAAAAGAACCTGCTCGGTCTTTTCGTTGGTGAGGTAATGAAAAAGTCAAAAGGGTCGGCTGATCCGAAATTGGTAAATCAATTAGTGGTTAAAACGTTGGGCTGATTTTTGCTTTGCGTCATTAGCCTTTGGCGTCATTAAGTAGTCATTATGCTTCGCTGTCAGTAGGTAGTCATTTTTCGCGAAAACAATGAATGCCCGCCTAATGACAGCGAACATAATGACGTATAGCGATTGGCAGCGTAGCGTAATGACCATAAATGATAACTTATAAAACATGAAACACGTATTTCTTGGCCTGTCCTTCCTGCTGGTTGGTGTGGCCGCTCAGGCACAGAAGCAGGCGACCGTAGCGGGCCTGCTGAAAAACGCCGTTCCGGGCAGCAAAGTGTATCTGGAATCGAACAACGCCCCCACCGTACGGCTGGACTCGACTGTTGTTGGTCCCGAAAGACGGTTTTTGTTGAAGACCAACGTACCTGAAGGGGGCAACATTTACATTGTCAATGTGGGCGGAACAACCAAAATGCCCGTTTTGCTCGAAGGCGGTGAAACCATTGAGGTACTGGTTGAGCCGGGCATCAAAGGCAAAGAGAAAAACGCCCCAACCCCCAAGCCAAAAGTGACGATGAGCGGGGCTAAAACGAACGATCAGTTCCGGGTGCTGTACCAGATGCAGACCGATTTGCAGGCGAAAGGCCAGGATCTGATGAAATCGTATCAGGAAGCCCAAACCCGCAACGATGCCAAATCGATGAGCCAGATCGAGAAGAGCTTTGATGAAGCGTCGCGGGCAAATACACAGAAAGTGAAGGCCATGCTACCTGAGCTGGGTACGTCGCTGGCGGCTTTATACGCAACGAACTTCCTGAGCACGGAAACCGATTTTCCCACGCTGGACACACTGGCCCGCCGCTTCGAGAAAGAAAATCCCAATAGCGTACATGCCAAAGCGTTTATGGGCAACATCGCCCGGATTCGGGGGGTAAACGTAGGCTCGGAAGCACCAGAAATTGCCCTGGCAGATACCAACGGCACCACCGTTCCCCTGTCATCGCTGCGCGGTAAATACGTCCTCATCGACTTCTGGGCTAGCTGGTGCGGACCTTGTCGCAACGAAAACCCGAATGTGGTTCGGATGTACGACAAGTTTAAAGAAAAGGGATTTGCTATCTACAGTGTCTCGCTCGATAACCCCGGTAAGCGCGAAGCCTGGGTACGTGCCATCCGCAACGATAATCTCACCTGGACGCACGTGTCGGACCTGAAAGGGTGGCAGTCATACGCCGCTCAGCAATACGGCGTCAGCGCCATTCCGGCTACCTTCCTGCTTGATCCAAGCGGTAAGATCATCGCCAAAAACCTGCGTGGTGAAGCCCTGGAGGCCAAACTCGCCGAAATGTTGAAATAAATCAATAAATCAATAGAACGCAGATTAAACGGATTGAGCAGATCATCACTGATCTGCTCAATCCGTTTAATCTGCGTTCTATCAATCAGTCTTTTATGAAAATAGCTATCCTTGGCTGTGGTAACATGGGCATGGCGTTTGCCAAGTCCTTTTTGCAGTATGACCTCGTAAAAAAGGACAACCTAACACTGATCGAAAAGAGTGCTGAGCGGTCTGCGGCCCTGCGGTCTGAAAAAACGGGCGTTGTCGTTGACACAATAGGCCCGCGCGTTGGCGAAAGCGATCTGATTATCCTGTCGGTGAAACCCCAGGATTTTGCCTCGGCGCAGGATGAGCTACGGGCCGTGATTCAGCCCCGGCAGGTGGTGCTATCTATCATGGCGGGCATCCCGATCAGTCTCATCCAGGAACGGCTCAGCCACCGCATGGTGATTCGCGCCATGCCCAACACACCCGCTATGCTGGGCATGGGTATTACTGGCTTTACGGCCTCGCCCGAAGTAGACGCAGCCAGTTTGCGGAAGGTCGAGAACCTGATCAACGCTACGGGCCGGTCTATTTTCCTTGAAAACGAGGCCATGCTTGATGCCGTTACAGCCCTCAGCGGTAGCGGTCCGGCCTATTTCTACTATGTGGTGAAGGCGATGGTGGAAGCCGGCAAGCAAATGGGATTCGACGAAGGCACGGCCTCGCTCCTGGTGAAGCAAACCATGCTCGGCTCGTACCACCTGATCAACAACGCCGATAAATCGCTCGACGACCTGATCAAGGCTGTAGCCAGTAAAGGCGGCACCACCGAAGCCGCCCTTCGCACATTCGAAGCAGGTACGTTGTCAGAGACGTTACAAGCGGGTATTCACGCCGCTCAGGTACGTGCCACTGAGCTGTCGAAGGGATAAAGTTCGGACTTAAGTTTGTTATCCTGCTACGTCAGGTTAATCGGCTATAAGTAAGGACAGGTATGGATGAGGTAATCGAATTGCATTACGACCGTTTGCGGCTCAACGACGATGAATTTTACGAATTTTGTCAACAGAACGATAATCTCCGTTTTGAACGTGAGCCAAACGGTACTATTTTAATTATATCGAATACAGGTGGCGAATCCGGGGTTCGTAATGCTGAAATAATGTTTCAACTAATGTCATGGAACAAGCAGGCGAAACAAGGGCGAATTTTCGATTCATCGACTGCCTTCCGGTTACCTTCCACCGCCGTACGTTCTGCTGATGCCGCTTTTGTAACCACTACCCGATGGCAGGCACTGACCGATGAACAACGGAAGAAATTTCCACCTCTCTGCCCCGATTTCATTGTCGAACTGCGCTCATCAACCGATTCTATTCCCTCTCTGCAACGTAAAATTCAGAACAATTGGCTGGCAGCCGGTTGTCGATTAGTCTGGCTCATTGATGCGGAAGCCGAAACGGTCTACGTATATCGAGCTGATGGTTCTGTTCAAATTCTCCGATCATTCGACGAGCTGCTTACTGGCGAGGATGTGTTGCCGGGCTTATCTTTCGTACTGAGCGATCTACGTCTGTCATGAAGCCGAAACATCCTGCGTCTCTACACGCCCGTATACGTAAACGGCGTGATGGTGCGTAGTTCCGTTTTGATGGCATCAGACACGTTGAGGCCGTCGATGAATTCGCTGATCGTGGTGGCGGTAATGGCTTCGTTTTTGCGCGTCAGGGCTTTCAGGGCTTCGTAGGGCTGCGGGTAGCCTTCGCGGCGCAGCACCGTTTGAATGCCTTCGGCAACCACAGCCCAGTTTGCCTCCAGATCGGCATTGATGGCCGCCTGATTCAATTCCAGCTTGTTCAGGCCCCTCAACGTAGCATTCAGGGAGATGACCGAATGAGCGAAGGGTACACCGATATTTCGCAATACGGTTGAATCGGTCAGGTCGCGTTGGAGGCGCGAAATTGGGAGTTTTGCCGAGAGGTGCTCAAAAATGGCGTTGGCAATACCCAGATTCCCTTCCGAATTCTCGAAGTCGATCGGGTTCACTTTATGCGGCATGGCTGATGAGCCCACTTCCCCTTCCTTGATCTTCTGCTTGAAATAATTCATCGACACATACGTCCAAACGTCGCGGTCGAGGTCGATCAGGATGGTGTTCAGGCGCTTGTAATTGTCGAAAAGGGCGGCCAGCATATCATAATGCTCGATCTGGGTAGTAAACTGACTGCGTTCCAGCCCCAGGTTTCCAACAAACTCATTGCCGAACGACTGCCAGTCGATAGCTGGGTAAGCTACCTTGTGGGCATTGAAGTTGCCCGTGGCCCCGCCAAATTTGGCAGCGGCAGGTACGTCGGCCAGCATACCCAACTGCTTTTCCAGCCGCTCGCAGTAGACCATCAACTCTTTGCCAAGGCGCGTGGGCGAGGCTGGCTGCCCGTGGGTACGTGCCAGCATCGGTACGTCGGCCCACTGATTGGCTAGCTCCTGCAAGCGCATATAAATCTGTCGGTAAGCGGGCTCGATCTGCTCGGTTAGTGCTTCGCGCAGCAGCAACGGAATGGCCGTATTGTTTACATCCTGCGAGGTGAGGCCGAAGTGAATAAATTCCAGGAACGGCTCGACCGACAGGCCTTTCAGCTTTTCCTTGATGAAATACTCGACCGCTTTTACGTCGTGGTTGGTCGTGGCTTCGATCGTTTTCACCCGCTGTGCGTCTTCCTCCGAAAACTGCTGGTACAGTGCCCGCAACGCTGGGTACGTCGCCTTATCAACGTCTGCCAGTTGGGGCAGCGGCAATTCACAAAGCGCAATGAAATACTCGATTTCGATCCGTACGCGGTAGCGAATCAGGCCAAGCTCCGAAAAGTAAGGCGCCAAAGCCGCTACTTGTTTGGCGTAGCGGCCGTCGATGGGCGATATAGCGGTAAGTGACATAACAAAAGAAGTTTACTGTTTTCGGTTTACTGTTGCGCTGCTAAAGCGCGTATTACTGAATTAACAGCGTAACAGTAAACTGAAAACAGTAAACTGATTTTTAAAATGGGTTAAAATAAAGGCCAATGCCGGCCCATGACACGGTTTGGTATTCGTATTGGCCGTAGGGCCGGTAACCATAATACAGATCGAGTAGAACAGTCAGGTTTTGGGTAGAGCGACCTAATTCGTAGCCAACACCCGCGTGGATACCGGGTTTGAAGTTGGTTTGTTGCCAGAATTTAGCGTCGATACCGCCCACAATCCGTTGCCGTTTGTTGCCCGGTTGCCGGTAGTAGGCTCCCACCTCCACATTGAACCGTTGCCGTTCTGTCTGGCCCCGCAGGCACACGCCCGCGTTGCCGTATACGCGTAGCCCATTGGGCAGGTCGCGGCTGGCGGTGAAGTCGATTAGTTCGTAATTAACGGCGTTTGGCGTGTAGTAATTGAGCTGATACCGAACAATATAGTCGTCGCCGAGGTGCGATGAGATGTGGTACAGACGGACCCGATAGCTGTTACGGCCTTTCCGCAGATTATACCAGAAGCTGAGTTTGTAATCGTTGTTGATGATCTTATACACCACCTGGCCGGGCTTTTTGGCAAATTTCGTTGTGTCGCTAAAGACCTGAAACTGGGTGAACGACCCCACGTCGAGTCCCCACTCGTGCGCCTGGCCGGGAGCGGTGGTGACGCGGTAGAAGGGTTTGTGAAAACCAAAGGCAAAAGGAACAAATGTGCCCTGATTCAGGTCTTTATCGCGGGTATCGGTTTCGGTCAATCCCACTTTTCGTTCGCCGGTTGTGTTGAAGACGGGGAGCGCACTACCATAGACCTGTGCTTCGAGGGGGTCGAGTAGGATGGGCGAAAACAGGTGCCCTTTCGGAAACCACTCTTTGCGCGGATAAGCGGTTGTATCGGTTGCCGATTGCGACCGGGCGGTGAGGCAAAAGAGGCAAAACGCACTGGTCAGTAAACCTAGTCTCATTCGGGTGGGGGAAAAACAAACAGCAAAGGTATTGAAACCTCTTCCGCATTTTAACCTTGATTAACACACATTTTTGTGCTGTGTGAACGAACTTTAGGGGTATGTTCTCTAAACAGTCATCGCACACATGAACAAACTATCACTTCTTGGCTTTTCACTTATGTTTGGCACCACCGCCGCACTGGCCCAGTCCGGTCGATCCGTCGCACCGCCATTAACGTACCCAGTTACCCGCAAAGTCGATCATGTCGACAATTATCACGGAACCAGCGTGGCTGACCCGTACCGCTGGCTCGAAGATGACCGGTCGGCCGAGACAGCCGCCTGGGTGAAAGCCGAAAATGAAGTAACCCACTCTTTTCTGGAGAAGATTCCATACCGAAAACAGTTGCAGGACCGGCTCGAGAAGGTGTATAACTACCCGAAATATTCGGCCCCTTCCCGCAAAGGCGACTATTTCTATTTCTCGAAAAACGACGGTCTCCAGAACCAGTCAGTGCTGTATCGGCAGAAAGGGCTCGACGGCACGCCCGAAGTGGTCATCGACCCAAACAAACTCTCGGCCGACGGTACTACCCGGCTGGGTGCTTTTTCGCTGTCGAAAGATGGTAAATACGCCGTTGTAGGTACGTCGAAAGGTGGTTCCGACTGGCAGGAATACCAGATCATGGACCTGGCCACGAAGCAGTATTTGCCCGAGAAACTGGAATGGGTAAAAATTTCGGGGGCGGCCTGGCAGGGAAATGGGTTTTACTACAGCCGGTATCCCAAGCCGGAGGGATCAGCCCTGGCGGCCAAGAACGAGAACCACCAGGTTTTCTTTCACCAATTAAATACGCCACAATCGGCTGATCGGCTGGTGTTTGAAGATGCCAAAAATCCGCAGCGTTTTCATACGCTGGGTACGTCCGACGATGAGCGATTTGCGTTTCTGACCGTTAGCGACCGGGGTAAAGGCAAAGACGGCAACGCCCTGTACTTTCTGGATGCCACGGCAAAATCATCGATTTTCCAGCCGGTTGTGTCGGAGATCACCAACTTCCAGTACGGTGTGATCGACAACATCGGCGGCGATCTGCTCATCGAAACCAACGCCGACGCGCCAAACAACAAAGTGATGCGCTTTAGCACTACTACGAACATGTGGACGGTGGTTATTCCTGAAAAGCCGGAGCCGCTCACAAACAGCGGTAGCGCGGGCGGTAAACTGTTTGTTCAATACTCAAAAGACGTGACCTCGCGCGTATACGTGTATGACATGAACGGCAAGCTGGAGAACGATATCCAGTTGCCGGGTATCGGCTCGGCGAGTGGCTTCGGCGGCGAGCGCGACGACAAGTTTGTGTTCTACACCTTCACGTCGTTTACCTTCCCGCCTACTATTTACCGGTACGATATCGCGACCAAGAAGAGCACGGTCTTTCGGCAACCCGAGGTTGATTTCAAACCGACCGATTATGAGACGAAACAGGCTTTTTATACCAGCAAAGACGGAACAAAGGTGCCCATGTTCATCACCTATCGTAAGGGGATGAAACTCGACGGCAGCAACCCAACCATTCTGTACGGGTATGGCGGGTTCAACATCAGCCTGACGCCATCGTTCTCACCGTTGCTGATTCCATTCCTCGAGCAGGGTGGCGTGTATGCGCAGGCCAACTTACGGGGCGGTAGCGAATACGGGGAAAAATGGCATGAGCAGGGCATGAAAGCCAAAAAGCAGAACGTATTCGACGATTTCATTGCCGCTGGTGAATACCTCATCAAGGAAAAGTACACTTCGTCGGCCAAACTGGCCATTCGGGGCGGCTCAAACGGTGGTTTGCTGGTAGGTGCGGTTATGAATCAGCGGCCCGACCTGTTCCGCGTCGCTATTCCGCAGGTGGGTGTGATGGACATGCTTCGGTTCCACAAGTTCACCATTGGCTGGAACTGGATTGCCGACTATGGTAGCGCCGACAACGCCGACGAGTTCAAGTTTCTGTATCCTTACTCGCCCATTCACAACATCAAGCCCGGCCTGAATTACCCCGCCACGCTCATCACCACCGCCGACCATGACGACCGGGTGGTACCTGCGCACTCATTCAAATACGCGGCTACGTTGCAGGAGGCGTACAAAGGGCCAAACCCCATCCTGATTCGTGTAGACGTGAACTCAGGCCACGGAGCCAGCAACACGAAGAAGAATATCGAGCAAACCGCCGATATCTATTCGTTCATCCTCTGGAACATGGGCGTGGGTACGTTGAAAGAGATAGCCAGCAAGTAGGCTGGTAAGTAAACTTTATCAGTTTTAACACAAAAATGCCCCGACCGTTTGGCCGGGGCATTTTTGTGTATGAAAAGTAGATCTATTGACCCAGCTTGAACGTAATACCTAGTTTGAGAACAGATATTGACGAGCCTAACTCGGCAAATACACCCGTTTTTTCGGCAAACATATACCGGCCGCCAAGGTGGATGGGCACAGATATAAATGATGCGTCGTAGAAGGAGCTAGCCCCACCCGTGTAGCCAAAGTAGGTTATACCTAATCCAGCGTAAAGGTCAACGTTTTCAGGAGTACTTAGCAGGTCATTGAAGTGATACGAAGCACGAGGTCCAATATCAAACCCGCCGTAGCCATCACCAAAGCTCCTGAATCCAGCAGCGCCGCCTACAGTGATATTTTTGGCAACGCCGAAATCAGCGGCAGCATTAAAAGAAAGAGCTGACCCGTAATAGAATCCTCCACCGCCAACGCCAATGCCTAGGTTTACAAATTTAGTGCCTTTATCGATGTCCATCTGGGCGAAGCTCTTGGTCGCCACTAGCGACAGGCTGAATAAAGCGACAATTGCGAAAAATTTTTTCATTGTGGAATTTCTTTTTTCGTGAAACTTGGGACAAATAAAGGCAGCTTTTCGGGATTGCGAAAAACAAATCAACAAATCAATTATTTACCGGTATGCTTTCGGGCATTTAAGTAACCCCGAATGACGGTGAACGTAGTAACGCCAAGGAAGAACAGGATGATCCAGTGTACGTAGTTAATGATCCACGGAAATTGGACACCAAAGTAGTAACCTCCTCCCACCAATACGCATGTCCACAGGGCACCGCCAACCACGTTGTAGATCATAAACCGGGCAATATTCATGTGGATAATGCCCGCCAGTAATGGCGCAAACGTGCGCACAACTGGTAGAAAACGGGCCACAATCAACGCCTGACTTCCGTAGCGCTCGAAGGTTTTACGGGTATTGGTGATGTATTCCTGCTTGAAAAACAGGGAGTCGGGCCGATTCTGGAGCTTCACCCCGAAAAAGTACCCCGTGCCATAGCCAAGCAAAGCACCGGCCACAGCAGCAGCAAAGATGCAGCCAAGCAGCAAACTCAGCGAGACAAGCAACACTTTGGTACCGGCAAAGACACCCGCCAGAAACAGTAGATAATCGCCCGGCAGAAAAAAGCCGAAGATGACTCCATTCTCAACAAACACAATTAGCGTGACAACCACCAACCCACCCGTGCGGATGATTTCCTCGGAGTTGAGCAGGTAGCGAAAAAAGTCAAGGATAGCGTCCATCTTGGGATGGAGTTAAGCGTTATGGAGTAAGGGGTAAGGGTTGGCTTACGCAAGTATACCACTGCGAAGGCCAACTCTTAACTCTTACTCCGTAACTCTTAACTCCCTTTACATATGTTCTGCCAGCTCGAGCCAGCGGTCGGATTTAGCGGCAACCTGCGCCTCAATTTCCTCGATCTCCTTTGCCCAGGCCGTCAATTGTTCGTGATGACCGCCACCGTTGAGCAAGCTAATGACCGCAGCTTTGCGTTGTTCGAGGGCCTCAATTTCGGACTCCAGCGACTCATATTCACGCTGTTCTTTAAAACTTAACTTTTTTTTCTGTCCAGAGGCCGCCGGTTTTGCCGCCGACAGGTCGACCGGAGCCAATTTGTGGCTTGCTGAGGCCGATTCTTTGGTAGCGATCGTGGCGGCGTTCTTTTTCGGCTGGGCGTCGCGCCACTCGCGGTAATCGGTATAATTGCCCGGATAATCACGCACCTTGCCTTGTCCTTCCAGCACAAATACGTGATCGACCAGGCGATCCATGAAGTACCGGTCGTGCGTTACGATGATCACGCAGCCGGGGAAATTGAGCAGAAAGTCTTCGAGCACGTTCAGCGTCGTGATGTCGAGGTCGTTGGTGGGTTCGTCGAGGATCAGGAAGTTGGGGTTCTGCACCAACACCAGTAGCAGTTGCAGCCGCCGCTTTTCGCCACCACTCAGTTTAGCCACAAAATCATACTGTTTCTGCCGGTCGAAGAGGAAATGGTGCAGCAGTTGGCTGGCCGTAATCGTGGTTCCATCAGCGAGTTTCATCACCTCGGCCACTTCCTGCACCACGTCGATCACGCGCTGGTTGTCGGCAATGTTCAGTTCACTCTGCGTGTAATACCCGAAATTCACCGTTCCTCCGGCCGTGATCTTGCCTGAATCGGGGCGCATTTCACCGATCAGCATATTGAGCAGCGTGGTTTTGCCCATCCCGTTTTTGCCAATCAACCCTACGCGATCCTGCCGTTTGAAGGTGTAGGTGAAATGATCGAGCAGAATTTTGTCGCCGAAGCGTTTGCTCAGGTTTTCTACCTCCAGAATCTTACTGCCCAGGCGTGATACGCGCAGGTTCAGGTCGAGTTCGCCATCGTTGCGGCGATTCTTTACTTTACCTTCCAGATCGTCAAAGGCATCTTCGCGGTATTTGGCTTTGGTGCCCCGCGCTTTCGGCTGGCGGCGCATCCATTCCAATTCGCGGCGGTAGGTATTCTTATTTTTCTCGAACTCAGCGGCATCAATGGCGATTCGCTCGGCTTTCTTTTCCAGAAAATAGGCGTAGTTGCCTTTGTAGCTGTACAGTTGACCCGCATCCATCTCCACAATCTGATTACACACCCGATCCAGGAAATACCGGTCGTGGGATACCATCAGGAGCGTACCGTTATTGGTGTTCAGGAAGCTTTCCAAGTATTCGATGGCTTCCAGATCAAGGTGGTTGGTAGGCTCATCGAGGATCAGCAGGTCGGGGTTTTGAATAAGTACCCGCGCCAGCGCCACCCGCTTGCGCTGACCGCCCGACAACGTACCTACGCGCTGCTCGACGTCCTGAATGCCCAGTTCGCCCAGAATCTGGCGAATCTGCGCTTCATAGTCCCAGGCTTCCAGTTTCTCCATCTGGTTCATAGCCTTTTCGAGCGCGTCATGGTTGTCGTGCAGGAGTGCCTTCTCATAGGCCCGTACAGCATCGAGTTGGGCACTTTCGCCCGCCAGCACCTCTTCCATGATGGTGAGCGCTTCGTTCAGATCGGGTTGCTGGTTGAGGTATCCGACGGTGATATCCTTCCGAACGCTGACCAGCCCGGCATCGGGTGGGGCGGCACCGGCCAGAATTTCCAGCAATGACGTTTTGCCCGAACCGTTGGCCCCAACAATCGCAATTTTATCGCCCCGACTGATGCCAAAATTAATGTTTCGGAACAACGTCCGGTCGCCGTAGGCTTTGGCAAGATTTTCGGCTGATAAGTAATTCATATATTATTTTAACCGCAGCAAGAAGGGGGTTAAACACAGGGGCATAGAGAAAACAGAGTTGGTTTTCTCCAAATCAGGTGCTCTGCGTTCTCTGTGCTTAACCTCCCTCTTTTTCGTAAAGACATAAAACAGAAAAAAGCCGACTCGGTGAAGAATCGGCTTTTTGTAAGTAGCTCGACCAGGATTCGAACCTAGACAGACAGAACCAAAATCTGATGTACTACCCTTATACTATCGAGCTATTTCGCAATTGCGAGTGCAAATATACGAAGTTGAACTATCTAAAATCAAGTCAAATCGCAAAAAAAATCATCACTCCATTACTTTGGGCACCTTGATAAACTGCTCGTCGTGGTCGGGAGCATTGGCCAATGCCTGATCGCGAGGCAGTTGATTAGCTACCGTATCCATGCGTAAAACGTTGTTAATTTCTTCCGACATGTGCATGAGCGGAGCCACACCAGCCGTATCGACCTCGTTGAGCTGCTCCATCCAGTCGAGTACACTATTCAGACTGTTCAGCAAGCCAGCCTCTTCGTCAGGGTTAACTTCCAAACGGGCCAGATGGGCTATTTTTTGTAAGGTTTCGGTATCAACTTTCATTAGAAAGGGCATTAATAGTCATTCGTTGCGCGTCATTCTGCAGTCACCTGGCGTCAATAACTAGGAATGACGCGCAGCAAATGACAACGAATGACTGAGTTCACTATCAATAATTTGGTAGGTACGTTCGCTAAGTTTGTCAGCATCAGCCTGCGTAAGTCCGATAGTAGATATTGGCTCATGGAAAACGACCCGGACCGGTTCCCAGTTCACCCGGAATGGCTTGCCATCGGGCAAAATGCGGTAGTTGTTTACCAGCGTTAGTGGCACAATGGGCACCTGCTGCTGAATCGCCATCGTGAAGGCTCCATCTTTGAACGGGTACACCATTTTGGGCGGATGCTCGGCCTTTATACCCCCTTCAGGAAAAATCACGATGCTTCGGCCCTGCGCCAGCGTACGCATACACTTGCCCAGCGAATAAGCCCGACTCTGCGCACTCGATCGATCCACCATGACGTGTAGTTTGGCATACATGTATCCGAAAAGCGGCAATTTCCGAACGCCGATTTTACCAATGAAAGCATACAGGCCCGGCACAATGACGCCCGTTACGGCAATATCGAAATACGAAAAGTGGTTAGCGCAGTAGACGTAGGCTTTGCCCGGTTCGGGGCGAAACCGCCAGTCGACGCGGATGGGCATGGCCATGAAGATGAAGGCCAGCATGCCCCATAGCCGAACGGCCCCATGTGCCAGTTGAAGCCCAAACTGGTTTTTGCTGCCAGCCAGCCAGCTACCCAGCAGAATAAACGGCAGCATGAGCAGGAAGAAGACCACAAACACCGACACGCACCAAATCGTGTAGAGCAGGCTGAACCAGGATTTTAGCACAAATTGGAGGAGTTAGGAGATGTCGAGACCTAATATTACTAAAATCCGCTTACTCAATTACCAATCGCTGTTCTACGTTGTAGCAAGCGAATGGCTGTTCTGTGGGCAGCCTCTCGCTGATTTGTCTTGCTGACGCTGGTTCCTTCGACAGGCTCAGCAAGACAAATCAGCAAAAGGCAACAACTTCTATTAGTGTTTAAAGTGCCGAACGCCGGTGGTTACCATCGCAATGCCATGCTGATTGCAGTACTCAATGCTGTCTTTGTCGCGGATAGAACCGCCGGGCTGCACCACCGCCGTGATGCCCGCCTGACCGGCAATTTCAACGCAATCGGGGAAAGGGAAGAACGCATCAGACGCCATTACGGCCCCATCGAGGCTGAAACCGAACGCATGCGCTTTCTCGATGGCCTGCTTCAACGCATCGACACGGCTGGTTTGACCAACGCCGCTAGCCAGCAGTACGTCTTCTTTGGCCAGAATAATCGTGTTTGATTTGGTGTGTTTACACACTTTCAGCGCAAACTCCAGGGCACGTACCTCGCTGTCGGTTGGGGCTTTTTCGGTAACCGTCGTGAACTGATCGGCGGTTTCAGTTACGTTGTCTTTGTCCTGCTCCAGTACGCCGTTCAGAATTGTTTTAACAAGCCTGGTGGGCAATTCAACGGGCTTCCGTTTCAGCAGAATGCGGTTTTTCTTCGATTTCAGTAGGTCCAACGCTTCGGGGGCGTAGTCGGGTGCGATCAGGATTTCCATGAACAGTTTGTTCAGTTCCTGCGCCGTGTCCAGATCGACAGGTACGTTGGTAATCACCACACCACCAAACGCCGAAACAGGGTCGCAGGCCAGTGCTTTGGCGTAGGCCTCTGCTGGCGTCGCCGCCGACGCAATACCGCAGGCGTTTGTGTGCTTGATGATCGCGTAAGTTGGGCCGCTGGTAGTAAACTCGTCGATCAGGCCAACGCAGGCATCAACGTCGACCAGGTTATTGAATGACAGTTCTTTACCGTGCAGCTTGTCGAAAATAGCGTCGAGATCACCGTGGAACGTCGCTTTCTGGTGTGGGTTTTCGCCGTAACGAAGTTCACTTTTTTTCTGAACGGCAGTTCCTGCGAAATACTGGTGAATAGCCGTGTCGTAATGCGACGTGGTTGCGAAGGCCTCCATCGCGTAGCGGCGGCGGGTTTCCAGGTCGGGCTGGCCATCTGTTTCGGTCAACACTTTCAGCAGGTCGGCGTACTGGTCGCGCGACGAGACGATCAGCGCATCCTGGAAGTTCTTGGCTCCGGCCCGGATCAGCGAAATACCGCCGATGTCGATTTTCTCGATAATGTCTTCAGCAGAAGCACCCGATGCTACGGTTTCTTCAAACGGATACAGATCAACCACCGTCAGGTCGATGGCGGGAATGTTGTGCTCCTGCGCCTGCGCCACATCGCCTTCATTGTCGCGACGGTAGAGAATACCGCCAAATACAGCCGGGTGCAGGGTTTTTACCCGACCACCGAAGATGGATGGGTAGCCAGTCAGCGACTCAACGGGAATAACGGGAATACCGAGTTGCTCGATAAACGTTTGAGTACCGCCCGTTGAGTAGAGCGTAACGCCCTGTTGGTGCAACAACCGGACAATGGGTTCGAGGCCGTCTTTGTAATAGACCGACAGTAACGCAGCAGAAATTTTCATTGATAATGTACGATGTAAAGGCTGCCAAGCGCAGTTGCCACTCAGCATTAGTGCCCTCAAAAGTACAATTCAAAATGCGAATGCCGGTAGCAGGGTGTAAATCGGACTCCTTTGGCCCATGTCGGGAAGTAACGTTACTTCCCGGTCAGTTGCTTGTTCAGCTTTTCAACAGCAGCAGCTAGATCCGACTCTTTCCCCGCACCTTTGGCAACCGAAGCCATCAGATCAACGACGCCGACTAGACGGGCCATTAGTGAACCCTTCTCTGGTGAATAGATTTCACCGCTGCGAACGTCTGAATCCGGCATCGTTGCTACGAAACGATATGTTACTCCGTCCACTCCCATAGGGAAAGCCATCACTGGTTTTTGCCCCTGAAAGGAGATATACTCGATTGGAGGGTACCGAGCATGGCTGATAGTTACAAACAGAAACTCGTTTAGCCGCTTCCCTAACTCCGGGCTAATTTCTGTCTTCTTTTCGATCAGCGTCAATGGTTCGGGCATACTGCGTATACTCCATATGCTCTTGCTACAAGTACGGAAAAACAGGTAGTATTCCAGATGGTCTTGTTCTAAAGCGACAAGATATTCAGGCGAAAACGAAGGGAAGACAATCACTCTAGCCATCGGCCGGTCTGACAAACCGGTGAGCAGGTTTTCGCGCAACAGTTTATAATACTCCTGTTCAGGGCCGTTTGTCGCGAAGAAGCCAATACTGGGCGTTAAGTGATCCTGTGCCAGTAATAGGTTAGTGGTCAGGCAAATGAGCACTAGTAGCGAGTAAACTTTCATAGTTGTTGGGATTAACGCAACATTCTCCGCAAACAAAGTAACCAAGATCGCTGATACTCCAATGAGACGCGTGTTCTGTACCATCAGTCGGCGTATAGGCAGTATCTTCGCAACGTACCTGACCCGCAAACCCGGTTCAGGTACGTTGTGCAGTAACCCACGTATACATTGAGCACGTTTAAAAAATTAGCCAGCGACACCGCCCTGTATGGCATAAGTACAATTGCAGCGCGGTCGATCAACTTTTTCCTGACGCCCATTCAGACCTACGCCTTTAAAAAAGTCGGTACGCTAGCCTCAAACGTGACGCTCTATGCCTGGATCGGCGTATTGCTCACCATCTATACGCTGGGGCTGGAAACGGCTTTCTTCCGGTTTGCTGCCAGGAATAAAGGCGGAGAGAATGAGGCAGAACGCATATTAGTTTTCAACCGAACGCTGACCATCGTGGCTACGATCAGCGTAGTTGCCACAGCCTTAATTCTGATTTTCGTTACCCCAATTACGCAGGCACTCGGGTACCCCGGTCAGGAGCGGTTCATTCAATGGACGGCGTTGCTGGTGGGTCTGGATTCGCTGATGGCTATTCCATTTGCACGGTTACGGGTCGAGGGAAAAGCCCGGCAGTTTGTGGTGGCTAAACTCATAAACATTGGCCTGAACGTAGCGCTGAACGTGTTTTTCATCGTCGTCTGCAAAGACATTACGGAAGGAGACTATCTGCCCGGTCTGCGCCCAATAGCTCAGTTCTTCTACCGCCCGGAAATCGGCCCCGGCTATATTCTGCTGGCCAATCTGCTGGCAAACGCCCTTTATTTTGTGGTACTCCGCCGGGCATTTCGTGGATTCCGGTTCACGTTTGAGTGGCCCGAGGCGAAGACGCTGGTTATTTACGCCTTCCCGATTATGCTGACAGGGCTGGCGGCTGTACTCAACAACCTTACCGATCGGCTTTTCCTGCGCCAGTTTCTGCCCGATGGCTTCTACCCAGGCCAGCCGTCTGACTGGGCACTGGATGTGTACGGTCAAAGCTTTAAACTGTCGGTGTTTATCAGTTTGGCGATCCAGTCGTTCAAATTTGCGGCAGAACCGTTCTTCTTCGGTCAGGCCGAAAACAAGAATGCCCCTGATCTGCTGGCACGGGTGACCAAGTGGTTCATCATCGTGTGCGTTGCCCTTTGGGTAGCCGTCAGCCTGAATATGGATTTGGCAGGGCTGTTGCTTAACCCCGAGCGACGCGTCGGTCTCACGGTCGTACCGATACTAATGCTGGGCAACTTGTTCCTGGGGATTTACTACAATATCTCGTTCTGGTTCAAGCTGTCGGACAAGACGAAATTCGGTACGCTGATTACGGCGGTTGGCCTGGCCGTTACGTTCGGGCTGAACTACCTGCTTATTCCGCAGATGGGCTACATGGGATGCGCCTGGGCGTTCCTGATTTCCAGCGTCGTGATGACGGTAATGTGCTACGTATTGGGCGAGAAATATTACCCCGTTCCTTACGATCTGCTTTCAGCAGCGGGTTACATTCTGGGTGGTGGACTGCTTATTTACCTGGCCTCGTTTATCCACATCAGCAACTTGTGGTTAGCTATTCCCTATCACCTGGCGTTGTTTGGCCTGTTCCTGGGCTGCATTGTCGTGGTCGAGTGGGGTACGTTCGGGCCGGTGGTGCGGAGAAGGTTGAAATCGGCGTAGAGACACAGCATTACGATATTGCTTCGCCAGGTACGTTGCTGACGCATAGCCCTTCGACAAGCTCAGGGTGACAGGAAACCCAAGAATGTGACTGACGAACTTGAGTAGGAGTGTCACTCTGAGCTTGTCGAAGAGCCACACGTCGGCAACGTACCTGGCGAAGCTATCTCAACCAACCGCCCACAAAAAAGAAACCCGGTCTCGTAAGACCGGGCCGCACGCATCTATATGTAACAGAGCCCTAGTAGCTCCGGACAGGAAGCATTAGAATAAATTCTTAATGTCGATGTTGCGATACTCGTGTTCTTCGTCGTTGAAAGGCAGATTCACAATCACCCGGCCATACTCATGCTCAGCTTCGATGTGTTCAGCATCGATGAAATCAGGAATATCGATCACTTTCAAAAACATAGGCACTGCCAACCGTTGACCAGCCGATTCGCTATCATGAACCAGCAGTGTATATAGCACTAATTTATTTCCTTCTACCAACACGTTGAATGAGTTGGCACTAACGCCGGGGGCCGAGAGGCGAATAACCAGCCGATCATCTTCCCGCTTCACTTTCATTTCCGTCAGGCTCGATCCGCCATACAGCGTATTCAGCAAATCGATTTGTCCGCCCGTTCCTTTAAACACATGATCTACCGTTCTCATAGTACGTGTTGTTTACTGTTCAATGCTTTATAGACAAAAGCTGTGCCTGATGGTTTAAAGGCAGTTATTCATGCCAGACTGACAGGAAAAAACACACAAAATACCCTTTTATCAGACGGTTTGGCACTAAAAAAGTCTCAACCGGTCTGCTTTTTAATTTTGGCAGAGACACCCGGTATGTAGCGAAAATTACGCAGTGAAGGGGAAGTGTGGAAACGGTGTCTACAACCGTGAAACTGACCGTCAGGTTGTACCTTTGCAGTATGCATATTCGAATTGGAACCCGAAGTAGCCGACTGGCCCTCTGGCAAGCCGAATACATTCAGCAACTGCTTCAGGCCAGCGACATTACCTCAGAGCTTGTCCTGATTGAAACAAAGGGTGATCAGATCCTGGATCGGTCGCTGTCGAAAATTGGTAGTAAAGGCATCTTTACCCAGGAACTGGAAGATCAACTCCGGTCCGGGGCAATTGATATTGCCGTTCACTCGGCCAAAGATTTACAGTCAAGTTTACCCGCCGACCTGAGCATCATCGCTTTTACTGAGCGCGAACGCGCCAATGATGTGCTGGTGAGCCGCAATGGATCACTTTCACTAACGTCGGGCCAGGCATTTACCATAGGTACGTCATCAACGCGGCGGGTGGCGATGCTACGGCATTATTGTCCGCACATTAACGTGGTCGATATGCGGGGAAATCTGCAAACGCGGCTCCGCAAGCTCGATGACGGGCAGTGCGATGCGCTGTTACTTGCCTATGCTGGTGTGCACCGGATGGCGTACGATGAGTTGATCGCCGAACATTTACCGATCAGTGAATTCACGCCCGCCGTTGGTCAGGGCAGTGTAGCCATCGAAGCTGCCGACACGCTTTCTCTCGACAAACTGACTCAGGTACGTTCCCTGACCAATCATGAGCCGACAGAAGCCTGCCTGAAAGCCGAACGTGCCTTTCTCCGTCGACTGGAGGGCGGTTGCAGCATTCCGGTGTTTGCCCTGGCAACATGGGTCGGTGACGAAATCAGCCTGACCGGTGGATTAATTAGCCTTGATGGTACCGATATGCTCCGCGAAACCTTCATTGGTCCGCCCGCTCAGGCGGAGCAACTGGGCCATGATTTGGCCGAAGCTCTGCTGACACGTGGCGGCGACGAGATGCTACAAATGATACGAGCAGCATTATAACTGTTTACTGTCTTCTGTTGCGCTGCTCATGCACGAATTAGTTTATCAGCAGCGCAACAGAAGACGGTAAACTCCCTTCCCATGACCATTAAACTTGCCCAGACAGAAGCCGACCTGCGCCGCTGCTTACCCGCTTTGCTGGCGTTGCGTCCTCACTTGACGGAAGAAACCGCGCTGGCTCTGCTGCTGGAACAACTGGCAAACGACCGGTTTAGCGTTGCTTTCGTGGACCTCGGCGATGATCCTGCTGTGGCGGGGCAGACGCTAGCTGCACCGGGCGTAGTCACGTATCGGCAGATGACGATGCTGGTTTCTGGCAAGACAATCTATATCGATGACCTGTCGACGTTGCCCGAAGCCCGAGGAAAAGGCTATGCTGGCGCACTGGTGGATTTTGTGATCGATCAGGCGCGGCAATCGGGTTACCAGACCGTTTCATTAGATTCGGGGCAGAATCCATCTCGGTATGATGCCCATCGACTTTATTTGACCAAACGA
This sequence comes from uncultured Fibrella sp., assembly GCF_964250085.1. NCBI lineage: Bacteria > Pseudomonadati > Bacteroidota > Cytophagia > Cytophagales > Spirosomataceae > Fibrella > uncultured Fibrella sp. Next base: position 46,194 of record NZ_CAXUEC010000007.1, on the reverse strand, counting down.
TTCAACATTACCAGTCATCACTTTTCGCTCAAACTGAGTGACTAGCTTCGCACCCGGCTTAGCCCCGCCCTAAAGGAGCCCTGCTGGCGCATCAAAAACTTCCCATGAACCTCGCCAAAATAAGCTGGAGTAACCTGACAGACAAGCCGTTGAGCAGTTTTCTGAGTGGGCTGCTCATGACGCTTGGTATCGCCATTATTTCGCTCTTGCTGCTGCTCAACAAGCAATTGCAGGACCAGTTTAGCCGTAATATTCGGGGAATCGACATGGTAATTGGCGCGAAAGGGTCGCCGTTGCAGTTGATCTTATCCAGCATTTACCAGATCGACTCGCCGGTGGGCAACATTCCGCTGGCCGAAGCCGAACGCCTGACACGCAATCCGATGATTAAAACGGCGATTCCGCTGGCGATGGGCGATAGCTACAAATCGTTTCGGATTGTGGGAACAAACAAAAAATACCTCGACCATTTTGGGGCTAGCGTGGCACAGGGGCAGTTGTTCACGAACGATCTGGATGTGGTGATTGGCACCCGCGTTGCGGCGGCAACCGGTTTGAAAGTAGGCGACAGTTTCGCCAGTCAGCATGGTCTGGATGCAAACGGCGAGGAACATGGCGACAAGAAGTACAAGGTCGTGGGTACGTTGGCACCCAGCAACAGCGTCTGCGACCAATTGATTTTAACCAACGTGTCGAGCATCTGGGCCGTGCATAATCATGACTCGGCCAATGGCGAAGGCCATCATGACGACGAAGCCACCACGGCTGGCGGCGCAACTGCTGACGACCTTGCCGAGCATCACGTTGGCGAAGACGCTCACGAAGACGAGCATGGGCCCGAGGCTGGTCCAGAAATAACCAGTATGCTGGTGAAGTTTCGGAACCCGATGGGCATGATGCTGAAACGCGGCATCGACAACAACTCTAAACTTCAGGCCGCACTACCCGCCATTGAGGTAAATCGCCTGTTTGATCTGCTCGGTGTGGGCGTGCAGACCCTGCGCGGTCTGGCTCTGGCCATCATTATTGTGGCGGGCATCAGCGTATTCGTGTCACTCTATAACTCCCTGAAAGAACGCCGCTACGAAATGGCCCTGATGCTATCAATGGGGGCTACGCGGGCGCAACTGTTTGGTATGCTCTTGCTCGAAGGACTGGTACTGGCCCTGATCGGTTTTGTGGCGGGCCTGGCTATGAGTCGCCTCGGGCTCTGGTTACTGTCCCAATTTGTGGAAGGCAATTACCATTACAGTTTCAGCGACGCCAGTATCCTGCCCGACGAATGGTGGCTACTTGCCGTTGCCGTGGGTATCGGCCTGGTTGCCGCCGCCCTGCCTGCTATTGGTGTGTACCGTATGAACATTTCACGAACTCTGACGGAGGAGTAAATCCCTCACCCCCAGCCCCTACCACAGGAGCGGACCGCCCACTTTGGGAGAGGGGAGCCACTCTACAGCAGTTTCGCTCACTAGCAGAACTATCCTCACCCCCAGCCCCTCGCCTGAAACCAAGGGAGGGGCTGGGGGTGAGGGTAACCACCCAAACAACCTATGCAACTATCTGATCTTCTTTATAAAGTTTCCCTTTTAGCTACGGCAGGCGATATGAACGCCGAAGTAACGCACCTGACAATGGACTCGCGTCAGGTACGTTCCGGGAGCCTGTTTGTGGCTGTTCGGGGCACTGTTTCAGACGGGCACACCTTCATTCCGAAGGCGATTGATCTGGGCGCTACAGCTATTTTGTGCGAAGAATTACCGGCCGAACGGGCTGATTCCGTTACCTACATTCAGGTGGCTAATGCGCCACAGGCGATGGGGATGGCGGCGGCGAACTTCTACGGTCACCCATCAAAAAAAGTGAAGTTGGTGGGGGTGACGGGCACAAACGGCAAAACGTCGGTGGCTACGCTGCTTTTCCGGTTATTTACGTCGCTCGGGTATCGCTGTGGCTTGCTGTCGACGGTACAGAACCAGATTGGTGATACGGTTATTGCTGCTACACACACCACGCCCGACTCCATTACGACCAACGAACTGCTGACGCAAATGCTGGCGCAGGGCTGTACGCACGTGTTTATGGAGGTCAGTTCACACGCTGTGGTGCAGGAGCGTATTGCAGGGCTGCATTTCGCCGGGGGCATTTTTACCAACATCACCCACGACCACCTCGATTTCCACGGCACATTCGACAATTATATCAAGGCGAAAAAGGGATTCTTCGATCAACTGCCTCGCTCCGCTTTTGCCTTGACCAACGCCGATGACAAACGGGGGCTGGTGATGCTGCAAAACACAGTGGCCCGCAAGGAAAGCTATTCGCTGCAAACGCTGGCAGCATCCACTGTGGGTACGTTCAAAGGCAAGGTGCTGGCCGACGGACTGTTCGGGCTGGAAATGCTGGTCGACGAGCGGCAAGTGTGGTTCAAGCTCATTGGCCGGTTCAACGCCTACAACCTGCTGGCAGTTTATGGCGCGGCGGTTCTGCTGGGAGAAGATGAAGAAGAAGTACTGACCGAGCTTTCAGGTACGTTGCCGCCACAAGGCCGTTTCGAGCAGGTCATTTCCGACAACCGGATCGTGGGCATTGTCGATTACGCTCATACGCCCGATGCGCTGCAAAACGTGCTGGAAACGATCACAAACCTTCGTCAGAACAACGAGCAGGGCATTCTGCCAAAAATTATTACCGTAGTTGGTTGTGGTGGCAACCGCGACGCGGCAAAACGGCCTATCATGGCGCAGATTGCCGGCAAGTTCAGCGACCGGGTCATTCTGACGTCCGATAATCCGCGATTTGAAGACCCGATGGCTATTCTGGAGCAGATGCAGGCGGGTCTGTCGCCCGTAGATTATAAGAAAGCGCAGACCATTGAAGACCGGCGCGAAGCCATCCAAACAGCGGTAAAACTGGCCCATCCCAACGATATTATTCTGGTGGCGGGCAAAGGCCACGAGACCTATCAGGACATTCAGGGCGTAAAACACGATTTTGACGACCGGCAGGTACTACGCGACGCCTTTCAAAGTGCTAACTTTGGCAATTAAAAGAGCGAGAGAATGAAAGACGGTCTGCCGCAGCGGTGAAAGAATGAGCGTTCTCTGGTACCGTTTATCAGCCTGGCTGCGCTCATTTTTTCACCGCTGCGGCAGACCGTCTTTCACTCTTTCACGCTTTCACTCGTTCACTATGCTCTATTTCTTATTCCAATACCTCGACCGTGCATTCGACTTTCCGGGCGCCAGGGTGTTTCAGTACATTTCGTTTCGTTCGCTGGGTGCGGTGATCACCTCACTGCTGATTGCGGCCATTTTTGGACGGCGGATCATCGACCAGCTCCGAAAACTACAGATCGGCGAGTCGATTCGGGATTTGGGGCTGGAAGGGCAGATGCAGAAGCGCGGCACACCAACGATGGGCGGCTTTATCATCATGGCCTCACTGGTGATTCCGGTGCTGCTGTTCGCCAACCTGACCAATGTATACATCATCCTGCTGCTGGTTTCGGCCATATGGACCTGCCTGATCGGGTTTATTGATGATTACATCAAGGTATTCAAAAAGAACAAAGAAGGGCTGGAAGGCAAGTTTAAAGTAGTGGGGCAGATTGGTCTGGGCCTGATCGTCGGCCTGACGCTCTCGTTCAACCAGTACGTACGGATCAGGATTTATGATAAGCCGGTGGCAGGCGCCGTTGTGCGGCAGTTGACCCGTTACCACGATATTCATTCGACGGTCTCTACGATTCCTTTTGTCAAGAACAACAACTTCGACTATAGCTGGCTCCTGTTTGGCTTCGTTACCGACGACTACACCTGGATCATCTATACACTGGTCTGCATTTTCATTATCACGGCGGTTTCGAATGGGGCCAACATCACAGACGGTATCGACGGGCTGGCCGCAGGTACGTCGGTTATTATCGGTCTGACGCTGGGCGTGCTTGCCTACCTGTCGTCGAACGCCCGTTTCGCCGATTACCTGAACATCATGTTCATTCCCAACTCGGCCGAGATCGTAATCTTTTGCGCGGCCTTCGTAGGGGCCTGCGTGGGCTTCCTCTGGTATAATTCGTACCCTGCCCAGGTATTCATGGGCGACACGGGTAGCCTGATGCTCGGCGGCGTGATTGCTGTATTGGCGCTGACGATCCGAAAAGAACTGCTGATTCCGGTGATGTGCGGCATTTTCCTGGCCGAACTTGTCTCGGTCATTACGCAGGTCAGCTACTTCAAATACACGAAGAAAAAGTACGGCGAAGGCAGGCGAATCCTACTGATGTCGCCGCTGCACCACCATTTCCAGAAAAAAGGCTACCACGAAGCCAAAATCGTCACCCGTTTCTGGATCGTCGGCATCATGCTCGCCGTGATGACGCTGGTGACGTTGAAATTACGCTAAACGAATTAGACGTTAAGAATTGCTCTGCTCTTGGAACAAGAAGCGTGATTGGCAGCGCAACATTTAACGTTTACGTCTTAACTCTTCACTAAAAAAATGAACGCATACATCTTCCCTGGCCAGGGTTCTCAGTTTACGGGAATGGGCCACGACCTGTATCAACAGTCAGAACAGGCTAAATCCTTGATGGATCAGGCCGATCAGATCCTGGGTTTCAGTCTGACCAACATCATGTTCACCGGCTCCGATGAGGAACTGAAACAGACCAACGTTACGCAGCCTGCCATTTTCCTGCACTCAGTTGCCAAGGCGTTAACGGCCGAAAACTTCGCCCCGGCGATGGTGGCGGGGCATTCGCTCGGCGAATTTTCAGCGCTCGTAGCCGCCGGTGCGCTGTCGTTTGAAGATGGTCTTCGCCTGGTAGCCCAACGCGCCGACGCCATGCAACGCGCCTGCGAGCTGAACCCATCAACAATGGCCGCTATTCTGGGCCTCCCCGACGCAATCATCGAGCAAGTTTGCGAGGCTGTGAACGGTGAAACGGGTGAGATCGTAGTGCCTGCCAACTACAATTGCCCTGGCCAGGTGGTAATTTCGGGAAGTAATGAAGGTATTCGCATCGCCTGCGAACGGCTGAAGGCCGCCGGTGCCAAACGTGCGTTGCCGCTGCCCGTAGGTGGCGCGTTTCACTCGCCGCTGATGGAACCAGCCCGAACCGATCTGGCTCAGGCCATCGAAAATACGCCATTTATGTCGCCCCGCTGCCCGATTTACCAGAACGTAAACGCGCAACCCTCCACCGACGTACCCACGATCAAAGCCAACCTGATTGCGCAACTCACCGCCCCAGTCCGCTGGACACAATCGGTTGAAGCCATGACCACCGACGGGGCCACCCTCTTCACCGAATGCGGACCCGGCAAAGTATTGCAAGGTCTGGTGAAGAAGATTGTACCGAGCGTTGAGGTAGCGGGAGTCTGATGTAACACGGACTTCAGTCCGTCTTTATGGCAAAAAAAGACGGACTGAAGTCCGTGTTACATTAATCCGCGTCCAGATAGGCCGGGAATTTCCCCCGGAACGCTTGCAGATCGTCGAGTGAAAGCGTTTGCTGATGGATGGCTTCGGCATCGTATTGACGAAAAAGAATGTCGCCTTTGACGTCGATCAGGGCCGAACCGCCGCTGTATGGGTGACCATTTCCGTCGGTGCCCACTCGGTTGACACCGGCTACGTAGCTGAGGTTTTCGATGGCGCGGGCCTGAAGCAGTGTATCCCAGGCGTTCTGGCGTGGCGCGGGCCAGTTGGCTACGTAGAGTAGCAAATCATAGTCGAGTTGGTCGGGGGCAATCTGTTTGTTCCGGCTCCAGACCGGGAAACGCAGGTCGTAGCAGACTAGCGGACAAATGCGCCAGCCGCGCCATTCGCGCACCAGCCGCGACGTACCTGCGGAATAGGTCTTGTCTTCGCCCGCCATTCTGAACAGATGACGTTTGTCGTAGTGGGCGAACTGCCCATCGGGCTCCATCCAGATCAGGCGGTTATAGAACCCGCCGTTCTCCTTCACTACGTAGCTACCCGTCACCACCGCGCTGGTTTGCGCCGCCATTTGCTTCAGCCATTTGAACGTGGTCAGGTTCATCGGCTCAGCCACGGCACGGGCATCCATCGTGAAACCTGTCGTAAACATTTCGGGCAGCACGATCAGATCCGTTGGCTCGGGCAGGGTGAAGATCTTCTCCTCCAGCATCGCCCGGTTCGCCACAGGGTCCTGCCAGTGCAGTTCAGTTTGAAGGAGGGTGATGTTCATGGATAAAAAGGGTTCAATACAGAGGACACAGAGCTTTTTTTAGAGAAAATAAAACTCTGTGTCCTCTGCGTCTCTGTATTGAACCTATTTCTTATTTAGGAAACCGCATTTTATACTCCACATCCACGTTGCCGCGCGTGATGTCGGCGAGGCGTTTTTTGAGGAGTTGGCGTTTCAGCGGCGACATATAGTCGGTGAAGAGTTTGCCTTCGATATGGTCGTATTCATGCTGAATAATCCGGGCGGCGGTGCCTTCGTATTCTTCCTCGTGCTCGTTCCAGTCGACGTCGAAATAGCGGATCACGATGAACTCGGGGCGGAACACATCGTTGCGAATACCAGGAATGCTCAGGCAGCCTTCCTCAAATGCCCACTCGTCGCCATCTTCCTCGATAATTTCGGCATTGATAAACACCTTCTTAAAGCCAACAAGCGTTGGGTCGATGTCCTCTTCCGATTCGCCTTCATTGAACGGTTGCCCATCCACCACGAACATCCGCACGCTTTGCCCGATCTGCGGAGCAGCAAGCCCCACACCCGACGCCGCGTACATGGTTTCGAACATATCTTCGCTTAACTTTTTCACGTCGAGCGTACCTTTTTCAATGTCTTTGGCCTTTTTCCGCAATACCGGATCGCCGTAAGCTACAATTGGGAGAATCATTTTTTAAGGTAGTCTTCTGTCCTCTGTCTTCAGTCTTCTGTTGCGTTGCCAGGTAGCCACAAGGTTTATGAGCAGCGCAACAGAAGACTGAAGACAGAGGACAGAAGACTTATTTTTTGCTTTCCATAAATGACTGGAGGATGATCGTGGCGCTCACCATATCGATGTTGCCTTTCACCCGCCGGTCTTTCTTACTGGTGCCGCCCGCAATCATCGACTGCATGGCCATCCGCGACGTAAACCGTTCATCGTGCTGATAAACAGTCTGATCGGGAAACACCGCTTTCAATTTTTTAATCAGGCCACGAACCGGTGCCGTGGTGTCGGTATCGGTGCCGTCGGTATTCGTTGGCCAACCCACCACGAAGGCTTCAACCGGTTCGGCCGCCACGTAGGCTTTCAGTCGGTCGAGCAGCGTATGGGTAGGCACCGTTTCCAGCGCCGTTGCAATGATCTGCATCGGATCGGTCACGGCCAGGCCGGTCCGTTTGTTTCCGTAATCAATTGCCACAATTCGAGCCATAGTAAATGCAAAGGTACGAAAACGCCGGTTGTGGTTCGCTTGTCGGATGGTACACGGAGTAAAGGGATTTAAACCGACTTGCGCGAAATTTGATTTTACCGTCTGGACCGACTCCGCCCGTTTGCCCACCTATTTGGCGATCAGGTACGTTAGCCGAGACCCAATCCATTTGAACCGACTGGCTCGTTGACCCGTTCTGCCTCGCCATAGCCGTGCCCTCCTTCGCCCAAATTGAGCTGGTCAATCAGGTTTCGATTCTGTTGGATGACCAATTGAAAGGGTAATAACCGAGCCGCTAACAAGTGCCTAAGTCAGTTGTTAGCGAAATATTGTCGTGTTATGATAGTCGAGGTAAATCCGGGACGGCTTATTCGCTTCCAAAGCAGGCAGTATAGATAGCGGTTTACCGTGGTACTGATAGTATTCTTTACCGTTATTAAACTCTTCTCTTATCCGCTGACTTACTTCAATTTTCAATTCTGGGGTAACGGTTATATATCCGTCATCGAAAAGCTTATGCATGTCGGAACGCAGTAGTAGGCCGTTAGAAACGGTATTGGAACCTGCTTCCGAGAAAGGCTTGATGTGAGCAGCTTCTAAAACAGGCAACGTTTTCTCGCCCGTTATTGCACATCGCTTGCTATACGCATCGATTACGGAAAGTCGAAACGCCCCCTGGCCGATACGAACTTTCGTAAGGAAAGAATTGCCATATTGTGCCGCAACTTCTTCTACAGATGAGGCTCGTTCAGCCGATGGTAGCATGGCGTATTTAGCAAGCGTTGCCTGAACCTGTTGCCAGAGAGCTAAGCCTATTGCATCGGTTGTGCCGTACTTTTTGCCTTGCACAATGCTGTTACTCCAATTAACAGGTACTGAAATCCAGTCTTCTTCCTTAAAGAAAATAGGATTGGTCAAAGCAATACAGCCAATACTAGGGTTACGCTCAGCCGTCTTGCGGTATTGTTGAATAGACTTTCGAAAGCTTTCTACCGTATCAAATCCATTTCGGGGCCCAAACGTATCCCAGGCTAGGTTCAGAGGAAGCTGACTATGGGCCCAAAAATAACCCAAGCCACCAATGGCGTTATGTGGGCTTTTCAGCTTGAACAGAAATACGCCACCGGGGCTGAGTGCCCGAAAAGTACCCTGACCGCCTGGTTGCCAGAAGTTTATATCTTCCGGAGAGCGAGCACGAAGATAGTCGTACCAATTCCAGTCAGTCACACCCATGTAATAGTCCATACCGCTAAAGTAGTAACTTATTAGATCTTGACTTATCTGGAATAGCAGGGCTTTCTCTTAAAAGTGTAGAGTTCTTCTTACCGTCAAAAATTGCTTTTGCCAGGCCCTTCGACAGGCTGGTCCGCCGAGCCTGTCGAAGGGCCTGGCAAAAGCACAATGACATTGTGAAGCCGCCTACAGCATAAGACCGCCCTGCCTATCAGCTTACGCCTTCACCGGCGATTTGCGGTATTCAGACGGCGTTTTCTGGGTATGCTGTTTGAAGAATGTCGTGAAGTAAGCGGCTGAACTGAAGCCTGTTTCATCGGCAATTTCAGCCATTGGCTTGCTGGTTTCGCGGAGCAGATGCTTGGCGCGTTTCAGCCGTACTTCGGTCAGGTAATCCATCACGTTCATATCGAGCAAGGCCTGTACTTTTCGGTAAAGCTGCACCCGCGAAAGACCCATCTCACGACTCAGCTTTTCGACCCCAAAGGCGGGATCGCCCAGATGTTGCTCAATAAGGGCGGTTAGTTCATTCAGAAATTTTTTGTCCTGCCGGTTTCCCCCGGCACCCGATTGCGACAGAAAATCGGAGGCGTATCGCCGTTGCCACTTTTCCCGATTAGCCAGGGTAGTGCGCATCGTTTCAAGCAGATACTGGGTGTTGAATGGCTTTGTGATGTAAGCGTCTGCGCCAACGCGTGTGCCTTCGATCCGATGTTGCATCTGGGCTTTGGCTGTCAACAGAATAACCGGAATATGGGAGGTGCGAAGGTCGGTTTTTATGCGCTGGGTTAGTTGCAGTCCATCCATGCCCGGTAGCATAATGTCGCTGATAATCAGGTCGGGAATAGTTTCAAGGGTACGTTCCCAGCCTTTTTCGCCAGAAGCTTCGGCCAGTACATCGAACTCGTAACTCAGGCGTGTGCTTAGAAAAGAGCGGAGATCATCGTTGTCTTCAACAACCAGCAACGTACCCAGTTTTTTGCTCGCTAGGGCGGGTATATCCACCACATACTCATCGTCCAGATCGACGGCCAGTTGTTGCCGGGTTGACGAGCCAGTCATCTCTTCCGCCGTTAAATGCTGAGTACCCAACGGTAGGAGTATGGTAAACGTTGTGCCTTCGCCTGGTGCAGATTGAACGGTGAGTTCGCCCTGATGAAGCTGAATAAATTCCATTGACAAAGCCAAACCGAGCCCTTTCGACAAGTTAAACGGTTTGGTGCCGCTGTAAAACAGATCGAAGGCGTGGGCCTGTTCGTCGGGCGTCATACCTTCACCATTATCCTGCACCCGAATCTGCACCTGCCCCTCAAGCACGTTGAGGATCACGTGAATCAGGCCGCCGCCGGGCGTGTATTTAAAGGCGTTGGAGAGCAGGTTGACAAAGACTTTATCCAGCTTTTCACCATCGAACCAGACAGGTACGTTGGTCTCTGTTGTCATAAGCTGTAGGTCGATGCGCTGTTTTCTGGCCTTGGGAATAAAGTCCTGAACAATATCCTGAATGAAGGCAATCAGGTCCTGCTCGGCGGTGCGAAGGCGTTGCTTGCCTGCATCTGTCTTGCGCAGGTCCAGCATCTGATCGACCAGCCTGAGGAGCCGATACGCATTTTTCTGAACCAGTAGCAAATTGCTTTTCAGGTCGTACGGCGTAACTGTTTTCTTATTGAGCAGGTCTTCCGTCGGCGTTAAAATCAGGCTGAGCGGGGTGTTGAACTCGTGCGATATGTAGGAGTAGAAGCGTAGCTTCTCTTCCGTTGCCAGCCGGGCCTGCGCCGACACCATTTCGATTCGCTCTTTCTGGTCTAAAATCTCCTGATTCTGCCGTTCCAGAGTTTGGTAAGCCGCCTGCTTGGACCGATACAGGTACAGTGCCCAGCCACCCAGCGTCATGGCCACCAGCAGGCTGGCCAGGGTAAAATAAAGCGTGTTTTTCTGAGAGGTATAAATCAGGTTCAGGTCGTTGATGCGCTGCTGCTGCTTCTCAATATCGACCTGCTGCTCCACTATTTTCTCGTTCTGAAGTTTCATGGTACGCACATTCGACGAGTCGATGAGCGTAATTGGTAACCTGTTTTCCCGTTTGAACGGCTGCTTCTTCAGAATAGCCATGGCCGTACGGATCGCCTCTTTACCTCCCGTCGGGTACAACACGGTGGCACTCAGAATATCCCGGTCAACCAGGTCGATGCCTTCGTTTTGGCCGGGTAAGCCATCGACACCGATGATCTTTACCTGCTTGTCTAGCCCTAGTTTTCGACATACGTTGTAGGCTTTGAGGGCGGTGCGGTCATTCTGGGCAAAAATGAGTTGAACCGCCGGTTTGTTGGTGAGTAACGCGGTGAGTTTATCGGCGAAAGAACGTTTATCCCAGTCGCCTTCCAATTTGGCAAGCAGCCGAATACCCGGATGGCTACCAATGGCGTTCATAAACCCACGATGCCGGTCAATATCGGCCGATGAGCCCGGCGATTCGCCAATCTCGACGACATTGCCCGTTCCCTTCAGCAACTGATTGGCGTATAAGCCGGCATTCTGGCCCACCTCTACATTGTCGGCACCAACGTAAGCAGTGTACAGGTCTGAGTCGGTGCGCCGGTCAAGAATAATAACGGGAATGCCCTGCTGGTACGCTTTTTCAACAATGGGCGTGATGGGTCGGGCCGCGTTTGGCGAAACAATCAGCAAATCGACCCGCTGATCGATCAATTCCTGAATCTGTTTCACCTGTTGTTCGCTCTGTCCGCCGGCATCTTTCAGCAGAAACTCAATATCGGGGTTGAACGATAACTCCCGATTCATACCGGCCAGCATTGTTTTACGCCAGGTATCTGCCCCGGTGCGCTGCGAAAAGCCAATGCGATATTTTTTGGGTGATGTAACTGGCTGACAGCTACTTAACCAAAGAAAGAGCACGCTAAGCACAGAATATCCCACTCGTTTTCGGCCAGAAACACAGTCACTCAGGCACGAAAAGCGATGGACAGCTAACCTGGTGAACGGACGATTCATGAATGCAGCGGGTATCTCTTATAGTGCCTAAATATAATTTATTATACGTTAAATTTAACAATAGACAGATAAGCAATGTGCCTAGCTATACCTCGATGAGCATAGCGCCGTAGGAGTAGCCGCCGCCAAACACCGTGACAACGATGCGTTCGCCTTTTTTAAACGAATTCCAATGTTCAGACAGGGCGATGGCACAACCCGCGCAACCCGTATTGCCCAGATACTGGATGTTGGAGAGTAACTTTTCTTCGGGCAAACCCAGGGTCTGCATCACGTTGCGGCTGATACGAAGATTGGCCTGGTGCGGCAGTACATAGTCGACATCGGCGGCCGTCAGGTCGTGGCGCGCCAGAATCTGGAGGCTGGCTTTGGGCATGTAGATGCAGGCATTCTGAAATACGTCGCGGCCATACGGCATGATTACACCTTTCACAAGCGGCTGTAACACCACCGCTTCAACGGCTTTGCCAGCGTGGGCAGCACCGCCGGTTAGCAGGCCTTTGATGGTGAAATCACCGTCAGACTGGCGTTCTTTGGTAATGAGTAGTGCCGCCGCGCCGTCGCCCCAAAGGTGCCCCGACACGGTATCTTCTTCGTTGTAATAAGCCGTATTGTGTTCAGTAACGACTACCAGCGCCCGGCTGGCTTTGTTCAGCGCGAAGTAGCCTTCAACGATCTCGATGGCGTTGAGCAGCGACGAACAGGCCGACGAAACGGAAACAGTCGGAATATCGGCAATATTGAGATGGTGCTGAATAGCATGGGCCAGCGTTACAATGGTATCATGAGGCGTGTATGTTGCGCCCACGATCAGGTCGACGGTTGAGAGATCGGTTTTCGCCTGCAGGCGATCCACAACATCAATCGACATGGTGTTGGTATTTTCATCCGGGCTTGCCTTACGCCGTTCACTAATACCGGTCCGGGTAGTAATCCACTCGTCGGAGAGTCCGTTGAGTTGTGTAAAATGGTCATTGCCTACTATTTGCTCAGGCAAATAGTGACTGACTGCGTGAATAAACATGTGCCGGTTAACTTGGCTTCGAAGAGAACAACTGAAAATATCCCGAAAGTTAAAATCTTCCGGGAAGACGTAGTAGTTATAATTGGTATAATGCAATAATGACTAAAAATAATGCCCATAATCAACTGAATGGCTGGCTGCCATTGCTCTTTTACGCCGTTCTGCTGGTCGGTGCCTGCTGGATATTTCGCGCGCAGACCCATCAGGCAGCGCAGTGGCGCGGGGCTTATTTCTCCATGGCCGCCAACCTGGACACCTCCGGGCGGTTTCTGGTCGATACCACAGAAATTAACCTGTTTGATCGATTACCCGTCGGCCAGCAGGTCGATTACCGGTTTCATCGTAGTCCTGTTTCCCAACGTACGGAGTATGTGTTTATGCAGATTGGCTACGGTTATTTCTGCGCGCTGGCAAGGCGCCTATGGCCGTTTGGTGGTGATGCGCACGCCATCATCATGCTCCAGACTGCCACCCATGTTAGCCTATGCTTGTGGCTGTTATGGCTACTGCCAACCGGCTGGCGGCGCGCTGCCTTTCTACTCGGTTATGCCTGCAATCCGTTTGTCGTCAGGTACGTTACGTATGATTTCTATTATTTCTGGCAGGTTATACCCAGTTTTCTTCTCGTAGGTACGTACCTGGGCTGGCGGGCTACAGGTTGGGCGGGGCTGTGGCTTGGTCCACTGCTCGGGTCGCTTTTTTTGGTTCGGCCTTCTATGATGGGCGCCTTGCTGGGGCTAGGCTGCTTCTGGGTTTATCATCGACAGATTGGGTTGCTGATGGTAACCGCTTCACTGGCCGTTTTTGTGGCTGTTACGCTGTACAGGCCTGTACAATCGGCACCCTGGCGACCCGTGTATGTGGGCATAGCAGCGTATCGGAACCCATATATGAACAACCTGTCAGATGTGGCCATTTATGACCTGTACAAAGCTCGAACGGGTCATACCTATCAATATGGCGGTTCAGATCCGGCGCAGGAAAAACAACTGACAGCCGTGTTGAAGGCAGATGTGCAAACTCTCTGGCATCGGGCACCTTCGCTGTTTATCAGGAATGCCTTGCTGAACACGCTACTGGCTTTCTCTGCCGGTTACGTAGCTGGCGGCGGTGACGGACTCAACTATACGCTTTCTGCGCTGGGGCTGTTGGTGCTTGGCTGGCTCCTGTGGAGACGCCGCTATCTTTTCGTCGTGGCGGTGCTGGTTACGGTGGGTACGTTCACCTTGTATTACCCACCCATTCCGGCCTATATGTATGGGGCCTACCTGTTGCTGATTATGGCGTTTGTAGCACCTGGTCATAAAAGGCCAGCAGTTTGGCGGCTTCGGTAGCCCAATTGTAGTGCTGAACAACGGCGTTGCGGCCTCGACTGCCCATTTGCGCGGCCTCGTCGGGATGATCGATCAGGTACGTTAGCGCGCTGGTAACGGCATCGGCACTGTAGGGGTCAACGCAGAACCCGCACTTATGGCGCTCTACCACGTCTTTATACAGTGGAAAATCAGCGGTGATAACGGGTAATCCCAGTGCCATGTATTCAAACAGTTTGGTCGTGTACGATTCAGGATAGTCGCCGATTGGTTTCAGGAGTGCCAGTCCGGCCACCGCGCCTTCTGCATACTGAAGCGCCGTTTTTTGATCGGTGTAGCCATAAAAATGAAGCTGGGTACGTACCTGCTGATAGTCAACATTGGCGTCGAGCACCGCCTGCGTAAAGGTTTGTCTGCCAAATAGATGGACGAAGAAATCAACGTGTTGACCTTTTAGTTTGGCAAACGCAGCCAACAGCGTATCGACGGCCCGTTCCATACTTAGCCAGCCAATATAGAAGAAGGCGTGCGGCTGTTTGCGGGGGAGATACGGCCTGCGAAACGGCTCCAGCAAAGGCAGCGACGCATAATTATAAATCACCACCGACGGCTTTTGCAGGTTGGTGTAGGTAGTTAAATAGCCGTGTTCGGTGAAAATGCAGTAGCAGTATCGGCGGGCTAATTGGTCTAACGTAGCAAATGCTTTTTCGAGCAGCCAGCCCCGGTTTTTAGCCTTCAGATGCAACTTCTTGAACAGGTTTTCCTGCACCTCGTAGACAAGCCGGGCACCGCGCAGACGAAAGAGGAAAGCAAATGGAATAAACTCAGGTACGTAGAAATGCACTACGTCGGGCCGTAGTTGCCAGCATCGCCACACAATCAGGGGGCAGGTGAGCAGGATGCGCCAGATTACCTGCTCGTAGTAGGGGAGGCTGATGAACTGTACGTTGGGAGCTACGGTCGGGTCGGCGTCGGGAATGGCGCACCACACCTCGTAGTGCGCCGCCAGGGCGGGGCATTGCTTGTAGACAATGCGTGGGTCATGGGGGCGATGGGCGGTGGTAACGTGCAGTACTCTAATGGGCATTACGTAGGCATTAATGGTCATTGATCAATGGCCAATGACGGTCACTTTAAGCCAAAAGTACGCAACTCAGCATCAATCTGGGTGTTCCAGCGGGCTTGTGCTGTCTGGTTAATGCCGTGGTTTGTTTCGTCGTCATACTGCTGTTGCCGCAGGCTCAACGCCCGGTACGTATCGATATATTGGTACTGAATATTACTGTTGTAGTCGTTCAGCGACAGGCTATCCGGGTTGACCCGCTTCCGGAAATCTTCCATTGCCAACCGCGAAATGTCGAAGTGGCGTTGCTCGTGGTTCAGCGCATAGTCGTTATGGCCAACGGGCTTCACCCACGACTGGCTTTTGAGCATAAACACTTTCAACTTCAGCTTCACATGGATGTTGCCTTTTTCGATGTCGCTGTGGCCTTCATACGCCACGCCGGGCATGATCTGGGCGGCATACCGATTGGCGGCCGGGGGCGGTGCCCGAAAATCGTCCCAGGTTAGTGGCCGGTCGGGGTCATAAAAAACGGTATCGCTGCTGGCCGACGTGCGGGTGGTCACGTTATCGAAGGTGACCGAAATTTTACTGGCCAGCACAGGTACGTTGCCTGATTCCTTATTCATGAAATTATTCAGAAACCGGAGGCCTTCGTTTACGCTCTGCCGAATCACTTTTTCGATAACCTGCGTTTGCCCCGGTGGCCGCTGATACCGGGCATTTCCCTGATAGGTAACCAGGGAAAGCTGCTCGTCTTCACGCTTGACATCGAAGGCAAGGGAGAGATTCAGCCGACCGTTGATTGCTCCTTTTGGTCCCGCCGTTTCGGTAAGGTTACCCACCGTAATACGCAACACAATGGGGCGAAGGGAACGGTTCTGTTTCAGGCTTCGGGCGATATAGCGATAAATAGCTGGTGCCGTGCCCCCGTCGAGGTCGACAGGTACAGTTGGTTTGTCAGGGCGGAGGATCAGGCTGGCAAAGGCATCGCGCTGGGTCCGTTTGTCCTGGACACTTTCGATGTAATATTCGGTTGGTGTAAAGGATAGTGTTTCGGGCTGAAGGGTAATAACGGCATAATCGGGCAACGTGGCAGGACCAAACCCCGCTGCCAACAGCAGACATAGAGAAAGCGGCAACAGCCGGAAGAATAGCTTCATTGATTGGTTATACACCGAAACCTCCGCTTCGGAAAGTGGCTCAACTACGTGTTTGTTACCGAAGCGAGGGAAGGCTATTTCCAGGATTCGGCATCACTTAATAAACACGAAAACAGGGCCAAACGTGCTAGGCGGGCCAACTGCGGTGGCGTCGTGCTGGAAGCGCCCATACACGATGTGGATTGGCAGTTGACAAGTTGGTCATTGCGATGCCAAAGAGCCATCGGCTCGGCCCATGTTGTAGCGGTGGGTTTCAACCCGCCGACAACGATCAGATAGGTTTCCAGGAGAGCCATCGGCCCGGTCCATGGTAGTTTACAGCCAACATGAGCCGTCCCGACGGGACTCGTTTTGGGATGGTTTGCCAGTTCAGCGGGTTGAAACCCGCCGCTACAACATGGGCCGAGCCGAGGGCTCTTTGGATTGCGCCTGATAACATCGGCAACGTACCTGCGCTTTCTTAACATTCGCCGATTTGTTGCCGTCACAGGGCACAATACAGGTCGCTACTCGTCAGTAGATACGTCAGCGCCGATCTTGAAAAGTATCTTCTTCCAGCCTCTCTCTGTGGATGCATCCGATATACAAACCCAGCGATACCCTCTTGATCGTATTGTGTACAACCAGCTATAACCTACTGACCTGTAATCTTCTCGTTTGGTCGAGGTGATACGTCCGCCCGTTTGTTGCTTCCAGTCCTGATTGAAGCCCTCTTTTGTTTCAAATCCGAGGAATTCTATGCCAATGAAAAGGCCTTCGAGCGGGAATTTGATATGAAAAGGGGTAAGGTCTATTTTTTGATGTGTAGCGAATCGGGGTATGTCAAAGACGATGTTCTCATTTAGCATATCGCGTCCTGGTCCTTGTCTGGGGTTATCTGCTCCATAGATACGAACCCGCGCTTTTGCCCGGTGAACCTGATTGCTGGCTTTACCTAAGTCGACCAAAAGCGAGTTTAAATAACCGGTTTTTTCTGTATTGTTGAGTATATAATTAGTAGCTATATAACCAATGCCCAACCCCCACGCATCGAAATCTGTATCGTCATCATAAAAACCGATCCGGTATGTTTTTCGCCGTTTTTTAGTTGACTTGACAGCGATAGTATCAAGGGTTACGGCCGCTTCGTTGAGTAAGATCTCGCCAACGCCCACCAGTTTACTAACTGGTATTCGTCTGATTTCGAAAGAAAGAAACGAAACCGTGATGGTATCGCTGGCATCAAGTTTCAGGGCAACGTGGCCATTTTCGTCAGAGTACGTACCTGTGTGCATTTGAGCACTGTATACCGTCGCGTAGGCCAGCGGTTGTTTGGTGTTGGCGTTTCTAACGGTAGCCTGAATCGGCACGGGCTGAGCGGTGGCCAGTGTACTGGCAAGGGAGCCGCTCAGCAGTAATGAAAACCGCAGTAGTCTCATGCTAAAAGGGCCAACCATACGCAGTGCTGATTGGCAGTTGATGATCGGTAGGTACGTTGCCGTAAACGACAGACGGGCTGGCTGTTACCGGAACGGCAACAACCAGCCCGCGTGAGCAAGTTAGTTACAAATAAGTAAGTATAGCAACGTACCTACACCGCCATCATGGCTTTGCGTTCGCCGACCGGCTGAAAACTCTATTCCACAGCTTCAACCTCGGCTCCTATTTTATAAAGAGTTCTTTCCCAAGCTTTATGTTTTGAGCCATCAGTAAGGTTAATCCAGCGGGGTTTGTCGTTTGTATCTGGAAAACGCCAACTCGATCCAACAGACTTGTAATCATCTCTTTTTGTAGATGTTATGTTTGCGCCTGTTTGTAGATTCCAAGCATTTTTTTGACCTTCCTTTGTGTCGAAACCTAAGAATTCGATACCAATGAATAAACCTTCGGAAGAAAATATGATATTATATGGCGTTAAATCAATCTTTTGAGTTCTAGCGAAGCGTGGAATAATAAAAATAATATTCTCATTTAAAATATCTCTACCTGGGCCTTTTGTGGGGTTGGCTGCTGCATATATACGCACCCTTGCTTTAGCTCGGTGTGCCTGCTTACTAGCTTTGCCTAAGTCGACTAACAATGTTTTTAAATGCCCAGACATTTGAGTGTTATTCGATATAAAATTAGCTGCCACGCTTCCGATGGCCACACCCCACCTGTCAAAATTCGTTGGGTCATCATAAAAGCCGATACGATATGTTTTATTTCGCTTCTTTGATGCCTTAACTTCCAATGGCTTAAGACCATAAGTTGCTTCCTTGAGTAATATATCATGAGCGGTTGATATAGCTTGAACAGCTATTTTCTGCGTTTCATAGGATAAAAATGATATCGTGATGGTATCGCTAGCATCTAATGTCCATTCTATTTTTCCAGATTCATCTGAGTAAATACCTGTGTGCATTTTTGCGCTGTACACCGTCGCGTAGGCCAGCGGTTGTTTGGTGGTGACATTTCTGATGGTGAGGTGAAGAGAAACCGGTTGGGCACTTGCTGCCCTCACCTGAAGGATGAGCAGCCACAATAGGAGCAGGGAAGCGCAGTGGTTCATGAATGGCCTTGGATCGATTTAGGCGCAAAGCTACTCTACGGTTTCAACCTCCGCCCCGATTTTGAACAAGATCTTGTTCCAGCCTTTGTGCTCTGGGTTGTCTGTAATATTCATCCAAACGGGCCTGGCCATCGTATCTCGAAAACGCCAGCTAGAACCAACCGATCTGTAGTCATCACGTTTTGTAGATGTCACATTAGCACCAGTTTGAAGTTTCCAATCAGTCACTAACCCTTTTTTTGTGTCAAACCCTAAAAACTCAAATCCAATAAACAAGCCTTCTAATGGAAAAATAATAGTATATGGCGACAAATCGACTTGAACATGGGTTGCGAATCGCGGAATGTCAAAAATTATATTTTGATTTAATAAGTCTCTTCCCGGGCTTTTTCTTATACCGTCTGATGCATAAATACGAACTCTTGCTAATGCGCGATGAGGCTGTTTTTTTGCTTTGCCTGAATCAATAAAAAGGGTTTTTAAATAGCCTATTTTGCCTGTGTTATTAGCGATATTATTGACTGCGATACAACCAATTCCTACGCCCCATGCGTCAAACTCTGTATCGTCATCATAGAATCCGATTCTGTATATGTTCTTGCGCTTTGAGGAGCTTTTGATTACTACTTCATCTAGTGAGAGGGGCGTTTCCTTCAACAATATCTCGTTGGCTTCTCGGAGCACACTAACTACAATCTTTTGAGTCTGATAGGATAGAAATGAGACAGTAACTGTATCACTAGCGTCTAATGTCCATTCAACTAATCCATTCTCGGTTGAGTAAATGCCCGTCTGCATTTTTGCACTGTATACCGTCGCGTAAGCTAATGGCCTTTGTGTCGCTGCGTCTTTAATATTTACATGTAGATGCACCGGTTGGGCAAAAAGATTTGCTATACCTAAAATGAAGTACACAATAACAGATGATAATATACGAAAAAGCATTGCTCTAATAAAAATTTTGCCGTACTCTAAAAGTATAAATAGAGTACGGCAAAAATGAAAAATAGATTATTGTGCACCTCCCACATGGTTTTTGTAGGCATCAATCAGATTACATTCATCGGCCACAGCGACGTTATTAGCATCGTAAACCTGATACGATGTTGAAACCGCAATTCCTAAAAAGTAGGTAGTTGTCTCTTTGACAATGTAGGCCCCTGAGCCACCACAGCTTCCGGCTGCTTCGCCGGTAACTTCACTGCCAAAAAGTTTTTGCGCTTGGGCAGAACGTACAATGCTCACGCAAAGCAGACATGTTAATAAGATGGCTTTCCAGTTAGAAAGCCAAGACGATACTGTAAATGGCTTACTCATGATACGTTTGATTAGTTGTTTCTTCACGGATGTGAATTGACGCTAATTAAATATACATGAGTAGTTTTTTTTTTGACTTGACTTATCCAACGGTCGAATTAAGTCATTTTTACTCAATAAATGAATACAATTAGATATGAAAATTGCCAATCGAAGATGCGCTGTAATCGTTATGTGTCTATGATGCGACGTACCTACACCGTCAAGAGCCATCGGCTCGGCCCATGTTGTAGCGGTGGGTTTCAACCCGCCGACAACGATCAGATAGGTTTCCAGGAGAGCCATCGGCCCGGTCCATGGTAGTTTACAGCCAACATGAGCCGTCCCGACGGGACTCGTTTTGGGATGGTTTGCCAGTTCAGCGGGTTGAAACCCGCCGCTACAACACAGGCCGAGCCGAGGGCTCTTTACGATACATAGGGTAACGTACCTATGCCGTCACCAGCTTCTCTTTGCGCTCGCCGATCTGCTGCCGCCACATAGCATAGTAGAGGCCTTTGTGTTCGAGCAGTTCGTTATGGCCGCCCTGCTCCACGACATGCCCTTTTTCGAGCACGAAGATGCGGTCGGCGTGGAGGATCGTGCTGAGGCGGTGGGCAATCAGGATGGTCATCCGTTGGCGCGACTCAGAGAGCGAACGCACCGTGTTGGTAATTTCTTCCTCCGTCAGTGAGTCGAGGGCTGAGGTGGCTTCGTCGAACACCAGCAGCGCGGGTTGGCGCAACAGGGCGCGGGCAATGCTCAGGCGTTGTTTCTCGCCGCCCGATACTTTCACACCGCCTTCGCCAATCACCGTGTCGAGGCCCTGAGGAGCGCGGGCCAGCAGCGAGTCGGCGGCAGCCTGGTGCAGCGCTTTCAGACAGTCGTCGTCGGTAGCGTTGGGGGCGACAAATTTCAGGTTTTCGCGGATGGTGCCGGCAAA
This sequence comes from uncultured Fibrella sp., assembly GCF_964250085.1. NCBI lineage: Bacteria > Pseudomonadati > Bacteroidota > Cytophagia > Cytophagales > Spirosomataceae > Fibrella > uncultured Fibrella sp. Next base: position 25,219 of record NZ_CAXUEC010000007.1, on the reverse strand, counting down.
GAGCTGCGTATCCTGCGTGACAAAGCCGATCTGCTCCCGTAATTCGTTCAGATTGATGTCGGAACCCGGAATGCCGTTGTACAAAATCTGGCCGCTCATGGGTTGATACAAACCCACCAGCAATTTCACCAGCGTGGTTTTGCCCGACCCCGACGGCCCCACAAAGGCGATGGTTTCGCCCACTTTCAGATCGAACGAAATTCCCGCCAGCGCAGGTACGTTCGCCGACAGGTGTTTGAATCGTACCTCATCAAAAGCAAGTTGCTCGATGCGGTTAATGGCCTGCGGATGTTCCGGTTTCTTGTCGCGGGGGGTATCGAGAATACGCTGGAAGTTGGCCAGCGATGCTTCTGTTTCGCGGTATACGTTGATGATGTTACCCAGTTCCTGCAACGGCCCGAAAATGGCAAATGAGTAGATGAACAGCGAGAAGAATTCGCCCACCGTGATCTTTTGTTGCACCACCAGAAACAGCATCAATAGCATGATGGCGTTGCGCAGCAGGTTCACGAATGTACCCTGCACAAACGACAGCGACCGGATGTAGCGTACCTTTTTCAGCTCCAGCTTCAGAATCTTCGTTGTCGTGCCGTTCAGCCGTTCGGTTTCCTGTTGGGCCAGTCCGAGGCTTTTTACCAGTTCAATGTTGCGCAGGCTTTCGGTGGTCGATCCGGCGAGGGCGGTGGTTTCAGCTACAATATTTTTCTGCACCACCTTGATCTTCTTGCTCAACAGCGAACTCACAAATCCGAGCAGCGGAATGGTCAGAAAGTAGGCCGGGGCAATGGGCCAGTAAACGGTCGCGGCGTACCACATCACAAACACGATGCCGACGATGGATGTAAACAGCACGTTCACAAACGACTGAATGAGTTTCTCTACATCTGTCCGTACTTTTTGCAGGATACCCAGCGTCTCGCCCGATCGCTGGTCTTCAAATACCTGATACGGCAGCTCAAGCGAGTGGCGCAGGCCATCGGTGTAGAGTTGGGCCCCCAGCCGCTGCGTGATTACGTTGACGTAATAATCCTGAAAATTCTTGGCGATCCGGCTAACCATAGCCACGCCCAGCGCCTGCAAAATGAGCCAGCCCGCTCCGTCGGTCAGGAAGCCCCAAAAGTCGGTGCCTTTCAGAATCGTGCCCGACTTAACTACGTACTGGTCAATGATCTTACGGAAAATGTAGGGGTCGAGCAGGGAAAAAATCTGGTTGATCGAGGCCAGCACAAGGGCCAGCGCCAGCAGACCCCAGTAGCGACTTAGGTAACTGTATAATAACTTCATAGTAGATTGATTGGCGTATTGAAGAGGTGGAACAGAGCTTAAAAAAGCCCGCCTGCCAGTGAAACCATCAAATGCCCAAAATAGTGGCATGATCTCATCATCATACTATTACCGATTGCCTACTTTTTTCTGAATGCCAACGCCACACCGTTTAGGCAGTAACGGAGGCCGGTAGGGGCGGGGCCATCGGCGAAAACGTGGCCGAGGTGGGCATCGCAAACAGCGCACCGAACCTCGGTGCGGTTGCCGTCGGGTTCGGTGTAAACGGCGTTCGGCACAATGGGCGCATAAAAACTGGGCCAGCCTGTATTCGACTCGAACTTGGTGGCTGACGAAAACAGCGGATTATGGCAACCCACGCAGGCGAACGTACCCAGGCGGTGCTCGTGCAGGAGCGGACTACTGCCGGGCCACTCGGTATCGCGTCCCCGCATCACGTTGTATTGAGCCCGCGTCAACTCCGATTGCCACGCATCGTCGGTTTTCTCAACCCGCCGGTTACCCGGTGAGGTAACCCCGGCCGGACGACGATGTGGCAGACGGGGTTTTGCAACGTACCGGCCGTACCCCCAAAGGCCCAGCCCCAGGCAAAGAGCAATCAGCAAGAACAGGCGATTTGAATTCACGGCGAGAAGAACTTGTCGGTATGCTGCCAGCAGGCAAGCAATTGTTGTCGATAAACGTAAAACAATAAATGACGATTCAGCAACTGCGTAGTCTAATAACAGATAGTTTAGCTACGTAGCTGCAGTTAATCGCCCAAAATCCTATATTTGAGTGACTTAAACAATTGGCTGACAGGCCGCAACGATGCAATTTATTCATGCCTTGAAGGCTGCTCCGGCGGGTGGCCATTACTCTCCTGCTGTTGTTCATAACGGCCTGGTTTACGTATCCGGTATTCTGCCTGTAACGCCAACCGGCGAAAACCTTACCGACGCACCACTAGCCCGACAGGTAGAAGCCGTTTTCTACAACCTGCGGGCCGTCTTACTGGCCGCTGGTAGTGCACCCGATCAGGTGCTCCAGGTACGTATCTACGTAACCGATGTAGGCGATTGGGGCGACATCAACCGCCTGTATGCTGCCTTCTTTGGCGACCACAAACCCGCCCGTGCCGTAGTGCCGGTACCCGCGTTGCATTACGGCCTGCGCCTCGAACTGGAAGCCACCGCCGCTATATTGTAACGCGGACTTCAATCGGCAAAAATGCGGACTGGGCGTCCCCGACTGAAGTCCGCGTTACATAACCAACTATGCAACTACCTGACATACGCGCGTTACTAACGGAGTCATCCCGTACATTCAGCGAATACGCGGCGCATTTATCCGAGGAGGAATTTGCCGATCGACCAAATAACCGATGGTCGGTGGGTGACACGGCACAACACCTGTTTTTGTCATCACGCCCTATAGTTCGGCTCCTGGCCGGGCCACGCGATGTGTTTGGTCAGTGGGGGTTTGCTGAAGGTTTGCCGCGGACATACGAAGCGGTTGATGAACTGTACCGGCAGGTATTGGGGAAGGGTGTAAAAGCACCCGTTAATCTATCGCCCCGCCCCGACGACGTACCTGAAGACAAGGCAACGATGCTTGCCCGGCTCAACGACACGTACCTGGCATTGGCAGAGCAGGTAGCAAACTGGTCAGAAAATGAGTTGGATCGCTATCAGATTCCGCACCCGGCCCTGGGCTTGATCTCGGTGCGCGACATGCTGTATTTCGTCACGATTCACACGCAACACCATATTGCGGTGCTACGGGCGTACTAATTCAGAATATTCGACAACTGCTTGATTGCGTCTTCCTGCGCTTCCAGCGATTTGCGGGTCTTTTTGCCGAATGCTTTTACTGCTTCGGTGGTGCCGTCGTCATCCAGGTCATCGGCTACGCTGGCCGATTTCTTCGACACTTTACCCAGCTCATCCAAAAACTTGAGATCAAACTCGGTACCGGCTTTAGTGTTCTTCAAATCAGCCAGCCGATCCTGCCCTTCCGACGAAAGAGACGCCGGTAATTGCAGGTTCAGCGACCGTGCCAGTTGCATCAGTTCGTTGTCGGCCTGGCGATTGCCGTCGAGTACGCGACGGGCGTAGGTCTTCACTTGCGGGTTGGTCGCGCGTTGCAAGGCTACCTCGCTCAGGCTGCGGGCGGTGATGTTCATCCCCGCCAGATCGACCATTTTTTCGGCCATTTTAACCGCATCGTCCTTGGCATCTTTGCTGATCGCCGCCGACTGACTCTCTATTTTCTGCTTGTTGGCTTCGTCTACCTTATCTGTGCTGTCTTTAGTGCAACTCGATAGGAGCGCCAGAATGCTGACAGCCATTAACAGCAGGCCTACTGTTCCGATGCCGATCAGGCCAGAACGGGTTGTTGACTTATTCATGGTTGTTCATAACGTTGTTGTACGTCAGAACACAACAAAAACCTACTTGTTTGGAAGACTATTTACCGGTTACCAGCAACAGGCTCAGCCAGGCTTCCCGAACGTTCTGTTGAGCCAGCAACTGATGCGCCCGGTGGTGCATCACGTCGGGCAAATACTGGCAACCCGTGCGGGCTTCGTCGCCCAACTCGCGCAGGGCCTGGGTTTCCCCATACGAACGTACCTCGTCGGGCGTGGGCAGGGCATCGACACTGGCCAATTTGCCCAGATCATTTCCTGTCAGAATCCGGCTGTCGCGCAGGGCGGCGGGCAGGGCATCGTAGCCAATCCCCGCTTTTGGGCGAGCCACCTCAAACAGCGCTTCACCGTTGGCCCGCACGTACCAATCGGCGCCCATCCGCCCAACCAGATCAATCTTGTGTGGATCGATCAGCCCCTTGTCTGTAAAAATGTCGTCGCGAAAATGACCCACCACTACCTCAACCAATACCAACGTACCTGCACCGGGGTCGCTGCCCGTGGGAATAATCTGGCGCACAACGCATTCAAAGGCAGCCGGCGCTTCGGCCACACGCGGCGGACGTACCTGCACTGACGCTACCTCTGTAAAGCCAGCTTTCTGAAATTCATTGACGTGGCGATCGAATTCTGCACTCGACAGCGACATCTGCTCCACCATGTCATGATTCACGATGTTGATGACGACTTCGCCCGTTTCTTCCAGATTGAGCAAGGTATGTTTCTTATGTCCGTTCCGGTTCAGGTTCGGCGAAAGCATCAGCATAGGCGGATTGGAGCCAATGACATTGAAGAAACTAAACGGACTCAGGTTTACATGTCCTTCCTCACTGATGGTACTGGCAAAAGCAATAGGCCGTGGCCCCACAGCGCCAATCAGGTAACGATAAAACTCAAGTTGAGGCAGGCTGTTAGCAGCAATAGTTTTCATGTTCTCGTAAACGCGGGCCGTAGCAGGAAAGTTACGGTTGGTGGGTTCGAGGTGCTGAAAGGGGAGGGCTACAACCGAAAAATGAGGTTTGCCTGCAAACTTATGCCCATACCGAGCTGCTTTTGAATTTGCCAGTCGATTCCCGATAGATGAGGCGCAAACAGGTCGTAAGCAGATGTAGTGGGGCGGTAAAAAAGGGAGCTACGCAGAACTGAGCGCAGCGAAAGGCGACTGCCGAGTGGAAGCTCCACGCCAATATGCGCTTCGGCAGCCACAGCGAGCCCTTTGAGTGTACCAATCGGTTCCTGGTAATTGCCGAAAGTGGGGCCTTTGAAGTAAAACGATCCCTGCCCCGACCAACCTGTTACCAGGCCACCATAGCCGAGTATTAATTGGCGACGCGTCAATTCAATCCCCGCCCGAATATGAATGCTGCTACCGGTCTGGTAGATGTTTCGCTGCGAGGTGCCCCCATAGGCAACGTACCCAGTATTGATGTATACGGATCGCTCCTGATTGCCGATACGGTTGGTGGGGAGGTAAAGCGTTACCGAAATAGGGTAGGCGTAGGTTGCCGGCGAATCTTTACTGAATGCCGAGCCAATGAACCAGAGCGACTGGTACACATCAAGACCAACTTCAGGCCGAAGCGAACGCTTCTGTTTCGCCAGAACATCCGAATACAGCGGAATGGTATCCTGAGCCTGACCGTGCAGGAATACCAGCATTGCTGCTATTGACAGAAGGCTGATTCTTAAAGCCATAGTAGACTAACTCTTATACCGGTGTTCGAACCTCCGCTGAAGAAAGTGCGCGTAGTAGTAGGCGTGAACTCTACGCGATCGAGCTTTCCCGCTGTCGTTTTCACAACCAACGAATCTGCGGCGGGAGCGCCGTTGTTGGTGAGCGGTGGTAAAATCGTGACAGTATACCCACATTCTGTATCCTCATACGCAAAAACACGACGATAATAAACGGTCACCGTATCACGTTGGCCCGACCGAACAAAAACATACTGCGTTTTGTCTGCATTTAAATTTAGCGGTAAGCCCAATTGCCAATAAGTGCGGTTGGGGGCCGATGTGGATTGTGGTAATGTCACTACTGGCGATCCAGGAGTTGTGTTGAGTCCGTATACCTCCGTAAGCTGGCTTGTTGACAGCATGTTTATGTGCAGATTCAGGAGAGGCTCATCCGACGGACCACAGTTTTTTTTGCAGCCTGCCAGCAATCCGGGCAGGCAGAGTAACAGCAGAAGAGAATGCTTTTTTATAGTCGTTGAGATCATTAGCAGAGCCTGATATCACATACGATTCCAAAGTAACAAAAAGAGTTGTAGTACGTACAAAAAGTTGATTGTCTGGTGATATAGGAGGTTTCGTATATTACCACCTTTGTACTGAAAACGCCTTGCCATGAAAACGTCATTAGTATCTGCTACCCTCATACTTGTAGGCGCGGCCGCTCTCACGGCCTTTTTGCCCAAACCCAAATGGACCAGCCTCTTCGATGGAAAATCTATCAGCGGCTGGCACAGCTACCACAAAACCGGTGTAGTTGGCTGGTCAGTGGAAGACGGAGCACTGACCTCCGACGGGTCTGGCGGCGATCTGGTATCAGATAAGGAATACGAGAATTTCGACCTTGAATTTGAGTTCAAGCTGCCCAAAGGCAGCAATAGCGGCGTAATCTATAAAGTAGAAGACCGGTCTGATATTGTGAGTACCTACATGTCGGGCCCCGAATATCAGGTGATCGATGACCGGGGGTATGAATGGTTCGACAAGGACGGAAAGCGGCTTCAACTGGCGAAAACCCAGCTAACTGGAGCGGCCTACGACATGTATGAACCTACCGACCTGAACCTGATTAAGCCGATTGGTGACTGGAACAAAGGCCGCATCGTGGTCAACAATAATCATATCGAGCATTTTCTGAACGGTAAAAAAGTGGTTGATTACGAGTATGGCAGTGATGACTGGAAAGAAAAGCTGGCCAAGAGTAAATTTGCTAAATGGCCTTACGCCACACCTCATGCTAAAGGCAATATTGCGTTTCAGTGCCATAGCCCCAAAGAAAAAGTGTGGTACCGGAACGTACGCATCAAAGAATTGTAGTTAAATCCAACGTTGGCAGTAGCTGCTTACTGGCCATGCGTAAAAAAGGGTCGTTCTTTCAACCACACTGATGAAAGAACGACCCTTTTTTACGTTGCGGGGACTATCTATACTCGGCCAGCAATTCTCTCAATGGCGTGTCGATATTCTCAATAAAACCCCTGTAGATAACCCGTTGCGATGGATCAAGGATGATTACCGTCGGAAATGCATTAACCTTAAAAAGGGAGATTAATGATTTGTCTTCGGCTAAGAGAACGGGAAACGTATACCCATCTTTCTGAATAATTCTGGCGGCTTGTCCCGGCGTATCACGCGAGAGCGGAACATTGACGGCGAAAAATTTAACTTTTGAATTGTGCTTGTACTGGGTGTGATACTGCTCCAATTGAGGGAATTTTTTGAAGCAAACGAAGCAACCCGTATTCCAGAAATCCAGAACGACATACCGGCCTCTCATCGACGCTGACGAGATCGTCTGGCCGTTGGCCGTTACCATTGAGAAGGGAGTAATCTGTTCGTTAACTGCTCCGGTATAGGTGCCGTAGTAACTTTTATTCGCCCAGAAATCATAGCCTATGAGCGTCATCCAAAGAGAAGCTACCAAAAACGAAGAGACAAAGGCTGCTTTCATGGTCTGGCTCGTACAGGTCAGAACAATACCAGCGCCTATGCCCATAAGGTGAGCCACTGAACTTGGCAGTGAATAAAGCGTTTCGTAGAAATGGAGTATGTGTAATGGGCTGAAAATCAAAATAATAGGAAGTATTATGGCCGCAATTGCCTTTAGCTTGCTTGGGGTATCGGGCGTGTTGCGCAAAAGATAATACGTGAAGCAGCAATACACCAGATTAGCAACGCTAAACTTGACAGGATGCCCACCCCAGTCATCCAAACCCAGCGGTGTAAGACACAGGAGGACGAGCAGGGATGAAGCTGCAATGAGCAGGTATTTTTTCATGAAAAGCCAGGTTAGTCACTCTTATTTAATATCTACTCGTAAGCTGACCGAATGCAGGAAGGGCTTTTTATCTAATTTTATGACTACACTTTTGTACAATACACCCGCTAATTTTCGCTCGAATTTACTGCTATATGTAGCATATATCGTGCCGTTTTTAGTTGGTTCCAGACCGGGGGGGCAAGTATTTATTGTAATGCATTCACAGCTTCCTTTTACTGCGACAATCTTCAGATATTCGTCTGTAGGATTGATTAACGGGATAGAAAAATTTACCGTGTCGCCAATCGTAACACTGCCTAAATCAATATAGTCGTTTACAACTATTTTCGTGTTTTTAGAGGTCGACTGGCAGCTTAAATAACCAATACACATCAGTAAATAGCCGGCGTAGCAACTCGTACTCAACAAATTCATGATGCGTATTGGTTTGATAACAGACTGATTTAAAGTGGATTTAGTAAGTCAGGTCGCAGGAGCCGTTGCAGGTGTAGGCCCAAAACGTACCACAGCCTGTAACCTTACACGAAGGAATGTAATTACAGTCGTATCTATCGCCACAATAGTTTGACGTTGTGGCACAACCACACTTTGTTGTTGATGGTGGTGCGGTCACGTTTATCGCGCTTCCGCCATTTTTTGGTGAAAGCGAACCAACGATGTTGTACAGTGTTCCCCGCTCGAAAATGGCTTTTCCTTTTATCGTCCACTGGTTTAAAAAGTCAATTCCTTTTCGGCCTTTTGCCGATCCCGCAACGTATAAATCGGGGGTTGCATTGGCGAGCAATAAATTGAGGTGATCTTTTTGCTCAACCGTCAACGGTAAATCCTGCATTTTTTCAATAATCCGTTTCTTGAAAAAATAGGTTTTCTCCTCATTGGTCAGCATCTGGGTAAAAGCAATTTTCTGTGCATGATAGTCAGAAATGCCTTCTACCTCCCTTACCAGCTCCTGGTTGATTCCATCGGTCGCCAACATAGACGGCGTCGTCTCCTGAACGTTACATCCCAATAAACCCACTAAAAAGAGGGCCACGGCGGGGACTGTCAACTTAATGCGTAAAAATCTCATAATCTTGGGCTGTTTACAATTAAACTAGGTTTACTTATTCTGTAACAAACGTATACGGTTTACGACATCTAAGTTACTTGGTTCCTAGTTTAGCTAAACAAAAGAATGAGAGTTATTTATCGAACGGTAAAATTTTGCGTGCACTTATAGCTTATTCGCCCTGCTGCGCAGCCACATATCGGCTAAAACAAGGGCCGCCATTGCCTCTACAATAGGCACGGCACGCGGTACAACACAGGGATCATGACGGCCTTTCCCGCTGACAATGACTGGGTTACCGTCGGAGTCTACACTGTCTTGATCTTGCATAATGGTAGCCACAGGTTTGAAGGCAGTACGGAAATAGATAGTCTCTCCGTTTGAAATACCCCCCTGGATACCCCCCGACTGGTTTGTTCGGGTACGTACCTGCCCCGCTTCATCTGTGTAGAACTCGTCATTATGCTGTGATCCATAGAGCTCGGCTCCAGAAAAACCACTACCATACTCAAAGCCTTTCACCGCGTTAATACTCAGCATGGCTTTGCCCAGTTCGGCATGAAGCTTATCGAAAACCGGTTCGCCCCACCCGGCTGGCACACCAGTAATCACGCAGTCGACAACGCCACCAATGCTATCGCCATTTTTACGCGTCTCATCGATCAGGGTAAACATGCGTTCGGCTGTTTCGGGATCGGGGCAACGAACGGCATTTTCTTCAGCCAGGGCCAGATCCAGTTCCAGATAAGTTTTTTCGAGTTTAAGCTTACCTACCTGCGATACGTAGGCCTGAATGGTTACGCCCAGGTGCTGCAACAACAATTTGGCAACGGCCCCGGCCGCTACCCGCGCCGCTGTTTCCCGCGCCGACGAACGACCACCGCCCCGGTAATCGCGGGTGCCGTATTTGGTTTGGTAAGTATAGTCGGCGTGGCTGGGCCGAAACTGTTTGGCAATGTGGCCGTAGTCTTTGCTCCGTTGGTCGGTATTGCGAATAACGAGCGCAATGGGCGTGCCCTGCGTCTGGCCCTCAAACACGCCCGAAAGCACCTCGAACTCGTCTGCCTCGCGGCGTTGCGTGGTAATACGCGACTGCCCCGGTTTGCGGCGGTCCAGTTCAGCCTGAATGAAATCGGTATCGAAGGCCAGCCCCGCCGGACATCCGTCGATGGTAACGCCAATTGCCGCCCCGTGCGACTCACCGAAGGTGGTAATTTTGAAGAGTGTTCCGTATGTACTGCTCATTACTTTGAATGTATCTTCTGTTTACTGTTTACCGTCTTCTGTTGCCCCGCTTATCAACGTATACTGTGATATAGCAGCGCAACAGAAGACGGTAAACAGTAAACAGTTTTTTTTATTTGCGTGAAAAAACAAACAACGTACCCAGAATCATCAGAACGATAAGGACGTTGGCAGTGGCGCGGATCAGTACCGGCCAATTAATGAATTGTTCGGTGCTGTCGGTTTGCTCCAGACCCACATAAATCGATGGTCGACCTGTGCCATCGAGCGTATCGGAAGGAACAATGCCAGCCGCCGAGCCATTCGACGCTTCCCCAACCCGAAGTACCGTTTTGGGGCGTAATGTGTCGTATTGGCCTGATTGGGGGTCGAAGTAAACCCAGAAAAACCGTTTGGCCAACGCCAGATCGCCTTTTTGCTTGGGAATCAGAAAATACCGGAACGATTTAAAGCCGCTCACCTCGCCGTCGGTGCGGCTGATTTGTTCCTGCACCTGCGGCGGAAACACGTCCACGTCCGGGCTCGATGCCTCGATTTGTGGCGGCTGAATACCGGCAATGTTGCCCCGACCTTCGATCCTGATATCGTACCGCACCGACTGCCCAACCGCTACCCGATCATGGTCTACGTCGTCTGCCAGCCGGAACGTACCTACCGAGATTTGACCCGTTCCGGCTGCCGCCGGGCGTGGCAAGGGACGTACCTGGATAGTAACCGGTTCGCTTAGGAAGGTAATGACTTCGGCTTTGCCGGGTGCGTTGGGACGGGTTGGGGGGCTGCTCGATGATCCTGGCAGGGTGGGGGTTGGCCCACTGGTCAGTTGTCTGGTGACTGTCCACGATATGGCGGGCACGTTAATGTCCCTGGCTGCGCCTGTGCGGGTTGCCAGTAGAAAGAAAGTGGCCTGGAAAATTCGGTATTCAATATACTTGCGGCCGTTCAGAACTATGGGCCGGGGAATTAGCTCGGTAATATTATCCGACTCTTCCCACGCATTGACGGGTCTCAATTTTCGAACAATAGCAGCTACCTGTTGTTCTACCTGCTCGAATTTAAGTTCGTACGGGTAGTTTTCGGCCACGAAAAACGACAGCTTGATGCGTAGGCCCTCCCCCGTGTAAAGGCTGGTTTGATTAACGGACGTTTGCAGAAAAGCTGCCTGCTTGTCATTCTTTGCCTTAACCAGCGCCGCCGCTGCTGCTGCCTCTCCCGGTGAAACAATGGCCCTCACTGTTAGCACAACCCCCGGTGACCGCACCGACTGACCATTTGCCGAAAGGGTGAACGGAGGAATACGAATAGTGCCGGGCCGGGTGGCCAGGTACGTTTGTACAACCAGTTGATTGGTCACCTCACGGCCGCCTGCTTCGGTTGGTGTCGTGCTGAACGAAAGGCCCTGCTTAACCAACCCCGGCACATCCGGGAAGGTGACAGATGGTCGTGTATCGCTGTTATGAATTATTAACGAAATGGTAAACGGCCGTTCAATCAAAAAATCTGTCGAGCTGTAATCAATAACTAATGGATTATCAACTGATTGACCAAAAAGGCTATCGCTTTCATAGAAATATAATACAAGGAATACTATAAATACTACAAGTCTCATGTAAATTTGTTGGCAACATTTGAGTGGGGTCCCCGTTACAATGATACTGAGTATCCTCGATTCAACACCATTATTCCTCTACCTTACAGTTTAACCAAAAAACGAAGAATGCAGTATGGCTTCCATGCTTGAGTACGTTAAAATGATTCTTCAAAAGGTCAGTTTTGACCGTCAGTTGTTTGAAAAAGAATTGAAAAAAGCCCTTCATACCCTGGTGGGCGACGAAGTGAAACAGCTTAAATCCTGGTGCTACGCCCAGTTTGGTCGAATGTATCGGGTAGTGCTGAATCGCTGCTTCTCGCGTTATCGCTTTGGCAGAACTGGCCTGGCGTGACCTCTCGTATTCGTAGTTAGCAATGCCTTCTCACTCATGGGAAGGCTTTTTTTTTGACTGACAATCTGTCGTATAGCCTCGATTTGGGCTAGTTTTTGAACGGGCATGGCTTACGCGTCCTCAACCCCTAAATCCCCTGAAGGGGACTTTGCGTTGCTTATCAACGATCCTAGAGTGGAGCAGAGCAAGCCCCCTTCGGGGGATTTAGGGGTTGAGGACGCGTAAGCCCGGCTAAACTATTCCCTTAGAACTACGGGCATTATCCGTTAATTTTGTAAAAAAAGTAAACACGAGTTGGTGCGTTGCCTGTTTCACTGGTAGCGAGTTAACCAGCCTTAATTATACCCAATGAGTAATTTCATCACCAAGAGTATAGCCAAGCTGTTTGGCACCAAGTCGCAGCGTGACTTAAAAGACCTGTTGCCCTATGTGGAGCAGATCAATGCTGAGTTTGCGCGGCTGAAAGACCTTAGTAACGACGAACTGCGTGCGGTGTCGGCCCAGCTAAAGGCGCATATTGTCGACGAACTCCAGGGAATTGATCAGCAGATCGAAGGGCTTCGTCAACAGGTGGCCAGCGACCTTGATATGGACGTTGACCAGAAGCAGACGATCTTCACGCAGGTCGACCAGCTCGAAAAGGAGCGCAACAAAGAATTGGAGCGCGTCTTGCTGGCTATTCTGCCGCAGGCGTTTGCCGTGGTGAAAGAAACCGCCCGCCGGTTTGCCGAAAATCCTGAACTCGAAGTATCGCTCACTGAGTTCGACATCGAGATTGCCCGTTTCCGCAAAAACGTTCGTATCGAAGGCGACAAGGCCTACTGGGCCAACACCTGGGATGCGGCCGGCAACACCATCAAGTGGGACATGGTCCACTACGATGTGCAGTTGATTGGTGGTGTGGTGCTTCATACCGGTAAAATTGCCGAGATGGCCACCGGTGAAGGGAAAACGCTGGTGTCTACTTTGCCCGCTTTCCTGAACGCGCTGAGCGGTCGGGGTGTGCATATTGTAACGGTCAATGATTACCTGGCTAAGCGTGACTCCGAGTGGAACGGTCCGCTGTTCCAGTTCCACGGCCTGCGCGTTGATTGCATCGACCGGCACCAACCCAACTCTGAGCAGCGAAAAGCCGCCTACGCCGCCGACATTACCTACGGAACCAACAACGAATTCGGCTTCGATTACCTCCGCGACAACATGGCCCGCACGCCCGACGAACTCGTGCAGCGGAAACATCACTACGCCATGGTCGATGAGGTCGACTCCGTCCTGATCGATGACGCCCGAACGCCTCTGATCATTTCCGGCCCGGTGCCTCGTGGCGATGAGCAGGATTACGCCGAACTGAAGCCCCGCGTATCGCGCGTGGTGGAGGCGCAGCGCCGGTTGGTGAGCGATCTGCTCATTGAAGCGAAGAAAAAGCTGACCGCCAACCCCGACGACAAAGAAGGTGGACTGGCACTTTTCCGGGCGTTCCGTGGCTTGCCCAAACTGAAACCGCTGATCAAATACCTCAGCGAAAACGGCGTTCGGCAAACCTTACAGAAAACCGAGTCGATCTATCTGGCCGAAAACCAAAAGCTGATGCCCGAAGCTGATTCGCCGCTCTATTTCACCATCGACGAACGAAATAACAGCATCGACCTCACCGAAAAAGGCATCGACTTTATCACCGGTTCGGGCGAAGACCCCAGCTTCTTCATCCTGCCCGACCTCTCAGTTGACCTGAACGCCATTGATAAGCATACTGACTTTACCGAGCAGGAAAAAATTCTGCATAAAGAGGGGTTGATCCGGGATTACTCGGTGAAAACGCAGCGGATCAACACGGTGAATCAGTTGCTGAAAGCGTACTGCCTATTCGAGAAAGACGTTGAATACATCATTCAGGAAGGCAAGGTAAAAATTGTGGATGAGCAAACGGGCCGGATCATGGAAGGTCGCCGTTGGTCAGACGGATTGCATCAGGCTGTGGAAGCGAAAGAGGGTGTGAAAGTAGAAGACGCCACCCAGACCTACGCCACCGTAACGCTTCAGAACTACTTCCGAATGTATCATAAGCTGTGTGGTATGACCGGTACGGCCGAAACGGAAGCGTCGGAATTCTGGCAGATCTATAAACTCGACGTGGTAGCTATTCCTACCAACCGCGCCATCAGCCGGAAAGACGAAGAGGACAAAGTGTACCGATCGGTACGCGAGAAATACAACGCCGTTGTTGACGAGATCGTAGAACTGGTGGCGAAAGGCCGGCCGGTGCTGGTGGGTACAACGTCGGTAGAAAACTCGGAATTACTGAGCCGCCTGCTAACGTTGCGTAAGATTCAACACCAGGTATTGAACGCCAAATACCACCAGCGTGAGGCCGAAATTGTGGCTGTGGCGGGTCAGCCCGGTACGGTAACGATTGCCACCAACATGGCTGGTCGGGGTACGGATATCAAGCTAACTCCCGAGTCGAAAGCAGCGGGTGGCCTGGCCATTATTGGTACAGAACGCCACGAATCGCGGCGCGTGGACCGGCAGTTGCGCGGCCGGGCGGGCCGTCAGGGTGACCCAGGTACGTCGCAATTCTTTGTATCGCTGGAAGATAGCCTGATGCGTTTGTTCGGATCGGAGCGGATTGCCAAACTGATGGACCGGATGGGTCTGGAAGAGGGCGAAGTGATTCAGCACTCGATGATCACCAACTCGATCGAACGGGCGCAGAAGAAAGTCGAAGAAAACAACTTCGGCGTTCGGAAGCGGCTGCTCGAATACGACGACGTGATGAACTACCAGCGTACGGCCATCTACGACCGTCGCCGCAACGCCCTCTTTGGCGAACGGCTGCCGCTCGACATTGCCAACACGATGTACGACGTGGTTGAAGAAATCGTTGGTAACGCCGAAGGCGATTTCGACGTAGTGAAGTTGCAACTGCTGACTGCGTTGAGTTTAGACACGAAAATGACGCAGGCCGACTTTGCGAAGTTGAAGAACGCCGACCGTGTACAAAGTTTCTACGCCGAAGCGGAAGCGAGCTATCAGGCTAAGAACCACGCCATTGCCGACAAGGTAACGCCGGTGCTGACGCAGGTACAGGAGCAGCAGGGCCAGTTTATCCGTAACATTGTGGTGCCGTTCACAGATGGCCTCCACGAAATGCAGGTCGTTGCTGAACTGGCCAAAGCCGTTGAAACAGGTGGCCGTGAAGTAATCACCGAGATGGAAAAATCGGTGGTGTTGTCGCTGATCGATCAGGAGTGGAAAGAACACCTCCGCGAAATGGACGATCTAAAGCAGTCGGTGCAAAATGCCGTGTTTGAGCAGAAAGACCCGTTGCTAGTCTATAAATTCGAGTCTATTGAGTTGTTCAAGCGGTTCCTGAACAAAGTGAACTTCGACACCATCAGCTTCCTGACCAAAGCCGATATTCCGGCGCAGGACGAGCAGGAGGTGCAGCAGGAAATTCAGTCGGCCCCGGCGCAACGCCGCCCTGAGCCGATGCCTGAACTGCACACCAACATGGAAGATTTCGACGATGAACATCTGGCGAGCGGCCCCGAAGAGTATGCCCGTCGTATGGCGCAGAACAACGCCATGGGAGCCGGTGCGCCGCCAATGCCAAAACAGCAGCCGATTCGCAATACGAAGATTGACCGCAACGCCCGTGTGAACGTTCAATACGTCGACGGCACGATTAAGAAAGATGTAAAGTTTAAAAGCGTTGAAAACGATGTGATGTCTGGCAAGGCGATGATTATAGAGTAATTGCCAAGCTTATAAAACCTGGATGTTTTCACTTAATAACTTACAAATTCCGTTTCTTTCTAAGACAAGTTAAGTGTTTAAGAATTTTTTAGCGGATTCAAGGAATATTTATTCCTTGAATCCGCTTTTTTTTACGTATTACAATCTGCCGTCGGAGAGATTCCAACACGAAGCGAGCAATAACACACTTTTATGTTTTTACGCCCCAAGTAACGGTGGAGTATTGGCGTTGTAGCGGCAATCAATGCTAGTCAGCTCATTGCTTGCCAACCTCTATACGGCATCTGTAATTTTGTAGGCAGTATTATTTAGTCTTAATTGTTCGCCCTTCATGTTGACCCCAGGTACACATAGCATTAATTACAGGGATTAAACTCTTGCCAAGTTCTGTCAAACTGTATTCTACTTTTAGTGATTGTTCGTTGTATTCTTCCCGGTTGATAAGTCCATAATCTTTCAACTCTTTGAGTTGTTCGGTCAGTATTTTTCTTGAAATAGTTGGAATGAATAATGCCAATTTCCCAAATCGCAATTTTCCACTCATCAAACAATACAATATAATCGGTTTCCATCGGCCGCCAATGATGCTCATTGTCTGAACTACCGGGCAGTCGGTTGGATTTTCAAAAACTCTTGATTGTTTCATGGCCGTTACGTTTATGTAACCACTTTCTTTCGTTAAAATCAATGGTAGTTTCTAAAGGTAACTATTGATGGCTACTTTCGCAGCGTCGAACTAAAAAACAATAAGATGTCGAAAGCAACAACAATTGTAGGTAAATGGGAAAGTGTTGGTAATGAGGTGCGTCCAAATCAGTGGGGTGGATACTATTTCCTGCACCGTTATTTTCATAATACGGAAACTGAAGCCCACGGAACATTAGTCTTTTATACTGATGATACGTATACCGATAAAAGTATTACAGTAGAAGTTATCGGCCCATACCAGTTTTTGCAAACATCAACTATCGTTGATGGGGCAACAGAAACTGATTTTGAATTTACTAAAATTGCCGTTACACCTCATTCGCAGGCAATGGTGGATATGCTGAACGGTATGCCAGCAGATTATTTGACAACATGGAAAGCAAATAGTCGGCAAGAAGTAAGCATACTGGGTCAGGGAATTATGGGCATGGTGATTGGTGAATATAAAGAATATGATTTAACAAAAGTTGAGGGTGATTTATTGTATTATGGCGAACGCCCTGCCGATGGTTCAGCGCCTGATACGGCTGATAAAAGAGCGACATCGCTGCAAGTACCGCTAAAAAAAGTGGCAGAGTTTAGTGTAAAAATCTAATGCTGTGCTACAAGATAATCGGCCAGTTATCACGATTTTGAGTGTTAGTTACAGAGAAGAATTTAAGGAAGAATGTTTGCAATGGATGCAGGAAACGGCATCCATTGCAAGTGTTTTTGAGGGCTTTCTCGGAAATCGCATTTATAGTTCGGTGGGCACTGAAAGGGAATTAATAAACATTTTTACTTTCAGGAATAATGATTGTCTTATGCTCTGGGAGACATCGGAAGAAAGGAGGAACCAAACAGAAAAAAACAACCTTTTTGTTGAATCAATAAATCAAAAGAAACGATTATCGGGATTAGAATTTATGTTCCAGTCTCCCAAACTACCCAAAAGGAGGAAGATGGTTTTACTAACAGTTTGTGTGATATTTATTTTGCTCAATAGCTTGGTGCCAGCTCTTCAGCAACTGTTTACGATGTTTCATCTACCAGTTCTTTTAAAAAGCTTCCTCGGTGTGGTCGTTATGGTTAGTCTGATGACATTTTTGATTTTGCCATTTTTGTCAAAGGTGTTAGGCCGCTGGCTAGTTAGTTGAAGTGACGGTTTCTCCATACGTCAGCTTACCCTTTCTGGTAGTAGGTACGTCCACTCCACTGTTCCTAGATTAGTTTGGGGCATGTATGTTCCCCCACTACTTAATTCATCGCATTATTGCGATTGATGCAAATGGTCTTATCTTTGTCATATGGGTGCTACGAAAACAGAAGTATTTACAGAACAGCAAAACCGGATAGCCGATCTGGCGAAGGCGTTTGCGCATCCGGCGCGGGTAGCGATTCTGCAACATCTGGCCAAAACGCAGTCGTGCATCTGCGGTGATTTGGTCGACATGTTACCGCTGTCGCAGGCTACTGTGTCGCAACATTTAAAGGAGTTGAGCCGGATCGGGATCGTTAAGGGAAATGTTGATCCGCCACGGGTTTGTTATTGCATCAATGACGTCGTTTGGGCTGAAGCGAAAGCTACGTTCGGCGATCTGCTGACTCAGTTTGAAAGAAATCTCTGCTGTTGATTTTTTTTGCACACGTTCATCGTAATAATACATTCAATACCACTATGCAAACAGAAACGCAATTGAAAGAACTGGTGCGGGAAGCCTACACCACCGTAGCTGATCAGCCGCGCGGAGTAAACGGAGCATCGTGTTGCGGCGTGGGCGGCTGTTCACCCCTCGACGAGGCGGCGATCATGGCAGACGACTACACCCACCTGGCTGGGTACGTACCCGACGCCGATCTGGGCCTGGGTTGCGGCTTACCCACGCAATTCGCGCAAATCAAACCCGGCGATACGGTCATTGACCTGGGCTCTGGTGCGGGTAACGACTGCTTTGTGGCCCGGCACGAAACCGGCCCAACGGGTAAGGTGATCGGCATAGACTTCACGCCCACCATGATTGACCGCGCCCGCCGCAATGCCGATACGCTGGGCTACAACAACGTGGAATTTCGGGTGGGCGACATTGAGCAGATGCCCGTAGCGAATAACATCGCCGATGTGGTGGTGAGCAATTGCGTGCTGAATTTAGTGCCCAACAAGGCCAACGTATTAGCCGAAATCGCCCGCGTGTTGAAACCGGGAGGCCACTTTAGCATTTCCGACATTGTATTACAGGGCGACCTGCCCGTTGGTCTTCGCCAGGCCGCCGACCTGTATGCAGGTTGCGTATCCGGCGCTATTCAGCACGACGAATATCTGCGCCTGATTCAGGAAGCGGGATTTACGCAGATTACGATCCAGAAAAGCAAAGCCATCAACCTGCCCGATTCAATCCTGGCAAACTACCTGTCGGCCAATGAAATTGCCAGCTACCGGCAGGGCGGCGTGGGTATCGTCAGCGTAACGGTTTATGCCGAAAAGCCAGGTACGTTGTCTGTAGCCAAACCGAAAATCAAGCTAACCGATCTGAGCAATTCATCAACACAAGCCTGTACACCGGGTGGCGGCTGTTGCTAACGCATTCACCAATGATCTTTCGTTCTGCCACCCCCGCTGACCGCCCTGCGTTGATCGATCTATTGACGGAGGTTGATTTGCTGACTGACGACTTACCCAAAGAGCTGGGTACGTTCACGCTCGCCTTCGACAACGATAAGCTAGTGGGCACTGCGGGCGTAGAAGCCTTTGGTCCAACCGGGTTACTCCGCTCTGTAGCTGTATTGCCCGCCTATCAGTACCAAAAAATTGGTCGCCAATTGATCGATGCATCTGTGGAGCAGGCGACTAATCGTGGCGTTGAGACACTTTACCTGATCACGACAACCGCCGACGGATATTTCGATCGGCTGGGTTATAGCCGCGTTGACCGGACGAACGTACCTGAACCCATTGCCCAAACCCGCCAGTTCAGCGACCTCTGCCCGGCGTCGTCGGTGGTGATGAAAAAGGACGTAGCACCGGAGCACCAGCTCCGGTAGTGATAAGTAAACTAACTTCTCCGAAGCTGGTGCTTCGGACTACTTGACCTGATGAAACGAATCTTGGTACTCTGCACGGGCAACTCGACCCGCAGCCAGATGGCGCACGGTTATCTGCAACATTTTGCCGGTGATAAGGCCGAAGTCCTCAGCGCCGGCGTGGAAACCCACGGACTGAATCCGCGTGCTGTAGTTGCGATGGCGGAGGATGGTATCGACATCCGTCACCACACATCGAACCATGTGGACGAATACGCGCAGTTACCCGTCGACAACGTGATTACGGTCTGCGACAGCGCCGCCGAACGGTGTCCCGCCTGGATCGGTAAGACTAATCGGCTGCATCAAAACTTCGAAGATCCATCGAAAGTGACAGCCCCAGATGAGGCCAGCCTCAGGGCGAGTTACGCTCGAATCCGGGATCAGATCAAAGCGTTTTCAGAGACGTTTGTAAGGGCGTATATTGCTACGGTATGAAAACACTATCCGACCTGTTACTGTTAGGTGATCCACGCCTATACGATGTGTGCGAACCTATCCGGGCCGATGAGCAGCCATTGGTGGCGGGTTGGGTAGCCGATCTGCACAATGTGATGCAGCAGGTACGTACCCGGTATGGCTTCGGACGGGCTATTGCCGCCCCGCAAATCGGCATCATGAAACGGCTCATCTACATGAACATCGACAAGCCCGCCGGACGCGGCCCGGTTGTCTTTGTGAATCCCACATTGACGAACCTGAGCGATGAACAATTCGAGCTGTGGGACGACTGCATGAGTTTCCCCAGTCTGCTGGTACGCGTGAGCCGACACAAGTCGTTGACAATAAATTACCTCGACGAACACTTCATACCCCGGCAATGGCACATGACGGATGACCTTTCCGAACTGATTCAACACGAATACGATCACCTCGACGGCATCCTCTGCACTATGCGGGCCGTCGACGACAAAGCGTTTCAGTATAGGGTGCTGTAAGGGGGCTGGGGGTTACGCCGAAGCACCTGAAACCTGGAACCTGAAACTTGAAACTAGTCTATAACGTTAACCCAAAAACGTTAAAACGTACCTGATATGCAAGCTGCCCTGCGTCCGCCGGTGTCTATTTATACGGAGCAAAGCCCGAATCCCAACTCGATGAAGTTCGTGCTCAACCGCGAACTCGTTCCCGATGGCCTTTCGTTCGACTACGCCGAGCCGTCGGAGGCTCTTAAAGAAGGCAAAAATTCACCCCTTGCCGTTGCCCTGTTTGGCGTTGATGGCGTACGTCGCGTGTTTATCGCGGGGAATTTTGTAACCCTCACCAAAGACGAAGATATTGATTGGGGCGAGATCCTGTTTGACGTGAAAGTCTTTCTGAAAGACTACTTTGAAGCCGATAAACCCGTTTTCGTAAAGCGTACGATCGATCTGAACAGCACACGTGTTGACGCCGACAGCGAAACCGTTCAGCAGATCAAAGCCGCTCTGGACCAATACGTTCGTCCAGCAGTAGAGTCAGACGGAGGAGCCATCAACTTCCACGCATTTGATGAAGAAACGGGTACGGTGAAAGTGCTGTTGCAAGGCTCGTGCAGCGGTTGCCCATCGTCGACGTTGACCCTGAAAGCAGGCATTGAAAACCTGCTGACTCGCCTTGTGCCCGGTGTGAAAACCGTTGAAGCAGAAGGCGTTTAAGGAATATACAATAGGTTTTAGGCTTCAGGCCACCTGCCGCTGCATCAGAAAATAGATGGTCGCCAACGCTTTTTTGGAGCGTTGGCGTTTTTATTTGTACCTGCTTATTGGTACTCGCATGCTAATTGCACCCGGGTATTTGACTTAACAACAAACACCACCATTGACTCATAACGCTACATTGCCTCGGTTGTGGCTGGGCATCCTTAGCCTGCTTCCATGCACATTATCCGCTCAGAATTTGCTGGGCCTGACAACCAGCCCAAACGGCGGAATTCACCGCGCTTATCAGAATCCTGCCTGGCTGGCCGATTCACCACACCGGTTTTACATGAGTCTTGGGGCCATGAATATTCATGCTAACAACAATTTCGTTCGCTACAAAGCGCCCTTCTCGCTATTACGGCTGGTAACCGGGCAGGTACCAAACCAATATCGACAGGCCAATGGCGGTGTTCAATTTGAAACCAGCTATACAGAGGAAATTATAGACGGTAAGCCTAAAAATGGCACCGTCTGGGGTGAGTTCAGAGGACCGGCTCTACAGGTAGCCATAGGCGAGCGCACGGTTATCGGGTTATCATCGCGGCTGCGGGCAAGCGGACAGGTATGGGGAGCGTCGGAGCAACTGCTATCCGCGCTACGAGCCAGCCTGAACAGCGATGTATTGTACAGCATTCCCAGCAGAAACAATGCGTTTAGTACCAATACCAACACCTATGCTGAAGTAGCCGCCAGCCTTGGTCACACAATTTTCGATGAGGACGAGAGCAGTTTGATGGTCGGTATAACGGCAAAATATCTGGTCGGTTTTACAGCAGGTTACTTTGTTAATCAAGGACTTACCTATGAAATACTGCCAGATCCGGTTATACAGAGCCGGGGGTACATGAACGTCAAAGAGATCGCTGGCGAATTTGGCTATACAACGTACCTGCAAAACCAAAACCTGTCGCTGCGGTCGCTGGTGAATGGAAATCCACCGGGCCGGGGTGTCGGATTCGACCTCGGGGTTGCCTACCGCATGCAACCTGACCCGTATGGCTCTACACTAAAAGCGGGTTTGGCTGTAACCGACATTGGATCAATCAGTTATACAGGCGATGCCTACAAAATTAACCAACAAAATCTCCGGTTTGTGAGCGCCGATTTCGATGAGGTACGTAACAGTGAGCAGATAATCAATGTGATTCGTCAGAAACTGAAAGTGAATCCGTCAGATAATCAGGGATTGTTCAACAGTGGATTACCCACATCGCTGAACCTGAACGTCGATTATGAACGGCCGGGTGGTTTGGGACTACAGCTTGCTTACTGGCAGGATTTGCGGGGAACCAGTGCCATTGCCATGCACCAGCCGTCGATTATAGCGCTGGTGCCGCGCTTCGATAGCCGCTGGATTGGCGCGTCTCTTCCCCTTTCCTACGTCAACGGGGCTGCGCAAGTGGGCCTGTCGCTACGGGCCGGGCCTGTTTGGGCCGGTTCCGATAATGTTTTGGGCCTGCTGGGTACTAGTAAGAATGGCATCTCGCCTCGTGGGGTCGATGTCTATTTCGGCCTGGCGATGGGCTTCGGATCCCGCGGCAGTAACGTTAATGACAACGACTATTGAGTTGGAGAACCCTGTCAATCTGCCTATTTTTGAGCTAAAATGAGTTCAAGGTTCAATGTCCAATGTCTAAAGTAGCGCTACATTGGCAAAATAAGGTCTGTAGCAACGGCGCTTTGGACGTTAGACATTGAAGATTGAACAGTTACTTTTCATGTTAAGAACACATACCTGTGGCGAACTGCGTTCGTCGGATATTGATAAAACAGTTAGCCTGAGTGGCTGGGTACAAACCATTCGTGATAAAGGCGGCGTACTCTGGATCGATCTGCGCGATCGCTATGGCATCACGCAGGTGATTCTGGAAGAAGGCGTTACGCAGGCCGATCTGTTCAAAATAGCCCGTACGCTGGGCCGCGAATTTGTGGTTCAGGCCACAGGAACCGTGACTGAGCGCCAATCGAAGAATGCCAATATCACGACGGGCGATATTGAGGTACGTCCCACAGCGTTGGTCGTGCTGAACCCGGCCAAGCTGCCCCCGTTCCTCATTGAAGATGACACCGATGGTGGCGACGATTTGCGTTTGCGTTATCGATACCTGGATCTGCGCCGTAATCCGGTGCGCCGCAACCTGGAACTGCGCCATCAGGTGGCCCGACGTACCCGCGAATATATGGACGCACAGGACTTTATTGAGGTAGAAACGCCGGTTCTGATCAAATCAACGCCCGAAGGAGCGCGTGATTTTGTGGTGCCAAGCCGCATGAATCCAGGTGAGTTCTACGCCCTGCCACAGTCGCCGCAGACGTTTAAGCAACTGCTGATGGTATCGGGCTTCGACCGGTACTACCAGATCGTGAAGTGTTTCCGCGACGAAGACCTGCGCGCCGACCGGCAGCCTGAGTTCACCCAGATAGACTGCGAAATGTCGTTTGTAGAGCAGGAAGATATTCTGAACATGTTCGAGGGCCTGACGCGGCATCTCTTCAAAACGGTGAAGAACATCGACCTGCCCGAGGTGCCCCGAATGACCTATGCCGACGCCATGCGCCTGTATGGTTCCGACAAGCCCGATATCCGGTTTGGTATGCAGTTTGTGGAGCTGACCGATCAGGTACAGGGCAAAGGCTTCCCCGTTTTCGACAGTGCCGAACTGGTTGTCGGTATTTGCGCAACGGGTGCGGCTACATTTACGCGCAAGCAGATGGACGAGTTGACCGACTGGGTGAAACGTCCGCAGATTGGCGCGAAGGGCCTGATTTACGCCCGCGTTGGCGACGACGGCAATGTGAAATCATCGGTCGATAAATTCTATTCGGACGACGAGCGGAAGGCCTGGGGGACCAGCATGAATGCACAGCCGGGTGATCTGCTATTACTGATGGCAGGCGAAGCTAACAAAACCCGCAAGCAGTTGAACGAACTACGGTTAGAGATGGGCACGCGCCTGGGCCTGCGCAACGCCGACGATTATAAAGTGCTGTGGGTACTCGATTTCCCACTGCTCGAATACGGTGAAGAAGAAGCCCGCTGGTTTGCCATGCACCATCCGTTTACCTCGCCTAAACCCGAAGATATTCCGCTGCTCGACACTGATCCGGGTGCGGTTCGGGCCAACGCCTATGACCTCGTCATCAACGGGACCGAAGTGGGCGGCGGCTCGATCCGAATCTTCAACCGGGAGCTACAGGCGCGGATGTTCAGCCTGCTTGGTTTCTCGGATGAAGAAGCGAAAAACCAGTTCGGCTTCCTGATGGATGCGTTTGAGTTTGGTGCGCCGCCCCACGGCGGTATCGCCTTCGGTTTCGACCGCCTCTGTTCGCTGTTCGGCGGCGTCGACAGCATCCGGGACTTCATTGCCTTTCCCAAAAACAATGCTGGCCGCGACGTCATGATCGATTCTCCATCGGTCATTTCTGATAAGCAACTCGATGAGTTAAAGATTAAGACAACAGTAGTGTAGGAGGTATTCTATTGCTGATGAACCGGTTGTATATTACTATGCTTTTGACCCACTAAAGCTATGCAGGAGAAATATATAAACCCGTTCACTGATTTTGGTTTCAAGAAAATCTTCGGGGAGGAGGCCAATAAAGACCTCCTCATGGATTTCCTGAACGAATTACTACCCGATCGGGGCCGGATCACCGACCTGACATTTCTGAAAAATGAGCAGCTAGGCGTTTCACCGGTCGATCGCAAGGCTGTTTTTGACTTGTATTGCCAGACAGATACTGGCGAGCGGTTTATCGTGGAAATTCAGAAAGCCCGACAGAAGTATTTCAAAGACAGAAGCATCTATTACGCTACGTTTCCCATTCAGGAGCAGGCACAAACGGGCGACTGGGATTTCAGGCAGACGGGCGTATATACTGTCGCAGTGATGGACTTTATTTTTGACGAGGACCCGGCCGAAAAGGACAAGTTGCGTCATGATATTCAGTTGATGGATATTGAAACCCACCGGATCTTTTTTCCAAAGCTTCGATTCATTTACCTCGAAATGCCCAAGTTTAACTGAGATGGTCCAGGTTTGGCGGACAGTCTAAGTGCTTAACTTAGTCGATCATGTC
>NZ_CAXUEC010000006.1:0-399831 GCF_964250085.1 uncultured Fibrella sp. | reverse complement strand
CTGTGTAGCACTACGGCCAGTGCCTCAGGTACGTTCGCCTGCGCTTTGACGAGTCCGCTGCCAGTTGGCCCAACAACGCTGACGGTGACGGCTACCACGCCCGGCGGCTCAACTTCTCAACCGATTACCTTCACTACGGTAGCTCCGCCCACGGTGGCGATTCTCTCACCGGCCGATAACGGCACAGCCACGACTACGCCAACGATTAGTGGTACGGCTACGCCATTGGCCAGTGTGACAGTGCTGGCACCGGGTGGACAATCCTGTGTAACGACAGCCAGTGTGTCGGGTACGTTCGCTTGTTCGAGCTTAACCTTCGCGGCTGGTCCGCAGAGCGTGACGGCTACGGTGAGTAACCCCGGTGGTACGGCTACGGATGTGAACACCTTTACGGTCGTGCAGCCTGCGGTCAACCAGGCTCCGGTGGTGGTGCCCGATTTCAACGATGTGGTGGTGGGCCTGCCCGCCACGGGCAATGTGCTGACCAACGACAGGGACCCCGAAGGCACTCCCCTGACGGCCTCGGTCGTGGGTACCTCACCCGCCGGCTTGACGTTAAGCCCCAATGGATCGTACACCTACACCGCCCCGGCAGGGACCACCGCCCCGGTGACGGTGCCCATCCAGGTGTGTGATGGGGCTACACCACCTTCGTGTGCCACCACCACCCTGACGCTGATTCCGGTGCCGGTGGGTAATCCGGCCACCAACGATGCGCCAATCGCCAACCCTGATTCGCCCAAGACGACCACGGGTGTGCCGGTGCTCGTAGCGGTGCTGGCCAACGACGTGGACCCGGAAGGGCACCCCCTGCTCAACCCGGTGATTGTGACCCAGCCCACGCATGGCACGGCCCTGGTGAATGCTGATGGCACGGTGAGTTACAGCCCGGCTGCGGGTTACACGGGCACGGATGTGCTGACCTACCGTGTGTGTGACGGGGGCACGCCGCCAGCCTGTTCGACAGCCCTGGTAACGTTTAGCATTGAGCCAGCGCCACCGGTAGGTGTGACCAACACGGCTCCGGTCGCTTTGGACGATGCCTTGCTGACTCAGAAAGGGATTTCGGCCACGGCCACCGTAGCAGCCAATGACAGCGACCCGCAGGGGCAACCGCTGGTGTTTGCCAAGTTGACCAGTCCGGCCAACGGTACGGTTGTGTTCTCGCCAACAGGCAGCTACACCTACATACCCGGGCCGACGTTTGTGGGTTCTGACCGATTTACGTACCAGGTGTGTGACAATGCTTCTCCGGCTTTGTGCACTACGGCCACGGCTTACCTCACGGTACAGCCTACCGTTTCTGTGCTTTTACCGCCAGTAGCTACATCTGATATTGCCAATACAAATAGCAACGTGCCGTTGACAGGTAATGTGTTGACCAACGATGTTGATCCGCAGGGCGGGCAGTTGACCGCCGGGCTTATTGGTCTGCCTACGGCAGGTACGGTGTCGATGGGCACTGACGGGACCTACTTCTACACGCCACCTGTTGATTTTACGGGGGTAGCCGGTTTCTGTTATTCGGTTAGTAATACGGCCGGGCTAAGTTCAAGTGCCTGCGTGTCGATTAACGTCAACCCGATTTCGTCGCCAGTTTATAATGACAGACCGATTGCCAATAACGACAATACGCAGACGACGGCAGGTACGTCGGTGACCGTGGCGGTGTTGGCCAACGATACTGACCCTGACGATGCAACAACGCCCAATGGCCAGCTAGGTAATCCAACGATCATCGGTCAGCCCACCGTGGGTACAGCAGTAGTGAACGCGAATGGTACGGTGACGTTTACGCCTCCGGCCAACTTCACGGGTGTTGTAAGCTTCACATACCAGGTGTGCGATAATGCAACGCCTGCTTCCTGCGCTACGGCCGTGGTGACCGTTAATGTGCAGCCAACACCGCCTGTTGGTACAACATTGGCTCCGGTAGCGGTAGATGACGCGTTGCTGGTGCGCTTTAATACGCCAAAGTCGGGCGATGTGTCGATTAATGATGCTGACCCCAACACGCCGCCTTTACCACTGGTCTATTCTAGCGGACAGCCTGCCTCGGGTACCGTGGTGATGACTGCTACCGGTAGTTATACGTATACACCAGCGCCTGGGTTTACGGGTTCAGACAGCTTCCTGTACCTGGTTTGTAACAGTGCGGGTAAGTGCGACGTGGCTACGGTAAGCCTGAATGTACAGCCCGCAGTCAATCTGTTGCCCGTAGTAACGCCCGATTTCAACGATGTGGTGGTGGGCCTGCCCGCCACGGGCAATGTGCTGACCAACGACAGGGACCCCGAAGGCACTCCCCTGACGGCCTCGGTCGTGGGTACCTCACCCGCCGGCTTGACGTTAAGCCCCAATGGATCGTACACCTACACCGCCCCGGCAGGGACCACCGCCCCGGTGACGGTGCCCATCCAGGTGTGTGATGGGGCTACACCACCTTCGTGTGCCACCACCACCCTGACGCTGATTCCGGTGCCGGTGGGTAATCCGGCCACCAACGATGCGCCAATCGCCAACCCTGATTCGCCCAAGACGACCACGGGTGTGCCGGTGCTCGTAGCGGTGCTGGCCAACGACGTGGACCCGGAAGGGCACCCCCTGCTCAACCCGGTGATTGTGACCCAGCCCACGCATGGCACGGCCCTGGTGAATGCTGATGGCACGGTGAGTTACAGCCCGGCTGCGGGTTACACGGGCACGGATGTGCTGACCTACCGTGTGTGTGACGGGGGCACGCCGCCAGCCTGTTCGACAGCCCTGGTAACGTTTAGCATTGAGCCAGCGCCACCGGTAGGTGTGACCAACACGGCTCCGGTCGCTTTGGACGATGCCTTGCTGACTCAGAAAGGGATTTCGGCCACGGCCACCGTAGCAGCCAATGACAGCGATCCGCAGGGGCAACCGCTGGTATTCAGTCTACTATCTATTCCGTCGAGTGGTACATTGGTGTTCTCGCCAACAGGCAGTTACACCTACATACCCGGGCCGACGTTTGTGGGTAGTGATGCGTTCATCTACCAGGTATGCGACAATGCTACGCCTGTTCTGTGTGCCACGGCAACGGCTTACCTCACGGTACAGCCGTCAACGCCGCCCACGATTGCGATTCTCTCACCTGCTGACAACGGTACAGCTACGAGCTCGCCGACAGTATCGGGTACGGCTACGCCGCTGGCCGGTGTGACGGTGCTGGCACCGGGTGGTCAATCCTGCGTAACGACGGCCAGTGCCTCAGGTACGTTCGCCTGTTCGAGCTTAACCTTCGCGGCTGGTCCACAGAGTGTCACGGCTATAGCTGGAAACGTGAATGGGACGGCCACCGACGTGAACGCTTTCACGGCGGTTGGTCCGCCAAGCCTGACGGTAACCTCACCGAACGGAGTGTCGACGACGACCACGCCGACCATTGCGGGTACAGCTACACCGGGTGCTATAATTGCTATCACCGATCCGTTGGGAGCCACGCTGTGTAGCACTACGGCCAGTGCCTCAGGTACGTTCGCCTGCGCTTTGACGAGTCCGCTGCCAGTTGGCCCAACAACGCTGACGGTGACGGCTACCACGCCCGGCGGCTCAACTTCTCAACCGATTACCTTCACTACGGTAGCTCCGCCCACGGTGGCGATTCTCTCACCGGCCGATAACGGCACAGCCACGACTACGCCAACGATTAGTGGTACGGCTACGCCATTGGCCAGTGTGACAGTGCTGGCACCGGGTGGACAATCCTGTGTAACGACAGCCAGTGTGTCGGGTACGTTCGCTTGTTCGAGCTTAACCTTCGCGGCTGGTCCGCAGAGCGTGACGGCTACGGTGAGTAACCCCGGTGGTACGGCTACGGATGTGAACGCCTTCACGGCGCTGGCTCCAAGTAGCCCTGCTAGTCTGACGGTGGCACCAACGGGTCCACAGACGACGACGGCTCCGGTTATTTCGGGTACGGCCACGCCGGGCAGCACCATCGCCATTACTGATCCATCGGGAGCCACACTATGCACCACGACGGCTAGTGCCTCCGGTATGTTTGCCTGTACGGTAACGGTGCCAGCAGGGCCAACTACGCTGACAGTTACGGCCTGTACATCAGGCGGTTGTTCAACAACGACCACCAGCTTTACGGCGGTAGCTCCACCGGTAGTGGCCATTCTGTCTCCGGCCAACAGCAGTACCCAACCGGTTGGTACCAGGGTTATTTCGGGCACCGCCACACCAGGAAGCACGATCATCCTGACCACCAGCACGAGTGAGAGTCTGACCACGACCGCCAGTCCCACTACGGGTGTTTACTCGGTGACTACGGCTGCGCCATTCCCGGCAGGTACAGACAGCGTAACTGCGGTTGCCAGCAACGTGGGTGGTAACAGTAGCCCGGCAACGAGCACCTTTACCATTATTGCCCCACCGAGCCTGACGGCTACGGCCCCGCCCGTTGGCGGACTTACACAGGTGATAAGTGGCACCACCGCACCGAACACGCCGGTGGTGATCACAGGTCCTGGTCCGTTGACCTTGTGCACGACCACGGCTAGTAGTTCAGGTACGTTTGCCTGTTCGGTATCCCTGCCTGTCGGCCCAAATACGTTGACTGTGACGGCCACCGGTCCGGGCGGCTCAACGTCGGTACCGGTGACGGTATCGGCTGTAGCTCCGCCCACGGTGGCGATTCTCTCACCTGCTGACAACGGTACGGCCACGACTACGCCAACGATTAGTGGTACGGCTACACCGCTGGCCAGTGTGACGGTGCTGGCACCGGGTGGACAATCCTGTGTAACGACAGCTTCGGCTTCAGGTACGTTCGCCTGTTCGAGCTTAACCTTCGCGGCAGGTCCGCAGAGCGTGACGGCTACGGTGAGCAACCCCGGTGGTACGGCCACCGACGTGAACGCCTTCACGGCGGTTGGTCCGCCAAGCCTGACGGTGACCTCACCGAACGGAGTGTCGACGACGACCACGCCGACCATTGCGGGTACAGCTACACCGGGTGCTATAATTGCTATCACCGATCCGTTGGGAGCCACGCTGTGTAGCACTACGGCCAGTGCCTCAGGTACGTTCGCCTGCGCTTTGACGAGTCCGCTGCCAGTTGGCCCAACAACGCTGACGGTGACGG
This sequence comes from uncultured Fibrella sp., assembly GCF_964250085.1. NCBI lineage: Bacteria > Pseudomonadati > Bacteroidota > Cytophagia > Cytophagales > Spirosomataceae > Fibrella > uncultured Fibrella sp. The sequence continues at coordinate 394,712 of NZ_CAXUEC010000006.1, read as the reverse complement.
CTACCACGCCCGGCGGCTCAACTTCTCAACCGATTACCTTCACTACGGTAGCTCCGCCCACGGTGGCGATTCTCTCACCGGCCGATAACGGCACGGCCACGACTACGCCAACGATTAGTGGTACGGCCACCCCACTGGCTAGTGTGACGGTTCTGGCACCGGGTGGACAATCATGCGTGACGACGGCCAGTGCGTCAGGTACGTTCGCCTGTAGTAGTCTGACGTTTGCAGCAGGTCCGCAAAGCGTGACGGCTGTGGTAAGCACGCCGGGTGGGACAGTTACGGATGTAAATACGTTTACGGCAGTGACTCCAGTGGCAATCAAGAAACCGGTTGTAACACCTGATATTGCTAATACCTCGCCCGGGAAGCCGGTGTCGGGTAACTTACTGACCAACGACAGTGATCCGCAAGGGTTACCGCTGACGGCGAGCCTGATTAGCCAGCCTGTGGCGGGAACGGTAACAATGGCCCCTGACGGAAGCTATACGTATACCGCACCAGTCGGCTTTACGGGAACTGTGAGCTTCTGCTACACGGCTTCGAATACAGCCGGGTTGAGTGCCAGTAGTTGCGTACAGGTTAATGTAATTCCTGATCCGGTGCTGACTACCAACAACAGGCCTATCGCCAATAACGATAATGTCCAGAGTATATCTGGTCAGAGTCTGACGATTGCCATACTGGCCAACGATACCGATCCCGATAGCGCAACAAGCCTCAACGGGCAGCTAGCTATACCGACGATCCTGTCGCCGCCAACTGTTGGTACGGCTGTGATGAATGGAGACGGTACGGTGACCTACACGTCTCCCGCTGGATTTACGGGTGTGGTCAGCTTCCCGTATCAGGTATGCGACAGGGCTACGCCAGCCCTTTGTACCACAGCTACAGTGACCGTTCGCGTTGACCCGACACCACCGGTTGGCACAACGCTGTCACCAGTCGCCGTCGATGATCTGCTACTGGTAACAGCCAATACTACGGCTACGGCAACAGTTGCGGCCAATGACAGCGATCCGCAGGGACTGCCACTACAGTACACAACTGGTCAGCCGGTGAGTGGTACGGTGGTGATGAGTCCGCTAGGTACTTATACGTATACGCCAGCAGCCGGGTATAGTGGCGGTGACAGCTTTACTTATACGGTTTGTAACCCGGCTGGCAAATGTGATGTCGCAACGGTGAGTGTGCTCGTTCAGCAGCCGGTAAACCCTAATGCGGTGGTGCTGAAGCTGAGGGTTATGTTGCAGGGAGCGCTGTTCGGCAGCCCGGATAATCTGATGCGCGATGACCTGCGAAGCCAGAAGTTCTTACCGCTGACTGAGCCTTATTCTGCTCTTGGTGCCGCTCGTTTTACCCACGTCAATGGGGGTGGTGGCGAAACGATGCCCGCCAGCGTGACGGCCCTCAATGCAGGGACCGGTAATGCTGTGGTGGACTGGGTGTTTGTTGAACTGCGTGACCCGAGCAATTTGTCGCTTGTTGTGGCTACCCGATCGGCCATGGTACAGCGTGACGGAGATGTGGTACTGGCCAGTGATGGGGTTTCACCGCTGAGCTTTACCGGACTTTCCGGGAACAGTTTCTACGTGAGCGTTAAACATCGTAACCATTTGGGCGTAATGACGGCCACAGCGGTGCCACTATCTGCAACTGGTACGATTGTTGATTTCCCGTCAAGTACTTCTGCTCAGGTCTGGAATAAAGTTATTGGTGCATTTGACTTTGACGGATGGGAGCAGGTTACGGTCAACGGACAGCAGGCCTTATGGGCAGGTGATGCCAATCATAATGGGAAGGTCAAGTACCAGGGTTCAATCAACGACCTGATCGCTATTTTCTCTGAAGTGGCTGGTGCTCAAAACGTGTCCCCTGGCAGTCCGGTGGTTTACAATTACAACAACGCACTTGGGTATTACTTCGGTGATATAAACATGGACGGGAAGGTCAAGTATCAGGGTACGTCCAACGATACTTCGCTGATTTTCATCAACGTGATTACCAATTTCCGAACAAACACCCAGATGAATTCTTCCCAGCTCTACAACTTCGATTTCATGCTGGAACAGATTCCCTGATAGTAGTTTCCGGCGCAGGGCTACCCGCTCTGCGCCCCCAATTTTGATCACACTTTATTCCGTATTACCATGAAGACCTATTTTTTTGCGTTGTGTTTCCTCTGCCTGAGCATCGCCAGTCTGGCCCAGACGGTCGATTATACGCTCCGCTATAACCTGGCCCTAAGCCGGTATGAGGTGTATGCCAAGCCCAACTTCACCCAGCTACAGTACAACTGGGGGAGTAGTCAGGTTACCATCGTTACGCCGTCGTCGCTAACAAATGTGGCTTTCACAATTACCAGTGTAGCGGCTGGTGGCTGGGGCAACAACTCAAACGCGTATGATGTAGTGGGGTCTGATTTTCACGGCGTAGATTCTAATGGGCAGAAAGTAGATCTCACCGCAGGCGTAGAAACGCTGCTGTTCACGTTTGTGCTGCCGGGCGGTGCCTGTTTGCCGGGCCTGCGGTTATTCGTCAACGGTGCTGATCCTGATTCGAGCGTAGCGGGGATGAATGGCGGTGATTTTGCCAATACCATGTATTCGGCAACCGGCTTGTCTAACCTGTATGTGCAGAACTACGCCAATACGGGAACCACCTGTACCGCCTGCAACTTAACCGCGCCTACTTTAAGCAAATAACCCGCTAACTATGAAAACCAAACTAGGTTTCTCTCTATGTTGGCTGGTAGTGCTTTTGGGGCTAACAAGTAGTGTCGATCTGTTAGCTGGTGGTCTTCCGGTAGTAACTGATGGACCGGCTACTGGTTGGCTGACCGATACGGATGGTGATGGCGTCGATGACCTCGTCGATCTGTGTCCGGGTACACCCGCCGGCACAACCGTGAATGCGTACGGTTGCCCCCTGTCACTGACCACCTGCGATTACACAACATCGACGGTAACACTCACGCCCAGTGGAGGAACCAGCGGGACTGCTGTTACCACACGCTATGTGCTGACCAGCAACACGGGCACCATTCTACAGATTCAGCCAACGGCCAGTTTTACCGGGCTTAGTGGAACGGCCACCTACATGGCCGTGGCGCTTACATACAATGGTCCGGCTAGTAACCTCACAGTAGGAAGCTCGCTAAGTGCGGTGTCTGCGTCGTGTTTCGACTGGTCGGATGCGCTGGTTTTCAGGGCCTGCGTGAAAGCAGATGCCGACGGTGATGGCGTATCAGACGATGTTGATCTATGCCCGGGTACGTTGCCAAACACGGTGGTGAATGCCTACGGCTGCCCGCTTACGCTGGCTGCCTGTGATTATACAACCTCGACGGTAACACTTGCTACCACTGGCGGCACCAGCGGCACAACGGTAACAACGCGTTACGTGCTGGCCAGCAATACAGGTACCATCCTGCAAATCAGTCCGACACCCAGTTTCTCAGGATTGAGCGGCACGGCGACTTACATGGCGGTGGCCCTTACATACGAGGCACCTGTTAGCGGATTAGCCGTTGGTAATGCCCTGAGTGCTGTCGCGGCTACGTGTTTCGACTGGTCGGATGCGTTGGTCTTCAAGGCTTGTGTTGCTGCACCGGCAACCTGTGATTATCAGATTGGCCAGCCTATTACGCTTCAGATGGCCGGTGGTAGCTCGGGTGCAGGCATAAAAACCAGCTATGTGTTGACCGATGCAACCGGTAAACTGGTGCAGGTGTCTTCTGGTGCTTCGTTTGCGTCTATCAGCCTTGTTGCTGGTACGTATTCAGCCTATGCCGTGACATACGCCGATGATAACAGTATGACCAATCTGGTCGCCAATGGCGTTAACAGGTTGAGCCAGATAACAGCCAGTTGCTTTGCCGTTTCACCGGCGTTACCACTTACGCTCTGCGGAAGTTGTATCAGCCAGTGTTTGCCTTTGGTCGTGACTCGTATTCGCTAACCTTTTTCCTCCAGCCATGAAGATTCATCATCGCTTATTGGTAGGCCTCTGTTGCTTTGCAGGATCAAATGCGATGGGCCAGAGTTTACCCCAGATTGGCTTACGCCTTTCGTTCAATGCATCGACAAATCGGTATGAAGTGCTGGCCAGACCTACTTTTTCGGCCCGCAACTTTGCCTGGGGACCTTCGCAGGTGTCGGTTGTGCTGCCTGCCGAAATAGCAGACCAGACCTTGTCGATCCGCAGCGAGAACGCAGGTTCCTGGTCGGATAACTCGGTGGTGTATGGTCCTGCTGCCGCACCAACAGCCGACTTTCATGGTATCACCAGCCAGGGCGAGAAACTGGATCTGGTAGCCGGCCAGGACTACCTACTGTTCGATTTTGGGCTTAAGCCAGGCTATGTCGACAAGGTGCGGCTCTATGATGAAAGCAAGGATCCCGGTTCGGCGCAGGCGGGTATGCAGGGGGGCGATTTCCGAAGCTACATGGCTGACGAGCGGGGGACGGATTACTTAAAAGTAGACAGTCAGGTGGCGAGCCTGATACTGGCCGTTCAGGGGCAGGAAGTTCAGCCACAGGTGTCGGTGCAGGCGATCGCCTATCCCAATCCGGGCGTTGGCGGGAAGTTTCGGTTGTACCTGAAAGGGTTTGCTCAGACGGAACTGGTAACGGTTAATTTGCTGGATAGTCAGGGCAGGTTGTTGCGGCGGTTTGTCGAGGGCGTTTCCACACTAGCAGGCCGGGAGATCGACGCTGGCGAGTCGACAGTAGGTTATGTGATTGTGAACCTCGAACGGCAGGTTAAACAGGAGCGTTACACCCAGAAAATATGGTTCCGATAGGCATTAGCTGACGTACAGGAGATTAGAAGACAACAAGTTGTTATAATTCATATCAGGCCTATACAGGAGGGGGCTAATTCATGACGAATTAGCCCCCTCCTGTATAGGCCTGATATGAATTATGCATACCGATCGATTTTGGCCTTTATCGGGTGCTGGAAATGAATCCGCTTCGCGGGCGTCTTAATCTTTATTCTGCTGGAAGTGAGACTCTGAGAATTTAGCCCGTTATCCAACTTAACAAGTGGTCTTAACCATGAGGCGCACCATACGTATCACCGCACTTCGCCTTACTCTCCTGTTGGTGAATATACAGAATATCGGATTAAACGAATAATAAAGTAACGTAGATCAACATCCAAACAAGAGGAAGTGGAAATGGTATAAAACAACAAAAGCGCTGATATTCAGCGCTTTTGTTAGTCTCTTGATTTCCCTTTTTAGAGGGACTTGTACCAGGAGCGGGAGTCGAACCCGCACGGGCTTGAGGCCCACAGGATTTTAAGTCCTGTACAAGCTGGTTTTATATGGTTCTATATGGTTTGTAAAATTCTGAATATCAATTAATTATACAATAGTCATATTAATTGAAACTAGCTAAAATCAGCGTTTGTTGTCCTGTTGTTGTCCTTATTAACTCAACACTATGGCGACTATCAAGATCGTACTGCGCAAAAATGTCAAAGCTGATGGCACCTATCCATTAGCCATTCGATACACGTATAATCGGAAAACGTTCTATACCTACTTAGAGCATTCTGTACGGTTGATAGATTGGGATGAGAGAACCCAGCGGGTCAAAAAGTCGTATCCCAACGCCACCCGCTTCAATAATTTGTTAGCTAAAGCAGTTGCTGACTTCAATGACAAGTTGCTCGAACGGGAAACCAACAATGCTGATACATCCGTGGATGCCATGCGTTCAGCCATGGTTACTGCTAAAGAAAACACGTTCTTTAGGCAAGCCGCCATTTATTGTGATCAGTTGCGCAAAACAGGAAAATCCAATCAACTCTCGACAGATCAACCTCGCATCAACCGATTCAAGGAGTTCTTGGGCAGCGATCAAATCAGCTTTTCTGAGATCACACCAACGTTACTGAAAAAATTTACGGTTCATCTGAAACACACGCGCAATGTGACAGATCGCACCATCGTCAATCACTTAGTTGTCATTCGGACAATCTACAATCGAGGTATAGCGGCGGGTGTCGTAGACCATAAGTATTACCCTTTTGGTAAAGGTAAAATCACAATCAAATTCCCGGATAGTCTGAAAATTGGTTTGTCAGCCGATGAAGTTAAATTGGTTGAAAACGCTGAACTATCAGCAAACGAGAACCATGCTCGTAACCTCTGGCTTATCTCCTTTTACTTTGCTGGGATGAGGATTTCAGATGTATTTCGCCTCAAATGGTCCGATTTTCAGAATGACCGGCTTTATTACGCCATGGGCAAGAATCAAAAAGCGGGGTCGCTTAAGATACCAGATAAAGCCCTACGGATATTAAATCAGTATCCCAAGAGTAACACTCATGACTTGGTATTTCATGATCTGGCCTCTTTGCTTGATCTATCAAAATCGTATGCTGTACAGATCCGAATTAAGACTCGGACTAAGTCATGTAATGAGTACTTAAAAGAAATTGCCAAGCGAGTTGGTATAAAAAAGCCGCTAACGATGCACATAGCGCGTCACACGTTTGGTAATCTATCAGGAGACAAAATACCTATCCAACTCTTGCAAAAGCTTTACAGACATACCTCAATTACCACAACGATTGGGTATCAGGGCAATTTTATTCACCAGGATGCTGATGAAGCATTGGATGCTGTATTGCGTATGAATTAAAGTTGAAGAAGACTGAAAATCCTTGTGTCGGCGGTTCGATTCCGTCCATCACCACCTTATAATCAGGGAGTTACAACAAAATGTTGTAGCTCCCTTTTTTGTTCCTACAACTATACTACAACTTCTAACTAACTGGCTCTCTGTACGTGGCAAATAATAGCTATTAAAGTTCTTAGGTGCATTGTACCGAGGTGAGTGGAATCGCTCATTTGAAATCGGTGATGAAGCTCTTTTAAAGGTCATATTCAGTAATGGTATGCATGCATACCATTTTATGCGTAGGCAAAGATATAATCCCTTATCATCTGAACAAGCGATAATCATGTTTTAGCTAGAATGAGTAAATTAGGTTGGTCAGTAAAAACCGAATATGGGTAGGCATGATAATTGAGGTGGAAGTCTTAGAAAAGACTCAAGACATCTTGACGTAGTAAACTCTGTGCCACCTGCTAATTTTCGCTTTGCTCAGCCAACACTATGATCGAAGAAAATGCGTTTTCGTTTTGAAATACGGTTTAAACAGTTTTTATCTTTGTAGTATTAATCTTAAAAGGTCATACATGAGTTATGAACGCACGGGTGAGCAGTTGAATGATAAGCTCACGAAAGATGGGTTTTCTCCATATCCATCAATGCCAAACAAATATTGGAACCCCGATGGACGTATCGTTTGGACTGATGGTTATTTCTACCAGGAAAGTAAGGAATCAGGCTGGTCGAAATACGATGAAGAAACTTGGCCTACAGAAAAATAGCTGTTCGAGCACATGGCTTTGTTAGGCAGGCTGGCTGCTATTACTAACTGTCAGCTCTCTATCCATGATGTGTTCAGCGTGTTCGATTAAGCTTTCGCGGTTCTCGATGATCTGGATGATGACGGTCCTAAGTTGTTCTGGCTCATTACTGATAAGTGCTTGCTTGAGTTGATTTAGGATACCTCGAGTAGCCTCTAGATAACCCAAGAACTCGTAGCTCTTATCTTGATGACTGTAGTCAACGTATGACTGCCAATTGGCTTTACTAATGTAATGATTATCACTCATCCACTGAATGAGCTTAGGTGACGTTTCCTCTTGCATAATGAACTCCCCAAGCTGTATGACAATGACATTGTACGTTTGTCATAGTCCAAGTCAAGTGATTCCCTATGGTAGCGTTGTCGTCTGCCACATCTTAATTTCTTGATTGAAAGCAATGGGGTCAGTCTGCCTAAAACGAGATCGTAGATGAGGTATCATTGGTGACACATGACGAATGAGCTCATAACTTTCTGTATTCTCGATTGGCTCTACTATGTCAAAGGTGTAGGGAACGGGATTCACTTCTTTGGCTTGTTCCAAAATCAAGTCCCCGCTGATAATTCTACTGGTGTCGGCTTCATAGTTTGAATATTGTCCAACGAATAAATTACCCCAAGCACCGTCAATCAGCAGCTTGATATTTAACTGCCGTGTAGGCGTTCTTTCCGTAGTGCGCAAATTGATAACAAGTACTTTGTTTGTGGATACTTCTACATCTGTTCTGCCCCGGTAGTGGTAATGCTTTCGGTTTTCCGTGTTAGTGATCGTGACAGATAGATCTTTTTGCCCTATCAAAGTTCTAAACTGAAGTCTTAATCTAACCAATGGCCAGGATTTTTCTCGGTTAACCTGCTCATGTAGCGTTTCATAGCCGTAGAAGTAGAGGTACCAATTTGAGGAAGAATTAGGCACCAATCTTTTTTTGAAATTGGCAGTAATGGCTACTTCATCCCAGTCCACTCCGTCTACTTCCCGTTCAATGTCGGGTTCATACTGCCTTATGATGCCAATCTGGAACGATTTCAGCACCTCAGGTAGATCCAGCTTTTTTACGTAAGGAATAAAACTGGAAACAAAACTATTCCTGTGAACGACGTGTCCCATACGTCTGAAAATGGCGCTGAGCGTTTCGGAATCTTTATGGATGATCCTGAAATCATTGCTTTGATCAGGCGATTTTTCGAAATCACGTTTTAATTTATAGAACCAGTTCCCATTCACACCTAATGCATCAGTACACACCGATTCGTTAGCAGGGCCAACCATATTCCACAAAGCTGTATTCTCTAGGTCTTTTGCCTTTTTACCTTTTGTCGCCAAGTATTCAGCAAAGTGCTCATCGATGTAGTTGATCAGATGATGTTTGGCGTCCGCTATTAATTTATCAGCGACTGCCTCAATCAGGGGAATGTGCATTGTTTTCCAGGAAATTACAATTCGGACCACAATCTAAAAATTTCTGGAATTAATTCATACTTCATAGAAATATGACGTTTCCAGAAAAAGCAGAATAAAGGTTGGTTAACCAGATAAAGTAAAATATTTTATTGGGTAATCAGGCGTGAACTTTACACCATCGATCGATAACGGAGTCGGCAATCGCGCCGAAACGCATGTGTAGAGTTCATCACCTAACGCTTAAATTCTGTCAGCTATGCCTGAACAACCAAGTGAAAAAGTCCGGGAACATCTGGACAATATCGGTGCTACGCCCAGTAGCACTGAAGCCGATAAGAGTATCTACCTCGACGAGCGAGGTACGCCAAAGCCCATCTGGAGTGATGGGGATTACGTTTACGAAAATGGCTCGTGGCGTAAAATCGGCTAAACAAGCATGCTTGTAAAGTTCGGGGATTCGAGGAGCTTGATCACCTACTCGAATCCTCAGGACTTACTGAATCAACTCGATTCCTATAACCCTGATGTAATGCAGAAATTTCACGCGACTCCCATTTTAATGGGCAGGCTCAGCTGCATGTTTCAACAGGTAGGACTGCTATACTCAACAGCCTTCCTTTTTGTGGTGCGGTAAAGCTCAAAATTCCGTTTCTACTAATCACCTGTGTCCGACTTCATGACACAGTATACACTTTTAAGAATATGGCTGAGTTTGATTTAGACACGCCGATTATAGACCTAGCAACACAAACTGGTCGCGACTGTCTCACCATCAGGCATGCGTGTACGGGAATTCAGATTCTCGGTAGTACTGGCTCCGGCAAGTCGTCAGCAAGTGGGAAGTTGATTGCTCAGAAATACCTGCTCAACAAATTTGGGGGCCTCATATTGACGGTCAAAAAAGAAGAGGTTGATCTGTGGCGTACCTATTGCTGGCAAACTAACCGGTCTGATGACTTGATTGTTATTGAGGCGGGCAGTTCGGAATATTTTAACTTCATGGATTTTGAGAGCGGCTACGGTTCGGCTGAGCTAACATCAACCGACACGATCATGGAGATGCTTACAACTGTTATTCAGGCTGGAACCAGTCAGGAAAGCGGCCAGTCGAACGACCCGTTCTGGCGCAATTCAGTAGAGCTTTTATTGTCGAATACGATTGATTTGTGTAAACTGGCTTACGGACGGGTAACCATTCAAAACCTGCACGCTATCGTCAATACGATACCAAAACAGGACCAGCCTGCCCCCTCATCGGACGAGCCGCCCAAAGCCTACTATCAAGCGTTTGCTGCGGCACGTACCAATGTCATGTCGCAGATTGATCAATGGACTGCCACGCTTGATGCCGCAACCATGGAGCGCTTCGCTGACGATACGGTTTATGAAATAGCCCTGTTTGACGCCGTGGCTGATGCCCGACTGCTCAAGTTTGTTGATGGCTTTTTTGTAGACAGCTTCATTCCACTTGCCGAGAAAACACGAAGCATCATCGACGTTTCCTGCGTCGCTTTTCTCTACAGGTTGCTACGTGAACCGTTTTATTCACTGTTTTGCCGCAATGAATCGACCGTAACTCCAACGGATTGTTTCGAGGGTAAGATTGTGCTGGTCAACCTGCCAATCCTTGACTACGGCAAGCCTAGCAGGGATGCTCAGCTCCTCGTAAAATTCTGTTTTCAACGAGCGTGGCAACGGCGGGATGTCAACAAGTATCCAAGACCTGTTTTCCTGTGGATAGACGAAAGCCAGTACTTGCTTCTGGACAAAGATGCCGAGTTCTTAACGACGGCCCGTAGCAGCCGGATTGCGACCGTTTTCCTGACACAGAATCTACCCAATTACCTAGGGATGATGAGTGGTGACCGGGCCGAACACCGCGTGCGAAGCCTGCTCGGCAATTTCGGAACGAAGATCCTGCATGCCTCCTCAGACTCTGAAACCAATGAGTGGTTTAGCAAGCTTATCGGTGATGCCTATTTCGTAGATGAGTCTGAAAGCACAACGGTAGCCCAGAATTTCTCCCAGACCAAAGGCCGCAGCCTCAAGCTCGAACGACTGGTGCGACCTGAACAGTTTTCCCGGCTCCTGACGGGTGGACCCAAAAACGGCTTACGCGTTGAGGCCTATATCCACCGGCAGGGCGACGTATTTCCGAACGGCTATAACCACATGAAACTGACTTTTAAGCAGGACGATCTATCCGCTTAAACATGGTAATGCATGTCATTCACCTTTTACTGCAATTTCATTTATCACTTCTCAAAATTCTATCTGTCATGAAAAAAAGTAACCTCTACTACAAGACCCTGTTCCAGCGTCGCAATGTCATCATGGACACTTTGCTGGACTTTTTTCTGGCTCTCAGCTCGTGGCCGCGTCTGATACTTGAAGTACCCATTCGGCGGAATATGGGTGAGCGGTATTTCCGGTTTTCAATTGCGGTGTGGTTGATCATAATCATGTCCTTCATGCCCCTCTTCATCTACAGCAAGTCTCCATACCAGTACCGCGATGATGCCGTGTTTACGTTTGTCAAGATGTTCTTCACATGGTATGCATACGTTGGATACTTCGCTTACAGTGCATGGCAACGACGCCTAGAGATCAAACGTTTGCCTGGCGCATTTGACTTCCAGCGGTTCAGTCTATCCACGGGTCAAATACATGAGCGTTTTCGTAACTTCGAGTTTAACGGGCAACGCTTGACCACCAGGCAAATCGAAACATTGCTGGAACCCGGTTTCTTTTTCTTTACAGGCATTCTTTTGGGTTTATTGAATCAGCCCATTGGCGGTGTCTTTCATCTTTGTAGCCTGTTCTACGCTTTCAGCTATCAGGCGCAATACCGAAAAGGGGATGATTTCATACTCGACAAGATCGACGAACAGATCGCTAATGAGGAACTTGTCAAGGCGTTTGTCGAGGGCGAAGACGCAACTGACACACGCGGTTTCAACTTCTATGGTCGTCGCCCAGCGGACCCTGATGCGCGGCGTCGTGTCGCTGACCTATTTGCTGACGACGAAGTCGCTGTCGCGTTCTAACACCTCTCCCTGACTATAAGCTGTGCTTAGAGAAGACGTCTGATACAAAACGAACTGTGCATCGGTCAAGAAAAACTCTGGCTAAGGGCACACCATAGCTGTGCGTTAATCACACTGTACAGGGCTTACGAAAGTGCGATTCAGGCCAACGTTTCCAGCAATCTGATTTATCCTGTTCGTCATGATTAGAATGATCCAGAGCCAGTCCGCATCCGGTGCCAAGACCTATTTTTCGCAGGCCTTGGCGAAGGCGGATTATTACCTGAATGATCAGGAGCTACAGGGCATGATGCAAGGGAAACTGGCGGAGCGTCTCGGTCTCACCGGTCCGGTTGATAAGAAGACATTTTTCGCACTCTGCGATAACGTCAATCCCGTGACCGGTGAGGCTTTGACCCCCCGCACCAATGAACAGCGCACAGTCGGCTATGATCTGAATTTTCACTGCCCAAAGTCGGTCAGCATTCTGCACAGCCTCTCAAATGACAGTCACATTCTGGATGCGTTCCAGGACAGTGTTCGGCGAACGATGGCCGATATTGAACGCGACGCCAAAACGCGGGTCCGTAAAAACAAGGAGACCAGCGAACGGGACACCGGGGAACTGCTTCATGCGGAGTTTGTCCATCAAACGTCTCGGCCCGTGGATGGCTATTTACCGGACCCGCATTTGCATGCTCATTGCTTTGTGTTCAATGCGACGTGGGACGAAGCGGAACAACAGGTCAAGGCCGGGCAGTTCCGCGACATCAACCGGGATATGCCCTATTACCAGGCCATTTTCCACAAGCGGCTGTCGGATAAGTTGATCGAACAGGGCTATCAAATCCGGCGCACAGACAAGTCCTTTGAGATCGAGGGGGTCCCGCAAAAGGTGCTTGATCTGTTTTCCAAACGCACTAATGAGATCGGGCGGATCGCCAAAGAAAAAGGTGTTACCGACATTGACGAACTGGGAGCTTTGGGGGCCAGGACCCGTTCCAAAAAGCAGACCGGTTACAGCATGAGTGAATTGAAAGCCGACTGGCGACGACAGATGTTGGAACTGGGCACCGGTGACCAATCGGAAGGCAAAACAATTATCCGGTTTGCACCCGAAAAAGCAAAAGCGGTACTGACGCCCGAACATTGCGTCAATCATGCGCTGGAGCACGGCTTTGAACGGGCTTCAGTGATTCAGGATCGGCGGCTGCTGGCCAGTGCTTACCGGCACAGTCTAGATCATGTAGCGGTCAAGCTGGAGGCCATTACGGACGCGTTTCAAGCCGATCAGCGTGTCATGCAGGTCAACGACAAAAACCGTATTCTGTGTACGACACGGCAGGTACTGGGCGAAGAGCAGCAGATGGTTGAGCTGGCGCGTCGTGGGCAAGGTAAATTCAGGCCGTTATACACAACCGTCCCTGACATCACTCTTGATGGACAACAGGGCGAAGCGATCCGGCATGTGCTGACCTCGACCCATCAGGTCTCGATCATCCGGGGAGCCGCAGGGTCGGGCAAGACAACGCTGATGCGCGAAGCCTCTGAGTGGATGACGAAGGCTGGCAAAACGGTAACCGTTGTGGCTCCCACGTCGGGTGCATCGCGGGGAGTGTTGCGCGAGGAAGGGTTTGGCACGGCTGAGACCGTTGCCAAAATTCTGACGGATCAAAAAATGCAGGATGCCCTGCTCAACCAGGTTCTGTGGGTCGATGAGGCCGGGTTGCTGGGCACTCATGATATGACGGAACTGCTCAAACTGGCACACGATAAAAATGCCCGGCTGATATTGGGGGGCGACACCCGTCAGCACAGTTCGGTCGTACGCGGGGATGCGTTACGGATTCTCAATACGGTCGGGGGTATTCAAGCCGCTGAGGTCAGTAAAATCCGTCGCCAGCGGGATACGCTTTATCGGGCGGCAGTTGAAGACCTGTCGAAAGGCGACGTCAAAGAGGCTTTTGGCAAGCTGAATGAGATGGGTGCTATTCAAACGATTGATCCCCTCAAACCAAACGAGCTGCTGGTCAGGGATTATGTGGACACCATCAAGAAAGGCAAGTCGGCGATTGTGATTTCGCCGACGCATCAAAACAGCGATGCGGTGACACAATCCATTCGCGAACAGATGCAAGCCGATGGGCTGCTTGGCAAAAAAGAAATAACTGCCAGACGTCTCATCAACACCAATTTGACGGAAGCTGAAAAAACAGACTGGCGTAACTTTAAAGTTGGTCAGGTGGTACAGTTCAGCCAGAATTTGCCGGGTATCAAACGAGGCAGTGTGTGGACGATTGAAAGCAGCAGCGATAAGGGGGTGTTCATCGGTAGCGATGATCAACAGGGTGTTCCCCTGCCCGTGCATAAAAGCTGCGACTATGATGTGTACCGCACAGCAGACATCGCTCTTGCCAAAGGGGATAAAATCCGTATCACCCGCAATGGCTTTGATCAGGATAAGAACAGGCTCAATAACGGCCAGATTCTGGACGTGGTCTCGGTTACCAAATCAGGGGATATTCGTCTGCGCAACGACATCAGTAAGGCAACCTATCAGTTAAGTGTGGATTATGGTCACCTCGCCCATGCCTATTGTGTGACCTCTCACGCCTCACAGGGCAAAACAGTTGATGAGGTCTTTATCGCACAGCCTGCCAGCACCTTTGCAGCGACCGACGCCAAACAGTTCTATGTGTCGGTCTCCCGTGGCCGGGACCGGGCACGTATCTACACTGATGACCGGGAACAGTTGCTGGATCACGCCGCACGGCTTGGTGACCGGCAATCGGCGTCCGAGCTGGTCAGTCGTAAACATCAGACACAGGCACTGGTGAACGAGCGCATCCGGGCGGACATTCAACGCCAGCCGGTTGACGTTCACCAAACGAAAACGGTCGCCTCACCGGAAAAAACACCATCTAAAGCCAAAGACCGCGATTATGAACCACGGCTTTAAACTCCGGTTTGATCAGATGCGGGAGAGTGATCCGACTTCAACAAATGAGGTGGGTCAGGATACAGCAAAGCTGTATGAAACGCCTGGTCATGCACGCAATATCTGTTTTGTATGGCCTGACGGGAAAAAGGCTTTTTACAACTACGCCTATCTGATTGCGACAGAGTTTGAGCCCCATGATGACCGCAATATGATCACGCTAAACTTTTCATCCTATCAAATCAGCCTGTCGGGTTATCATCTGGAATCGTTATTCATGGCCCTGCTGGATCATCTGCCGCGTATCGTAACAGCCCTTGATGCACGCTATGCGCTAGCAGAAGAGACCCAAACGCCGATTGTAATTGAGATAAAAGTCACGACCGACAGTTGATGAATTTAATAGGTCCCTATCCGAGTGAAAAGGATAAGAAGCCGGGCAGATTATCTCTGCCCGGCTTTTAGATGTTATTCCTGCGGTTTGTTGCGCCGGACGCTTAATGTGGCTTCCTGGCCTTTGGTTTGCAGGTAGGCGGCACCCAAGGTGTTGATCGATAAATTCAGGCCTTCTTTATCGCTGTGTTCCCAGGCAACGCCGACTTTCAGCCAGTCGGACTTTGCATTGCCCTCTTTGGCTTCGACCACGTAAATCGTGTGGGTTGGTGCTTTGGCATTGGTTTCGGTTTGGTTTGTCATCAGCTAGTCTCCTTTGTTTGCTGTTGATGATGGAAGCGGGCAAAGCCCGACTGTCCGTGACAGCTCCCCGAAGGCACAAATCGATACGCAGTGTCTATTTTTGCCTGAGTCGTCAGATCCTTTTTGACGCGTCAAAAAGGAGGGATAAGCGTCGTCACGGATGGTTGGGCTAAGCTGACATCGTAAATCAACCGACAAACAAAGGAGCGTCGTTGATCGAAACGAAACAACGTCAACAAGCTAACCCATCCGGGTAAGCAGAACACGCACCGCCTAGGGCTAGGTAAGCTCGTGAATGTATAAAACGGCTTTTTGGACATGAGATGAGATGTTAAGGAGTGTCATCGGTCGGTTTGCCAAGCCTTTGTATGCTGAAAAAAGGCTTGACTCCCGAGCTTACTTTTATGACAATACAAAACATCTACAGCACGCTGCCACAAGGTGTTTAACATGTCTTTTAAAAATGAGCCAATTGACAGTACTTCCTCCCATTCAACAAATGGTTTGAAAGCCAGTCAAAAGACCGCATCTCCTGACGAAGCCGCTAAAAAGACCTACGCATTAGGCAGTGAGCATGTCACAGAGTATGGCGGCGTGGTGAACTTCAATGAGGATGGAGTCGTAGAGTTTATCAACAAGCATGATGAAATTATTGGCTTGATGAGTAAGCCTCTTGAGGAAAAGCTATTATCGGAACCTTTTCGTATCTATGTCTCCTCAGAAGGCAATACACATCCATCCATTTTTTTGAAGTACAATTCAGATCATTTGGGCGATCCAGTCATATGTGAGAACATGACCTTACAGACACTCAAAGAAATGGTTGGAGTGGGGGCAGATATGCTCGGTTATGATCGAAATATGCACAAATACAAAGTTGTGTTTGAACGTGACGATTATCCACTTACTGATGTAGTCCTGTTTAGATATGCTGCAAAAGCAGTACTTGGGACACCTTCACGACGTAGCAATCAACTAAATACAGGCGAAACGCCTACCACTTAAGAGAGACTATAGTTTATAGGCCAGATAAATGTCTGGCCAATAATCGGAAATACACTGAAGGCTAAGAGTTAAGTTAGCCCGTGGATGTATTCAACAGCTTTCTGCGCATGGGATGCGGCGGTAAAAATGAGCTTCTTGTCATCCTGCAAGGCCTGTAACCAGGATTGAATGTAAGCGGCATGCTGTTTCTCAGGCATTGGCTCGAAGCCGAGATCAGCCGCCAGAAAACAGGCTCCCAGTTCGGCCACCAGTTCTTCTTTGGCATAGCCTGCATCACCATAGGTTTTTCGACCGAGGTCACGATCCAAACGCGTTGGATGACGTGTCCAGTGCGTCAACTCGTGCGATAATACGGCGTAATAATCGGTAACAGTTTTAAAGCTCTCAAACGGGGGCATCTGCACCCGGTCGGTGGTAATGGAATAGGATGCCTGAGTTCCGGTGTAAATATCAGCTTTGGTCTGCTTGAAGAACGCTTCCAGTTCCGCGTTTCGTTGCTTGGTATCATCAACAGCAGGCGTTATGGATGGATGGAAATTCTCCGGCAAACCGTCGATCTGTGACGCATTGAACACCGTGTAACATTTGAGAAATGGAATCTGGCTGGTCGTCTTCTCGCCCTGGTCGTTCTCACCCTCACGGGTGATTTTATCAGCGTACACAACCTGTGTCGCCTTCTCGCCTTTGCGGACATTGGCCTTCAGTTCGGTGGCCTGTTTATAAGTCATCCAGTACGGTGACGTATAGCCCTGCTCAGCAGCAGTCCCCCACAGCATCAGGGTGTTGATGCCACTGTACGGAATACCGTTCCAGCGTAGAGGACGTTGCACCTGGCCAGCTAAATGCTCGACGTTCCACGGTTTGCGCCAGGTGAGATTGCCCTGCTCCAGATCCATGATGATCTTGTTGGTGATACGGGCATAGACGTCGTTTTGTTGTGGATTGCTTTGGGTCAAGTGCGCCTCCTGTGGTGCGGTGGTGAAACGGGGTTTGGTGGAATTTGTAGTTGTCATCGCGCTGTCCTTTCGTTTGTCAGGATGATGGGGATGAAAACACCCGGCGTTCAGTCGAATGAACCAGCCAGAATATTGGTCGGGCGGGGAAAGCGTGGCACACGCTGGCGAATATTGTGGTTGGTGGAATGAGCGCGTCGGGTACATCACCAGCGTCGATCCTGATAAACAGACAGGCACAGTGCCGTTGACCTAATTGCCTTCACCTCAACACGGTTGCATCAAACCGCTAGCGTGGCATCAGTCCTGCATCCGCAAGCGATGTGTAGTTGTGCGCTGTTATAATCAGATGATCGAGCACATTGATATCAAGCAGCTTGCCACCCTCAACCAGTTTGCGCGTCAATGTGAGATCAGCACCGCTGGCCTGTAAATTGCCGCTGGGATGATTGTGGGCCAGGATGATACCAATGGCTCGGGCTTTGAGGGCCGTTGCAAAGATGACTTTAGGATCGGCCAGACACGCCGCCATGCCTCCCGTTGCAATGTCAGAGATGGCCAGACAGTTGTTTTTCTGATCGAGCATCAGGATCTTGAACTGTTCGACCAGTTCCAGGCGGTTTTCATCCCAGTTGGCTCGTAAAACTTCATAGGCTGTCGCTGATTGTGTGATCTGGATACGGTCCTGATACGGTATTCGGTTGCGATAGATGATCTCGACTTCGTTGACCTTGAAGAGGTCATGCAAATGAAGTTGCGACATGAATTCTCCTTACAAGGTCAGGTTGCGTTGGTGCATGTGCCACGCATTGACATCCTTGTGCGGCGCATAGATTTTGTTCATCGGGGTATGCGTGAGATCGGTCTGCGTTTTGAAGAACTCATCAAGTGCAACGGTTGCCTTTTGACCGGCTGGATCGTTATCGAGCCAGGTATAAGCGGTGCGATAGCCGTAATTCTGAATATAGGGAATGGCCTGTTTGAGACAGGACAGTGAGTTGGTGACTATTGCATCGCCCTTGAACCCTTTGCCGTTCAGTTGTGCTATAGCGGATAGATAATCCATGAAGCCTTCAAAGAGATGGATACTATCTGGCTTGGGTTCTGAGCCTCGGATAAAGCTGATGGACTTCGTACCTAAAGAGCCCTTGAAAAACGGATTGCGCAATTCATAGCCACCCTCTTCATTCGCAAAGCCCAGCGCAAAAAAGCTTTTCTGAGTATTCTGGTTTCGGACGTGGATTTCTTTGAGATGCTTATGCGCTATCTCCAACGGAATACCGCGCTTCTCCAGATAATGGATCAGCCCAAGATGCTGAATGGATTTGCGGGATTTGAGCACAAGACTGGGTGCATCAGGCTGATCGGTCTCATAGACAGGTGGCTTGAACTGGTACGGTGCCACACCCATGTTATTAATCCATCGTAAGGCATCAGAGACGGTATGCGCTTCACGGCAGAACTTGAGATAGGCACAAACGAGATCGACGGGATCACCGCCGCGTCCATCGCCGTAATCATGCCAGCGGTTGGTTTTGAGATAGACCCAGAAGCTAGGCGTTTTTTCCAGACGCACAGGTGAGAGATAAAGCAGTCGGTGTGGCGTGGTTCGTTTGGGATGAATATCGAGCTGGCTTAAAATCTGGGCAATAGGTATCGTATTCGCATGGGCAATATCCATGACGACCTCCGTATGCAGAACTGAGAATGGGAAGTTAGAACGCGGTTGAAGCGGTAAGCAGATTACCGCGATAGACGCTGTTCGATAAAGGCGTCTAGATCAGATTGGCGGTAACGCACAGCACGGCCAATCTTGATAGGCTTGAGATCATAGCGTTTCGTGCAGTCCCAGACAGCGAGTGTGCCGGGTGACACACGGAGATAACGGGCAGCAGTTTTGCGGTCGAGCAGCGGTTCGTTATTGTTATTCTGTGTCATGGGTCCCTCCTCTGACGGATACGCTGAACATACGACTGTATGATAGGAATATATTCAGTGTATGCCCATAACACGGCAAATACAATAGGAATCTGATCCTGTTAATCACCAATAAACATTAGCGCAATCGTTCTTGACTAATCTCATCGACAACTATCTAAACCTTTAGCTGAAGCTGTAGCGCAGCTATATAAACAGAATCGAGATAATCAGCGTAAACCTGCATCATCTCTGTGCGCTGAGGAAGAAATTTAGCTCGATCATAAGCCCTGTCCGTACTGCTTTTGGGAACATGAGCCAATTGACGATCTGCCACCTCATGCGTGTAGTTGAGCTTCTCTTTCAGGATACCCAGTGCCAGAGTCCGAAAACCGTGTCCAGTCATTTGACGGGTATACCCCATTCGTTTGAGGGCCATCAAGATGGTGCCTTTACTCATGGGTTTAAGAGGTCTAGGCAAACTAGGAAAAACGTATTCACGATGACCATTAAGAACTTTCAGCTCAACAATGATTTCAACAGCCTGTCGAGATAACGGAACAAGATGCGGACTCCTCATTTTCATCCGTTCGGCTGGTATGGTCCACATGGCTTTATCAAGATCAATCTCGGTCCATCTGGCTTCTAACAGTTCGGAAGTACGCACGAATGTAAGAAACATCAAACGAATGGCTAGAAAGGTTTGCCTATACAAGCGCGATTTATGATGATGAATAGCGGCCAGCAGCTCCGGTAAGCAATCTATGTCGATCGAGGCAAAATGACTTTTCTTGTACTTTTTTAAAGCCGTCTCAAGGCCTATTGTTGGATCAGATTCCGAACGGCTCGTGACAATGGCATAGCGGCAAACATGACTAATGAGCTGTTTGATACGCCGCGCCATATCAGGAGCTGTGGTTTCGATCCGTTGCAGACAGGACAGTACAATGATCGGCTTTAAAGCATTGATGGGGTATGCACCCAGTTGATGAAACACATATTTTTCCAACCGGTGCAAAATGGTCTGTGCGTAACGAGCATCCCAGTTGTCTAATCCTTTGCTATGCCATTCCCGGGCAACTCTTTCAAAAGTCTGTGTCCCGTTAAATGCCGCTGTTTGCTTTTTCTCCAGCTTTCGCAGAATGGGATCAAATCCGTTCCGCAATTCCTCTTTGATACGTCCCTTCTCCAGTCGGGCATCAATAAGTTTAACTGCTGGGTACGCACCGAGAGCCATCCGTTTCTCTTTGCCATGTAAGCGGTATTTCAGTTTCCAGTAACGCCGACCGGATGGCAGAATCTCAAGGTAAAGCCCTTCACTGTCAGCAAGCTTGTATGGTTTCGCCTTGGGTTTGGCCGTGCGGCATTGCATGTCCGATAGAGTCATTGCAGACGATCCTTTCTCTGGTCAGTGATTGGAAAGTGGGGGACCAAGAATATGTCATACACAAAAAAGTCCCCCTTTAGTCCCCCAAACGTGATGAATGTGGGGTAACCGTGGACTAGCTCGGTATATGTTAGGATACGTCGAAACCCTTGAAAAACAGACGTTTTTGCAAGGTTATTAAGAACAAATAATAGATGATAAAGAGAGTTTTGGCTCCTCGAGCAGGCTTCCATCTGTGGCTCCTAAGCCGTTTATATTAATCGATTGCTGTGTTCATCAGGTTAGCTTTGGTCCCCCAAGTAGTCCCCTGCTTCGCTCGGCAGCATGGCTTTCGCTAATTGCAATCCTATCGCCGTTGGCGATCTAGAGCAAGCCCTTTCTCGGGGGCAGTTGCAACAATAATATGGCAACGCACCTAATGTGTAAAAGACGCAGTAATTTAAAGACAATCTAGAATCTCGTGATGTAATGTGTCTGACCGGAATATGCGCATTCGGCCTTCAGAAGATATTGACGCATTATTAGAAGCTCATAATTTGCTTATTGCCACTATGAATACGTCGAGCGTTTTCAATAGTCAATTGTACATTGACGGAGTAAATAACACGGTTGATGTCGGCACAACCTCACCATCAACAAAACTAGATGTAAACGTAGCCGTTAAAATCGGCACTGATAGTAGCACATGCAACGCTGCTGGCGGCAAAGTCCGCATTCTACATCAAAAGTCATGGGATATTGTAATGAAACGGCGTGGACAGCGATGTAACCAGAGATTAATCAACTACTATTTTAATATACTCAAAGTTCTTTCTCCTGCTCTCAAAATGTGAATTCATCAATTTAAGACCAACAGCCTTGCATTTATCTCTATTTTCATATCTATGAATAATTGTGCCAACAATATCTGCCACTCGAACTTCCCAACTTTTATCTGAATCTACAAAAGATATCTTGTTACGAAAGGCCTCTTTAACCCCGGTCTTTCCGTCTTCCATTTTTTGATGCACTTTCCAAATAGGGTGATCTTCATCCCTCCATAATCCAGTCACTACTGGTATATGATGTTTATTAGCATTACTTTGAAAATACTGCCTAAATAGTTCGTTATGTATCCTGGTTGTATTCGCAGCTTTAATGAAATCTTTATCAACTAAAAATCTTACTTTTTCTATATTTGATATATCCTCATTATCTAACACATATGTTATTTGTCCCCATCCTAAGGACTGTTCAAATGACAAGCTTAAAACTCGTTCAAGCCCAAGCAGTTTAAGGATATTATTATAATTTCTATTTTTATACCAAGATCTAATCTTTTTATAATCTGCTAATATGGGCGTGTCGCCCACCTTGGCAAATTCAATGATTTGGTTATCGATTTCACTAATCATATGATTTCTAATCTTATCTATGTCTTCTTTAGATACTTGATTAGGAATTAACTTTACTATTGCACAAAGTGTGAAAGGTCCTTTTAGTAATACCTCAGAGTAGAAATTTTCTAGCAGCTCTTCATTTAAGAGCTGACCTTTTACTTCGCCACTGCTGGTTTTACATTTTTGTGGTATTGTCTTTTCCCAATCTTCAAATATTTGTTTTTTCAGCGAATATTTATTTGCATTTTGGTCAATTAATACTGCAACAAAATAATTAAAATCAGTAGCCTTAAATGAAAAATCACCAACTTCGTCAATGCCGATTACCATGAATTTTGATATTTAATATTAATTATTCACTTCTCAAGCAAAAATTGGTTTGTCGATCTGCTCTTGCTAAGCATTTAGCCGCGCTGAGACTGTACATAGGGGTACAAACACTTCGATAAATATAAGCATAATTGGCATTCGTAACCCTTTTTGCAGCGGCTCATAGAGATTTATGGCATAATCCACTCGACCTGTGCTAAACGACTTCTAATGTTCCTTAATGTTGCTAAAATATGTTCCTCGTTCGGCAATGCCCCGAAAACCAGATTTTTGAAGCCTCCATTATAAGTGCTTCTCAGTTCTCTCCATACTGGCGCGACATCAGTAAAGATCAGTGCCTCACTTGGATGATATTGAAGCCAGTCATTATTGCTTTTAAAACTCACCTTGTCATCGGCGACCACTTTCCTCAGCATCAAGTCAAAGTCAATGGAGTTAAAGAATGCCGTTAGATCGTCCTGTTGCAGCAACTGATGCAGATCATAAACATGACGTATCTTCTTTTTTAGATCCTCCATTGGCGTTGGCGTATACGAAAACCGCACTAAGCTCATAATCTTTTCGCACAGCGTTCTGGTCGGGTCCAGGACCGCGACATCGAATGGCAACAATCCGTAATCTTCTGCCATGTTCTGTTGGCCACTTGCTAGCATCATATCATATACAAATGAAGTGATCCTGCCGGTTGTACACGGCTCGGCTGAGCCTAGCCAACTGACTTCCAAAATGATTAAATCCCTGACCTGCCCAAACTGGCCGTCGAATTGCCGTGTGTAGGAATGCGCCGTCTTACGGATCATGCCTTTTTTATTGGTCAGCCCGTCCTGCTCTATTTCTGGCATGACGTCAGTGACTGCCTGGGTTACCTGCTTTAAACGCTGCTTGAGCTGGTTGGCGGTATCATGGGGGCCTTGCAATACAACCAGGTCAATATCTTCCGAAAAGCGTTGGATAAACGAAAAACACTTGGCCAAAGCCGTTCCACCTTTAAAGACGGTAAGATTTGCGACAGGGCTTGTAAAGATTCGATGCAGCGCAAAGGTGACCCAATAGTCTTTTTCGACATAGATCTCGGGTAAGTTCAGACGCTGAGCCGTGATACTAATTGCGTCTTTGAACAAGGCTGTGTCTTCGTGCAATCTCATCGAATATTCCAGTTAGCAGCAGTTGGTAAACGGCTTGGGTCTAGACCGAAATCAAAGTGCGTTAATGGATTGAGTGAATCCCGAAGGATCGTCAGGCGATTGGAGTTTTTCAAACTCTCCAAAAGCGCTCCTAATAATGCTCGGACACGTGGAGGATAGCATAGCGCATAATCAATCAGCGACTGCACTTGTTGATTCGTAAGCCTCTCGATCCGCTTCTGAAAAATGGCAATAGCCTGATTAACATCAACGTCCGGAATCCGTTTTAAATCCTTCATGGCATCTAGAAATCCCAGCATCTGGTAGTTTTCCTCAGTGACATCAACATAACTTTTGACTGGCGTCGCTTTTAAGGCTCCGGTATTGATGGAGATGCGTTTGTCCCGACTGGCAATTTGTATAGTAGCTGGCACCTGCGTCGTTAAACCCAATTGGTTGTAAAGCGTACCACCGGTGATATAGGCGATGCGTTTGCCATGTTGATACAAATAAGGCTTCAGGATCTGTTGCTCATCGGGCTTCTTCTCACCAAACGGTGTTTGTTTAGGCTTGTAGAATTTGCCTTTGGAGAGTTTCTGGATTAGCCCCTTTTTTTGCAGCCGTTCCAAAGCTTTGGCGGCAGACAAGAAGTCCTGCCGTGGGATATTTAGGTCGGCGTAGCCGAAACTGATCGCTTCGGGGATTTTTTCTATTTGACGGGTGATGGTTTCAGAAACTGTCATGATCTGTCAAAGCTACAGCAAAACATACTAGATGTCAAGTTTTTTACTCATTAAACTTGACATTTGACACAGTAATCAACAGTGTTTCATACCAAAAACCATTAGAAAGTTATGTGAGCGGGTAATTAAGAAGTGGCTTTGCTTCTTCCCAACTGAGTGATGACCATTCTGGAAGCCAGCCTCGATGATCACCGCCAAGTGACCGAAGTGTGTACATACAAGCAGCTACCATATAGTTGTAATCATCATACCAACATATGACAAAGTAACTACTTCCTTCACAGTACACATCACACATATCAGCTTCATCCAAAGGATTAGTGATTTCTACGTCATTTGGATCTGTTTCTTTAATAATCAATTGGTCAAATCCAACAGCCGTTCTTAGTTTCTCAAGCACTACACCTATGGTAGGCGTTTCTCCAATAAAACGCGTTTCAAGTTTCGTGAACATAGCGAAGAACAAGTTGTCAATAAATCCAGTGCGGTGATCACATATCGGTTGATTACTCTTCTTTGCGTATACGCATAGTCTTCTCAAAGCTACCAGCTAGAATCTCGTTTATACTCTTTCCAGCTTTTTGATGACCATTTGGGCAAATGAAGATCATATTTTCCTCCTAACTTAGTTAGAGTGTATATGGCTGCACATAGTAGATAATTCATGTCGCCATAAAACGCCATGATTATATATTCATTGGTGTATACAGGTGGAAGTATGTTAACAGTATCGGAGTCATCGAAAGGGTTGAAGATTTCTTTTGTTTTGGAATCGATGTTGAGTTCAAGTCCTGTTAGAAGTTGAAGTTCATCAACCACTTTTTCGTAAGAGGGGATGCTCTCTGTGAAAGAAACTTTATATTCAGTGTACATAAGTAAGACGTTGTGGGTCAGCGAGTAATCAACTGTGTTAAAAAATCCTTCATATTTCATCGGATTGGAGGTTGAGGAAATAACGAGGTACACGTTGCCAGTAAATCCGGCACTGTACCCACACATCCTGTATAATGGAGAGTACTTGACCTACTTTTTATCTGTCAGCGTATTCAATGTATATTCCTGTATTTTATACGGCAGACAAAGCGATATGATAATTTCTTTTTGTGTGTGCTCATCATAAGAATGCCAATTATCAATCGTTGCTATGTGTTTAGTGACGGCTTCTAAGTAATGAGGAAAATCTTCAATAGATCCATAATCAGCATTATGCCGAATCCCTTTTTGATCATAGTACTCATGCAAAGCTTCATTAATGTTTTGTAGTAGTTCGCCAGTTATGGGACTGGCTGCTAAATGGCGAGCTTCAACATCGTCAGTAGCAAATTTTACAAACATTAATGCCTTCTGTAAAACTAAAAGCTGGTTCATCTGTGAAATTTTCATTTCTGAGGGATTAGATTCGGGCCACCATAAATAATCTTAGGGAGCTTTAAAGTTCCAAATGAATAAACAAGTTCAAGAGGTTGTGATGGATCATTTCTGAGCCTTGATACTTGGTCAGAACGAAGCTCAAAAACAACCATAAAATTGCCTCGTCCTTTGTGGGTCGGTTGACTCAAAAAGATATTTTGAAATACGTCAACAGGGGCCATCGCTTCCTGAGTGATATAAACATTCCCCTTTCTATCAGGAAGTATTTTACCGCTAGCCATTATACCGGCAAGACCAGCTTCATTCGTATAGTGGTAAAAGGTAAAGGGGTCAGGTTCATCCGGTTTCTGAGTGGTAGATTCATCACCATGCAACACAACACCACTTGCCAAAACAGCAAGCCCTGCACCAATACCTATTGCCGCAAAGCGGCCCAAGGTGGCAATGCCTTCCAGAGTAGCCTCGGTAACCACCTCTACGGCAGTACCTACCTTGCTCAGTGTGCTGGTGCCCACTAAGATAGCACCCGCCCCGGCCTCCGCCTGTTTAGTTTGGGATTGATTCGCCTGTTTTTGTTTTGTTCCATGCTGCTGAGGAATCGCCTTTTTGTTCTTGTCGCCTGGCCCATCTTGGGCTAGTGCCGAATAGGCTCCTACCCCCTGCTGTTCCACCCGCTCGCTCAAGGCGTCGGCTTCCTTAGCCCACTTGCGATACTCCTCATCCGAAAGCATGCCCGTGGGGTCCGTGTTGCGCACCGGATTGCTGCCAACGTACCCGAAGGGCGATTGACTATACGTAGCTTCGGCCATCGGATCGATCACGCCCCATCGCCCTTCGGTGGCCCCATAGAAACGGGCACCGTAATCGTAGAGGCCGGTTTCAGCCTGCTCTTCCTTGCCGTTGTATTTGTATTTATCAGACGTACTACTTGGCAACGTACCCAGCCCCTGCAACTGCCAGCCCCAAGGATCATAATCCTGACTCTGCACCACCTGTGCTTTGCCGTTCGTCCCAGCAATAAAACTCACCCGCAGATTACCCAGGTGGTCTGTCAGGCTCCACTGATATTGATAGTCTGTTCCTTGCGGGATAATCCGCCCTTCGGCGTGGGCAATCTGGTACAGTACCCCATTCTGATAGACGTGGTTGCCAATGTAGTCGGTGGTCGTGGTCGTACCGTTCGCCACGACGGTCTTTTTCAGTTTGCGGCCCGTGGCACTGTACTGGTAGCTGACCACCGTGCCGTTACTGAGCGTAAAGCCAGTAGGCAACTTAAGATAGTTATAGGTAATGGCTGTAATACCTTTGTTGAGGTCTTTGCTCTGGCTACCATCGGCATTATAGGCGTAATCGTCCCCCGTTTTGTTGCCATCCACAAACGCCGCCGTACCCGATACCGCATCGGTGATGCTGAGCAACTTGTTACTGTTGGCCAGATAGCTATAGCTGAGCTGATCGCGGCCCGTCCGGTTCAGCGTCAGCAGGTTGCCGTTGGCATCGTAGCTCATGCCGTCAGTGGTGTAGTTTTCACCCGATGTTCCGCCGCCGTAGATGGCTCCTGTCAGCCGGTCTACACCGTCGTAGCTGTAGGTATAGCTACGCGCCAGGCTGTCGGTGGGCAATTTGGCCCGCCAGCTCTGGCTACGGATATTGCCATTGTAGTAGGTGCCATCGTCTTCGTAGCCCAATTTCATCGCAAAAAGCTTACCCGGCTGAAGGTTCCCAGATTGATCCGTGTTGATACCTCGCAAGCCACCACGAATATGGTAACTATAATCGACCACCTGCAAAACGATACCTGTGCCACTCCCACCGCCTGACTGCCCATTGAGCCGAATGCGGGCGTTGTTATTGATTTTTACTGTCCCCTGCGCAAAGAGCTGCCCTGCCTCCACATTGCCCGGCACGGTCACCATATGACCCGGCGCAATCGTCACGCCTTCCGCCGTGCCAGGGACGTTGCCACTTTGCCAGGTGCTGCCCGTCGACCACGGCCCGCTTTGCTGGCTGGTGGCCGACCCACTGCCGGCCGCGCCGCTCAATCGCTTGCTACGAAGACGTCCAATGGCGTCATACTCATACGAGGAGAGCCGCTGAACGGGTTTACTGTCGATCTGATGGTCGATAGCCGTTTTGCGCCCCATGTGGTCATACTGATGGGTAGTCAGCTCCAGCTTTCCCTGCTGCACACTACGTACCTGCAAAATCTCACCATTGAAGCGGTAGCGGGTCTCCAGCCGGTCAATGGTTCCATTCACATTTTGCCCAAACGTCTGGATAGGGCGGCTTTTGGCGTCGTAATACACCACGTTCTTGTACCACGCTCCCGTGTTCAGGTTGCGCTCGAAACTGCCCGTGACCAATCCGGTGACGTTACCCAGTTGAGGCTGCGAAAAAGCGTTACCAGCCTGAAAGTTGTAGCTGGCATCGGTTTGCCAGCTATAGGTATCGTAAAGCGAAGCAAGCTTTATATCGAGAAGCGGCCGGTAGTCGGCATAAAAGCTTTGGTTAGAGTAATACAGATCCGTCGCGTTAGCTGATTGGTATTCTTCATAAGGCACTGCAACCCCATCGAACTGGGCTTGCAGTGTGGCCCGGTCGGGGTTCCCTTTGCTGGCCAGTGGCAGCAGGCCAGTCCGCACGATGCGTCCCAAGGCATCATACTGGGTGAATCTCCAGGTGGAGCCGTCTTTCTCATCGCGTACTAGTACCGGTCGGTAGCGTTTATCATAGACTGTCTGCTGCCAGCCTGCCCCCGGCACATGCTTCTCGACTTGTTGCCCTTTGTCATCATACCGATAGGCATAGATGCCTTCCAACAAGAGCGCGTCTGTATCATTGATCGTAACCGGAGCGTAGACAGCGTTGGCCCCACTGAGGCCAGCCTGTTGAGCAGCGGCCATTTTCAGCGGCCCCGCCCTACTCTCAAACGTTAATTCCCCTTTGGCATTCAGCGAAGCAGCCAATGTCGAGAGTTGCGCCTTGGCTTTGGGTGGTAACACATAGCGCAATTGCCCTAGCTCATCATAGACGTAGTCAGTGACTAGGAAACTGTTCAGATTACCGGCTTCGGCCTGATCGCCCCGGCTGACCATCCGCCCGGCTTTATCCCGGAAGATGATCCGGTATAGCCCCTGCTCGGTTAGCATTTGTTCAGCAGATAAGGATCCATCCGGGTAGGTATTGGAGGTACTCAATCCACCACTGACCACCGTATACAGGGTCACTTCGTTGCCACCAATGGCATGCCGTGATTCAATAAATTTGTCAGCATTGGCGTTCCGAAACGCCTGGCCAGGGCCATATTGTTTCAGGGGGCGGCCCAGTGGGGTATTCTCAAAAATAGTTTCACCGAAGGGGCGACTGTCGCCGTAAAACGTCGCAGCCTGCATATCGGCATCAGACCGATACAGGCCGCTGGCAACTCCATTACTCCCTGTAGGGAGAATCTGCTTACTGGCCCGGCCGTAGGCATCATATACCGACGTCTCTCCCAGCGCATCGGCCAGATCTGGCGCAGCCTGCCAGCCCACAGTTTGCAGTGGTCGGCCCAGTCCATCGAGATAGCCAATAGCCGTTTGAGTCTGGGTCGGGGCTGTGCCTAGTGTGGTTTGCGCTTCACGGGCAATCTGGCTGACCACATAGGGCAAAGCTGTCGAGGGGCTGGCCCCGATACCAGCGGGTGTGGGCTGGCCAGGAAGGTGATAGGCATACTGTGCCAACACGTTGCCATCCTGATCCCGGCTGCGCAACAGCCGCCCGAACCCATCGTAATCATAACTGGATACGTACCCCGTTAGCGCCGTCGTGCTTGAGAGGCCCAGCAGCGGCGCATAATCGTAACTTACTGAACGAGCTAATACAGTCCCCGTGGTCCCGCCACCCACCGTATACACGCGGGGCTTGTCGGCTTTGCCCCCAGCGGTAAAGTAGCTGATCTGGGTGGTCTGTCCACCGGGGTCACGGTAACTGGTCAGATTCGCTCGGCCATCATAGGTCAACAGTTCGATCCCATTTTGTAACGGCCCAACGCCGATCCGGTAATCAATGCGCGTGGGCAAATAGTAGATCACCGTCGCGGGTCCCGTGAAGGAGCCGTAGCTGGTCTGCTCAAACCGGATGGGCGTTACATTGCTCCCTCCTGACGCAGTCCGTTCTACCAAACTCACCTGTTTCTCAATGACGGGCCGAAGTTGGTTCAGGTTCGTCATCGCCGATAGCGTCGTATTGGCGGGAAAATCGTAAGGGTACTTCAGCGTCGTCTCGATCACTCGGCTGGGTGGTGCGCCTGGCAAACTGGTGAGCGAAACCGCCTTCGACTCCGATTGTGTCATCCGCGTGGGTTGCAGATAGGTGGCGTTGGCATACGTATAGGAGGTGGTATTGCTAAGTGCAGCTCCGCCGTAATAGCGGGTTTCGGTTTCAGCGATCTTTTGCAGCCAGCCTGAATAGGTAAAGTAGCCTTTATTGTTCTGGAAGCCCTGCCCGTTCGCCGTCAGATTCATGAACACCTCCCAGAAGTAGGCTCTCGCCCGGTGCCTCTCCACCAGCGCGTAGGAATAACTGGTTTGGGCCACCAGCGTACCGCCGCTATAATGGCGCACGGACAGAGGCATTGACCGGGCCAATCCTACATCCCCCGTTGGGCCCACGCGCCGATTGAGCAGTCCGTAGGCATAACCCAGACTGTCAGCATAGTCTTTGTGGCCCGTAAAACGGTGCTCACTCACCTGGTCGCTGCCCGTCTGAACCCGCACATTAGTGTAGTAGACCGGGTTACGGGCCATCTGATAAAACGGGTCGGATCTGTAGATCGTGTACGTCGTGTTGCAGTTGCCTTGGCCGAAACCGCAGTTATACTCCAGAGGCAAACTCAGCACGTAAGCGGCCTGATTGCTCAACTCAGCCACCACCCCACTGCTCAGGGTCGGATTATCGAGCTTGGTATAGCTGTATTGCCGGACAATGGGCTGGCCTCCCCAGACGGGTAAATCAGTGGCGGTCTTGAGCCTCAACCCTCCGTGAGGCTGGCGACCGATGAGGCCCCTGGACTCCCCCCGGCTATTGTAGGTTAGTGAATCAGCCCTGAGAAAGCTAAACTCGTTGGGTTCATAGTCGAAGCTTGTACTGCCACCCGTGGGGTAGCGAATGCGTGACAGAGCCCCCAGCCGGGTAGATGTGAGGTCTGGGTTTCGATTGGCTCCCAATTGCGGAATCAGCGTCGTGTTGGTGGTCTGTCCGTTGAAGTAATTCCAGTGGTCAAGGCCAAAGGTGGTGCCATCCACCGAGGCGGGCCGTTTGGCCCAGTAGTCAAAGCGGTAAAGCGAATCGGTCCGACTACCCGCTTGTTGCACTACCGAAGTCAATAAGGCGGTGCGGTCGTAATCACCATAACCAAAGTGAATGGATCGCCGCAAAGTTGAGTCGGTCGAACTGGTTTTAGCCCATACGGATAGCCGCCGCACCAGGCGCATCGAGAGGCTGTCTATCGTGGCGATGGCCAGTGTCCAGTTGATGGCCCGAATGTGAGTCAGGTGGTTTTCGGCATGTTCACCAGTGGTGATTGACTCTTCATACTGCACATCGCCCACGGTGCCGGTAGGGACCAGCCGGGCTGACCGGCGGGACTGAGTAAAGCGCGGGTTAATCACGCCAAACGTGTTCGGAATGCAGTGGTTAGAATAGGTGAAGTTAATTTGCCCTGCCTGCGGGGAGACAATCCGGGTCAAGTGCCAGGCATTGATAAGCCAGTCAGAGCCATTGTAGACTAATTCAATATTGGTCAGTGGCCGCTGGAAGCAGCTGGCCATACCAAAGTAGTACACGGTACCGTCTTCAGCCGTAATCTGAAAACCCATGATATTATCTTCGAGCATTCCATTGATGGGCGAAGACGTGTGGCACAGGGTCCATTCGATCTTCAGTTTGTGGTCCGAAACGATGTGAAACTGGCCGTCTTCACCAATGAAAAATTGCCCGCTGAGCGGACCCGCCTGAAACGAGAACAGATCAGGTTGCCCGTCTAAAGTACCAATGAGAAAGCCTGGGGGACAGCTGGAACAAATGACGCGCCCGTTGTTATTGAGCAGAGCACCGATTTGGGTACGGCTATAATAATAACCCTGCTGGCCGCCCTGCCCCTGGTTTTTTTCGTCTTCAAAACCCCGGATAACCCGCGTGATGGTCCCACCACCGACTAAAGTCCAGCCATGCCCTAAAGGGCCGGCTTCAGCAGAGGGAATAAAACCAGGATAATTATAGGCCATACCGACCGTCCAGTTTATATCCTTGTCAGTATCGGTGAACAGCGTAAGGTTTGGGTTGGGTAAGCCGTTGCTCAGGTTTACGGGTAAGTCACCATACCGACCCATTGTCGCCGCATTAGGTGAAGGCGGAACGATAGACGGAGCATAGGCTCCGGTTACAGCCGCCGTTTTTAACGTATCTTTTTTTTCCTGAGCCCTGCCGGTTAGAAAAAGAACTATACCAAGCGATGTACAAAGTAATCGTTGCGTAAAAGTGCGCATCCAGATAGAGATTGATGTGGCTTAATCTAATGCAGAGCGACGGTTAGCATTGGATTTAGCCGCCATAAAGTAAGTATTTGTACGAAAATCAATACAAATAAATAATGTTACTCGACAAAAAGAATGGCTTACCGAATTATTTTTACTCCGCTAATAATGACCTCCTCACCTAGCTACTTATTCTAGATCTGTTATGCTGATGTAGGGCTAATTAATTGGTATTAGATCTATGGACAGACTAGTTGTTAGTACGGGTAAACTTATCCTTCCAGTAATGGGCCTCCATCTCGGCTTTCTCTTTTTCGGCGGTCAGCTTCGCGATGACCAGTTCCGATTTCTCTAACTGCTGGCGCAGGTCTTTTTCTGAATAAACGATGTTGCCTGATCCCACGACGTGGTTGTTCGTACAGTTATTGAAGATGTTGGCGATCTGCTCGCCGTGCGACAACAGACCAATGAGGTCCATACCAAATACTTTGGCGATCTGCTCCAGCCGCGAATGACTGATATCGGTCTTGCTCCGTTCGATGTTGCTGTAAGCAATCGAGGAGATGCCGATCAGATCGGCCATCGTTTCTTGCGAATACCCCTTGATGTTACGAATACTCCTGATCTTCTCGCCAATAGACATGAAACTTTATATTTTATAAGTCAGACTTAGGATTCTTAAAGTCAAAGTTATAATAATTGGCTATATATCGTACTTATTTCACATACAAAATTCATTAGCTGTAAGCGTGACACCCCAAGCAATGCTAAAGGTCAATGCTCCGTTATACACAGCTCTGATACGAAGCTAAGGAAGTTCAGGCAAATCGACTCGGACATGCTGAAATGGTAGATCTTATATTGGTTAGAGACGGGGAAGCACAGAAATTAACACACAAAAGCAAAGTGTTAATTTACTAATATTAAACCACTATGAATCAGCAAGTTAATTCAAATTTGGTAAGGGTCTGTCAAGCCTTGAGAAAGCCTTTGAAAACAAAGCTCTTTTTTGCTATACTCAAGCCGTCCACAGGGGAGGATATCATGTCACAAACGGCTCAGCCTATCGTAACTGCTTTTAATGCATTTAAAGACACAATTGAAACGCGTACACAGGGTGTAACAAGTGGCTTTAATCGATTGGCGCTAGGAATAAGTGTTTTAGCATTAAGTTTTAGTGGCTGCAAAACGGAGACGCCTGAACCGGTTAATCCGCCTGTTGAGCCTCCAATTACTGTCGTTCAAAATGGTTTCTTAGATCTGCCTGCTTATGCTGGTACAATTAATCTTCAAAAAGTCCATTATAGTGCAACTGAACCAGATGTTTACGCTACTTATATAAACGTAAAAACAGATGCAAGCGATAATAACAAACGTGTCTGGGTAAACGGAGGCAGTTCAAATAACGAGTATGATATCACTAATCGTTTGACAGCTTGTAATATTGATACCAAAAATATGGAACGCAATCCTGAAACAGGTTTTGCGAGTGCTATTGATAAAACTAAGCCAATGCTTGTTGTATTACCTCTTTCAACTGAAATCTTGTTCCCCACTCAAGATACAAAAAAAATGAACGTTTTAGCAATCCGTTTATTTGAAACAGAAGGCAGTAGTGTAACATGTAGCGTGACGGGAAAAGATACTTATGCGATGGCTCGTGAACAAGCTGATAGCTTTGCGCCACAAACTAAACGCATTGTCAATATAAATTTTTTAATTCCTGATAAGCAAATGACACTAGCAAAATAATATAAAAAACTATAATGGATTACCGGCACCACCACATGCATTAGTTGTGGTGCCTGCATTGTTCTGTGCTTGTTGAAGCCATTTAGAAATTGTTTCCGTAAATTGTCCTTGTTTGGCTAAAACTTGAAATGACAATACATAAGCAGAATTTCCCGGATAAAAATAATCTCCATTACCTTTTTGTGTTGAATATAGTTCGAGCTGATTAGTTTTTGATCTATACGTAGCGAAGGCCGCTTCCGCTAATGCGCGCGATTCAGTATAGGTTCCTCTTGTCGCTAAACATTTTTCCGCAGGTGTATAAGATTCGTTTTTCGTATATGCTGCAAATATGGCTCTCTTTTCATTCCTACCACTTAACCCGGCTAAGCCACACAATGTAACTGGTTCATTATAATAAGTTCTGTTATTGGCAGAATAACCAACATTCTCAAAAGAAACTGAGATATTTTTAGGTAGGTTGGGTTTGATTAATTTGTTATAATAATCTACTAAATAGTCCATAAAGAATTTACCCGATACATGAATTTCATCTACTGCAAAGTTTGGAGTGCATGTTGCATCTGGACCAACACAAGAATTCTGTTTTTCACCCATAAGAATGTGGCATTTACCAGTGCCATTTGTACAGATTAGCGGTGTGAAATCAGAACTACCTCCTACAACTTTTGTTGACAATACATCTAAATCGGCAAATGATATAATAATCGGACTGATTGTTGGGGTTCCTGCCCCACACGCACTGCCATCACAATTCGTCGTCTTGGTCACTGACCCTGCAACCGCTGAATTCATGCCATCGGCTAGTTTGATTGACCATTCTGTGTTGTCTGACACATTCAAATCATTGGTACTCAAGTTTGGTATAACAAAACCGTTATCATCCGCTTCTTTTGCTATTTCTGGTCGCAACGTTCTAGTTTGGGTTGTGGCGATGTTGCTGGTGCTCCATTGGGTCGTGCCTCCCACCGGTTCGCTCCACTCCAAGGCGACCGGACGTGTCATTTCCATCCGCACATTGTAACGCAGCTGTTTGGTCTGATCAAAACCCGTCGGACATTGGGCATAAGTTGTGACGTCCGTCGAGCATTTCGCCGCCGCATACGCAATGTGATAGATCGTCTGCTTCTGGCCGATCAGCGTGTCAGTGTTACCAGTTTTCCGATACAGGTTACAGCGTTTGACCATGTAGCGTGCTGTCAAATTACCGCGCCAGCCTCTTCCACAATCCTGCGTACCAGTTTTTGCAGGATCGGCTTGCACCTCACCTACCCCGTTTAATTGTAAGGGGATCGCCGGATTAACCACGAACCGGCCATTTACAGGGTTAGCCTCGCACCGTATCTTTACCTCCGGGGGGGGGGTATAGGGTGTAGCCACACACTTACCTGTGCCGTTCGTGTTGCACAAGAACGTGTAATAGCCATCAATTCCGGTATCCAGCTTTTGTTTAATATTGGATATATCAATTGCTTGGATATTATTGACGGGCTTGGTTATATTGTTATTTGGGTCGCGGCAATAAGCAGTTTGCTCGGCGGTGGTCGTGGCTGGCAAGGGCTGTTTCAAATCGGGCGAACACACCCATTCCTTGTTTACTCGTTGCGCGTTGTTCGTAGCATAATCCGTTTCCGCCGAATATCGATTACCAACCTGTATAGTCGTCAGTTCTTTGGTAGCGTGTGCGCCATCTATCGACTTTAGTGTGCAAAGCTGTTGCCGCTTGACGACACCGGTTAATGGAGTTGGACAAGGGATGGTGATGTCGCGTGTAAAGGTGACATCTGTGGTCAGGTTAGGATCGGGCAACAGACTATCCCGATACGGAAAACCGACCGTGACAATCGGCGAACCAACCGCAATGACACCACTCGCGGGTGTAGGACAACCAAGCTCTGCTGCCTGTTTGGGCATGTCGGCTCCACTAGCTTTTTGTATGCCCACGTGATCAAAACCATATTGTTCAGCAAGACTTGCCGCCATGCTTTCACCCGTCAAGCTGAGATTGGCAACACCTGTTGGCGATGTCATGAAATAAGCAATCGCGCCAAAAGCATTTTGCGCCCCAGTCCCATTGCATACATCGACACGGACTCCTTTCGGCACAACCGGCTTGGGATTGTTTAGAATGCTGGACGTGTTGCTAGTCGTATCGACGTCTTGTGTACCCAATACAGCCGTCGGGCGCATCCGCAATGCTTTTTGATACGCCAGTTCATTATTAGCGGCTTGTCCCAAACTAATCCCGGCATTGTGGATCGCCGCTGTTTTGTTGAGATTGCTGTAGCGTGTGGCAGCATCTTCCTCGCCGGGTAGACAACCACCCAGCATGACCGTGGCAAAGACTACAAAGCAACTGAAGATTAACCGACGAGACAACATGGCCTCTATATTGTCCTAAAAGACAGTGAAGATTGCTTTAACTAAAGACAAGATTTTACATCTAAGCCCAAAGCGGCGATCTATCTGCGGCGGCTTTGCCTTGCCTCAATAAGACTTCTCGGTATTTGATCAGCGTCATGGCTCGAATATCAACCGGATCAATCGTTTCAGGGAGCTGAAACGTATCCTCGGCCATGATGTCACGCATCCACAACTCAGCGATCAGTGAGTGTTCAAGCTGAGGCACGTATCCCAAAAACTGACTGAGACGATCTCTGACCATGTACCCATACGGTAAATAGGTATTCTCATAGTTGCGGTAGATGGCCTCATCATAGGTCAGACACGTGTTGTATTTCATATCCTCGTTGCGGATCAGTTTGATGTGATCTTCAATCTGGTCCAGGAAATCCTCCTGCTCGATTGAGCCTTGCCAGTACTGGTGAACCAAAGCCCGCAAATAGGCCTCAAATGGCATAAGGACGCTTTCAAGGGGCAGGTAGCCCAGATGAATCTTGACCAGGCCGTGGGCTGTCTCTTTAAGCTCTGGGAACGCGGTCGCATGAACAAGCAGATCATTCCATTTGACGCTGCCAACACGACCTTCATCTACGTCGTCATTTAAATGAACATGAGCGTGTTGCACATCGCTATTGTAGCTCACGCCCGTTAGTTTTTGCTGCCAAATCATTTTTACACTCCCTGCATGAAACGCATCAAGCTTATGTCTATATTAGCATAAGCGTACTGAGCATCAACTAAAAACAATCGAGGAGATGAGCCAGAATGATGATACGAAATCAAGTTTCCCTAAAGGCTACGAACATACCGAAGCGCGTTTAGTGGAAACCACAGAGCGCATACAAGCACTGGATGAGCAGATCAAGAATCTGCCCAAAGATCGGGGTCCGGATTTGACCCTGAGCCCACGCGGCTTTCTGAGGTCACGTCAGCCAGGGTCGCGGGATCAGGCTGTGACCTTCGCAAAACAGCAAATAGATGCGCTTAAGACTGATACGCTAGCCAAAATAGAACAGGATACGCGGAATGGGGACAATAAGGATGGTCGTATTGTCCGCGATACAGTGCGCGAGGCACTCTTTCCCAATCCGTTTCGCGGTATGAGCAAAGCTGAGTTGGCTCAGAAACGATCGATTCCCAGAGACGTCGAGAAATCACAGGATTACATGGATGCCAAACTCGTTCAGGCTGCGGCTAACCGAAACGATGTATCCAAAGACACATCACCCACGCCCGACAAAAAAGAGCAGGATGGCATGTCAATGTCAGCCCGTTTCTCAATGTCACTAGGCTATACAAAAGCGACTGAAAAAACAGAGAGGGCAACTGAACGGACGCATAGCCGGGAGGCTCATAAGGAACGTGACTAATGTTTTAGCACATTAATCTTTGTCAGGTTCTTTATCCCGGTCTTTCGTCTTTATCGGGCTTTTCTCAGCTTTTTGCGGGCGATCTCCTGTCAACCAAGCTGGTAGACGCTCACGCGCCATTTCAGTCTGCTGCTGCTCTCGTCCCGCCTTGAAGCCAGCTAGCCGGACAAAATCACTGTCGATGTCAGCTAATCTCTCGGCCAGTTCTGGCATGTGCTTGGCGAGTATATAGCCTTCATTGAAGCCCTTCACATAGTCAGGTTCTACTTTGTCTTGATCGTCCATCGTTAAAATGTGTTCCGGGCGTTTCGTTCTAGATAGGTGTTGATTGAATCGCGGTCGTACAGGATGATCTTCTTCTGCGGCTGTGAAAAACGTATCTTCCCCTCGTCACGTAGCTTTTGCAACGTCGTCTTTGACTTGACGTTCAAGAGTTGCATGGCCTCTTCATCTGATACCCATTTCTCTTTTTCGTTACCCTGCTTTTCTTTCAGCCTAGCAACGACCTCTTCAACCAGAGCATAGAAAGCATCCTCTTGTAGACAAATGACTTGCATAAGATTCAGGAATAAATAAAGTCGGTCAGAGGAGATAGATAGCCTTTTTGCAGATTAGATACCGTGCATTTAATATTAGTTGCATTGTGAATATAAACACCTACGTAGGCCGGAGTGTCTGCCCAAAGTGGAATTTCGTTCACTAAGCGGTCGCATGATTTCGTTTCATACGTGAACTTACCCTCTTTCAAACGGATCAGCGCGATGCCGTGCTTGATAGCAAACTCAATTGCGCCTAGCTGAAATCCGGAAGTTGAAAAGATAATACCCTTATGAGCGCCTATAGATTGTAAACGATTGTAAAGGAGCTCAACTTTCTCGCGCTTAACTGGGGTCTTATACCGTTTGCATTCCGCTAATACAATTATCCTAGCTCCACCAAAAGTGTCAAAAGTGGCCTTAACGTCTATCTGATATGTTCCATCATGGGCGTCTTCCTTGACGTTGTGCTGAACTTCCAACAACGGTAAACCCGTACCTGACTCTATTAAAAATTCGGTTGCAAGTTGTTCAAAATCGAGTGGCGAGAGCGCAGCAACATAACCAGAGGGTAGATTATGCTCCATGATTTTATCGTAATTCATAGCAAGATTGCCCGTAATTAATAACCCGTGCTAGCGCTAATAGATAACGACGAAAATAACAACTTCTTCGCAGTAATGCCCATGCTTGTTCTATCTACGTTATATTGGACAAAAGAAACATTACGATCTTACACCATATATATATCTTAATGGCCTAATTATCAGTGAAGTGGGGGGCAGGATCGAACTGCCAATTCAGAAGTGTAAATCCCAATATAGCAGTGTCTAAATTTGTTGTCCTATTGTTGTCCTTAATAAAAATGGGTTATGTCTTTCTAGAACATAACCCATTGATAATCAGATACCAGGAGCGGGAGTCGAACCCGCACGGGCTTGTGGCCCACAGGATTTTAAGTCCGGCGTGTCTACCGATTCCACCATCCCGGCGTTTACGAAAAAAGCACCGTTGCTCGGTGCTTTATCGTGGAGCGAAAGACGGGGTTCGAACCCGCGACCTCGACCTTGGCAAGGTCGCGCTCTACCAGCTGAGCTACTTTCGCATTGTGGCCTGTTCCGATATGTAGAACAGATTTGATGATGCAAAAGTACGGTATTATACTGCTGCTGTCAAGCTCAATAGCAAAAAAATAGGCCTGAAAATTAGTAATGAGCTAAAATCAATTCATTCTGAATGAGTTATGGCGTAAAAAAATTGCCTGGCTGTGTTTGGTCTGGTTAGCACCTACCGACGTTTTCCTAACCGATATGACAAGCCCACCGACAGGGAGGCCCAGGCATCCCGGCTCTCGTTGCTGGCTGGATTACGGTAGATATCGCCACCAGTTGCCGTACTGATCGTGGTATTGTCATTATCGACACTGGCATCCAGTTTATCCGTATTGACGAAGTTATACCGCAGATCACCATACAGGTTGATTCGTGGACTGAGTTGCCGATTGTAGCGGAGGCCGATGGGTACTACCACTTCGTGCGTCGACGAAACCCCCGCGGGACCTTTTGCCGTTACTCCGTCTTCTTCTGTCCGATGGCTACCCGACCCATTGGTGTACCGCTGCACCTGGTTGGTGGTGAGCGAATAGGCAATGGCATCAAAAGACACCATACCCACAGCTACATAAAAGGAAAAATTGCTCTGGTTTGAAGCCAACTTACGCTTTTGAGTACTCTGAAAGAGGCGAGTTAGGTTTATGGCGCCACCCAGTGCAACCTGAGCGTAGGACGTTTTGGCTATCGAGTTGTAGAACGAAGATTCCTGAGCACTTAACGTACCCAGATCACCCAGCAGATTCAGACTGATTACGTTGCTGAGCGGGTAACTAATCAGAAGCCCGAAACCGGGGCAGATGTTGGGACTTGACAGGTCCCCGTACAACTGATTAACGCCTATGTTAAGGCCGACGGTTAACCCTGCTTTTAGGGAGTCGGTTCGCACAACTGTTGTGTCTGTCGTTTGGGCAGTTGTTGGAGGAGCAAGATACAGGAGTAAGGCAACTGAATAAGCGATCCGGCGGTAGATGGTTTGCATAGTAGGATGGTAGACAAAATCAAAAAAACATAGACAAAGCCTGTAGACGGTGTCCGACTCAAAAAGTAATTGTCCGGATACGGACTAATTGAAAAAATTATTATACTGATTATCAGATGATTATATGTTTGGCATAATAATGTCTTACAAATAGGTACGTCATCAGAGAACCCACTGCAACGTTGGCGACTGAAACTGCATCTTTTAGAAAACTCATATAACCGGTACTTTTTATGAAAACTGCATCTGCTACTTTGCTTGCGTCGGCGCTGGTTGTGACGTCGATGTTGACCACAATGGCTTTCTCTACTGAGGATGCCGACATCCAAATCGGTAGTTTCGATGAAACACCGTACAAGACTCAGACCTTTAAGGGAGTTAGCGCGCTGCGATCGCAAACGTCGGGCGGAAGCCTGCTGGTTGAAGGCGGCAGCGGGTCAGAAGCGCGGGTGGAAATGTATGTCCACTCCAACAACTGGAATGGGACGAATGACCTGAGTAAAGAAGAAATCGAGGAGCGGCTGGAAAACTACGACATCACAATCCGGCAGGAGGGCAACACGCTGGTGGCAACGGCCAAGCAGAAAAATGGCAGCTGGAACTGGAAGAAAGGGCTGAGCATCAGCTTCAAATTCTATACGCCGCGTGCGCTGGCAACCAACATCAGCACCTCGGGTGGCAGTATCAAAATGAGCCATCTGACGGGTCAGCAGCAATTCAGAACGTCGGGTGGCAGCATGCAGTTGTCCGATCTGAAAGGTGATATCGAAGGCAGTACATCGGGCGGAAGCATCAAATTAACCGATTGCCATAATCAGATCGATCTGGAAACATCGGGAGGCAGCATCGAAGCCGCCAACTCCGACGGTACCATCAACCTGAACACGTCGGGCGGCAGTATCCGGCTCACGGGGCTGAATGGTGTAATCAAAGCCAAAACGTCGGGCGGTAGCATTAACGGCGAGGGCATTGACGGTGAGCTGGTAACCAGCACGTCGGGCGGCAGCATTCGCATTCGCAGTATGGCCGGTAGCATTGATGCGGAGACCAGCGCGGGCAGCGTTGAAGTAGCGATGAGCCGGGTCGACAAGTTTGTGAAGCTGGAAACATCGGCTGGTAGTGTACGGGTACAAATGCCCATGAACAAAGGCATGGACCTCGATCTGAGCGGTAACCGGGTGAGCGCACCGTTGACCAACTTCAGCGGGTCGGCCGAAAAAGACCGGATCGTTGGCAAAATGAATGGCGGTGGTATTCCGGTTCGCCTCACGGCCAATTCAGGCAGTGTTTACGTAAACCAGAACTGATACCTGTGTCCGCTAGCTGTCCGAATGCGGACGGTCTACTAATCAAAAAAGCCCTAAATCGAGCGATTTAGGGCTTTTTTGTGCTGTGGCACGGGGATTGACCTTGCCGTTGCAGGTATGCTTTCCCGGATGATAAAGTGGCTTCAAGCCAAAATCAAGTTTCGAACTAATACGCTGATGAATGCAGGGATGATACCGCAGCCAGTCATACATGCCCGGATCATCGTGTAACATCAGCAGGCCGTCGGAAGGGGGATGGTACCTATTTTTAGCGTTAAACCTTGTCTGTCAAATATAACTAATTATGATTCAGCTCTCGAACGTGTCAAAGTACTATCCGGCGGGGTTCGGACGTACCTACGTACTCCGTAGTATCAACCTGTCGATCGAAGCCGGTGAGTTCGTTTCGATCATGGGGCCAAGCGGTTCGGGTAAGAGTACATTGCTCCATATCCTGGGTATGCTGGAAGAGCCATCGGAAGGAGAATATCGCTTTCTGGACGAGCCCGTTCAGAAACTATCGGAGAAACGGCGTACTGAACTGCACCGGAGTCATATCGGCTTTGTCTTTCAGGCCTATCACCTCATCGATGAACTGACTGTTTACGAAAACATTGAAACGCCCTTGTTGTACAAAGGCTTGCCGGGTAACGAACGGAAAAGCCGGGTTGCCGATGTGCTGGACCGGTTCAACATCGTGGCGAAGAAAGACCTCTTTCCCAGTCAACTCTCGGGCGGGCAGCAACAGCTTGTGGGCATTGCGCGGGCTATTGTGGCACAGCCCAAGGTGATTTTTGCCGATGAGCCAACTGGTAATCTGCATTCGGCGCAGGCAACGGAGATTATGACGCTGTTCCGCGAATTGAATCAGAAAGATGGCGTCACGATTGTGCAGGTTACGCACTCCGAAGCCAACGCTGAGTATGGAAACCGGGTTCTGCGCCTGAAAGACGGCTGGCTGGAAGCAGAACCCGCATCGGTTTGAGTGAGATGATAGGTACGCGGATTGGGCAGATCAAAAGGATTTACGCGGATTTTTGAATTTGAACTGATTCGTTAGTCGAAGCAAATCCGCCCAATCCGCGTACCTATTGGCTCCGTACAAATTCGCGCACTATATCCGTCAGGTGTTCGGGCGACGTACCCAGCAGGGTTTGCATACCGCTGACGTTGGCGCAGAAAACAGCGTCGGCCGTTTCCAGCACATCAGGCAGAAACAGGCCTTCCTGAACGGCGTAGGTACGTAGTAGCTGCCGCCGGATGATGCCGTTGATGCAGCCGGAGTCGAGCGAAGGGGTGAATAACTGATGGCCCTTGATCCAGAACAGGTTCGACGCCACACATTCGGCCAGATGCCCGTTGGTATCAAGCAGCAACACCTCATCGAAATTGTGCTGCTGCCGGTAAATCCCCGCCAGCACATACGGTAAGGCGTTGAGTGTTTTGAACGGCGACAGGCGGGAAGGTGATAGCCGAATATCGCGGAAAACGCCGAGGCGCGGCTTATCGGTCAGCGCAAATGGCTGGCCGGTTTTGGTCGTAAGTAACCAGTTGGCGGCATGGGTTGCAGGCGTATAAAAACCACCGGGTTGTCGCCAAACCTGTAGCTTGATCCGCACCGGGCCATCGCCGAATTGGTTCTGCCGAATTAGATCAAGGATTAAATCGTGTAGGTAAGCGGGGGTAAACAGATCAGGTATGTCGAGGTAAAGCGCGGCCATGCCCTGCATAAGCCGGTCGTAGTGATCGGGCCAGAACCAGAGCGTGCCCGCGTCGAACCGAATTGTCTCAAACAGGCCATCGCCGTACTGAAAAGCCCGGTCGGTGGGGGGGAGGCTGAATTCAGCCTCAGGAAGTATATCCGAGTTATAAACCAGATTCATGGCGATTTTCCACCGTTTATCCCAAAACGGTGGTCGTGCCAAAAGTAAGCGTGTAACATTGACCTATCTAACTGCTCATGATTATGTTTCGATTGCCCGTCATACGAATGGGCCTGGCCAGTGGGTTGGCCGCTTTTCTGCTGTCAACACCCGGTTTGGCTCAGACAACTGTAGGTGGACCACCTGCTGCGGTAACACCCGCTCCTGTTCAGTCAACGGCTGCACCGGGCACCGGCCAAACCGTTCCGCAACGGCTGGGGCTACAGCAATGTATTGACATTGCGCTGGCCAATAACCTGACGATTCGCCAGAGCCAGTTGCAACTGCAAAACACAGAGGCGCAGCTTCGGCAGGCTCGACTGAACCGGCTACCCAACGTGGGGGCATTTCTGAGTCAGGGTTACAACTCGGGCCGTAACATCAACCCGGCCACCAACGCATTCGTTGATCAGGGTGTACTCTCCAACAACTTCCAGGCAACGGCTCAGGTAACGGTTTATAATGGCGGCCTGTTGCAAAATACGATTCGCCAGAATGAACTGCTGAAACAGTCGAACGAAGCGTCGGTGAAGGCAACGGAGAACAACGTGAGCCTGACGGTAGTGCAGAACTACCTGAATGTGCTGACGGGGCAGGAACAACTGGTGGTGGCGCAACGGCAGATCGAAGTGTCGCAGGCTCAACTGGACCGTACCCAAAAACTAGTTGGAGCTGGGTCGCTGCCTGAATCGAATCTATTCGATATCCGGGCACAGATCGCCAATGATGAACTGGCCATCGTAAATGCTCAGAACACCATTGATCTGGCCAAACTGGCCCTGTTGCAGGCTATGAACGTACCATCGGGCGGACCGGGTATCGACGGGTTCAACGTTGAGCCCATCAACGTACCT
Source organism: uncultured Fibrella sp. (assembly GCF_964250085.1). Classification (NCBI taxonomy): domain Bacteria; kingdom Pseudomonadati; phylum Bacteroidota; class Cytophagia; order Cytophagales; family Spirosomataceae; genus Fibrella; species uncultured Fibrella sp. The sequence continues at coordinate 350,239 of NZ_CAXUEC010000006.1, read as the reverse complement.
GACCCAACGCTTGACCCCTACACGGCTACAACGCAGCAGGTGTATGATATCGCTCAGCAGTTTGTGCCCGACATTAAAGCGGCCGATCTGCGGGTTCGCAGCGATGCCGTTGGCGTGCAGGTGGCCCGCGCCAACATCCTGCCCAGCCTGACGTTGAATGGTAACCTGAACACCCTCTATTCGAACGTGGGACGGCAAAAACTAATTGCCGATGGCACAACGCAGGTCGATCAGACCGTGCTGTTCAATGGCATTCCGCAAACGGTCACTTTTGTGCAAAATAACTTCCGGGGCGAAAACTATACCTTCACCGAGCAACTGGGCAACAACCTGAACCGGTCGATAAACCTGCAATTGCAGATTCCGATCTTCAACCGTACTCAGGCCCGGACGCGCATCCTGACGGCTTCGTTACAACAGCAGAATTCAGAAATTGCCGCCGCCAACACACGTCTGCAACTTCGGCAAACCATTGAAACAGCTTACACCAACCTGCGGGCCTCGTCGAATCGGTACCGGGCCACATCGGCACAGGTTACGCAACTGGCGCGGGCTTTCCAGGCATCGGAGAGCCGGTTCAACGCCGGGGCATTGAACTCAACAGATTATAACGTCGCCAAAAGCAACCTCGACCGGGCACGTGCCAGCCTTGTACAAGCAAAATACGATTACATTTTCCGCGTCAAGCTCTTAGATTTTTACCAGAACAAGCCACTCTCTTTTGATTAAGAAGTTTTGACACCGAGATGATGGGAACACGGATTTGACGGATTAAACGGTCCGCCGCTTCGGTCGATCCATTTAATCCGTGTTCCTATCATCTCGGTATCAAAACCCTTTTACCTCTTCACATGAAAAAGAAATCGAACCGCCTTTGGTGGATACTGGGCATCGCAGCCGTGTTAGTAATTGGTGGCCTTGTGGCCGCTAAGCAAGCCGGCATTATTGGGAAGCCCCCCACCACCGACGTTGACTTTGCCATCGCGCAACGCACCGACATCATCGAACGAGTAAGTGCTTCGGGACGTGTGCAGCCTGAAATCGAGGTAAAAATCAGCCCGGATGTGTCGGGAGAAATCATTGCCATGTATGTGAAGGAAGGTGATCCGGTGAAGGCAGGGCAGTTGTTATGCCGCATTCGCCCGGATAACTACGAATCGTTTTCGGCCCGCGCCGAGGCAACCGTAAACCAGAGCAAAGCGCAATTGGAACAGTCGAAAGCGGGGGTATTGCAGGCCGAAGCGCGGCTTATTCGCACTAAAGCCGATTATGAGCGGAGCCGCAAGCTGCTGGCCGATAAAGTAATCTCGCAAGCCGATTTCGAAACGGTAGAGGCTAACTATAACGTAGCCAGACAGGATATCGAGGCGCAGAAAGCCAACGTTCGGGCGGCCCAATTCAGCATTCAGAGCGCCCAGGCCAGTTTGCGCGATGCCAAAGAAAACCTGCGTAAAACCACCATCTATTCACCCGTCAACGGTACGGTGTCGAAACTGAATGTGGAGCAGGGCGAGCGCGTGGTGGGTACGTCGCAAATGGCCGGTACGGAAATTATGCGGCTAGCCAACCTCAACAACATGGAGGTTCGGGTCAACGTAAATGAAAACGACATTGTGCGGGTAACGCTGGGCGACACGGCCGATATCGAAGTGGATTCGTACACGACGGCGGGCCGCAAGTTCAAGGGAATCGTTACGGAAGTCGCCAACACAGCTAATGGTCTTGGGGGCAGCAGTGCGGCGTCGGCCCTGTCGACGGATGCTGTAACTGAGTTCGAGGTGAAGGTGAAAATCCTGAATAACTCATACACCGATCTTTCAAAAAAATTGGGTAGTAAGGGCTTTCCCTTCAAACCGGGTATGACCGCCTCTGTCGAGATCATCACCGACCGTAAATCCGGCGTGTTGGCCGTGCCTATTGCCGCCGTAACAACCCGCGCTGACAGCTCAAAAATAGCAGCCGCACCTAAACCCGATGGCAATACCGTTGAGGATAAAACGGTAGCTAAGAAGGCCGCTATAAAAGAGATTGTGTTCATTGCTGAAAACGGCAAAGCGGTGCAGCGTGAAGTAAAAACGGGCATCAGCGATTTTGAAAACATCGAGATCCTTTCCGGCCTGAAACCCGGCGATCAAATCATTTCAGGCCCTTTCCTGGCTGTCTCTAAAAAGCTTAAAGCCGGCGACATAATCGTGAAACGCGACCCGAATAAGCAAAAGGCAAAGAAAGAGGATGAATAAAGAGAGTTTGCTGTTTGCTGTTTACAGTCTTCAGTTGCGTTGCTAAAGCCCAACTTGTTGCCGTTAGCAACGTAACTGAAGACCGTAAACAGTAAACTGTTTTTTTATGCACGGGACCATCATCCATTACGATCCCCTCACACAATGCGGCCTGCTCAGGACCGGGGCAGGACAGGTACACTATTTCCGGCGCGACGAAGTTGTCAGTACAAGCCCTGTTGTAGCTGGTCAGCCGGTGACGTTGCGCAACGGAGTGCTGGTTGACACGGGCGGTAGTCAATTCGATGCCAGTGTACCTATCCGGCCACCGCAACGGCCCGTTACGCAGCCGGTAAACGTACCTGCGGCCACTGGCCAGGTACGTTCTGGCCGGAATATTGGCTGGGTCGGTAGTCTGTTGTCGCTTGTCGCGCTGGTTTTATTGCTCCTGTCGGGGGGCGAGCAGGTTGGTTATGCCAGCCCCAATCCTCGATTGATTGAATCTACTTTCGGCACGGTTGCCGCTGTGTTGCTGGTGCTGGAAGCGATCTTTTTCAGTAGTTCGGCCGGGAGTCGTGGCCGCATTCGCTGGACGTTCTGGCTGCTTGCCTGGGCCTCGCTGTTCGCCTATGTCGGGCGGACGTTCGACGGTTTTGAAGCCGACGAGGCTACCGGTTGGTATGGCTACGCATTACTTACACTCGGTTTTGCCGTTTACATCTTACCTTATCGGTCCAAATAAGTTTACTTTGGCGTACTGCTGACGCGAGTCGGGCAACCACGATGGGTTGCCCCTACAAATGACGGTTCCAGATGTAGGGGCAACCCATCGTGGTTGCCCGACTCGCGTCAGCAGTACGCTAGAGCAGCCCCAATAAATCCATGCACAATCCCACACGAACCCTACTATCCATACTCCTTGCGCTAACCATCGCTTCGTGTGGCGGCGGGAAGAAACGCGAGAAAACCGAGACAACAGCACCGACTAAAGCCGAGACTGTTGGTACGGTTCACTTTTTTCTGGAAACATCGGCCAGTATGGGTGGCTACCTGAAGGGCGGTACGACGTTTAAAGACGTGGTGGCCGATATGGTGACGAAAGCGAATCAACTCAAGCCGGTTACGCTTTATACAATTTCAGGTAAACCGGAGCCGGTAAACGCCGATGTAAATACGTTTGTAGCGCAGATGGCTACTACGCCACTGGCAACCGGAAAAAGCTCGGAGCTGCATCAGATTTTCAGGCAGGTGGGCGAAAAAGCGAAGGGCAACAACGTGGCCATTTTCGTGTCGGATTGCATCCTGTCGTTCCCCGATGCCGACATTAAGCGCAATCCTGAGGTGAACCGGAACGACGCGTCCAGCACACTTAAAAACAGTATCTACGATCAGTTTGCCACCTTCAGCAAGCTGGGAATTGGCGCCACGGTGCTGGCTTATACCTCTCCGTTCAACGGTACGTACTACACTTATCAAAACCAGAAACAGGCGCTGAAAGGCGAATCAAGGCCGTTTTACGTCTGGATAGTAGGCAAGCAAAGCCTGATCGCTCCCTTTACCCAGCAGTTGTTGGAAAGCCTGTCGATGGCACCCGCCAAACGGCTTGACTTTGGCTCGGCAGGTGCGTTGAAGCAGTACGATCTCTTTTTTGGCCTAAACAAAAGTGGCGAGTGGCGGGCCGAGCGTAACAACCTCACCAACATTGAGATGGGGCGCAAAACCAAGCCCATCGAATTTGCCATTGGCCTGAACCTGGCCAACCTGCCCGACTACGCGCAGGCAGAGACGTACCTGCAAAAGAACATGACTGTCTCCGCCGATAACGGCACGGTGAAACTCGTGAAAGTGCAGCGTAAGTCGGCCGTTGAAACGGGCCGTATGAGCGATCGCGAACAAAAACTGTTAAGCCAGAATACGCACGTGCTTACCTTCCACGTTGATAACTTGTTTGCCGACGACGCCACGGTGACCTTAAAGTTACCCGTTCGCTTCGATTCATGGTACGCCGACTGGTCAACGATGGATGACAGAACGCCTACAGGGCGACGCAATAAAACGTTCGCCCTCGAACACCTGATGACCGGCGTTCGCGAGGCATACCAGACCAACGGCAACGAGTTTGCTTCGATGACTATTAAACTAAGTAAATAAATCAAATGAACAATGGCTTCGCGGGCGGTTTACCTCCAATCCCCTGAAGGGGGCTACTGCGTTGCCACGGTCATTTCGCGAAGCTTTAACCCCCTTCAGGGGATTGGGGGTAAACCGCCCGCGAAGCCATTGTTCATTATATTCTCCCTTCCATGTTCACATCTATCTACGAACTCTTCCTTGGTCAAAATAACGACCCGATCTACGTCGATGAAATATTTACGCCCGTTGGCACCGTGACGCTGCTTGTGGCGCTGGTGGTGGCTGTTCTTTTTTACGTGGCGCTGGGCCGCTGGAAACCCGTTTTTCACCGTGTTCTGCACTGGGCGATTACGCTCGTAGGTACGTTGATTTTTGCCTATGCCTATGCCGTCTGGTATGCCAAAGACCGCACCGGTGCCGATGATGCCGACTCGTACATGACTGGTTTCGGTGGAGTCAATGTATTACTAGCGGCTGTCCTGTTTTTTCTGTTTTCCCTGGCCCTGAAGAACGCATCCATCTTCGCCAGGAGAACGCCATTTTAAACAGTTGGTCAGTCTTCTGTCCTCTGTTGCGCTGCTAATTCACAGTTCTCGAATTAGCAGCGCAACAGAGGATAGAAGACTGACCAACATTTTCTTATGAAACTCTTCTTATTCGGTATTGGTGGTACGGGTGCCCGCGTGTTGCGGTCATTGACAATGTTGCTGGCCTCGGGGGCCAACGTACCCAGCGATCTGACGATTATCCCGATTCTGCTGGATATGGATATGCAGAACGGCGACACCGAGCGCGCTCTGCGGCTGGTGGAACTGTATCGTAGCCTCCGCACGGCGGGTTACCCCAATGGTCCGCAGGATCGTAACGGCACCAACGGTGGCACAAAGCGTCCATTCTTCGGTACGTCGTTGCAGCCGCTGGGTACGTTGCAAGCCGAGAATGCCCAACAGCAGATTGGTGATTCGGTATTGCCGAAACTGACCGATCATCAGGGCACGTTCGAGGAGTTTCTGAATGTGAGCAGCATGGAGGAAATCGACCGTGAATTTCTGAAACTGCTATACGATAACTCGGCCAAACCGACCAACGCCGAACTGAAGCTGAACCTGTCGGTAGGCTTTAAAGGCAACCCGAATATCGGTAGTGTGGTGTTCAATGCCCTGGAAGACTCGCCAGTCTATAAGTATTTTATCAGTGCGTTTAACGATCAGACCGACCGGATTTTTGTCATTAGCTCGATCTTTGGTGGAACGGGCTCGGCTGGCTTTCCGCAGTTGGTGAAACTGTTGCAGCATCCCAGCCAGAAAATGCCGATCCGCAACGCCAAAAAGGGCGCGGTAACGGTGATGCCCTATTTTGCGCTGGAAGAAAATAGCCAGAGCGCTATTGACCAGAACCGGTTTCTGTCGAAAACGAAAGCGGCGCTGTCGTACTACCAGAGCCAGATCGACCTCGACGCGCTGTACTACATCGGCGACCGGCCGGGTGCCAAGCTGTACCCAAACGTGGAAGGTGGTGCTAAGCAGGCCAACAATGCCCACGTGGTGGAAATGCTGGCGGCCGAAGCCGTGCTTGATTTTGCCCGTCGTGGTCCCGGTGAGTTCAGTTCAGACAAACGGTACCTCGAATACGGACTTCGCCGCAACGACCGGAGCCTTGACCTGGCGCATTTTGGCGATGTAACGTACCAGAACCTGCTTGAGCCGATGGTTCGCTTTACGTACGCCGCCAAATTTTACACCGATTTTGTGCCGAACAACCTCAGCGAAGCCTTCGCCAAAGAACTGAACCTGCCCCAGACACTGCGCTCAGGTACGTTCTACACGTCGCTCGATAACTTCATCAATGCCTATAAAACGTGGCTCCGCGAACTGGCCGTAAATGACCGTAGCTTTGCCCCATTCGATTTGGAAAGTGATTTTAATGGCCTTATCCGGTCGAAGCGAATCGAAACGAGTTTCTTCAGCAAAGGCATCAGTGAAGGCTTTTTGCAGGAAGCAGCGGGCAAAGCGCAAAACAATCTGAAAGCAGCTTTTCCAACCAACGAAGCCCGCTTTATGCAACTTCTGATGGAAGTTGCCGACAAGTGTATCGAAAAATTAGGTCCGCTGAATCGTCAGCTGGCAGACGCGTAAACAGTAGTTTAATGGTTCAGTATTACTTCACGTGCGGTATTACCCCCAACCCCCTGAAGGGGGCTAAAAGCTTCGCGACAGAATCTTGCAGCGCGTTAGCCCCCTTCAGGGGGTTGGGGGTAATACTGCACGCGAAGCAATACTGAACAGTAAACTTAAAAAAATGCCTCACATCCTTCGCATTGATACCGACCCAAACGTTAGCCAGCAGAACCATAATGGCTGGACGGGGAGTCCGGCGGGCCTGACGGGCAACCGCATTGAACATATTCCCGATACGCTGACGGCCGCCGCGGGTGGTGCGGCTGGGTCGGCGGGAAAGGCAGGTACGTCTATTCCGTCGCCGTTTGCGCGGTTATACCTGTTCGATACGGCGTTCAGGATGGTGAAAAATAACCTCCAGCCTGCCGAACTCAGCATGTACCACGTGCTGGTATCGCACACCCTCGATTTGCTTGAATTGCTGTTTCAGGCGGGTAACTCCGATGACCTGACCTATAAGCTCTGGAACCGGGGCGAACGGCTGGGCAAACTCGCGTCGGCAACGGGCGGGGGCGGTGCGACGGGCCTGACGCGGCATCCGCATCAGGTGCTGGCCAAAGCACTGGAGCTTGATTTTCGGAATGAACTGGCGGCGGTGCAAACCACTACGCTGATTTATTACAAAGGGGCGTTGCTCGGCGGCACGTCGCCGCTGACGCTGGTATTCACGACCCCAAACTGGGAGCAGGAACGCCAGAATAAGTTTATCGATCCGCCGAAGAGTAGCACCGGCCGCACGCTGTTTCAGAATGATTATGTGCCGCTGAGCGCCCGCGACGAAGGGTTTACGACGTACCTGCGCCGCTGGTATGAACAGTACAATAACCTGATGCCAGCGGGCGGTTTCAAGGAATATCTGTACCGCGTTTTCTTCGATAGTGCCGTGGTGCCGCCCGTCACGGCGGGTGTAACGCTGAGCAACTTTGAGCCGATCCAGGTACGTGGCGAGAGCACGTCTGTACTGCAGGTGTTGCCGGGTATGCCGCTCTACCGCGTTCGGGAAGACGATGTGCTGAACGACATCGAAGAAAACTCCGATTTCCTGATGGTGCCAACGGTGGATTACTACACCCGCGAAACCAGCAACGGAGCTGCAACCGGCGTACGCAAGCCGTTGGCGCTGGCCTCCCGGATGGACATGACAGGCCGGTACGTGAAGAACACAAACTGGAACACCAACACGGTCATTATGCGTCAGCGCGATCTGGGTGGTGGTTTCCTGCTGTCGGAGCGATTCCTGCCGGGGGTCGACAACGTGAAATACCCGTTTGTAACGACCGATGATTTCCTGGAGGATTTCCTGATCAAGATGCCCTACAAGCTCAACAGTGGCCGTTTCTTCACGGGTACACCGGGCGATATGGAGTTTCTGTTGCCAGTTCGGAAAGAGTATTTTAGCTTCTTTCGTATGGAAGATCTGGCGAAACAGCTTACCCTGCGCACCGAAGACCGGGGTATGGACCGTATTATCATTGCGGCGCTGAGTATTCCGGTGAAGAACAACCGGACGGTCATCTTCCGTAAAGAATATAACCTCGGCAACCCCGATACGATGATCGAGTTCCGGGCGGGGCTCGCGTGTTTCCCCTTCTATAAAATCACCGTACCCGACGCGACGCTACAGGCACTGAACGAGTACAACGTGATGCTGCTGGATGCCAGCAAAGACGACGCGAACTTCCACGCGGGCCGGTCGGTACGGTTTTTCCAGTTTCCGCAGGTGGTCAACAATCAGCCGTTGCTGGTGCCTGCCCCCGACCATCGTACCCCCAAGTCGGGGCCAACACAGGCGGCTTCGTATTATTACAAAGTACCGCAGGCGTTTGATCTGATGGAGGTTCAGCTTCAGCGAAATGGTGTGCCGTATCGCGGGCTGGTGCTTCCGAAATTTACGATCATCAGCGAGCGGGGCTACAAGCCGTTTACCTTCGCCATCGACTTCGGTACGTCGAACACGCACGTGGCCTACGTGGATACGAATCTCGGTAACGCCGATCCGAAGACGCTGACAATCAGTGACGATAAGGTCAACCTGGATGCCGACGAACTGCAAATGGTGTCGCTTGTGAAACCCTACGATGGCTACGAAGCACAGACGCCTTATGACCGGTATCGGTTGGGCGCGAAGCAGGGTCAATTCACTGAATTCGACACGTTTGTTCGCCGGGAGTTTGTACCGGCCATTATCGGTGGTCAATATGGGTCGCCGTTTACGTTTCCGTTGCGAACAACCGTCTACGAAAAAACGGGATCGGCTGACTCGGGCGATAACCTGTTCAGTAAGATCAACCTTGGCTTCAACATTGACCTCGAAACGGGCAGTACGGGTGTAAACAGGTACGTTACGAACCTGAAGTGGCTGTTCGAGAATCAGCCCGGCGACCCCATGAATCGGCCGCGCGTTCGGGCGTTCTTCGAGACGTTGCTGTTGATGATGCGGAACAAGATTCTGCTCAATCAGGGCAACCTCACCGATACCAAAATCACGTGGCTAGCCCCAACCAGTATGCAGGCCGACACGGAAGACAAGCTGGTGGCCGAGTGGGAAAACGCGTTCCGTCGGGTGTTTAAGTCCACGCAGTATTTCCGGCCAAACCCGATTCCTGAATCGCTCGCGCCGCATTTCTTCCTCGTCACCAAAGGCGTTAAATCCTTTGCCGACGCGGTAAACGTGGACATCGGCGGTGGTACTGCCGACATTATGCTGTTTATGAAGCAGCAGAATAAGTACCTCAACACCTCGTTCCGGTTTGCGGGGTACGATATTTGGGGCGGTGGCCTGAATCAGCAGGGGCATCCATCGCATCTGAAAGATAACGGCTTCATTCTGAACTACCTGCAATACCGCCGGACGCTGACGCAGGCCCCCGCACCAGAAGATCAGATCCTGGATACATTCCTGGCCAACAATGATTTGAGCGCCGAGGATATTGTCAGTTTGCTGTTCCGAAATGATACGCACTACAAGTTCACGCAGTCGATTGTGGATGGTCGGCCCGCGTTGCGTATTGTGTTGTTCCTGCATTATTCGGCCATCGTTTACCACCTGGTTCAACTGATCGAGGCGAACCAGATGGGCCTGCCGCGTTACCTGACCTTTACGGGCCGGGGGAGTCAATACCTGAAAATGCTGGGTTCGTCGCGCCGGTTGATCGAGTTTACGAAGATGTTGTTCCGGGCGTACACCACGCTGCCCGTACCGCCTGATTTCGAGGTGGTGCTCAGCGAAAACCCGAAGGAGACGACGGCCAACGGAGCGGTGTTGTTCGAGAATGCCAGCGCGATGGAGAAAGACAAGTACAACAGCCGCCAAACAACCTGCTACTGGGGCAATTCGCCAGTTGAGCAGAAGGCGCTGCCATCACCCGCCGAAGCATCGCCTACGCAGGATGCCACCGGTTTCGGTGCGCCCGTCGCGAGTTGGGGAACGTACCCAGGCCAGCCGGGTCAGGCTGCTTACGGATCAGTGCCTGCGCAGCCTACGTCGAAAGTCGTCAACGCACCATTCGAATACCGCCGGACAAAAATTGGCGAAGTAAGCGGCGACCGGGCGTTCCATGATTCGGTGCTGACCAACGTGAAAACGTTCCTCGAAAAAACGCTGACGGACCGTGATGTGGCTTATTTCCTCAGCGAGCACAACATCCAGACGCCCGAGCAATACCTGTCTTTCCTGGTTGGGCCCGACGTTACGCGCAGCGGTGCGTTGTATGACAGCTACATGCTGGCCCGGACTGGACTGGAGCAGGAACCGAATCAGGCAGTATCGGAAACGTACTTCTTCCTGCCGATCAAGCACGCGTTGTATGAACTATCGAAGCAAATAGCTTCCTGAACTGGTTACCCTGCCTCGGTTTTACCCCCAACCCGCTAAAGGGGGCTAAAGCTCCGCGATGTCAGAAGGCAACGCAGTAGCCCCCTTTAGCGGGTTGGGGGTAAAACCGAGGCAAGGTAAAGCCAACTGATTAAACGTTGTTCAATATGCCAGCGGACATGTTTTTTGGAGCAACGCCAACCATCTTTGCTAATGCAAAGCAATTAAGGAACGCGTTGACTCCGGCTGAAATGTTGCTTGGACGAAAATTGAAAGAACAATTCTCCAGCTATCGTTTTAGAGCACAACACCCAGTCAACTATTTCATTGCGGATTTTTATTGCCATCAAGCCAAACTGATTATCGAGATAGACGGAAGTGTGCATGATACAGTAGACCAGGTGGAGTATGATGCTAATAGAACCTATATATTGGAGGAGTTCGGGTTGACAGTCATTCGCTTTCGTAATGAAGAAGTCGAACAGGATATGAAGCAAGTGCTCACTAAAATAAGCCAGTTTTTGACAAAATTACCCTCAACCCCCTGAAGGGGGCTAAAACTTCGCGACAGCATCTCGCAACGCTTTAGCCCCCTTCAGGGAGTTGGGGGTGAAACTCCTTGACCACTATGAAAACTACCTTAACCCTTCTCTTTTGTGTGCTGACTGTAGCCGCCAACGCTCAGACGGCACCTGCTTCTGCACCGACCGGTATCGACGCAGGTACGTTCGGCATGGCAAAAGCAACGCTGGAATTTCTGGCGACTGACCAGAAAACGTTCGGTGCCGCGAAAAAGCTTGCCTGCGATGGCTGCACAACGTATGGTGATCTCACGGAATTCATCAAAGCCAATAACCTGAAAAAAGCCGACGGGCTGGTCAACGACATCAAGAAGCACAGTATGATGCTGAATGACGAGTTTGCCGCCGACGCGTTCTCCAGCGAAGGAGCCGTGTTGGATAGCCTGCGTCGGTACGTGTTGAAGCGGGTAACCAGTGGTGACGAACGTGTTCATCGTACTAAACTGGCTTCGTTTGGTGCCTATCAAACCCGCATGACTGCCCTGGCTGGGGGAGCCGATCCCGACAAAGCGGTGTCTGAGCAGGAGGCGGCCTTACAGGAAGGTGATGCACCCGTTGAGACGGCCGGAACGGCTGCGCCATCAACGGGTATGTCGCTGGGTACGTGGGCGTTCTGGCTGTCTTTGCTTAACCTGCTAGGGCTGGGCTACTTACTGCTGACACGTCGGCAGGGGGGAGGCACTGCTGCTGTATCAGATAAAGAAGATGCCCGCCTGGCTGGGTTGCAGGACGAAAACAGCCGGTTGAGCAGCACCGTTTCAGAACTGGCCAACCGCCTGACGATCACCGAAAAGAAACTGGCCGGTTCTGGTCCTGCTGGCCCCACCAACCGACCTGTTGAACGCCCCCCCGTTGCTTCTCAACCAATGAATGATCGTGGTCCGGTTGAGCGGGGTATGATGCCGCAGACGGAACCAGCCCGTCGGGCCGACGTACCTGCCGAACGTAGTCCGGTGCCTTCTCCGGCGCAGGGTGCTGGTAATCAACCGCGAACGGGTTATGGAAATCCGGCGAACCCCGTTATTCCAACTCAGTCTGTACCGGCTCCTGCTTCGGCAGCCAATGTACCGGTGGGCCCGTCGGCCAGCCAGATGCAGGGATCGCCTTTGCGCACGACGCCTGTTGTACCGCCTGCTCCGCCTTTGTCAGGTACGTTGTCTGGATCAATGGAGCAACCGGGCACGTTTGGGGGCCGTGATGCCGCTGCAACGCCTCCGCCACCATCCGCGCCGCCTGCGGCTCCGACCAGGCTGTTTGCCCGTACTGCCGATCTCGGGAACGGCTTCAGTGTGGCGGGGTTACTTTCTATGGCTGAACGCGGCACGGTCTATGAGATTGACTTGACGGGTCCCGGCACGGCTACCTTTCGTGTGAGCCAATCGCCCGAATCACAACAGTTGGCCATGAGTGACCCATATTCCTACCTTAGTGATGCCTGTTTGTACGAAAACCAGCCGGGTGGACCCAATAGCCGAATTCAAACCGTTACCCCCGGCCAACTGGCGTTGCAAGGCGATAAATGGCAGATTACGGATAAGGCTCGCATTGGCTTCATCTAGCGCAATTCTTTTGCTTGAGGCTGGTTAGAGTTATGCCCTATCTCGGAGATAGGGCATAACTCTAACCAGCCTTTTCCTCCTAACCCTACCTTATGAACAAGCGTCTACTCGTAGTATTCCTACTTTCTTTACCAACCTGGCTGTCAGCCCAGAAGACGCTTGAAAAACCGTGGATGATCGGGCCATTCCAGAAGCAGAATGCCGTTAATCCCATTCTGGACGCTAAAGCCAGCACTACGTTCTTTTGCCCGGTACGTCAGGCAACGGTGCGTTGGGAAGAGAAAGACGTATTCAATCCGGCCACGGTGGTACGGAACGGGAAGGTGTATATGCTGTATCGAGCCGAGGATACCGTGGGCAAGTTTGCCGGTACGTCGCGGCTGGGCCTGGCCGTTAGTACCGATGGTATTCACTTCAAACGCCGTCCAACGCCCGTGTTCTATCCCGAAAACGACGCGATGAAGGTGTATGAGTGGGAGGGTGGCTGCGAAGACCCCCGCGTGGTGGAAAGCCCGAACGGGGTGTATGTCATGACCTATACGACCTACGATGGCGACAAGGCGCGGCTGTGCGTAGCTACCTCCAAAGACCTGGTTGACTGGCAAAAGCAGGGGCTGGCTTTTGGGCAGGAAACCTACCGGAATAGCTGGTCGAAATCGGGTGCTATTGTCTGTCGGCAACAGGGCAGCCGGGTGGTGGCTCAGAAAATCAATGGTGTGTACTGGATGTACTGGGGCGACCAGCCTGATTTACGCATGGCTACATCGCCCGATCTGTTGCACTGGACGCCACAAACGGGTAACACTCCATCGGGATTTCTGCCCGTAGCCGAATCGAGGCCCGGTAAACATGATGCCCGCCTGATCGAGCCAGGACCGTTTGCGCTGTTAACGCCCGCTGGTATTGTGTTGATCTATAATGGGATGAACAACAAACAAGGCGACCCCGCCCTGCCTGAAGACGCGTATGCTGGTGGTCAGCTTCTTTTCGACAAGCAAAATCCTGCGAAGCTTCTTGATCGGTCGGCCTCGTATTTTATTAAACCAGATCAACCCTACGAAACGCAGGGACAGGTAAATCAGGTCGTTTTTCTGGAGGGTATGGTGCCGTTTAAGGGCCGTTGGTTTCTGTATTATGGCACCGCCGACTCGAAGATTGGCGTTGCCACCGCCCCCCACTGAACAGTTCAACGCTACCCGTTAACTTAGCAGTTTAAACGACAAACGTCGACGAAGTCAATGACGCTGGACGAACTCCGCGAACGGATCAAGAATGAATTTGTCCTGCACGAAGGCAATGTGGCCGACTGGCAGTGGACCCGGACAGGGCTACCTGCGGAAGCGGCCGAGCTTGGCATTCCCGACTTTCTGCGGCTGGTCGATGATGTAAGCCGACCACTGAATGCCCAGTTTGGCAAGATCCTCGATTTACAGGCGCAGATTCGGAAGGTGGCTACCGACAATCAGAAAAAGCTGTCGGATGTGCAGATTGGCGGTTTTGCGCTGGATGCCGAACGCCTGGGCCTTTCGCGCGCCTTCGTGACCGAGCAGTGGGTGCCGCGCCTGGTTGCTCAGCTTCCCGACGCGCCAACGACCGAATCACCAGTCGGTTCGGGTTCATCAGGTACGTCGACTGCCGCTACAACTACTGATCTGATGGGTGCAGGTACGTTGGCTTCGCCGGTGTCGGGCACTGGGCAGGCAGGTACGTTGATGGAGACGGCGGAGACGATGCAGCAGAAAGTCTGCGATATTCTGGACGATTATAAAGAACATATTCCGGCTCCCGCCATCAGGGCCTTGTTTCGGGCGATCAATTACGATGAAAAAGCACTTGCCGATGCGGTACTGGCTTACCTGACCGCTAATTTCTACGCGTCGGAAAAGGAGCCGCAGGGCAGCACACTACGCGAAAAGCTGACCTCGACCGACTGGCGGCATCTGGTCTGGTGGGACCGGGCAGGCCAACCCACCAACGTATCCCCGACGCCAATACCGGTTCAGGCAAGTGCCAGTCCGGCGCTGGGTACGTTGCCGCCAGTAGTAGCTACGAAGTCATCTTCTGGCTGGCGCGATTTTCTGGTGGCCCTGCTCATCGCCGGTGGCCTGATTGGCTTTGTGATCGTGCTGGTGAAAAGTAATGGCTCGTCGAAAACCGAAGAACCGGTTCCGGCAGAACAGGTTCAGCGCACGAATGACGAGGAGCCGCGTAAGAGTACTAAGCCGAAGCGAAAGAAACGGACGAAACCGCAGCAGGAAGTAACCCGGAATAACGACATTGAAGCAACGGCTACCGCACCCGCCTCACCGCGTGACGAACCCTACGAGGTCATGCTCGATGAGGTGGGGCAATATGGTGAACGCCCGGCGAAAAAAGATGGTCAATGGGGACTATGGCGCAAAGGCAGGTGGATGATTTTGCCGGTTTACGACAAAATAGACGTCTACAAAGAAGGCCGTGCCCGTGTCACAATCAATGGCAACAGCTACGACCTGGACCGAAACGGTGACCGGATCAGGGAGTAAAGTCGTACACGGCACCAGCCGTGTAGTCAGGGGAAAGTCAGCTTTTAAACGATGATTTCCTGAGCCAATCGTATTGTCATCTTACTACAAGGCTGGTGCCGTGTACGACTTGGGTTCACTTCCCTAACTGAATAGTCAGGTATTGAAACTTGACGGCTTCGGCAAAATTGATGAAGCCAATTCCGGTGCCTTTAAACGGCCGGTAAGGGTGCGGGCTGTCTTCGACCTCATTGCCGTTGATGTAAAAATGGAGTTGCTCACCCGTGCGACGAATCGTGAGGGTGTTGCGCGTGGGGGAGATGGCCACCTTGGCCGACGTTGGTTTACCCATCATGTAGCTGGCCTGAGCCACGCCATTAACCCGCGTATAGAGCGCCACCTTCGAGGTGCCGATCAGCCGGAACTGGCAGTAGTTGCTGGTGTCTTTCACGCCGATCAGCAGCCCGCCATCTGCCTCAACGTTGGGCGGAATAACCATTTCTACGCTGACTGTAAAGGTGTCGGCTTTGTTCAGGTTAAACTCGTCAGGGAGCTTGATGTAGCTTCGGCCGGGGCGGCTGGTAGTTTCTTTCTGTTTACGGACATAATAGCTGTCTTTGGCTATTTCCAGATCGAACCCATTGCGTTTGCCCGTCAGCCAGCCATTACGATTGTCGGCAAACGTTTCCAGAAAGGTACGCGTCGCCGTTTTGGTTGGGTTTGTCGAGCGGGTTGGAATTGTTGAGGCTGGCTTCTTTGAGGTTGCTTTTACATCCGTCGACGCTACGCTGGTTTTGCTGGCTGTGGTGGTTATTGTAGCCGATTTGGGCTTCGCTGTTCTCGCCGATTTTGTTTTAGCACTGGTAGTCGCTATCGTATCTGTGGCCGTAATGGTCAGCGTCGTCCAGTCACTGGCCGACGATACGACGGTTGGTTTCTGCGTTTGACAAACGCAGAAGGCTGGTAGTAAGAGACAGAGATAAACGAAAAAATAACGCATGGTATGGGTTAGAATATGTACCGAAACACGGCTACGGGGGTGTTGGCCTGGTAGTTCAGGTGATACGAAAGAGGCTGAACACTGCGTTTCTCGTCGCGCTGGTTGCGGAGGCCCCGGATAAACGTCAGTGTGAGGTCGGTCACCCAGATCGCTGCTGCCGCACGGGTAGCTATGTAATACCGCTGGTGGGCTGCGTTGGCTTTCTGGTAAAACGGCTCAGCGGCGGGTTCATTGCCTGCGCTGGCGTAGTCGGTGTAGGCTTGTGCGGCTTCGCCCTGCTGCCCGGCTCCGTAGATCAACAAACCATACGCCGCCACGGTCACCAGAGGCCGCAGGCCCACGCGAGGTTTGGGCGTTTGCACAAATATATTGCCTACGCCCGGAGCCAGCAACGACAACAACGTCCAGGCGGGGCCGCGGTAGGGTCTTTCAGAGGCCAATGCGGCTGAGTCGGGCAGGGCCGGGGCCATTTCGTCGGCCGGAGCCTGATTGAGCAGGCCGCCCTGCTTGAGCAGGACTACGGCGCGCACTTCTTCTTTAAGCAGCAACCCATTGCGGCGTAGGTTCCACACGATCCGCCGGTCGCGGCCATCCACACGGTTGGTACCCAGATCGCCACTGACACTCTTCAGGTCAGGCGCCACCAGTTTGCCATCGCGTCGTTGAAGCCTCACATAAATTGAGTCGGTGGGCGTACTATTCCGAAGATCATAGAATACCTCGATCGATTGCTGGTCGATGGCCCGCATCCGAACGTTACTGACCCGACCCTGCGCGATGCCGGCGCGTGAAAGGGTGAATAAAACGAAGAAGAGGAAGAGAGATCGTAGAGGAACTGTCATTTCGCTTACGCGGTCATTAAGTGGTCGTGGACTTGGGTTGTCAATAGGTGGTCTTTCTGACTATACCGGCTAGTTGGCTACGGTAATGGTTCGGGTTGCCGTAAAGGTCTGGTTACACCGGTTGGTTAGCGACATGGTCACCGTATAGCTGCCCGGCCGGTCGTAGGTATATGATACCTGAGCGCCCGTTTGCGGCAGACCACGCCCGTCGCCGAATGTCCAGCTAACGGTATTAATATCGCCGGTCGATTTGTCAACAAAGAAGTTAGCCTGAAGTTTAGTGATGGTTGCCCCAACACTGGCCGATGGGTTAGAGCACGTGCTAAAATTTATTCGCTCCAGATTAAACGGTTCGCAACTTAACAGCAAAACCGATAGCAAGAGCAGGAAAGTGGTTTTCATACAAATAGAAGGATACACGGCAAAGTACATTAATAACGCAGAATCCAGTTGGTCAGTACGCAATCTTCTGGCTTCACCGTTGGGTTAACAAAGATCTTTGCTAGTTTCCACAACTATTACGCCATGATTAGCGTGTTATACTGTGCGCGTTTTGCGCTTCTTTACCTCGTTATGGCGGGATTATTGACAGCAACTGGATAACCAATAAGTTAGTTAGTGCGTTAGTTGATCAGTGAATTGCTAAATAGGATAAAATCAGGAAGTTTTCACCCCGGTTCGTAGGGTTTACCTTACCTTTGTCGGCCAAACAGTGCGTTGAAACCAATCATGGATCAGTATTCATATGTAGCCAACTCTGATGCGGCTTATATCGACCAGTTATATCAGTCGTATAAGCAAGACCCCGCGTCGGTAGATACCAGTTGGCAGCAGTTTTTTAAAGGATTTGACTTTTCGCTTGCCTACGGCGAACACGGAGAGTCGGCCAATGGAAACGGAGCCACCGCCAATGGAACGGCTCAAACGGTTCCCGTTGACGCCAAACATAGTGAGAAAGAAGTATCGGTAGCCAGCCTTATCAAGGCCTACCGGTCGAGGGGCCACCTGCTGGCCAAAACCAACCCGATCGGTCCACGTAAAGATCGTAATCCACGCCTGGGCCTGGCCGATTACGCCTTGTCGGAAGCCGATCTTGACACCGTGTTCGAGTCGGGCAATTTGCTGGGTATTGGCGCCGCCACGCTCCGCAAAATCATGCAGTCGCTGGAAACCATCTACGCGGGTCGTATTGGCTTCGAGTATATGTACATCCGCGAAATCGACGTAAAGAACTGGCTGCGGAACAAAATTGAGAAAGAGGCGCTCACTTTTAGCCCCACGCCCGACGAGAAAAAGCGGATTCTGGAGAAGCTCAACGAAGCGTCGATCTTTGAGAACTTCCTGCATACCAAGTATTTAGGCCAGAAACGGTTTTCGCTGGAAGGCGGTGAAACAACCATTGCCGCGCTGGATGCCATCATCACCCGCGCGGCTGATATGGGCGTTGAGGAAGTGATGATCGGCATGGCTCACCGGGGTCGCCTGAACGTGCTGACCAACATTTTGGGTAAATCGTATGAAGCGATCTTCGACGGGTTTGAAGGCAGCGTACCCACGCAGGTGCACGGCGATGGTGACGTAAAATACCACCTTGGCTACACCAGCCTCACCAAGACGCCAAGCGGCAAAGAAATCAGCGTAAAGCTGGCACCAAACCCGTCGCACCTCGAAGCGGTAAACCCCGTGGTTGAAGGCTTTGTGCGGGCGCAGGCCGACGAAGAATACAAAGGTGACTTCGCCAAAATTATGCCTATCCTGATTCATGGCGACGCCGCCGTGGCCGGGCAGGGCGTGGTATACGAAGTGACGCAAATGGCCAAACTGGCTGGGTACCAAACCGGGGGTACGTTGCACTTTGTGATCAATAATCAGGTTGGTTTCACCACCGATTTTGACGATGCCCGTTCATCGATCTACTGCTCAGACGTAGCCAAGATCATCGACGCGCCGATTTTTCACGTCAATGGAGATGATCCGGAGGCGGTGATTTTCTGCGCCAAACTGGCCGTTGAGTTCCGCGAGATGTTCAAGCGCGACGTGTTCATCGACATGGTGTGCTACCGTCGCTACGGCCATAACGAATCGGATGAGCCGAAATTTACGCAGCCAACCATGTACTCGGTGATCGAGAAGCATAACAATCCCCGCGAGATGTACAGCAAGCTGCTGATTGAGCGTGGCGATGTAGATGCTGCCCTTGCCGCCAGCATGGACGCTGAGTTCAAGCAGATGCTTCAGGATCGCCTCGATCAGGTGAAGCAGAAACCCGGCCTGCCTTATAAGCCGCTTCGCCTCGACCAGCAATGGGCCGAACTACGCTACGCCGAACCCGCCGATTTCGATCAGTCGCCTCAAACGGGCGTGCCGATCGAAACGCTGGAGAAAATTGGGCAGGCACTTTCAACCATTCCGGCAGGATTCAAGCCGCTGAAACAGATCGAAAAACTACTGGCCGACCGCAAGAAGATGGTGTTCGACTCGCGGATGGTGAACTGGTCGGTGGCCGAGCAAATGGCCTACGGGTCTATTCTGCTTGAAAATAAAGTGGTTCGCCTGAGCGGTCAGGATGTGCAGCGGGGTACGTTCTCGCACCGGCATGCTGTATTGCATGATTCGACCAACAACCAGCTCTACACCCCACTGAACAATATTCAGGAAGGTCAATTACCGATTCAGATCTATAATTCGCACCTCTCTGAGTTTGGTGTACTGGGCTTTGAATACGGCTATGCCATGGCTGCTCCGCACGCGCTGGTGATCTGGGAAGCTCAGTTTGGTGATTTTGCCAATGGGGCGCAGGTCATTATCGACCAGTTCGTCACGGCGGGCGAATCGAAATGGGGTATTCAGAACAGCCTCGTTATGCTGTTGCCGCATGGCTACGAAGGGCAGGGGCCTGAGCACTCGAATGCTCGCCCGGAACGGTTCCTGCAATTGTGTGCAGAAAACAATATTGTAGTGGCTAACATCACTACGCCAGCCAATATTTTCCACGCTATGCGTCGGCAGTTGGCCTGGGAATTCCGCAAGCCGCTGGTGATCATGTCGCCTAAATCGTTGCTGCGTCATCCGCAGGCCATCTCGTCGCTTGATGAACTGGCCTCAGGTACGTTCCGCGAGGTGATCGGTGATTCATTTGCCGACCCGAAAAAGGTGAAGCGTGTGTTACTTTGCACGGGTAAGGTGTATTACGACCTGCTTGAGAAGCAACAGGCTGATAAACGCGACGATGTAGCAATTGTTCGGATGGAGCAGTTGTATCCATTGCCGCTGAAACAGCTTGATGCCGAACTGTCGAAGTATAAAAAGCCGGAGATTGTGTGGGTACAGGAAGAGCCCGAGAATATGGGTTGTTTCTCATTCATGCTGCGTCGGTTCCGTGAGCGCTTCACGGGCGCTCAGTCGCTCAGGTACGTTGGTCGTGAGTCGGCTTCATCGCCTGCAACTGGTTTTGCCAAACTCCACACGCAGGAGCAGGCTGCACTGGTTCAGAAAGCATTTGAATAAAGGAGTTTTCTGTCTTCTGTCTTCTGTTTTCTGTTGCACTGCTAATTCACGATTCTCGAATTAGCAGTGCAACAGAAAACAGAAGACAGGAGACTTTTTCAAACTGAGAAAATGGCTATCGAAGTAAAAGTCCCCGCTGTGGGTGAATCCATCACCGAAGTGACGGTGGGAGAATGGTTGAAAAAAGAAGGCGATGTGGTGAAACTCGACGAAGTGCTCTGCACACTCGATTCCGACAAGGCCTCATTTGAATTGCCTGCCGAAGCAGAAGGCACGCTCCACATTATGGCGCAGGCCGGTGATGTGCTTCCAATCGGAGCGACCATTTGCACCATCTACGCGGTAGGTGCCTCGACGGGTGCTGCTCCGGCCGCTCCAGCTCCGGCGCAACAGCCTGCCGAAGCGCCCAAAGCGCCTGCGCCCGAACCCACGCCAGCCGTTCAGCCAATTGCTGAGCCAGCCGCTGCTCCTTCGACAACCGCGTCGGCCAGCACCATCGAGGTGAAGATTCCATCGGTTGGTGAGTCGATCACTGAGGTGACCATTGCCGCCTGGAATAAGCAGGATGGCGACACGGTGAAGATGGACGAGACGCTCTGTGAACTGGAGTCCGACAAGGCCACGTTTGAACTACCCGCCGAAGCCGCAGGTACGTTGCGCATTGTGGCTCAGGCTGGTGATACGCTGGCCATCGGTGCTACCATCGCCCGCATCGAAGTTGGCGCGGCGTCAGGTACGTCGGCACCTGCTCCACAGCCTGCTGCTACTGCGCCTGCCGCTCAAAACGGAAGTGCTAACGGATCGGCTAGCTATGCAGCTAATTTCCCCTCACCAGCAGCAGCCAAAATTCTGGCTGAAAAAGGCGTTGAAGCCTCGCAGGTTCAGGGTACAGGCGTAGAAGGCCGTATTACGAAAGAAGATGCGATGAAGGCCAGCCCAACTCCTGCACCACAGGCCGCACCGGCTCCTGCCACACCAGCCCCTGCTTCTGCAAAGCCACAAGCCGCCCCAACCCCCGCACCGCAGGCCCCAACTCCCGGCGCACGTACGCAACGTCGTGAGAAGATGACGTCGTTGCGGAAAACGATTGCCCGTCGTCTGGTTGCGGTGAAAAATGAAACGGCCATGCTCACGACCTTCAACGAGGTAGACATGAAGCCGATTATGGATCTGCGAGGCAAATACAAAGACAAGTTCAAAGACAAGCACGCGGTTGGCCTTGGCTTCATGTCGTTCTTCACCAAAGCCATCTGTATGGCCTTGCGGGAGTTTCCGGCGGTGAACGCGATGATTGACGGAGACCAGATTGTATTCAATGATTACTGCGACATTTCGATTGCAGTATCGTCGGAGCGGGGTCTGGTGGTACCGGTGATTCGGAATGCCGAGCAGATGAGCTTCTCGCAGATCGAGAAAGAGATCGTCCGGCTGGCGGGTCTGGCCCGCGATAACAAACTGACGATCGAACAGATGCAGGGCGGTACATTCACGATCACCAACGGGGGAACGTTCGGTTCTATGCTGTCGACCCCGATTATCAATGCACCACAATCCGCTATTCTGGGTATGCACAACATCGTTGAGCGGCCGGTAGTAGTAAATGGTGAAATTGTCATTCGTCCGATCATGTACGTGGCCCTAAGCTACGATCACCGGATCATTGACGGAAAAGAGTCGGTTAGCTTCCTGGTGCGCGTAAAGCAACTCCTGGAAGACCCAACCCGAATTTTACTGGAAGTCTAAACAAAAGGGGAGTTTACTGTCTACAGTTTGCCGTTTATTGTTTCTCTGCTAAGTGGCGAAGCAACCGTAAACGGCAAACTATAAACAGTAAACTCTTTTTTCTTACTTATGCCCTGGGAATATAAAACACTGAAAACGAAGGTGATGGCGCAGTCACAGTCGATGTTTCGCAACGACGATGCTGCCGAAAGCCCGATGATTCCTTCCGAAGTAGTGGAAGATATTCTAAATGAGCAGGGCGAACAGGACTGGGAACTGGTCAGTTGCGTTCAGCTTGGCAATAGTTCGGTCGGTATTGAACTGCTCTACTTCTTCAAACGATTCTACAGCAATGACTAAGTGGGAATATCTCTCCTTCGATTTGCGGATTAGTGAACTGACTGAATTTCATCAAAAGCTAAACGAGTTCGGTGAGTCAGGCTGGGAGATGGTCGGTATGGAGTCCATAGAATCGAAAAGTATTGGCCTGTTCGACAGTGGAGCCGCCACATCCATTATCGTAGTCGTGTTCAAGCGACCGAAGGAAGACGTTTTATAAAGTGAATTAGCTATGGTAAAGACCGTTTCAATAACTAATTTCAAATCGATTCGTGATTTGAAATTTGATGCAAAGCGGGTTAATCTGTTTATCGGTGAACCCAACGCAGGCAAATCGAATATAATAGAAGCGTTATCTTTATTAAGCCTGGATTCAACGAAAAATCTGTCATCTGTAGTGCGGTTCGACCGGCTTGCCAATTTGTTTTTAGACAACGATATAAAAAACAATATTGCCGTTTGTATTGATGAGCATTGCCTTGCGATCGAGTCGAAAAGCAGAGAAATTTATATAATGCGCTCGGGGCCGGGTTCATCGGCAAAAGATGAGCTCGTCATTCAGCCTAGTGGAAAGCTTCTCGATAAAAAGGGTTTGCTTTTTGAGTTCACTTATTTCGTAGTAGATTCAGAGAAATATAAGCCTTACCATTTTAAACGATATGAGGCTGTTACCGCTACTGAAGACGATTATTCATCTACGTTAAAAGCCCCATATGGGGAAAATTTAGCTGAACAGTTAATCTATCATTCGGCGCTCAGGGAGTTTGTTTCTTCAATGCTACAGGATAAAGGGTACAAGTTGAACCTTGATCCATCACGCGGCGAAATAAACATGATAAAAGAGCAGGATGGTGTTTTGTATACGTACCCATATCGCCTATTCTCCGATACACTTCAGCGCATTATATTTTATTTTGCAGCTATCGAAAGTAACCAGAATGCTGTGCTACTTTTTGAGGAGCCTGA
This sequence comes from uncultured Fibrella sp., assembly GCF_964250085.1. Classification (NCBI taxonomy): domain Bacteria; kingdom Pseudomonadati; phylum Bacteroidota; class Cytophagia; order Cytophagales; family Spirosomataceae; genus Fibrella; species uncultured Fibrella sp. Next base: position 326,876 of record NZ_CAXUEC010000006.1, on the reverse strand, counting down.
AGCCAATACATTTCCTTATTACACAAAGCAACTGGCCGAGCGGATTGCTTTAGATACAGCGGGCAATCAATTCTTTATCGCCACGCATAATCCTTACTTGATTGCATCGATGGTTGAAAAAACGCTTATCGCTGATATGTCGGTAAATATTGTTTACATGAATAACTATCAGACTAAGTTATATCAACTTGCCGATGAACAGCTTGATGAAATACTTGATCAAGGGCCTGATGTTTTTTATAACCTAGAGCGTTTTCTTCCTGAAGTATGAAGCAAATTCATCTGGAATGTAAGCCCGATGAAGTGTTGGTCAGAGCATTAGGGTTTCCACGCAAAGTAGTCAATCACCATAATGATAAAGGCCGGGTTTGCAACAAACTGGAGAAAGAGCAAGGTGCTATTGGTATGATCGATGAAGATCCTGCATCGCCACAGCCAACGTACCTGAAGCAACTAATAGAAGTGGAAAACAGACACGGAATTCGTTTACTAAAAGACGATAATCGGTCGCACCACGTAATTGTTATACGTCCCAGACTAGAGGAATGGATTTTAACGGCTTGTGCGCGGCAACAAGTCGATATAAAGCTGTTCGGTTTGCCTGATAAGCCTGAACGCCTGCATCAGCTTGTGACCAGTCGGTTAAAGCAATTCAACGAGTTGATCGATCACTTGCACGCCGTAAACTGCGAACCAATTTTGCGCATACAACGCTTACTGAATAGCTAATACACAATACATATGCAATACGACGTTATCGTCATCGGCTCGGGGCCGGGCGGCTATACGGGTGCAATCCGGTGCGCACAATTAGGGCTGAAAACAGCCATCATCGAAAAATACCCTACGCTGGGCGGAACCTGCCTCAATGTAGGCTGTATTCCCTCAAAAGCGCTGCTCGACTCGTCGGAGCATTATTTTAACGCCAGCCATACCTTCGCCGAGCACGGTATCAAGCTGGATCACCTGGCGGTAGACCTGCCGCAGATGATCGCCCGTAAACAGGACGTTGTTGACCAAACGACGAAGGGTATCGTGTATCTGATGAAGAAAAATAAGATCGACACGTTTTACGGTGTTGGCTCGTTCGTGGATGCCAATACGGTGAAGATTGCCAAAACCGACGGTAGCGCCGACGAAACGATTACGGGTAAAAACATCGTGATCGCCACGGGGTCGAAGCCAATGTCGTTTCCGTCGATGCCGCTCGATAAGCAGCGGGTCATTACCAGCACGGAGGCCCTGAAACTACCTGAGATTCCCAAGCATCTGATCATCATTGGCGCTGGTGTGATTGGTGCCGAACTGGGTTCGGTTTATGCTCGGCTTGGTGCCAAGGTATCGTTCATCGAATTTGCCGACTCGATGATTCCGACAATGGACAAGACGATGGGTAAGGAGTTGCAGAAGGCTGTGAAAAAGCTGGGTGCCGACTTTTACTTCAAGCACAAAGTCACGAAAGTGGAGAACACCGGCAACGAGGTCGTTGTCAGTATCGATAAGCCGAATGGGGAGCCGATGACGCTGACAGGCGATTACTGCCTGGTGTCTGTTGGCCGTAAGCCGTATACGGATGGCTTAAATCTGGAAGCCGCCGGGTTGGCCGCCGATCAGCGCGGTAAGATTGAGGTGGATGAACATCTTCGCACCAGCGTGCCGCATATCTATGCTCTGGGCGATGTGATCCGGGGGGCTATGCTGGCGCATAAAGCGGAAGAAGAAGGCGTGTTCATTGCTGAAACCATTGCCGGTCAGAAACCGCATATCCATTATCGCCTCATTCCGAACGTGGTCTATACCTGGCCCGAAGTTGCGGCGGTGGGCTACACGGAAGAAGAAGTAAAAGAGAAAGGCATTCCGTATAAGCTGGGTACGTTCCCGTTCAAAGCGCTGGGCCGTGCCCGTGCGTCGATGGACGTCGACGGGTTGGTGAAGGTGCTGGCGCATAAAGAGACCGACGAAATCCTGGGCGTACACATCATCGGTCCGCGCGCCGCTGATATTGTTGGCGAAGCCGTTGTGGCGATGGAGTTCCGGGCGTCTGCCGAAGATGTGAGCCGGATGTCACACGCACACCCGACCTATACGGAAGCCTTCAAAGAAGCCTGCCTTGCCGCAACAGACAACCGGGCGATTAATATGTAGGCTTGTTAAGTTCAAAGGCTAAGGGTCCAAAGTTCAAAGTCGCGTTGCTAACCAACCCTATTGTGGCGGTGCAGCGCGACTTTGAACTTTGGACCCTTAGCCTTTGAATTCTCTTCTATTGCAACCTCGCGTCTTCTTTACTGTTGAAGGTGTCGCCCTGATTCATATCGCCGGTTTGAAATCCTTTCTTGAACCAGTAAGCGCGTTGGGCAGCCGTTCCGTGTGTAAAGCCTTCAGGAGTAACGTACCCCTGGTTAGCTTTCTGAATATTATCGTCGCCGATAGCACTGGCCGCATTCAGGGCTTCTTCCACATCGCCTGGGTCAAGAACGTTCTTTTGCTGAGCGTAATGTGCCCAGACGCCCGCGAGAAAGTCGGCCTGTAGCTCCAGCCGAACTGATAGGCGGTTCGCATCGGCTTCGCTCATTCGTTCCTGGGCCTGGTGCACCTTGTCCAGAATTCCCCATTGGTCCTGAATACTGTGGCCAATTTCGTGGGCAATGACATAGGCCATCGCAAAATCGCCTGGTGCATTGAAACGCTGCTTCAACTCATCATAAAACGACAGATCGATATACAACTTTTTGTCGCCGGGGCAGTAGAAGGGCCCCGAAGCGGCCGATGCCGTGCCACAGCCCGATTCAGTCTGGCCCCGAAAGAGAACAAGTACAGGCTTACGATACTGTTGTCCTTCCTTCGTCATCACGTCCGTCCAGATGTCTTCAGTGTATGTCAATACGCGGCGGGAAAATAGGGCTGCTTCATCGTCGGGCTGGGGACCCGATGGTGCCTGCTGCGAGGTAGCCTGCTCACTGCCACTACTGTTGAGAATTTGCGATGGGTCGCCACCGAGTAAGTAAATGACGAGGGCAATGACCACGGTGCCAATGCCACCGCCAACGACCATGCCTCCTCCGCCGCCACCCCGACGGTCTTCTACGTTATCGCTTTCGCGTCCACCTAACCAGCGCATATGTATCGAATTGTTAAAATTGGGTACAGTTGTCGATGTCGTTCAACACTGCAAGCTTACCGTTTATACGGGTAAAATGTTTAATCGATTTAATAAAAGTTACAGTCATAAAGGTTAGTAGGGCTGTTTTAGAAGCTTGAAACACGTTTTTTTATCAAAATAGCCACTAGAGGACTGACTGGTCATAGTGCCAAAACGTCGGCTTTGCTGGCTTACGGATTTTAATCCGTGATACAGTTCTGCCGTACATCAGCGGACAGCCAGATGTCCATTTTCGGACAAGTATTTTACGCAAAAACGACATTTACAGCCAATAGAGCCTGTTTTTGCGTCGTGGCACGGGTGTTGATCCTGCCAACAAGCAACCGGTCGCTCATTTCCTCTACGTCGAAGTGCCTGCTAGCAACAACGTTTCTTATGCTCCAATCTTACCTGACCATCGCCCTCCGGACCCTTCGCCGTAATAGTCTGTATGCCCTGATCAACGTTACCGGGCTTGGGCTTGGCATTGGTTGTGCGCTGCTGCTTTTTGCGCTGGTACGCTACCATTACCGTACCGACACCCACCATACCAATTACGACCGGATTTATCAGTTCACGTCGGCTTTTAAAACACCCGATGGCGATTTCTTTACGCCCGGAGTGCCCGAAACATTTGGTCAGGCGTTGAAGACAGACCACCCGGAGATCGAGCATTTGGCCATAATCGAAGAGTGGGAGGAACCAATGGTGATTGTGCCGGGAAAAACTGGTGCAGGTACGTCGGGCAACGACAAAAAGTTTAAAGAGTCTCATACCAATGCTGCCTTTACCGTACCCGACTATTTCCAAATCTTCGATTATAGCTGGGTAACTGGTGGTCCCGCCGACCTGAATCAGCCCGGCACAATGGTATTGAGCGCGAAGCTGGCTACGAAATATTTCGGTACTACCAATGTGCTGGGTAAAGTACTGAAACTGGATGGCCGCACGTCGGCCCGGATCGTGGGCGTCTTTACCGACTATGCCGATAACACCGATTATGCATACGAACTTATTGCCTCGCGTGCTTCGCTTAAGGATTTTTTCGGTCGCCCGTTTGACGAAAGTTTTACCAATACCAACAGCAGTACACACTGCTTTGTGACGCTCAATGAGGAGTATACAGCCGCTAACTGGAATCGTGATCTACCTCCTTTTCTGAAAAAGCATAACCCGACTAACACTAAAACAACCCGTTATCCTATCACACCGCTGCGTGATCTGCACTTTGCCACTGACTACAATGGAGTAAGCAAGAACCTGATTCTGTCTCTGCTTGTAATTGGGCTGTTTCTGGTCATTACGGCGAGTATCAATTTCGTGAATCTGGCTACGGCACAAGCCATGAACCGGTCGCGCGAGGTGGGCGTGCGGAAAGTGTTGGGAAGCACACGAAACCAGCTACTGGGGCAGTTTATGGGCGAAACGGCCCTGATTGTTGCGCTGTCTATGGTGCTGGCTATCGGTATTTTTAAGTACGGCCTATCGCTGGCGCAAACGTACCTGCACGGAGCTTTTCGGTTCACGTTTTATTACTCGCCTTCGGTGCTGGGCTGGTTGGCGTTGCTGGTCATTGGCATCATTTTACTGTCGGGTCTGTATCCGGCTTTGGTGCTGGCTGGTTTCCGTCCGGTGGTGGCACTGGCGGGTAAAATCACAACCCGGCAAGCGGGCGGCTTCACCATTCGTCGTGGCCTGGTCGTTACGCAGTTTGCCATTTCGCAGATGCTCATCATCGGGCTAATCGTGGTAGCCAGCCAACTTCATTATGTGCAGACAAAAGACCTCGGCTTCAAAAAAGAAGCCCTATTAACCGTACGGCTGCCTCTTTTGCCTGAGCAGGACATTAGCAAGATGACTACGTTCCGCAACCTGGCAACAGCATTGCCCGACGTGGCTGGACTTAGCTATTCGATGAGCGGCCCCCCCCAGTCGGGATGGGTAAGCACTACCAGTATCAGGTTCGATACACGGCCGGAAGAAGAGAAATTTGGCCCACAGCAAGCCTGGATCGATGATAAGTACGTGGCACTATTTGGGCTGAAACTGGTAGCTGGCCGTAACTTAAACCCGTCGGACACGGCACGTGAGGCCTTGGTCAACGAAGCAATGGTGCGGAAGCTCGGCTTCAGCGATCCGGCGCAACTGCTGGGTAAATTCATTCATAAACGCGGCCGGGGACCCCTTGAGATTGTGGGTGTATTGAAAGATTTTAACCAGAGTGATCTGAAAAGCGCCATTGGTCCGTCATTCTTCAGTACGTCGGCCAGAGATTATTTTAGCGCAAACCTACAACTGCGGACGGGTAACTTCCAGCGGGTGATCAGTCAGCTTGAGGCGGCCTATAATCAGGTGTATCCCGAAAGCTACTTCGATCACCAGTTTGTAGACGATCAGATCGAGGAGCGGTATCAGGAAGAACAAACGATGGGCCGGCTGGTCAATTTTTTTGCGGCGGTGGCGTTGCTGATCGGTTGCATGGGTCTTTATGGGCTGGTGTTGTTTATGGTAATGCAGCGCACGAAAGAGATTGGGGTGCGTAAAGTGCTGGGTGCCAGTACGGGTAGTATTCTGTGGCTGTTCAATCAGGAATTTGCGCGGCTGATTGCGATTGCCTTCCTGCTGGCAGCACCGGTTGCCTGGTGGGTCATGAGCCAATGGCTAAAATCGTTTGAATACCGCATCGATGTTGGCCCGGCTATTTTCGGCATCGCCCTGCTGGCAACTGTTGTCGTCGCCGTGCTGACGGTGAGTTACCAGAGTATAAAAGCGGCCCTGGTGAACCCTGTGAAGAGTTTACGATCAGAATAAAGTCATTCATCCCCAGCCATGAAACCTGTACTGATTGCATTCGCTCTATTGCTGCCGTTTGGCCACTACGCCCAGACTGCCAGGCACGATCCCGGTTATGAACTACGGGGGAATGGCCGGGTTGTTCGTGAAACCAAACAGGTAAAGTCCTTCGAGGCGATCGAGATCGACCAGTTTCCGGCCCGGGTCGTAGTCGAGGCGGGTGCTTCCGAGTCGTCGGTAACGATTAGTATCGACGATAACCTACGGTCGTGGCTCGTAGTCGATGATCGGAATGGGACACTACGGCTTGCGTTTAAAAGTCCAGGCAATAGACCATTATGGGTGAGCAAATCCAGCATCGACGTAGTGATCAGAACGTCGACGTTGCAACGTTTCAGACACGGATCGAACAGTGATGTGGCCGTGAGAGGTTTGCGGGGCGAATCATTTGCGTTTGTCAATGGGGCAAATGGCAATGTACGGCTGGAGGGCAAGGTGAAAACCTTCGATCTGGTTAGTAATGCCAATGGACATATAGATGCCGCCGGGTTACTGGCGACAACAGCGAATGTGCTGACGCAGGCCAACGCCACCATTCGAATCAATGCCAGAGACGTAAATGAAGTACGGAATGCGAATGCCGAAGTGATCAACGTTGCGAATTAAGTAGCACCGACGCTCCAGCTTCGGTGGTAAGAAGACTACTTTAACTACCGAAGCTGGAGCGTCGGTGCTACGCTTATGCTCAGATCATACATCAAAATAGCCTTCCGCAACCTCTGGAAGAACCGCCTGTTCAGCGCCTTGAATATTATTGGGATGGGCGTTGGTATGGCGGCTGTCGGGCTCATGAGCCTGTACATTGTCCACGAACTCAGCTATGACCGGTTTCATGCCAATGCTGATCGCATCGTGCGCGTGGTGCACTACGCCAACTGGCCGGGCGGAAACCTTCAACTGGCTCCCACGTCGGCACCTTTCGCGTCGGCACTGAAAAGCGACTACCCGGAGGTGGAACAAACCGTTCGGATTCAGCCGGAGGGCGGCGGGCCCATCACCTACAAAGACAAAAAGCTGAACGTCGGTGATATCCTGTTCGCCGACCGGACGATGTTCGAGGTGTTCTCGTTTCCTTTTTTATATGGTGACCCGAAAACCGCACTGGCACAGCCGCAAAGTATTGTGTTGACGAAAAGCCTGGCCGAAAAGCTATTTGGCCAGGCCAACAAAGCCGTTGGACAAACCGTCGCGTTCTCGAATAACTTTCCGAACCGGGTTACGGGCGTCATCGACGACGTACCGGCCAATTCGCATCTGCAGTTTAGTGCGCTCCGGTCGTTGCCGGCTAACTACACCAGCGGCTGGCAGAATTTCGGGATGTATACGTACCTGCTGCTGGCCAATGGGAGCGACCCTAAAACACTGGAGGCCAAACTGCCCGGTTTCTACGAGAAGTACCTCAAGAAAGAGATGGGTCAACTGACCTACCGGATGGAGCTTCAACCACTGACAGCTATCCACCTGAATTCGCACCTGGATTACGAAATCAGCCCGAACGGAACACGCAGCACCGTCTACACGTTTGCCGTCGTGGCCATGCTGATCTTGCTGATTGCCGGTATCAATTATGTGAATCTGTACACCGTGCGCGCCATTGCCCGAACGCGGGAGGTGGGCGTTCGGAAAGCGATTGGTTCGCGACGCGGGCAACTTATCAGCCAGTTTCTGACCGAGTCGATGCTGATGGCTTTTTTTGCCAGTGTTGCCGGTCTGTTGCTGGCCAACCTGTTTCTGCCCCTATTCAATGAGTTGACGGGCAAATCGTTTGGTATAACGGCTCATGGTCCGGTACTAACCGGCCTGTTAATTTTTGCATTTACCGGGTTGCTTGGCTTGGTAAGTGGCCTTTATCCGGCCCTGTTATTGTCTGGTTTCAAGCCGGTAATTGCCTTACGGGGTCGGCTGACCAATCAGTCGGGTGGTGGGCAGTTCCGTCAGTCGCTGGTGGTGTTTCAGTTTGTGGCGGCTGTGGCGCTGATCAGTGGCTCGTGGGTAATTTACCGACAGTTGAACTTCGTGGCGCATAAATACCTGGGCTTCAATAAAGAGCAGGTACTGACGTTTCACCTTGATGGCGATCAGGTACGTACCCAGGTGCAGGCCTTGAAAAATGAACTCCGAAAAAGCCCGCTGATCGAACAGGTGGCGGCGGCGAGCAACCCGATTGGCAACAACAATATCGGGGCCGACGGTATGTTTTTCGAGCAGAACGGCGTCATGCCTACCAGTACGCAAGTGGTACAAACCTTCTCGGTCGATGCCGATTACCTGAGTACGTTGCAGGTCAGGCTGCTGAGGGGGCGGCATTTCACCGAATCAGTGAGCGATCAGGTGGGCGCGGTGCTCGTCAACGAGTCGCTGGTGAAGAAGCTTGGCTGGCAGGAGCCAATCGGTAAGCGCGTCAAGTATTTTATGGGCAAAGACCAAACGGTCGAAGCACGGGTAGTGGGTGTTGTGAGCGATTTTCATACGTATTCGCTCCAGCATAAGATCGAGCCGCTGGTGTTGCGAATGCCCGCGCCGACGGATAAAGATAATCTGTATGTCAGGATTCAGCCCGCCAAAACGGCCGAAGCATTGGCGTACATCAAGTCAGTGTACCAAAAATTTGATCCGAGCGCCGAGGTGACCTTCCACTTTCTGGACGAGAATTTCTCGCAGCAGTACAAAGCCGAACAAAAGCAGGGGCAGGTGTTGCTCGCCTTTACCACCCTCGCCATCCTGATCTCTTGCCTTGGCCTGTTCGGTTTAGCTGCGTATGCCGCTGAAGTGCGGACCAAAGAAATCGGCGTTCGTAAAGTGCTGGGTGCCAGCGTGGCCAGTATTGTCACGCTACTCTCAAAAGACTTTCTGAAACTGGTGATCATTGCCATCGTGATTGCTTCGCCATTGGCCTGGTTCGCCGTAACTCACTGGCTACAGAGTTTTGCCTATAAAGTCGATACTGAGTGGTGGGTCTTTGCCCTATCAGGTACGTTGGCGGTGGGCATTGCCCTGCTGACGGTGAGCTTCCAGAGCGTGAAAGCCGCCCTGATGAATCCGGTGAAAAGTTTACGAAGTGAATAGTCATACATAGCTCCAGCTATGGACTCAGATAGACACACCAAGGCTGGAGCCTTGGACGACTGTATATGCTACAGAGCTACATCAAAATTGCTTTTCGAAACGTGCGGAAACACCGCGTTTTTACCTCGGTAAATGTGGCCGGATTAGCTATAGGCATGGCTACCAGTCTGTTTATTCTGGAGTACGTGAGTTTCGAACGAAGTTACGATTCGTTCCACCGGCAGGCCACCAACATGTATCGAATCCAATACAATCAGGTGAACGACGCCGGTGCAGTTACGGCCAAAGCCACCACGTTCGCGTCGGTCGGAAAGGGGATACAGAACACCTTCCCGGAGGTCGCTTCCGTTATGCGTTTCCACCGGTCTACGGCACTCCTGAGCTACGAAAAACCCGGTCAGGTCAGGCTGTTCCGGGAAGAAAACATCCTGGCCGCCGACCCATCGTTCCTGACGTTTTTTTCGTTTCCACTGGTAAAGGGAAATGCCAGTACGTTGTTGCGCGATCCAAAGTCGATTGTTGTTACACAGGCACTGGCGCAGAAGTATTTCGGTACAGAAGATCCCATTGGCAAAACGCTCAAGATGACGGGTGGTTACGGCGACTGGACGGGTGATGACTATCAGGAGGTCAGCTATTATACCGTGACGGGCGTGTTGGCCGATACGCCTGCCAACTCTCACCTACAGGTCAACGCACTGGTATCATTTAACCTGTTTTCGCGGGGCGAGGCCGAACTCTCGAACTGGGGTGATACTTTCTACACCTACGTGTTGCTCAGGCCGGGGTCGTCTGCGGCGGCGCTGGAGGCTAAATTGCCCGGCTTCGTTAAGCAGGCAATGGGCACAACAAGCAAAGATGCCTTGCTGCTTCAGCCGTTAACCACTATTCATCTGGATTCGCCCCTGCTGGGCGAACTGAGCCCGAACGGGAGCCGACTGATGGTATCGGTACTCCTGCTTGTTGCCTTGTTTACGTCGCTGATTGCCTGGATCAACTACGTTAATCTGACCACAGCGCGGGCTAGTGAACGAGCCAAAGAAGTTGGGTTACGAAAAGTGACGGGCGCGTCGGGCGGTGATTTGATCCGGCAGTTTTTGGTGGAAGCATTGCTTCTGAATGGGTTGAGTTTCTGCCTGGCCGTTCTGCTGGTGACGCTGGTGCAACCAGCATTTAATGAGCTGGTTGGCCAACCGCTAACGCTCGGTATGCTGCTGAATCAGGCGTGGTTGCCAGTAGGCGTTGGGTTATTCACGGTCGGCCTTTTCCTGAGCAGCGTTTACCCGATTTTTGTCGGCCTCAGGTTTCAGCCAGCCTTCGTATTACGTGGGCAGTGGCTACAGGCCGGGCATGGACTTTCGCTGCGGAGAGGGCTGGTCGTATTTCAGTTCATGTTGTCGATGCTACTGATAGCCGGTTCGATGGTCATGTATCGCCAGCTTACATTCATGCAGCGGTATGATATAGGTGTCAAGCTAGAGCAGCTTCTTGTGCTCAACGGCCCGGCCGTAACCGATTCGACGTACCTGACCAAATTGCAGCAAATTAAAGTCGGGTTGCTGGCAATGCCTGCCGTTAAACAGGTAACTGCGTCTAATCTGATTCCGGGTAAACCTATCGCAGGGCTGTCTAAGGCAGGGCTTGTAAGGCGGCTCAACCAAGGGGAAGAGGAATCGGCTGGCCGTTTTTATTTTTCACAGGTCGACTATGATTTTCAACGCACGTTTGGTACTCAATTAATAGCGGGGCGTTGGTTTTCAAAAGCCTATGGTACTGATGCGGTATTTGGCCAATCGGTGGTGATCAACGAAACGGCGGCTCGTTTGCTAGGGTACGCTACAGCCGGAAAGGCTATCGGACAGCGGATAAACTATCGGGTTCAAAGCACGCCAACGATTATTGGCGTATTGAAAGACTACCACCAACTGTCGCTTAAAAAGGCCCTTGACCCGGTAATTTTTGAGTTGGGCGATGCTCCCGACGGCTATTTCACGGTCAATGTAGGCCAGCAGAACCTGCCGCAGACCATTGTTGCCATTCAGCAGATCTGGCAGAAAACGTTTCCTGATAGCCCATTCTCCTATTTCTTCCTGGACGATTTTTTCAACCAGCAATATCGGATAGACTGGACGTTTGCGCAATTAACAGGCCTTTTTGCCATGCTGGCAATCATCGTGGCGTCGTTAGGCCTATTCGGTTTGACGTACCTGACAACCATTCAGCGCACGAAAGAAATTGGCGTTCGGAAAGTGCTGGGTGCCAGCATAGGTAGCATTGTGGCCCTGTTATCGAAAGATTTTCTGAAACCAGTTCTGGTCGGGCTCGTCATCGCTAGTCCCATTGCCTGGTACGCCATGAACAACTGGCTGGCCGATTTCGCCTATAAGATCGACATCGAGTGGTGGGTCTTCGCCCTGTCAGGTACGTTGGCCATTGGCATTGCCCTGCTCACGGTGAGTTTCCAAAGCCTGAAAGCCGCACTGGTGAATCCGGTAAAGAGCCTGCGGACTGAGTAGAGACGCATCCTTGCGTCTCTACTCAGTCCTGCCCATCACTCCCGGCGGATGGCTTCGACGGGGTCGAGGCGGGCGGCACGCATGGCTGGGTACGTGCCGAAGATGATGCCGATCAGCATGGCAATGGCGATGATGAGGCCGAACGTATTCCAGGTGTAGGCAGCCTGAAAGGGTACATCGGTAATGGCTTTAATGATGGGAATAAACGCCAGCGTGCTCAAAACCCCCAGTGTCAGGCCCAGCAAACTGCCCAGGGTGGAAATGGTGATCGACTCGGACAGGAACTGCCAGAGAATATCCCGGCGTTTGGCTCCGAGTGCTTTACGAACGCCAATTTCTACGGTTCGTTCGGTGACCGAAATCAGTAGTACGTTCATGACGCCAATGCCACCCACCAACACCGAAATGCCGACGATCAGACCCATGATGAGCCGGAACAGCAGAAACCCTTTTGCGGCCTGATCAACGCGTTGTCCGTTGGTGATAACCGCAAAATCGGCCTGCTGACCGTTCATGTTCGTCTTTAGCCAGCCTTCGACTTCGGTTTTCAGCGCGGGTACGTCTTCAACCCGGTCGGCTTCAATCACGCACATAGGCGGCGTTGCGTTCAGCGTGCTGTCTGATATCAATGTGATGGGCATCAGAAGTTGCCCCGCCTTGGCGTCTTTGTCGGCCGAAATACCAATGATCGTCAGCTTCTTCCCGTTGTAGGTTACCTGCTGGCCAATTGCTGTTTTTTCGGGTTGTTTACCCGCCAGTTGCTTCGCCAGTTTCTGGTTGATGAAAGCCACCGGGCGCTGACTGTTCAGATCGGCTTCGGTAAATGTCTGGCCGTGAATAATCGTTAAATCGGGATGAAGGGGTAAGGTTAGGCCGGTGATAATAGCGCCCGTTTTGCGAGCTGGTGCCTGTAATACCAACTCGCCGTTCTGCCGACAATACAGGTACGTCATGGCGGGTTTGGCCAACGACGTACGCATTTTCTGGAACGACTGAGGAGTGAAATGCGCATAATCGGCCTTACGTACCTGCACATCGTTCACCGTTTTATACGGGTTCGATTGCACGATAATTGCCTTCAGCGACGTCGTTTTGGTAATCTGTTCCTGCGCGTACTGCTCCATGCCGTCGATCAGCGAGAGAATAGCAACCAGCGCCGCCACGCCAATAACAATGCCCAGGATCGACAGCACCGTATGGAAAAACCGGCTGCGAATGTTTTGCAGAGCGGTGGCAAACGAAACAAGGATTTTCTTCATCGGAGGGTGCCACCCGCGCTTATGTGCGGCTTTCACGAAATAGCACGGTTTGTCGCATCCAGACAATGGGTATGTGATAAGCGGCTGATGACGCAGGCGTATTTGGTCCAGCCTGGGGTGCATGTCTACCAGGGTTATTCGTTGTTTATCTGTATGCTGTGTTGCTGTAGGCTTCGCGCGGTGTGTTGCTGACGCCTGGTCGAAGGACCTGCCTCGTGAAGCCTACAGTACACCGTGCCAATTCCTCATTCACAAGAAAACAGCAACCAATACGAAACTTTACTGTCCTCTACTTGTTGAATATATTGTGCACAATTTAATTGTGAAAGATGAAAAAATTACTGCTGCAAAATCAACTCTGCTTTCCACTGTATGCCCTGTCACGGCAGTTGACTGCGTTGTATCGGCCGATGTTGGAAAAGCTGGAATTGACCTACCCGCAGTATCTGGTTATGCTGGTGCTCTGGGAGGCCGACACCAAAACGGTGGGGGAGCTTGGTGCTAAACTGCTGCTCGACTCAGGTACGTTGACGCCGTTGCTCAAACGGCTGGAGCAGAAAAAGCTCATCACCCGACAGCGTAACCCGGCCGACGAGCGGCAGGTAACCATCCTGCTTACCGAAGCAGGCCGGAACCTCCGGGAATTAGCCGCCGACATTCCAACTCAGCTACAGGCCAGTCTGCACATGGATGATCAACAGGCAGTTAATCTTCAGCAGCAACTCGTCACACTTTTATATCAGATTTCACAAACAACAACAACCGATTATAACCAATAAAACCATGTTTCAAGCACTCTACACGGCTCAGGCCACAGCTACCGGCGGCCGCGATGGCCACGTAACATCATCTGATCAGGTTCTGAACCTCGACGTTCGCGTACCGCGCGAAATGGGCGGCGCGGGCGGGGCCTACACCAACCCGGAACAACTATTCGCCGCCGGCTACGCGGCCTGCTTCGATAGCGCCCTGAATCTGGTGACCCGGATGGCGAAAGTGAAAACCGGTATCACCACCGTAACCGCCGATGTAAGTATTGGTAAACTGGAAGCCGGCGGTTTCGGGCTGGCCGTCGCGCTCAACGTGAACGTACCCGGCGTTGAGCAGTCGGTGGCCGACGAACTGGTTCAGAAAGCGCACCAGGTTTGCCCCTATTCAAATGCGACCCGTGGCAACATCGACGTGGCACTGACGGTAACCACCAACGAAGCGTCGGTAGCGGCATGAGTGATCAGCAGATTGTACTGGCATCACGTCCAAAGGGAATGCCCGATGCGGCCACATTTCGCGTCGAAGACCTGACGTTGCCCGAACTGACCGAAGGCGACGTATTAATCAAGGCGACCTACTTCTCCGTTGATCCCTACATGCGTGGCCGGATGAACGAAGGCAAATCGTACATACCGCCGTTTGAAGTGGATCAACCACTAGCTGGCGGGGCTGTTGCTACCGTGATTGACAGTAAGTTCGGCGAACTTACGGCTGGTGATCTGGTAACGGGTAGCCTTCCGTGGGCCACCCGTTCGGTGCTGCCGGGCAAAAGCCTGAAGAAGATCGACGCCAGCCTGGTGCCGCCAAGCTATTACCTGGGTATTCTGGGTATGCCTGGCCTAACGGCCTATTTCGGCCTGCTCGATATTGGTAATCCGCAGCCCGGCGAAACCGTGGTTGTATCGGGTGCGGCTGGTGCGGTGGGTATAATTGTTGGGCAGATTGCCAAACTAAAAGGTTGCCGCGTAGTGGGTATTGCGGGGTCAGACGACAAAATAGCCTTGCTGAAAGACGAGTTCGGGTTCGATGCCGTGGTGAATTACAAAACGGCCGGGAATCTGGCCGATGCCATTGCCGAAGCCTGCCCCGAAGGTGTCGATGTGTACTTCGACAATGTGGGCGGCGAGGTATCTGACGCTGTTATCAGGAACCTTAACTTTCACGCCCGTATTCCGCTTTGTGGCCAGATCGCCCTGTATAACACCACAGAAGTGCCGATGGGACCACGCATTCAACCCATGTTACTGACCCGAAGCGTACTGATGAAAGGCTTTACCATTGGTAACTATCAGGCGCGGTTTGGGGAAGGCATGAAGCAACTTGCCGCCTGGGTCAACGAAGGCAAATTGCACTACAAAGAAACCACGCTCAAAGGCTTCGATAAACTACCAACGGCCATGCTTGGTCTTTTCTCGGGCCAGAATACCGGTAAAATGATCGTTGACGTGCAATGATGGTCAGCGGTATGTAGCTTAAAAAGGCCAGTCCACATAAATGGGCTGGCCTTTTCGATATGGCACTATTGTTGCGATTAGGCATGATTTTAGCTGGTTACGCTATATAGCCAATAGATTTAAATATGTTAATTTGCTATTGCGTACCGTAGTGACCCAACCAGTTCAGCCTTCCCCATCGAATGTTAAGACATATACCATCCCAGTGTTATGTTGTCCAGGTACTCAAGGATAACTATAACCTCCCTGTCTCAATCGATACAACGTGTCCCCACTGCCGACGCCGCGTTAACCTGTCGTTGCCGTGGGACAACCCAAAAACGTATGTGGTAGAGCATTGCAGTGCGCATTGTCCCGCCTGCCAGAAAACGGCCACGCTCATTCTGATGACAGACAGCACCACCGAGAAAGGCGTTCGATCGGGGCAGTTGTTCATCACGCCTAATGACGATATTCGGCAACCACTACCGGGCATTGCCGAAACGGGCAAGATAGAAGAGGGCTTGAAACGTGCCTATTTCTCAACCATCAACGTGTTGAATGCGCAGGAATGGACAGCCACCACCATCCTGTGCCGGCGGGTGCTGGAAGGAATCACCCAATCTATTGTTGCTGAGGAACATAAGAACAAAAACCTGCCCACTCAATTAAGGGCGCTACTGACACAGATCGACCTGTCGAAGCCCATTTCAACGCTGGCCGATGCTATTCGGAAAGGCGGGAATATCGGCGCGCATTTCGATCTGGAGAAAGAGCCAAATCAGGAGATTGCCTCTCTCATGGTCGATCTGCTCGACGATCTGATCGAGTATATTTTCATCCTGCCCGGCCGGATTCAGCAACTGCACGATAAAATGGAAAAACTGTCGGAGCCTAAACCGATCGTGTCGCCTCAGGCGGGTATCAGCCTGAACGGTGCCGCCAAATCGGTTAAGCATGAATAGTCACGCCCAAAAGCGATCAGCGTAGGTACGTTAATCAGGTAGAAAGAATCGGCGAATCAGACGAGATCATTGCTTTATTGTATAGTATGCTGACTCGGAGAGCTTTAGCATAAAGTCACTTATGTGCGCACTGGTTAAAAAACTATCAGGTTCGGCGAATTGTCGCGCAACGTTAGGCAGCCGCACACGCTATCTTCGTATCGGTAGCCACGTTGCCCTACTGGTTGCCCTGTTTTGCCTTATTCCGGTCCGGCTTTATGAACAGATATCTGGGGGCCATCCTGTCATGCGCGCTATCTCGCCTAAAAAACCGGTCAACTACCTGCTGGCCATTGTCTGTGCCGGGCTACTACATTCGGGTTTTGCCCAAACCGGGCAGGGGGGAGATTACCCCATTCAGCCGGTCCCGTTTACGGCCGTCAAGGTGACCGATACCTTCTGGGCACCGCGAATTCGGCTCAACCATGATGTGACCATCCCGATTGCGCTGAAACACTGCTACAGTACGGGCCGGGTCGACAATTTTCTGGTAGCCGGACATTTGAAGCCGGGGACCAAATTCTGCACCGAGTTTCCTTTCGATGATACCGACATCTATAAGATCATCGAGGGAGCCAGTTATTCGCTGCAAACGTACCCGGACAAGAAGCTGGAGGCGCGCGTCGATTCGCTCATTACCTACGTGGCCAGCGCTCAGGAACCCGACGGTTATCTCTACACGGCCCGCACCATCGACCCGGCCCACCCGCACCCGTGGTCAGGGCTGAAACGCTGGGAGAAAGAATCGGACCTGAGCCATGAACTCTACAACAGCGGGCACCTCTTTGAAGCGGCCGTAGCGCATTACCAGGCAACGGGCAAAAAGACCCTGCTACACGTAGCCCTGAAAAACGCCGATTTACTGGTGCGGGATTTCGGTCCCGGCCGGTTGCACTACTCGCCGGGCCACCAGATTGTGGAGATGGGGCTGGTAAAGCTCTACCGCACAACCGGTAAGAAAGCGTATCTCGACCTGGCCAAATTCCTGCTCGATGTGCGGGGGAAAGGCCAGGAATACAGCCAGGACCACAAGCCCGTTACGGAACAGACCGAAGCCGTGGGGCACGCCGTTCGGGCCACTTACATGTACTCGGGCATGGCCGATGTGGCCGCTATTACGGGTGATAAAGCGTACGTGAACGCCATCGACAAAATCTGGCACGATGTAGTCGATCGGAAATATTACCTCACCGGGGGCATCGGAGCCGAGGGCGGACACGAAGGGTTTGGGCCGGACTACAGCCTGCCCAATATGAGTGCCTACAACGAAACCTGCGCGGCCATCGGCACGATCTACTGGAATCAGCGGCTGTTTCTGCTTCACGGTGATGCCAAATATTACGATGTACTTGAGCGGACGCTTTACAACGGGATGCTATCCGGTGTGTCGCTGAGCGGCGACCGGTTTTTCTATCCCAATCCATTACAATCGCAGGGCCAACATGCCCGGTCGGCCTGGTTTGGCTGCGCCTGTTGTCCCAGTAACGTGTGCCGCTTCATTCCCTCGATGCCCGGGTACGTATATGCGCAACGCGGCGACCGGATTTATGCCAATCTTTTTGTCAACAGCACGGCCAGTGTAACGCTCAGCGGAACGCCCGTAAGTCTGGCGCAGGAAACGAAATATCCGTGGAACGGCGACATCGCGTTTACGATTAATCCGGCCAGTAGCAAAGCGTTTGAACTGGCCATCCGTATCCCTGGCTGGGCGCGAAATGAAGCTGTACCAGGTGAGCTGTACCACTTTGCCGCCCAGTCTGACAACCCCGTTACGCTGACCATCAACGGCAAAAAGGTCAGTTATAAGCTGGAAGATGGGTACGCCGTATTGCGCCAGACCTGGAAAAAAAATGATGTGGTCCGGCTGTCGCTGCCGATGGATATTCGGCGGGTGCAGGCTAATCCGCAGGTCAAGGCCGATCAGGACAGGGTCGCGCTGGAACGCGGGCCGATCGTCTACTGCGCCGAATGGCCCGACGCACCGGATGGACACGTGCTCGACTACATGTTGCCCGATCAGGCGCGGCTTCAGGCTACCTATAAGCCAACTGTGTTGGGGGGCGCGGAGATCATCACGGGTGAGGCCGCCAAGGTAAAACGGACCACCAACGGGCAACTGGAAACCACACCGGCTCCATTTACGGCTATTCCGTATTATGCCTGGGCCAACCGGGGAAACGGCGAAATGGCCGTGTGGCTGGCCACAAAACCCACCTCGGCCAAACCTACACCGGCTCCTACGCTCGCCTCATCGAGCACGATCTCGGCTTCGCTCAAGACAAAAGCCCTGGCTGCGCTGAACGATCAGGATACGCCCAAAAATTCCAACGACCACGACAATATCTACTACCACTGGTGGCCCAAAAAAGACACGATGCAGTGGGTGCAATATACGTTTGCCAAACCCGCCACGGTGTCGTCGGTCAGCGTATACTGGTTTGACGATGGCCCGTGGGGAGGGTGCCGCATTCCGGCCTCGTGGAACCTGCTCTACCAGACGGCCGGTGGCGAATGGCAGGAAGTAAAAACCAGAACGCCCTATACCGTCAGTAAAGACAAGTTCAACGAGGTAACCTTCGAGCCCATCCAGACCGGCGCTTTGCGAATGCTCGTGCAACTGCCCAAAGACGCTTCCAGTGGCATTCTGGAGTGGAGCGTGGGCGAGAAATGAGTCCACTTCCCGCCTCGACTGGTGTTCCAACGTACCTACTTTTCATAGCCCATGCCGTACCGTTATTCAGTAACAGGCGCCTTGGTAGCTGCCCTGCTTGTGGCGGGCGTTGCCTGTGCCCAGACGTACCTGCCGGAGGAAAATGACCCGCGTATTCATGTTAAAACGGCGGTGTCGATGCAGGCATATTCGTTTCCGCTGTCGGCGGTGAAATTGCTCGATAGTCCATTCAAGCGGGCAATGGAAGCCGACGCGCGCTTTCTACTGGCGCTAAATCCCGACCGGCTGCTGTCGGAATTTCGGGCGCATTCGGGGCTGAAGCCAAAGGCCCCAAAATACGGCGGCTGGGAATCGTCGGGGCTGGCGGGCCACTCGCTGGGGCATTACCTGTCGGCGCTGGCGCTGCACTACGCAACCACCAACGACCCCGACTACCTCAGGCGGGTCAACTACCTGATCGACGAACTGGCGGCGTGTCAGCAGGCGCGAAAAACGGGCTATATCGGGGCCATTCCGAAGGAAGACACCGTATTTGCCGAGGTGGCGCAGGGCAACATCCGTTCGCGGGGTTTCGACCTGAACGGCGCCTGGTCGCCCTGGTACACAGTGCATAAGGTCATGGCGGGGCTCCTCGATGCGTATCTGTACTGCCATAACGAAAAAGCGCTGGCCATCAACGTGGGCCTGTCTGACTGGACCGGTCAAACGCTCAAAAACCTCAACGATGCTCAACTTCAGCAGATGCTGCTCTGCGAATACGGCGGCATGAACGAGGTACTGGTGAACACCTATGCGTTGACGGGCAACAAAAAATACCTCGACCTGTCCTGCAAATTCCACGATCGACGGGTACTCGATTCGCTGGCGCACCAGAAAGACATTCTCCCTGGTCGGCACTCCAACACGCAGATTCC
The DNA here is from genome assembly GCF_964250085.1 of uncultured Fibrella sp. Taxonomy (NCBI): domain Bacteria; kingdom Pseudomonadati; phylum Bacteroidota; class Cytophagia; order Cytophagales; family Spirosomataceae; genus Fibrella; species uncultured Fibrella sp. The sequence continues at coordinate 307,250 of NZ_CAXUEC010000006.1, read as the reverse complement.
CAAGTTGGTAGGCACCATCCGGCGGTATGAACTGACGGGTAATCAGCCCGATCTGGCTATGTCGGATTTTTTCTGGAGTACAGTCGTTAACCACCACACCTACGCGCCCGGTGGCAACAGCAACTACGAATACCTGAGTGCGCCCGATCAACTGAATGATAAGCTGACCGACAACACGATGGAAACCTGCAACACGCACAACATGCTGAAGTTGACCCGGCATCTGTTCGCGCTGCGGCCCAACGCGGCCTACATGGATTTTTATGAACGCGGGCTGTATAACCATATTCTGGCGTCGCAGGATCATCAGAACGGCATGGTCTGCTACTTTGTACCGCTCCGAATGGGTACGCGCAAACATTTCAGCGACGAAGAAGAGAGCTTCACCTGCTGCGTGGGCACTGGCATGGAAAACCACGTTAAATACGGCGAGAGCATCTATTTTAAAGGTGCCGACGGAAGCCTGTACGTCAACCTGTTTATTCCCTCGGAGCTGACCTGGGCAGAAAAAGGACTACGCCTGACGATGAACGCGAATGTACCGACAGACCCGAAGGTCTCGCTGACGATGCAGCCCGACAAGGCCTTAAAAATTCCCGTTCGGATTCGGAAACCTGCCTGGCTGGCTGGTGCGATGACCATACAGGTCAATGGAAAAACGGTTCCGGGCGTCATGCAGAATGGCTATCTGGTTGTGGAACGTACCTGGAAGAAAGACGACCGGATCGACCTGACATTACCGGCTAACCTGCGTTACATGGCGATGCCTGACAATCCGGCAAGGCAGGCGTTTTTCGCTGGTCCGGTGCTGCTGGCGGGTGATCTGGGCGAGAAAGAACCGGACCCCGCTCAGGGCGTACCTGTATTTGTGACCACCACCGCCGACCCAAACGCGTTTATCAAACCCACCGGTACACCGCTGGTATTCACGACCGGCAGCACCGGTACGCAATCGGTCGTGACGCTCCGACCTTTTTACGAGTTGCAGCGTAACTTCTATACTGTGTACTGGGATGTCTTCACGCCCGACGGCTGGCAGAAGCAACAAGCCGTATATGAGCAGAAACGCCGCGATGCCGCCGACCTCGAAAGCCGGACCGTCGACTTGCTGCGGATGGGCGAGATGCAGCCCGAACGCGACCACAACCTGACGGGCGAGAAAATGGAGACTGGCGAAGACCATACCCGCAAGTTTCGGGTAGCGACCGAGGGGAATGCCCTGACCTTTACGATGAAGACCGACCCAGAGGCGCAGAATATCCTCATCGGTACGTACTGGGGCATGGACAACCGGGGCCGACAGTTTGAAGTGATGATCGACGGAAAGGTGGTGGCAAACGAAGACCTTAACAAGTATAAGGAAAGCCGTTTCTACGAAATTCCGTATAAAATTCCCACTGAACTGACGAAGGGTAAATCGGCTGTCACGGTGAAGCTACAGGCTAAGCCTGGCAATTCGGCCGGGCCTGTCTACGGCGTCCGCATGGCGCGTGAGTAAACACGTACCTGAATAAACCCGGTTTTACACTACAGATGCATTGATGAGGGATAGTTGATGTACTTGACCCGTAGTGATAGTATATTCACTAGATTAGCAGGTAAGCTGACGTTGCCTGTAAAAAATCTATCAATGAAGCCACTATTATTCAAAGTTCCCGCTGTAGATGATCGCTGCTTTCGTCTTGAACAGGACAACTTATCCCACTTTTACGGCCATCTGCATTTCCATCCAGAAATTCAGTTGACGCTGATTCGGGAAGGGGAGGGAACGCTGATCGTGGGCGATAAGATAGATCGCTTTGGCCGGAACGATATATTGATGCTGGGGTCGAACCTGCCGCACGTACTGCGCAATGACCCCGACTATTTTCTCCCCCAGTCGACCCGGCGTTCGGCCTCAGTATCTGTACTTTTCAGGGCCGAACAACTGGAGCAGACGGTACTTAACATGCCCGAAACCCGGCACCTGCTGATACTGCTGAGCGAGTCGCAGCATGGCATTCGGTTTCGTTGCCAGGAGGGGCACCCGCTGATTGCCAAGTTTGAGGCCCTACCGCTGCAACGCCCCTTCGACCAGTTGCTGACGCTGCTCAGTATGCTGGATTATATGGCCGTCAATGACGGGCGGGAGATGCTGTCGGTGTCGGCGTTTACCCAGCCCCAACGGCCAGAAGATCACCAGCGACTTGAGCGGGTGTTTGCCTACATGCTGGAAAACTACCACTCCCCAATCACGCTGGAAGACGTTGCCAGCCGGGCCAATCTAACGCCGGGTGCTTTTTGCCGGTTCTTCCGCCAGCACACCCGCAAAACGTTTTCAACGTTGCTCAACGAAGTGCGGGTCGAACACGCGTGCCGGAACCTGCGCGAATCGAAACAAACCATCAGCCAAATTGCCTTTGCCTGCGGGTATACGAACCTGTCTAACTTCAATCGTCAGTTCAAAGAAATAATGGGTATGTCGCCGGGTCAGTATATCCGCCGGTACAACGCGTCGCCTGGTGTGGCTTTGGAAGGGCATTCGCTCTAACCTACGCCACCAGCCGGGCAACGACGATCAGCGCCAGTAAGGCTCCGGTTTATATGGTCGATCGCTGTCGACGCCCAGGGCGTGTTCAGGCTATAGCCAATCAGGGCTGACATCGGTCTACAGGCCAGTACAGGTACGTTGTTACAGAAGCATGCAGTTAGTTACTAACTCTATACCTTGCCGGGGCTGTGCTTGCTATCGGCGAGACAGATTAGCTACATATTGACCTTGCTGAGCAATGCGTTTATTCGTTATCATACTTGCCCTATCAATAGGAATGGAAAGTGAAGCCTGGACTCAGGCCTGGCTGAATCGGTATACCATCGAATCTGTGAAAGCGCAGCCCCTGACCGATGAGTTGTTCCAGATTGATCCGAAGATGAGAGTGTTGACCAGTGAACAGATGATTCAGGAAGCAAACGATCTCATGAAATAGCGCAGGCTTTATATAACCTCTCCTTAGTCACCATGTCTGATTAACGTACGGTCGACGAACTATCTGCCTACTTGTGTTTCCACTACCAGCGTCCGGGTCGATCGTGTTTCTTCCTGCTTTAGGCAGCGTTTTTCACCGATCATCCAGTCATCTCAGGAAAATCTGTTAAAATCTCAATTACTACCGACGCTCGACCGTAACGGCCTGATCTAGTTTTGATCCACTTACCGATGTATCAAAACGTTTCATCAAATCATGGATTACCAACCACTACTGCGTCAACTGTATCAGGATTTTAATGCGCGTCAGATCGATGCCGTCTTAGCTCACATGCACACCGATGTGGCCTGGCCCAATGGGTGGGAGGGGGGGTATGTGGCTGGCCACGACGAAGTACGGGCGTATTGGCTACGCCAATGGCAGCAAATCAACCCTAAGGTGGAACCCCTCTCCTTTGAGACGCTCCCCGACGGCCGGATTTCTGTTAAGGTTCACCAGGTTATTAAAGACCTGGATGGCCAGGTGCTGAGCGATGAACAGCTAAACCATGTTTATCGCTTTGAACAGGACAAAGTGCAGACGATGGTTATCGACCATTAACTGGTTCACACAACCCCTTATCGTCGGCCAGCCTGACTAAAACAAATCGGCCAACGTACCTGATGATCCGGGTACGTTGGCCGATTTGTTATGCACTACGTCCGCGCTTTCTACCAGCTCAGGTACAGATTGCGCTCCGAGTATACTTTCTGGAAGAAATCGCTATCTAGCTAGATACCTCACTTTTAATCTCTACTGGTAGGTCATCCTTGTGTTTTAGAAATTTCCATATGTCCGTGCAAAGCAAATGATCAAACGTTTTGATATGATCCCTCAAAATTGGCTCTGTAACCATGTTAGGCCGGATGTCACAGTAGTAAACGCCGTCCAGCGGATTCAACTTCACCGTGTAGCCTCTGAAATGACCGGGCAGAAATGTAGAGCTAATACCGTATTTTGGAGATACTCCCTTGCGTTGCACGTCATTCAGGAATATGGCAATATGGGGCAAGTCACTACCTGTTAGCTTCGAGTATAAAAACTTATCAATGAAGATCTTATCGATCCGGTCTTTGCTTGATGTTTTGACACTTCCAATTGCTTTCACGTCTCCCTGATAACTGACAATCAGGTCGTGCTGGTAATTCATCTTAAATGAGTCCCCGTCGTCCATACTAACGGGGACTCGTACTGTCCCTGCTGTTGCATCAATGCCAATTTCGATTAAAATCAGACGAATGAAATTCTCAAACAACGTACCGTTAATCTTACGTGCTTTATTACTTTGGCCAACTGGTAGTGCATCTAATGCAGCACCAATGCTCTGTTGAATAGTATAAACGGCTTTGTTTAGTTGAGTACGCAACTCAATATCGGCGGTTGTACGATGCAGCGTTTGTAAAGTCGATACGAACGATTTACGGATCGGATCAAAATCTCCTGCCTCGTACATCAACTGGGAATTAATTGGGCGCGTTATCTGGTAATTGCCCGACTTTCCGTACTGGAAGAAATGGTAGTGATTCTCATTCTGTGACACAATAACTGCCTGTAAACTGCCTTCTCTAATCACAAATTCCAAGTAGTGCTGGCAGAATTCCAAGAAACCATTTAGCGTCTTGAACTTTGTTTTATCAGTAGCGTGCTCCGCCAGTTGCTTAATAGTCATCGAATAGCGGTCCGTCGCTTCTGGTTATCGAAATCATACTTTTTCCACTTTTCAATTGGCCATCTTTCAACCAGTTCTAAACGGTCAACTGCCCATCCAATATATTCTGGGCTTAAGTCGCACCCAAGCCATTTTCTCTTTAATTGGTCAGCACATACGGCTGTTGTGCCTGAACCTAAAAAAGGGTCTAAAATAGTATCTCCTTCATTGGAAGAAGCTAATAAAATCTTTCTTAATAATTCTTCCGGTTTTTGAGTTTTATGAGGCGTTTTCTCATGCATCCCATTACAAGTTGTCGGAATTTCAATTAAATCTTCTGGTATATCCATCACGTCTTTTGGTTTGGCCCCATTAGGATTTGGTGACCAAACGTGACTTGCTTCACGACCTTTTCCAAATTGACTTGTTTCTGCCTGGGGATGAGTGGGATATTTGAGTGTATGTTCACCGTAAGGTATTCTTACATCATTTATGTTGAACGTGTGACTTTTAGATTTTCTAAGGTGCAAAATACTTTCATGGCTTCTGCCCCAGTCATTTCCTAAATTTGCTTTGTTTTTATAATGCCAAATTATCCACCGACAGCCTGTGAAAAACCGCATAGATGGGCCTTTTAAATCGGCCAAAATTTCAGAGAAGCCGCAGATGTACAACGTACCTGATGGTTTCAAGATCCGAGCCGCCTGCTCAATCCATTGTATAGACCAGGCAACATATGCTTCGTGACTTGCAAAGGTATCCCAGTCTGCTTTTTTGATATTATAAGGAGGGTCGGCAAAGACAAGGTCAACTGATTGATCAGGGAGGGTCTTCATCCAACTTATCGAGTCGCCTTGCCAAAGTTGCCCGTTTGGATGCGTATAAGCTAGTTGAGGTTCGGTCGTATCATTAGGCATGGAGTGTATCTGACCCCTCTGTAAACTTTCTTGAAAAAGAGGAGGTAATTCTTTTTGGCGAGTGGCCGCCCTTATAGTCGGATTCATCGAAGACTGTTCGTTGTTACTTATACAATAATAAGAAAAAGCCGCATAGCTTCCGTGGACGGAAGCTATGCGGCTTAAAAAACGGCCTGCTTACAGGCCCTACCGGCTCAGGTACAGATTGCGCTCCGAGTATACTTTCTGGAAGAAATCGTCGGTGAGGTCGTCGATGAAGTAAATGCCTTCGCCGGTCGACTTCATTTCGGGGCCGAGTTCCTTGTTTACGTTCGGGAATTTGCTGAACGAGAATACCGGAATCTTGATGGCGTATCCCTTCTTCACGGGGTTGAACGTGAAATCGGTCACCTTGGCACCCAGCATCACTTTTGTGGCGTAGTTCACATACGGCTCCTGGTAAGCTTTGCAGATGAACGGCACCGTGCGGCTGGCGCGGGGGTTGGCTTCGATCACATACACGGTCTCGTCCTTGATGGCAAACTGAATGTTGATCAGCCCTTTCGTTTGCAGCGCCACGGCAATCTTCTTCGTGTATTCTTCTATCTGCCGGATCACGTTTTCGCTCAGATCGAACGTGGGCAGCAGCGCGTACGAGTCGCCCGAGTGAATACCCGCCGGTTCGATATGCTCCATCACACCGATGATGTACACGTTCTCACCGTCGCAGATGGCGTCTGATTCGGCTTCGATGGCGTTTTCGAGAAAATGGTCGAGCAGGATGTTATTGTCGGGAATGTCGCTCAGGATCTTCATCACGTGCTGTTCCAGCTCCGTTTCGTTGATCACGATCTTCATGCTCTGCCCACCCAGTACGTAGCTGGGGCGAACCAGCAGCGGGAAACCTAACTCGCGTGATAGATCAATCGCCGCTTCCGATTCGCGCACTGTGCCGAATTTCGGATACGGAATGTTCAGGTCGTGCAGCAGGCTGGAGAAGCGGCCCCGGTCTTCGGCCAGGTCAAGGGCATCCCAACTGGTGCCGATGATCTTGATGCCGTAACGGGTTAGTTTCTCGGCCATTTTCAACGCCGTTTGGCCACCCAACTGTACAATCACACCCTCGGGCTGCTCGTGCATGATGATGGCGTGAACGTGCTCCCAGAAAACCGGCTCGAAATACAGCTTGTCGGCAATATCGGGGTCGGTCGACACGGTTTCGGGGTTACAATTGATCATGATCGTTTCGTAACCCGCCTCTTTCGCCGCCAGTACACCATGGACACACGAATAGTCGAACTCGATTCCCTGACCAATGCGGTTTGGACCCGAACCAAGAATCACCACCTTTTTCCGGTTCGACCGGATCGACTCGTTACCGGGCAGATCCGATACGGGTTCGGGCCGGTCGAGGGTGATGGGCAACTGGTTATTGAAGGTCGAGTAGTAATAAGGCGTTTTGGCTTCGAATTCCGCCGCGCAGGTATCCACGCACTTGTATACCCGACGAATATTGTGTTCCTGGCGGTACTGGTAAATCTTGCTTTCACGTACCTGGAGAATATGCGCGAGCTGACGGTCGGCGTAGCCTTTCTGCTTGGCGGTGCGCAACAGTTCGGGTGGCAGATCGTCGAGGTCGTACTTCTCAATCTCGCGCTCCAGGTCGATCAACTCCTCAATCTGGTGCAGGAACCAGGGGTCAATTCGGGTCAGCTTCCGAATGGTACTGAACGACATACCCGCCTTAAACGCATCGTAGATATGGAACAGACGATTCCAGCTTGGATATTGCAGGCTATGCTTCAGCGCGGCTATGTCTGACAGCTCGCGGCCATCAGCACCAAGTCCATTGCGGCGAATTTCGAGTGATTGACAGGCTTTTTGCAGGGCTTCCTGGAAGTTCCGGCCAATACCCATTGCCTCGCCCACCGATTTCATCTGTAACCCCAGCGAGCGGTCGGCCCCCGGAAACTTATCGAAGTTCCAGCGGGGTACTTTCACGATCACGTAGTCGATGGCTGGTTCGAAGAAGGCCGATGTAGTGCCTGTGATCGGGTTGATCAGTTCGTCGAGGTTATAGCCAATGGCCATTTTCGCCGAAATCTTGGCGATGGGGTAACCCGTTGCTTTCGACGCCAGCGCCGACGACCGGCTTACACGCGGGTTCACTTCGATCACGATAATGTCGTCGGTCTCGGGGTTGACCGAAAACTGGATGTTACAGCCACCGGCAAATTTGCCAATGCCGGTCATTACCCGGATCGACAGGTCGCGCATTTTCTGGTAGAGCGTGTCGGGCAGGGTCATGGCCGGGGCCACCGTGATGGAGTCGCCGGTGTGGATGCCCATCGGGTCGAAATTCTCGATGGAGCAAATGATGATAAAGTTACCGTTGCCGTCGCGGAGAAGCTCTAGTTCGTATTCTTTCCAGCCACTCACGCTTTGTTCCACCAGCACTTCGTGTACGGGTGAGGCATGGAGGCCCGCCGTCAGGGCTTTGTCGAAGTCTTCAGGTACGTTCACGAAGCCGCCGCCGGTGCCGCCAAGCGTGAACGAAGGGCGAATAACAAGTGGGAAACCAATTTCCTGGGCAATCTCTTTGCCTTCCAGGAATGACCGGGCGGTACGGCCTTTGCAGACACCCGCGCCCAGTTCGAGCATTAACAGCCGGAATTTCTCGCGGTCTTCGGTGGTTTCAATTGCCTTAATGTCCACACCGATGATCTGCACACCATACTTCTTCCAGATGCCCGCTTTGTCGCAGTCGATGGCGAGGTTCAGGGCCGTTTGGCCACCCATTGTAGGCAATACCGCGTCGATGGGCCGACCCATAGCCCGGTGTTTTTCCAGAATTTCGACGATCGATTTCTTCTCCAGCGGCAGCAGGTACACGTGATCCGCGTTGATGGGGTCGGTCATGATCGTGGCCGGATTGGAGTTGATCAATGCTACCTCGATGCCTTCTTCACGAATGGAGCGGGCCGCCTGTGACCCGGCGTAATCGAATTCGCAGGCCTGACCAATAACGATGGGGCCGGAGCCAATAATGAGAACCGAGCGGAGAGAGGAATTTTTTGGCATAACGGGGCCGAAAAGAACGGATGGAACGATGGACAACAACGAGCCGATTCTGGCCACTTACCCCTGAGGGGTATGGGCAAAAATCCCGCAAAAGTACGGGCTACAGGCAGGCAAACCAACGATACCGTTCATTAAATTGTATCCGTGTTATACAGGGCACCAGCCCTGCAGCTCTGGGTACGTTCAATGGCTCCTTTACGATTCGTACAGGGCATCAGCCCTGTACGACTAAAAAAACGGTGTTCCACGCTTGTGCGCCAGAACACCGTTTCTGCTGTTGATCGATTGAGAAAAGTCCTTACTTCCGGCTGCCGTTGCGGCTGCTGCTATGCCCGGAGTGGCCATGCCCGCCGCGCTCCTCGGCCAGTTCGCTCTTTGGTTCGCTACTGGCTGGATTGTGGTCTTCTTCAGGAGACTGCTTGCTTTTATTCGACGACTGCATCGTCTGTTCGCCATTGGGGCGCGTGAAACTCGTATCGTGCGCCTCGTGATTGCGGGTCCGTTCGCTATGTGGTTGCTTATCGTTCGACCCAGGTTGGTCTGTGGTTTTGTGGTTAGCCATAGTCGTTATCAGTCTAGTAGTTGAATAGGCTTATAACGCAATGACCTGACTATTGTTTACAGGAGTAAGTAGTTATTGAGCGTTGGATTTTGCCACGCCAGTCACCGGCCTCCGGAGGACAACGTACCTGCGAGCTAGAGCGGAAAATTCATGCCAAAGCGGTACATGTAGGCGTAGGAGAGGAAGTGGTGTGTGGCGCGGCCAACGCGGTCGGCCCCAATTTCGGCACCCGTATAGTTGGCAAAGGCAAGTTGGCCATCGCCCTGAATAAAGAAGCGCTTGTAGATGTTCAATTTCAGGCCAGCCGTGGTACCCACAACCCAGCCCTGTGGATGAAAATGACCTTTCTGATCAGAGCTGCCCAGAATGGTTGAAATGGTAACCGAATACAGCATGCCCGCGCCGGCTTTGGTAACCACATCTAGCGAGAAATGCTTACCACCCTGCCAGACCGGCCACTTTTTCACGGCGTTGATCATTAAGTAATTGTTGCCATTGGTGTGCTGAAGATGCAGAAAGGAAGGCGTCAGGGTGGTGTCTTTATCGACCGCTTCGCCCCGGATATTTCCCTGGATGTGCACCCGCTGGTAATCATCGACGGTGTATTTGAGGTGATCCCAGGATAGCTCAATGCCCCATCCTTTCGCTTTTTTGAAATAATACCCCCCATTCATCTGATACTGAGGGATAGTCAGGTACGTTATCCGCCAGAAATCGTGCATATCGGGCGATTCGTGTGCGTGGGCATTCGCGATCGTAAAATCGTAGTTGTCGGTTGTGGTATTCTGAAAGCGAATGGTACTGCGTGAATACGTCTCATGGTTGTATCCCCACGAAAAGTAGAATGTGCCTTTAGTTGGTAACGAAATTTTTTCTGGAGTTGATAAAACGGGTTGGGCACTACAGGATATTGAACCCAGCAGGGTACAAAAAATAAGCGATAAAACTGATCTCATAGGTAGTGAATGGCTTAACCACAAGGATAAGTACTAATTACAATCAGTGTCTAAAGAGATAAATACCAGTAGTCAGTTCCAGTAACTATAGTTTAGGCAATCAATTAACTTTTGGCTAAAAATAACCATACATAGCTGAGTACTTTAGTTTACTCATTTTTAGAATTTTCAACTAGAAAAAACGGTCTATCGCTACGGGTGTACCCCGTGCAGTCTGATAAAATGGATTAACGTAACTTGCCTGTATGTCCCGAATCCCTACCACCGGTCCCTTATGCGGGCTGCGCATTCTTGATCTTACGAGGCTGCTGCCCGGCCCATTAGGTACAATGCTCATGGCTGATATGGGGGCGGAGGTGCTGAAAATCGAGCATCCTGCCAGCCCTGACTATGTACGTATGTTTCCGCCACACATCAATGGTGAGTCGGTGAATTACCTGGCCTACAATCGCTCCAAAAAGAGTGTTCTGCTCGACTACACCACCGACGAAGGCCGCGAGACGTTCCTGAAGCTTATTGAAACCGCCGACGTACTGGTCGAGCAATTTCGGCCCGGCTACCTCGACCGGCTGGGTCTTGGTTATGCCGTTGCCCGCGCCCGGAACGCCCGGATCATTTACGTATCGGTGACGGGTTACGGCCAAACGGGACCGTACGCACATCTGGCCGGGCATGATCTCAATTATCTTGGCCTGTCGGGTGTGCTCAGCCTAACGGGCGAACCAGACCAGACTCCTGTAATGCCCGGCGTTCAACTGGCCGATATTGCGGGTGGGTCGTATGGCTGTGTGATGGCTACGCTGGCGGCGGTCTACGCCCGTCAGCAACGTGGTGAAGGCCAGCACGTCGACGTGTCGATGACCGACTGTGTGATGCCCCTGCTGTCGGTAGCTCATGCGCTTTTTGCGGGAACCGGCAACGTACCTGAACGGGGTCATCTGCCCCTGTCTGGTGGACAGCCTAATTACGGCGTATACCGCTGCCGGGATGAGGATACGGCCAGGTACGTGGTGTTGGGTACGTTAGAGCCAAAATTCTGGCAGAAGTTCTGCACACTCGTTGATCGGCCAGACTGGCTGGGCTTCATGCTGCCGCAATCACCCGATCGGGTAAACCAGTGCCAGCAACTGATTCAACAATTGATGGCCGAACGTACTCAGGCTGAATGGGTGAAACTGGGCACTGAACACGACCTGCTGATTACGCCCGTTCTGACGCTCAATGAACTAGCCGACGACCCGCACTTGCAGGCCCGGCAGATGATCGTGACGCAACCTCACCCTGTAGCCGGACCGGTGGCGGGCGTGGGTGTACCCATCAAGTTTTCAGAAACGCCCGCGCAACCTGCCTGGTCTGCTCCGCAGTTGGGAGAAGATACTGACGCGATACTAGCCCAGCTTGGCGGTTCATTCAATCGATTTTCGTGACTTTTAGGTGTGCTATCTGTGTGACTAATCGTCTTTATGCTGTCTTAAAGAATAGTAGTCTAGTGATTAAGGAGAGTTGATGGTGCCTGTCTGGCATGATTTGTGATGTTCTGGCGCGCTGAAAAATGGGCCGGTTTTTACGGAGGTATTTAAGTAAGAAAGCTCCGTAAAAATGATCTATAAGTCCGTAAAAAAGCTATCATGTTGGGAGGATACAAGCTTGGCATGAAATTTCGTCACAAAAGCAAACGTGAGTATAAATCATGAAGTGCTTGGTGAAAAGGTATACATTGAACGTTATTAAGTTTACGGTTCTGGGTTGGTTGATCCTGATCTCGTCGGTATGGGCTGTGGCCTCGCCGGTGCGTACCACACCCTCCTCCCTGACCTGCCAGCCCCCCGGCCCGCCTATCGTGTCTGGAGAGCGGGCCCGCATCTGTCGGGGCGAGACCATCGCGTTAACCGCGTCGGGGTGCCTTGGTACGGTTATCTGGTCGACGGGTGAGCAGGGAATTGGTATCCGGGTTACGCCATACCAGACAACCCGCTACACGGCAATCTGCCGATTGCCGGAGGGGTGCGTCAGTTGTTTTGCCGATGCTTATACCGTCACCGTTGGCACGCCCGAAGCACCCAAACTGACCACGGACACGCCTGTACTGTGCGCCGGTGATGCTGCCACGCTCACTGCCGCCAATTGTGCCGGTACCATTCGCTGGTCCGATGCTACCCTTGAAGGGGCTACCCCTACCGTACGGATCAGTCAGACAACTGTTTATCAGGCCACTTGTGTGCATGAAGGCTGCGCTGGGTCGCCCTCGTCGCCACTAACTGTGCAACTGGCCGTGCCTACCGTTCCTACACTCGTGAGGCTATCGGGCAGCGGCGATTTGTGCCTGGGGCAGTCGGTGCAACTGAGTGCCGGTCAATGTGCAGGCGAGGTACGTTGGTCTGACGGAGCCGTTGGTGCCGACCGCACATTTGCGCCCCGCCAAACCAGTCATTTACGGGCCGTATGCCGCGTAGGTACGTGCCAAAGCGACAGTTCTGCGGTACTGACGCTTCGGGTACAGCCCGCCCAACCAACGCCTCTCCAGAAAACAACAGTGCAGAATACCTGCCCTTTCCTGACGGCTGATCTGTCCAGCGCGATTGGTACATCGTTTCAACAGGCATTGACGTATGAATTTAGAACTGGCCCATCGGTCGATGCTCCTGAAGTAAGTTCGGTGGGAGCCGTTCTGGCTGGTGTTTACTACCTGTCGGCCCGAAGCCGGGAGGGGTGCCTGAGCCAGCCGGTAGCGGTATCGGCTCTGATTACGCCCTGTGCCAACGGAATTGCCCCCTGCCTGAGTAACCCGCCCGCTATCAGCCTTACGCTCGACTCGCTGGATCAGAAACGGGGGGTGGTTTGCCTCAAAGCCCGCATCCGGGGAATTGGTACGGAAAGTATCCGGCTCGATTCGGCCTGGGCCTGTTCCGGAACGGGTTTGTTTACCGGCCAGACAACGCTACAGCCCCGTTATGTGGCTTCTGAATCGGATCGGAATAAAGGGATTGTCAATTTTGCTATTTCCACCCCCGACCCCGACGGGCTGGGGCCGTGCATAGCCGGTGCCGCCAAACTGGCCGTGACACTCTCGCAAAGCAACACACTCACTGACGCTGACAGTACAAAGCTTGTGATTAAACTTCCCGATGTTCCCGATGCGGGCAGTATATTTATACCCGAGGGTTTCTCGCCTAACGGGGACGGTATTAACGACCGTTTTGTGATTCAGGGAGTACCAACAACAGCCACAATTAATCTTGAGATTTTTAACCGATGGGGCCACCGGGTGTATGCTGATGCAAACTACAAAAATGATTGGGAGAGTCAGACAAACCAGGGAATACGCGCTACCAACAGCCAGGGGCTTCCCGATGGGACCTACTTCTACGTGGTACGTGTCAGCGACGGTCGCGAGTACGTTCGATTTTTAACCATAGCCCGATAGACAGCCTCATATCCGACTAAACCTTTAGACAAAATCGTTATCTCAACTGCATTAGTACTATCCAACTGCCAGCAGATGAGATTAACACCGCATCAGTACTTATGAGACGGCTTTTTCACTTATTTTTTTGCTTGCTTCTGCTAGGCTGTTGTAGTCCGGCGGTAGCTGGCTCAATGCAACAACCCGACTCATTGCTGATTCAGGCCGACCGGATGCTTAGCTATAAAGCCTATGGGCGGGCTATTGATCTATACACACAGCTACTGAATAACCCTAAACTGGATGTGGCGCAGCGTAGTGGCGCGCAGGTTTCATTGGCCCAGGCTTACCGCGCTGTGGGCGACAATGTGAAAGCCGAACGGATGTTCAGGGAGTGGCAAACAACGATAACGCCCGGCCAGGAACAACCTGCGGCCGTTCTGGCCTATGCACAGACGCTGGCCAGCAATGGTAAATTTAAGGAAGCGCAGGAACAGTATGAACGCTATCAGGTGCTGAAGGAACAACAACGTACCCAGCGGCTGGCTACCGTTCCCAGCACCGCCAATGGCCGACCTGCCGGAGCACGGGGCGAGGTGGTGCGCTATCAGGTTGACGATCTCAGCCTGAATACCTCCAATGAAGAGTTTAGTCCCATGTTTTACCGTGATGGGCTGGTTTATGTGGCTGGCAGCAAAGGGGGATCGACCATTGAAACGAGCGGGAGCGGGGGAGGGGCCGGTTACCTTGATCTCATCTACGTACCTAACCGCGCCCAACTCACAGCCAAGCGGCGGATGAACGCCGACGGCGAACTGATGGATGTGAAAAAAGAAACGGCGGCAGCACGGGCAGCGTCGGGGCCACGGCCGGTTGGCAGCGATCAGTATACGGCGCCTACCGCCAACGATTCCCGCACATCGGTCACGTTTCAGGGAGGTATCAACGTGGCGCAGGGACTCGGTTACGACAAACGCCCCGTTAATGCTGCCCGCCAGTTTACGCAGTCGCTGAACACAAAATACCACGAAGGGCCTGCTACCTTCTCGGCCGATGGGTCGCAGATCATCTTCACCCGCAATAATTACAACAACGGCAAAGCCAAAACCAGCGAAGAGAATGTCAATACGCTGAAGCTTTACACCGCCCGGCAAGTCAATGGGGCCTGGACCGACATAACCGAACTGCCTTTCAACAGCGATGATTATGCCGTGGGCCATCCGGCGTTGTGTAAAGGTCGTGACGGCACGCCCGACCAGTTGCTGTTCTTCGTCTCAAACATGCCCGGTGGAATAGGGGGAACCGACCTCTATGTGTCGAGGTGGGTAAACAACCGCTGGAGCGAAGCCATGAACCTGGGGCCAACCATCAATACCAAAGGCAACGAGCTTTTCCCTTTTGCCGACGAAAACGGAAACCTATATTTCTCAACAGACGGGCGGCGCGGGTTGGGCGGGCTGGATATTTTTTATGCTGCTATGGATGGACCAACCGTTCGTGCGGTGGAGGCCATTGATGCGCCCATAAACACCAATGCCGACGACTATGGCCTCATCACCGACGGCACCCGCCATTCGGGCTACTTCAGCAGTAACCGCAATGGTTCGGACGATATATTCCGATTCACGCGCGAGAGCTCGCTCTTCGGTTGCCGTGACCTCACCGTCCGGGTGTTCGATGTGGCAACCGATATGCCTATAGACAGCGCCGTGGTGACGATCAGAGGCAAGCGCGTTGGACAAACAGACCAGGTACTGATGGCCGATAAAAACGGTCAGGTCAGGCTCTGTGTCGAGGCGGAGAGCGATTATATCTTTACGGCTTCGCGCGACGGCTACATCAACAGTACCATCGGTTTATCGACCCGTGACCTCACCGACGATCAACCGTCGCGGCTCGAGATGTCGATGATGCGGCCTACCGTAATTGTCGATACCGTGTATACCGAGGCCGCTAAACCTTCGCGGCCGCTGGTCAACTCGCGCATTCGGGGTACCGTGCTTGGTGAGCGTGATGGCTCGCCAATCGAAGGGGTTATCATGAAGCTGAAGAACGACTGCAACGGGCAAATTGAACTGGCCACGACCGATGCGAACGGAATGTATGAGTTCGATATCATGGAAGGCTGCGATTATACGCTTACAGCCAGTAAGCCGCTCTATGGAACCAGTACCAGCAAGGTAAAGCGGGTTGCGAAAAAATCGAAACCGAAAGAACTGGTGGCGATGGTCAGAATGTTGCACGTAGGTGATGTAGTGACCATCGACAACATTTACTATGACCTCGGCAACTCCACCATCCGCCCGGATGCGGCTCGTGAGCTGAACAAAATGCTGGCAACCATGCGCCGGTACCCGACGCTGGTCATCGAAATTCGCTCCCATACCGACAGCCGGGGCGAGGCGGGTGCCAATAAGGAACTATCGACGCGCCGGGCCAAAGCCGTAGCCGATTACCTGGCTTCCAAAGGCATCAGCCGCAACCGGATGCTGGCAACTGGCTATGGCGAATCAATGCTGGTCAATAATTGCACCGACGGTGTGATCTGCACCGAAAATGAACACCAGCGCAATCGCCGCACCGAATTCAAGGTGCTGGCAATCAAATAAAAAGCTCAGGCTACATCAATATAGCTTGGTCGTAAAAATCCAGCCTATTGCCACTCGTCTGGTGTTGAGCGAAGGGACCGAAAATGGTAGCAACAGTAGTTTTATTGATCATTGGTACATTGTTTGTCCTGATGGGCTTCTTCATTATCAAGTTCAAACTGGCTAATCTGATTGCTGGCTACGATCCTGGCCAGGTAAAGGATAGCGATGGATTAGCCACATGGATGGGGAAATGTGCCATTGGCACGGGGGTTTCCGCTTTGGGCATAGCGGTGCTGAATTACCTTTTCTTATCTGCTAGCTCTGACATATTCTCCTTTGTGGCTTTTATGGTCCTGTCCATGATCAGCGGTGTGGTAGCTCTGGCCGGTGCTCAAACGTATTACAAGTAGTTTAGCATTGCGGGTTTAGCATTGCGGGGTTTATTTATCGCTGACAGGAAGCACTTGGGTAGTTCAAAATAGGTTTACCTGGCTATCTGGGGAGATTTTAGCGTATTTTCAACTGTTTTTGTTTTCCAAGACGATGCCAGTAGTTTTAGCTGCTGGCCCGATTCAAATAAGCATGGCTGATAAACTGGAACAATTGCTGGAAGATAGCCTTCTGAACGTGTGGAGTGAACGTGATGACGCCCATCGGCTCGAAGTGATGGCGCAGATTTATGCCCCCGACATTGTCTTTTATGAAACGGATGAGGGAGAAGCCATCAGGGGGCATCAGGGGATCGATGCACTCATTAAAACGCTGCAAGCCCAATGGCCACCCGAGTTCGTCTTTACGCTGAAAAAGCCAGCCGTAATCAACCATGGAGTGAGTCATGTAGCCTGGACATTGGGGCCGGCCGATGCAATCCCTGTTGCCAGCGGAATGGACATCGCCATCATTGATAACGGACTTATCAAAGCGCTATATCTGTATTTAGATGGCCCCACGAGTTAATCTGGCCAACTGGATTATCGGTCAGGCTACTGTCCATTGGATTGACTAAGTACGGCCAGGTACGTTCCGCTTGCCATGAGATTGTGTCAGAGTGGAAGAGAGCCCACGGATGCGTTGAATTTTGCAACTCTTCGATTGATGAGTGCAAGCGCCTACTGTAGGTTCGGCTCTACCTTTGTGCTGTCAATTTTTGCAACAAAGCGATGGAGATTACAAACAACAAAATTTTGATTACCGGCGGCGCGTCAGGCATTGGCCTGGGCCTGACCGAGCGGTTCATTCAGGAAAACAATACCGTAATTATCTGCGGCAGAAGGGAATCTGTGCTGAATGAAGTGGCCGCTAAATATCCTTCGGTGATTACCCGGACGTGTGATTTGTCGGTTGCCGAAGAAAGGGAGCAACTCTACCAGTGGATTGCCGATGAACACCCCGATGTAAATGTGCTGGTCAACAACGCGGGTGTTCAGCAATGGATGTCTGTGTCAGATGAGGATTTTTTTCAACGGGCGAAAAGTGAACTGATAGTCAACGTGGAGGCACCGCTGCACCTTACCTCGCTGTTTATCAAGTTGCCCGCTCTGACCTCAATCATCAACGTAACGTCGGGACTGGCGTTTGTGCCGTTCACAAAAGTGCCCGTGTACTCGGCCACCAAGGCGTTTTTCCATTCGTTCACTCTGTCGTTGCGTTCGTTATTGACAGATAGAGGCATCGAAGTCATCGAACTGATTCCTCCCGCCTTGAACACGGATCTGGGCGGAAAGGGGTTACACGATCACGCGCCGCCCGTTAGCGATTTCATTAACGGCGTATTCGACCAGTTGAAAGAAGGAAAAACAGACGTGACGTTCGGCCCCAGCGATGCCATGGCCAACGGTACACCTGATGAGCTACGCACGATATTCAGCCGAATGAACGCTGCCCGTTGATTCGTTAAGCGGTTGTGTATGACTCTGAGCACGACGCACGGAGCCATACACGACCACAAAAAAGCAAGGCATAAGTGACTACTGCCCCAACGGGATGGGCATTCGTTCACAGAGCGATTTGCCGATGAGTAGAGCGGCTGTACGAACAGCTACCGTGAAGCCAAAAAAAGGCCCGAACGACTGCCCGGCGGGGAAACTGCTAAAATACAGGCCAGGTACGTTACTCTGAAAGTCTGTCTCTAGTAGTGGGAAACCATTGTTTACAGCCAATGACTCCTGGAGCGATGCTGACAGAAAAGGTAGCCGCTTCACATCTACCTGGTAACCAGTGGCCAGCATCACATCGTCGACAAGAAGTTGCTCGCCCGAGCTAAGGCTGACGCGCAGGGAATTATCTGTGTCCAGGCTTGCCGCAATGAGTTCGGTGTGCGGATGCAGCGTCACGTTGGGCTGGCAAACCCGCGCTTCGAGCCACGGCTCGACTTTTAGCCTGCCTTCTGCCCATAACTTATAGCGATACTGTTCCTGCTCTTCGGCCGATAACTCCCGAAACCAGGCGGGCTGATTAGCCATTTGCGCCACAATCGTTTCTACCCACGACCAGTCTGCCTCCTCGAAGCGCGGTGTGTCATGGCGGTAACTGACGTGGACTGCTCTGGCACCTGCCTCGCGCAGTAGTGCAGCCGACTCGAACGCGCTCTGCCGACCGCCCACGATGAGCACACGCCTGTCGCGGTAGACGTCCATCTGAACGGCGTGGCAGGTATGCTGGAAACGCCCCGCTGGCAACAGCGCCAGCAGGTTGGCAGGGAAACAGGTGAAATACTGAAACCCTGTGGCCAGGACCACGTGCTGTGCCTGAATCGTGTCGCCGTTATCGAGTTCAGCCGTGAACGAGTCACCCGTTTTTGACAAGTGCCGAACATAGGTCGACGTCACTGGGATGCCAGTCTGTTCGATAAACCAGGTTAGGTATTCGATGTAGTGCTCCCGCGAAATCGGATCAGATAGGGGTCGGGCTGGGTAGTGTTCGGTAAAAAAGCGGTCGATGGTCCACTGGTTGTCGGTATCGAGATGCCAATTGGTGTTCGAGCGCAGCAACATTCCTTTGGGCATATGCTGCTCCCAGAACTCCATCGGTTTGCCAACGAGTTGGTACTCGTGCCGACGTTGCTGTAGATAGGAAGCCAGCCCTAACCCAAACGGTCCGGCACCGATGATGAGCGTAGTAGTCTCGTGATTCATAGTGGACGAGTTGGGCGATAAAAATGCAGCGTTACTAATCAGCTATAAGCTACCAGACGGTTTGCCAATGTACCAGCAAGGGTATTGACCGGTGCAGGCACGGCTAACGTAAAATAGCTGTCTGTCAGTATTTTGGGGAAAAGGAAGAACCCGGTCTTTACTACTCACCCAAGTCTTTGATCGAGCCGAATCCGATGAGGTCTACAGGTACGTCGTCGCGGAGTTCGGTGGCGCGGATGAGGCTATTTTTTCCGAAGCGCGCTTTAATGGCGTGCAGCGTTTGCCGGAATTTGTCTTTGCGGCTGCTATCCTCAAACAGGGTGTACTGCACGCTGTTGGCCGGTATGAAATCGCTGACGCCCACACCGATCTGCCGCACGTCGGGGTTGAGCAGCGGGCCGCTTCGGTGCATTTCCTGGTAGCGTTTCATCCGGCTCAACACCAGGTCGAACAGCTCAATACCATCCTGCATCGGAATGCTGAACGTCAGTTCATCGTCGTAGCGTTTGCCATTGTGGTAACGTACCCAGCCCTGTAGCCGACGACAGAAAAACTGCTGATGAACCATGCGTCGTTCCAGGGTCAGGCAGAGGGTGCGCAAAATCGTTTCCAGCCCGTCGGGCGATTGCCGCTGCTCGGTCGATACTGACCGGATGGCCTGCATCTGTTTGTACGCGTGGGTGGCCAGGTCTACCTCGCCGCCAAAATTGAGCCGCAGGTGCCAGTGCCAGCCAATAATGCTTTTACAGACAAGCTTCAACCGGTCGGGCGAGGCATAGCGTAGGTCGAGCGGCGAGTTGATCCCGCCAGTTTGCAGCCGGGCCGCCATGTTGGCGCCAATGCCGGGCAGGTCGGTGAGGGTGAGCTTGCCCAATACCTCGTCGATATTGCCGGGCGAAATGATAACCAGCCCGTCGGGTTTCTGAAGGTTGGAGGCCAGTTTGGCCAGAAAGGCGTTGGGCGCAATGCCGATGGAACAGCGCAGGTAGTCGCCCACCTCGGTGCGAATGGCCTGCTTGATGCGCTGTGCCGTTTCGGGCATGCTCTTGTACGCCAGTTGGTAGCGCGTGAGGTCGATCACGGCTTCGTCGATGCTTTTGGGCAGCACATCGTCGGAAAAGCGTTTGAAAACCCTGATGAGTTTTGTATGATACGACCGGTAACGATTGGGGCTGGTCTGAACCGGAACCAGATCAGGACAAAGCGCCATCGCTTCGTTGAGCCGCATGCCCGTTTTTACCCCGCGCTGCTTCGCCTCGATCGACGGCGCGATAACACAGCCATGCGCCCCCGTATATACGCATACGGCCACCGGACGCCCTCGTAGCCAGTAGTTGTCCTGCTGTTCGCAACTGGCGAAAAAGCTGTTCATATCGACAAAAAGCACCGTTGGCTCAAGATGGGTACGCAGGCGGTTGTCATTCATGAAATATCAGCTAAAACTCATAGGGTATGCTTTCCTTTTGATAGTAATTTGTCGTAAACTTGCATTGAAAGGGTGCAATATATTTTACTTGTAACACACTATCCAAATTTTATATCATAAAAATGGAAGACTGTGCAATAAACATCGAGGCAGTGGAAACGATTCAGGATCGACTCAAGCAGGTATTCGAGGCTTTGGGGATGACCATCTATCAGATATCCAAAGACTTAGGGGAAAATCCGTCGAAATTTTATAATATTCTGAGTGGCCGGGCAAAACCCTCTTATGATACGATCATGAGCCTGTTGGCCTGCTACCCTCAGATACGGGCCGATTTTCTGTTGCGGGGTATTCAACCCGTGCTGGCCGATGGCGCAGAGGGTGGCAACAGTAAGTTCATTGTGACAGACGAAAACCTGATCGAGGTTCCGTTTGTGCCCATTAAGTTTTACGCCAGTTTTGTAGAAACGTATACGGAGGGGTTCCGAAAAATGGATATGGATACCTACCGGGTACGTAGTTCGTCGGTTCGTTCCAACAAGCCGGTTGTGGTTATCGAAATTTCGGGAAACAGCATGACGCCTCAACTGGGCAACGGCGCTAAAGTGCTGGCCGAACAGGTTGATCAAAGCAACTGGGAATACCAGTCGGGCGGTATCTATGCGGTCATGTACCGCGACTATTTTGTGGTAAAACGCATTCGCGACAACGAGTTGATGACCAAGCGCTATCTCACGCTTCACTCCGACAATCCGCTGGGTGGCAGTGTCACGGTGGGGCATAAAGACCTGCGCGGCATCTGGAAAATCATCAGCATCGTCGATTCGCCAGTCGAATAAAGTAGTCTACCGTTTAAAGTCCAATGTGCTCTGCTACTTCTCACGTTTGTGGAGTAGCAGAGCACATTGGACTTTAAACGGTAGACATTGAACCTTACAAAATCCCCTTCGCAAAGTTGAGTACGCCGCCGAGCTGTTGTTTTACGGCTGGCTCCGCGGCGGCACCGCCGATGCCTCCGAGTTTACTCACGCCCGACAACGCGTTGCTGATGAGAGAGCCGCCTGTACTCGTTGCCTGGCCACCCAGCGAAGGAAGGCCCCCTTTCAGCAGGTTCAGGCCGCCTGTCAGTGCGCCTGCTGAGCTAAGCAGGCTTCCGCCACCGCCAAGCAAGTTGCTGATCTGATTGGCACCCAGCGCCATTTTTACGAGCGAAACGGCTTTCGTAAGAATGTTGCCTGATACAGCACCACTCGCCACCCCCGGAATTAAGTTCTTCAGATTGCTGGCCTGACTCATTAGCTTATCCTTGAAATCGCCTTTGCTGGTTGCGGCCTGTGCCTCGGCCGCCGCTACGCCCGCATTTAGCGCACTTACGGTAGCGGCTTTGTCGCCTTTGGCATTCGCCGCCACTGCCTGGTCAAGGCTGGCTGCCGCCGAATCGGCCGCCGTGGAAGTTGAGGCAACCGCCGTAGTAGTGGCTGATGCCGTAGATGGTACAGCCTTGGGCAGCGTACCAAATTGAGCAAATGCGCTTGCCGTGCTCAGTAACAGGCTGGCTAGTGTTAGTTTAGGCAGCGTAAACAGGTTGCGTGTCATAATTATGTGTGATATACCTGGCAAGGTTGTCGATGTATTTCGACATAACCAACCTGAGTGAAGACTTTTAACCTACTTTTTAGTAACGAGTTACCCCATGAAATACATCCTTTTTTTTGTTAGCCTCTTAGCCATCGGTACGGTGTCGCGTGTCCAGGCACAGTCTACTTCAGCCGCTGATCGACTTTATGTGGGTACGTATTCGAGACGGGGTAGTGAAGGCATTTACGTGGTTCAACTCGATCGGAAAACCGGTGCCCTGTCAATCATCGGAACGGCCAGGAATAACGAGAACCCATCCTTTCTGGCGCTACATCCCTCTAAAAAGTATTTATATGCCGTCAACGAAGCTAGCGGTGGCACAGCCGGGGCCAATGCCTATGCTATTGATAAGGCCACAGGTACGTTGCAACTGCTGAATCAGCAGGTGACGGATGGCGCTGGCCCCTGTTATATCAGCATCGATAAAGCGGGAAAAATGGCTTTTGTGGCCGCCTATGGCGGTGGGGTATTCACGGCTCTGCCTATTGGCACCGATGGAAAGCTGGGTACGTTGGTCGAACGGGTCAAGTACACGGGCAGCAACCCGGCCAATTCGCGTCAGGACGGGCCACATGCGCACTCGGCTACGGTTTCGCCCGACAGCAAGCAGGTGTACGTAGCTGATCTGGGCAACGACCGGGTCTACATCTATACTATCGGCGGCACCAAACCCGAGCCGAATGCTACTCCCTTTGTGACGGTAAAACAAGGGTCAGGGCCACGCCACATGGCCATTCATCCCAACGGGCGGTTTGCCTACCTGGTCGAGGAACTGACCTCGTCTGTGGCGGTGTTTGCCCGTGACCCCAAAACCGGTTCGCTCACCCTGATCAAAGATGGTATTGCCACGCTCCCCGCTGACTTCAAGGAGCAAAACACATCGGCCGATATTCATATCGATGCAGCCGGAAAATATATCTACCAGTCGAATCGCGGGCATAATGCGCTGGCGGTGCTGAAGGTCGGCAGCGATGGTATTCCCACCCTTGTCGGGCACGTACCTACGGGCGGCAAAACACCCCGTAATTTCTGGCTCGACCCGCGCGGTCAGTTTGTCATTGTGGCCAATCAGGACACCGATAATCTGGTTGTCTTCAAACGCAATGCCAGCACGGGTATGTTGACGACCACGGGTCAGGAATTAAAAATCCCCGCCCCCGTATGTGTTATCTCTGGGCAGTAGGATGATTGGTACACGGATTTAAAGGGATTTACGCGGATTTTTGGATTGAAATGGATTACTAGCTCTAAGCGGAGCCAATCTTCTTTAATCCAAAAATCCGCGTAAACCCCTTTAAATCCGCGTTCCTTTAAACTATCACTCAATCCACATCACCTTGTCGTAGGCGATTTCGTAGTTGATTTCTTCCAGCGGAAGGGTATCGACAAATTCACCGGCGGCGTTGACCCGCACACCATGCCAGAGGCCCGTCGCGTCGCGCAGGAGGATTCGATAGCCGTAGAGCGGATGATACAACGCCTCGTCGGTCCGGTGGTCCCAGCCGGTTTGTAATTCAATGGCAAACGCTACGCGACTGATGACTTCCCGCATTTGATCGAGCAACGTACCTGTGGTGCTGAGGTCTTCGATCCAAAGCACCAGATTGTCGGTTCCCCAGTCGAACTGAATTGGCGACGGCCGTACCGACAGCAGAAGGGCAGTCAGCGCAGCGGTGTCGGCCAACTGGGTTGTTGACGGCGTTTTCGTGTTCATAGTCTGTTGTTTCTATAGAACAAAAAACCATGCCGATTAGTCCGTTAACCCGCTGGTTTCCTGCCACTTTTTAAGCCAGAACCGGTACTTTTTCCGGCCGTAGTCAATGAATCCCGGCAGCGATGTAGCGTCTACGGCGAAGAGGCGATGAGGTGTCTGTTTCATCACGCCAACGAACACAAACCGGAACCGTTTAGTCGTGGCCCATTCGTGGCCGTCGGCATAGCGAAGGCTATCGAGGTAGAATGCCGCCTGCCGGTCGTAGTCGTAATCGTAGCAGCTTTGCAGAAACTGGGCCTGGGTACGTGCCGATGTTGTTTTAAAATCAAAAATCAGCGCGTTCTGCCGTTTCGGGCTGGTGTACACCAGATCCAGGCGCGATTTGCAGGCCAGTTGCGTGGTTGGATCGGTAAACAGAACAACCCGCTCCCGTTCGGCTTCCGCCATTTCCCGACTGGCTGTACCGATCATCTTTGCCTGCTCGGCCATGCGCAGGTAACGGCGACAGAACGGGTCATGGCGAACAGCGTCCATCAGGCCAGATGCGGGATCGCCGTCGAGCTGACGAAGGTCATTGCTGGCCAGGCGGTTGTTGGTCAGGTCGGGTAACAACTGTTCCAGCACCGTGCCCACCGTTTCGGGCTCAAGCAGATGCTGATGGAACGCTTTGCCAAAGCTACGGGCGCGCCCGCTGCTTTGGCGAGTCGACAGTTGGTAGCCCAGTTGTTCTTCTTTGATCCGGGTCAGATCGGAATTGGAAATACGCGGCAGGGCACGGTAATCAAGGCCAGGGTCGCGGGCAACTAACGCCCGTCCGGGTGATACGGCCAGCAGGGATGGAGTCATACGTGAGTGGGTTTTACCTCACCGATACGTCGGGGCGGTCCGACGTATCGGTGAGGTGTACACTATTCTACGCCAGCGGCCAGCAGGCCCGACGCTGGTTCGTCGATAGCGTGAGCAAACGGGTTATAATAGTTGAACGCCGTTTTTATGTTTGCGATGTCGGTTAGTGTTTCCTGGCGGAACACCTTGTAATCCTGAGCGAACTGCTTGAGTTCGGCTGATTTCTCAGGATTGGCCATCTTGTAGGAGAAGTTGGCGATGTAGTAAACTCCCTTCGGCTGAATTTTATTATTCTCTTTTTTCTCCGCCACCGCCGTGATCACTACGTCGGCCAGGGTCAGGTCATCGTAGTAGAGCGGCTCGATGAGCCGAAAGATATTATCGACCGAATAGCCGTGGAAAAGAACGGCGGACACGCAGTTTTTTTCGTCGATAAAAAACAGTTCGGCCCAGTTCTTTGTGCCCATATTCAGGATGTTATCCGTGAAAATGCGCCAGGCGATGGGCTGGAAAGTGAGCGTCCGCCCCAGCTTCTCTGCGCCGTTGATATTGAACACACCTTCTTTGGCATCGAACCGGTATTGGCGCGGATGACCCTCCAGATACTTGTACCGACTGACCACTTCACCCGTGCCTTCATGAATCATTTGGTACGGTTTAACCACCTGAGCGTTTTGAAATGTCTCGATTGTGTTCTTGTTTTGCGTGTTCATTAGTATTTGTTGTTTACTGTTCGAGCAGGGGGTCCGGTTGAGACCCCTTTTGCCTTTTATAGGGGTGTTGTTTACTGGTTTAAAGATACGCATAATTGATCAAATAGAAAAATATAGTATTCGTTTTTTATCGCATAAGAGGCCGCCAAAAAGTTCCCGTATACTCCCCCTTGTTTATCCCCTGAATCACCGACGGAAGGCACGTTAAAACGCCTTCCAGCTCCTATATCCTCTATCTTGGGCACACCGCCCGCAGCGATTCTATCCGACTGTTTTAGTTGTATTATAGTTTGCCGGGAAAAGCGCTCAAATCGGCTGTTTTGGCCGTTTAAAACAAGTCATGAACGGGCGGGGTTATATACGAAACAAATCCCTCAACGCTATGGCAACCAAATCGCCTTTCGATCCCGATCACGTCGACCCTGAGTATTACTCGCAAGACCCTAATCAACAGGGAAAATCAGATTACGGACATGAATCAGAAGGAGTAGGCACCAACACCTATAAAGACAGCACCTCGGGCGCCGACATGGACGATCAAAATCGTGACTATGTAGCCGAAACGCGGGCCGAAACTTTCAGCAATAACAACCCCGACGCACCCGCCGGCGAAAGCGTGGGTACGTATCAGGAATGGGATATCGATCCTGAAAAGTTGAATCCCGACAATGTTGCGCCGCGGGGCATGAGCGATGCCGAAGCGAAGCACCTGGAGAGCTTGCCCGATAACCCGTCTGACGAAGCATTGCTGCACCGGGGCGATGCAACGTACCTGGAGCAAGGCGATGACCCAACCCGGCAGTATGATCCGCACAACGCGGGTTATGATAACAAGCCCGGGAAAGAACAATAAGTAAACTGGTCGGCCGCAGAAGGCGAGTCTTCAGAGCATTCAGTCAGAATCTCTGAAGACTCGCCTTTTTGTTGTGGGTAAAAGCGCATTAATAAGCACTTTTGCAGAATGACGTACTGATACAATCGAAACCAACGTCTTTTCTTCGATGAATCTCACTCAATTGACTACCGGAGGCGCAGTTGCATTAGCCTTGCTCCTCAACGTACCTAACTCCATCGCCGACCGCGATCCTGCCGGTATGCGGTTGACCACCCCCGCCAGGAACGTCACCAAAAACGTACAGAAACCGTGGGAGCCGCTGTTTGATGGCAAAACCCTCACCGGCTGGCATGTCTACCTGAAGCCCGGACAGCCGGTTACCGAAAAATGGGTAGTTCAGGATGGAGCTATTTACCTAACTGCAGGTGGAATAGGTGACCTGGTGACGGATAAAGCCTACGGCGATTTCGATCTGGAAATTGAATGGAAAATTGCCGAAGGCGGAAACAGCGGGATTATCTACCACGTTCAGGAGGATCCCAAGTTTCATGCTACTTACCAGACAGGCCCTGAAATGCAGGTGCTCGACAATGAACGTCACCCCGATGCCAAGCAGGGTCGTGACGGAAACCGGACCGCCGGTGCCTTGTATGATTTGCAGAAGCCCGTTACGCTCAACGCTGCCAAACCAGCCGGTGAATGGAATAAAGCCCGGCTGATGATCAAGGATGGCAAAGCCGAGCAATACCTGAACGGCAAAAAAACGGCCGAATACCCTACATCCGGCCCGGAATGGGACAAGATGGTGTCGGAAAGCAAATTCAAAACCTGGCCCGATTTTGGTAAATACGCGACGGGGAAAATTGCGCTTCAGGACCACGGAAACCAGGTTTGGTATCGCAACATCCGTATTCGCGAATTATAAAGCTCAATTTTCAATGTACAGTGGATGATGAACACTGTACATTGAAACCTCTCTCATTCACCGTATGCAACGCCGCCGCGCCCTCCGAAATCTAACAGGTACTGCCCTCTCAATGAGCGCTATACCTTCTTTTGCACAACTCATGAAAGACTCCGATCCTACGGCTCCTAAAGCAGCAGTGGCCGCTCCGTTGAAGGGGAACATCAACCATTCGGTATGCCGGTGGTGCTACAGCAAAATTCCGCTGGAGGAGCTTTGCCAGGCAGCCAAGTCGATGGGTATCAAGTCGATCGACCTCACCGGACCAGAAGAATGGCCGGTGCTGAAAAAGTACGGCCTCACGTCGGCGCTGCCGCAGGGAGCCGGAAAGGGCATCAACGATGGCTTCAACGACCCCAAATTCCATGACGAACTGGTGGCCAGCTACGAAGCAATCTTTCCTAAACTCAAGGCCGCTGGCATGACTACCGTTATCTGCTTTTCGGGTAACCGCCGGGGCATGTCGGATGCCGTTGGGTTGGAAAACTGCGCTGTAGGGTTGAAACGCCTGATGCCCAGTGCCGAAAAGCATGGTATCACCATGATCATGGAATTGCTGAACAGCAAAGTGAACCATAAAGACTACATGTGCGACCATACGGCCTGGGGTGTTGAACTCTGTAAAAAAGTGGGGTCCGACAAGTTCAAGCTGCTCTATGATATCTACCATATGCAGATCATGGAAGGCGACATCATCCGCACTATTCAGGAGAGTCATCAGTACATCGGTCACTACCACACGGGCGGCAATCCGGGCCGGAACGAGATCGACGAAACGCAGGAGATTTATTATCCGGCCGTGATGAAAGCCATTGTAGCAACCGGTTTCAAGGGGTATGTAGCGCAGGAATTCATTCCCAAGCGCGACCCGCTCACCAGCCTGCGCGAAGCCGTTCTGCTGTGCGACGTGTAGCACTAATTTGGTCATCAAATAGTCATCAGGTGGTCATTGATAGTCATTCATTGCTTAAAACGAATGACTATCAATGACCACCTGATGACTATTTAATGACCACTTTTTTTTAAATAGTATGCCTGAACCGCAACCTAATAATCCCCTGCATGGCCTAACGCTGGCTACTATTCTGGAACACCTCGTTGACCGCTATGGCTGGGAAGAATTGGCCGAACGAATACCGATCAACTGCTTCAGGACAAACCCCAGCATTAAATCGAGCCTGACCTTTCTGCGCAAAACCGACTGGGCCCGGCAGCGCGTTGAAGGGCTGTACCTGAAGAGTTTACGCTAAGCCAGTTGGCCAGTTACCGACCCAGGGTTGAGCCTCTTCCAGTTGCGCGGCAAGCTGAAACAGCAACGCTTCATTACCCAGTGCCGCCGTGAACATAGACCCCACCGGCAAGCCATCGGCCGAGTGGTGCAGCGGCACCGACATCGACGGCTGGCCCGTTATGTTGGCGATGGGCGGGAAGGGAATATAGCCAAACGATTTTTCGGCAAGCTGGTCAATCTGTTTGCTGCCTTTCAGCAGTTTCAAGCCGCCAACGGTATCGATGACCTTGATCAACTGGTTTTCGGCGGGTGTATTCTGCAACTCACCAATACGGATGGGCGGACGCGATAGGGTCGGCATCAACAGCAGATCATACGTTTCGTGTAGTTGGCCCATGCGGCGGGCCAGTGTATTCCAGTGCCGTTTCTGGTACGAAAAATCAGCGGCAGAATAAGCCTCCGAGATGCGGGATAACGCCCACGTATTCAACTCCATATCTTCGCGACGGGCAGGTCGTTTCAGGTAATCGGCCAGTTCTCGGACGGTAGCGCCGGTTTCACCCAGCACCATTGTCAGGTACATTTCGCTCAGTACCGTATGATCGTAGGGCAGCGCGATTTCGGTTACCGTATGGCCGAGGCTTTCGAGTAGTTTAGCCGTTTTTTGTACACCCAGCACACACTCTGTATGGGTCTGCTGGCCAGGAAAAGGATGTTGTGTAGTCAGGGCAATGTGCAGTTTTTTCGGCCTTTTCCCCACCTGACTCAAAAATGACTCAGGCGACGTACCCATCGTATAAGGATCGCCCGGCGACATACCGGCAATAACGTCCAGAAAGGCAGCGCTATCGCGAACCGTTCGGGATACCACATGGCTTCGCACAGCTCCCTGCCACATTTCGCCAAAGCCCGGCCCCAGTGAGGCACGCCCCCGCGACGGCATCAGTCCAAACAGGCCGCAACAGGAGGCCGGAATGCGAATGCTACCCCCGCCGTCGCTGGCCGAGGCAGCCGGTACAATGCCCGCTGCCACCGCCGCCGCCGACCCGCCGCTACTGCCACCCGGCGAGTAGGCCAGGTTCCAGGGGTTGCGGGCCGGTCCATACAACTGCGATTCGGTATAGGGCGACAGACCAAACTCGGGCGTGTTGGTTTTACCGAAGAAAATTAAGCCGGCCTGTTTGTATTTCGCTACTGCAAAACTATCGGCCGTAGAGACGTACCCGGCATACCCCCGGCAACCCGATTTCATGGGCGTACCGGCCCATTCCAGTTCAAGGTCTTTCAGCAGAAACGGTACACCACGGAACGGCATATCGGCCGCCGCTGCTCCGTCGGGCAATTGATCGAGCATCCGCCTGCCCTGTTCGTAAAGCGGCGTTACAATAGCGTTTATCGCCGGATTCTGAACTTCAGCTTCTGCAATGGCTGCATCGAGTAGTTCAAGCGGCGTTACATCGCCCCGGCGCACCAGTTCGGCAAGGCCCAGCGCATCATGTTGGCGGTATTCGGTGGAAGTCATAATGCAAGTTTACTGTTTACCTTGGTAAGATCATGTTGACCACGGCCTTGCGGTCGGTGCGGGTGTCGGTGGGGCGG
This sequence comes from uncultured Fibrella sp., assembly GCF_964250085.1. NCBI lineage: Bacteria > Pseudomonadati > Bacteroidota > Cytophagia > Cytophagales > Spirosomataceae > Fibrella > uncultured Fibrella sp. The sequence goes on along the minus strand of NZ_CAXUEC010000006.1, from coordinate 277,008 downwards.
AGGCGGAAACTGTAGCTGTAGGTGCGGGTGGCAGGAAGCTGGTATTCGGCGTGGGTACGTGGTGTCCAGCTATCGTCGCCGCCGAGGCCCATCTGCTGGTAGTCGATGTTCACCACCGTTGTGTTGCCGTGCTCTACGGCTTGTGCGTGCGGATTTTTGGCGGCTAGCAGTGCTGCGTCGGTGTAGTCGCGGGCGTTGACAGTCAGCAACCCCGAACCGGCACCGCTGGGTTCGGCCATGATCAATAGGCCCGTGGCGGGATTGCCGCCATCGGTCAGGTGCGCCCAGCGAACATCCGTCTTGTTGCCATTTTCCTGCGCCATCGTATACGGGAAAAACTGATCGGCCACTGAGCCCGAATATAACCCCACAAAGGCCGCATCTTTCCGGTCCTGATAGCTCTCGAATGGGCCACGCCCGTACCAGGCCAGGGCACTCATGCTGGCGGGCAGGCTGAGCTGCATACCCACCCGGGCCAGAGGAGGCAGGCCCGCTCCCGACGTACCTGCGGTGCAAGTGGTCGATACCAGCACGTCGCCCGTGCCGTAGACCAGGTACTCGGTGGTTTGGCGAATGGTGCCACCCGTCATAACGAGGTCATTGACGCAGGTAACCCGTACCCGCTGCGTGCCCAGCTTCTCGATGCGCATCTCCACGGGGGTCACCACCGGTTTGTCGACACCGGCCTTTCGCCAGCGGGCGGCAAACGAGGCCGCCCCGCCGCCTTCGTCATTATCCGTTGGCACGCGGTAAAAATCAGGCTTCAGCAGGCCACCCATTGCCTCGCCCTGACCAGCCAGCAGGTCTTTCCCTTTATAAAGCCACTGGCTCAGGCCGCCGGTCGTGCGGTTGAAGAGCAGGCTGAAGTCTGCTCCGCTCAGAGATACGCCAGCAGCCGTAGGCGCCGACTTCAACGCGGGAATACGCGAGATGCCAACGACGGGCGGCATCGGAATGTCGGTTTGAATCGGGAATTGCTCGGCGGCTACTTCATGACCGGCGGCGGCCCAGGGTGTTGCTTCTTTGAGTTGCAGACTTAGCACCAGGAAGTACTCGCTGCCCGGTTCCCGAACGGCCGGAATGCTGTAGGGCACCGTCACCTGAATGGTTTGTCCGGCGCGGGCGGTCAGCGTGGGGACCGTGCCCTGCTGCACCACCTCGCCGTTGCGCATGAGCTTGCAAACCAGTTTCAGGTTGCTGAGCGTCTGGAAATCGTAGGCGTTTTTGAGGTTGACTTTGGTCTGCGTCGCGGTCAACGGTTCGGGCACAATGAATTTTACGTAGCTGTAGGCCCGCTTCACTTCGTTCAATTCGGGTTGAGGCGTGCGGTCGGGGTTCACCAGCCCGTCGCAGGCGTTGGCTCCGTCGATGTAGTTGATGTGATCGACGTAGAACTGCCCGTTCTTATCGCGCAGCGTCAGCCCCTGATCGGCCCAGTCCCAGATGAACGCGCCCTGTAATCGCGGGTATTTGTCGATTGCATTCCAGTAGTCTTTCAGGTTGCCCACGCTGTTGCCCATCGCGTGCGCATACTCGCAGACGATCACGGGGCGGGTGGGGTCTTTTTCCATCAGTTTCACCATCTCATCCACCGACGGGTACATGGTGGCAATGATATCAAAGCTGCTGAGCGTGGTCTGGTTGTAGGGCTTTCGACCTTCGTAATGAATCGGGCGGGTGGGATCAACGAGTTTGATGATACTGGCCATGTCGTTGAAATTCTGGCCCATGCTCGTTTCGTTACCCAGCGACCAGATCACAATCGACGGGTGGTTCTTGTCGCGCTCCACCATTGCCCGGCCCCGCGCCACAAAGGCGTCGCGCCATTCGGGCCGATCGGCTATTTCGTAGCCTTTATACCACAGGTCGTGGCTTTCAATATTCGCTTCATCAATCACGTACAGGCCGTATTCATCGCAGAGGTCGTACCAGTCCGTTACGTTGGGGTAATGGCTGGTTCGCACTGAGTTGATGTTGTATTGCTTCATCAGCCTGATGTCGCGGATCATGCTTTCCCGGCTGATGACGCGGCCCGTGTTGGGATCGAATTCGTGGCGATTCACACCCTTGAACGTCACCGGTTGCCCATTGATGAGCAGTTGACCACCCCGCATTTCCATTTCCCGAAACCCGATCTTCTGACTTACCGCTTCCGTTGGTTGCCCGTCGGGGCTCAGCAACTGCAACGTAAAGGTGTACAGGTTCGGCATTTCAGCCGACCATAACGCCAGATTGTCAACGGGTTTGCTGAGCCGGATAATCCCTTCCTGCTCCGAGCCAACGGCCGTTTCCGACGAGATGATATCTGTAAAAACCACGTTCTTGTCGGTATCATAGAGCGTTGCTTTCAGCCGGTACTTAGGCATTTGTTGCCCCGCCAGATTGCGCACATAAGCCGTCATTTTCAGGAGGCCAGTCCGGTAGGCGGGTTCATCGAGGTTCGTCGTTAGCTGAAGATCGCGCAGGTACAGCCTGGGACGGCTGATCAACGATACATCCCGAAAAATGCCCGATAGCCGCCAGAAGTCCTGATCTTCCAGATAGCTCCCGTCCGACCAGTTGATGACCTCCACCGCCAGCGTGTTCTCGCCCGCCTGAAGGGCATCGGTGATGCGAAATTCGGCGGGTGTCATGCTGTCTTCGTGGTAGCCAACGTACCTGCCATTCACAAACACCCGGCAGGTAGACTGCACGCCGGCGAAGTGCAGAAACGTTTCCCGATCGCCCCAGTCGGTCGGGATGGTGAAGCGTTTTCGGTACAGACCCACCGCGTTGGTATCGGCCCGAATCAGGGGGGGCGTGGCCGGAAATGGATGCTTTATGTTGGTGAAGATCGGCCGGTCATACGGGCGTCCTTCCCGCGCACCCACCACCTGCCAGTTCGATGGCACCGGTAAATCATCCCAATCCTGATCGCGGGTAGCCGGGTTACCGAAATCGGTCGTGACGAGCGTAGGATGCTTCACCCATTTGAATTTCCAGACGCCATTGAGTGACTGAATGCGGGGCGATGTGCTTCTGTAGTCGGTAATAGCTTGTTGTTCAGCAGGAAAAGGCCAGAGCGTTGTGTGTGGTGTCTCCGTGTTCTGGCTGCTCACTTTCGGATTCTCGTACATCGGAATTTCAACGGGCTGTTGCGCGAGAAGGGAACCGGTCAGAAATGCCAGGAGAAAGGAAGATCCAATCGCGACACGAAGGAGGTAGGTAGACATAAAGAACGGTATAGGTTGGGCTGTACGGTAACAAAGCGGGAAGATAGTCGATTTACGTAAATCGACTATCTTCGTCTATGCGTATTCCTGAAGAGACCGTCGAGCGTATCCGGCAGGCTGCCGATATCCTGGAAGTGGTGGGCGATTTTGTGTCGTTGAAGCGGCGGGGGAGTAATTACATTGCCTGTTGCCCGTTCCACAACGAGAAATCACCCTCGTTCAATGTCAACCCGGCGCGGCAGATTTATAAGTGTTTTGGCTGCGGAAAAGCCGGAGACTCCGTCCGGTTTGTTATGGATGTGGAGAATCTGGGCTATGGCGAAGCCCTGCGTTATCTGGCCAAAAAGTATAACATAGAGATTGAAGAACAGGAGGTTACGCCCGAAGAACAACTCAAGCATACCGAGCGCGAGAGCCTGTATATCGTGCTCAACTACGCCAAAACGTTCTTTCAGGAGCATATGCTGAAAACCGACGAGGGACGAGGTATTGGCCTGAGTTACTTTCGCGAACGGGGCTTCTCCGACCCAACCATTGCCGCCTTCGATCTGGGCTACAGCCCCGATCAGTGGGACGCCCTGCTCAAAGACGCACAAACAAAAGGCTATAATCCCGAACTCCTCGGCAAAGCAGGACTGACCGTGACGCGCGAGGAGAGCGGCAAAATTTTCGACCGGTTTCGGGGGCGCGTCATGTTCCCGATTCATAACGTATCGGGTCGGGTCATTGCGTTTGGTGCCCGTATTCTGAAGGTCGATCCGAAAGCACCGAAGTATCTCAACTCGCCCGAAACCGAAGCGTATCACAAAAGCCAGGTGCTGTACGGCATCTTCCAGGCCAAGCAGACCATTCGGCAGGAAGACGTTTGCTACCTGACAGAAGGCTACACCGACGTGATTTCGCTGCATCAGGCGGGGATAAAAAACGTGGTGGCTTCGTCAGGTACGTCGCTGACCATCGAGCAAATCCGGCTCATCAGCCGATTCACGCAGAACGTCACGATCCTGTATGATGGTGATGCCGCGGGCGTGAAAGCGGCCCTGCGTGGGCTGGATATGGTGCTGGAAGAAGGCCTGAACGTCAGCGTAGCCACCTTCCCGAACGGCGACGATCCCGACAGTTACGTTCGGAAAGTAGGTGCCGAAGCATTCAAGACGTACCTGAGCCACAATACGCAGGATTTCATCGCCTTCAAAACGGCGGCGCTGCTCAAAGATGCGGGCGACAGCCCGTTCAAGCGCGCAGAGGTGATCACCGAAATTGTGGGTAGCATCACCCGTATTCCCGACCCCATCAAGCGGCAGGTCTTTTTCCAGTCGACCGCCCGGCAGCTTAGTGTCGATGAGCAAACGCTGATTTCGGAAAGTAACCGTCTGCTCCGCAAACAGCACGACACGCAGCTTAAAGACTACGAACGCCAACAGGAACGCGATGCTCGAATCGACGCCCGCAACGGAAAACGGAACGTACCTGACGATGGCCCACCGGCCGATTTCTTCAACGATTTCCTCGACGAAGCCGGTATTGCGCCCGCCCCAAAAGACGATAACGTACCTGCTGGACAGAATGGAACGAGGCAAGGTGCACCCGGAAATAGCTCCGGCAGCGCAACAGAAGACAGAAGACAGAGGACTGAAGACTCAGCTCGTCCGCCGCTGGCTTATCAGGAAGAAGAGTGCATCCGGCTGTTGATGAATTACGGCACCCGCGAACTGGAGCCGGGCATCACCCTCTGCCACTATATCCTCAGCGAACTGAACGGAATCGACTTCCAGCACGCGCCCTACGACCTGATTCTGACACTCTACCGGGAAGCCTTCAACCGGGGCGAAACCCTGACCGCCGACGATTTCGTGCAACAACGGCCAACGGTCAGCGAAGCGCCGATTACGCCCCAACAGGCCAACGGTCTTCAATATCAGGCTATTAGCCTCACCACGCAGCGGTACGAAATCAGCAACCAGTGGCAGGACAAGTTCCATATTTTTGTGCCGTCTGAAGCCGACATTGGCGTACTGGCCGAGGCGGCCTACGGCAATATTCTGCGCCTGAAAAAGTTGATCGCAGAGGAGCGAATGCACGAACTTCTTCAGAAGATCCGCACCGTCACCGACCCGGCAGAGTCCGATCAGGCGATGGCCGATTATATGCACTTCAAACGCGTCGATGTAGAAATCGCCCGGTTGCTGGGCACGGTTATTTCGGGGTAACGCCCGGTGAACGTACCTGCCGATAACTCAATCAGACTGGCATTCATATAGACTAACTGGCAACAATTGACTATCTAGCGGCGTTGGGGTATCGGGTGGTCACTTCTTAACAAGGCACGAGGTCGGGTATGACGTCATTTTCTGCATTTCTGGAAGTGAAAGGTGAACAGTATCCGTTGCTGGGCTACGACCTGAGCATGCATCAGGAAACGGATTCGCTGGGTCGACCTGCCTCGCCCACGCTGGGCGGCACCATCCAGTGTGTGATGAGTGCGCCGGGATCGGATAAACCTTTTCTGCTGCAATGGATGTTTTCGCCCACCATGCAGGAGGATGGCCGCATCATTCTGATGCAGGATGCGCCCAGGGCCACGCTGAAAACCATTTCGTTCTTTAATGCCTATTGTGTGGGGCTGCAAACCGTTTTCAGGCCGGGCGATAGCGGCGGGGGCAGTCTGCAGATGCAGGTACGTCTGAGTCCGCAACGGGTGGCCGTAGGCGTGATCGTACACGACAATAACTGGCCGCTGGAAAGCCACGGCGCAGGCCAAAGCTTCGCCTGACAGGAAGTGCCTGTTCAGGAAGCCATTCCTTCAGCCGCCGACAGGGAGCCGGGTTTATTCAGCACCATTACGCATACGGTGCTGGATGTGGCGGGCCTGGTGTCGGTGATCGGCGAGTTGGCCGACGGAGCCAACGCTCTTTACTACCTGGCCGAAGGCAACAAAGTCGATGCCGCCCCAAGTACGATCGCCATGATGCAAATGCGTTCAGGCCTGCATTAACTGGGCCATCAGTGTCATCAGTGTTTGTCAGTTGCAGAGGCTGGCCCTCGGCTCCCCGGATTTTCAGATCAATAGTGTTGCCCGTTATGGGGTTACCCAGCACTGTCACGGTTAGTTGGGAACCCGGCTCTTCTGCCGCCATACGCGCTGAACCGCTGGACTCGGTGCCCCACACGCGCTCACCAGCAATATAGACGGGCACCCGGCTGTTGGCACTGCGCTCGGCGGGTTGCTCCTGCAAAACAGCATTCGGTACGAAGCCCTGTAAGACAATCACATTATTCGTAGAAGCGGAGGCGGTTGTGGAGGTCGGTGAGCTGGCTTTGTAGCTGCTCGACCTGTTCCAGCAGGTTAGATACAATGTCGAGGTCAGCGGGGTGGATGGCCAGTTCCTGATGAAGGCGCACCAGTTTCTCCAGCCGTGCCAGTTGCTCGGGCTGAACATAAACGGCCTGTTCAACCGTGATGATGTTGATCAGGTCGCGTTGCGCCAGATCGTAAAGGAAGGTGATTTCAACCTGATGATGCACGCAGAAATCGTGGGCCGGAATGAGCGCGTTGGTTGGCATAATGGGTTCGGTTAGCGGTTGAGGGCCTTGCGAAGCAGGTCTTTTTGTTCGTCAGTCAAGTTGGTCGGGAGCTTTACCTGCCATTGTACGTAGAGGTCGCCGAAGGTGTTTTCCTGCCGGTAAACCGGGAACCCTTTGCCTTTCAGGCGCACCTTCGTACCGGGCTGTGTTTCCGGTTTCACGGGCACCTTCACCTGGCCAGAGAGCGTTTCCACGACTTTATCGCCACCCAGCAACGCCGTGGCCAGGTCAATCTCTTCCGTTACATGAAGGTCGTTGCCCTGCCGTTTGTAGCGCGGGTCGTCGTCGACGGTGAAGGTGATGTACAGGTCGCCATTCGGGCCGCCGTTTACACCCGGTGCACCGTAGCCCGACAGCTTGATCTTCTGCCCATTTTCGATCCCTGCATAGATGGTGATACCGATGGTCTTGTCGCCAACGGTCAAGGATTGTTTATGCGTCGTGTAGGCGTCGCGCAGGCTGAGGCGGAATTCGGCTTCATAATCCTGGCCGCGATATTTGGCCTGCCGACGGCCGCTACCTGCGCCACTTTCTGAGCCAAACATCGACGAGAAAAAATCAGAGAAGCTATCATCGCCAAAACCACCGGAATAGGAGTAGCCGCCGCTACCGCCCGCCTGCTGATACTGGGTACGTTGCTCCCGACGAGCCTGCTCAAACTGCTCGGCGTGTTGCCAGTCTTTCCCGTACTGGTCATATTTTTTTCGCTTGTCGGGGTCGCTCAGTACTTCGTTGGCTTCGTTGAGCTGCTGAAATTTCTTACTGGCTTCCGAGTCGTTGGGGTTCAGGTCCGGGTGAAGTTTCCGGGCCAGCTTCCGATAGGCTTTCTTGATCTCCTCGTCCGTTGCGGTTTTGGAAACACCCAGCACGCTGTAGTAATCTATATAGTCCATTGTTTCGAAAAGAGTCAGTTTATGGCTTCGTGGTTAGTCGTCAGCTACTACGCTAGAAACGTAAATGATTGGAGTAAGGTTACCACTGTATCATGACTCCATACACCATTCCTGCCCAGACACGCATTGGGCACATTCATTTGAAAGTAGCCGATCTGAACCGGGCACTGGGTTTTTACCGGGATTTGCTGGGCTTTGAACTGGTTACCCTGTACGGTGATCAGGCGGCGTTTATTTCGGCGGGTGGCTACCACCATCATATCGGCCTCAACACCTGGTACAGCAAAGACGCGCCGCCCGCGCCCACACGCGCCGCCGGGTTGTTCCATACGGCTATTCTGTACCCCACACGCCGCGATCTGGCGGTGGCACTTCAACGCCTTATCGACGCCAAATACCCGATCACCGGCGCGTCGGATCATGGCGTATCGGAAGCAATTTACCTGAACGACCCCGACCAGAATGGCGTAGAACTATACTGGGATCGCCCCTGCGACGAGTGGCCCCAAACCGCAGATGGGCATATCGAGATGTATACCCGCTCCCTGAATCTGAACGGCCTGCTGGCAGAAATAGAGCGTTAATAAACGGTTTCAACAAAGTGTGGCGGATCCTGTTTACCTCTTGATTGACAAACTCGACGTACACATGATCCGCTACATACTGCTTGGCTGTATTGGCCTGGGCTTACTGGCCCGGTGCCAGCAAAAACAAACCGAGTCAACCGCTTCCAGCGACACAACGGCCACGGCCACCGAAACAACCGTCCCCACGGTTGGTAATCCGGTGCTGATGACCACCCTGCCCGACAAATACAATACACCCGACGGGCTGGCCGTGGCTCCCGATGGAACGGTTTACCTGTCGGTGCCTAATCTGGCCGACAACACGTACCCGGGCGTTCTGCTGAAGATTGTGGGCGACTCGGTGCAGTTTGTGAGCGACCTGCCCATCCAGCCCGACACCAAACATGCCTGCCCGATGGATCTGGCCTTTGGGCCGGATGGTAACCTGTATTATGCCGAAAACCAGTACGAGAACAGCAAAGACTTTAAGTCGCGGCTGATGTGCATCGGCATGAAGGGCGGTAAGGTGCAGGCGATCAGGCCGGTGGTAACGGGCCTGGCCCTGGGAAACGCCGTAGTCTGGAAAGGAAACACGCTATACATGACCGACAGCCAGTGGGATATGCCCGGCGACACGACGGGCAGTGCTATCTTCCGCTTTACGCTTGCCGAATTGACCAAGGCCGCCGCCGGGTCGCCCATCACGTTGAAGCAACGCACAATGGACCCGCACGTGCTGACTACGTTTACCACGAAAGTGAACGAAACGGGCCTCGACAATGGGGCCGACGGCATGGACTACGACAGCCAGGGCAACCTGTATACAGGTACGTTCGGCGACGGTACCCTGTATAAGGTAACGCTAAAACCCGACGGTACGTTTGCCTCGAAGGAGGTGCTGACCGTAAGCAAGCCAAACAACTGCGTCGATGGTCTGATCATAGACCGGGCCACCAACACGATGTACTTCTGCAACTCCAGAGAAAACGCCATCATGACCGTTAATCTGGCCAACGGCACCCTGACTACGCTGGCGCAGAATGGCGATACCGATGGTCATGACGGTCGACTGGATCAACCCGCCGAAGTGTTGCTGAAGGGAAAGCGGCTCTATATCAGCAACTACGATAAGCCTGATAAGAAGTTTGTGAACAAAAACGCCGACGAGGTGCACACCATGTCCTACATCGATCTGAAGTAAAGCCGGTCGGCTTACATAGAGTCGTCCTCGACCTGTAGCTGCTTGTAAAGGCTGTTGGCGTGTTCCTTGGCGCGTTTGAGCCGCATTTTCACCGCACTGGGTGTCAACCCCTGGCGGAAGGCAATGTCGTTGATCGACGTGCCAATGCCGTATTTGCTATACAGTAAATCGCGCTGCCCGGTGGGAAGCTGATTAAACAGTCTTTCGTAGGCAGGCTGGTTGTTTGGTTCGTCGAAAACCGTTGTCCAGTGTGTGCCGGTTACGCTGAACTCAAGTCGGTAACGTACCCAGAGTACCTGTTCGCGCTTGCGCCTTCGGAGTTGGTCCAGGCAATAGTTGGCCGCTACCGACCGGAGCCAGGTGCCGAAGAGCGATTTGCCCCGGAAGGTTGCCAGCCGATCCATCAGCCGCATGAAAATTTCCTGCACGAAATCATCCGCATCGTCGGAGTTGCCCATGTAAGTCAGACAGATCTGGTAGACCCGCTGGCGATGGCGGTTGTATAAGCTGGTAAAATACCGTTGATCGTTTGTCTGGAGGTAAAACGCAATCAACTCCTGATCAGAAAGTGGTTTTGTTACGAATGAGGAAAGCATACTAAGCTGGATAATGTACGTGTACTGATGAGTGGCGGGGCGGCTTGGAAAACCACGGTTGCCAACAGCGTCAGGCTGCGCAACTGACTGGTTAAAAACACAATACGCCGATAGGTTATTTAAGTGATACAAATAACTGTACAGTTGTAGTACCCGTTTTAGCCAAAATGAGCCCCGAATTGGACAAAATCAGTTGTTGAACCGAGAAATTGGGTACTTTCACTAACATTAAAGTATCTATTCGGTGAGCCGGTTACATGCCTACTTTCGTCAGTATCTGTTAATGGGTTATTTTCTAATCCAGGCTGGTACTGGCTTTGGCTCAGGCAAATAGCCCCGCCGGGGTGCCGGTTATTGCCGCCGATCCGCCTTATATTGTTCAGATACGTCACTTCTCGGTTGAGCAGGGGCTAGCCAACCGCTCGGTGGTTGATATGGGTCAGGATGCCCAGGGATTCATGTGGATTGGTACGCTCAATAATGCCTATCGGTTTGATGGAAACCGCTTTCTGCCCTTACCCGACCAGTCGCGGCCTTCGCGTGGTCAGTTGCCCGCCTATGTCGACAGAATCAGGGCCGATCAGGCCGGTTCGTTATGGTTTTTTAAAGCACGCTCCGAAAGGGATCAATGGGTTGAGCAGTGGGTGCCTGGCAAACAGAAACTGGTTCTACACACGGTTCCGGTGCCTTCGTCGCCCCACTACCATCTTTTCCCAACCTATGTAATCGGTCAGCGTGGGCAGACTACGGCAGCGGCCAAACCGCTGGTGCTTTTCCAGCCATGCGGCCGGGTTTATCGCTACAAGGCAAACGCGACACTAAAACTCATTTACAGGTCACCCACCCCCGTTCTGCTAAACTCCGTCTCGTCTACGGCAACGGGCGATCTGTTGTTGATCAGCAGCGACACCACAAAGACGCACTATTCACTTGTTGCACTCGACTCAGTGGGAAACGTCCGGCGTCGGCAGGCGTTGCCCAAACTGATGCGGCCTGTTTGTACGGATGCGCAGGGCGGTATTTACCTGGTTAAACTAGTGGAAGGCAGCGATAAACCAGGTACGTTGCCACGCCTGGAAGCACACCAGTTTACCGAGTTTATGTATCGGCTCACCCCTGGCGGGCAATTGACCAATATGCCCATCGGGTTTGTGAATAGCCCTTTCCTTGACTTGCCCGAGCAGGGGCAAACGCCTTTTTCGCGAATAGACAACCGGGTTGTGTACGACGCCCACCATGACCTGTTCTGGTTTATGGGTAAAAGCGTATTTTTTGCCTGGAGCCCAACCCGGGGCGTTGTGTTTGATCTGGTTGCTTCCGGTTTTTCGCTGGCCCAGATACCGGTGAGCTTCAGTAGTTTGCACATAGATCGAACTGGTGTGGTCTGGCTGGGGTCGAGCAACGGGGTATTGCTGTTTACGCTCACGCCAAATCAGTTTTCCCGGTATTTATACCGGCAACCCAACAAGGCCGGCGATTTTGGGGCCGCTACCCGGGGGCTTTTGCAGGTAGGCAATCACCTGTGGATCAACGCCACAACGAGCTGGCTTGTTGATCTGAAGACGGGTAGCCGTGCGCTGGGCCTGCCTTTGCCTTTGGTCGAGAAAGCCAATCTGTATAACCAGCAGCCCGTTGCCAGCGCTGGTGGCGGGGCTTTGTGGAGTGGTCATGGGGGGCTGTCACTGATTGACCCGTCGAAAAAAACAATTACGCAGTATCCGCTGCGGGGCGAAAAAAACATGTGCTGGGCCATCAGTGCCGACGGGCGCAACAACCTGTGGCTTGGCTACAATGAGGGGATGGGCTATTTCGATGTAGCTCAAAAGCGCGCCGTTCCGTTTACGCGCTATAACAACTGGCCCGAACTGGCCGTCAATCGAGTCAACGGGTTTTTTCCCGACCGGCAGGCTGGGGGCCTGTGGGTGGCATCGACTTCGGGGTTGTATGTGCTGGATACGCTGCGTGGCATCGTAGATCGCTATAGCGTGGAGCTACCGGCCCCGAAAAAACTGCCTTTCAACCACATTACTTACCTACACGCAGACCCAGACCAGCCGGGGCGGTACTGGCTGGCTACGCGTGGCGGTGGGCTGGTACGCTGGGATCGCGCCACGGGCCAGTATAAGCAATATACACAGGCAGACGGGCTATTGAATTCGACCTTGTATTGCCTCTATACCGACCACCCCGATCCGGCCCGCCGAGGGGATAAAAACCGGCTTTGGTTCACAACAGACTATGGCCTGGTAAGCTTCGACAAAAAAACCGAGCGCTTTCAGACCTATCTGCCCAAAGATGGTATCTCGCACGAAGAGTTCAACTTTACATCCAGCTACCAGGCCCCCGATGGCCGGTTGTTTCTGGGCGGGCTGGATGGCGTAACGGCTTTCTGGCCCAATCAGATGCAGGCCAGCGCGTCGATAAGCTCCCCATTGGTTGTTACCCAGTTTCAGCAGCTTGACGGTAATAACGGGACCATGACCGACTATATGGGTACGTACCGACCCGAGCAGCCAGTTCAGATTCTGCCGTCGAGCCGGGCGTTTTCCCTGTCATTTGCTTTGCTTGATTACCGGTTTCTGGGGCAGACCCGACTTTGGTACCGCATTGGGGGCTGGCAGGAGGCCTGGGCGACACAAAATCAAACTGATCTGCGTATCAATGGCTTACCCGCGGGCGACTACCAGCTCGAGGTGCGTATGCAGAACATGAACGGGCAGTGGGTGTCGGATACACTGACTATTCCGGTGGTTGTTCATCCGCCGTTCTATAAACGGATGTGGTTTATCGTACTTTGCTTTGTGGTTGCTGTTGGGGGGACACTGGCCCTATTTCGGTGGCGTAATCGGGTATTGGTTGAAGAGACCGTTCGGCTCGAAGCGGAAGTGGCCAACCGTACGGCCCGAATCAAAGGTGATAAAGCCATTATTGAGCAACAGGCCGCGGCGCTTCGGGAAAATGCTACCCTGAAGGCCCGCTTTTTTGCCAACGTTACCCATGAGTTTCGCACGCCATTAACCCTACTCCTTGGCCCACTAACGTACCTGACCAAACTCCATACCGATGCTCCGACCCAGCGATTGCTGTCGACGATGGAGCGTAACGCCCGGCACTTGCAGGAACTGGTCAACGATTTACTTGGCCTGGGAAAACTCGAAGTAGGCCAGCTACAACTCGATGCGCAACCGGCTGATCTGCGGGCGGTAATTGCCCGCACCGTAACCGCCTTTAGCACACAGGCCGGTTTTGCCGCTATCTCGCTGGAGATGGTGGGGCTGGACCGGCCCATCGGTATGCTGCTCGACGCGCCGAAGTTCGAAACTGTATTGCGTAACCTGATTGCCAACGCTTTACGGTTTACGCCTAGTGGCGGAACGATCACGATTGAACTACACGATGCCCAAGGTCAGGTACGTATATCGGTGAAGGATACCGGGCGTGGTATTCACCCCGACGACCTGCCTCATGTGGTGGAACGGTACTATCAGTCGAGCAGGCCCGAAGCACCGTTGCAGGGCGGAACAGGCATTGGGCTGGCCCTTTGCCAGGAATATTGCCAGTTGTGGCAGGGGATACTGACGATCGAAAGTGCGCTGGGAAAAGGAAGTACGTTTACGTTTACGTACCCTAAACGAGCGGTGGCGCTCCCGGAAGCCGTTCCGTATCCGTTGTTGGCGGAGCCACTTCTGGCCGAATCAGTAGCCGAAACAGAAACGGCTACCCAGCCAGAACGCCTGCTGATCGTGGAAGATAACCCGGATATGGCGGGTTACATGCAACTCTTACTGGCTCCGCATTACACCTGCCATTGGTGCCGGAATGGTGTTGAAGCACTGGCCTGGCTCGCCGCCGGGCAAAAGTCAGGTACGCTGCCCCATCTGATTCTGACCGATATGATGATGCCCGAAATGGATGGTATGACCATGCTGGAAACCATTCGGCAGGAGGGGACCCTACGGTATATTCCGGTGATCATGCTCACGGCCCGTTTCAACCAGGATGTGCGCCTGCGGGCTTTGCAACTGGGGGTAGCCGATTACCTCACAAAGCCCTTCGATGAAGATGAGTTGTTGGCGCGTGTTCAGAATCTGCTCGACCGCGCCCACGAACGGTCCTTCTGGTTGCCATCGATTGGTGAGACCCCCATCGCCGATGAGGCAATCAACGGTGGGGGCGCATCCGGTGCTGACGCTATCTGGCTACAACGTATTCAAACGCTGGTTGTCGATAGCCTGACCGACAGCCGGTTTCAGGTAAACGACCTGGCCGATGCCGTCAACATGAGTCAGCGCCATTTCTACCGGCGGTTGAAAACGCTGACTGGCTTTTCGCCCATTCACTTTATGCAGGAAGTCCGCCTGCAAACGGCCTACGAATGGATTGAAGAAGATCGGTACAAAACGGTGAAAGAGGTAGCGCATCACGTTGGCTTTCAGAAGGTTTCGTATTTTTCCCGCTTGTATCAGCAGCGTTTTGGCGTTTATCCGAAGCTTCAGCTTAACGATCAAAACGGTTCGTTATCTGGAGCCGACTAACCAACCCGGGGTAGCCTGTCAACGTACCTACAACGGCTTCAGGACCAGCTTGCGCCAGCGTACTTTTATGCCGCCGCCATCATGGATTTGCAGGGCTATAGACCCATTGGCGGCCCCAATTTTAGCGTCGTGCATATCCACCATCGGCGTACCGTTCAGGTACGTCTGTACATGGTCGCCATCAACGCGTATGCGCAATGTGTTCCACTCACCAGGTTTCAGAATGGTTTCTTTGTCGGGTGGAATCTGTTCCAGCCAGCCCCGGCCATACGATTCGTAGATGCCGCCGGTGTCGTGGTCTTTGGGGGCCACTTCGACCTGCCAGCCGCTGATCTTCGTGCCTTCGATCGACGACCGAAAAAAAACGCCGCTGTTGCCATTCGCCTCCTGCTTAAACTGCACCGACAGGTCGAAATTTTTGTACATCTGCTCGGTTGCCAGATACCCATATTGCTTGTCGGGGCCACTTTCGCAGATCAGCTCACCGTTGTCGACGTACCATTTTTCGGTGCCGTATATTTTCCAGCCCGTCAGGTCTTTGCCGTTGAAAAGCGTAACTTTTTTGGCCGGGGCCATCGCTATGAACAAGCCCGATAGTAAGAAAGCGAAAAGGAATCGAAGCATAAGGAACGTTGGTTTTAGTTTATGTAACACGGACTTCAGACACTTAAAAGCCTACTCAAAAGCCTTCTTTCTCGTCTTCCTTATCTTTCTTCGGCTCCTTTTTGACAGGCTCTTTTTTGGCAACCACCGTCGCTTTTTTGGTCGTATCGGACTTTGCGGGTTTGCCTTTTACCACTGCCTTTTTAGCCGCTGGTGCTGCCGTACCGGCTTCTTCGGCCGAGACCTCGGCGGCAGGATCGGTTGCTTTGGCTGTGGCCCTGGCCGGGTCTGTTTTGCCCGACTTGGCCTTGCCTTTGGCAACTGGTTTAGCCGCCGGAGTTGTTTCTTCGTCGGCGCCAAATCCGTCGGCCTCTTTAGCCACGGCGGTTTCGCCGGCAACTGGCTTGCTGGCTGGTTTGGCGGCTGGTTTCTTGGCAACCGGCTTCGCCCGAACGCGGTACTGCGATTCGTACCGCTCCACAAATAGTACTTTTTCATCGTCCGTAGCGGGCACAATCGTTAGCGGCGACTTGCTTTTATTATTGTTCAGCAGGGCCGTCAGCTTGTCGTTCGTTTCCTGGTCGGAGGTGAGAATGGCCAGTTGACCGCCCCCGCCATTGCCGGTGGGATGGTAGTCGTAGAACGCCCACACATCGTCAGAAGCGGCTACGTATAGGCTTAGCTCATCGCCGTTACCGCCTTTTCGAATCTCCAGGTAGCCATCCATTTGTGCGTTGATATCCACGTTCTGTAGATTCGAGACACCCAGCTTGCCGATGCTGTAGAAGGCATTGAATTTCTCCGACCAGCGCAGATTTGTGTTCGACAGCACCAGTGCCGTATTCAGTTTGGGCGACGCCTGGGCCAGCGACACGTGCTGGTTCTGCGCTTTATTCCGGTAATCGTCAACCGCCTTCTGACCAATCAGCGGCAATAATTTGTCCGACAGTCGGTTCAGGTCATCGTCGGCGGGGTCGCTGTTTTGTTCCTCCAGGTTGCCTTCCACCAGTTTACCCGCAATGGCCGCGTTGATCTGCTCGGGCACGGCAAACGTCAGCGCCAGGAGCGCGTTGATGCGGTAAGCGGCGCTATCGACGTTGACGCGCGCCGATCCGCTGGCAAGCAGGTACGTGTTCGGCTTGCTGCTCATGAGGTTCATTGCCCCCCGGAAGGTCATAACGCCTTTGTCGTCGTTGAACAGGAAGCTGCTCTCAAAATCATCCTGTAAGCCTTCGGTGCCCACTTTCGGCCCCACCACGAAGGTTTTTTCTTTCTCGTCGTAGCGCATCACGCCGGTTGCCCGGAAGATGTCATCGTCGCGGTTATCTTCTTTGGGCGACAGGAACGATGGGTAAATGCCGGGGCTACCAAACCGGCTCTGGATACCCGCCACCAGCACCTGACCCCCTTCGTTTTTAAGCTTATCATCCACCGGAATGTCAATCGTTTCCACCACGTTGGCCTTGAACGGAATCCAGCCGCTGATCAGGTCGAGGCGTTTCTTGAGCACGGGTTTCACAAACCCATCCAGCGCCAGGTCTTTCTCGGGGGCTCTCATCTGAATGTCGCCTTTGAATTGCATTTTCGAGGTCAGCATCAGCTTGTCGTTCTCGTCAATGTCGGCGCGGGCAACGGTGTAGTAGGTCGTCAGCGGCTGGGCATTGGTGGCTGCTGATCCCCGCTTGCGGCCTGCTGGTTTGCCTGTGGCTTTTGCAGAGGCACGCGTCTCTGAAGCCGCTAGTTTCTCTGCTTCTTTAAACTCGAAGCTACCCATTTTTATAGCTGAGGTATCGCCCTTCGCCTTGGCAAACAGGTACGTTGCATCGCCTGAAAAACGGGTACGTGATGCAATCTGGATATTGCCGTTCCGAAGGCGGTGAAAGCGCGAAATGGTGTCGAGTTCCAGGCGGGCGTTCTTGAATGGAAGCATATCGCCATTGCGCCGAACGGTTACCAGCCCTTTTTCGGGGTAAATCCGGGCATCGGCCGAGTTGATGTACGACACGCCACTGATATTGAGCGTCATCTTATCGACGTCATACAGCCCCGCACCCGCGTTGAAAGTCAGCCCTTCCTGTTCGTCGCCAGTGGCCGTGAAGGTCGAGGTTTTTGCGTCGCCTTTCATGGCAATCGTTTTGCCTTTCATGTTCCACTGCGCCTTGCTGATGTTGGTGCGGTAGGCCGCATACGGAAACTCCATGCTCGAACTCAGCGTATCGTCAACGGCCCGGTTATCGCGGTTAATGGCCAGATCGACAATGCCTTTCACCTGATCAAAATCGACGTCGATACCGGTGCCGAGCAAAATGGGCTTCGGCGCAACGCCTTTCACGTCGGCGGTCGATTCAATCTTGAGCCGGGCGTTATCGGCCAGGAATCCGTCTTTCCCGAACTTGATACTTTCCGATTGCACCTCCGAATCGGTCCGCGTCAGCAGGCCGTTGCCATACAGCCCCGTGGCCCGAACCAGCAGATTGCCCTCCAGTTTGGTGGTGCCGCCGAAGAAGGTAAAGCTGTTTTTCTGGGTGGTAATGACCATGCTATCCGCTTTGGGCCACCATTTCATGCCAAAGTTGGTCAGCGCCACGTTGGGGTAGTAGGTCTGTGCCTGAGCCGATTGAGTGGCGGCTTTTTGCCCTTTCTTTGGTTTGGCAACAGCCACCTTTGTGGCCTGTGCTTCCACGATCTGCCCCGTTTCGCCGGTAGCAATCAGCGAGTCGGGCATGAAGAGGATGTCTTTGGTGGCGAGGGTAGCCGCCAGGTGGGCGATCTCGCCGGGTGCGTGCAGCCCTTTTTTATCCATCACCAGCTCGCCCGTGAGCTTCACCGTCGAGGCCGGCACGCCGTAGAGCGGGTAGGTCATTGCTTTGTGGGTGAAACCCAGCGTCTGGTCAGGCATCGTTTTCAGCTCGGTCTGAAACGGCGGGAAGATGCCGTCGGAATGGAACGTACCTACAAACGAGATGTCGCCCTTGCCCACGCTGTCGTTGTCGATGGCCGGAATCTTGAAATACACTTTCCGGTTGTAGCGCCGGTCGCCGCGGTCTTCCTGATCGAAATAGACGGTCATGCCTTCGGGCATCACCAGCCGTTGCGTGGTCTTTTTGCCCTTCACCTTCCCCGACTTATTATCGGCCGTGGCGAAGAAAACGGAGCCCGGTTTTTCGTATTTGATGTCGCCGCCAATTTCGTCGGTTCGTCCCTGATCGGCCAGTTTTTGCGGGGTAAAGGTGATCGACTCGATCTTGTTCATGTTCAGGGCGAACTTGTCATAGTCGAAGGCCAGATCGATGCCATTGTAGCGCATATTGCCCGACTTCATCTGGCCCGTAAACACCAGCGACCGGCCTTTGCCAATGCGCAGTGTTTTGTTGCTGGGCATGCCATACAGTTTCAGCGAATCGCTGATCGTGAACCGGTCAACGCCCCGGACGGTCAGGAATTTTTCTTTGCTCCCCAGGTCGATGGTGGCGTTGTGTGCCGAATCGTTGCTGTTGAAAAATGATTTCACTTCGAAATTGTCGAAGTCGCGCTTCTCGTTATAAGCCAGGATGTAGAGCGCTCCTTTGCGGCTCAAACGCATCAGTTGCGTGCGCGGGTCCTGCTCCAGATACCCTTCCAGCAGCATTCGGCCCAGCGACCCGCGCAACGCCTGGGCATTCACGTTGGGTACCGACCGGATGATGTCGTCGTCGAGAAATGTCTGCTGTTTGGTTTTAGTGATGTAGTTGCCAATGATCTGCAACGGGTGGAAACCGTAGTCGGTGGCAATATCGGCGTAGCGTTGCGGCTGGAAATAATCGAACGATTCGAGGCGAACGGGTACTTCGCGCTTGGCGCCAATCTGGTAGAAATCGACTTTCTGCCTGGGTACGTCCCACCGAACGATTTCGGGTTGAATGAAAAATTTGTGGTACGTATCCGAGAACGGCACGCGCCCATAGCCCGTCCGGTCGACGCGGCTGAGCGAGGCCACCCGCATCGTTTTATCAAACTTGAACTGAATGGCCGGGTGCGTGAGCGAGTCGGCCGCGTCGATGTACCCCGTAAACTGGGCTGCCGCTGCCGTGATCAGCGAATCGCGGAACTCGAATTTACGGCTAACAGCTTTGAACACCGTTTTACCCGCCCGGTCGGCTACAGTCAGCACGGCGGGTTGCCCATCGGCCGAGGCGCCAACCAGTTGCAGCCCCGCCAATGCCAGCCCACCTTTGTAGCTAATGCCAGAGCCAAGGCCGGGGATGACTTCGTTATTTCGGTACGAGGCAAAGCGCGGATACTGGTCAGGTACGTTGCTAAACCGCTTTTTGCTGATATACTCGAATACACCCAGGATCGGTTTCGCTCCTTTTTCCATCGTCAGCGATACCTCGTCGGCCGCCAGGCGGGGATTCATCACCACCATACTGTAGTTGGTGAGGGTAACATATCGGTCTTCGCGCTTCTGTAAGGCCCACGTAAACACGCCGCCCTTGCCGACCCAAATACCGTCTTTCAGCATGAAATCGCCCGAGGTGTTGCTCACCAGGGCTGAATCACCGTTGGCTACAATGGCCAGAAACGCGTTGTTCAGCGTAACAACAGGCCCCGTTACGGTTGGAATTGGCCGTTTCTGAATCGGTTTGTACAATACGCCAACCTCATGAGGCTTTGTGGTGTCGAGACCGACCGGGGCATCCCAGCCATCGAAATTTGATGAGGCTGCTACGGTTGCCGTTTCAGACGTTGCCCCCGACGTACCCGTGGTGCCCTCTGGTGAAGTTGCGCCCGCCTTGTCGATCCAGCGAAATGAGAATGTGCCACCAAGGCCATATGTCTGGTTGAACTTAGCGGCGTAGAACTGGCGATGCTGTAAAAACGCCCGGGCAGCATCCATCACGCGGGCAAAGGCCTTGGGGTCATTCAGCGCAAACTGCTTCTCGGCTACCGTCAGCAGGTTATCAATGTCGGGGGTGCTTACGGCAGGTTTAGCCGTGTAGACGATGTGGTACACTGAAGCGAGTAGCGGCGAGAAATGCGTGGCGGCCTGATACCGTTTCTGGTTCATCTGCCGACAAAGTGCCATCAGCCGGTCGCGTTGCGAAGGCGTCAGCGTCGACTCGCCCCAGAGCGACTCAAAGTCTTTTTCAACCTGCAACGCTGCTGGCCCGCCGGTGGCCATGAGCTTCTGTAGGTCGGGCAGAAACTGCTCGGCTTTATCCGACAGTTTCACGTTCTGCGCCTGGGCCAAAACTGAGAGAAAAAGACAGGTAATGAGTGCTATACGCTTCATTGTACTTAACTAGTCAGTAGATGTTGTTGGTTGTACTGCACTACAGTTTAAACAGCACTGACGCCCATTGGTTGCGCGTCAGTTGGGTAACAATAGACAGGCCACTTTCGACCGCTTTTTGGGTAATATCAGGGGCATCATGTTCGTAAAAACCACTCACCAGCAGATACCCGCCCGGTGTCAAATGCGATACGTACGCCGGAATTTCGGCCAGCAATACGTTTCGGTTTATGTTCGCTAACACAATGTCGAACTGTTCACCGGCCGGCACACCTTCGATGGTGCCGCCGAAGACACGTACCTGCGGGCAGTGATTCAACGACGCATTCTCGATGGCATTTTCGACCGCCCATTCCTCAATGTCAAATGCCAGGGCATCCACCGCCCCCAGTTTAACCGCCAGAATGGCCAGAATACCCGTTCCGCTTCCCACATCGAGCACCGTTTTTCCGGCCTGGTTAAGGCCCAGTTGGTGCTGCATCATCATGTGGGTTGTTTCGTGATGCCCCGTACCAAACGACATTTTTGGGTTAATCACCAGGTCGTAGGTGAACCGGTTGTCTGGTTCATGAAAAGACGCCCGTACCCGTACCGATGCTGCATCTGTCACTACCTCGATAGGCTGATAGTTCTGTTCCCATTCGGCGTTCCAGTTCTTCTTTTCTAACGAAGTAACCGTGTAGGCTATTGCGGTTTGCGCCTGATAACGAGCCACCATCTCGGCCATGGCATCTGCATCGAAATCGTCCTCAGGTACGTAGGCGTTCAGTCCTTCGTCGGTCTCGGTGAAAGACTCAAAACCAAGCTCGGCGAGTTCGGCGGTAAGGATGTCGGCAAAGTCAGGCGAAAGAGTAAGCTGCAGTTCGATATAGTTCATACCTCAAACTTACGCATCTGCCGGTTTATAGTCGCACACAGCACCAGCCGTGTAGTTGGGTGGTGTAAAGTAAGTAGGGCACTTAGTTATGGTTCACTTCGCTCGACTATACGGCTGGTGTCGTGTACGACTATAAGCTGGAATGAGTAACAAGTCAGGATAAAGAGCTATCATTGAGTGAGTTTCGTTATCGTTATTAGTTCCCGCCATGTCACTTCGTGTATTACTGGTCGATGACCACCGTATCATCCTGGATAGTCTTTCGTTGCTGCTCGCTTCGCTCGATGACGTAGACGTGGTAGGCCAACTGGATGACAGCAGGCAGGTATTGCCGTTTCTGGCTGAAAATGCCGTCGATGTTTTATTGTCTGATCTAAACATGCCCCACCTCGATGGGGTGCAGCTGACGATGCAGGTACGGGCGCAATTCCCGAATTTGCCGGTGCTCTTGCTAACCGTTACCGATCAGGCCGATGTGATTCGGGATGCCTACCGGGCGGGCATTGCCGGGTACGTGCTGAAACGCGCCAGCCGGACGGAGCTCGAACGGGCCATTCAAACGGTGGCGCGAGGAAACCGATATTTTGCCGATGCGGTGTTGCACGAATTACTGTTGCCTGTTCGCCCGGCGGTTGATAATGAACCGGAGCCAACGCTGGTTAAATTAACTAATCGGGAGATAGACATTATCCGGCTCATTGCCCGCGAGCAGTCGACCACTCAGATCGCTGAGCAACTCTTTATCAGCGTTGGAACGGTCGAAACACATCGCCACAACATCATGCGCAAACTAGGTGTCCGCAACATGATCGGCATTCTGAAATACGCCCTCCGCTATCAGTTGATTTAGGGATTGGTGATTGGGTATACGCAGGTGCCTTCGTGCATAGCCCCAATACCTAATGGCCAATCAACCGATAACCCTTAATCAAGCGGGAGCGTGACCGTGACGTTGGTGCCCTGATTAAGCTGGCTTGTCAGGCTCCACTGGCCACCAGCAGCCTGTACCCGGCTTTCAATATTTTTCAGGCCCATTCCATCGCCTTCCCTGATCGTATCCACATCGAAGCCAACGCCGTCGTCGCCGAGCGACATCACGATCGAATCTTTTAACTGGCTCAGGCTCAGCCAGACGCGGTGCGCATTGGCATGGCGTAGAATATTGTTTGTGAGTTCGAGAATGATGCTGTACAGTGCGAATTTAGTAGTTGGCGACAGGTCCGTCGTGACTGGTTCGGTGACGAGTTGAAAGCGAATGGCGCCCCGATGATTCAGTTGGCCAACGAGTTTACGGAGCACATCGGCCAGAGGCTTTGTCGCCAGTTCGTCGGGCAGCATGTTGTGGGCAATCAGGCGAATATCGGCGTAAAGTTCACCGACCATATTCATCGTTTCGCTGAAGGTAGCCTGTTCCTGCACCGACCATTTTTTGGTAGGCATGGCCTCCAGCCGCCATCTGATTGCGGCTACTTTGGTATTCAGGCTATCGTGAAGTTCACCCGCCACTCGTTTGCGCTCCAGCGTTTGCCCACGGGTCAGGGCTGTTTCTATCTCGTTGTTTTTGAGGGCCAGCGACTGATTGGCCTGCCGTAGCCGCCGGTTGACGTAGACCAGTCCACCTACCAGCAGCACTGCCAATGCCGCTAGTCCCAGCCCGTAATTACGCGTCTGAATGGCTTTTTCGGTTGTTAACCTGCTAATGGTGAGGTCTTTTTCGGCGGCTTTGTATTGCGCCTGCAACTGGTTATACTGCGCTTCTACGTCGGTTCGTTTCAGGCTGTCGTTGGTCTGGTGATATTGGTCGAGCCAGGTGAACGCTTCCCGATCGCGCCCGCCATCGCGGTACGCATAGGCGAGGGTACGTTCGGCGCGGGCAATCATTTCGGGCCATTTAGACCGTTGGGCGTAACGCAGGGAGGTATCGGCGTAGGCAATGGCTTTGGCATACTGTTTTCGGCTGATACTAATATCCGTGAGGTCACTGTAGATGGCAAAGGGAACAATATAATTCCGGGCCGACAGGGCGATTGCCAGGGCTTTCTGGCGGTAGATACTGGCTTTTTTATCGTTGCCGAGCCGGGCATAGCAGGCAGAGAGCATATGCGGATTATCGGCTTTCAGATTAGGGCTGGTTGTACGAGGCAGTAGTTTTTCAACAGCCAGGTAGTAGGAGAGTGCTTTCCGGTAGTTACGAACGCCGAATTTTTCGTAATAGTTATAGTCGCCGTAGTAATCCAGAATCCAGCAGAGGTTATTGGTATTCCGGTCGTGGCGGGCTAGTGGTAAGGCAACACGCAGCAGTTGCTGGCAGGCGGCTGTCTGCCCGTTATTGCTCAGGACAAACGCGGCCAGAATGTAGGCATAGGTAAGCTCGTGGGTATCGCCTCCCGCTTTTTTTAGCGAATCGATGGCCGTCAGATAAGCTGTTAACGCAGGTTTGTACTGGCCATTGGCATCGTGCCATTTCCCCACAGCCCGCCAGTAAAGACCTTGGCCCTTCGCCCAGGGAAACCGCGTAAGCATAGCCTTCAGGGTGTCTTTATACGCTTCGGCCCGGGGGTCGTGCTGGTTGCAGAGCCGCTCGGTGAGCAGGTTCGTTGCGAGCCAGATCGTAGTGTCGCGCCCTACAGATGGGGGTTGCTTCGCCAGTCGGGTAATCTTCGTCAATAACGTGTCGATGATGGGGTTGGCGCCCTTCGGTGACTGGGCCAGCGACAGAGCAGGAAAGACGAGTAGCAGGTAAAGTAGACGCATGGATAGCTGGCGGTATGGTGGTTGAAGTAAACCAATAATTGGTTCTTTTCAGGGGGCTTTCCGGCAAAATACAGGTTTTCCTATAGACAAATTACAGGGATTTGCTGATTGATGCGATCGGTTGATAGTCAGAAGTTTGTATGGAATTCTACATCCCATTTTGCTACTATGGAAACACCGATTCAAAAGGTAATTATTCGCCATCTGGCGGGTACCCGCGCCAACCAGTCTGATGAATTCGAGGCCGATAAACTGGTTGAACTGAGCTTTGGCCGTGATGCTACCAACGATATCCGTTTTGATCCCGAACTGGACCTTGGCGTGAGCCGCCAACACGGACGAATACTGATACCGAAACGCCCCGACGAACCGTTTCAACTTATCGACAACAGCCGTAACGGCGTGCAGGTCAATGGCCGTCCTATCGACAAACAGGCCGCTTTTCAGCCCGGCGACGAGATTCAAATTGGTCCTAATGGCCCCCGTTTCGTGGTCGATCTATTTCCGCCTCGTGCCGCCGCTCCACCGCCAACGCGCCTGATGAATGCCATGCCTACGCAGGAAATGCGCAGCTCGGGTCTGGTGGAGGCTGTTGAAGTGATCAACCCGCCGAAAACGGGCATTGGTAAGCAAACGTTCGAGCGGGCTATTGGGGCCGAACGAAAGCGGTCGGGTCGCCAGACGGCCGTTGCCGTAGGACTAGTAGCCCTTGTACTGGGCGGGATCGGCTTTTTTGCCTGGAAGAGGCAGGGCGATTCGCTGGGGGGCGCGCTGGCCAGCCGCGACTCGCTCAATGCCGTGTTGACCAAAGACATGGTGGCCCTGCGCGGGAACCTGACGCAGCTCGAAGAGAAAGCCAAGAACCAGCCGCTGTCCGACGCTGAAGTAGGCGCCCTGGTGATGGATAAAGTGGTGAAGATCGAACTGGCCTGGGGATTATACGATGTGCAGACGGGCGATCCGCTCTGGCATATGTACACGATTGACCAAACTGCTGGCGGCCCGATTCCGGTGTTTATCAAGCGGGCAGATGGGAACCTGGAGCCCTATCTGTACCGGGCCAAGAGCAACATGTTGGGATTACCCGTTTCGGCGCAGGGGCACGGCACCGGATTTCTGGTGAGTAAAGACGGGCTGATGCTGACCAACCGCCACGTGGCAGCTTCCTGGGATACCCGCTATTCGATTCGGCAACTGACGCCACAGTTTATGGGCCTGGTGGTTGAGATGAGCGACAGTGGGCTTAAAAAAGTAGGCTACATTGATCAGCCCATTTCCTGGGTGCCGTCGGAAACACAGACGGTAGAAGGCCGACCAGCGCAGGTAGAAGGGCGTAATAGCGCGTTGAATGCCGTTTTTCCCGGCTCAACCAACCGCCGTGCTGCCCGGTTGGTCACGGCCTCGCAGATTCATGATGTGGCCCTGATCCGGGTAGAAATGACGCAGCCGACAGACCCCATCGCGATCGTAGACAACTACGCGTCGATGCCCAAAGGCGAACCGGTTGTGTGTATCGGCTATCCGGGTGTTTCGCCTGAAGCGACGGTGGTCCGTAAATCGAACGACGCATTCAAGCCAAATGCGTTGCCCGCCGGGGTGGCCAACCCGACGATGACGTCGGGAACGGTAACGAACCTGATCAAGAGTTCGACTGAGTTCAGTAATGAACAGAATATGGGCGATTACTACCAGCTCAGCATCAACGCCACTGGTCCCGGCAACAGCGGTGGCCCCTTGTTGAACCGGAAAGGACAGGTAATCGGCATCTTCTCGATGAGCCGTACCGGAACAGTGGGTGAACTGATCACCTTCGCTATTCCCATCAAATACGGTCTGGAACTGATCTCAAAAAACTAGTCATTATCTGGTCATTGATTGTCATTAGGCTGCGCTGTCATTGGTGGTCATTGATTGTCATTGATGGTCATTAAGTGGTCATTGATTGTCATTGATGGTCATTAAGTGGTCATTTATTGTAAAAACAGAGAATGACAATCAATGACAATCAATGACCACCAATGACAGCGCAGCCTAATGACCAATGACCACCTTATTTCCCCATCATTATGCCTTTCTGGAAACGTACCCGTAAACCAGCGCCATCACCGCCCGACCTGTCGGAACCCGATTTACGGGCGGTGGTACTGAGCGACGTCGGTTGTGTCAGAGATACGAATGAAGACGCCGCCCGCTTCGTGCGCCCCACTGATAGTGTCCTGCGCAGCAGTCGGGGTTGTCTGGCTGTGCTGGCTGATGGAATGGGGGGGCACGCGGCGGGCGAGGTAGCGTCGAACCTGGCTGTGGAGACTGTGGCGAAGGTGTATTACGAGCAGGCCGAAGCGGGAAGTGAGGCCCTGCGCCATGCCGTTCAGGAAGCCAACCGGGTGGTGTATCAGCGGGCAGAAACCCAGAAAGGGCAACGCGGCATGGGCACAACCTGCACCGCTATGGTCATACTGGGGAATCAGTTCTGGCTGGCTCAGGTAGGCGATAGTCGGGCATACCGGCTGCACGACGGACAGGCAACGCAGTTGACCATCGACCATACGCACGTACGGGAACTGATTGATCAGCAGCTTATTACGCTGGAAGAAGCCCGGCAGCACCCCGACCGGAACGTATTAACCCGCGCACTTGGTACGCGTAGCCAGGTGGTAGTCGACACCGACAATGAGCCGCATACCCTGGAGTTTGGGGAACGATTGCTCCTGTGTAGCGATGGCCTCTATGAATACTTCACTGATGCTGAACTGGCTGAGCTGGCCAGTACGGCCTATGCGCTGAGTGATGCTGCCCGACAATTGGTCGACACGGCCAAACTGCGGGGCGGGCACGATAACCTGACTGTATTGCTCATTGAGCGGGTGGCGGCTACAACTATTCAGTCGCCACGACCCACCGAATCGTTTGACCTGCCATGAACATCGGACAAACCATTTTGCACTACCGGGTAGAAGAGCTCATTGGCGAGGGTGGAATGGGTACCGTGTACCGCGGGCGTGACCTGAACCTGGACCGGTCGGTGGCCATGAAAGTCATTTATCGCCACCTGCTGAAAGACCCCACCACGCTCGACCGGTTCCGGAACGAAGCCATTATTCTGGCCCAACTGAGCCATCCCAATGTGGCGGGGCTGTATAATTTCCAGCCGCACGATGGAGTTTGGGTGATGGTGATGGAGTACGTCGACGGCCAGACCTTCGAGCAGCTACTGAAGCAAAACGGCCCGTTATCCGTCGAAAAAACCCTTGGCCTGATGCGGCAGGTATTGGCCGGTTTGCAACACGCGCACAACCTGCACGTACTGCACCGCGATCTGAAACCGGCCAACCTGATGCTCACCCGCGACGGACGGGTGAAACTGATGGATTTCGGCATTGCCAGAAAAGCGGGCGCCGAACGGCTGACGCGGGCTAACCACCTGATCGGGACGCTCGATTACATGGCGCCCGAACTCATCGCCGGTAAAGAACCCAGCGTTCAGTCGGAGTTGTATTCGTTGGGCATTGTCCTCTACGAACTACTGACGGGCCACCTCCCCTTTACGGCCACCACCGAACCCGCGCTGATTTCGGCCATTATGCGGCAAAAGCCAACGCCACCCCGGACTTTTTGCGCTGATCTGCCCACGTCCGTCTGCGACCTGCTCACCGATCTGCTACACAAAAAACCAGACCATCGCCCGGCCGACGTCGCTACCCTTGATGCTCGCATTGCGTCGATTCTGGCCACATTGCAGGCTGCCAATGCCGCCAAAGAAGCGAAGAAGACTACACCGGCTACCCGCACAACGGCTGCACCGCATAAGCAGTGGTTGGCTGGCCCGGCCCGCCTGTTGCGTAGCCTGGGTACGTTCGAGGGGCTTATGCTGGCTGGTAGCCTGCTGGTGGTTGGAGCGGTGCTGACTACGATCTGGCTGTTTAGGCAACCTGATCCGGGACCAAAACCACCGCCTCATTTTCCGCAGGAAATTAATTCAGATAAGCCCGCCGACGATACGCCTCAGTCGCAGACAACATCGTCGACCATTGAGCCGGTAGCATTTAATACCATTCCGGGAGGCAACGCGAAAAAGCCAGTGATCCGGCCAATCACTCCTACACCCGTAGACGCAGATCCCTCGCCGAAACGATCTGATCCACCGGTTACTGACCGGAAACGACCAACACCGGGAGATGATAACCGACGTACCCGTGACGCTGAGCCCGTGCGCACAAACCCAGCCGATCCGCCGACCACGGATGAGGAAACCGCCCATCCGCCCGTGTCTACGCCTGCCTCGGTTCGGACGGTGGCCCTGCGTGGGCGCGAGGTATTGCTTGAATTGCTCGAAGACGTGTCGCCGCAAGGCTCCGTACTGGGAAGTACCGTCCGGTTGCGGGTCGTGCGGCCCATCACCGTCGATGGGCTGACGGTAATTGAGGTGGGGGCACCCGCTACAGCCACCGTTACCGACCGAAAATGGTCGGAGGGAGGGCGTACGTTTCTTGAGATCACGCTGCAACAGGTAAAGGCCACTAATGGCAGTTGGATTCAGATTAAATATCCACCCATCAGCGAAAGCGGCAGTTCAACGAACCCCGTTGAGTTTCCACGCGGCACCCGCATTGAAGCCCGCCTTCGCGACAGTTCACTCACTTTAGCCATATAACGATCATGCACCGTTCCTTTTTTCTAGTGGCTCTTTGTAGCCTGTTGACAATCAGTTCATTTGCGCAACGCACGCTGAGCCTTCGTTCCAATATGGAAGGGCTTCAGTTTACGCTTCTCGGCGGTACGTCGAGCTGGTCATCCGATTATTTTACGAACCTCGATGACCTGGAACCGCTGGGGCTGGGCGGGGGCGTGCAGGTTGGCTACGGCATCAATCAGCGGCTGATGATTTTTGCACGGTATGATGGGTATTCGTACCGGCAAAAATTATCGTGGGATACCTTCAGCATGCAGAATATTGGTCTTGGTCTGCGCTGGAGCTTCAGTGGCACCACGCAGCGGTTTCGTCCATTTCTGGAAGCGGGGTACACTCATATCGGTCTGACAATCAACCCTGTGCTGTTCAATGGTGATCTATATAAATATTCGCTGGGTGGCGGGTCCGTGTCGTTCGGTGGTGGTGTGCAGGCGTTTGTTACGCCGAAAGTCAATGTGTCGCTGGGGGCATTATGGGCGGCGGGTACGTTCAGTAGCTTCCAGGTCAATAATCAGGGCCTGACCGATAAACCCGACGTTGTTCAGTTTCGGCTCTCGCTGGGCGTAACATATTGCCTGTCGCTGGATTAGTCAGGTACGTTGCTGGCAGAATGGTCGGCAACGTACCTGGTTTTACCTGTTAAACTGATTTGCCCGGATATTCTGTGCGGCCAGGGTGGCTGTTTCGAGGATCCGTTTGGCGCGGGTTTCGGGGCGTTTGGCGTTCAGGATCCATTGCAGAATACCCTGCTTTATTGATTTTGGAAAAGCGGAAAAATTGCCTTCGGCGGGTGGATTAGCCAGTAGGGCCGTCTGTAAATCGGCAGGGATCACCACCGCTTCTACCTCATCGAGGGCGGTCCAGGTGCCGGTTTCTTTGGCCAGGTCGATCATGCGCTGTCCGGCGGGTGTCATCAGCCCCTGTTCAAGTAGTTGGGCGACGCGGGTTTTGTTGAGGCCACTCCAGTTGCTGCGCGGGTTGCGGGGTGAATAATAGAGCAGCGATCGTTCGTCGTCGAGTTTGTTGGGTTTGCTGTCGATCCAGCCAAAGCAGAGGGCTTCCATCACCCCTTCGGCATAGGTAATGGTTGGTTTACCCGTGGCGGCTTTGTTGCTCATCAGCCAGACACCTTTTGAACTGGCGTGGTTAGCGATCAGCCAGTTGCGCCACTCGGCCCGGCTGCTGATTGCCACGATCGGAAATCCGTCGGTATGAATCATGCGTGTAGGTACGTTGTTTTGCCGTTAATTTACGGACTCTACCACGTAGTTGTTCAACGTCATTTAGTGAACAACGCCACCTTAATGAGCTCCATTCAACGCCAGACAATTCTGGGAACAGGTTTCTCCTATGCAGGCATTATCGTCGGTTTTATAACCACCGGCCTCCTGCTTCCCACCGTCCTCGATACGTCCCAGAATGGGCTTATTCAACTGCTGATGAGTCTTTCCATCATTTTGACGCAGTTTGCCAACCTGGGTATCAATGGAGCAGGCGGGCGATTCTTTCCTTATTTTCGAAACTATGAACGTGGCCACGGTGGCTTCCTGCTGTTGTCGGTTGGCATGTCAACGCTGGGTTTTGCGGTTTGTCTGGTCGCTGTTCTTCTTTTCAAAGAGCCGATTCAGGCAGCAAACCAGGCTAAATCAGCCTTGTTTTCGCAGTATTATCTGCTGCTGATTCCCCTCACTTTCGCCACGTTGTTCTTCGGCCTGTTCGACAATTACGCCCGTCTGCTCTATGATAGCGTGACAGGTACGTTCCTGAAAGATTTTTTACAACGGTTTATTTTTCTGCTGGTGGTACTGTTTTACTGGCAGGGGTGGATCAGCTTTCCAACCATGCTGGCTGGCTGGCTGAGTTCATACCTGATTGCCATGAGCCTGATGGCGGCCAGTGTGGTCCGCGACGGTCACTTTACCCTGTCGTCCAAGTACCTGAATTTTCCGCCCGACCTGCGCCGGTCGCTTTTCCGGTACGCCGGGCTAACGCTGATGACCGGGTTATCCACACAACTCATTCAACATGTGGATAAATGGTTGATCAATGATGCGAAGGGCCTTTCAAGCACAGGCGTGTATGGAATTAGCGCGGCCTTTGGTTCTGTGATCGCCGCACCGGCCACGATGCTTTATAAGGTGTCGGGCGTGGTGATTGCCGACGCGTGGAAGGAAAACAACCTGGCTACGATCCGGTCGGTATACGAGAAAAGCTGCCTGAGCCAGCTAGTCATTGGCTGTCTGGCTTTTGTGGGTATAGCCGCCAACCTACCCAATATTTTCCAGATTCTTAAACCCGAATACAAGGCGGGATACTTCGTCATTCTGTGGCTGGGCTTCGGTAAACTGGTCGATATGGCTACCGGCGTGAACGGGCAGATTCTGGGTACGTCACGCCGCTATGCCTGGGATTCGGTCTTTAATATCGCTATGATGGTGCTTGTCATCCTGATTACGCCTGGCCTGATACGTACCTACGGAATTGAAGGAGCCGCCGTTGGTGCGGTTATCGCCACAGTCCTTTTCAACGCCGCCCGCACTGGTTTTGTCTGGTATTCTTTTGGTTTGCAGCCGTTTAGCTGGCGTAATGCGGCCGTGTTAGCGCTAGGAGCGGTAGTGTGGCTGCTGGCATCACTACCGCCTTACTTGTCAGGGAGTAAGCTGCTGGTGATTGCTGATATCGCAACACGGTCGGCGGGGATCGTGCTGGTTTATGTAGGTACGTTGCTGGCGCTGCGTATCTACCCCGACCTGAACGGGCTACTGGCTCGTTACTGGCCCGCGCGTGGCGTCAAAAATCGCCGTTAACAACGCCTCTTCGGTCGCTCCAAACGCAACACCCCGCCGACCAATCGTTTCGCGGGCCACATACAATGCTTTGTCGAGGCGATACTCGGCGAAACCTTCGGCGGCACCACCCCACGAAAAAGACGGAATGTGTTTAGGCTGAAACCCGGCCCCGAACACGTTGACATTGACGCCCACGACGGTACCGGTATTGAACAGGGTACTGATCCCCGCTTTGGTGAAGTCGCCCATCATCAGCCCGCAAAATAACCGTCCCGTATCTTCGAGTTGCCCCGTAGCGTAGCTGTGTAGTTTCACATTGGTATAATCATTTTTCAGGTTCGAATTATTGACGTTGGCCCCCAGGTTGCACCATTCGCCAATGACCGAATTACCCAGGAAACCGTCGTGGGCTTTGTTACTGTAGCCAAACAGCACGGAGTTACCCACCTCGCCGCCCACCTTGCAAAACGGCCCGATGGTGGTGTTGCTACGCATTTTTCCGCCCCAGTTTACCGTCGAGTTATCGCAGAGCGCAAATGGTCCAATCATGATGGAGCCTTCGCTGATGGTGGCGTTTTTGCCAATGTAAATCGGCCCCGCTTCGGCATTCAGCACCGACGCCCGAATGGTAGCACCTTCTTCAATAAACAAATTTTCAACTCCGTAAACAGCCGTATGGGGATCGGTCAGGGGAGCAGAGGTACGTCCGGTGGTAGTTTTGGCGAAGTCAGCCCGAATCTGATCGCCGTTCAATGCAAACAGGTCGGGTAATTGACGGAGAACGACGGGTATTTCTGCCGTTTGAACTGGAAAGAAACCCGTGGCCGTTGGCGCCTTATCGAGGCGGTAGTTGGTACGAACGGCGATTAGTGTTTGATCGGCCGTGATGAGCGCCTGCCCGTCGGTGAGGCGTTGAAGGTCAGCCACCAGCGCATCGGTTGGGCAAACGGCCCCGTTGATATACAGGTTATCGGTACTCGAAATATGGGCGAATTTTGTCTGTAGATACGGCTCGGTCAGGTGCGAAACCGAAGTCTGTAGCCACTGCTCCCACTTTTCGGTGAGTGTCCAGATACCCATGCGGATACCGGCAACGGGACGTGTAAACGTAAATGGCAGCAAAGCCGTCCGAACGGTTGGCTCATCAAAGAGAATATAATTCATGCGGCAAAGATAAGGTATGGTTGATTTGCTGGATTGATCCCGATCGCCCCGACCGCTACCTGTACGCATGCCAAAGATAAGGTATGGTTGATTTGCTGGCCGTTGGTTGATGTGTAGGGGCGGCCCCTCGTGGCCGCCCGCTCTCGGCCCGTCAGGGCCGCTTGTAGAGAAAATTGTTATTTCATGCATAACCGCGGTTGTAACGCAACCAGCTACAGGCGGCCCTATCGGTCCGAAAGCGGGCGGCCACTGTGGGCCGCCCCTACACATCAACCAACGGCCAGCAGGCGAAGCTGTTTACTACGGTTTCGACCGCTTTATCTATTAGGATGCCAACACTTTTCGGAGGTTCGACGAGATAGCGGGCGCGTGGTCAAGCGTCATCAGGTGCCCACATCCAATAATTGGAACAGCGAATGTGCGTGATGAGAAAGCCCGTCAACTGAAGCGAGGCAAAAGCGCTATGATCAGCTCCTAATCCGCTGAATAGATATAGCGTTTTCATGGGATCATGTACACAATGGTGAGTTGCTCTACAGGCGGCCCTATCGGTCCGAAAGCGGGCGGCCACGAGGGGCCGCCCCTACAAATCAACCGATGACCAGCAAATCAATCAACCATTATAAACGCCAGTCGACGCGGTGGTGAAAGAGGAGGAAGACAAAGAGAACAACCCACAGCACATCGACGAAATGCCAGTAGAGTGTAATAAGCTTGATTTTGAGTTGGTTGGGTGGATTTACGCTGTAGACGAACGACTCGACGTAGGCCCGTCGGCGCAGGGCTTCAACCAGCGTGATGGTGATAAAGACCAGTCCGATAAGGATATGTAACAGGTGCAGGCCCGAAATGATATAAACGAACCCGCCGGCAGGATTGCCTTCCAGGCCCACGCCCGCCCGGACCATCTGTCGCCACCCCCAGCCCTGTAACAGAATAAACAACGTACCCAGCACCAGCGTAGTCGCCATATTGATTCGATACACCGAAAATTGCTCATGTCTGAACGCCTGGTTGGCATTGTGGAGCGTGAGGCTACTCAACAAAATGACCAGTGTACTCAAGACAAACACGTTGGGTAGCGCAACGTCGGCCCAGCCGGGGCCAGTTTGCCGAACAATGTATATGCCCAGCAGTACCGTGAACAGCAGTACGCTGCCCCCAATACCCAACCAAACCATAAACCGGAACGGCTCCCGCCGCTTTGTCAGTCGACTCATATTTGCTGTTTACTGCTTGCCGTTTACTGTTTTCTGTTGCTCCGTTTAACCCACGATCACCGTAACTAGCGGGACAACTGAAAACAGTAAGCGGCAAACAGAAAACTGTTTATAATTTTCCTTCCCAGACCGTATAACGCGAAAAGAGATCACTTCTCTCCGGTGGTGCCGAAAAAATCCCGTAAACCGTTGAGCCGCTACCACTCATGCTGGCATACAAGGCTCCCAGATCATAGAGTTGCTGCTTGATGTCGGCGAGCACCGGGTATGTTGGAAACAGACTATCCTCAAACTCATTGTGAACCCGGCCTCGCCACGTCTCGATAGGCGCTTCCAGTAATGTGCGGAGCGGGACAACTGGTCGGCGAGGTGTTACACCGGCGTAGGCTTCGGCCGTTGAAATGGCGAGAGTCGGGTAGACGAGCACAATGTGATAGCCCGTTAAGTCGAGGTCAATTTCTTCAAAAACGTCCCCTTTCTCAACGCAGTACTGCGGGCGATTCTGAATAAAGAAAGCGCAGTCGCTACCCAACTGGCGGGCGTAGGCTTCGCGCCGGTCAACGGGTAAGTTCAACTCGAACTGTGTGTTAAGCAGGTTGATCGTGGCGGCTGCATCGGCCGACCCGCCGCCAAGCCCTGCGCCGATGGGAACCACTTTGTGCAGGTGCATCTGAACGGGCGGCAGGTTATGGTTGGTTCGCAGAAGATCGTAGGCGCGTACGCACAGGTTATTCATCGGCTCATTGCCCGAAGCGTTGGACTGTCCGGGAATGGGTATACCGCTGGTACTGAAGCCAAACGTAGCGGCTGGAATAATCTCCAGGGCGTCTGACCAGCCAACGGGGTAAAAGGCTGACAGCAGGTTGTGAAACCCGTCGGGCCGACGTTCGGTCAGTTGCAGGCCGATGTTGATTTTACAGGCAGGAAAGGCAATCATACGGCGAAGGTAAGCCAGAATTGGCGGCGTTCGGAGTGTTGTTTGCCTTCATCATATGTAGGTATACCTTTGCCGCCATGAGCGACTTCTTCATCTATCTCCAACTTGGCTTTGATCACATTACCGACCCCAGGGGCTACGACCATATTCTGTTTGTTGTGGCACTCTGTGCCGTGTATACCCTGAGTCAATGGCGGCAGGTGCTGATTCTGGTTACAGCCTTCACAATTGGTCACTCCATTACGCTGGCCCTGGCTACGCTTCAACTCATTCACTACAGCACCGCCCTGGTC
This sequence comes from uncultured Fibrella sp., assembly GCF_964250085.1. NCBI lineage: Bacteria > Pseudomonadati > Bacteroidota > Cytophagia > Cytophagales > Spirosomataceae > Fibrella > uncultured Fibrella sp. The sequence goes on along the minus strand of NZ_CAXUEC010000006.1, from coordinate 241,821 downwards.
GAACTGCTCATTCCGATTACCATTCTCATCACGGCCTGCACCAATTTTTTCTATCAGGAACCCAAGTCGCGCTCGTTATCGACTACCCGAAGAGAGAAGCAACGTTGGCGGTATGCGCTGGCGCTGGCCTTTGGCCTCATTCATGGCATGGGTTTCTCTAATTACCTGCGCAGCCTGCTCGGGCGCGAAGCCGACATTACCAAGCCGTTGCTAGCCTTCAACATCGGGCTGGAACTTGGGCAGTTACTCATTGTCGGTATCATTCTATCAATAACGTACCTGGTTCTACACCTTTTTCAAAGCAGCCGCCTCCGCTGGACATTGATCATGTCAGGAATCGTGGCGGGAATGGCTATTTCTCTGATTATCAATAATCCATTGTTCGCTAAGTAGCGTTGGGTTTTTTCTCCAAAAGTTTTGTTATCCTTGGGAATAGTAATCTGCTTACTTATGATACTGCCATTGAACCCCACCTTGCGCCGGGATGAGCGACTGAGCGACGACGAGTTCTTCGCGTTTTGTCAGGCTAACCCAAGCCTGCGTATCGAACGCGACGAAACCGGCCAAATCATCTTTGAGATGCCCACCGGAATCACTACAAGTATCACGAACTCGGCCCTGAACGGCGAATTGTATCTGTGGAATCGTCAGTATAAGCTGGGTTTCGTAACTGACTCCAACGGCGGTTTCACGCTGCCCGATAATTCAGTGCGTGCACCGGATGTGGCCTGGATAAGCCGCGAACGTTGGGCGTCGGTACCGGACGCAGACAAAGATAAGTTCGCCCACATCTGTCCCGATTTCGTGATTGAACTCATGTCAGACACTGACGAGAAATACACATTACCAGCCAAGATGGAGAAGTACCTGCAAAACGGTGTCCGACTCGGTTGGCAGATTGATCCCTTTTCCCAGCAAACGACGGTGTATCGCCCCGAGAAGGCCCCGCAGGTCATACCGTTCGATGAAACGCTGAGTGGTGAGGACGTGCTGCCCAACTTTTCACTTCGATTAAGCGATTTGGCCAATAATTAATTGGGCTTTTTGTATTTGTGATGAGCGGTTAGGGCGTTTAAATACGCTTTATCCGCTTTTTCTGTATTTTTAAGGCTGTAATTTCATGAACAAACCTAATTCTATGCGACACACAATCGGGTCGGTGCTGGCTGTAGCCCTGGCTCTGCTAGTTGGCGACCGGGTCATGGCCCAAACGGCTCCGTCAAGTTTCAGCGCCAATGATAAATTTGAGCAGCTTGGCCCCACGCTGCCCACGCCCAACACCTTCCGTACCGCTGCCGGGGCACCAGGTAAGGATTACTTCCAGAACCGGGCCGATTACGATATTAAAGTCACGCTCGACGACGCCCAACAGAAAATCATTGGTACCGAAACGGTAACCTACTTCAACAACTCGACTGACGAACTGCGCTACATCTGGCTGCAACTCGATCAGAACCTGTTTGCCAAAGGCTCAACGAGCAGCATTACCCGCACGGGCAGCGTACCCGAAACCGGTATGACCTTTGCCCAGTTGCAAAACCTGACGTCGGTGCGGGAACGCAGTCAGCAGCAGGCCAGCGACAAATACGGGTACAGAATCACGAAAGTGACCACGAAAACTGGCCAGACGCTGCCGTACACGATCAACCAGACTATGATGCGGATCGACCTGCCTACGCCCCTGAAGCCAGGTACGTCGTTTGCGTTCAACGTTGACTGGAATTACTTCGTCACGGAATACTATGGCCGTAGTGGACTGGAGAAGTTCAAAGATGGCAACAGCAACTACTTCATTGCGCACTGGTTTCCCCGCCTTTGCTCATACAACGATGTGACCGGCTGGCAGAACAAGCAGTTTCTGGGCACTGGTGAGTTTACGCTGATCTTCGGCAACTACAAAGTGGCCATCACCGTCCCCAGCGATCACGTGGTGGGGTCAACGGGCGAGTGTTTAAACTACAAACAGGTGCTTTCAGCAACCCAGCAGCAGCGTTTGGCTAAAGCCGCAACCAGCAAATCGCCCGTAGTAATTGTAACGCAGGCCGAAGCTGAAGAGGCACTTAAAGCGAAACCGGAAGATGTAAAGACCACAAAAACGTGGATTTACAAAGCCGATAACGTACGCGATTTTGCCTTTGCAAGCAGCCGCCGTTTCATCTGGGACGCCATGCAGACCGACGTATACGGTGATGGTAAGAAAATCTGGAGCATGTCGTTCTACGCCAAAGAGGGCAACCCACTTTGGGGCCAATACTCGACCCGTGTGGTAGAACATACCCTGAAATCGTACGGTAACCGCACCATCAAGTATCCGTATCCAGTCGCTATCTCATGCCACGCAACGGCAGGTGGCGGTATGGAATACCCGATGATCTCGTTCAACGGTGGTCGTCCGGAAGCCGACGGTACGTACTCTGAGCAAACAAAAGCCGGTATGATCGGGGTAATCATTCACGAAGTGGGCCATAACTTCTTCCCCATGATCGTGAATTCCGACGAACGCCAGTGGACCTGGATGGATGAGGGCCTGAACACGTTCTGCCAGTATCTGGCCGAGAAAGAGTGGGACTACAACTTCCCAAGCCGCCGGGGCGAGCCTCAGTATATCGTCGATTATATGAAGGCTGACAAATCGGTGCTGTCGCCGATCATGTCGTCGTCGGATAACGTGATCAACCTGGGTGCCAACGCTTACGCCAAGCCTGCCACAGCCCTGAACATTCTGCGCGAGACCGTGATGGGACGCGAACTGTTCGACTATGCGTTTAAAGAGTACGCTCGTCGCTGGGCGTTCAAATCACCCGAGCCTGCCGATTTTTTCCGCACGCTGGAAGATGCGTCGGGTGTTGATCTTGACTGGTTCTGGAAAGGCTGGTTCTTTGGCGTTGAGGCCGTAGACCAGGATCTGGTGGAGGTTGACTGGTATCAGCCAAGCTCGCAGAACCCTGAAATAGTGAAAGCAGAAGCCAAGGAGGCGTATAACCGCCGGATGAACACGGTTGCCAAGCAGCGCGACGCCGCCACAAAAGCAGAAACCGTAGTGGCGCAGGATTCCACGATGATGGACTTCTATAACCGCTACGACCAGTTTGCCGTCACCGACGCCGATAAGAAAAAGTATCAGGACTACCTGGCTACACTGACGCCTGACGAACGCGCTGTTCTGGAGTCTAAGCAGAATTTCTACACACTAACGCTGAAAAACCGGGGCGGTATTCCGATGCCGGTAATCATTCGGATGCAGTTTGAAGACGGCACTGATTCCGTAGCCCGGCTCCCGGCTGAAATCTGGCGTTACAATACCAATCAGATCAACAAGGTATTTGCCACCAGTAAGAAGGTAACGCAGTGGACGCTGGACCCGTATCAGGAAATTGCTGACATTGACACGGAGAACAATTCGTTCCCACGAGTATCTAAACCAACGCGTCTGCAATTATTCAAGCAGCGCCCTGGTGGTTTCGGACCGGGTGCACAAGGACCAAACCCGATGCAGCAGCAACGCCAGGGAAGTGGCACGCCGCCTGCCCAGCAAGGCACCGGCCCGCGCCGATAGGTACGTTCGAGTTTACTAAAAAGGTCCCCTGGCAGATTGTCAGGGGACCTTTTTTATGTGGAGTAAAGGGCACAATGCGCGAAGCAACACACTAGATTGAAAAGCAATGGAGGAAAACAACGTATTCAGGGCGCGTTACCTGTTCAGGAAATAATCCCGGAAAAGAGCCAGTTCTGCCTGTTCATGGGCAACGTACCTGGAAAATATCTTGTCGCCAACCTGATGCTTTAATGCCGAGATGCCTACGTCGATCAGGCGTAAACCGCGATTGGTCAGAAGGATATTGTCGAAGGCTAGACCGTCCAGATCAGACGGGCGTTTCAAGTCGCGGTGTACAAAACCATTGGCATGCAATTGAGCCAGTTCATCGGCAAACACATCGAACCAAAGTTCCCGGCGTTCAACTTCATGAGCGCGGTAATCAATCGGATAGATGCGCTCCATAACCAGCATTTCGGCATCAAGGGCGTCGTTATAGTCGAGGCGGCTGAACCGGACTACCAGTTCGTTTACGGCATTGGCAAATCGCATTTTCTCCGCTTCTGAACCGATGTCTGAGCGGGTATCACCCGAAAATAATTTGGCTACTTCTGTTTCTGACAGCACAATGACCGTGTTATTAGCGCCTGATGACAACCGTCGGGGATATTTCATCGGTTATGAGGGGAAATACGGGTAGCAGCGACTAAATAGTCGCTTCATATGTAGTAATTTTAAAAGCGCATGCTCATGCGCCATCTCGTAAATATATCTCTTTAAATGCATCAACATCTATCAACTGTCCTGCGTGGCGTGCTGCTGCTGGGACTAGCTGTGCCCGCACTGGCGCAAAACCGGCGGCCAGACGCACCCACCTCTACGTCGGTCACATCGGCCACTACAACACCCAATACCGGATCGCCCACAGCGGCTGGCCCGCCTCGCGCTGCGATCAGACCGTATCGTGAAGTGATCACCCGTGCTGCCAAAACCAGCAAAGGCCTGTTTACGTCGCACCAGATCGACGACAAGTACTACTTCGAGATTGCCGATTCGCTGCTTGGTCGCGAGTTCATGGCTATCACCCGAATTGCCAAAGCACCAACCGGTGCCGGCTACGGCGGCGAACTGGCCAACCGGCAGGTGTTGCGCTGGGAGCGTGGTCCCGATCGTCGGCTGTTGCTGCGGGTAGTTAGTTACATCAACGTCGGCATGGCCGGGGGCGACACGCTGCCTATTTCGCAGGCTGTTCGTAACTCCAACGTAGAGCCGATTGCGGCGGCTTTCGATGTGCGGGCTATTCGCAAAGATTCGTCGACGGTAATCGACGTAACGGATTTCTTTCGGAATGACAATCAGGTTGTATCGTTGACTCCCGCTACCAAAGCCCGTTACCGGATTCTGGCCGCAGCGGCTGACCGGTCATTTATCCAGACTGTCAAGTCGTATCCGATAAATACGGAAGTGCGTGTCACGAAGACCTTCAACGTAAACACCACACCAACGCCGCCGTCGCCCATTCCGTCGCCGCAGCAGACCGTTACGCTGCCGGGTGGTAATGATGCCGGGGCTGTTACGATGGAGATCAACACGTCGATGATTCTGTTGCCGAAAGAGCCGATGCGCAAACGCCTGTTCGACAGCCGCGTTGGTTTCTTCGCCAACAACTACACCGTTTACGACGACAACTCGCAACGGACAGAAGACGAAACGTTTGCTGTTCGCTGGCGTTTAGAGGCCAAAAATGACGCCGATGCTGAGCGTCAGAAAAAGGGTGAACTGATTGAGCCAAAAAAACAGATCGTATACTATATCGATCCGGCAACACCAACCAAATGGCGGCCTTTCCTGAAAGCGGGCGTGGCCGACTGGCAGAAAGCGTTTGAAAAAGCAGGCTGGAAAAACGCCATCATTGCCAAGGACTGGAACCGTACCGACACTACGTTAAGCCTGGAAGATGCGCGCTATTCGGTAATCCGCTACTTCGCTTCCGACATTGAAAATGCCTACGGACCAAACGTAAACGACCCACGTTCGGGCGAGATTATCGAGAGCCACATTGGCTGGTATCATAACGTGATGAACCTGTTGCGGAAGTGGTACGTGGTGCAGGGATCTGCGGTAGATGCCCGCGCCCGCAAGCCTAAATTCGATGATGAACTGATGGGCCAACTGGTCCGTTTTGTCTCGAGCCATGAAGTAGGCCACACGCTGGGCCTACGCCATAACTTTGGGTCGAGCCACGCCACACCGGTTGAAAAACTGCGCGACAAGGCGTTCATTGCACAAAACGGCCACACGGCTTCGATCATGGACTATGCCCGGTTTAACTACGTGGCGCAGCCTGAAGACGGCATTACTGACCTGTTTCCCCGGATCGGTACCTACGATATCTGGGCGATCGAGTGGGGCTACAAACCCGTTTACGATACTAAAGATGCTACGGCCGACAAACTGGTGCTAAACACGTGGGTGAAGAGCCACGAGAAAGATCCGCGCTACTGGTTTGGTACCGAAATTAACCCGATGGACCCTCGTTCGCAGAGTGAAGATCTGGGTGATAACGCCATGAAAGCCAGCACCTACGGTATCAAGAACCTGAAGCGTATTATGCCAAATCTCACCGAGTGGACAAAAGAAGAGGCTGAGGATTACGATAAACTGCGCGAGATGTACGGTGAAGTAGTTGGGCAGTTCCGTCGGTATATGGGCCACGTGACCAAATACGTAGGTGGTATCTATGAAACACCACGTACCTACGACCAAACCGGCCTGACAGTCTACGAACCAACGCCAAAAGCACTGCAAAAAGAAGCGGTGGATTTCCTGAATACGCAATTGTTCCAGACCCCAACCTGGATTCTTGACCCAAAAATCATGCCGCTGGTACGGGCTGATCAGGGCATCGATTATATCCGTACGCTTCAGGAAACAACGCTCAACAGCCTGACTGATGTAGGCCGGTTGTCGCGCCTGATCGAAACTGGTTCTGGTTCACTGGCCAAGCCGGGTGTGCCGAGCTATACGCTTATCGAGTTTATGAGCGACTTGCAGAATGGTATTTTCACCGAACTGTCAACTGGCAGGGCGATTGATATTTATCGTCGTAATTTGCAGAAAGCGTATGCAGAAAAGCTGATTGCTGTCCTGAATACGCCAGCGTCAACGGGGACTGGTGCTGCGCCTTTCGCGGGTGCTGGCTTCCGGTTCAACCCCGGCCCGGTTACAGATATTCGTAAGTCAGATATCATGTCGGTCGTTCGTGGTCAGTTGGTTGGGCTGCAACGCAGCATCACCGCCGCCATGCCCCGCCAGACAGATACGATGAGTAAATACCACCTGGCCGACCTTCAGGCACGCATTCAGAACGCGTTAGATCCGAAGAAAGGATAATAAAGAAGGTTTAAAACGCAATGTCTAAAGTCCAAAAGTTGCTCAGTTAGGTTCTAAGTATCCGGGCAACTTTTGGACGTTAACCATTGCGTTTTAAACCTTCTTTGCTACTTTTGTGGCTCAAGAAACGGGATGTAGCGCAGTCCGGTAGCGTGCTTGCATGGGGTGCAAGAGGTCGTGGGTTCGAATCCCGCCTTCCCGACAATTGGTGATCAGCCACTTACGATTTTTCGTAGGTGGCTGATTTGCTTTAGAGGTACAACGCAATATAAAACCTCTTTATAAGCTATTCTTGATTATTCCTTCGGAGCGTAATCAGTTCCACCCACTCAGTACTGTCGATCTGGTACATCTTTTTCAACTACTTGATATCACCATCAATTTATGGAAACTACTGAAGACAAGTTCCTAACAATCGAAGAATAGGAAACCGCACTTTTGCGGATCACAAGTCTAACGCAGCGCACCTAATTCCTGCTGATGGGTGGCGCCGGCCTTGGTGTTACAGAATTCTGTGAACTTCGTTGGTCATCAATCGACGTTTTTAAGAAAGTAGTATCGGTTGACTTACTAAAGAAGCGCGACAAACCAGACGGCCGCAAGATTCAAATGAGTGCCAGGCTATAATACGTTCACGACGAGGTTGATGCTATCACGCTTTGCAACTCAATCATAAAAGCTGTTTTGGGTATACGCAAACCATTTACTCAGTCAGCCTATAAAGTATGTAGACATAATTGTTTAGCCTGCTTATACTTGTAACTAAATCAACCCGGTAGGTTTTGCCAGGTTACACAACTCAGCAGCACATGGCCTCATTCACGGCAATTCTGGAAGTCAAAGGCAACTGCTTTCCGTTGCTAAGCTATGACCTGAGTATCTATCAGGAAACCGACTCGCTGGGTCGACCCGGCTCACCGACGCTGGGCGGCACCATCGACTGTGTATTGAGTGCGCCCGGCTCAGATCAGCCTTTTCTGCTTCAGTGGATGTTTTCACCCACCATGCAGGAAGACGGTAAGATTATTTTGCTGCAAGAGTCGCCAAAGGCTACACTGAAGACTATCAGCTTCTTTAATGCGTATTGCACTGGCCTGCAAACCAATTTTGTCCCCGGAGATAGCGGGGGTGGGTCTCTACAAATGCACATCCGCATCAGCCCTCAGCGCATCGCCGTGGGGGTTATTATTCATGATAATAATTGGCCCCTGGAAAGCCACGGAGCAGGGGAGACGTTCGCCAGAACCATACCGCCACCTTCTAATGAGAAGGCCGCTAGAGAAGAAGAACCCTCAGCTTTTATGGAAGGTTTACACGGCGTGCTCGATGTGGTGGGTATGATCCCCGTCATTGGCGAGGTCGCCGATCTGGCTAATGCGGCAATTTACACGTCAGAAGGCCGTTACGGCGAGGCCGCACTTTCGGCCGCTTCTGCAATACCACTGGCAGGAAATATAGTCGGTGCTGCCAAGTTCGGGCGGCGGGCTCTCAAAGTGGCCGATAAATTGGGAGACGCTTCCAAGCTGGTTGGAAAAGGAGTAAATAAGGCAGAAAAGACACTTGACGCAGTAAAGGGACCATTAAAGAAAAACCGGACAACGTGCGGCGATCCCGTTGATGTCGCCACGGGTGAGGTACTGGCTGACTCAGTTGACTTCTTCTTTGACGGCCCCATCCCATTAACCTGGGAGCGCAATTGGTATTCGTCGTCTACCTATACAGGTCCGTTAGGGTATGGCTGGCACCATAGCTACGATTGGGCAATTATTGCGCTGGCCGATGATGGCACCGTAGGGCTACGTGATGCCGAGGGCAGGCTTATAACATTTGAAGCTCCTATGCCCAGCGGTACAGGCACACAGACAGAACAATTAGCCCTGTTTGTAGATGCAAGGGGAAGTTACCGGCTATGGCACATGGGCGAATTGCGCTGGTATGTGTTTGGAACGGTTCAACTCAATCAGGATCATCCTCAACCCCTTCAGGCCATCGAAGATCCGAATGGCCGGTCTGTACAGTTCACTTACGATGAGCGGCACAGGTTGCAGACACTTACCGATTATGCCGGGCGCACAGTCCGCGTAGAGTATGGAGATGAAAACCGTATTGCCGCGTTATATAGCTCACAGACAGCGGACTCGGATCCATTCGTATTAGTGCGTTATGAGTATGACGTCCTGGGCAACTTAGCCGTAGTCTATGATGCAGAGGGAGCCAAGACCCTCTACGAGCATAATGGCCATCAATTAGTCCGTCGTTGCGACCCGTCGGGCATAAATTGGCATTTCGCGTACGAAAACCCGGAAGCCGGGGGGCGTTGTTTACACACGTGGGGCGATGGAGAGTTAATGGATTATCTTATCCAGTACAATAGCCCCGAGCAGACTACCGTGCTCGATTCATACCGGCAACCGGTGATGTATCTACATCAGAACGGGCTTGTCACTCGTCAAATAGACGCTTTAGGGCGCGAGCAGGCCTGGCTATACGATGAGTCAGACCTGCTGATTAGTCAACGTAACGCGTTGGGAGAAACAGCGCGCTTCATGTACGATTCACAAGGCCGACTAATCGAGACCGTGACACCTGGTGGACATAGTACGCGCACTCAGTACGACGAACGGGGTTTAGTAGCCCGGGTGATTGACCCGCGAGGTGGAGTCTGGAGTTGGAAATATGACCAGCGCGGTAGCGTAGTGGAACGTGGTAATCCGCTGGGCGAAGTTGCCAAATACGAATACAATCAGCAAGGCCAGTTGACCACCTTAACCGATGCGTTGGGGCATCAGACGCATTTCCGGTATGACGAGAAGGGAAATCTAGCGCATGTAGTTACCCCCGACGAACAGATTCGATCTTTCGAGTATGATGGTCTTGGACGTTTGACTGTACTTACTGATCCTACAGGAGCTAAAGAGCGGCGGTCATATGATCGGCTTGGGCGAATCGTGCGGGTTGAAGAGGTCGATGGTACGGTGCGCGAACTGATTTATGATGCGTCAGGAAATGTACTTGAAGCTCGTGAACATGGACAGGTGGCTCAGTTCAACTACACTGCCTTAGGACAGGTTGTTAGCCGCAGGCAAGCCGGTCAGGAGGAACAGTACATATACGATCGGGAAGGTCGACTTACTGATATCCTTACTAAAGGGGGGAAGCGATACCGGTTTGCGCTCGACGCTGCCGGACAGGTTGTCGAAGAAGAAGGCTTTGATGGCTTATTACGACGTTATGAGCGCGATGCGGTTGGACGAGTCAGACGGGTGCTGCGACCTGGCGAACGAACGACTACTTATAGCTATACGGAAGAGGGAAAGCTTGCTTCGGCATATCATAGTGATGGGTCCTTCGAAACGTTTCATTATGATGAAGCCGGGGCACTCATTAAAGCGCAGAACGCTACATCTTCGGTGCGTATCGAGCGAGATAGGCTGGGTAATATCCGGCGTGAATTACAAGGGGATCATTGGATTGAGTACGTCTACGATGCGTTAGGCCGGCGTACACAGCTACGATCTTCGCTGGGAGCGACCATAGATTTTCAACGGGATGATTCTGGTAATGTGCGCGAATTGACCGCTGATGGCTGGAAGGCACAATTCCACTATGATAATCGTGGTCTGGAAGTTCAGCGCAGTCTTAGCGGTCGTGTACAAATCGGCTATCAGCATGATGCGATGGGTCGGTTTATCAGCCAGCAGCTTAAGGTAGGTACTACTGAGCCCCGGCAACTTACTTATCAGTGGCAGGCCGGCAGCTTATTGGCAAGTATCGATGATAGTCTCACCGGAACAAGTCAATATACTTATAACGAAAATGGCGCTCTGACGCAGGCGCATTACGCAGACGGTAACACTGAATTGCGTTCCTGGGACTTGCTGGGAAATCTGTTTGAAACCGAATCGAAGAGCGATCGGCTTTACAACGCAGGTGGGCAACTAATTAGTAACCAGCAGGCTACGTATGAGTATGAGGCTGAAGGGAATCTGGCAAAAAAAACGACCCGGCTAGGTCAGACGTGGGCATATGAATGGTCAGATAACGGTTCGCTGACGAGCGTGTTACGACCCGATGGTGAGCGGGTTATTTTTACTTATGATGCGTTGAATCGTAGAATCAGTAAATCATATAAGACCAAAACGACTTATTGGTTGTGGGATGGTAACGTACCTATTCATGAATGGGAAGAAGAAGCGGCCAATGAGCAATCGGATACTGTGATCACCTGGCTTTTTGAAGAAAGCAGTTTCGCACCAGTTGGGAAGATAGCCCATGAGAGCCACTATAGCATTGTAACCGATCATATAGGGACACCCTTAGAGATGATCGATCAAAGTGGTCAGTCAACATGGCAGGCGGAGACAACAAGTTACGGGAGAATACGGGTAAGCAAGGGAACAAGATCCGACTGTCCGTTTCGATTTCAGGGGCAGTATGAGGATGTAGAAACCGGACTGTACTACAACCGTTTCAGGTACTACGCACCACACGAGGGCATCTACCTATCTCAGGACCCCATTGGATTGATGGGAGACTCCGCAAACCTATACGCCTATGTTGATAACCCATTAGGGTTTATTGATCCGCTGGGTCTAGCCCCAGTACCACCTGGCGGTCACCGAACAGGAGATATCTCGAATCACGGTACACTTTCACCTGGTACTAACCGGGCTCCCGGATATACCAACACACGTCCAGATCGCTTTGTACAAAGTCACCACCCTATACAAGACGAATGGGCGCAACGTTGGGCCAGTAACAATGGCATAACCGATTACCGCCGAAACAACGCCCCTGCTACCTTACTGGAGTCATCAAGCGGTACTCCACACGCGCGGATTAGTGCTGCTCAGCGGGCGAGACGTCGGTTGCCCGGTGGGTGGGATACTACATTAAGGGATGAATTCCGAACTTCGTATCGCGAAATGCTGGACGCAGGTGTGCCAGGGTGCCAAACGAAGAAGGCGATAAAGAAGGCATACAAGTACTTTGACTCATTAGGCGGTTTTGACTTATAAGTGAATATGAATAACAATGCATTTGAAAGGCTTAATGGCCACTTCAACCCCCCGGCATCTCAGGAGATGATTCAACAGATGGTTGGCCGAATGCCTGATTTGCCGTTGGTGTTACAACAGTTCTGGCAGCAGGCCGATGGTGGTGAGTTGAATTCTGGCGTTAAACTGTACAGCCTTGATGAGATTGACGAACGTAATGAAACGTTCGAAGTAGCTGAGTATGCCCCTCAGCTAGTATTGATAGGTGATGACAGTGGGGGCGATGGCTTCTTTTTAGATCGTCAGACCGATGCCAGTAGGGTATATCAGATAGGCCTGGGAGCGATAGGCAGCTCAGAAGGGCGTTTGGTGTCTGAGAACCTTCTGACCTGGTTGGCCGAAGGAGCCGTTTCTACAGAGGAGTCGACATCAGAGGCCGACGCGCTACTAGTCGATATCTACCTGACAAAGCCTCCAGAGCAGGGGATGAAGGCACTATTAACGATAAAATCTAAACTCAAGCTCGATCTTGGCATTGCTGCTTTAAAACAATTGGCAACCCAAACCCCAGTGATGCTGCTCAGTAGCGTGTATAGGAGCAAATACCGAAAAGCCGTGGATGAAATTAACCAAGAAGAGCACTGCATCGATTTTAGAAAAGCTGAGGCGGTTTGAGCCATGATAGGGTACCATCCTTACGGCTTTCATCGCCGAACTAACGTACCTGATATACTGACAAATTGTAGCTGTTTATCGATGAACACTCTCAGGCTAAGATCCTATAATAAAGGGCCTTTGACCAAATGAACCTGACCGACATAATGCAAACAGTTAACTACAATGGCCTGTTTATGCAGCACATCGGTGGAAGCGTTTTGTGCGGATGATGAGGCCATCATTGGCTGGTTGAGTGAGGTTGACTATAGTTCCCCACCGACGGTGGAATTAACCAATAGTTGGGTACACGACAATGTGCATTAGCAGTCTGCTGGCTTAAGCGCAGGCACCAGCAGGTGAATGCACAGTAACGCAACCAGGTAGGCTGTTCCGCAAAGAACAAATAAGATATTGTATCCGGTAGCAATGTTGCCCAGTGCTTTGTAGGTGTCTAGCAGGGAGCCGACGAGCAGGGGGAAAAGCATACCGCCCAGCGAGCCAGCCATGCCCCCGATGCCCACTACCGAACTGACGGCTTTGCGTGGAAACAGGTCAGACACCAGGGTAAACAGATTGGCACTCCAGGCCTGATGCGCGGCCACCGCCAGGCTTAGTAACCCAATGACGATCCATAGGCTGGTGGCAAACTGAATGGCCATCACCGGCACAATACACAGCGCAAACACAAACATGGCAGTCTTCCGCGACCAGTTGGCCGTCCAGCCCCGGCGAAGGAAATACCCGGAGAGATAGCCGCCGCCCACACTACCCAGTGTAGCCGACGAGTAAATAATGATGAGGGGCAGACTGGGTTTGGTAAGGTCCAATTTGAAGGTCGACGCCAGAAAGGAGGGGAGCCAGAACAGGAAAAACCACCATACAGGGTCTGTGAAGAGCTTGCCCGTAATAAAGGCCCAGGTTTGGCGACGTTTCAATAAATCAACCCACTTGAGCGGTGCTTCCCCGGCCGCCTGAGGAGCTTCGTTCACATAAGCGAGTTCTTCGGGCGAAATTTTCTTGTGTCGGGTTGGACTTTCGTAGTAGTGCCACCAGAAAAATAGCCAGATAAAACCAATGGCACCCGTTGCCAGAAACGCTGCCTGCCAGCCGTAGTGTCCCAGAATCCAGGGGACGAGTAAGGGGGCAACGACGGCACCGATGTTGGTGCCCGAGTTGAAAATGCCCGTGGCGAAAGCCCGCTCTTTCTGCGGAAACCATTCGGTTACCGTCTTGATGGACGCCGGGAAGTTTCCGCCTTCGCCCAGGCCCAACATGGCCCGGAAAACACCGAAACTAAACGTACCAGTAGCAGCCGCATGCAGCATGGCCGCCAGGCTCCACAAAAAAACCGAGATGCTGTAGCCAAGTTTAGCGCCAATCCGGTCGATACTCCAGCCGAAGGTGATGAAGCTTACCGCATACGCTCCCTGAAAAGCCATTACGATGTGGCTATAATCCGTTTCCGTCCAATTGAAAACTTGCTCCAGCGTTGGTTTAAGCAGACTGATTACCTGGCGATCGAGGTAATTGATGGTCGTTGCAACAAACAATAAAGCGGTAATCTGCCACCGGTAACTGGTTGGGAAGTTAGGCATTGAAAGGAGGGAAGAGTGGAGGAAAGTGTAGTGGCAACGTACCTGAGTACTCAAAAGCGCAGGGTTCGGCCTTCGCTACTGCTTTGCCGGGCCAGCGCAATCACTCTGGCAATCGCCTGTATTTCGTGGGGCTTCACCACGGGTTCGGCACCATTGGCGATAGAGTCGTACAGGGCTGCGTAAAAAGCGGCGTAATTACCGGGCAAACTATCGACTAATGTTGTCTCGCTTTCGGTGGTGAGCAGGCCCCGGTTCTCTATGGGTTCATATCCCCAGTTTGGCGTGTTGGGCAACGTACCCCGTTTCGCCGCAGGTTCCTGAACGTCCAGCCCGCCTTTGGTAAACGAACCCGCCGTTCCGTGAATAGTAAACCGCCGATGGTTCTGATGGGCCATCAGGCTGGATTTCAACGTCACTTCCTTGTCAGGGTAAGCCAGCCGAATTGTAAACCAGTCTTCAACCCGACTGTTGGGTCGAATAAGCCGGATATCGGCCGAAACGGTTTTCGGATTGCCAAACAAGTGAAGTGCCTGATCGACAAGGTGCGGGCCAAGATTGAACAAACTGCCGCGACCTTCACCGGCCAGCTCTTTCCAGGAGTCACTCCGACTGTCGACCGGCGCAAACCGATCATAGCGTGCTTCGTAATCGAGCACAGTGCCTAACCGATTGTCGGCGAGAAGTTGTTTGACGGTCAGAAAATCAGCGTCCCAGCGTCGATTCTGATAGGCGGTCGCTATCAGGTTGCGCGATGCGGCCAGCTCCAGTAACTGACTGGTTTCGGCTTCAGTAAGGGCAAACGGTTTTTCAACGACCACGTGCTTGTTGCTGTTGAGCGCGGCCTGGGCGTAGCGAAAATGGCTGTCGTTGGGTGAACAGATAAAGACCAACTGAATGGCACCGTCGGCGAATAGCTCCCCGGCCGAAGCAACCGTGTCAATTGCCGGATCGAACGCCGCCACTTCGGCGGGTCGACTGCTTACCACTTTCGTCAACTGAAAGCCCGGATGAACGGATAGGAAGGGAGCATGGAAGTAGCGGCCAGATAGGCCAAACCCGACAAGACCAACGTTGATTTTTTCGTGAGGCGTCATGTAATCGAAAAAATGGCTAATGGCAGGGTGAGAAATTGCCGTTTTAATAGCACGGTAAGGGCTTTTAGCCTTTAAATTACCCGTCTCAAGGCTAATTTAGGTTCATTATCTATGCGACGCATCACTCAATATGATGGCCTATATGGCGAAGCCAACACTGACACGCCGGGCCACCGACCCGATGCCGGGTATGTATTCTCCGAATTACTCGAAACCCGTAGCCGTAGCTTCGACTGGGTGATTCAGCCGCACATTCATGCCCGGTTGTTTCAGTTATTCTTTATAGAGACCGGCGAATTCGAGCTTCAGGAGGCTACCCGCAAGCGTCAGCTATCGGGGCCTTGTCTGCTGCTGATACCACCCACCGCCCTGCATGGTTTTATGTATAGTGCCGACGTGCGAGGGCGCATTATAACGTTATCAGGCACGCTGGTCGATAGCCTGTTTCCCAGCGGGTCGCCGGTACCGGTTATGCTGGCCTCTCTACAGTGCATACCCATAGTAGATGCCCCTGACACGGCCCGTCGGGTTGGGGAGTTACTTAAAGCCATCGACGGAGAACTGTTTGATAACCAGGCCGAAAAACAGTTAATGTTACAGGTTTACCTGCAACAATTTTTCCTGGCTACGTACCGGCTCTGGCAGCAAAACGAGGCGATAGTGCCACAGGCAACTGGTTTGCCGTTTCACTATTTTCGGAAATTTCAGCAATTGGTGCGGCAAATGGGAACAACCCATACGATTACCCAATTGGCCGACGAACTGGCCATGACCACGGTTCACCTGAACCGGATCTGTCAGGCCGTTGCTGGCAAGTCGGCCGGGCAGTTGGTGCAGGAGCATACCCTGGACGAAGCCCGCAAACTATTGACCTATACAACGTATTCTGTGTCAGAAATCGCTTACCTGCTTCACTTCGAGTACCCTAACTATTTCGCCAGATTTTTCAGGAAGCATACTGGCTTATCGCCCACCGAATTCAGGGAAGGGCGGGGGCAGCCTTGATCTGAACCCATACGGCCAGGTACGTTGTCAGGGCAGGGGCACGGGGGCTGAGACGCGCTTCCAAAACGTAAAAAGTAACGCTACGACCGCCAGCAGAGCCAGCCCGTACGGGGCGTAAGGAATTCCTTTTTCAATCAATAGGGTTAGGAAATTGGGCTGATTGGTTATGCGTTCGACCACCCACGCAACGGCAGCAACTGTGGCCAGAAAAGCACCCGTTTGCCGAACGGCCGGGTAAACAGACGTCCGGCTCAGCAAAATAAGCCAGGGGATAGTTAGGGCGATGACTACTACCTGCATGAGTTCGATACCCAGGTTGAAGCCCAGAATACTCAACGCCATCGGGCCGGTATCCAGGCGCAGATTCACCAGCGTTCCAGCAAATGCCAGGCCATGAATCAGGCCGAAACCAGCCGCTACCCAGGCTTCCCGGCCCGGAAACAGGGGGCGAAAGGCATGAAAGGCCGAAACAAGGATAGAGATCGCAATGAGGATTTCGACGGGCTGGGCCGGGAGGCGAACCCAGCCGAGTGAGCCCGCCAGCAGGGTAACCGAATGGCCCAGGGTAAACGCTGTCACGATCTGTAACAGACGAATCAGGCTGTAACGTACCCCGCCGAAGCGGCCCCAGCGCCGCCGGTTGACCAGCAGCGGTGCGGGCAGTAACAGTACCAGCAGAAACAGCAGGTGATCGGTGCCTTCGGCAATATGCCGCATACCCAGCCAGATCATGGCCTGAAAACCTACCCAGGCGCTTCCCGTTTCCAGACTGATCGGCAGAGGGTCTATGCGATTATTGACGATATCCAGTTCAATGACGCCGACCTGAGCCGGTTGTTCGTCGGCCACCTGTCCACGTGCCCAATCCTGCCGTACCGACACCAGTATTTTATGCGTCACCACCTGATGAAGAACCGCATCGTAGCGCAAAACGAGCCGCCGAACATCGCTTCCCGGTGGGGGAACCAGCCGCAACTGAGCTATCAACTCGCGGTATACACCGTTGATGGGGTTTTGCGTTTGTTGCACCGACAAGGCTGTCACCGATACCGCCCACGAATGTCCATTGAGGCTTTCGGGCCGGATGTGCTGGATCAGATAGGTCCGCAACCGGGGGCCAAGGCGAGCGATGAGCCCGACAGATGAATCGTTGACGGCGTGGCCAAAGGCGGCCTGTAGTTCGTTCAACGGAATCTGTACGTCGGCATCAATGCGGTGGGCGTGGATGTTGAGCAAAACCACCGAATTGGGCATCGGGTGAGCCAGTGACGGGCCAGGTGCGAACGTCAGCAACAAGGCACACAACGTACCCAGCAACCTCCTGAAAGCGGAAGCACCGGGTACGTTGTGTGCTGGTCTCACCAATGAACGGTTAGTTGCTGCCATAATCGCCGGTGCGGTCGCGCCATACCGAGTGTGGGTGAGGGGTGTTCCGAATGATAATACCGCCCTGCGCTGAGTACTCGATCCAGATGCTGGGGCCGTCGAGCCGTATATAATCGTTCTGAGTGCTCATGGTGCCGGTTCCTGAGTAAGCGATATACGTGTTGTCTAGCTCAGTCGTGTATTTAGCCAGAACTGTAGCGGCCGTTTCGGTATCCAGGTCGTTGGTGTATAGCTTTATAGCGTTCAGTACCAGTGCTTTGTTCGCCGCACTAAGGTCTCCTACTTTCAGCCCCTGTCTGGTTGTCGGAAACTTACTGTCCTGACCGGGCCCCAGCAGTATATCCGTAAATGTAGCAGCTAGTTTGGCTGTGCTCAACTCGCTGCTGCTTAGCCCCGCCAGCAGGTCGGCAAACGCTTTCCGTTCCTGCTCAACAGGCTGGTATGTTCTACTGTTGGCAGTTACGGTAGCCATCGGTTCCACGGCCCGGAACGAGGGCGTAACACCGGTGATTTTTCCCCCGTTGTAGGTATTGGCCAGCGTATAATGGTGCCCGCCAAACTGCAATTCCCAGAGGCCGGTCGTGCTGGGTGTACCCAAAAAGGCCATGTAATAATTGCCTCTTCCATAATCCGAGCCACCACCGTTGGCCGCTAAATAATCATCGGCTACCAGATTGCCTTCCATCTCGTCGAAGCCTTCATTGGTTACGTTCTGCACCAGCACAGCGGCCAGTAACGACCTGGCGGCAGCTAACTGGGTGCTGGACAACGTACCCAGGCTGATACCAACCCGGTTTCGGTAGAGGCCCTCTGGTAGGTTCGACCAGCGTATGGCGTTTGCTTTTGTATAGGTTAGCTGCAACGTGGCCAACTGGGTGGCGGTTAGGGTAGCTTTAAAGGCTTCGGACAGACAGACAACCCGCGCCAACCCGGTTACCGAGGCACAGTCGGTTGTTACCACCGTTCCTGAGCCGGGTGCGCCAACGGGAAGAGCGAGGCTGCAACTCTGCCCACCGAAGCTAAGGGCAAACGTAGCCGTACCTGCCCCCGAGGGTGTTCCGCTGATGGCGAACGTCAGGTTACCAGCGCCACTGCCCAGTGAACCAGCTTGTAGGCTGGCCGTCAGGCCGGTCACGCCCGTCGACGTTATAGCGCTGCCTGTTGCATAGGTGCCTCCGTTACCACCTGTATACGGCACGGTGCCCGTGCCCGTGTAGGCTGTTCCACCAACTGCTGCCGTTGAAAAGGTGGCTGATCCGCAGGAAAGTGCGGAAACTGTTGCCGAATCGGGCGTTACGGTGGTCCCGTTTTTTTGACACGAGACAACTGCTAAAAAGCTCACAACGAGAGCAACGATAATTGGCTTGAAAGAGGTATGCATGCTTTGAGCGATGATAGTAAATAAACACTACCACCAATACGCCAGGGTCGATTTGGTTGTTGCCCGGTAACCGGATACGTAGCTAACATAATTGGCTACTTTTAGAACCCATCTACTCAATTCTTTGCTAACTGAGCAAGGCATCAGGGAAGGATTAATAAAAAAAGCAGACTAACAAGGTCAGTCTGCTTTCCGATCTATCCACACCATAGGAGGCGTAATGCCCCCTTGATGCAGTAAGAATAGTGATTAGTCAGGTTACTTTCGATCTACCTATGCTCATTTTTTTATAAACTGGCCTTATCCGAAATGTGTGTATACCTATCACAGCCAGTTGATCTGGCAAATTTTGTTGAGTTGGCCCAGAAAAAGAAACAGGATACATGACCGACATTACTATATAACACCCCTGCTAAACTCTACCACGTAATAGAAATGTAATGGGCTGCTAATAACGTCAAGTCGGTATATTAATTTACTGATAACCAGTTATATAAAAACTTTGTGTTTTCTGTGAACGAGGCATGGAAAGTAAGTAAAACAGCTTGCGTCGCCCGGTTTATCTAACACTATGGCCATTGCCTGGTTAATCATAACTAGTTTACGATTGATTGGCTACCGGATTTTCTGGCTGTTCACATAGACAATTAGGTACAATTGATAAGAGGGATTAGGCAGAAGAAAATACAACCTGTTGTATCAGTCAATGAGGAGTAGCCAGCATATATTAAATCACCTTATCTCATAACTCTACCTTTTTTATATGTACACATATTGATTTGTACATTTTGGTAAATTCTTAGTAGCCAGGCTACATTTTCCTAGTCAACTTATGTCTGTTCAGCCCTTGCTACCCGAAGAAACCAACAGACTGGAAGCGCTAAAAAGCTACGATATTCTGGACTCCCTGCCCGAACAGGAGTACGAAGACATTACCCTGCTAGCTTCTCAAATCTGCCAGACACCCATTGCCCTGATTAGCCTTATTGATGATCATCGGCAGTGGTTTAAATCGAATCACGGTCTGGATATCCGGGAAACGGATCGCGAATTTGCGTTCTGTTCCCACGCGATTGTCAACCCTGAGCAGACGATGATTGTTACGGATGCCCGGGCCGACGAGCGCTTCGCCACTAATCCGCTGGTGACGGGCGATCCGCACATTGTTTTTTACGCTGGTGTTCCGTTGGTCGATTCAAACGGGTATGCACTGGGGTCGCTATGTGTAATTGACCAGTCGTCGAAAGAGTTAAGTCAAGCGCAGTTGGTTGCCCTGGAAGCGCTGTCGCGACAGGTGATGACGTTACTTGAACTCAGAAAAGCCAATAAAGCCCTCAGAGACAATGAAGAACGTTTTCGATCGCTGATCGAGGAATCGCCCGTGGCTACCTGCCTGTTGGTTGGCCGGGAGATGCGGGTGGAGGTAGCCAATGAAATGATGCTGAGCTACTGGGGAAAAGACCGCTCTGTTATTGGTCAGTCTCATGCGGAGATATTACCCGAACTTAGCGGACAACCATTCAACCAGTTGCTGGATGAGGTGTTTACCTCCGGGAAAGCGTACTCGGCAAAGGCGGCCAGAATAGAACTGATGAGTCGGGGCGTTGCTGCCAGTTTCTATTTCGACTTCACCTACAAGCCGCTGCGTAACGGCGCTGGTGAGGTATACGCTATTCTGGTGGTTGCTCTCGATGTTACCCAGCAGGTAAAAACACAACAGCAACTGACCATTAGCGAAGATCGGTTCCGAAGTATTGTGGAGCAGGCACCTATGGCGATCGGGTTGCTGAGTGGCCGGGACATGGTCATTGAAATCGGCAACCGGAAAATGACCGAGATCTGGGGTAAAGACCCATCCATTGCGGGGCAGCGGTTGGTAGAGGCTTTGCCCGAAATCCAGAACCAGGGGTTCATCGAACTACTGGAATCTGTTTATGACACCGGTGAGCCGTACTGGGGCAGCGACATACAGGCTAATCTAAACCGTGATGGCAAGCTGGAAGATGTTTATTTCGACTTTGTTTACACGCCCCTGCGCGATGCCGACGAAGCCATTGTTGGTGTTATGATCATGGCTGCGGAGGTTACCCAGCAAGTGTTGGCCCGGCAGAAGATTCAGGAGGCCGAGAGTACGCTTCGGAGCGCTATTGAACTGGCCGAACTGGGCACCTGGCAAGTGGATCTCACTACGGGTGTACTCGATTACTCGGATCGACTGAGGAGCTGGTTCGGCCTTGACAGAGAAGAGGTCATTACCGTTGAGCGAGCCTACAGCGTCATTCATGAGGAGGACAGGCCGCTGGTTCGGGCTAGTATGCTGCGGGCAATTGCCCCCAATCAGGAGGGTCTCTATGATGTTGAATACAGGGTGGCGGCCAGCGATACCGATCAACAGCGGATTGTTCGGGCGCAGGGAAAAGCGCATCGGAATCAGCAGGGAAAAGCCTACAAGGTGAGTGGAACAGTTCAGGATGTGACGCATCACCGACGTACCCAGATGGCGTTGGAAGAGCAGGTGCAGCAACGTACCCAGGCGTTGACCGAATCGAATAACTTACTCATGCGCTCCAATGAGAATCTGCAGCAGTTTGCCTACATCGCCAGCCACGATCTACAGGAACCCCTGCGTAAGATTCAGGCGTTTGGCGATCTGCTGGAAGGGAAATTTATCGCTCAGCAAGACGATAGCATCGACTACCTGCGACGCATGAAACTGGCCGCCGGCCGGATGTCTACGCTGATTCGGGATTTGCTGGCCTTCTCACGCATTTCTACTCAACGGGATACCGACGCACCCGTTTCGCTGACGGAGGTTATTAAATCGGCCAAAAGTGCGTTGGAACTGGTACTTCAGGAAACGGAGGCCGTTGTGGAACTCACCCCGCTGCCGGTCGTGGTCGGCGATGCAACCCAGTTAGGCCAACTCTTCCAAAACCTGATCAGCAATGCACTCAAGTTTCGTCAGAACGGCCGTCCGCCTGTTATCTGCATACGAGCCAGTTGGATCGCGGCCGACAATCTTCCTGCTGGCGTGGTTCCCAGTCGCGAGGCAATCGCTTATCACCAGGTTGATGTAGTAGACAATGGAATTGGCTTCGATGAAAAATACCTCAACCGTATTTTCCAGGTATTCCAACGGTTGCATGGCAAGTCGGCCTATGAGGGCACGGGTATTGGTCTGGCAATCTGCGAGAAAGTGGTGGCCAACCACGGTGGCGCAATTACGGCTAAAAGCCAGCCTGGTCAGGGGGCTACATTCAGTGTGTATTTACCCGTTTAATCAGTCGGCAGGGGGTTAATTGTACCAGGGGTGAAAAGAAATTCGCTGGTATGATGGTACCTTGGCCCCGCCCGCAGACGACAGTAGACACGCTATGTCGAAGCAGGGCAAACGGGTATGAAGAGACACTATAGCTCAATTGTGGGTTTGTTGATAAGTAACTACCTTGGTTTGCTGGCAGGTACGTGTCAGGCACAATCCACGGTCGATTCAACGACAACCCGTGCGTTTCGCAATCAGCAAAGTTATCAGTCGATTAGCCGGTCGTCGGAAGATTCAACGCGTTCTGTTTTCAACTTCGGCACTGCTCCCTGGTATGGCCGTGTAACACCGCTCCTGATGTATACGGGGATGGGTAATGTGCGGGATAAGATTGCCCAAAGTATCGAAATCGGTAAGTCGTTCAACGTCATTGATTTGGGTGTTGCTTTTGGTCGCAATTCGCTTCGTCCCGACTCCACAATGTTTCTGGAAGGGCGGGTCACGATGGACGTAGCCAATTACGGGGTTTTCGCCAACGAAATGACCATTGGCGCAGGTCGGGTGTTCGACAAAGCGGGTAGCCTGATGCTGGAACTGACTTATAGCATCATTGCGCAGGTTGCACCCCGGTTAGGCATTGGCCTCACGACAGGCTACTACGATTTCAGCAGCGAATTTGCCGACAGTTCCAAAACGTTCTACGGCGTCTACATCCGGTATGGCCTGTTGCGTACGGATGCGGGCGGTTTGCTGGGTGGTGGCCGGGGCCGTCCCCCGCGCGTTGGCCGCCCCGGTCGGCACGGGCATGGGCGGTAGAATCGTCTGGCGAAAAACCGTAATTAAAGGCTGATTAATGTTATCATAGAGCAGTGACATAGCCCATACCTGTATAGTGAGTACTTTTGCAGTATGCAGCAACTTCCTCTGGTTTCAGTTGTGTTGGCGACCTATAATGGCGAGCGCTTTCTGGAAGCCCAACTTGATAGTATTGTTCGCCAAACGTACTCGAACCTGGAAGTCGTTATTGTTGATGACTGTTCAACGGATGCTACCCCGGCTATCCTCGGCAACTATGCCAACAAGTACCCCTTCGTCCGTGTCGTACTGAACGAAAATAACCTTGGGTACGTCCGTAACTTTGAGAAAGGCATGTTGCTGGCTACGGGTGACTACATTGCGCCTAGTGACCAGGATGATATATGGCACCTCGACAAGATTAGCACCCTGATTGCTGAAATTGGCGATAGCGATCTGGTATATGCTGATTCCCGACTGATCGACGAAGATGGAAATAGCCTGAACATGGTTATCTCTGACGTAAAACCTGTTCAGAACTTCGACAATTGCCTCGCGTTCGCCATTTGGAATACTGCCCCAGGGCATGCTATGCTGATCACGAAAGAATTAGTCCGGCAAACTACCCCGTTCCCGACTAGTTTACCTCACGACCACTGGCTGTGCTTTGTGGCTACCTTCCGTAAGCCAATCCGGTTTGTCCCGGACGTGTTGGTCGATTACCGCCAGCATAGTCAGAACGTCTTTGGCATTACGCACCGGGTCGATGGTGTACGAAGGCCACGTAAACAGAAAACCGAAGAGCAGAAACTGCGTGAAATCCGTGAGCGAATCCAACTACTTTACGATAAATGCCCGGCCGAACTGACTGAACAAAAAGAAGTGCTGGCGCGGCTAAATCAAAGCTATAAAAGCTTCTCGTTGAGGAATAATTACATTCGGATGATGACTTTTTTTCAAAATCGGGACAAGCTATTAGCCTCTAAAAAGCGATCTGCGTACCGAAAATGGCTATTCTGCCTGAAGATGTTTGTGAAAATACGGTAGTGCCCGGTAAGCTGAACTCCCCACTACGATGCCCGTTTCACCGCAATAGCGCTTGTACCTGATCAACCAACTGATCGAATTTGTCGGGGAGGGTTGCTTCTTTTTTAACCAGTTTCCCCTGTGGTGTATATAGCCTGACCGGAGACATATCGCTAAGATTCAGTGTGTTGAAGACGGAATACGTTTGCGTCTCCGATAGCCTGATGTGCTCGCCTTTCAAGCGATTACGAACGATAGACTCCAGCCAGAGTGTCTCGTCTTCATCATTAGTGCTGACATAGAGAATGGTGAGATCGCGCGGGAGAAAGGCATCGCGAAGGCGCTGGGCATCACGCGCCAGTTGCCGTTCGGGTTCACTTTTCGGCGCCCATAAGACCACATACACAACTCGTCCCCGGTTTTGATCAATGACTTTTTGGAGTAGTTCTGATCCGGTCCGGTTGGTGCCCGTAGTCACGTAGATACCGTCGCTGACAAAACCGCTGTTTACACCCGGTTGTTTTTCCAGTACCAGATACTCGGCACGGGCTTTCCTGACCAGGGCCGTGTCGCGGAGGGCCTGACCAATCATGTCATTGAAGGATTGCTTCAGGTACTTATCTCCGATCTTCGGCGCAATGTATTGCCCAAGCACCTGAACCATGCTAAGTGTCGACTCGCCCGTAGTCATCGTCATCATGTATGCTTTTAAGTAGTCGAGCGTCAGGCTATCGAAGAGAGGGCGGGCGGTTTGTATGGCGTTTTCGTAGGTCAGCAGGCGGGTCAGTGTATCAGGATTTTTCTCCAGTAGCTTTGATAAATAGCGGACATCGGCTGTTCGGGCAGTGTTGGTTTCGCGAAAAACAGCGAGTCGTTGCCGGTCGTTGTCGGTAAGCCCGGTGCCGTATTGTTCGAGAAGCTGGGCCAGGGTACGTATCCGTATGCCGCGACCGCCACTGGGTGTTTCCTGCTGAATGCGCATGCCCGCATAAGCCCCCAATCGGCTCAGGGCATTGGCCCGGCTTGCCGTCAGCGGGGCGTCGGCGTCGGCAATCAGGTCTTTGAAGTAAGTGGCCGGTATCGTTTGCTGTTCCTGCAGGGCTTTATCGAATACGTAGGCAGCCGCGTCGTAGCGGACGTTGGTAAGTACCCAGTCGCGCACCAGTGGAAAAACTACCTTTTGAGCCGTAAACTGGTTGAAAGGCGCTAAAAAGGCCTGGCTTAGGGTGGTGTAGGTCTGGTTGATGTTGCCGTTCAGCGCTCGCTTCAGGGTACGTTGCTGTGTGGCTTCATCGGGCTTATTCTTCGCTTCGAAGGCTTTATACTGCGCAAATTGTTGATTGACCTGTGCGTTCATACCGCCAAACTGAAACGGAACGGCCGCTACATACAGCGAATCATTGTCGACGTCGATGGAAAGACGGCCCGCTGAAGCAAGGAAAGGCGTGCTGATGTTGCCCAGCACAAACTGCATTTCTTCCTGTGGATAGACGATCGGCACGGCCACCCGGAATCGGCCGTCGGGCTGAAGTGGGGCAGGAAAGGCTTGTTCAATGCCACCCCGGAGTATATTCGTCCGGGTGACGAGCACCGACGGCGATTGGCGATAGAGCTTAGCCGAGAGGCGACGTACCTGACCCGTTATAATGACTGAATCGACAGGAGACTGAGCGAAGACCGTGTTGACAGTCAGTACAAGAAAGAAGAGCAGGCGAGCCATTTGTCAGTTATCAATTAGCAGTGAACAGGTATCAGTGAAATAGCAATCAACAAGTATCAACTGTTTTGGTAGCTTAGGAACATCGATAATTGATCATTGCTATTTCGTTGAGATGCCGTGGTACCGTTCGGGTTCCTGGTAATCCTGGCGAAGTGGATGCCCTTCCCAGTCTAATGGTAACAAGATACGCCGTAGATCGGGATGACCGGTAAATCGAATACCGACCAGGTCAAAGGCTTCCCGTTCGTGCCAGTCGGCGGTACGCCATACACCGGCCAGGCTGGGTACGTTGGGCAACTGCTCCTGGTCGCCGGGGGAGTGCCGTGGTACGGTTAGTTTCAGCATCAGGTCATGCGCGTAAGGAATCGACGTCAGGTTATAAACGACCTCCATTGTGTTCGTTTCCGGGCCGTTGTCGATCGCCGTTACGCAGGCCAGCAGGTCGAAAAAGAACCGCTCGTCGTTCCGCAGAAACTGACATAAGGCTACCAACTCATCAGCCTGCACCGTCAGGTAGGCTTGCAGGCCGGTGGTCACTGGCTCAACGTTGAACCGCTCCTTTAATAGCGTGGTAATGTCAGAGAAAGTCATCTTCTTACGTCTTCCGTCCTCTGTCTTCTGTTGTGTTGCGTGCCAAGTAAGCCCCTTTAGGGGTTTGGGGTAGCAGCGCAATAGAAGATGGAAGACAGAAGACTTTTTACACGTCCATTTTTACCAGTGCGCTGCCACGCAGAACCGGCACCACATCGTACAGGTCATGCTGGAGACAGTAGGCAATATCTTTGTGAATTCCCAGCCGTTGTAGCCGCCGGATATGCGACGCATTCGATAGGTAGTTGACCAGATTATCTTTCCCATCACAATACAGCCGATGGGCCATCAGAGCGCCATCTTCCTGCATCGAATAATCGTCGCGGAGGCGGTGGGCCAGTGCACCGGCAAAGAGTGTGTCTTCGAGGTTGGGACGCCCTTTCCAGCCCGCGCACAATACCATTACGTCGTAGGTCTGGGTGCGCAGATAACGCGCAATAGCGTCGAGATTGAGGAACGACCCAACCAGCACTTTCACCGCCGACCGTGACTTGGTAATTGCCAGCGTGCCGTTGGTGGTTGTCATCGCAATGTCGGTGCCCTGGAGGCGCTCGTCCATGTAGCTGAATGGCGAGTTGTCGAGGTCGAAGCCTTCTACTGTATGAGCGTTACGCTCGGCAGCGGCCAGATAACCACGTTGTTGCAGGGCCCGACATTCGTCGACAGTAGCCACGGGAATGATGCTTCCCACGCCGTAGGCGAAGGCGGTTACCATGCAGGAGGTAGCCCGGAACACATCGGCCACGACAACAATCGTGTTATCGACCGTGTGTAGATGAAGCAGGTCCGGGGTTAAGCAAACGTCAATTTGTTTCATTAGAGATAAAGGTTTTTTTGACAGGATTTGTCTTTAGTCTAGTTTCTCCGGGTAAGGGACAAATCCTGTTAATCCTGTCAAAAAACCTTTTTATTTTTTCAGAAATGGAAGTTTTACTACCTCGGCTTTGAGTAGCTTTTCGCGGACGCTGACGTAGATTTCGGTACCGGGCTTACTCAGTTCAGCAGGTACGTAGCCCATCCCAATGCCTTTTCCCAACGTGGGCGACTGCGTGCCTGATGTAACCTCGCCAACCACCGTACCATCGGCGGTGCAGAGCGAATAATGGCCGCGCGGAATACCCCGGTCAATCATGCTGAAGCCAACCAGCTTACGCGCAATACCTTGGTCCTTCTGTTGTTTGAGGGCCTCGGAGTTAATAAAGTTATGGGTAAATTTTGTCACCCAGCCTAATCCAGCTTCCAGCGGAGAAATATCGTCAGTGATGTCGTTGCCATACAGGCAGTAACCCGATTCGAGGCGGAGCGTATCGCGGGCTCCCAGACCGATTGGTTTGATGCCATACGGGGCACCGGCTTCCATAATTGCATTCCAGACGGTTTCGGCCTGATGGTTCGATACGTAGATTTCAAAACCGCCCGCGCCGGTGTAGCCTGTAGCCGAGACAATGACGTTGGCCATGCCTGCGAAATCGGTCTTCTCGAAGGTGTAATACGACATTGATTCGAGCAGGGCGTTGGTCAACGGTTGAAGCGCTTTGGCCGCCAGCGGACCCTGAACAGCGAACAGGCACATATCGTCCGACACGTTCACTAGCTCTACATCATAGTCTGGCGCATATTGGTTGACCCAGTTCCAGTCTTTGTCGATGTTCGAGGCGTTAACTACAAGCATGTATTCGTTTTCTGAGATGCGGTAAACGAGCAGATCGTCGATAACACCGCCCCGGTCGTTGGGGAGGTACGAATACTGCACTTTTCCATCGAACAATACGCTGGCATCATTGGCCGACACGCGCTGAATGAGATCGAGAGCACCGGGGCCTTTCAGGATGAACTCGCCCATATGCGAGACATCGAAAATGCCTACGGCGTTGCGAACGGTGTTGTGCTCGTCGAGATCGGAGCTATAGCGAACGGGCATTTCGTAGCCCGCAAATGGAACAATTTTGGCACCCAACGCCCGGTGTACGGCGTCTAACGGAACTTGCTTCAGCGACATGTTGACGGTTTTATTGCCGCAAAAGTACGGTCTTTCGGCTGGAAAGTGTAGACTATTCCAGTTGAAACGAAACCGGCAGGTTGTACTTAACCCGAACGGGTTCGCCACGAAGAAGACCGGGTTGCCAGCTTGGCATTTTCTTGACTGTACGTAGCGCCTCGGCATCAACAGACGGGTAAATGCCTTTCAACACGTCGTAGTCGCATAATGAACCGTCAGTACAGACAACAAAGGAGATATATACCTTTCCTGACACATTTTTTTTCTGTGCGTCTATCGGGTATCTGATTGTCTGCCCCAGAAATTGATACATAGCAGACTGCCCTCCATTGTAGGAAGGGTTACTCATGGATTGCTTGTAGCTAATCGTTTTGCCACCAAGTAGTGTAGCCATACCGCCAAGGTCTTCTCCTGCATCATACCGTTCAATGTAGCTGTACGAACCATCGGCTAAACGGCCGGTCCACTGCCCGTTTTTAAATCCGTCTTTGTAATCGCCTTCTTCAATAAATGTGGTTTTTCGCGTAGAATCACTACGCGACTCCTGACTACTGACGTACCTGTAGTGACCGTTTCCTTCTTTAATAAGTTGTTTACCAGTACTATCCCAGGCAGCCATCAACTGCGTGTGTTGATGAAGCGCTTTTCTTTCGCCCTCATATCTTGTTTCTATCTTCAGAAGCAAGCCATTAGGTTGCCAGGTTGTTGTACCTGCTTCGTCGGGTAACGTGGTTGATTCAACCATGCCTCGTTTATCGTAGCTCACCGACGGGCCTTTCATCAAATCAGACGATGTCCGCTGACTTATAGAGCCATCTTCCCGTAGGGTATAGATGGCGCCGATCCAATCACCGGTTGGTTCTTTATGCCCAAATTGATACGTCAGTTCACCATTCTGTCGCTGGGCATTAGCTACCCTTGCTAAGGGTACTTTAGCCACCTCTTTGAGTTTCCCGGATTCCTTTATTTCGAACAGTGTTAACTTTCCACTTGGCAAGCCAGTAAGCGTGTCAATGGGTGTATGTTGTTGATATACAGGTTTTGCACCCCATAGCGAATTAGCGATTGGGGTAAATTTGGCATCGAATTCCTCGATCAGGCTACCATTCTCATAGCGGATCGGTGTATTGGCACGAAACATAATCGGGTACGTTACCAGTTGCCGGACGGGTTGCCCGCTCTTTGTGGCAGGTTTCCAGGCATTGAAGAGGCGCATTACGCGTAGGGCTTCCTGGTCGCAGTCGGACCGCAGACCTCGCATCACCTGCACATCGGATACATGACCATCGGGCTCAACAACCGCCGTCAGAAATACCTTTCCCGTAACGTTAGCCACCTTCGCCATAAATGGCTTTTGCAGGTTTGCGGCCAAAAACGTTTCGAGCATTGCCTGCCCGCCAATTGGCGTTGCTACCGAGTCAACATCAAAGGGTTTATAAACGGGTGCCTGAGCGTGGAGTTGGCTCAGGCTAACACTTAAGAGCAGTAGGAGGATGTGTAGATAAAGGCGCATTCTGGCTGCATGAGTTAGCATGTTTGACAAATATAACGGAAACGTCAATTTGGTATATATGCATCCATTAAGTGGAGATTCTCGTCCTGGTTTGCGTCCATTTGGCCCGGACGCTACCTTCGCGGGTAGTCACTTCATATAGTCGCATCGCATGAATTCTGTAGGTACGTTATCCCCTGATTTATTGCTCGTTACTGAACAGGACGAGGTGATCGGCACAGCCGAAAAAATGCAGGTCCATCACGATGGCGTGCTGCATCGGGCTTTTTCGGTTCTGATCTACAATGATCGGGGCGATTATCTGCTCCAGCAGCGCGCTCTGGAGAAATACCATTCGGGGGGGCTCTGGTCAAATGCCTGCTGCGGGCACCCTACACAGCCTACAGGTACGTCGGCGCAGGCCGAACAGCGGCTGGAGGAAGAGATGGGTTTCCGCACACCGCTTTCGCCTTCATTCAGCTTTATATATCACGCCTCATTACCCAATGGCTTAATCGAACATGAGTTCGATCATGTATTCGCGGGACAGTATGATGGCGAAATTCCCTTCAATCCCGCCGAAGTAATGGCCGTGCGCTGGGTTAGTCGTGCAGAATTGTTACGCGAAATAGCCACTGCGCCGGAGACGTTTACGGTCTGGTTCAGGATACTGGTTGATACGATTGAACAGCAGAAGTAGGTACGTTGCATTGGCCGACTGGTGTTAGTTAGGCCATACCTCCAGGATGTAGCCTCACTGACACCAGTCGGCCAATGCGTTTCGTCAAGTTGCAGGAGTTATTCGCACTAGTTCAATTCTCTATCTTTTCCAGCAGGGCTGACACGGCTGTGTAGGCTACCTGCAACTGGGCATCGGTGGTGCAGTAGGGCGGCATAAAGTACAGAACATTGCCCAGGGGGCGCATCAGCACGCCTTTTTCGAGCAGGAATTGATAGGCTACATCGCGAATGTTATTGAAATAGGAGGTCTGTCCGCTGGTGATCAGATCAAAGGCCAGTAACGTACCCCGCTGCCGCACGTTACCTACTACCGGTGACTGGCGCAACGTATCGGCAAACCCGGCATGGCTGGCGGCAATGCGTTGAATATCGGCCAGTCGTTCGGGGGCGAGTAATAAATCGAGGCTGGCAAGAGCGGCGGTGCAGGCCAGCGGATTGGCCGTGAATGAATGCCCGTGGAAAAGGGTTTTCATCTTATCGTCCGACAGAAACGCATTGTAAATGGCGGCTGTGCAGGTCGTTACGCCAAGTGCCATCGTGCCGCCGGTAATACCTTTCGAAAGGCACATCAGGTCGGGCTGTTCGGTCAGGTAATGGCTGGCGAAGAGTTTGCCGGTACGGCCGAAACCGGTCATCACTTCGTCGGCGATGAGTAGCGTTCCCTGGGTACGTGCCAGCACGAATAGCTCGTTCAGCACATCGGGCTCATACATCGTCATGCCACCAGCCCCCTGCACCAATGGTTCCACAATGAAGGCAGCTACCTCGTCTGTAAATAACGTTCGGGCCAGTTCCAGCACCTCGGCTTCGCGGCCGGGAACGGGGGCGGGCAGGTACGTTACATCAAACAGAAATGGCGCAAACGGAGCCGTAAAGGCCGAGCGCCCACTCACAGCCATTGCCCCAAAGGTATCGCCATGATAGGCATCCTCGAAGGCCACTACTTTTAAACGTGGCTGACCGATGTTATGCCAGTACTGGAAAGCCATTTTCAGGGCTACCTCCACGGCCGTGGAGCCATTATCGGAGTAGAAAACGCGTCGCTGATTAGTCGGGAGAATCGGCAACAACCGTTCGGCAAGCTGAACGGCAGGCTCGTGCGTAAAATCAGCAAAGATAGTATGCTCCAGCGTGCGTAGCTGAGCCGATACCCGGTCGGCGATATACGGATGCGAATGGCCGTGGATAGTGACCCACCACGACGAGATCATGTCGAGAATTTCGCCTCCGTCTTCAGTATACAGCACCGATCCTTCGCCCCGCACAACGGGAATAGGCAGCGGCGCCGTCTGCATCTGCGTAAATGGATGCCAGATAACGGCCTGGTCGCGTTGAGAAAGTGTAGTCATATAGCAAAGGTAAAGCGTATTGTGGCGCCGAAGCGCCGGCTTCGGTAGTGTACAGCAATCAGGATCATACCAAAAAAAGGGTAGCCAATCTTCCGATCAGCTACCCTTCCTGTATAACCGGGAACTAATACTAGCGCTCGCCAATGGCTTTGAACTCGCGGAGGTTTGAGCCGGTGTAGATCTGACGTGGCCGACCGATTGGCTCTTTCTGTTCACGCATTTCCTTCCACTGCGCAATCCAGCCGGGGAGACGGCCGATGGCAAAAAGCACCGTAAACATGTTGGTTGGAATGCCAAGAGCCCGGTAGATGATACCCGAATAGAAATCGACGTTCGGGTACAGCTTGCGCTGTACAAAATACGGATCATTCAGGGCGGCTTCTTCCAGACCTTTAGCGATCTCCAGTACCGGATCATTAACACCAAGTTTGCTCAGCACATCGTCGGCGGCTTTTTTAATGATCTTGGCACGCGGGTCGAAGTTTTTATACACGCGGTGACCGAAGCCAAAGAGCCGGAAGCCGGTTGTTTTGGCATTCTTGGCCATGTCGATGTATTTAGCCACATCGCCACCACCTTCCTTGATTTCTTCGAGCATCTCGATCACTTCCTGGTTGGCACCGCCATGCAGTGGCCCCCAAAGTGCGTTGATACCAGCGGCAATGGACGAGTAGAGATTGGCCTGCGACGAGCCTACAAGCCGAACGGTGCTGGTTGAGCAGTTCTGCTCGTGGTCGGCATGCAGAATCAGGAGTACGTTTAATGCTTCAGCGACAACGGGGTCAACTTTGTAGTTTTCGACTGGCAACGCGAACATCATATTCAGGAAGTTCGGGATGTAATCGAGTCCGTTTTTAGGGTAATTGGTGGGGTGACCGAGTACCCGTTTATACGACCAGGTGGCAATGGTAGGCAACTTGGCCATCAGCCGGGTAATGTGAAGGTCGGTGTTTTTTCCATCCTGAGAGTCAGGATAGAATGCGCTCATAGCATTGACCAGCGACCCCAGTACGCACATCGGGTGGGCATTGACCGGGAAGCCATCGAAGATCTTACGCATGTCTTCGTTGACCAGCGTATGGTGGCGAATGTCGTTCGAGAATGTTTCGAACTGTTCCTGCGTCGGTAGTTCGCCGTAGATCAGCAAATACGATACTTCAAGGAAAGACGCCTTTGAAGCCAGGTCTTCAATTGAATAACCCCGATAGCGCAGGATTCCCTCCTCGCCGTCTAAGAACGTAATGGCACTTTGGGTAGCACCTGTATTCTTGTACCCTCGGTCGAGGGTGACGTAACCCGTCTGGTCACGGAGATTAGAAATATCAACGGCTTTTTCGTGCTCAGAGCCTTCCAGGGTTGGAAAACTGTACGATTTGCCATCTACGGTTAATTCAGCAGTGCTTGCCATACGTGCGTGCGAGGGTAAAAGAAATTCAGCGTTAACGGATTGTGTGCCCGTACAATGAGCGGTGGGCGAAATTAGTATCAAAAGCAATCGAAAGCCCAGCCTTATCGCCGAAAAGTTCAAGGATTAGGAAGGTTGTTTATACAACTCCAAAAACGGGTAGCCAGTTTCGGGAGAATATGAAGAGCGAAAGGGACAAAGAGTGACTGAGTGAAGTCGCTTTGCTATATCCCGTTCATTACTTTAGCGAAGCGCTTTCACTCAGTCACTCTTTATTTATGGTTCGCGTAAAAATCTGTTGTATCAGCAGCCCCGACGAAGCTCGAATGGCTATCTCCATGGGGGCCTCAGCGCTGGGGCTGGTTGGCCCTATGCCCAGTGGCCCCGGCGTTATCACCGACGAGCAAATTGCCACTATTGCCCGGATCGTGCCGCCGCCGATCGCCACTTTTCTACTAACCAGTGAAACCGACGCTGACCGGATCATTGCGCATCAGAAACGGGTGCATACCAATACCGTGCAGATCGTGGATGAATTGCAAACGGGCGAGTACGATCAGATACGGGCTGCTTTGCCCGGCATATGGCTTGTTCAGGTGATCCATGTTATCGATCAGAAATCAGTCGAAGAGGCCTTGCGAATAGCCCCGCACGTAGACGCGCTATTGCTCGATAGCGGAAATCCAAACCTGACCGTTAAGGAACTGGGTGGCACGGGTCGGGTACACGACTGGGCGCTGAGCCGCCAAATCCGTGACCGCTCGAACGTACCTGTCTTTCTGGCTGGTGGGCTGCGACCCGATAATGTCCGGCAGGCAATCGACGCGGTTCAACCATTCGGCCTCGATCTATGTAGCGGCGTTCGCACCAACGGCCACCTCGACCCCGCAAAACTGGAAGCGTTTATGGCGGCAGTAAACCTATAAGGGCTCGGAACAGCAGTGGCGGATTGCCTTACAGGTCTGGAAATTATTTCATTTTCACCAGCGTAACGCCCTGACCGCCACGGTCGGGGTGTTCGTCGGCCATGCTGGCTACCTGCTTGTAGGAGCGGAGGTGGTTGCGAACGAGTGTGCGCAGAATGCCATCGCCTTTACCGTGTACAATGCGGAGTTCGGGATAGCCAAGCATGAGCGCACTGTCCATAAACCGGTCGAGTTCGCCGAGTGCTTCTTCGCCCCGATAACCCCGAATATCCAGGTTGAACGAGAAATTCATCATCTTCTCGTTGAGGTCCATGCCCTGGCTGCGGGGTGTTTCGCGGATGCCTACTGCCTCCCGGTACGTTTTACGACTTACTTTTTCGAGCCGGTTCAGCTTGATATTCGACTTCAGTTCGCCGATCCGTACTTCCGCATCTTTACCACGAATAGCCAGGATTTCGCCAATGGCGGTCTGCCCCTGAATGCGCACGTAACTGCCCACACCAATAGGGCTGGTGTCGTTCTCGAACTCCTCTTCCGGCTCTTTCGGTTTGGCTGGCTCCACCACCACTTCGGGCTTCAGCTCTTTATGGTCAAACTGCTGTAGTTCAGCACGTACCTGGCGGGTTGTGTCTTTGTCGGCTTTCGATTCCTTGATCTCCCGAATCGTATTTTCGATGCGCTGATTGGCTTCCTGAACCAGCGTTTTGGCCTTAGCCTTGGCCGTATTCAGCAACTGTTTCTGCTCATTGTCGAGCTTGGTTTTCAGCGCTGTGTACTCCGCTAGCTGCTGCGCTACTTTGCGCTGCTTGATGCTGATATCGAGGTTCTTTTCTGAAAAAACGCGCTTCTCTATGTCCAGTTCTTTCAGCAATTTCTCGAAGTTCACCTGCTGGTTGCCCAGCTTTTCTTTTGCCCGCTCAATGACGGCGTTAGGCAAGTTAATTTTTCGGGCAATTTCGAACGCGAACGATGAGCCGGGCCGACCCATCTCCAGTTCGTAGAGCGGCTCCAGCTTTTCGCCGTCGAACCGCATGGCACCGTTGATGAGGCCCGGTGTTTTGTCGGCAAACACTTTCAGGTTGGTGTAGTGCGTGTTGATGACACCGTAAGCGCCTGATTTATTCAGTTCTTCCAGAATGGCTTCAGCAATGGCACCGCCTTGTCCGGGTTCGGTGCCCGTACCGAATTCATCGATCAGGAAGAGGGTCCGTTTGTTGGCCCCGATCAGAAACTTTTGCATGTTGGTCAGGTGCGACGAGTACGTGCTGAGGTCATTCTCCAGCGACTGTTCATCGCCAATGTCGATAAACAGGTTCTGGAATACGCCCATATCCGAATACTCAGCCATAGGCACCAACAGGCCGCACTGCATCATGTATTGCAGCAGGCCAATGGTTTTCAGGGCGATCGATTTACCACCAGCGTTGGGGCCGGAGATGATCAGAATACGTTCGGCAGGCGTTCCTGGCTGCTCGTCGAGGCGGATGTTCAGCGGCACCACACTTTTTTTCTGCTTCTGGTGCGACAGGTATAGCAGCGGGTGGCGGGCGGCGGTCCAGTTCAGCACGGGGCGGTTCATTACCTGCGGCATACCCGCCTGTAGTTCTCCCGCCAGTTTCGCTTTGGCCCGGATAAAATCGATCTGCGCCAGAAAATTGATTGCCTTGCTTAACTCAGGCAGGAAGGGACGTACCTGATCCGTCAGCGCGAGTAGAATTCGGTACACTTCACGGCGTTCTTCGTATTCCAGTTCGCGTACCTCATTGTTACCATCAAATACCTCGGCAGGCTCGATATACACCGTTTTGCCGGTATCTGATTCGTCATGTATAAAGCCCCTTATCTTACGTTTATGCTCAGCAGCCAGCGGAATAACCAGCCGACCACCGCGAACCGTAAGCCCCAGATCATCGGGAATCCAGCCCTGTTGGCGGGCGGTACGAAGCATGCCATCCAGCTTTTTGCGGAGGTTTGTCTGCTCCGAAATAATCCGTCGACGGATGCTGGCCAGTTCGGGTGACGCGTTGTCGCGCACGTGGCCACGGTCATCAATAACGCGTTCAAGGGCGGCCAGCAGATTTTTGTCGACGACGACAGGCTGGGCCAGTTCGGCCAGGTATGGGTATTGGTCTTCTTCCTGGTTGGCCAGGAAACGAAGGCAATCCTGAATGGCTTTCAGGGC
Organism: uncultured Fibrella sp.; assembly: GCF_964250085.1. NCBI lineage: Bacteria > Pseudomonadati > Bacteroidota > Cytophagia > Cytophagales > Spirosomataceae > Fibrella > uncultured Fibrella sp. The sequence continues at coordinate 205,290 of NZ_CAXUEC010000006.1, read as the reverse complement.
CAGTTTCAGGTCGAAAAACTCATCTTCCATGAGCGTAATACCTTCTACGCGCGCCTTCTGCAATTGCGGGCGCACATCGAGGTAATTGCTCTGCGGAAAGTCAGGTTCGTACTGCACAATCTGCGTGAACTCGTAGGTCTGACGCAGCAGCTTATCAATCAGTTGATGATTGTCGGAGAAACGAATCTTATCCACATAATCCTGTCCCAATGGGGATATACAGGCCTGCCGAAGCAGTTCGCGGATTTTATCGAAACCTAGTTTTTGTTCGAGGGTATTGGGGTAAAGCATTCAGGACTATGTTAATGATCAATTAACAATAATCAATTAACAATGGGTCCGCTCGTTACTGAGTTTCTCCGTTGGCTGGCGAAAGAACGCTAATTGATCACTGATAATTGATCATTGACACTACTTCACGCTCTTGCCAACGTCGATGAGGTCTTCGGCCGACATGTAGCCAATCGCTTTTTTCACGACGCGGCCATTGCTATTGATAAACAGGAGGGTAGGATAGGCTTCCAGCGGATACACCTGAGCCAGCGAAGGGCCTTCGCCTTTCTCCATATCCATTTTCACGTTAATAAACTTCTTGTTGAAGACATCGCCGACTGTCTTCTGCGTAAACACGTTTTTCTGCAACATTTTGCAGGGGCCACACCAGCTAGCGTACGCATCCAGGAAGATGACTTTGTTTTCAGCTTTCGCCTTCTTCAAAATATCGGCCCAGCGAGCACTGGTAAATTGGATACCTGCCCCCTTCTCATCATCACCAGCCGGTGTAAATGAAGAAACGGTGAGCAGAACAACGAGGCACAGGCTAAGTAATCGAAGCATGATTAGAAAACGGTTATGATACGTACCTAACGAAGAGATGCTACGCTTTCGTTTCTGAAAACGAGTGCGGTAGCCAAATTTACCCAGTCTTCGTTACAAACGAACGGGTTTTCGACCGTATTTACGGACTAAACAGAATTTTTCACTTGTTCCTGATGAACACTGAAAACCCTGTCTATCCCGCAAATTCCGTCGAAAACCCGTTTGTCTAACTCAAAAACTGGTTATTCTTCCGTGCTCCGGTTCCAGTCAGCGTCGGCAACGTGCGTTGGCTGATTGGCATCGTCATTTTCGGCGATAACCTCGTCGATTGCTTCCACGTCTTCAGCCACTGAGGTACCGTTGGCCTGGTCGTTGAGACGTGATGGCAATTCATTATCTAAATTTTTATCGTTCAGTTGCGCAATCCCACCGTTGGGGTCATTGCCCATAGTATTGTGCATTTGCTGAGCCGCGTGCGACTCGGTGCTTTCCTTGCGGATGTTGCTTGATACGCTCATGATTTCGTTGAGTTTTAACTTTTTAACTATTAAATACCAGACGCCGGATTGATGCTTTCGCCGACTATCCAGCCTCCTTTTAATCCCTTTAATACGTTGGTTGATGATCGACCGACGTACCTGTGTTGGCTACGTCTTCGTCTGTCTCTTCCTGCGATACCGAGCTATCAGACTCGTCATCATCGTTGTCGTTATCGTCCTGCTTTTTAGCCTCTTTCTGGGCGTTGGGCACCCCTACAACCGAATCGGAACCGTAATCATCTGGTCCTGCCGTTGTTACGCTGACCGTCGATGTTTTGGTCTGGTCGCTACTTGGTGCGGCGTTCTTTGCACCTTCTTCGGTTACCTCCATCGTGCTGTTGTCCATGTCGCCCATGCGTAGTACGCCATTCTGGCTGTCCATGTCCTGGCTTCCCATGGCGCGAATGTTGCGTCCGTTCTGGCCATCCGTTATTTCGGTGCTATCCAGGCCGTTGGCCGAGTTTTCTATCTCGTCCGTATGCTTGTTATCACCCTCGAAATCGCTATTGGTCGAATCGTCGCTACTATGCGCCGTCCGGTGCTGATCAGTCTCCATACTGTATAAGTTTCACTGTTGAGTACCTGGAGAACTCATTTATATGCAAAAAGTTGTCTAATTTGCTTGCGCGGTCAAATGAGATTCACCTTTTAATAAATATGACCGAGTATTATGCTAGATTTTCGGTATAAATACTGATATTTGGTAACTCAAAGTACACAAGAGTTTCAACGCGTAACTATAGCATACTAGAAGCTATCATTTACTAACAGGCTGTTCTATAAGAGCGCCGTACAGATCTTAATAGTTGGATAAAGCGTAATTAGAAAGCGAGCCGATGCTGTCGACTCGCTTTTTTGTTTGCAGACAGTATGAGTATTAAATACTTTATTTGTAGTACATCGTACTTTATTTATTTCATAGGTGTTAGCCTTTGTTTTCTGGTAATGGATCAGCTAGTACAATGCAAACGCCCCCGGCCAACATTGGCCGGGGGCGTTTGCATTGTACTAATTTTTAAGTGGTACTAGTTTTTCTTGATTGTTTCGGTAATAACCCGGTCTCCACCTGCACCTGCATACTTATAGCTCAGGGTGAAAGTTTTGGTAGCAGCGTCATATTTATTTACACCGAACTGAACGGTTGCCGTGCTAGCAGTCCCCCCTGGCGTTAGGGTGACAGTGTTGTCTGCGTTAACTCTCAACTGCATGGTTGCGGCAGCGCCCAAATCGGCAAATTCTGTCTCGCTCGTGGTAGCGTCAACCGTTGCCAGCGTCTTGCTACGTTTGATGTCACGTGGACCGGCTGTTGGGTGGTTGAACAAGCCTGTTGCCGTATACACGCCATCATACGGATTTTTGGCCTTCAGGTTGATAAGAATGGTGCCAAAATTGCCGCTTACAGCACCTGTAGAAACCGATTTGATTTGAACGGGCAACACATAGTTTTTGCTGAAATCGAAATTGGCACTTTTGAATTTCATACCCACCGTAGCTGTACGCTGTCCCTTCGGAATTACTACCTGAGTTGGTAGCGTGTATAAAGCGGCAGGAATCAGATCAAACGCCTTTTTTTGCTCTGTGTTATACTGCGTCAGGGCGGTTGGATCGGTACCCAGGCTAACCGTAATGTCTTCCGGGGCCACGTTTGCGCCCGAATAACTCACCGTGAGTGTATAATTATTTTCTGGTGCTACCTCAAAAGCCTGGCTATACAACGCGTATTTGCTGCCGTAGGGAGACGAGAAACTGCTTGGGTTTTTGAACTCGACCACGTTTACTGAATTAGCCGGGTCAAGGCTAAGAGTGTCGTTCAGACAGGAAGTCATTGTTGCCCCTACGAAAAAGAGGCCAACTAGTTTTATGAAATTTTTCATGTTCATCTAATCAGTTTGGGTCCCAGAAAATCAAGTCAGCGAACTGGTTGACCGCTTTGAAATTAGCCGCGTTGTACGACTGCTCCGATGAAGGATACAGGATACGGGTTGGCAGTTTGTCGGGCCGGGTTGAGTTTGATTTATTGGAAGCAATGTTGGTGTATCCGTTGCCAGCCGGGTCCGTTTTAGGATAGCCTGTGCGACGGTACTCGTTCCAGCCCTCTTCAGAATTGATCATGTTCAGCGCAATGTATTTCTGCGTGATGATCGCCTCCAGCCGTTGCTCGTTGGTGGTGGCCAGGGCAATGTTTACCAGATAACTGGTGGCGTTGTCTGTTTTGTATGTAGCTACATCGGCAGTTACGTTTTTCCCCGCGCCCACCACGTTGGTTACGTCTTTATACAGGTACGTGAATGACTGCGTGATACCCTGATCAAAGCTGGTAGCAAACGTACCTGGCAGATACCCTTTCAACTGGGCTTCTGCCTGTAGGAAATAAGCCTCGCTAGCCAGCATAATGGGCTGGCCCATTGACGGCCCTTTCAGAACACCCAGCGCATCGGTAATGCTGGACGCGCTGTTGAACGTACCTGTATACCAAGTCGAATAGCTTGCAATGATGGCTGGCGCGTTGCTCTCGTTACCCAACTGATTGATAGGCGTTGGCGCAGTGGTAGAGGCGAAGTTTTTGTAAATCACCGTACCCCGGCCGGTGTCTGTCAATTTTTGCCCCTTGTAGAAGCCAAAAGCAAACTGAGTTGGAATCCGTGATGAGTTAGCCAGGGCCCCTGCTACAGTGTAGCCCCATGTGCCCCATGTTGGGTTCTGCTTGCCATCCTGCTTGATATAACCTGGGTTAACAATGGCATCCGTTGTCAGGAAACCAAGGGTTTTATCAAGAGCGGCAAACTTTGTGGTTACGAAAGACGACAACGCCGATACGCCCGACATCCGAATTAGTAGACGGAGTTTCAAGGTGTTGGCAAACTGCTTCCAAGTCGTCATGTTTCCTTTGAAAAGGGGATCAGATGACGAGTTCAGCGCCAGCGGAAACTTGGCAGCATCGATGGCAGCAATAGCCGCATCCAGTTTAACCACCAGGTCCTGATAAATCGTGGCTGCATCGTCATATTTGGGCGTACGGCCAGCGTTACCCAACAGGGCTTCTGAATACGGAACGTTACCAAAGGCATCAACCAGCCGCGCAAAGTCCAGCACCGTCATGATCTTGGCCGTTGCGTTGAAATAGCCCTGCCCTTCAACACCTTCTGTTTGATCAATTACGTATTTGAAATCCTGAAGGTTGTCATACGTATTAACCCACAAACCGTTGTAGTCACCTGTAACCAGGTTGTAGTTCAGCAGGTTGCCGAAGCCAGAGAAGCCACCGGCATTGGCCATATAGCCGCCGAAATGAGCCCCATAGTTGTTGTAGGACGAAGACAATCCGGCTGCGCTGACAATAGCCTGTGGCAGTACTAGCTGCGCCGAAGCGCTGATCGCTGAGTTTGGATTGGCGTTTATATCCAGGTAATTATCGCAAGAGGAAGTGACTAGGGCGACCAGGGTCAGCAACCAATAGAGTGAAGTTTTTTTCATCGTTTGTCAATTAGAAAGTTAACGAAACAGTGCCGCCGAAATACCGCGCTGGTGGAGTCTGAGCCAGGGTCGTGAAACCTACTGCGTTGCTGTCTGTACCGTTGGCGCTATATTCCGGATCGGTGTACAGGTTCGATTTTGGCACCCAGATAAACAGGTTGCGGCCCTGTGCGCTCAATGTAGCCCCCTTGATAAAGCCCGATTTAGCTAACAGTGCCCGTGGGAAATCGTAAGAGATTGCCGCTTCACGCATTTTCCAGAATCCGGCCGAGTTCACGTAGTTTTCGCCAATACCCGTGTTACGCGTGCCATCAGTCCAGAAATCGGCACCACCGCTGCGAACAGCAATGTTGGTGTTGGCTACGTAGCTACCGTCAGCCTGGAGAACTGATGAATTCGGGATCACAAACCGGTCGCGGTTATACCAGGCCGTACGAATACCGGCACCTGAGAAGTCGTACCCTGTCGACACGCTATTGTAGATATAGTGGCCGTTCCGATATTCAAACACGGTTGTAAAACGGAACCCTTTGTATTTCAACGTCGTGTTCAGACCCACGATGTGTGGTGGGTTCGTGATGCCCACATCGCTGAAGCTACCATTGCTGGCTGGGTAACCGGTAATTGGGTCAACGATGATACGGCCCTGCGGATCGCGGTTATACGTAGTTGCCTGTAGCAGTGGGAAAGGCTGACCGGTTTTGGCCAGAACCCGTGCCGACGTACCTACGCTCGACAGAATCAGTTGATCTGACTGCTCTGACAGCGATATAACCTTGTTGCGGTTGAGGGTGTAGTTTGCGCCAACGGAGAATTCCAGGCCATTGGCCAGCTTGATTGGCGTAAAGCTCAGGTACGTCTCTAAACCCCGGTTTTCTACCTCACCAACGTTGGTCAGCAAGCTTTGGAAACCAGAGGCCGACGATACGAATACCGAGATGGTTTGATCGACGGTATTGGTTTTATACACCGTCAGGCCACCACTGATGTTGTATTTCTTCAGCTCGAAGTCGAAACCTGCCTCGGCACCGGTCGTAATCTCTGGTTTCAGGCTAGCCGAAACCAGGCCGTTATTGATCGTAAAACCAGCTCCGCTTGAGTAAGGGTAACCAGCCCCTTGGCTAAAGGTTGTATTCAGGGCATAGGCACCAAATGTGGTTGAGTTGCCTAAGTTGATCTGACCCACTTTTGAGTAGCCACCCCGAATTTTCAGGCTCTGTAACCAGCTTGTATTCTGAAGGGCAGGAATAGCATCGGTGGCAATGAAGGAAACGTCGGCCGATGGGTAAAAGAACGAACGGTTTTCTGCCGCCAGAATCGACCGCCAGTCGTTACGGGCCGTTACGTGCAGGTAGATAAACTCCTTGAAGCCGATCCGAGTCTCGCCATATACGCCAGCCTGACGGGCCGTGTAGTTCGATTCAAACGCAGCCGGATTGTTCAGCGAGTTGCTAATGTTGTACAGGCCGTTGATAACCAGGCTGCTGGCACTAACATCTACGTTTTTCGAGGTGTTGTCGCGGAAACTGGCACCGCCAACGATGTCGAACGTGATATTCTGACCAATCTTGGTTTTATACTCGGCCAGAAAGTCATTCACCAACTGTGTGTTGAAACTGCTGTTGTCAGATACTCCGCCGGGGTTATCGGTCTTAGAGCTACCAGAAATACTCTTGGTATAGTCTGAATAGGTGAACTTACCCGTTGTGGTCTTGCTCGACACGTTCCGGGTTGTAATACCCACACGGTAGGTCAGTTGCAGCTTTTCAACAGGCCGGTAGCGTAACTCCATGTTGCCCTGGAAATAGTCATTCCGGGTTTGAACGCGGTTGTTGGCCAGCGTGAAATACGGGTTCTGGAAATACTCGTTGTAATAGCCATTCGGATTGGCGAACGGGTTATTCTGCCAATCCGAATATTTCGTAACATCTACCTGACCAGGTGACATCAGCAGGTTCTGGTAAGCTGTTCCGGTGGCGCTACTCTGATCATACCGGTTGGCGATGAAGTTGGTATTGAAGATCGCCGTCAGGTTCTTGTAGATCTGGCGCGTACTGTTGGCCCGGATGCTGTACCGCTTGTAGCCGTCTTGTGGTACCGTCGACTTCTGATCGAAATATTGAGCCGACAGGTAATATGTCGACTTGTCATCGCCCGACGACAGGCTGAAATCGGTCTGGTTGGCGGCACCCGTCTGCCAGAACTTCTCGCGCGAACCCGCATACGAGTAAGGAACCGTCTGGATAGAGCCGTCTTGCAGCGGCTTTCCGATGATAACCGGCGAACCGTCAAAAGCAGGACCGTACTGCTGGTTCTCATACGGAGTGTACGTAGGTACGTCGTCAGGCGTAGTACCTGACCCGAATCCCTGCTGCAATTGGGGCAGGTAGCTTACTTTTTCAAACGTGGTCGTATTCGACAGTTTAATTTGTGTCTGACCCGCTTTTCCTTTCTTGGTCGTCACGATCAGGGCACCGTTCGATGCATCTGAACCGTAAAGAGCGGCAGCACCAGCCCCGTTCAACACCTGGATATCTTCAATATCTTCCGGGTTCAGGTTGCCAAGAATGCTGTTTGGTGAGATAATGTTGTCGATGATGATAAGTGCCTGGTTATTGCCCGTTAATGAACGGTTACCACGCAGAACCAACCGATACGATGGGTTAACCCCACTGCTTACGGCCGAAATCAGCAAACCTGGTACTTTACCCGATAAGCCTGCTGCAATGTTTGATGATTTGCCCTGGGTAATGTCCTGGGCTTTGACGGTAGTAGACTGGCTACCCAGTGCCCGACGTTGCGCCGTGATACCACCAGCCGTAATAACAACTTCGTTCAAGTTGGTCGCGTCTGGCGATAACGTAACATTCAGAGACGTTTGATTACCCGTAACGACTTCCTGAGTAACGAAACCGATGAATGAGTAAATTAAACGCACCGTGCCTGATGGAACGCTGATTTTATACTGCCCATCTACATCGGTTGTAACGCCCCGCGTGGTGCCTTTAATGGCAATATTCACCCCTGGCATAGCCGCACCGTCCTCATTTGAGGTAACGCGTCCCGAAATAATCCGGTCTTGCGCCAGCAGAGGAACACTTAAGAAGCACAGCAGAAGCTGAGCTATCAGTAAAAGTTTTCTCATGTTAGAAAGTTGATTAGTTTAATATGGAATTAAAAATTGGTAAGATTCCTCAAAACTACCAGATAGTTGCTTTGCGAACAAATTGTTATCAATCCTTTTTCATGTATACTTTATTCTGAAATAGCGGGAAATAGGTATATTTTATTCTGTAAGCGATCTAATTTTAGAATTATTGGCGAATTAGTTGACTTTAATGTAGGATTAATATTCATAATTCGGCTTATCCGTTGAATAAGTTACACACAATAAAATCCAATGTTACCCCACCACTGATCCAGATAAGATTACGTTTAAAGCCACGAAGTGTGGGGCATGCCAGTTAAATGAAAAAAGGCGATGCCAGCTTATGCCGACATCGCCTTTCTATGGTAAGCGAGACTAATTAAACTACTTACGTCTGAGGGTCTCATTAATTACCCGGTCGCCGCCTGAACCTGCATACTTATAATTAAGTGTGTAGGTTTTGGTGGCCGGATCATATTTGTTGACCCCAAATTGTATCGTAGCCGCATTGGCTGATCCTTTGGGAATCAGTGTAACGGTGTTATCGGCATTGACGCGCAATTGCATCAACCACCCTTGGTTACCTAAATCAGCGAAGTTGGTCTGAACCGTATTAAGGTCAATGGTTTGAAGCGTCTTCTCTTCGTTGATTGCCCTCGGACCATTCACCGGGTGAGTGAACGTACCTGTTGCGCCATACGTACCATCATACTGATTCTTGAGTTTCAGCGAGATGATCTTGTAGCCAAAATTACTACTTACAGCCAGGTTGTTGCTGGTGCCCGTTACCCGGATTGGTAAGGCGTAATTGGCGTTGTTATAACCCACCTGATCTGTAATCTTGTCAGAGCCCGAAAAGAAATTCAGGGACACTGGCGCTAAACGCTGACCTGCTTTAATAGTCGTTGTCGTTGTCGTGAACTGATACAGCGAAGATGGTAACGGCTTATAGTTAGTGCTATTAGCCGCGTTATAGGCCGTGAGCACAGATGGGTCGATGGCCAGATTCACAGTCACATCCTGACCCAGCGTTTGTGGGCCCGACAGGTTGACGTTGAACGAGTAGCTCACCGGAGCCGTCTGGATTGAAAGTCCCTGGTTAGCTACTACACCGTAGAAAGCCGACGTAGGAATATCAATCACCGGAGCTGTCGCCGTGAAATCAACGAAGTGTTCGTCGTCTTTGAGGCAGGAGGTCATGCTAAGGGCAATAGTAGCCGCCAGGCATAGACTTAAATAATTTTTCATAGTCTTTGATGTTGTGTCTTACTTAATCCAGAAGATTTTGGTCTTGTCGAACTGGCTGTCGGTGCCTTGCGCTTTTACAGCCGTTTCATTATACTGTGTCTCCGTTTGTGGATACAACAGGCGAGCCGGAATTTGCTTGATCGAGGTGCTGGGGTCTTGTGAGATTGGCACCGCCGGAATTCCCGTACGGCGGAAATCGCTCCAGGATTCGAAGGGGGCTGTTCCGTTCAGCGAATTCCATTTTTGCGTAAGAATGAGGGCCAGTTTGTTGGTCGCTACATCCCAGGTCACGTTTGCGTTGCCACTATCCAGGAACTGACGGGCATAATCGGCGGCCGTACCCTGATCATCGAAAATGCCTAGATCAGAATACGACTGTGTAATAGCCGACTCGTACAACGTCTTGGCATTACCCGTGATATAACCCCGCTGTACAGCTTCAGCTTGTATAAACAGTGATTCTACGGCAGAGAGAATAGGGGCATCCTGTTCTGGACTCTGTAACACACCAGGCCCGATACTCGACGTCTGGCTATTCACCAACGGCGATATTGTGCCAAAGAAGGTAGCACCGAAGGCATTGCCACTCACTGGATTATAGAGACCAAATATCCGGCTGTCCTGCGTACTGACGAGGAAATTCACCGCGTAACCACCCGCCCTGTAGATGTTATTATTTTCTACTGGCTGCCCATTTACACCATTGCCATACGTAGCGTATAACGGATTCTGCTGGTTGGTCGAGTTCGTGTAACCGGGGTTGATGGTTGCGCCCTGATCAGCGGTGGTGATGAAGCCATATGGTGAGGCTTTCAGTACCGCCAGTGCCGACTGGATGAACGCTTGCCGATCTGCCCGCTCGCTCTGTCGCAGGATCATGCGCAATTTGAGCGTATTGGCAAACTTACGCCATTTATTAATGTCGCCCTGATACATGATATCATTGACGCCCGGGTTGGTGATGGTCTCGCCAGCCGCCGCACGTGTCTGACCACTGGCAAACAAGGCCAGTGCCGCATCGATCTGCTTGAAGAGGTCTTCATACACTGCAACCCCTGTGTCGTAGGCAGGCTGCGCCACAGTCAATCCCTGCAAAGCGTTCGTATACGGAATGTTGCCGTATGTATCGACCAGAATCTGGTAGTGAAACGCCTTCATGATCTTGGCCATCGCCTGCGCATTGGGCTGGTTCTGGGCCAGTGCCTGCTTCTCGATATAGTCGTAGTTCTTCAGGTTGGTATACGCATTGTTCCACACTCCCTGATTGAACGTGTTGGTGAACTGGTAGTTCTTATCCGATGTAGCGATCGAATAGTTACCGCTGTAGTTCCAGTAGCCCATCCACAGATTCAGAAACGTGAAGCTGGTCTGGTAATAGGTCGCCGTGTTGGCCAGGGCGTTGGGCAGCACCAGTTCGGGGGTAGCCGCCGTTACCTGGTTTGGGTTATTGTTGACGTCGAAAAACTCGTCTTTGCAGCCCGAAGCGGTCATCAGCAGCAGGGCCAGTGATCCGAGGGCTAGTTTCTTAGTAAGCATAGAGATGTCTTGTTTGGAGGTTAGAAGCCAATACCCACCCGGAAACCGTAGAAGCGGGTAGGGGGCGTCTGGTATTCGTTGGTGGTACCCTGTGCGTTTGAGTTGTCAAGCGAGTACTCAGGATCGGTGAAGACGTTGGTCTTGGGCCGGATCATAAGCAGGTTACGGCCGGTGAGGGCGATGTTAAACGTTTTAACGAACTTGGTCCAGCCCAGAATAGACGCAGGAATGTCGTAGCTCAGGGCTACTTCACGCAGCTTCCAGAAGTCGGCCGAGGTAACGTAGCTCGAACCGGCATTGTGGTAACCCGAGTTGGTCCAGAACTCCAGGTTGCCATCGCGGGTGGTTACGCTGGTGTTGTTGGCAAACGAACCGTCGGCATTAACGATGACCGAGTTAGGGAAGATAAAGTTCTGCCGGTCGTTGTACGTTGTCCGAATACCTGCACCGGTAAACTCAAGCGCGTTACCCAGCGAGTTGTAGATAACCGCTCCGCTCCGGTATTCCACTACGGCTGTCAGGGTAAGTCCTTTGTATCCGAACGTGTTAGACAGGCCAAAACGGTTCTTAGGTTGCGTAGTGCCCTGGTATTGCAACTCCGTGTTGAGGATAGGATACCCAGTAGCCGGGTTTACCACCGGCCGACCCACAAACTGACCCGATGCGTCGTAATAGGCACCTGTCGGATTCGTGTTCTGCACCCGGGCAATATCGGTCGTATACAGAGCGGGGTAGTTTTTCCCAACAGCCGCATACACATCCGAGCCTACTCCATTGGTGAGCGGAAGCTGTACCCGATCAAGGCCAGGAAATACATCGCTTACGATGTTGTTGTTGTAGGTGTAGTTAACGTTCAGGTTCCAGGTGAAGCCGCCCGCATTAACGATAGGCCGGGTTGTTTTTACTTCCACTTCCACACCCTGGTTCTTCATCGTACCGGTGTTAATCAGGGCTGATGTGTAACCCGTTGAGCGAGCTACCCCGATGGGCACTGTCTGGTTAGACGTAACCGTATTATAAACAACCACTTCCGCGTTCACGCGGCTAAACAGGCCAAACTCGATCCCTGCTTCCACATTGGTGGTAAATTCAGGCTTTAGATTTGGTGAGTTCAGGCGGTTGCTCAATTCAAAGCCGGGCTGGCTACCGAATGGGAAGAAAGCACCCACGCCCGTACCGGGGTTGAAGGTATTTTGCAACTGGTACGGATCTACGTTCACGTTACCCGCCTTGGCATAGCCACCGCGCAGTTTCAGGTACGTTAGCGTGTTGTTGCCTTTCAGAGCAGGAATGGCCTCGGAGAGAATAGCTGAGATGTTGGCCCCTGGGTAGAAGAATGAGCGGTTGGCTGATGCCAGCAGCGAGGTCCAGTCATTACGGCCTGTCACGTTCAGGAACAGGTAGTCTTTATAACCAACGGTCAAATCAGCAAAGGCACCTACCAGGCGGCTCTGTGATGTAGATTCCGAGCCTACTAACTGACCCAGGCGGTTGGCGATGTTATACACACCGGGAACCACCAATTGGCCAGCCGATGAGGTGATTTGCCGGGCATACTGTATCCGCGTTTGCTGACCTAAAATCAGTTTAGTAGTAAAGTCACCAAACTTGGGCGAGAGCGTAACCAGCAGGTCACCGGTGAACCGGGTGCTGGTGGTACTCTGATCCGTAACGTTACCGTTCACCTGCTTTACCGACGAAGCGATGTTACCCGCGCTCCAGGGGTCAGACTTGGCGTAGTCGCTGAATGAAACCGCCGACAGATTGCTCTTATACTGGTTGATGTTGATCTGACCACCTAACCGGTACAACACGTTCAGCCAGGGCTTGACCTGGTAGGCTACGTCGGCGAAGCCCTGCACCGCGTAGATGTCCTGTTTCGCCCGCGAATTATCACCCGACACCTGCCACCAGGGGTTTGGGTAATACGCATTGAAATAGCCGTTCACATCGCCATAGGGGCTATTGATGTCCATGATGCGGGGGTCGCGCAGGGGGGCGTGGGCAGGCTGGTTCAGTACGTTCCAGTAAACCGGACGGCCCTGCGAGAAATCACCGTTTTCAACATTTTTGTTGGTGTAGGTGAAGTTAATTTTGCCATTAGCCGAGAACTTACCGATGGTGCGCCCACCGTTCATCAGAATGTTGGTTCGTGAGTACTTATCATTAGGTACCACGCCATTTTGGTCTACGCGCTGAATGCCCAGACCGAAATATTCCGAAGCGTCGCCGATCCGGTACGAAAGGTCATGTTGTACGGTGGTACCAGTGTTGAAAAACGCCCGGCGAGGATCGGTGCCCGTTGATGTGAAAGGCACTTTCAGGGTATCCAGACGAATAGACCCATCCGCGTTGCGAATCTGCACGCCATAACCCAGGGGCTGGATCGAGCCGTCGTAGCGGGGACCAAACTGCTGGTTTTCATAGGGTACATACAGGCGATAGCCGTTGGCATCGAGGAAAGGATTGCCTTCACCACCGTTGGAACTGAATGTGCGCTGTAAGTCAGGCATGTACGAGATGCTCTCGAACTGGGTGTTGTTGGTATACGACACCTGAGCCTTGTTTTTGCCACCACCACGCTTGGTATTAACGATCAATACGCCGTTCGAGGCATCCGAGCCGTACAGAGCAGCCGCTGATGGCCCTTTCAGGATAGACGTGTTGTCGATGTCGTTCGGGTTGATCGAAGCCAGAAAAGAAATATCTGTCAGTACCCCGTCGACAACCAGCAAGGCCTGGTTGTTACCCAGGAAAGAACGGTTACCCCGGATGGTCAGACGTGGGTTGGAGCCCACCCCATTGTTGGTCAAATTGACCTGTAAACCAGCTACTTTGCCAGTCAGGCCGCTGGCAATGTTGACGGGAGCAGCCTGAACAATCTGTTCATTGTTTACCCGCGTTACCGACGTACCTATCTCACGGGCATTCCGTTGAATACCGAAGGCGGTGACAACTACCTCGTTGAGGTTGGTCGCATCGGGCGACAGCGTGATGTTGAGCGTAGTCTGGGCCCCGGTAACGACTTCCTGAGAAACGAATCCGATAAAGGAGTAGATAAGCCGGACAGTACCTGAAGGAACACTAAGTCGATAGTTGCCATCGGCATCGGTAGTGACCCCGCGGGTGGTGCCTTTGATGGCGATATTAACGCCAGGCAGGGGGGACCCGTCTTCACCGGAGGTGACGCGTCCGGTAATCGTCCGGTCCTGCGCCAGCAGGGGAAGGCTGAATAGGCACAGCAGTAGCTGTGCGACCATTAAAAGTTTTCTCATTTTGAGTGAGTCGATTAGTTTATAAATGAAATATTTGTTGACACTCTTATTCAAAATTACCAAATTGTTGTCAAGCGAACAAATTGTTTTTTAACTCTATTTAACTGATCTTATTTGGCTATCATTAAAATAATCTATATAAAATTCGGTCATATATTAATTTCATGATAATACTCAAAATAAAAATTGCTCCGTAGAAAATACGGAGCAAAGTGATAGTATAAAATGCTTAAGCTAAAATACGGTAGCTATTTGTCTGGCTGCAACTTGTCCACCAGTTAATTCAGCCAGCAGTTCATCGACGTTGACAGTAGCAAAACTGCTGGCATAATCAGACATGGCGTAAGGGATAATAAGCGTGTTGCCATGAATCTGTCCACCGCAACTGTATACTACATTAGGTACGTACCCTTCACGCTCGTTTTCGTCGGGGCTAAGCAATGGGTCTTTCGTACGGCCAATCACTTTGGATGGATCGTTGAGGTCAAGCAGAAACGCGCCAATGGCATATTTGCGCATTGGCCCTACACCGTGACTCAATACCAGCCAGCCAGCCTCTGTTTCGATCGGTGATCCGCAGTTACCAAGTTGCACATATTCCCACGGGTACGTCGGTTTAACAATCAATTCTTTCGTCTGCCAGAAGTACAGGTCTTCCGAGTACATCAGGAATATGTTCTCGCCATCCTGCCGTGATAGTGTAGCATAGCGCCCGTTGATTTTACGCGGAAAAAGAGCCATCCCTTTATTCTGCACCTCCGCGCCATTCAGCGTGCTGATGGCGAAATGAGTGAAATCTTTCGTCTCCAGTAATTGTGGAAACGTTACCCGGCCGTTGTAGGCGGTATAAGTGGCGTAGTAGGTAATTTCGCCGTCGTCGTCCCGAAACTCAACAAAGCGGGCGTCTTCAATGCCATTGGTCTCATTGGGTGAATGCGGGAAAATACACCGCTCATCGATGCTCTGGTCATCATCGAAGTGCATTTCGTAGTTCGACCGGGCCAGGGCCAGCAGGCCGCTGGTAATCGTTTCGTACTCGGCATTGTGTCTAAACTGGCTCATCACCCGTTTTACCTGCGCCTCAATGTCCTGCAGTGTGAACTCATCGCTGAGGCCTGCCAGAATTCCCTCTGAAATGCTGTTGATCAACCGAAGTTCATACAGCTTTTTTACAAACGTTGCCTTGTCAAACTGCTGGCTGACAATGGCTTCGGGCGAGGTAACGTACCTGGACGGTTTCTGGAGAATCACTTTTCCTTCCCCGTCAATATACCCAGTCCGGAAGGAGATGGACGAGATGTGACCTTCGCCGGTAGCGCGCAGACTGAGCACAAAGCGCTTATAACCAGCGGGCAAATTTGTTTGATCTGGATGCCATACCATCGACGGATTAAACAGCGCGGCCGATTCCAGCGAGTACTCCATCGTGAAATACGCGCCCAGCAACAGTTTACGTTCGTCGGTGAGTGGTTCGTCGGTCAGTAACTGGCTTTTTACCTGATCGAACCGGCGCAGAAAAAATGGGTTCAGCTTATGATGGCGGTTGCCGAATTCGCGGATTACTTCATCCAGCTTTTGACGAACTTCGTCTTCCGTTAACGAATTGACACGGGCGATGATCTTCAAAACGCGGGTGCTGTTGCCCAAATCGAAAGGACGAAACAGCACACGGGCCGGATCGGGACGCAAGACAACGCCCGTACGAGTGGCTTTTAGGCTCATAGGAGATTGGTTCAATGGTTAACCTCTAACGTCCAATGTTGCCCGGCATGTCATAACTATAGACAGAAAATAGTAATTACCGATCAGGCAGAGCAACAGTGAATGGTAGTCGTTAAACGTTAAACCATATAGATATACAAGGCTAAGATAAGACACTTACGGCTGACCGGGCAATCGATTTTTCAATTGTTGGTTGAAAAGCCAGTTGTAATTCGGCCAGCGACAGCAGGTAAGATAATGTCGATTCGGCACCCTGATTCTGGTTTACCCGGTCAATATGCAGGCCATCCCGGCAACCGCCGGTCATTGAATCGTAAAGAGGCAACCCCAGGTCATTCAGGCCCGTAAACCAGCGGAAAACACGCATGGCCCGGCGCTGCCAGTCAATATCGCCTGTACTACGCCACGCTGCCAGACAGGCCGAAATAGAGCTGTAGGCTTCCAGCGGTTGCTGGTCAAACTCGGCCCGGGGCATGCCTTTTACGTGGAAACCGTTGGAGCCGATTGGTTGGAAATGAGTCCGATTATCAACACCCAGCGGCGTTTTTTGCGGAGTCGTTCCCGGCTTCGACGTTTGCAGATCCATCAACCAGGTTAAGGCTTTCAAGCCGATGGAAACAGCTTCTGGATCGCCGGAAACAATAAGCGCATGGCACAAGACGCCATTATCATAGGCCACCGTGTTCTCGAACCATTGCCAGTCGGGCGTGGCCGTTTCGCTGAATCTAAACAGGAGCTTAGCCACCAGTTTTGTGCGAATGTTCTTGGCCAGCCGGTCGTCGCTGAAGCGCTTCAGGTATTCATTGATGCCCAGCAGGGCAAAGGCCCACGACCTCGGCGACTGCATAGCCAGCGTAGAGGGCAGCACCTGTTCAAGCAGGCTCATCGCCCACACGAGCGCGTTCTGCTCGTCGGTGCGGCCAATGCACGTACCCAGCGCCCAGATGGTTCGCCCCGTGCTGTCTTCAGAGCCCACCTCTTCGAGCCAGCGCCGATCGTAACTCATAAAATTCCGAAACTGCCGGTGTTCATCTGAATAGGCGTGGTTGATGAACGCCATATACGTATCAGCCAACTGGTCGACACGCCGGTCGTGAACCCCCGATTCTTTCAGCAGTAGGGTTAGTATCAGGGCACGGGCATTATCATCGGTGCAGTAGCCTTCTTCGTAAAAAGGCAGATGATACCGCGCGTGCTGAATCATACCGGTCGAATCGGTCAGGCGATATACATGATCAAGCTTTAAGGTGGGTAAATGAAGGCCACCGCCCAAACCGCCCGGATAAAGTCCCGGTGTGTAGGTCGCACTCATTCGTTCGTGGCGAGCCTGAGCAAACGAATCAGCGTACTCCCCAATAACACGCTCCCAGATCATGCCACGCCCCATCAGATAGGCCCGCTTACGCATGGCATGGCGGGCGGGTTCGTCGCTCAGTAAGTTAATTACTTCGTTGGCAATAGCCTCTGAATCGCCAAAGGGAACTAGGCGGCCCCGGTCGTCGGCCAGCAGTTCTTCGGCATGCCAGTAAGGAGTAGAAATCACGGCTTTCCCCACACCAACCGAGTACGCTAACGTACCTGACGTGATTTGGGCGGGATTCAAATAAGGGGTTATGTAAATGTCGGCAGCACCGAGAAACTCAAGCAGATCGTCGAGTTCGACAAACTGGTTGTAAAACTGAATGTTGTTTCGTACTCCGTTCGTCTCCGCCAGTTGCTTCAGCTTGTCGCGGTACGCTTCCCCCTCATGCCTGATCAAGTGCGGATGCGTAGCACCCAACACCATATAAACGACATTGGGAAACTGCTCTACAATGCGTGGAAGGGCATTAATGACGTTTTCGATGCCTTTGTTGGGCGATAAAAGCCCAAACGTAAGCAGCACCTGCTTGCCTTCAAGGCCGAACCGATCTTTGTAGAAATGCGGATCGACAAACGACATATCGGGAATGCCGTGCGCGATGACATCAATTTTCTCATCAGGAATTTCGTAGATCGTCGTCAGAAACTGACGCCCTTTTTCCGACATACAGACCACCCGTGCCGACACGTCGGCAATCGCTTTCAGGGTTAGCAACTGATCCTGATCGGGGTTCTTCAGGATGGTATGAAAAGTTGACACAATGGGCATTGTCAGCCCGCGAAGTAACGTCAGGATGTAGTTACCCGCTGGCCCGCCGTAGATACCGTATTCATGCTGAAGGCAGACAACATCAACGTTTTTAGAGTTCAGAAATTCGGCAGCTTTCCGGTAGGCTTCCAGGTCATGCTGGTAAAAGTCGTACCGGACCTCATCGGGGTAATCATAGCCTTCGAGCGTGTCGTTGACCGAGACTACCCACGGTTTGGCGTCTGGAATGAACCGGGCGTATGACTGATACAGGTCGGAGGTAAATGTAGCGATACCACACTGCCGGGGCAGGTAGTCTCCGATGAAAGCTATGTTCTTTGGCGTTTGCCTCCGGAGCGATGCAGATCCCGTGTTTGTTATCATAACTAATTGAGTAGTGAGTATTTGTCTACTTTTAACACTATTTCTGTAAACCCTGTTCAATTCTTTACAGAATGGACTTAATGCAAAAAGCCAGCACACTTGGGCTGGCTTTTTGCATTAAGTCGGTAGATCCTTTCGTTGCTTATTGTTTTAGCAGGCGAATTGTCTTGGTTTGTGTGCCCGTCTGTAGTTGATATATATAGACCCCGGTCGGCAGGTTAGCTCCGTCTACGCCTACCTTGTATACGCCGGCTGGCTGTGCATCGGTTGGGGCATTCTGCCTGAGAATAGCGCCACGGGCATCGGTCAGGGTATGCTTCACAGTGCTGCTTTCTGGAAGTTTATACTCAACCGTGGTCAGGTCCTGAAATGGATTCGGCCAGGCCGACACGGTCAGGTCCGAGCTTGCTTCGGCAGATCGGGCAGCTACGGGTGCAATGGTCGCTGCGAAAACAGAGCCTGCTTTTGCTTCGAAACCAGGCTGAAAAACAATTGCTTTTCCGGCTGTGTAGGTAGCCGTAGCCGACCGCTCCACTATGTTCGTGGCGGTAATCTGGTCAACCGCCTGCACGTCGACAGGGGCGTTGGTGCCAACGGCATCAACCAGTGCTATTGATGTATTGCTGAAGACTGATTTAGTGGCCGTGCGTTGCCCTGTGTTCTGCGCCTGAGCGGCAGTAGCGGCAACACAAAGAGAAAGAAAAAGTAGCGTCTGTTTCATGGATGCCGATCGTTTCAACAAGTTTACAGAATTTCGGTCAATAGTTTAGTTACATCTTTAAAAAACGATTAACTGAATGCTAACCAATTACCGGAAGAAGGGGTTATTTTTAAAGAGTCAATGGCCCCGAACAACCTGTTATGAAAGTAGAACACATCCGCGAACAACTTCACCTGCTCATCGAAGAAGTCGATGATATTTATGTCCTGAACGGGCTATACCGTAACCTGCTGGCTGATAAACGGCAGCGTGATGCCTATGAGCAGGAGCAGGTTCGGAAGTTGAAAAAGAAAGAAAAGTAAGTGTATCAGGCAAGAGCAACAGGCCGTGCCAAACCACCTGGGTTTACAAGACAAGGAGTGCTCATTCGGGCTGGAAAGATGGCGCAATCACCCCCTCAGATCGCCGCTTTTACCCCCCGTTCCCCGCTGTGTAAGTCTGTATATTTGATCTGTTAATCAGATAACAACTACTTTATAACACGCATGAAAAAGATAACCGTTCTCTACTGGGTCTTCACAGGCCTGTTCGCCTTCTTTATGTTCGGATCAGCCATTCCGGATATTCTGATTATGCCAATGGCAGTGGAAGGGTTCAAAGGAATTGGGTTTCCGGCTCATCTGGTCCCCTTTCTGGGCTGGGCAAAAGCATTGGGCGTCATTGCCATACTAGTGCCGGGTTATCCCCGCATCAAAGAATGGGCCTACGCCGGATTGATGTACGATGTTATTGGCGCGATCTATTCCGTGGCTTTTGTGCAGCCGATCAGTACCTGGGCACCCATGCTGATTATCCCGGCTGTAGGGCTTTTATCGTATCTCTACTATCACAAAAGGCAGCAGGGAGGGAGTACCGGCTGAAAATCGACCGGAGGTGTTGCCTGGCTGACAAAGAATAGGAACGTTCCTATTCTTTGTCTCCTTCGATCTCGTTGACCAGTTTGTCGTACCAAACCTGCCCGTAGGCGCGGACAAGGGCTTCGCGGACGAATTTATAGATAGGTACGTTCAATTCTTTGCCGAAGCCGCAGGCAGGCGCGCAGATTGGCCACCGGTCGTAGTTCAGCGCGTGGTATTGATCATACTTCGTGACGCGGATCGGGTACAGATGGCACGAAATCGGCTTTTTCCAGTTGATCTTTCCGTCGTTATACGCCTCTTCGATGCCGCATTTCAGGATGTTTTTCTCGTCGTAAATGGCATACACACACTCGCGTCCGCCGACGGTCGTGGTTACGTAGTCGCCGTCTTCATCGGCTTCGTAAAGGCCCTGCGCCTCGATTGCCTGAATGCCCGCGGCCGACAGATACGGTTTCACTTCGGGGTATACGTCCCGTAGTTTAGCCAGTTCGTCGCGTTCGAGCGGAGCACCGGCGTCGCCTTCCACACAGCAGGCACCCTTGCATTTATTGAGGTTGCAGACGAAAAACTGCTCAGCAATGTCGTCGCTGATGACGGTATGGTCGATTAAAATCATGGAGGCTACTGGCTTACTTTCAACTTCTGACCCTCTTTCACACCCAAATCACGTAAATCGTTCCATTGCAGCAGTTGCTCGATGGTAACGTTGTAGGTCCTGGAGATACGGTACAGCGTTTCTCCTTTTGCCACCACATGGTAAGTCGGTTCGGCCACAGGCGGCACAACGGTAACGGGCGGAATGGGTGAACCCGAGCGAGGCGTACCAGCCGGATTTGTAGCGGCACCTGACGTAGGCTGACCGGCAGGGAAACCCGCTGGAATGTTCTGCACGACCAGCGTTTGCCCAACAGCTAATTTATCCTCTGAAGTCAGGTTATTGCTTGCCAGTAACTCCTCGACGGTTACACCATAGTACCGCGACAGGCTGTAATATGTTTGTCCCGGCTCTACCGTATGTTTCATGGTTCGGCCTTTGCTGGGTTCTGCCGCCGGGGGCGCTGCCGTAGTCATAGGCGGCAGCGGCGGAATCGTAACCGACTGATTGCGCGGTAATGGCTCCCGCTCAACAGGTTGTTGTTGCTGCGGTTTTTTTACGGGCTGGCTGGTAGTCGCGCTTTCCGTCGGATCGGGTGTTTCGGCGAACGTACCTGAACCTGTCACCGGCCGGGCGGGCGTTGTGCGTTCGCGAACGGTTTCACCTTCCGATCGAACAATAATGGTGCGTTGGGGTGAACCGGCATCGCGGGGAGGCGCAATCGGTACTTCCACGGTTTCGCCCGGGTTGGCCCGGTCAGGGGTTACGGCCGTAGTCACAGTAGGGGTGGGTGCCGCCGCAACGGGTCGGGTCACGGGCGTCGTTGCTGTACGCGACGGGGCTGGATTGGGATCTGTTCCCCGCGGCTCGTCAGACTGGGTCGGTGGGGTGGCGTTACCCAGTAGTTTGGGCTGATACCGTTTCCGTTCCGAGGCATTGCGCGGAATAGCGTTGGCCGTTTGCCCGTTGGCGGGGTCCAGGCCAGTCCGTTCAACAACGGGCCGGGTCGACGGTGTGGCGGGCGAATTGTCGTAAACGGGTGGGGTAGGGGCGTTCATGATCTCGATCGGCGTTTTCGACGGGCGACGTTCGCGTAGCCATAACACCCGGCCAACCTGCAATTTCTGCACCCGGTCCATTCTGTTGTAGCGGAGCAGTTTTTTCAGCCGAAGCGCATACCGTTGCGAAATACCGCGCATGTTCTCGTCAATACGGGCCGTGTGGAATGGCACCAGTGCTTTCTTCCGTTTCTTAGCTAAATAATACACTTCACCGGCCGTAATGGCGTCGCGTTCGCCCATGTCGTTGAAACGCAGGAAGCTCGACAGGCTGATCTTTGCTTTCCGTGCCAGCGAACCGGCATTGTCGCCGCTCTGGGCCTGAATACCGGGCAAACCGTTTATTTCGTACAAGATCGGGTCATTGGCCGACGCCGTTGCCTGGGTTACGCGCTTCAACACCGGGAAACCGATGTCGTCGGTTACGACCGCCTTGATGGGTTTATCGGTTGCCTGCGCAATCCGTTGACGCAGGTCATTGATCTGTCCGTTTGGGGTTGGAATAACCAGCACATACGGCTTGTCGATGGGTACGTGGTCAATCAGCAGCCAGCGGTTGTAGGTACGTATGTCGTTGGCGTTCAGGCTCAGTTCACTCGCAATTTCGTCGATCGTCTTGCCGGCACCACCGTTGTATTCCACCAGCGAAAACGTATTGACAGGCTGATAATTCCGAATGGCGTATTCAACGGCCAGTTTGTGGGCAAAGAACCGGAGCATGTACCGGTCGGTGCGGCCATCGAGTGTGACGTCGCGCGAGTTGGCCCAATCGGGCGAAACGAGTTTGCTGATGCCTCCCGTGCCGAGGTAGAACGAGAATAGCGACGATAACCAGTTGGAATACATGCCATTACTGCGGCGGAGGTATCGGGCCGTAGCGGCGGTCGATGACGAAATATTTTTCCGCTCGTCTACCTCTTCATTCACCACCATACCATAGTCCTGGGCTGTTTCGCGCTTGAACTGCCAGAAACCTACGGCTTGTGAAGACGATACGGCATCGGGCGTCAATGAGCTTTCCTGGAGCGCGAGGTATTTGAAATCGGTCGGTATTTTTTCGGTCAGCAGGATCGTTTCGATGATCGGAAAGTACAGCAGCGCCCGGTCGAGTTTCGCATTCCAGTATTGCCGGTTGCTCATCAGGGCGTTCACATCCTGCTGAATCAATCGCCGCGCATCGGGGTCGAACCGAACCGTCAGATCGGCAAATGTCACTTGCTCTGGCACAGTGGGGCTCGGTACGGGCTGGGCGGAGGCCGTCAGCGCGAACCATAGGAAGAAGAAGGTCAGGGCGTGTTTCATAGGTTACAGTTTACGGGCAATAAGGATGCCGTCGCGAACGGGCAACAGCAGATTCTCGACGCGGGGGTCGGTGTGAATTTTTTGATTAAAGGCGACTACGGCCTGCGTGTCGCGGTCGGCGGGCTTGATGGGCTCCACCACTTTACCACTCCACAGCACATTATCGGCCAGAATGAAACCTCCCGGTCTGACCTTATCAAAGACCAGGTCATAATATAGCCCGTAATTCTCTTTATCGGCGTCGATGAAAACAAGGTCAAACACCTCATTCAACTCTGGAATCAGTTCGCTGGCCCGGCCAATACGCAGGTCGATCTGCGCGGCATAAGGCGTTTCAGCCCAGTAGCGCCGGGCTATCGACTCCAGTTCTTCGTTCTTGTCAATCGTGATAAGGCGGCCCCCGTTGGCCAGCCCTTCGGCCAGGCAAATGGCCGAATAACCCGTGTACGTGCCAATTTCGAGCACCCGCCGGGGACGAATCATGTGCGAAAACATGGATAAAAGCCGCCCCTGTAAATGCCCCGACAGCATTCGTGCGTGTAATATATGGGCGTGGGTATCGCGGTTTAATCGCTGTAACACCTCGTCTTCAGGCGAGGTATGCACATCGGCATAGTCGGCAACATCAGTCGGCAGAAAGTTCATTCGGTACGCTGTGAAGCGGAGATTGACTGTAAAAGTACGGTTTTCTCCAAAAACGGTGGAAAGCTATTGTCAGTATACGGTTGCTCAGGTACGTTGTCGTAATTCGTCTCTGTATCAGTTATGCCATATCCTGGAGATATGGCATAACTGATACAGAGACGAATTACTGTTTCTTCGTGTCGATAATAATGGTAACGGGTCCGTCATTGACCAGCGACACCTGCATATCTGCCCCAAACTCACCCGTTTGAATGGGGTGACCCACCTCCGCAGAAAGTCGGGCAATCAGTTGTTCATAGAGTGGAATAGCGAGATCAGGTTTAGCCGCTTCGACAAAACTGGGCCGATTTCCTTTTTTTGTTTCAGCATGAAGAGTAAACTGGCTGATTAGCAGGATACTTCCCTCAACGGTAGCCAGATCCAGGTTCATCTTGCCAGCCTCGTCGCTGAAGATACGCATCCCGGCAATCTTTCTCGCCAACCAGACCACATCGTCCGACGTGTCGGTGTGCGTAATGCCCAGCAGTACTAAAAAGCCACGCTGAATCTGACCACGTACATGCCCGTCAATGCGAACAGCCGCTTCAGAAACACGTTGAAGAACAGCAATCATATAGTTACGTCAGTAGGTTGTCATTATCGCAAAACTAAGCCATGAGTTGGTCGATTCCCGTAGTTGGCTACCTTATCTTCGTTTCCCACAAGCTCTTAAACGCATCGACTATGGTTACTCTCAACGACCTGCACGCTTTTCCTCAATTTGCCAACGTACCTGACGAGCAATTATCCTGGCTGCTCGAACGGGCGGAGGAAGCCAGTTTCCCCAAAGGCCATGTCATCTACGAGGCCCAGAAACCGATCGACTCGCTA
Organism: uncultured Fibrella sp.; assembly: GCF_964250085.1. Classification (NCBI taxonomy): domain Bacteria; kingdom Pseudomonadati; phylum Bacteroidota; class Cytophagia; order Cytophagales; family Spirosomataceae; genus Fibrella; species uncultured Fibrella sp. The sequence continues at coordinate 180,984 of NZ_CAXUEC010000006.1, read as the reverse complement.
CGGTTGCTGCTCGACGGGCAAATTAATATAATTGGTCAGGCATCTGAAGACCTGATAACGTACCTGGCTCCGGCTGTGCTGGGGCTGCTGCCCTATTCCCGAATGGCCGAGGCGCGGTTCCCGATCGTGGCCGAAACAGACGTGCGCACGCTGGGTCTGCACCGCGATCACCTGCGCGAGATGACCAGCACCTGCTACGAACTCACCGAAACATTCGTTCAGCAGATGACCGATCGGGTACGGTCGTTTGCGCATCAGGTGCAGCAGGAAGAGAAAATGGCCTCGCTGGGTCGGCTATCGGCCGGGCTGGCCCACGAACTGAATAATCCCGTGGCGGCTATCGTGCGCAATGCGGAAGCGTTGAAAGGGCACATGCGCGCCACGCCCGAACGATTTAAAGTGATCATGGGCCTGGCCCTGACCGATGTGCAAACCGACGCCGTAGACGAGTGGCTCTTCAATAAACTTGACCACCGGGCGAAACCGCTGTCGCTGCTGGAACGAAGCAGCCTGGAAGATGACCTCACCGACTGGCTCGACGATCATGACGTACCTGAAGCAGCCGATCTGGCTAGTTCGCTGGCCGATTATAATTTCTCGGAAGATGATCTGGAGACGATTCTGGAGCAGGTAGGCAAGGCCAACTTAACCGGCGTGCTGGAATGGGTGAGCAATAATCTGGTTACCGAAAAACTGGTCGTCGATATTGGCGAAGCGTCGAGCCGGATGGCTACGCTGGTAGCGTCGATCAAATCGTACACGCATATGGACCGGGGGGCGGGCAAAGAAACGGTCGATCTGGCCGAAGGCATCCGAAGCACGCTCACCCTGCTGGGCCACAAGGTACGCGCCCGAAACATAGCCGTCACCGTCGATATTCCCGACGATTTACCCACACTCTGCGGCTGGCCCGGCGAACTGAATCAGGTCTGGACCAACCTCATCGACAATGCCATCGACGCCATGCCGGAGAAGGGCGGTGCGCTGACCATTCGCAGCTACCTGGAAAGCGAAAAGTTTCTTTATACCACCTTCACCGACAATGGATCGGGCATTCCCGACGCGATTCAGAAGAAGATTTTCGAGCCATTTTTTACCACAAAAGGCGTCGGTAAAGGCTCCGGTCTGGGCCTGGATATTGTGCAGGGCGTGATCAGGCACCACAACGGCAGCATTAAAGTCAACTCTAAACCCGGCTCGACTACCTTCACCGTTTGCCTGCCCATTGATGGGTAAAGGGTAAACCCGCACGCGGAGCACCTGAAACATATTCCTCTACTTCACCAAAACCCCGCCTTTCATCACCATACGTACCTGGCGAACGGCGGCGATCTGGCGGGTTGGATCGCCTTCTACGGCTACCAGATCGGCCAGTAAGCCGGTCTTGATGCGGCCCCGGTCGGCCAGGTGAAAGACATCGGCGTTGATGGAAGTGGCCGACCGAAGCACGTCAACAGGAGCCATGCCATAATCGGCCATCAGTTCGAGTTCGCGGGCATTGTCGCCATGCGGAAAAACGCCTACATCGCCACCCGCACAGATCGTGACGCCCGCCTGAAGCGCCTGCTTCACCGTTTCCCGTTTCTGCTTCAACCGTTCGGGTTCAGGTTCGCCTCGTTTCCAGCCACGGTATTGCGCAATGGCGTCGCCAGCGGCAATCGTGGGACATAATGCAGTACCATGCTGTTTCATCAACGCAAAGATTTCGGGCGTACCCGCGTCGCCGTGTTCCAGGGTTTCGCAGCCCGCCAGAATAGCCCGACGCATGCCTTCGGCTGTTCCTGCGTGGGCCACCACGCCCCGCCCGCTGCTTTTGGCCACCTCCACAATGAGTTTCAATTCATCGAGCGTGTAGGTGGGGCGGGCATCAGCCATCAGGCCCCAGCGGTAGTCGGCATATACTTTTATTACGTCTGCTCCTTTACCGATTTGCTGCCGCACTGCCTGAATAATCCGGTCGTGCCCATCGGCTTCTTCGGCTCCCTGTGGTATGGTAATGTCGACGCTAAATCCCTTTGGCGCATAACTGCCCGTAGCAATAAGCGCCCGTGTGGCCACAATCATGCGCGGACCGGGAATAATGCCTTGATTAATAGCCTGCTTTAAGCCAACGTCGTCATAGTCAGCCCCTTCGGTGCCTAAATCACGAACGGTAGTAAAGCCCGCCCGGAGCGTTTTTTCGGCATGAACCGTGGCCCTGGCTACCCGTAGCGATCGGGCTTCGCGCAATACCTGATCGTCCCAGGGTGTTTCGTTATACGGATGTAGCAGCAAATGCGAATGCCCTTCGATCAGGCCCGGCAACAGGGTTGTGTTGGGTAAGTCTACCACCGTCGCCGATACGCTGTTGCTTCCCGTCAAACTGGCGACCGGCCCCACCGCGTCGATCTTATCGCCACGTACCCGCACGGCCCAGCCTTCATGCATGGTTTCGCCGTCGAAGACCCGTGCTGGTCGGAGTAGCGTAACGGGTTGGGCAAACGTGGGGAGTGTAACGAAAAACAAAAATAAGTAGCTGTAGATGAAGTGCATTTGTAGCGGTGTAAAGTCCGGTACCAAAATAGGTAACACTGACTTGAGTCCGCATTTTAAAGACAAAAAATGCGGACTCAAGTCCGCGTTACCTTGGCTTGGCGCGTTCGTACTGAACAGGCCAGGGCATGTCGTCGCCTAGCTCAGTAGCAGCATGGAGCGGGAAATAGGGATCGCGGAGAAAACCACGAGCCAGTAAGATCAGATCGGCCTGACCATCTGTTAGAATGGCCTCGGCTTGTGCCACCTCGGTGATCAGACCAACAGCACCTGTTGCCAGACCTGTTTCGCGCTTGATCCGTTCAGAAAAGGAAACCTGATACCCAGCCGTATTCGGAATGTTGGCCTTAGGTACGTTGCCGCCCGTTGAGCAGTCGATCAGATCGACGCCATGCTGTTGCAACAAGGCAGCCAGTGCCACTGAATCATCGGCTGCCCAGCCGCCTTCGGTCCAGTCGGTGGCGGAGATGCGTACGAAAAGCGGATAGTCGGCGGGCCATATTGTCCGCAGATCATCAACGATTTCGAGCAGCAGCCGAACCCGATTCTCGAATGAACCGCCGTACTCGTCGGTCCGCTGATTGCTGAGCGGCGATAGAAACTGGTGTAGCAGATACCCGTGTGCCGCGTGGATTTCGGCCACAACGAACCCCGCCTGCAAAGCCCGCTCTGCCGCCGACCGGAAATCGGAACGTACCTGCTGGATGCCTTCGCTTGTCAGTGCGGTGGGCGCAGGTTCGTCGGGCGTAAACGGCAAGGCGCTTGGCGCTCCCGTCTGCCACCCGGTGGGCTCGTCAGACAAAATCGCCTTGCCGCCATCCCAGGGGCGATGATGGCTGGCTTTTCGACCCGCATGGGCCAACTGAATACCCGGCACAGACCCATTGGCGGTGATAAAATCGGTAATGCGTTTCAAGCCGGGAATGTGCTCGTCCGTCCATATACCCAGATCGTGAGGCGTGATGCGGCCCTCTGGCGAAATGGCCGTGGCTTCGGTGATGATCAGGCCCGCGCCGCCCACTGCCCGGCTACCCAGATGGACCAGGTGCCAGTCGTTGGCAAATCCGTCGACGCTGGAATACTGGCACATGGGCGATACAACAAGGCGGTTTTTAAGCTCGACGCCGCGAATCGTCAATGGCGATAGTAGCAAAGACATGTTGATATAAAAGATGATCGATCTTTAAATAGGATGGCTCATCGGTTGTTCATACCACTAACGCAAAGATTGGCCGAACGTTTGGGCGCTGGCCGATATATGCTTAAATAGCAATATCAGGATCAATCTGTTTCCCTATACCCTCCGTTTTCATGACCTTTCGTGATTTGTTTGCCTATGCTGCCGCCCAGCCGGGAGTCATTGCGTTGTTCTTGCTGCTCATTCCTGCGCTGGTTTATGTACTGAATTTATGGGCGGGCGATACGGCAGAATCCATCTGGCGCTGGCGGTATCTGTATGCCGGTCTGGTCTACGCAGCCTGTATTCCGGGCATGTTTGCCGTCACGCTGAATGTCTACCTGTTCCTCTTCGAACGGCAAAGCATTTGGGACATGAACCTGGTGCTTCAGGTACTGCCCATCCTGACAATGGTGGTCACCCTGATGCTCATTCGCCGGAAATTGCCCTTCCAGTATATCCCCGGTTTTGGGCGACTATCCAGTTTCCTGACCCTGATCGCCGCGCTGATCGGTATTCTATGGTTCGTTGATCGATTGCGGCTGGTTGCCTTTACCTACGTACCCTTCACCTACATTGTTGTAGGTTTCGTAGCCCTGTTGCTCATTATCCGGTTTGCCTGGAGCCGTATTTTTTAGGAGGTTTTATTGATGACTTCGCGAAGCCAGACACATCACGAAATCAAACGAACGACAGTGAACGACAGCGTATGTTCAGACCAACGGCGTGCTTTTTTGGTTATACGAAAGTCCACATACTTAGCTACGAATGACCGACGATTTACTCCATTTTCGGGTTACCCGGATTCAGGTCGAAACCGCCACCGCGAACAGCTACTTTCTCGAACAGGTTGGAGGTCAATTGCTTTCATATCAGGCTGGTCAATTTCTGACGCTTCTGGTGCCCCGGCATGGTCAGGAGGTACGTCGGTCCTATTCCCTTAGTTCGTCTCCTGGTGAACCGTTGCGTCTGACGATCAAACGGGTGCAGAATGGGGAAATATCACGCCATCTGATCGATACGCTGCGTGTTGGCGACGTACTGGCGAGCCTCCCTGCGGCAGGTCGGTTTACGCTGAACGCCAACCAGCCCGGTGATCTGGTGTTGCTGGGGGCCGGGAGCGGCATAAACCCGCTGTTCAGTAGCCTGAAAGATGTATTGCGTCATCAACCCGACCGCCGGGTGACGCTGCTGTATAGCAATACCAGCGAGGTCGATATTATCTTTCGCGATGAACTGGCTCAGTGGCAGGCAATGTACCCAGACCGCTTTCGACTGATTCACCTCCTTAGTCGCCCGCTAACAAATCAGGTTGGCCGACAGGGGCGATTAAATAATCTGTTGCTCGAAGGGTTACTTCCTGAACTGATCGGAGCATCGGACCGGCACACTGTGCAATTTTATATTTGTGGACCAGGCGATTACATGCGTATGGCGCAGTTTACGCTGATTGTCAACAGGATTAGCCCGGATTCGATCCGGCGCGAGAATTTTGTGGTGCAATCGGCTGTTGTCGATTCGGCGCTGGCCACGTTACCGCCCCAAGCCGCAGTTGCCCGAACCATCAGTCTACAGTTTCGTGGTCACGCCATCGACCTACACGTACCGGCCTACAAGTCGGTGCTACAGGCAGCACTGGCGGCGGGCATTGCACTGCCATACAGTTGTCGGGGCGGTCGTTGCTCTACCTGCATGGCGCGTTGTTCGGTTGGACACATGTACATGACAATCAACGACGTGCTGACCGACCGTGATCTGCGCGAAGGCTGGGTACTGACCTGCACGGGATATCCAATGAGTGACACTGTCAGACTGGACGTTTAATTCAATCGCTATGAAATTACCCATCTTACTGGCCATCGACGACGATGAACAGGTACTCGAAGCCCTCCGGCGCGACCTGCGGGCACATTACCGGAAAGAGTACCGAATTTTAACGACGGCTTCGGCCAATGAGGCCCTGGAATCGCTGGCCGAACTAAAAAAACGGGGCGATACCGTAGCCCTCTTATTGTCTGACCAGAAGATGCCCGACATGCTGGGCGTCGATTTTCTGCGTCAGGCCCGCACCATTTTCCCCGAGGCCAAGAAAGCCCTGCTCACGGCCTATTCCGACATCGACGCGGCGGTTCGGGCAATCAACGAGGTGCAACTCGACTATTACATCGCCAAGCCCTGGGACCCGCCCGAAGAGAAGCTTTACCCAATCCTGGACGGTTTGTTATCCGACTGGAAGTTCAAATACGTACCTGACTACGTGGGCCTCCGGTTGATCGGCTACCAGTTTTCGCCCAGTTCCCACGAGTTGAAAGACTTCCTGGCTGGCAACCTATTCCCGTACCTCTGGCTCAATATCGAAGCCGACGAACGGGGTAGGCAACTGCTCGACCTACATGAACTGACTACCAGCGATTTGCCCGTCGTTGTTTTTGAAGATGGGTCTGTATTGAAACAGCCTTCCATTCAGCAACTGGGCGAGAAATTGGGATTAAGCCCTAAAGCAGAGGGGGACCTATATGATCTGGCCATTATTGGTGCTGGTCCGGCTGGTCTGGCGGCGGCGGTCTACGGTGGTTCGGAAGGGCTACGCACCATCCTGATCGACAAACGGGCACCGGGTGGCCAGGCAGGTACGTCCTCCCGGATCGAAAATTACCTTGGTTTCCCCAACGGGCTAAGCGGCTCGGAATTAACGCAACGGGCTATCACGCAGGCCAAGCGATTCGGGGTCGAGTTTCTGGCCCCGCAGGAAGTGAACGAGATTCAGTCGGAGGGGCAATACAAGCGCATCAAAATGGCAGACGGCAGCGAACTGGCTGCCCGCGCTATTCTGCTGAGCACGGGCGTTTCATACCGAAAACTGACGAACGAAAGCCTCGAAAAATTCACTGGAGCCGGTGTGTACTACGGAGCCGCCACTACTGAAGCCTATGCGTTTAAAGGCCAGCCGGTCTACATCGTGGGTGGTGGCAATTCGGCGGGGCAAGGGGCGATGTACCTCTCGCGAACGGCGTCGGAGGTGTTTATCTGTATCCACCGCCAAAGCCTGTCGGAAACCATGTCGCAATATTTGATCGATCAGATCGAGCGAACGCCCAACATCAAGCTGTTGCCCTGTACCGAAATTATTGAAGGAAAAGGTAGTGACAAGTTGGAAGCGTTGGTGATCGAAGACCTAAATAATAACGAACGACGCGAGGCGCCGGCGGCAGCGCTGTTCATCTTCATCGGTGCAAAACCCCTCACCGACTGGATTGAGATGGACATTATCCGTGATGAAAAAGGATTCATCCAAACCGGCCGCGACCTGATCAATCATGCCCGCTACCGCGACATCTGGAAGCAGAAACGCGAACCGTTCCTGCTCGAAACGTGCAGCCCCGGCATCTTCGCCGCAGGCGATGTCCGTTCGGGTGCCATGGCCCGCGTTGCCTCGGCCGTGGGTGAAGGTGCCATGGCCGTCAGTTTCGTGCATAAGTACCTGGCCGATAGCTGATTGAACCCTGTGAGGCCTTACAGGGTTGAAGAATGAGTAACGTACCTGAAACAAAAAAGCCCTGCTGGTACCAGCAGGGCTTTTTTATAAATCAAAATTCAATGTGATCTAATAGAACTTGGCGCGACGGTCGGTGATTTTCGCGGCTTCTTTAATCGCTTCGTTCACGTAGACTGTTGTACGCTGTCCCTGATTCTGCTGAATCGAGGTTTTGTACATCGCGTAGTCAGCTACGTTTGGCGCGGGTGAAATACGGGTTGGCTCTACGATCAGAACACCACCTTCACCAGCAAAGGGCTTCGAGCGGCTACCTGCTTTTAGACCAAAAGCACGTCCGAGTGCGATAGGGTCCACACCGGCGGTGCGCATAAAACCGGTGGCGAGGTTGATGTCTTCGGCGGTTTCAACAATAGCACCTGCTCCGTATTTCTGGGCAATGGTTTCGAGTGGACCACTTGGGTTGCCCAATTTCGCCATGATCTGCTCGGCTTTCTTCTGGTTACGCACTTTGGCGGTCAATTCAGCGCGGTAGTCATCAACTTTTACGTCGTCTTTATCCGTGCTGCCCGTTAGAACAGCCACTACATACTGGTCGCCCACCTGGAACGGCTCCGATACGCTGTTTTTGTCGGTCTTGTCGTCGAATGCCCAACGAACGATGGCGCGGGCGTCGGTCAGCGCGTTGATGTTCGAGGCTGTTTCCGGAATGCGTTCAGCGTTGGCAATGACCAGCGACTTATCTTTTTTGGCGTTTTCATCAAACGCTTCTTTCGTCTTGCTGTTTGCCGCAAACTGGCTGGCTTTCTGGTACGCTTCGTTGGTTGTCGCTTCGCTTGGCGTAATGGTTTTGCCAATGCCCGCAACGCGATACAGTTGGTTGGTTTTAGGCTCGGTGATCTTGATGATGTGATACCCGAAATCCGTTTCTACAACACGAGGAATCAGGCCTGAACCAGCGAATCCAAAAATGGCTGACTCGAAGGGTTTCACCATCCGGCCATCATTTTTGAAGTAACCCAGATCGCCACCCTGTTGGGCCGATCCATCTTCGCTGTTGCTTTGCGCCAATGCTTCAAAGCTGGCACCGCCCTGAATCTGCTTCAGGAGGCTTTCGGCCCGGCGGCGGGCGTCTGCCTTAGCCGAATCTGTTTTAGCCGTTGCCCGAATCAGGATATGGCTGGCCCGAATGGTGAAGCTGGTGTCTTTCTTGGTGCCGCCGTACTTATAAATAAAGTAGGTGTTGCCTTCTCGGAAAGGACCGTATACGCCACCTGACGAGAATGTTGGAATGGCCGCGCGCAGTTGCTCTGGCATTTCGCCGGCCGTCAGATAGAGTGGTACAGGTACGTCGCTATTTTGGCGGGCAAACGTCGAATCGTTCTTCGCACCGCCAAGGCCACGGGCCAGCGTTTTGATTTCGTTATACAACGAAGCACTGTCTTCTTTCGATGGGTTCACCGCAAACGATACGTACTGGATCGAGCGGGTGTCGGCACCTGGGTATTCCTGTTTGTGCTTGCTCAGGTAGTCGCTCAGTTCCGAGTCGGTCACCTTCACGGTGGTGTCGTTGACCGAGTAGTATGGAACGAACAGGAACTTCACATCGGCCTTGGTATTCTGCGCCTGGTATTCTTTCTGCGCTTCGGCCGTGGTGGCGTAGTTCGACAACCGCATCAGGTTATCGAATTTCTCGCGGAGGCGGTTTGTGCTGATCTGCTGTTCGAATGAGGCCCATTGTGCCTGTTGGGCAGGTGGTACGTTGCGCAGACCTTTCAAGTACTGAATGATCTGATTTTTGTCGAAAACACCTGTTTGTGGGTTAGTAAACGCCTGCCGCACTTCAGCGCTGATGTTGTTTCCCTGCACCATATCGACGAGTTCTTCGGGCGATACAGTCAGACCCAGGTTGTCGAATTCTTTCTGATAAGCCGTTTCAAAAATGAGTTGATTCCAGGCTTGTTCCCGAATCTGAGTCATTTCCTGTTCGCCGGGCGCGCGGCCCGTCTGCTGCTCATACTGAGCACGAACCTGCTCTACTTTCGCCTGGAAGTCCTGATTATCAATGGTTCGCCCATCAATTGTTCCGATCTCCTGGTTGTTGCCGCCAAACAGCGTACTCTTGCCGCCCAGCAAATCGCTCCCTACAATGAACAGAATCAAGCTAACGGCGATTACGCCAACTGCTAATCCGGAGCGTTCACGGATTTTGTTAATTAATGACATCTCGGTTTATACACGAATTTAGCCCGCAAAATAACAATCTTTCCCGCAGGGATACAAGAATTAAGCCAAAAACTGGCGAGAGAGTGCTGTCTTCATGTAGCCTATTTTTGCTGGGACCCCCGCACAACGAGAATTGACTGTGTTGCCAGTTCTGCTGTTTCCGGCCATCTATCGTATTCATATTGTCCATTTGTAGCAATTGCCGTATACGGGCCACCCGGTTTCACATAAGCGCGTATCTCGAAGGTCTGCCCGTCGGTGGTATGGTCGGCTTTTCCAACAAAAATTCGGGTTTTCCAAGTGCCATCTTTGTTTACATTGGCTGGGTCCTGCACATAGAATTTCTGGTCCTTAAGGACAGGATGAACCACAACCCAGACGAAATTGGCGTTCGTTACTTTTCCTTCTACAAAGGACATTCGGGGAACGACCTGCCTTGGATAAGGGCGACGAATGACAAGCCCGCCTGCCGTTGCTTTTTCTCTTACCAACAGCCAATACCCGGCTAATGCGCTGAGAAGTAAAAAAAGCGCAGTTGCTACACTCACTAAAAGCAATTTGGTACGCTTAGGGTAACCTGGCGTAGCCGTTGAGTCAACGGGAGGCGGGGCGTTGGCAGGCTGAGAAACCCCCTCGGCGTAGGAGCGGCAGGTGTTCAGAATCTTCGTGCCAGGTACGTAGGCGGGATCCGAAAAGAGCAGAGCAAGGGTGTTTAGACTGGGAATATGCAGGAAGTTATGTACACGGTCTATCTTCCTGACAAGAAAAAACTCTTCTTCAAAGGAGTCTTTGAGTGGCTGATAATTCGCCCGGCTGGAGTTAAACTCGAAAGCCGGGTATGTATCTCGATCTCGTGCGTGATAGGCGGCGTACTGGCGTTTGATGCCCTCCCGCAGTAGGTGCATCTCCTCTGCACTGACAGATTTAGATGACTTATTCATGCTGCGAAAACTGGCCTGCCTAGTTGTGGGCTGCCCCTTTGCTTACTTCGGTGATGCGGCTGGAAAGTTCAGCGTCGGGCCAGTTTTCCAGCATATCGCCCGATGTGAGTTTAGTGGCTGGATTGACGAACGCCCGTATCTGACAGATAAGCCCCTCATCGTCTTTTGCGGTTCTGCCGACATAAATAACTCCGATCCAGGTGCTGTTTTCCTGCACCAGAATAGGTGGTTGAATCCAGACCGGCCCGCCAGATTTGGCACGTACCCCAATCCACACTGTTTTTGCATTGGTTGCTTTTCCATCAATAATAACTTCCTGCGGCACCCTGCTCAGAGGAGTAGGCCGGTCTATTACCAAACCGCTCGGCGGAGGGCCAAACGAGACGTAGCCAGCGAAGATGAACACACCCAAACAAAGTAAGCAGACAAGACCACCCAGGAATAGCCACTTGATAGGTGACGGTTGCAGTGGCGTAGGTTGATGAAGCGTAGGTACGTTGGAAACAGCCTCCAGGTTAGTTGGCCCCAAGGCATAAGACTGGCAGGTATTCAGAATCTTAGTGCTGGGTACGTAGGTGTTGTCGCTGAAAATAAGTGCCAGCGTATGAGTACTGGGAATACAGACGTTGGGGCTTGCCCGATCAATTTTCCGCACCTCATAAAATTCTTCTTCAAACGAGTCTCTGAGCGGCTGGTAGTTTGCCCGGTTGGTGTTGTAGTCAAAATCAGGATACCGATCTCTATTACGCAGATGGTAGACACGGTATTTGCTTTTGATGCTTTCACGCAGTACCTGTATCATATGTGAAATAATTGATTTGACAAACGTAAACATACCGTAGGAAAACGGAAAGTGGCTGAAGGCGACCGAAAAGGAAACGAAAGGAAACCGAAAGACAACGGGAACAGCACCAAAATGACTTTGTGGGCCGCAAACCTACTTTCGTCTCGCCGCAGGCTTTCCGCCTTATATCCATCCAGTTCAACCTTCTCTTTTCTATGTACACACGATTACACGCTTTTCTACGGCTGTTTCTCTGGATTGCCTGTTTAAGTACCCTGCTTATTCAGTGCAAGAAACCAGATGAACAACCAATAACGCCAACACCCACCCAGGAGCCAATCAAGCCCGGCGTTAACGTAGGTTTTGGTGCCCAGCTATTACCCAAAGCTGATTACGAAAAGGTTCCTCTGTTGCCAGACCCGTTGGCAGGTGCCCGCAGGAGCAGCCTGTCAAAGGACCCCAATTTACCCACGAGCTACGATCTATCAATCAACACACCACCTGTTGGCAATCAAGGTAATCAATCCTCCTGCGTAGCCTGGGCGGTTGCCTATGCTGCAAGGAGCTATTTCAATAAAGTAGCTAAGAATGTATCCTATAAAGCTACTAATGGTAGCCTGAACACAGAAAGTCTGTTTAGCCCTGCCTTTCTATATAATCAGGTAAAGCTGGGTGGTTGTGATGGTGGGTCTCAGGTCAGCACGACCCTTGAGTTATTGAAAACCACTGGCGTATGTACCCTTAAAGAGATGGCTTATGTAGACAATGACTGTTCTACTCAACCGACCGCCGACCAGCGGCAAAAAGCGGCTGCTTATAAAATAAGAGATTGGGGACGGATTAACATTTCGGCGACTGTAATTCGGAAATACCTGTATTTCGATTCCCCGGTTATCATTGCAGCTAGAGTGGATGACAATTTTGTACAGCTTAAACAAAAAGACAGCAGTGGTGAATATAGCTGGCAGGAATACAATCCGTCGACAGTAGTTGGAGGTCATGCTATGGTCATCGTCGGGTATGATGATACCCGCAAAGCGTTTAAAGTCCAAAACTCTTGGACTGATCGTTGGGCTAACAAAGGCTTTATCTGGCTTAGCTATGATATTCTTCCAAAAGCAGTATTTGAAGCATATGTGATGATAGCGGACGGTAACCCAAACGCAAAGCAGCCGAGCATCAAAACCGAGTCGGCAGGGCCTGTTATTAATCGTCAGGTACAGCTAAAAGGTACGATCACTGACTTAGGCGATATTCCTGTCCTGCGCTATGGGTTTTGTACGTCTTCAATCCTTGTATTGCCAACCGACCAGACGGTCGTTCAGAATCAGACGGTTACCAGCCTGCCCTATAGCTTTTCACAGAACGTTCCGATAACTACCGAACGGTTGTATTACCGGGCATTTGCCGAAACAACCAATGGTATTGTTTACGGCGATACGGCTAGTGTAATAACCAAAACTACGGCTGTCTCTGCAACCGGCGGTGTGCTGGTTTACCAGACTGACGCATTAACGTATGCTTATGATGCGGGCAGTGGAAAACCGGTATGGAACTACCGGATGCCGTCGAGTTATGCCAGTGGGCTGGGATCAATCACCAACAACGTTTATGCTTGTGCTTCCCGCTTGTTGTTATATGGCATCAACGCACAGACAGGGCTACAAAAATGGACCTATGATCCAGGCGGGCAAATTCCTTATCCACACTCGGCTGCGGTTGTTACCTCAAAAGATGTGGCGTTTCTGGTTGCCGGTAAAACGATCCATGCTCTTGATTTAGCAACGGGCGCAAAAAAATGGACCTATACACCTACAACGCCGGGTACTATCAGTGGTATAGCCGTAGCTGAGAATTACCTGGTTGTGTATGGCCTCAATGATGCTGTGCTGGTATTGGATGCGTCAACCAGCGCATTAAAACAGACAATTCCCGTTGGAACGGAGGCTAGTCCGGTGATAGCCAACGGCGTACTGTATATGCTGGGTTACAATAGCATCGAAGCCTATTCGCTTGCTACTGGTGTGCAGAAATGGGTATATAGAGGTGGAAATCTTGGTACGCCCACAGTGTACAATAATACGCTGTATATCAATCAGTTATCTCCACAGCGCCTGCTGGCAATTGATGCCGGCACCGGCATTCAGAAATGGGCATATACCTCAACGGAGGGCTGGATTGATGCATTAAGTGTAGATAATGGCATTGTTTGTATAAAGCAAAATACAGCAAGTGGTTTTGATGCGAGCATCATCGCTCTGGATGCTGTTGCAGGTGGGATAAAATGGAGCAAAAAGTACGTGTACACACGCAGTTCCTACCCGGTAGACGCTCCTTTGGTGGCTCGTAGTACTGTTTATATCAGCTCTTTCGACAATGTGCTGGGTCGGAATATCCTGACTGCCCACGAGGCTGATACGGGAAAAACACTGTGGGAAATTACAGATCAGGGTGCGTCTCAACGGGGAGCTTACTGTGTTCAGGACCCGGATGGCAAAACACATCATTTTCCACAATCAGGTACTCAGCAATAAAGGGTGTACCGGTTATTTAAGTGATTGATTTGTTGTGTTCCAATACATAGATAAGAGACTCTTCGGCTTTATATCCACACCTTTTTCATCGCTTCGTTTTATGTTAATCAACTTACTGGTATCCTCGATCGAGCAATTGGCCTCTTCCACTAGCCCAAACCGTTTAAACCAAAAATTAATGGTTCAACTCTGCCATAGTACTTCCTGCTTCATTACGTGTGTTCTGATAGCGTTGGTCTTCAGCCAATGTGGTAAATCGGGGGCCGATGGTCAGCCCATGCCAAAGAATTCGGCCAAAATGCTGGAAAATCCTACAATCAGCGGTGTGTCTAATACAACAGCTATCTATAGTGCCAGTGCCGCTTCCTACACGATTGTGATCCCGTCTCTACTTAATACACCGACACTTAACGTGGCGTTTAGCGTACCGGCTAGTGCAACGGTGAATCCAGCCTCTGGTAGTCTACAGAACTTTGCGGATCCTGTCAGCTATACCGTTACAGCGGAAGATGGCAGCAAGCAGGTATATACAGTAAGCATCCGAACACCTTTGCACGTTATGCATGAGAAAGCCCAAAGCCTCTACAATGTGAAACTTAGCCCTGTATTTTCAGCTACGGTTACCCCAAATACGAGCTTGACAGGTTCTACTTTCGAGAAGACGCTGGATGGTAATGATGCAGCCTATGTTGATACGGCGATGTTTCGCACGCTGGTCGTAAACCGTTCTGGTGCGGCCCCCTACACTGACACTTATAGGATTTCTTCTGTTAATGGAAAAGCTTCTAACGGCCAGCGGAAACTAGCCTATTTCATTACCAGGTCGTCAAACTCCGAATTGATCACCTTCCAAAAGGTTATCGCAGTTGATCCTCAACCTGAATACGGATTTTTACCTATGATCACCTGTCGCTGGAAAGTTGTTGGTGGGCGCATGGCTGCACCAACGCCAGGGGAAGAACACGAAAAAGGCGGGCCGATGAAAAATTCGGACGGTTCCTACACGTTCAGACGACATTGATACCTTGCTCTTCAAGCCATCGTATAGCCCGTATAGGGCCGGTATAACGGTGGCCGAAAGCCGATTGTACTATGAATTACCCGTCAAAACCCGTCCATTTTCAGCACGGTGAAGCGGGCAAACAGCTCTTCGGAATACCAGTTGCGCTGCCGGGTTTTCTTTACAATCTCCCGATGGCCGCTTTGCCGGTAAGCAAACTGATCCACGAGGGCCGCGTTGCGCCAGACGCTGATTGTGCATTGCTGAACCACCGGTTTTTCGCCCGCACCGAAGGCCAACAGCAGGTTATCCTCCTGTTCATCAATGCGTTTTCGGGCTTCAGGTACGTTCCGCCAGAAGTCCAGCAATGCGCCGGTACGAATGCTGGCCCGGGTCAGTACGGCGATGGGTCGGTCTGGCGTGTTTGCGTTGGCCGGTACGGTACCAGCGAGTTTCTCAGGTACGTTATTGGTTGGCCGAAACGGGTCGATGCCGTCCCACAGACCATGCGATTTAAAGGGCTGGAGATAGAGCGTGGGCGGTTGCGAGTGGGCTGTCTGGTGCTTATCTGGTAAAAAAAATCGCCACTGATCGGTAGCGAAAAAAGCCTGTGCCTGAGCTTCTGTTTCCCACACTCCCAGGAAGATGTAGCGCGAAAAATCGGGCCACAGCCCAAAGTTTTTGCCCGTCCCCATCATTTTCTGAAAACCCAGCCCAGGTACGTTGAATGGCTTCATGAGCCAACGCCCCATGTTGGCAAAGGCCCGGTAACGTTGACCAGGAGGAAATGTCAGGATAGAGATGGTAACAAGCGACATAAATCGGAAAGCGATTTTTTCAGGCGTGTGCCTTGTAGGGTAACGCTAAATGGGGCCTCCCGGTTTAGGGTTGCCCTGCCCAGCGGGCTACGAGTTGCTGCAAAGCACCCGGTTCGCCGCTAACGGCCACGGCCACCTGCCCGATCTGCTGAATGGCGGGCTGTTCGCCAAACCAGTCGTAACGGGGGTACTGCCAGAACCAGAACCCAGCCCGGCCACTGGAGGTAGCCGGTACGGTGGGGTGCAATAAAACCAGCCCCCGGCCAATGGGTGCAGGATGGCGAGGTTTTAGAGGACCGAGGCCATGAATATACCGCAGTACCAGACGTGACAAGTCCTGCTCGCGCACAGCCAGCGCGGGGCGGAACTTGGCATCGGCCACCAGCCACTGGGCCGGTTCATCAACGGGTCGCCATTCGACCAGGAAGTCGGGGCGGAGGGGTAAATCAGACCGGTAGGGCATGGTGGTGCCGTAGCCGGGGGGCAAACATTCGTAAGACACCGTGACGCGGTTGCCGTTGGGGTGCAATAGCCGATAGTGGCCGCGTTCGGGGTAATCGGCATCAGCCTGCGACTCGAAGGTGTGCCATTGATAACCAAGCGTCTGCCAGGCGTCGAGCCATTGGTAGAGGCATACCAGTTCGTAGAGCGTATCCACCGAGCGCACACCCGTGAGCCAGTCGGTGGTTTGGTCGGTACTGGGTACGTTGCTCGTAAACCAGTTGCGGATCAACTGCCCGGTGCGGCGGTAATGCTCGCTGTGGTCGAAGCCCGTCAGCACGGGCGGGAGCAGGAAAGCCGGTTGCCGAACGGGCAGATACTCACGGGCAAATTGCTGCCAGTTGGCTACCTGTCGCTGCAACTGACGTACCTGCTGGGTGAGGCGTTCGGGGTATGAATTGCCCATCCAGCTTGTTTGTGGGTTGCTTTCGGAGATAGCCAGGCCTTGCACCAAGCCATTGAGATACCCCGCCACATCGGCTAAATAACCGTGGATGAGGCTATTTTCGGGGGTTTCGGTGCTGTTTTCGAGGGTTTCGGTCAACACATCGCCTATGCGGAACCAGCGATTGGCGAGCAGAAAGGTGTCGGGGGCCGGGCCGTCGGCGAGTTCCAGACTAGCCGGATTGGCCAGCAGGTAGGCAATAGCCTGATCGGTGAGCAGGGCGTGGTCGGGGTGGCTCACCCGGTGCAGCGCGGGTTGCAGGCGGGTAAGCGGGGCTACCCGGAACAGGGGTTGCTGGCGGGTCAGGTAGGCCAGATCGGCGCGAAGACTGGCCAGCCGCCCGGCCGTTGACTGATAGGGCAGGTCGCTAATGCCCACCCGACCAGTATCGGTGGCTACGTTCACCTGCCGTTCCCAGAGGTACGTCAGCATTTGGCCAAGCTGCTCCTGACTGGCTTTAGACGTGCTGATGAGCAACGTACCCAGCCGGTCGCGGTCGGTATTGTCGGCGTTGGCTACATAGAGGCGGCACTGCCCGAACCGGTTTCGGAACGAGGGTCGAAGGGACAGTGTGGAAGCTTCGCCAAAGGGCAACTGCATGACCTCGCTGGTAAGCGGGTCGCGGGCAATATACCAGCCGGGAGCCAGCAGATCGAGCGGCCACCACTCCTCACCAACGCCCATCGCGGTGAGCGGAATAGGCGCATCAGTTTGCAGCAGCAGGGCTACGTAGGCGGTTTCGGGCAGGGGCTGGGCCGGCGTGTCGGGCGTGAGCAGGTACGTTTGCGCCTGGTCGATGCCGGGTGTCCAGGTCACTACGGTCAGTTTGGGAAGCATGGGCGCAGGTTCATCAGGCGAAGAAATGATACTGATGATACTGTTGTTGCCCCACCCGGATAAGTCGTTGCAGAACCTGTGCCGACTGCGGCAGGGCACGTACCAGGCGATCATACAACTCGTTGAGTCGTTTGCCGAAGCCTTCGCCCCGCCCCGACAGCAGAGGCAGTAAATGGATGCCCACGGCATAATCGAGTGCCTGAAGCGGGTAGGTTGTTTCGTCGGTCAGAAGGCGGCGCAACGCGGCTGTGTGGTTGATAATGGCCCGTCGCTTGCGCGGACTCAGCAGCACGGGCAGACCCCAGTCGCCCCGGTCGTCGTCCATCACCCGTTTAAGATCGCTGAACAGGTTTTCTTCGTCGGAAAGTAATACCCGTTCGGCCAGTGGAGCCATGAACCAGGCATCAAGCTGGGCCACGGTAAGTAGCTGGACCGGGGCCGCATCGGTGGCCGACAGCACAGCCTCCGGCAACTCATCGGTGGTAGGGCGCAGGCGGATGATGGCCGCCCGGTCGATGAGGCGGGGCGAGAGCGGCTCGGTGGTATGATCGTAGTTGATGGTAGCCACAAAGCGCAGCCCCTGCCCAATAGGTAGCAGCCCCACCGGCTCGTTGAAGCGCAGGGTACGTTCCTGTTCGGGGTCACAGAGGCGAATAAAGTCAGACCAGTAGTGTTCAACCGGGCTTAGGTTAGCTTCGTCCAGCAGCACCCAATAGGCCGCGTCAGCTTGCTGGCTATAGTCGGCGGCGCAAGTCTGAAGTACATCGAAAAGGCCGGTTGTGGCGGGTTGGTAGGCTCCGGTTAAAGGGTTGAAATAGCCGATCAGATCGCGCGCCGACACCCAGCCTCTGGCCACCGAGATGGGCAGAAAACGCTGGTGAAGCCCCGAGGCCCGCGCCAGCAGAGTAACCAGCGACGTTTTGCCAACGCCGGGCAACCCCGCCACGACCGTCAGGAAATTCTGGTGTAGCGTAACCACATAATGCGCTACATCGGCCGGACTAAGCGGGCGGCCCATCTGGCTCATTCGGTCACGTACCTGAAGGAGGTAATCGCTGACCGTCAGTATGTTGCCCGGCAGGCCTTTGGCGGGCCTGACTACGGGAACGGTATTCAGGTCGGGCTTGTGGAAAAGGCGGCCTTCGTTGGCTTTCAGGTATTCATTGAGTGCCTGCTGACCCTGGGGGTGGTTTTCCAGGAA
This sequence comes from uncultured Fibrella sp., assembly GCF_964250085.1. Classification (NCBI taxonomy): domain Bacteria; kingdom Pseudomonadati; phylum Bacteroidota; class Cytophagia; order Cytophagales; family Spirosomataceae; genus Fibrella; species uncultured Fibrella sp. The sequence goes on along the minus strand of NZ_CAXUEC010000006.1, from coordinate 162,495 downwards.
GTTGGTGATAAAGGCGGGCAGAAGGCGGTTGAACCAGTCCTGGCTTCGGTCGAGTTTATCTTTGAGGCGGGTCATACGCTGGTGTTCCAACGGTCCCGTGGGGGGCGGCAAGGTGTGGAGTAGCTGTTGAAGCTTATCCCAGAATTCTTTTTTTTCGGTTACCCGAATAGCTTGTTTTGCCCAGCGAATCAGTTCGTCGGCATCGCCGAAATAGATGGGTTCGCGGAGTACGTGGCTCTCCAGCAGTTCACGGGCATCAAGAATATAATCGTCTTCATCAGCCCGTAAAAGATGGGCGTTGAGGTCGGCGCGGCGAAAGCGGTACACACAGCCGTCGTAGTCGTTGGGCTGATCGAGTTCGGAAGCCGACGCAGGAATCAGCCGCAAATCGCGCCGCCCGTCGGGGAGGTCGCGGTCAAAAATAGCCTGAAAGGGGCCAATGATGTCAGCTTCGGTGGCCAGGAACAAGTATGTCAGTGGCACCACGGCCTCGGCAATAAGTAAGGTATTTTGGTTGGCAGAGAATGACCGTTGAATGACGCGGCATAGTTCGTGGGGTTCGGGCTGGCGCAGTTGCTGAAAGGTGGTTACATATTTGCAACTGAAGTAAATAGCTGGATCGTAGTTTACCTGATTAAGCCCATAATCGGCGTAGAACAGCTCATTAGGCTGATATTGCTCGTCAATTTGTCCGTACTCAGCCGTAACAAATACACGCCCCTGATTGGGGAAATCCTGGGTTGTTGCCGGTTGCCAGGCAGTGCCGGTAGTACGAAATCGGATAACCTTAAGATAGCCCAGCGTAGGCTTGGATGGGTTGGCTCCATCTTTTTTGGCAATGATACGCATATGTAAAAAGGGGGATCGGCTACCTTTGGCCTGTGGGTAGGTTTATATAGCTCAAAGTACGGTATTTTATCCGTCTGAAAACGTGTTTGTGGACACCTGGCCGGGGCAACTGCTCATTCCCCAAAAGTCTCCCACCCTCTTTCTCGCCAATTTATTATGACCAACCTTTTCTGTAGCCTTACGCTTCTTTTTTTCACGCTGTCAACGGCACTAGCTCAGACACCCGCCCGTACGCTGACCTGGCAGTTTCCGCTACCCCGCCCCCACACAGGTGTGTTACTAGGCAATGGCACACAGGGAATCATGGTCTGGGGAGGCGGTCGAACCCTTCATTTTACCATTAGCCGCACCGGATTCTGGGATCATCGGGGTGGGGTGGATTTCAACACAAAAATTACCTATGCTGACCTGAAGGCCAAGCTACAGACGGGCGATAAAGCGGCCATCGACGCTGCCTTTGCGGTACCCCGGTCAGAAAAGCCGTCGCTCGGGCATCCGCAGCAACTGGGTGGTGGGCGGCTTGACGTGACCCTGCCCGAAGGCTGGCTCATTCAGTACGGTAATTTATTTACAGACCGGGGTTTGTTGCAGATCGTTGTGCGTGACCCGCAACAGGTAAGCCACGTGCTGAACGTTCGGCAGGCGGCTAGCCTGGAAGTGACGGAACTGGAAATTCCGAAAGACCTGCGCGGCAAGCTGGCGTATAAACTCATTCCACACTACACGTTTGTGGCTGAAGCATTGCGGGCGGCAAGCATCGAAGAGCCGCAATGGGTACTGAAAGATAATAACGGCAAAGGAGCGTTCATTCAGCCGTTGCCCGAAGATGACCCGCTGCTGGTTGGCTATGACCTGATCAACGAGCAGCACCTGTATATTCAGACCAGTAACCTCTACTACAACCGTAAAACCCGCCGCTTCGACTACCCTGCCATGCAGGCTTTGCTCGACAGGGCACCGTCGGCCGTGGCGAGCGCCGACACCTTCTGGCAGAGTTATTACAAGGTGGTGCCCCGCATTGCGCTGCCCGATCCCCTTTTGCAGGAAATCATTGACTACGGCCTCTACAAACAAGCCTGCGCCACATCGCCAAACGGGCTGGCCTGCACCTTGCAGGGGCCGTTTATGGAAGATTATCAACTGCCACCCTGGAGCAACGATTACCATTTCAACATCAACGTGCAGATGATCTACACACCCGCACTGGCTACCAACCGGCTGGCGAATTTCCGCCCGTTGTGGAAAATGATTGGTGGCTGGATGCCGCAACTGCAAAAGAATGGGGAAGCGTTTTTCGGTCGGAAAGGGGCGCTCATGTTGCCCCATGCGGTGGATGATCGCTGCCACGTGGTAGGTACGTTCTGGACCGGCACCGTCGACCATGCCTGCACGGCCTGGATGGCAATGATGGCCTGGCAAAATTATCGGTATGGCCTTGAGCAGCCCGACGCGCCGCAACTGCTGAATCAGACGGTTTGGCCATTGCTCAATGGTGCGTTCGAAGGTTATTTTGCCATGCTCGAAGAAGTGTCGACTGGCGACGGGGGAAAGAAATTCAGCCTGCCCGTATCGGTTAGTCCCGAATATCGGGGCGCAGATATGAACGCCTGGGGGCGCGACGCCTCATTTCAACTGGCGGCGCTCCACCGTATCTGTCGTATTCTGCCGTTGGCGGCGGCGGCAATGGGCAAGCCTGTTGACCCGCGCTGGGCCGATGTGGACAAGCGTTTACCTGCCTACACAACGTTCAAGGGCAAGTTTGTGGACGAATGGAACATGAGTAACGAACGCATTGCGCTCTGGGAGGGCATGGACCTGATCGAAAGCCACCGGCATCATTCGCATCTTGGCGGTGTGTATCCATTTGCGACCCTGGACCTGAACGACCCCGTGCAACGCAAACTGGTGGATAATAGCTTACAGGCCTGGCGATATAAGGGCGCGGGTGGTTGGGCAGGCTGGTCTGTACCGTGGGCATCGACGATCCTGAGCCGGATGGGCCAAACCGACGCCGCCATTAAGTGGCTGCATTACTGGAAAGAAAACTACACCAATGAAGGGCGCGGGACGCTGAGTAATGCCAACACCAATGGTACCAGTCTGTTAGGTGCGCCTGACTGGGAACTGGAAAAACAGAACCGCGAAGTGATGCAGCTCGATGCGGGCTTTGGCGCTTTGAATGCGGTGCTGGAATTGCTCGTACAAAGCCGCGACGAAGCCATCTACGTGCTGCCTAACCGACCACGTACCTGGCAAAATCTAAGCTTCGACGATGTGCGGGCCGATGGTTCGTTTCTAATCGGCGCAACGGTAAAAGAAGGAGCCGTGACAGAAGTTCGGGTGAAGAGCCTGGCCGGTGGCAAACTAACGCTGGTACATCCGTTTGGTAGGAAGATCAGCGTAAATGGGCAGGCAATGGAATCCGATCAACTGGTCCGTGATTGCAAGCCCGGTGAGGTACTGATTCTAAAGTCGATGTAGGCTTTTTTCTACAGAAGTGGGGATTTGAAAAAATAGAGTCCAAACGGTCAAGGCCCACTGGTCAACGTTGCTATGCTGATCTGCGAAGCAACGTTGACCAGTGGGCCTTGACCGTTTGGACTCTATTTCTAGTCGTCCTTTCCGTCTGGATCGACTTTATCTTCGGCTTTATCAAAGGCCCGGCCAATAGACTTACCGGCCTGCTTGAAACCACCTTTGATGTCTTTCCAGGCGGCGGCTGTGGCGTTCTGCGCCTTGTCCATGTCGTCGCCAAGTTCTTTGCGTTCCTGCTCTAATTCAGCAAGTTCGTCTTTCGATTTTGCTTTCGCCTTGGCCCCTTGACTCTTGATATCAGCTTTCAGGTTATCAATTTTAGCATCGAGCTTGTTCCGTTGCACTTTCATGTCGGCAACCGCCTCGTCGCGCTCGCGACGGAAATCGGCAGCGGCCTCATCGCCAGCGGCTTCTGCTTTGTCGCCAGCTTTATCTAAGCCTTCACGGGCATCAGCGGCAGCATCTTTAGAATCGGCAGCAACGGCGTCGCCTGTTTGCTCCATCGCGTCTTCCGTGCGTGACTCCTTTTTGCCATCAGAGCTACACGCCTGAAACAAAGTCATGGACGTAGCCAACAGGCCAATACTGAAAAGAGAAGCGAAGGATCTCGTTTGCTTTTTCATTATGTTGTGTATGTGTTTGGTTTAACAGAGAATTAATCTGCCAAGACCATGCCAGTAAAAAAAGAGACCCCTGAACAGGGGGCCTCTTTACCAGACTACTTCAACTTTATAGCGCAGCCGATGGCTTTTGTGAGTGGGGTTACCACTGGTCTGCTCGCCAGCAGGCTGGCAACGGCATCGTCGACATACGCTCGTTGCGCACCGGCGGCATCCTGAGGACTATCGTCGACGCTACCTATATACTCAACGGTGAACCGGTCGCCGCTGCGCTTTAATACATATACCTGTGGCGTACGCGTAGCACCGAAGGCTTTGGTTACGGTCTGGTTCTCATCGAGTAAGTACGGAAATGTGTAATTTTTGGTGCGGGCACGTACCTGCATCCGTTCAAAACTGTCTTCTTCATACAGCGATGCATCACCCGACAACAGGGCAATAACGGGAAAGCCCTGCGGACCAAACTTACGATCCAGGGCTATAATCCGGTCTTCATAAGCTTTTGAGAAGGGGCAATGGTTACTGGTAAAAACGACAATCACTCCCTTCTGATTCTTATAGTCGGCTAACGAGATCGTCCGATTATCTACGTTAGTTAGTGCAAAGGAAGCAGCTACATCACCTAAAGTGTAGCCCGATGCGGGCCGCTGTGCAAGAGCCGGTAAGGTCAGGACCCCCAGCAACATGGCCAACAGAAATGGTTTCATGGTGTTATTGTTCACAACGGTTAGACAGCGAATAACGACAAAGTATTAATGCAATCGCAGCGGTAGCTGATTGGGTACTAAATTTTGGCCCCGAACGGCGAGAAGTATGACTGCCATCGCCTATCCGTTTAGGACTGAAGCCGCAAAATGGCTACCGTTTACTCAATCATAACAAAAAAGTTGTGGCAGTAAATTGGATTTACTAAACAGCGTTCAGTATGTTTGATGTGTTAATCAGATTCGAATGGGAATTGTAGAGCGAAAAGAGCGGGAGAAAGAAGAGATGCGTCGCCGAATTGTGGATGCAGCCCGTCATCTGTACGTACTTAATGGCTACGAAAAGTTAAGCATTCGTGCTATTGCTGATGAGATTGAGTATAGCCCGGCTACCATTTATCTGTATTTCAAAGATAAAAACGAGGTGATGTATGCCATACATCAACAGGCATTTGGTAAAATGATGGCTGACTTTCAGCCGATTATAAATATTGCTGACCCATTTGAGAAGTTGGTCACAATGGGCCAAAGCTACACGCGATTCGCCGTTGAAAACCCTGAGTTATTCGATGTCATGTTCATCATTACGGCACCAATGGAGACACTCGAGTGCCGGGAAGATATCTGGACAGAGGGCCGGATAGCGTTCAACATGCTGGTCCAGGTAGTGCAGGAGTGCATTAATGCAGGCGTTTTTCAGCCGCAGGATGCCGAAGTGGCCGCTATGATGATCTGGAGCACCATTCATGGCTACACAGCGCTATTTATTCGTAAACGCATGAACATGTTCTCCGATGAACGCCGGGCTGAATTGATGGAGAAAGCATTTGCGCTGTTTTGCGGAACACTTAAAAAGGGGCTTTAAAAAAATTTACCCGTTTACTAAACACTGTTCATTAACTATGATACGATTATGAGGCAGGTTTTATACACTATAATTTTCACGTTACTAGGCTCGTTGGCCGGGCAAGCGCAGCCTCAAACAGGTACGTCGGCTTTGCTGGACGGGTACGTGCAGGAAGGGTTACAGAATAATCTGGCGCTGAAGCAGGAGGGACTTGAGATCAGCCGCGTGAAAGAATCGCTGAATCAGGCTAAATCGCTGTTTTACCCTCGGGTTGCTTTCAACCCAACGTATTCACTGGCGGCGGGCGGGCGGCGGCTCGAATTTCCGGTGGGCGATTTGCTGAATCCCGCTTATGCAGCCTTGAACAGCCTGACGGGTGCTGATCGGTTTCCTACCAATATTCCGAACGTGAATCAACTGCTGGCTCCCAATGATTTTCATGACACGAAGGTGACGGTGCAATATGCGATTTATAATACCGATGTGCAATACAACTACCTGATTCAGAAGAGTCTGGTGTCGGCGCAGGAGGCTCGTAAGCGCGTCATCGAAAATGAAATCCGGTACACGATTCAGTCGGCTTATTACCAGTATCTGCAAACGCTCGACGGCTTGCGGATCTACGACAATGCACGCAGCACCCTTCGCGAACTGGCCCGCCTGAACGAGAAGCTGGTGAGCAACAACGTAGCGACGAAGGAAGTGGTCACGCAGGCTAGATATGAACTCAGCAAAGTAGACCAGCAGGTGGCCCTGGCCGAACGAAATCGCGAATCGGCGCGGGCATACTTCAATTTTCTGCTCAACCGCGACCTGACTGCCAGTATCCAGATAGACTCTTCGTTGGCGTCGGTTCCAGTAATAGACCAGCCATCAGCGCTGGTTCAATCCACTGAGGTGCTGACCGGCCTGCAACAGCTGGCAGTTAGAAACCGGCAGGAGGTTGGGCAACTAGGTTACACACTGGCAGCGGCGCAGACGGCCGTTAAACTAAACGAGGCCAACGCCATGATCCCAAACCTGTATGTCGGTGGCAATTTGGGGTTTCAAGGCTACGGCTATACGTTCCGAAATCAGGCGTATGCACTGGCCCAGGTTGGCTTGCAATGGGATCTGTTTCGCGGCTACGAAAAACGGTCGAAAATTCAGCAGGCCAAAGTTCAGACCAACCTGCTGCAAACCCGCCTCACCGAGGTAGAACGCCAAATTCAACTACAGGTGCTGCAAGCGTACTACGATTTAAATGCCGCACAGGAAAGTCTGGCCGCCACACAGTCGGGCATGGCCAATGCCGAGCAGACGTTTCGGGTACTCGATAGTAAATACCGTAACGGACAGGTATTGCTGATCGAGTTTCTACGCGTACAGAACGATCGGCTCACGGCGCAACTGCAGCAATCGCTGGCCCGCATGGACATACTCATCAAACGGGCTGCCCTTGACCGGGCCGCGGCGGTAAACTAGCCAGATCATGATTCCAGCCGTACTCAATACCGTGCTTTTACTGGCAATCAGTGGCCTTCATATGTACTGGGCAGTTGGCGGAAAATGGGGAGCCGCCGTGGCCATTCCTGAATTGCCGGGAAAAGCCAAAGCCTTCTCACCCGGACCATTCGCTACGTTGTTCGTTGCGGCCGGGCTGGCTGTTATGGCCGGCTTACATCTGCAAAAAATTGGCTGGTTGCCCATACCATTACCCAACTGGCTGGCTCAGTACGGGCTGTGGGTGGTTGGCGGTATCTTCTTCCTGCGTGTCATCGGCGACTTCAGGTACGTTGGCTTTTTCAAGCGCATAACGGATACGGCCTTCGCCAAAATGGACACCGAATTGTACATTCCGCTCTGCCTGACAATCAGCATAAGTGCCTTCTGGACAGCCGTTTCTATCGAAGATCAAATTACCCTTTAATCAAATGGAAGCTCCTGATTTCGCCATTCGTCAATCGTTCCTTTATGATATCAACTAATGGAAGCAGCGTCTCATACCGGTTGTCGAGTGTATCAAGAATAACCAACTTACCTGCCCACTTATCCGTGTTCTGTTGATGAATAAGATTCTTATCTGCTGTGATTAAGTAATCGACAGACGCCTGACTTATTTCATCAAGAAGCTCACTGTCTTTCAGCGAACTCCAGCCCATTTCGGGTACAGTCAAGACATGATAGCCATCGCCAAACCTAAATTTTAGCTTTCTGGGCAGGTTCTCGTCAAGAAGCAGTTTTAGCATACTGCGAAGGGGTAAGCGTAACTATTGACTCTGCCAGGTTTAGAACAGCTACCGCCTGATTGAATTGAACAGAAGGAAAATCGTCTAAAAATTCAGCCACTGTATTTCCGCCGCGCACGTAATCGAAAAGATTTTTAATAGGTACACGCGTATTGAAGAAAACGGGTGTACCGCTCTGAATATCAGGGTGTATAGTGATTAGTTGATTCATAGTGAATTCATACATATTGCTTTTCGAAAACAACGACAATTTACTAAAAGTGTCCAATCAAACACGCACATGAAACGTATCTATTCTTTTTATTCACTGCTACTAATTGGTGCGCTCTGGGGCTGTGCCAGCAAGCAGGAAAGCGGAACGGCCAGCAACGTACCTGCCGACTCTACTCAAACGGATGCGTCGGTTGTGCCGGTCAGGCTGGCATCGGTGCAGCAGGTTATGCGGGCCGAGCCTGTAGTGGCATCAGGTCTGGTGTCTTCGTCGGAAGAAGCGCGGCTATCGTTCAAGGTTGGTGGCATCATCAACAAATTGTATGTCGAGGAGGGGCAAAGCGTTCGGAAAGGGCAACTGCTGGCTACGCTCAACCTGACCGAAATTGACGCGCAGGTAACGCAGGCGCAACTGGCGCAGGAAAAAGCGGAGCGTGATCTGGGTCGGGTTGAAAAACTGTATGCTGATACCGCCGCCACGCTGGAACAACTTCAGAATGCAACCACAGGCAGCAACGTGGCAAAACAGAACCTGACCATTGCGCAGTTTAACCGGGGTTATGCGCAGATACGGGCGTCGGTTGATGGCACCGTGACGCGCAAACTGGTCAACGAAGGCGAGTTTGTAGCGGCGGGCGCGGGCGTGTACCTGCTTTCAGGCAACCGCCGCTCCGACTGGGTGGTGCGGGTTGGCATTTCTGATAAAGACTGGGCGCGGCTGAAACTCGGTGATCGCGCCAGCATCCACCTCGACGCCTATCCCGACCGCACCCTGACGGGCACGATCAGTGAACTGGCTCAGGCCGCCGACCCCATGAATAAACTGTATGAAATCGAGATTCGCCTGGCTGGCAATGGGGTGAAACTGGCGCCTGGTCTTTTTGCCAAAGTTACCCTCACGCCCGCTCTGCAACGTACTTACAGCCTTGTCCCGATCGAAGCCATCGTTGAAGGAAATGGAAAAGAGGGATTTGTGTACGTGCTCGAATCTGACCGCCGCCACATTCGTAAACAGCCTATTCAGATTGGCTATATCAGCGGTGAGAGCGTACTGCTTACTGGGGGTATAGATGCAGGTAGTCAGCTTGTTACGTCAGGGTCTGCCTACCTGACGGAAAGTTCGCTTGTTGCCGTGAAGTGATTTTCCCACTTAAATCTGCGCCCCATTCATTATGAACTTAGCTGAATTTTCCGTCAAAAACTGGCAGTTTATGCTGGTGTTGTTCATTGCGGTGGTAGCCCTCGGGGTTAACTCGCTGCTGAACATGCCGAGGGGCGAAGACCCCGAATTTACGGCACCACAATTCGCTGTCATCTTCGTTTATCCCGGCACCGACGCTGAGGATATGGAAGAACTGGTGGCCGACCCTGTAGAGGCCCGGTTCAATGCCCTCGACAACATGGATCACATCATCACCAACATCGAAGATGGGTTGGTCGTGGCGCGGGTCGAATATGAGTACGGGCAGGACCCCGATGAAAAATACCAGGAAATGGTGCGCGAAGTCAACGCGCTTCGGGCTGAATTGCCCGCCGATATGTTCAGGATCGAAATTCGGAAGTTTTCGCCTACTGATGTCAGCATCGTGCAGGTTGCTCTTCAATCGGAAGTAGCCTCTGACAAGGAGTTAGGCGAGCAGGCCGACCGGTTGAAAGAACAACTGGAAAAGGTGAAGACCCTGAAAAATGTAGCCAGTTGGGGCTTCCCGAAAACAACCGTACGCATATCGCTCAACATTGAGAAGATGGCACAGGCGGGTATCGCCGTAAACCGGGTTGTGGGCGCGTTGCAGGCCGAGAACCTGAACATTCCGGCGGGCAGTTTACAGGCTGGTACGCGGAAATTCAACGTCAAAACGTCGGGCGATTACCAGTCGCTGGACGATATTCGGAACACGATCGTGTCGACAAATGGGCAGAAGACGATCTATCTGCGCGACATTGCCGATGTGGATTTGAACTACGAAGACCAGACCTACATCACACGGCTCAATGGGCACCGGGCGGTGCTGGTTACGGCGGCCCAAAAAGCGGGGGCAAATATCGAGAAAGTAGGCGCTCAGCTTCGTCCGGTTATCGAGCAGTTCGGCAAAACGCTGCCGTCGCATATCGTGCTGACCAAGAATTTCGATCAGGCGGCCAGTGTCAGTACCCGGCTATCCCGTTTTGCCAAAGATTTCGGCATTGCCATTCTGCTGGTTTCGCTGACGTTGCTGCCGCTTGGCTTCCGGGCGGCCTCGGTTGTAATGATCTCCATTCCGCTCTCGCTGGCTATCGGACTGGCTCTGTTGGGCGCGTTTGGGTTCAGCATCAATCAGTTAAGTATCGTTGGTTTCATTGTAGCCCTTGGTATTCTGGTCGACGATAGCATTGTTGTGGTCGAAAACATTGAGCGCTACCTGCGCGAAGGATACAACAAGCGGGAAGCGGCTATTAAAGCAACTAACCAGATTACGCTGGCCGTTATCGGATGTACAACCACGCTGGTATTGGCTTTTTTGCCGCTGATGTTCCTGCCCGAAGGCTCCGGCGACTTTATCCGGTCGCTACCAACGGCAGTAGTCACCACGGTTGTTGCGTCATTGGCGGTGTCGCTGACGATCGTGCCGTTTCTGAGCAGTCGTCTGTTGACACATAACCATAACCCGGAAGGGAACTGGTTTTTACGTGGCTTGAAGCGAATCATCAGTGTCTCGTATCGCCCGTTGCTCAACGCCGGTCTGCGCTTTCCGGTGATCACGTTGCTGGTTGCCGCGCTCCTTTTCGGCGGGTCGCTGACGTTGTTCAAAAAGGTGGGCTTTGCCCTGTTTCCCGCTTCCGAGAAACCGCAGTTCATGATCAATATCGAAACGGGCGATGGCAGCAGTTTACCCGAAACCAACCGAGTGACCCGCTATGTGGAAGACGTGTTGAAGCGCGAAAAAAGCGTTCAGTATTTCACGAGCAACGTAGGCAAAGGCAATCCGCGCATTTACTACAACATTACGCAACGAAGCGAATCGGCTAGCTTTGCTCAGCTCTTCGTGCAACTTCAGTCCGATACAAAAACGGCTGAGAAGCAACGCATTATCGACAAACTTCGCGAGCAGCTAGCCAGTTATCCCAACGCTAAAATTGAAGTAAAAGACTTTGAACAGGGGCCCGCGCAGGAAGCTCCCGTGGCGGTCCGTATTTTCAGCGATAACCTGGATTCGCTACGTACCCAGGCCGCCCGCGTAGAACAGATTTTCCGCCAGACGCCTGGCCTGATCTACATTAATAACCCGCTCGCCACCCGAAAAACGGACCTGCGCGTGCGGATTAATAAAGAAAAAGCCGGGTTGCTGGGCCTGTCTATCACCGACGTGAACCGCACGATCCGCCTGGCAGTAGCTGGCCTGAACATAGGTACTTTCAAAGACCCGGAAACATCCGATGATTATGTGATCAACGTAACGGCGGGCGGCACCCGCCTGGCCAACGGGGCCGTGACGCAGGAAGCACTGAGCAATCTTTATGTAAACAGCCTCACGGGGGCGGCCGTACCGCTTCGCCAGATCGCCGATCTGCAATTTGAAACGGGAACCAGCCAGATTCGTCATTACGACAAAGACAGGTACGTATCCATTACGGGCTTCGTAAAAACCGGTTATCTGGTTGACAACGTCTTCACGGACGTGCTGAATAGGATGAGCACCATGACGTTTCCCAACGGTTTTTCCTACAAAGCAGCGGGTGAACTGGAGAGTCGTGAGAAATCATTTGGTGGACTTGGCACCATTATTCTCCTCACCGCCTTTGGTTTTCTGGCCGTGCTGATCCTCGAATTCGGCACCTTCAAAAGTTCGTTGATCGTGCTGTCGGTCATTCCGTTGGGCGTTATCGGGGCCATTGCCGCTTTGTTGCTGACGGGTAATCCGTTCTCGTTCGTGGCCATCATCGGCCTGATCGCGTTGATCGGTATCGAAGTGAAAAATTCGATCCTGCTAGTGGATTTCACCAACCAGTTGCGCGAAGAAGGTATGCCGCTCGAAGCCGCCATCCGTGAGGCGGGCGAGGTGCGTTTCGTGCCCATCGTGCTTACATCCCTCACGGCCATTGGTGGCCTGATTCCGCTGGCGATCGAGAATAATCCGCTTTATAGCCCGCTGGCCTGGGTATTAATTGGAGGCTTGATTTCCAGTACGTTACTGTCGAGAATTGTTACGCCGGTGCTTTATAAACTATTGCCACCGAGCGTTGTGGTCAAGGTCAATCGCAACGAGGCAGAGTTGATTCATTAGCTGTTATCTTTACGATTATTCCCCCGTAAGCCATGAAAAAACTTGTTCGCTTCGATTGGGCTATTAAGAAACTGCTCCGCCAAAAGGCCAATTTTGGCATTCTGGAGGGATTTCTATCTGAATTGCTACGCCGTGACGTTCGAATCAAGCAGATACTGGAAAGTGAATCCAACAAAGAGCATCTAAAAGACAAGTTTAACCGGGTAGATCTCCTGGCCGAGTTGGACAAGGCTGAATTGGTCATCATCGAGATTCAGAATAACAGGGAAGGCGACTACTTTCAGCGGATGCTTTATGGTACGGCCAAAGTGCTAACCGAACACATTAGCGAAGGCGATGACTATACCGTGCTGAAGAAAGTGATCTCTGTCAATATCGTGTATTTCGATCTGGGTCAGGGGCAGGATTACATTTATCATGGTACCACCCGCTTCATTGGCTTGCACAAAAATGACGAACTGGCTCTTTCTGAGAAGCAGAAAGAAACAATGAATTTTAAAAGTGTCGATGATATCTACCCTGAATATTACGTCATCAAGGTCAATGAGTTTAATGATGTAGCGAAGGATGGCCTTGATGAATGGGTTTACTTTCTGAAAAATGCAGAAATAAAGCGCGGTTTCTCTGCTAAAGGATTGAAACAGGCTCAAGAGAAACTAGCCTTCATGCAAATGTCGGAGGCGCAGCAGCGTAACTACCGGGCCTATCTGGAAAACCTCCGTGACGATGCGAGTTATGCGCTGACCGTAAAGATGGATATGGAAGAGATGCTGGAGAAAGCAACGAAAGAGGCCACAGAGCAAGGTATTCAGCAAGGCATGCAACAGAAGTCCGTAGAGATTGCCAGGGCAGCCTTGAAAAATGGAGCAACTATCGAATTTGTCATGAGCGTTACTGGCCTCTCCCGTTTAGATGTTGAGAGTATTATCAAGGAGCAATAGCAAATCCGATTCACTGCTTCAAAAGAGATACCATCAACATGAGTGTGTCAAAACTGCGTAGACAGTGTCTTGCCGGCTGGGTACGTTAGGTCGGTAATGCGCCAACGGCCTGCGGTTTGCACCAGATCGACACGGATTTCGGCTGGTTTGCCCGCTTGCAGGTACGTTACATACACGATCGCCCGCGACCCGCCAACGGTCGCTGGCTCGACCCACGTTTTGGTGATACTCGCATCGGGTGCGTTGAACAGCGGATTCACCTTCGGCGCTTTATAGCCTGGCTGCGACACTTTCCTCCAGATCTTATCGGCCAGCGGTTTGGCAAAAAACTGGTCGATTAAAACACCCGTTTTAACTTCCCGGAAGGGATTGTCTGTTTTATTATGCTCGAAATACAGCGCACGCACCAGCCGGTCGGCCGCTGAGCGGGGCGCATCGGGACCGGGGCGTTTGGTCAGGGCCGCTGCGCTATCGACGGGGGCAGTTGCTGAACTAGTTTTAGTGTCTGTCTTTTTCGAATCGCACGAGATGAGTGTCGTCAGCAGGAGCAAGGCTACAAGAAGCGTGGTTTTCATACAGGCTTTGTTTAGGAGGCAGAAAGGTACAGCCTGACGCAATACTGTGCCATTGCTGATGCCTGAGTCTACCAAAAAAAGAACCCGCCCAGTTGCCTGAGCGGGTTTTGTCATGAAAGGTGGATAATCGGAAAGCGTAGCTACCAGCGGCGATTAGTGGGTGGGGTCCAGTCCCGGTCTGAGTTGCCCCGGCCATAGGCATAACTGCCCTGATTATAAGATCTGTATTGCTCATAGGCGAACAGGCGGTTGCGTTGAGCAGGCGACAGAATGGCGATGACATCCTGGCTTTTCTGCCACAGCATTCGTTGCTGAATGCCCGGATTGCGCGCCGCCTGGCTCAGTTCACGGTCATAGTAATTTTCGATGTTCAGCAGGTCTTTCTTCTGCCGACGGCTCAGGTCAACGATCTGATCGAGCTGGCGCAACTGGAATAAATCCTGCCGACGATCAGTGTCATACCGACCACCACCCTGGTTTCCATAACTAGGTCCGTTGTAGCGAGGGTCGGGAGTAGTGTAGGAGCCACGGTCATACCGTGCGTTAGGTTGTTGGGCTAGCGTTGCTCCGCCTGTTACTGTTAACAGAAAAGCCGCAAAAAGCAGGGGACTGTTCATGAGTATGAGCATTTAATGAGTGAGGTAAACAGACAAGCAGATCGTTGCAACGGAATCTATGGATTAGAGGGAGTGGCCTTGGGAAGGTTTAATGACCGCTCAAAAATTCTGTATCTTCCTGAATCAGGTATTTACTGAAAGGCTTATTTAGCAACTTGTATTAAATTATTCGGCAATTTTCCAGTTTTAAGGAACCATATTGAAAAAATGTCGTTTTTTGTACGATGCTTCTTTTTTCGTTTATGGGGAGCTACCACACTGTCTGACAAATTGCGCTCAGTTGATTACCAAGTACTCTTGTTTGCGTCTTTGGATCCCTGTTTTGCATCTTTTGTAGAAAAGTGTTTTTTTTAAGTTTTCAATTTTTATCGTTTTACAATCATGCAAACAGGAGTAGTGAAGTTCTTTAATGAGAGCAAAGGTTTTGGTTTCATCGTCGATGACGAGTCAAAAAAAGACATTTTCGTACACATCACTGGCCTGAACGGGCTAACCATTCGTGAGAATGATCAGGTGTCATACGAAATCGTTGATGGCAAAAAAGGCCTCAACGCCGTTAACGTAAAGAAAATGTAGAGAAAAGGGGAAACCCGATCTTTCTATGAATCATAAAAAACCCGCTCTGCTTCAGAGCGGGTTTTTTTACGACCAGTAGGTGCGCACTATCGCCTGGCCACTTGTGGTGCTTTAGGCGAAAAACGCACTACCGTATTTGAAACGGGCTTCAGCGATTTCAGGTACGTATAGATAGCACCCAGGTCCTGTTCCGTCATGCCGGCATACATGCCCCACGGCATCACCGAGTTGAAGCCATCTTCACCAACGGGCAACTGTGCCTTATCGGCGGTTGTACACGCTTTGAACCGGGCAATAAATGCTTCTTTGGTGTAGGTAGCCAGGCCCGTAGTATGAGGCGTAATGTTGGCCGAACGGACCGTACCGCCAGGCATTGGAAACTCACGCCCACCCGCCATATACATACCGGGTAAGGGCTCTCCCTTATCATTAACCGGGGTGTGGCAGTCGTTGCAACTGGCAAAGCTGGTTAAATAGCGGCCATAGGCCAACTCGTCCGATGGGTCAGGGCGGGGTTTGTGTTCACTTTTACCAGGAATTGTGTTAAGGATAAACGTCATCGGAAAGTCAGCCGCCGACGGTGGAATAGCCTTATTCTCAATTGGCTTCAATGACCGGATATAGGCAATAATGGCTTCGATATCAGACCGGTCGGCCTGCCCGAAGCTCTTGTACGGCATCACTGGAAACAGCGCATGACCATCACGACTTACGCCACTGGTAATGGCCCGGTAAATTTCGCCATCGCTCCACGTACTTAGGTGGGCAGGGGTAATGTTAGGTGCGTAGAAATTTCCTGGGAATCCCCATTCGCGGATAAATCCTTCGCCACCCTTGCCTTCAGTACCCGCCACCATTGGCCCGTTTAGTTTGGTCCAGTCACGGGTTGAGTGGCAATCGACGCAAACCGCCACGTGATTAGCCAGGTAGTGCCCTCTGGCTAGTTGGGCGGAGTCGGCGCGGATGGTTAGCTCGGGTGGTGGACCAACGTTGGGCAGCGCATACCGGATGTAGAGCAGCCCGGCACCAACTAGTACAAATACCAGAAGAAAGAGCCAGCCCAGCAGACGTATAACTCGTTTCATGCCTGAAGAAAGAGTGAGAGAGTGAACTCAATACTAGTTAATTGTATCCGTAGTTCCGCCCGTGATTGTCTGTGCATTGGTATCGATTTATTACACGGTTGCAAAAGTTTGTTCAAGACATAAAAAGCCCGAACCGATTCATTGGTTCGGGGATGACCAATAGACTACCGGTTGGTTGATGTTCAGGACGAGGCGGCATATCCGGGAATAATGGCAACGTACCTACTTGGCGGTGATTATAGCAATGGTCAGGCGGCTGATGCAGACCAGCCGTTCCTGCTCATCAGTGATCCGAATGTCCCAGACGTGGGTTGTGCGGCCGAGATGAATGGGCGTGCATTTACCGTATACCCAACCCGAGGTTGCCGACCGAATGTGATTGGCATTTATTTCGAGGCCTACAGCCCGCTGGGTGGTTGGGTCGCTGAGGCGAAGAAAAGAGGCGACGCTGCCCAAGGATTCGGCCAGTACGACCGAAGCGCCGCCGTGCAAAATGCCGAATGGCTGGTGGGTACGTTCATCCACTGGCATACGGGCTGTAACGTGCTCATCGGTAGCTTCCAGGAACTCGATACCAAGGTGACCAACAATTGACTTTTTGTTAAGCTCAATTAAACTCTCTAGTGTTAGCGTAGACTTCATAATGCGCTGATTTTTCTGTATTTTTGCGGCCGAATTAGCCTACCGAAAGGTAATACAAACTGCTTTGGCACATAAAGACATTTATATAATTCGCCACGGTGAAACTGACTACAACCGCCGGGGCATTGTGCAGGGCAGTGGTGTCGACGCAGACCTGAATGAGATGGGCCGGGCACAGGCTATGGCTTTCTTTCAGGCGTATCAGCATGTGCCTTTTGCCAAAATTTATACCTCTACCCTGATACGTACCTATCAGACGGTCGAGCCGTTTATCGAACTGGGGATTCCCTACGAAAAACTGTCGGGCCTGAATGAGATTAGCTGGGGTATTATGGAAGGAAAAATTCCGAATACGCTCGATGACGATTACTACCGCAACCTGATCGAAAACTGGTCGGCAGGTAATACGGCGTTGCCCACTGAACAGGGAGAAAGCCCCGAACAGGTGGTTGCCCGGCAGCGCCCGGCGATCGAATACCTGCTGGCCCAGCCCGACGAATCGCCGGTTCTGGTGGCCATGCACGGCCGGGCTATGCGTATTTTGCTATCCTGGTTGCTAAATAAACCGCTGGCCCGGATGGATGAGTTCGAGCACAGCAACCTGTGTTTATATAAACTAACCTACCAGTCTGAAGCGGCCTCGTTTACGCTCGATATTGCCAACGATACGTCACATCTTTTGGCTGTCAATACGTTCTGATTCAATCGGTTAGTGTTACATTTTACCCGATTTTCGGCCGGGGCAATCCTCAACGCAAGTACCACTTTTGTCGATCTTAAAGGTGGCTCCATCTTTCTTGACGGTAGTTTTTCCCTGTAAGAATGCGCCGGAGACATTCTCATACTGGCAGGCGATCACTTCTTTCCAATTTTCATCAACGTATCCTTCCAGCCCGTTTCGACGTACCCAGCGCAGGCCTTCCGAAAAGCTGCTGCCAAACGAGGAGTAGTTGGGAATTGGGTCATTGAGACGTTGCCCATCGGCATTGATAAAGTACGTACTCTCTTTTTTTATAACTAAAGCTTTTCCATTTTTGAAATTGCTGACTTTATCGAACTGACAGGAAACTACTTCTGCCCATGTACTGGTATTCAGATAGCCCCAGGTCGCTCCTCTTCGTACTGGTATTGGGTTTCTAGTTTCGTCGATATATTCATCGTAATACTGACCAAGATCAGTAGGCTTACCCTGTTTGTCGATGAACCGATAGACAGCTTCTTCTTTTAATTTTGCCAGGGCTTTATTGGCCGCAAATCGCCATAGTTTATCATAACGCTCAGGGATTACTGTCTCGCCTTTTTGATTTATATAGCCATAAACGCCATCGCCATCCTGGTCAGCCCAGGCCAGTTCTTCGTTAAAATACCCCACCTGTCCAGTAAATACACGGCCGCTAGTGGTCATGTAGCTAACTTTATTGTTTAGTGTTACCTGGAATACCTCTGAGTTAGGTCTGCGTTCCAGTTTGTCGTAGATGAGGGGAATAACCGCATTGCCTTTGGTGTTAATTACGCCCCATTTATCCCCTCGTTTCACAATCGCTACCTCGTTGCTGAAGTCTTCAGCACTCTGAAATATAATGGGAATTGCCTGCTCACCGATCTTATCAACATACCCATATAGGCCATTCTTCAGCACGCGCCCCAGCCCACTGCTAAAATTCCAGGCATCGTCGAAGGTGCATTGGATCACTTCCAGCCCCTGTTTGTTAACGTACCCCCATTTGCGATTGCGTTTTACGTAGGCCAGCCCTTCATAAACAGGTCCCACCATATAGTACTTGTCGCGCCAGTTTTTGACTTTGGCTGGCGGCCGAACGGCCTCCACAACGCGCGGCTCTTTGCGTTTTACCGGCGCAACCACCACCGGTGTGGGCGGCTGTTGGCTTTTCTTGAGGCGGGCAATTTCTTCGGGAGTTTGGGCAGAAACCGCAATAGTCCCCAGACATGTCAGCAAACCGATAAGCCAACGTACCCAGCCCCGCGAGTTAGTCTTCATAAGTAAGTGCGGTAGATAATAGTATAAGACAACGCGTTAACGTCTTGATAAGCAGCCTTCAACGCATACGCCTTTCAAATTGATTCTGAAGATGAGACCATTTCGTCTTACGGTGGCCATTCCATTAGAAAACCCAGTCGTATAATCATAAGTGCAGGGGATGACCTCCTGGGCCTTTTCATTAAGGTATCCCCACCTTCCGTTACGTTTTACTTCAATGAGTCCTTCGGAGAATGTGCCTATTGACTGATAGAGAAAAGGAGTGACTTCCTGCCCCTGCTGGTTGATGCAGCCCCACTTACCATTTTGTTTTACTGCAAAAAGATCTTTAGCAAAAAGTAAAGCCGCTTCCCATACACAAGGAATTACTTCCTGCCCGTTTCTATTGACAAATCCATACTTGCTATTCCGCTCCGCGTAAGCTAGCTCCCCAGAGAAAGAAGAAACGTAGCTATATAAGTCTCGCCAGCTTTTGGGCTTAGCGACGCCTGTCGGTCTAAATTCGGGTGTCGTAACAACTACTAATGCAGGAGCCTGTTGACGAGTTTTCCTGAGTTGGGCAATTTCGGCCGGGCTTTGAGCGAAGCTGACAGGAGGTATCAACCAGGCCAGCAGGCCGACGCACCAAAGGGCGGTCCAATGTACCCAGCCCCGTAAGTTAGTCTTCTGCTCCATACGTGGCGAGTTTTCTGGACCAGGCCTGTGCCTGGGCGTTGGTCGAGTCGAGTTTCATGATATTGGTCGTTGCTTTTCGGGCTATAGCGCGGTTGGCGCTTATTGCCCAGGTTTCGGGATCATTGAGTAGGGGGACCAGTTCATTGGCGAGCCGGTTCGCAGCGCGCACGCGTAGTTTTTTTGGGTTTACATCGGGTAGGTTTAGCGCGGCGGTATACAGGATCCAGTTTGTGTAGGCATCGAAATCAGAGCGGTCGTAGGCGGCATTGAAGCGTCGGGCCAGGAGGGGGAAGTCCCGGATGGCCCGCATCGAGTCAGGGAATTCGGCCAGTGGGTCTGCTACTGGAAGCCGGGCTGTGTCGGCTGGTGAGTAGGCCGCTGAATCGGCCGCCATAGTGGCCGAACTGTCTACTGCCTGAGTGGGTTCAACAACTTGTTCAACCTGTGTTGGCTTTGGCTGCGGCCTGAGCCAAATGTAAAGCAGTAGGGCCGCAATGGTCAGGCCCAGGCCTGCCTGAATCAGCCTGTTTCGCTCGCGAATCGGTTTCAGCTCGGCTTCACGGTTGATTTTCAGTTTATTACGTTCGGTTGTCAGGTTTGCTACCTGTGCCTGTAGGGTGTTGTTTGCCACCTGCAACGTACCTGCTTTTGCGGTTTCAATGGCCAATGTTTCCTGCACGCTTGTCAGTTGCTGTTGCAGGGTGGCCAGTGAATCCTGAGCGGCTTTTCGCGCTTTTTGCAGTTCGCTCTGTTCATTCAGTAACCGGCCGTTATACGCCTTCAGAATTTTATATTCTGCCTGGGCGGTTTCGCGTTGAGTCACTGCCTCGGCCATGCGCCGGGTGATGTCGGTGGTATTGGGGGGTTGCTGGCTGGCCACAAAGGCGGCGAGTTCTTTGCCATTGGTATACCGCTCGGCTGGTTTTTTAGCCAGGCATTTCATCACCACCAGTTCCAGCCAGGCGGGGTAGTCAGGTACGTTGGGTTGGCGGCCCGTTTTTGCGGTAATGAGTGCGGCGCGGGTAGGCCAAATGGGCGGAACGGGCGCGGCGGCGTGTTTTTCCTGAATTTTTCCCCGCTCGGTGGTAGTTCCGGTTTTTGCCGGAAACGGCACCTCACCCGTCAGGCACTGATACAGCACCACCCCCAGGCTGTAGATGTCGCTTTGGGTAGTGGCCACCATGTCGTCGAACGTTTCGGGGGCCATATATTCAATGGTTCCCGCTCCGCGCAGGCTCGACCGGCGGTCGTTATCCACAAAGGAGAGCCCAAAGTCGATCAGGACCCATTCGCCGGTGGGGCGTTGCATGATGTTCTTGGCAGTGAGGTCGTTATGAATAATGCCACCCCGGCCTTTCACCCGCATTCCGTCGGCATAATCCAGGTCGAGTACGTCGCAATGGCAATATTGAAGCGCGCTGGCGGCATGGCGAAGCACGCACTCGGTTTCGGCCGCCGATAGGTACGTTTCCTGCTGAATGAGGCTATTCAGGTTTACGCCCCATTCTACCCTCGGCCCGTCGCTGGTTTCTTTATAGTCGCCGATAAACTCCATTTCCATCGATAGCCGGCCGCCATTGTCCGACAGGGCATAGATTGCCGCAATGTTGGGGTGGTTGCTGTTGCTGAGCCGCATGAGCACCTGCTTCTGGCTTTCGAGCGATTTGGGTGGAATTGGCTGATGCAATTCGCGCACGGCCCGAATGCAGTGGAGTTTTTTATCCAGGGCTTTACGCACAAACGCCTCGCCGCCGTTGATGACCGACAGGAGGTGATACTTTTCTTGAATGGGATCAATACGTTCGCTTGCCATGCGGGTGTGGAGCGTTAGGTGGTGGGGGTAGACGTGGGTTCGGCACTAATGAGCAACATCAGGCCGTCACCTAATTCGATCTGGTCGCCGGGGGCCAGCAGGTGGCTCACGCGCAGGTCGTACAGCCGGATGAGTGCCCCCTGAGCGGTATGTACTTTGAGTTTGTTTTTAGGTGGAATACCCCCTTCTTCTGCACAAAGCCACAGCCCGGTTGGTTTAACCACGATTCGGGCATGGTTGCGGCTAATCATCTTGTTGGATTCACCCTCCCCACTGTTGAAATCGGCTTCGGCGGCATCGACAAAGGCAATGGCATTGAGCCTGTACTGACCCGACTCGAGCCGGGGGCGCAGGCCTCTGCCAATTGTATAGACTTGGCTGTCAGTTGGTTCAAGTGTATAATACGGCTTGTGGAGCTGCCCGTTCAGTGCTTCGAGCCGCAGGGCAACAGCGATGCTTTCAAAAGCGGTTGGCTGCCCCTGCTTCAGCAACAGCAGGGTGTACGGGCCGCGCACGAGCGCATCGGGCCAGTCCGGCGGCGTGGCCGTGATCTCCCAGTTGAACAGGTACGTATCGGGGAGGGTGATGCCATAGTCGAGCAGCTTGCGGTGGAGCAGCAGCCTGAATTCGTCTGTATCGAGGGCGGCCCTACAGGATTCTTTCTCGGTGGATGTGGTGCAGGTAACAGCCAGCCTCAGCCCGGTTAGTTTGTGCTTATCAACAAGCTGGTATGGAGTCAGCAGGTTTACGATTGCCCCAACAATTGTTTCTTTGCTATGGCCGGGTACGTTGTTTTTTGGGGTCAGCCAGTCGAAAATGCCCATGAATCGTCGTTTGGTTAAGTGTGGTTAGTTATTGGCAGGAAAGCTACCGAGGTAGCCGTGCCTGATGAGTACCGGAACCAACTGCCTGTTGGCCAGCGCCACCGCGTTTGCCGATTTGTCACCTTCTTCAATGCGGATGCAAACGACAGTGTGTGACCGGCCCGATGGCGTGGGTGCAAAAAAGGCGTACCACCCATCGAAAATAGATCGGCCCCGGTAGTTGGTTCGGGCTGGTGTGCCTGTTTTGCCGGCTACAACAATATGGTTATCAGCCAGATTTCCTTCCGATTGTTTCCGCATGAACCGGGTGAGCAGGGCGGCAGCTTCGGGCGTGGCGATTCGGCGACGGATGAGCGTGTCGGTCTGGTGGGTAAACCGGGACTGCACCAGTACGCCCCCGTTGGCGATACTGCCCACCAGCCGGGCCAGAGCCAGCGGTGTGGCATCGAGCCGACCCTGCCCCCATGCAATCCATGAAAATTCGCTCAAATGTTTGGGGTTAATGGGGTTTGATGTTGAGTAGAAGGCCCGATTTTTCAGAAACACAGAGTCGCGCCAGATGCGCTGGGTACGTGAGGAGACTATAGCGGGAGGCGAAAAGAGATAGCCCCCTGTACCCTGTAGGTGCATCCCCGTTGCGCGGTACAAAGCGGCCATTGAACTGTCGAGGGCGAGGTTGTTGGCCAGTCGAATGAAATAAACATTGCTCGACTTGACGATGGCTTTTTCCATGTCTACCACACCGTTTGGCTCAGGGGGCGGGCCGAGCCTGATTCGCTCGGCCGACTGAACGGAGTAGCGGATGTCAGCGGCGGCAGGTCCGGCCTGGTTCAGTGCAGCCAGGGCCGTAAGTAGTTTGATGGTTGAACCGGGCGGCGTTGGGTACGTTATGCCTGGATCGCGGTCGGTCACAACGTGGTCGAGTCGCCGTTTCTGGCTGTCGGGCAGCAGCAACTCCCTTGGATTGGCCAGATTGGGTAACGGATTCACCGCCGAAGCCAGTACTTCGCCCGATGCGGCATCGATAACGACTACTGAGGTACGCTGCTCCGAAAAATCAGACTGGCGGATGGCCGTTTGCAGGGCCATTTGCAGGGCCGCGTCAACGCTTAAGGTGACATCACGGCTTTGTTGGTTAAATTCCGCCACGCGGTTGCTATTGGGGCCTGCTTTCAGTAACGGTTCCAGTTGGCTGTAGTCGTATCGTTTCAGATGGTAGGTGGAGTCGATGGCTGGTGTGCCCCGCTTTGCTTTATACCAACCGGGCAGCTCAATCTCTTCCCGGCCGTTGGGGGCGGTACTGAAGCCCCGTAGAAAGGCAAGGTGTTCATGTTCGGCGCAGTAGCCATTCTGCCCACCCCACAAAAGTTTGGTGTTATAATCGCCGGTCCAGAAAAACAGATCGGCACCAAACGGGTAATACCGGGCCTGGCGGCTGGCTAACAGGGTATCCAGCCGCTGTTGGGTCAGGCCTGTTTCAACCGCATCGAGCAGGGTATTTGTTTGTGCGCGTACCGAGTCGGGCGAACTGGTTGCCAGCAACAGCCCGTTTCGGTCATAAATAGACCCCGATTTGAGGCGGGCCATCAATACGTCGATCCGGGGATTATAGCTCATAAATAATACGCCGTTCCGGTCGGGGACAATGGCTTGTCTGGTGAGGTAATACCCTGGTCGGATAACCTGATACCAACTTAATGCGCCCACCAGAGCTACCAGCCCGATGAGCTGGCCGGTTGCCGTAACCTGGAGGGTTTTATTGAATAACGTGCTGATATAGGCTGATTGAGTAGCGGCACCCGGCCGGGCCGACACACTGCAAATGAGCCCAAAGGCCGCCAGATTAATGCACATCGAACTCATGCCGTAGCTCAGAAAAGGAACGGAAACCCCCGTGAGCGGAATAAGACCAAAGGAGCCGCCGGCGATCAGTAAAAACTGAACACTGGTGGCAACGGCAATACCGGTGCAGATGTAAAAGCTAAACACCTGCCCCGCCCGCCCGGCAATCAACAGGCTGCGGTGGAGTAACAGGCCTATCAGCAGTATAACGGCCACCAGCCCCAGCCAGCCGATTTCTTCGCCCAGTGTAGCCAGAACCATGTCGGTATGGGCGGCGGGCATGTTGTTGGCAAACCCTTCGCCAATGCCCTGCCCGGTTAACCCGCCCGATGCCAGGCTCCAGATGCTATGGGCCAGGTGGTCGCCACCCTTGTTGAGGTTATACCAGGGACTTAACCACATCGACTTTCGCTGGGTGAGCCGGTCGCCTACCCCCGGCAAGCTGTCTCCCACGGCAAACAGAGCCACAACCAGCATGAGTAGTATGGCCGTGTCGTAGATCCGTTTTTTCAGGAACGAGTAGGCCGTTAATCCCAGCGCGATAATACCCGTTGCTACCCACTGGATCGTTTGGCGTACATCTGGGTTGGCATCGGTGTTGAGTAGGCTACTTAGCAGCCATAGTAAGGCTATATAGGCCAGCAGGGTAACAAAAGCCTCGCCCAGATCGCCCCGCGTGATACCGTACAGCAGAATAAAGGTGAGGCAAATAACCAACGCCGGTCCCATGTCGCCAGCGATCAGGTATAAAAGGAGGACGAGTGCCACCAGACCACCCACCCACAGTAGGTTTTGTAGTCGCCAGGCCGGGCGTGGTGCTTTTTGCAGGAATTCGCCATTGACCGAGAAATAACCGGCCAGACCAATAACCAGCAGAAACTTGGTTAGCTCACTTGGCTGAAATTTACCGATAATGGGCAAGCTGAGGTTTACGTTTACGCCACTCCCAGCGGGTCCGCTCCCCACGGCCACCACAAGCACGACTAGCCCAACTGCCAGAACGACCCACGTAAAACCGGGCAGGTTGTAGATGGTACGATGACGTAGCCAGTATAACCAGTCGTAATGGCGTTTGGTGTACCAGGCAGCCACGTTCATCTGCGATAGCAGGGTCAGCATGAGTAAGCCTGCCACTACACCGTAGACTGTCTTTTCGGCCAGAATAAGGTCACGGAGTGGATCCTGAAGGCTAAATTGCGTAAGTAGTGAGAGCCCCGTGAGTATCATCAGCATGGGAAGCAACAGCGGATCGCCGGTGAACTGTCTGATTCGCCAGAAAAAAGAGGCCGACCAGAATGCGCCGAAAAACAGAAAGAGCAACAGAATAAACCGGCTTTTGAATTGGGAAGGCGTTCGTACCGTAAGGGCCTGGTCTGCTTTTAATCGCTCACGTACCGAATCAGAAAATAACCGGACAGAGGTAGGGCGGACCCCGGGGAACTGGCTATTATCAGGTTTTCGAACCTCGGCGGCCCGCACCCGATAGCTTCTTCCCCCCAGCGAATCGATTTTGGTGAGGGCAACCGAAATCGTTTGTCTGCTGAGTTCACCAACGTTTGGAAGGGTGTGGTGCTCCAGATAACCCGAAAGCGTACTGACCAGCAGGTCAACATCTGCCGGGTCGGTGAGGGCATGAGTGCGCTGCAACAGCCGCCGTAAGTCCCCTGTACTGAGTGGTTTCGCCAGATTAACGATGGAGCCTTGCCGATAGCCGGTCATCGCCTGGTCGAACTGGCCGCTTAGGGTCCAGAATAACCGGGCAAACAGGCAGGTCAATAACACGCTGCCAAGCAGCATAAACCTGAATTCTGACTGTCGTGCGGGAGAGCTTTTCATGGCCGGCCGGTGGGTGTGGTGGGTGACTGGGGGTTTGTCTGGCTACCGCTTACCGCCGACCCAGTTGTTGGGGGTGCCGCCGTTAACGTACCTGAAATGACGCTACCTGAAAGGCCTGTGCCCGACACCAGCGTACCTGACAGAGCGTGAGTCGAATCAGAAGCAGATAGAGCCGAAACCGGTTTGTGTGGCCTGGCGGTTATGTAGGCAGTGGCCCAACTGCCTAGTGCTGCGCCCGCCAGTAGGGCCACTGCCAGCCAGCCAGCGAAAGCCGAAAATGTAGCTGGTGGTCGCCAGCCTGAGGTCGGCATTGGTAGCGATACGGCTACAGGTACGTCCTGGCTGGGTACGTTATCAGGTTGGTCGGCCCCGGCTGATAGCAGGCGTGTTTCATCAGCGGCCCCGGCAGGTGCCTCGTCAATGGCCTTCTGTGGTTGTTGTGTTTCCGGCACAGAAACGAGCTTGTCTTTGCCCTGAAGTGGCTGGCTGGTGGCAAGTACAACCGTAATATTATCCAGACCACCCGCCGTATTGGCCGCGCTGATCAAAGCCTGCACCCGCTTACCGAGCGATACCGGCCGGGCCAGAATGTCTCTGATGGTGGCCGAGGTAATCATGTCGGTCAGGCCATCGCTGCATAGCAACAGATCGTCTCCGGGGTCATACGCTGTTTCGCCAGACTCCAGAAAATCAGGATCACTGATGCTGTGCGGTTCAAGCCCCACCACCTGCGTTACCTCATTGCGGCGCGGGTGATGCATGGCTTCTTCTTCGGTAAGTTTTCCTGTTTCTTCCCGCATACCCACTACTGAATGGTCGTGGGTGATCTTCTGCAACTGCCCGTTCTGATGGCGGTACATGCGCGTATCGCCAACGTGTGTGAAATACAGCAGGTTGTTGTCTGTATCAATAATGGCGGCCGTGAGTACGCAACACATACTCGACAGTTTTTCGTCTTGCCGCCCTTCGGCGTAAATCCGGTTGTTGGCCGTGGTAACGGCTTCCTGCAACAAGCGGGTAGGGGTAGTCCCGTTTAGCTCGCGGGTTAGGTCCAGTAGTGTATCGCGGGCGATAGTGGCGGCTCTATCGCCACCCCGATAGCCGCCAACGCCATCAATTACGGCGAGCAAGGTTAAATGAGGTGCCCACAATCGAGTGCAAATGTAGGTATCCTGATTGTCAGTACGGCGCATACCCGGGTGGGTATCCGCGTGGAAAGTGAGCAGCGACATGGGTCAGTGTGGGTAGTTGCGGCGGTGCCAACTGGCAAATA
Organism: uncultured Fibrella sp.; assembly: GCF_964250085.1. Taxonomy (NCBI): domain Bacteria; kingdom Pseudomonadati; phylum Bacteroidota; class Cytophagia; order Cytophagales; family Spirosomataceae; genus Fibrella; species uncultured Fibrella sp. The sequence continues at coordinate 135,542 of NZ_CAXUEC010000006.1, read as the reverse complement.
TTACTACAGTAATAACCAGCAGGATAACCAGCAGTAAATTAACCATAACGGTAGGTTGGTTATTCAGTTGAGGCGTTGAAAGCGTAGTTCAATACGCCCGCTCAACAAAATGGTAGCGGTGTTGGGAAGCAAAGACCAGGCTGGGTTATTGCCCGGTGAACCCGGCGGAATTTGCCGCTCATTCACCATAACCGGCGATTTTACCAGCGACAGAATTTCGTATTTATCGTCTTCGCGGTTGTATTTGATCCGAACGTGGCGGTCAGCCACAAAGTCAGAATCGATACCTAGTAGAAAAGACGAATATTCGTCTGAGGGTTCACGCCGTTTGATCGTGATCTCATCATCTTTCATATACCAGGTTGCCAGTTGGCCCGCCGTGGGGGAGTACTCTATTTTGGCCAGTGATTCGCCAACCACCGATTTGATCGATTCCGTTTTGCGAACCAGATCAGGGTTGAATTTATCACGGAAGATGCCCGTCGCCACAAACTCAAGACCGCTGAGTAGCTCCAGGTTGATGTCGAGCGTTTTGTATACGTTCGAGTTTCGGGGCTTAAACGTAGCCCGAATGGTGCCCGATGTGCTTTGAATTGCCCCGGTGGGCATTCCTACTACCCGAATCTGAGTAGGGTCAATGAGGTCGTCGCCCAACGACGTACCTGGCTGGTAGCTGAACTGCCAATAGCCAGCTACGCCGCCTTTCCGCTCTTCAGACCGTTCCCGGATAATGGTATACATTTCATCGAGCAAGTCTTCTGTAATGACCGGAAAAAAAGGGAAAAGATCGTTGTATACATCCGGGTGAATGACGACCAAATAGTACATGTCGAACAAAACCCGCCGTTTCAACGACTTCTCCTGAATACTGGCCTGAAAGCAGGCAAGTAATTCGTCCAGCAGTTTCTGGTTGGTGGGGCGGTCAGGTGAAGCTACTACCGAAGCGGGAGCTGCCACTGGTGGAATTAGCTTGGCTTGCAGTCTTGACCAACTCTCCATTAAGTCAGTTAATAAACTCATTGTCAGCGGTGGTTTGGATAGGCAACAAATTTATTCGTAAAGACATAGTAACCAAAGAGTCGCTAGACTTATTACTAAGCAATTATCAGAATTGGTATTATTCAGAATTTCCTGAACGCCCTACTCGTTTAATAGTCTGATGTAGTCGGGTTGATGCAGGCCAGCTACCGCTCATCCGGCTCGATCTAAGGTTTATCCACGCAATAGGCAATTTCCCACAAACAACGCTTTCGCCAGCACATATTTGTGTAGTTTCGTTGGCAGGCCTATAGCAGGCCTGCTTTAGTTTGCATGTCGAAACAACGTATATACTGGTTTTGCCAGATCGTCGGCTGGACACTGCTTATCATGGTTGACTTCATCATCTACTGGATCGATGATGGCTTTAAACCGGAAGTGTTCTACCTGGCTATTGCCGACATTATGCTGGGCATTAGCCTTACGCATCTCTACCGCCTCACTATTCAGCGGTGGAATTGGGTGCGCCTTCCCTTTCTGCAACTGGTTCCCCGCGTGCTGGCATCGGTCATTGTGCTGGCCTTCATCATGTCTATCATCAACGTACCTGTAGATCTGGAACTGATTATGAATCAGCAACTGCACGGGCTTTCGTTTTTCATGGCCACAATGGTTAGCTGGGTAAAAACAATGCTGGCCTGGGTGCTGAGTTATACGGCCTATCACTACGTGGAACGTACCCGCCAGGCCGAGATTGAAAAGATCCTGTTGAAGTCGTCGATTCGGGAGACGGAAGCAAAAGTGCTGCGATCACAGTTGAATCCTCATTTTATGTTCAACGCCCTGAACAGCATCCGGGCATTGGTGTACGAGAATCCGCAGAAGGCACAGTTGGGTATTACCCAACTCTCGAATATCCTGCGCAACTCACTGCTAGCCGACCGGCGCAAAACCGTTGAGCTACGCGAAGAGATAAAAACGGTGCAGGATTATCTGGCCCTCGAAAAGGTCCGCTATGAGGAACGGCTCGATTGCCGCGTTACCGTAGACCCTCAGGCCAATTACTGGCAGGTGCCCCCCATGATGCTGCAAACCCTGGTCGAGAATGCGATCAAGCATGGCGTGTCGAAAGCAGTAAACGGTGGTTTTGTTGAGTTAGTCGGGCGGATTGTGACTGGTAGCACCGGGCGTGACGAACTCCATATTAGAATACGAAATACAGGTACGTTAGGCGACAAGCTGGCGTCAGACGGGTTTGGCCTTAAAAACACATCGCAACGCCTCGATCTGCTTTACGGCTCCGAAGCGTACTTTACCATTGAACAGGAATCGCCCGGCATTGTAGTGGCGAACGTACAAATTCCCCAACAGTCAGACAGTATTTTTAGACCCGAACGAGAAACCGTAAATCAGTGAATGGTTATTGGTTGATTGGTTATTGGTTGCTTCGCTCAGGTACGTTACGTCTCCAAGCGAAGCAACCAATAACCAATCAACCAATAACTATTCACCGATAACTGACCATGAGAACCATTATTATCGATGATGAGCGGCTGGCCCGTAACGAACTACGCCGCCTGCTCGAAAACTTTCCGAAAGTTGATATCGTGGGCGAAGCCGCCAATGCCGACGAAGCGTTGCCAATGATCGACGAGCTACAGCCTGACCTGCTGTTTCTTGACATTCAGATGCCCGGCAAAAATGGATTCGAGCTGTTGCAGGCTATTGAAGGGAAAGCACCGGAAGTTGTCTTCACAACGGCGTATGACGAATATGCCATTAAAGCATTTGAATTCAATGCGCTCGACTACCTGCTGAAACCCGTTGATCTGGCGCGACTCAGTGAGGCCATTCACCGGGTTGAGGAGGAATTGCACCAGAGCACAGTTGCCGAACGGCCGGGTGCGGTGAAAGACCATACCAAACTACTTGGTGAGAACGATCAGGTGTTTGTGAAAGATGGCGAAAAATGCTGGTTCGTCAAACTGGGCAAAGTGCGGCTGTTTGAGTCAATGGGTAACTACGTACGCCTTTACTTCGACGATCAGAAGCCATTGGTATTGAAGTCATTAAATGCACTCGAAGACCGCCTTGATCCGGCTACTTATTTCAGGGCAAACCGGAAACACATCATTAATCTGCAATGGATCGACAAGATCGAGCCGTGGTTTAGCGGGGGGTTACTCGTAACGCTACGGGGCAGTAATGACAAAATTGAAATCAGCCGTCGTCAGGCTATTCGCTTCAAGGAAATGTTGAGCTTATAATAGCCTGGTCGGTCGTTAACGCAGTAGTCCATAGTCTGGATAGTCACCTACGTGCGACTATCCAGACTATGGACTACTGCGTTAACGACCGACCAGGCTAAAAGGCAAATAAAAATCCCTGCGTTCAAACTGACGCAGGGATTCCGTACCCACCGTAACTTGTACTTAACCTAAAATGAAACCATAAGGGTTAACCCCTTACCAAACCTAAACGTACCATTGTTTAGAATCAATGTTGAAGTGGCCTGTTCGATCAATGAACTACGTCAACGGCAGTTGCCTCAGACGCCACGCCCACTAATCAGCCTAAACAGGACCGCTATGATTGCTATCACCAATAAAGCATGAATTAATCCTCCCATTCCAAAACTGTTGAATCCTAAAAATCCAAGAGCCCAGATGATAATCAAGATCACTGCTATTGTGTACAGCAAATTTCCCATAACGTTCGTGTTGTTGAGTAAATCAGAAAGCTTAACTAAGCTCGCATTCTGATAACCTCATTGGAAAATTCCGTGCCAGTTCACTTCCTTCTATTGTTAGTAACATAAAAATAGGCCTTCATTGAATGAGAATGAGGCAGATAGGCCTCAAAAAGGCCATTCTCAGCAACAGCGAAAAGCAGGCGACAGGATCTGACCTGTAGAAATTATTCCCCAACTATTCACCACTTCATAGGCACCAACTCCACACTTTTCCCCAATACACACTACCACCGCAATCGTTCCTTATTTGGGTTAGTACTTATTAAATTAGCTAACTGCTTCTATACGGGTCATTTATCCATGTACGTACAGTTTATTGTCGTGTAGCCGAAAATCAGGCATCATATTTTATAGTAATTGACTGAAAACGAAGAGTTAAAATTACGTGAGCATACTATGAATGGGGCAAGAGTAGGGGGTTCGGCGACTAATTACACCTTCAGACCGGCCATTAACACCAATATGACGACTACGAAGCACGTGTTGATAGTAGATGATGAGGCCGATATTTGCCTGTTGCTATCTGGATTGCTTCGCCGATTGGGCTATCAGCCTACCTGCGCGCATTACCTGGAAGAAGGACGCCAGTGTCTGAGTCGTCAACACTTTGATGCAATATTTCTGGATCTGAATCTGCCCGACGGAATCGGATTCGATCTGTTGCCAATAATCAAAACAGGACTCTCACTATCAGAAAGCCCTAAGGTGGTGATGATTAGTGCTTTCGACGGCATGGCTGAGCGCAAGCGTGCCAGCGATCAGGGTGCCGATTATTTCATGGGAAAGCCCTTTACCCGTAAAACTGTTGAACAGGCATTAGAGTCTATACAGGTTTAAATGCACCTTTGTCGTCTCTATTTTGTTGTACACTGTGCAAGGCTAGTAACAATACACTAGAAGCACCAACACAGCCTTGTCCACCATTCCTTCGACCCCGAGGCGGCATTACTGACCGAATCGGGTATTTTCTATGGAAAAAATCCTGATCATCGACGATAACAATGACATCTGCGTTTTACTGGAGCGTTTTCTGGCCAAACAGAAATACAAAACCGCATCAGCGCAACGAGGTGAAGATGGGCTGTTGCTGCTTCGAAAGGAATCGTATGATCTGGTGATATGCGATTTCAAACTGCCCGACACAGACGGACTCGAGATGCTGCGTCGCATAAAAGTGCTCAGTCCCAATACGGCCGTTATTATCATCACAGGTTATTCCGACGTTCGCATAGCGGTTCAGGCGCTGAAGTATGGCGCATTTGATTACGTAACCAAGCCACTGTTACCCGACGAAATCCTGTATACGATTAAAGGCGCGTTGGATAAAAAGGGCGTTACAACCGTTAAAGCGGCAACTCCTGTAGTTAATGAGCCCGAAAAAATTGTTGCTAAACCCTCCCGAACTGGACGAAACGACCTGGCCCCAAATGGGAAGCGGTTCATTTTCGGCAAAAGCCGGGCCGCTGAGCAACTTCAGAAACATATCGAGTTAATTGCCCCTACCAATATGTCGGTGATCATCACCGGCGAAACTGGTACGGGCAAAGAGTTTGTAGCCAATGCTATCCACTTGAGCAGCAAACGGGCCGATAAGCCGTTTGTGGCTATCGATTGTGGTGCATTATCAAAGGAACTGGCTGGTAGTGAGTTGTTTGGCCACGTAAAAGGAGCATTTACCGGTGCCACCTCCGATAAGATGGGTAGCTTCGAATACGCTACCGGAGGTACGTTGTTTCTGGACGAAATAGGTAATCTCTCCTACGAGAATCAGATTAAACTATTGCGTGTTTTACAGGAGCGAAAAATCAAGCGGGTGGGTGGCAACAACGACATCAACGTAGATGTTCGCATCTTATGCGCTACCAATGAAGACCTGCGCGATGCAGTGCGTCAGGGGCGGTTTAGGGAAGATATCTTTCACCGGCTCGATGAATTCCGCATCGACCTGCCTGCCCTTCGGGAGCGCCGTGCAGACATCATGATGTTTGCGGAACATTTTCTGGAGCTTGCTAACCGGCAGCTAGAGAAAGATGTACTGGGCTTCGATGAAGAAGCTAAAGAGAAATTTAAAGACTACTACTGGCACGGCAATTTACGCGAACTACAAAATGTGGTGAAGCGGGCCGTATTGTTAACGCAGGGCGATTACGTGACCGTCGATGTGTTGCCGCATGAGATTGTTTCGCCAACGTATATATCGGCCGAAGAATCGGCCAGTTTTGTTGTCGACGCTGTTCGGCCCGGTTCTCCCCCTATCATGCAACAGGCTTCTCAGGGAGGTAACTTAAAATCGGTCTCTGAAAGTGCTGAGCGGGCTGCAATCCTGAAAGTGTTGGAAAAAACGGGTTACAATAAGACTAAGGCCGCTGAAGTCCTGAACATCGATCGCAAAACGCTGTATAACAAGCTGAAAGCGTATGATATACATCTTTAGTTTGAAGTACTTCGCTGATTGACAAACAAATGATCAGCGAAGCACTTCAAATTAGAGATTAGTTGAAGCTATATCCGATTGAGAGAAGGCCCACTCCGTTTTTGGCATTACTAAACACCGCCTGTGACGCTGTAGTATTGGCAATTTTCTGCAAGCCCTGTGTGTAACGTACGCCTAGCAGAACTTGACCGAAGTAAACGTTCAGGCCACCCGCCAGACCATAGTCGACCCGGTTAAACTGATCGGCGTTGAGGTTAAGGGCTGAGTTGACAATACCTGAACTACTCACGCCCGAGTTTAATAAGTAACTGGCGTAAGGACCTGCCTGAATTTCCACTGCATCCCCCAGTTTGAACGTGGCCAAAACAGGCAAGTCGATGTAATTGAGATTGAATGAATAATTGTTGTCTTGTCCTAAAATGCGGGAGTTCGTTGACGCGCCTTTGTTTACATAAAGCAACTCAGGCTGGATGGCGAAAGCAGACCCTACCGGAATTTGAGTGAAAATACCCGCGTGGAAGCCAATCCGTTCTTTGCGATTCGAAAAGTCGACTTCATTGAACTGAAGTGTGCTGGCCGAGAGACCTCCTTTAATACCGGTACGTACCCGAGCCTGGGCTTTAGCGTCTGTGTTTGCCGACAGAATACCAGCGGTAGTGAGTAGTATTAATGCGAGTGTTGTGATCGATGTTTTCATGACGTTATGAGTGATTGTTGTGAAAGTTGGATGATACAAACTGAACTGTATGTTTGATAAACTGTGAAGATAAATCTGTGCCAGTTTAGGAGTTCTATAAGTCTGGCTTTGCTTAATTTGTTAGTAGACAGGAAGTTGGCTTGTTTTAAAATTGCACTTCATCTGTACTGGCCGAATCTATTTGTGCGCTTATTGCGGATCGGATTCCACACTTCCGGCCTATATGGACAACACAAGAACTTGGATACGTTAATTAATTCTGTTTAACTTCTACGTGGTTAATGGGCTGTATTGGCTAATTTAGCTGTTCATCAAGTAACTCAGCTTTACCTTCTTATCTGGCATGCTAAACGCTACATCAACAACAGTGAAGACGATTCTGATTGCCGACGACGATGCCGACGATCGCCTATTCATGATTGAAGCGCTTCGGCATAATGGGTTTCGCCACGAGGTGAAATTCGTCGAGGATGGGGAAGACCTCATGGATTATCTGACGCATCAGAACGGATTTACTGCTGATAATGCACCGTTTCCCAGCCTGATTCTGCTTGATCTGAATATGCCGCGTAAAAACGGTTTCCAGGCACTGGCCGAAATTCGCGGTAATACCGTGTTGCGGCGTTTGCCAGTAGTAGTTATGTCGACTTCTATGGCCAATGGTGATGTAGTTAAGACATATGAGATTGGGGTAAACTCATACATCGTGAAACCTCATAATTTTAATCGGTTGGTCGAAGTGATCAACTCGTTGAAATATTACTGGCTGGAAACAGTTCAGTTACCGGATTAATAAACAAATGGGCGGTAGCCATACCGAGGCATCTCGAAGAGGCAGTACCCGCTATTTATTATTGCTCAACTCAAACATATGAATCCTGCCGTCATCCTGCCACCTCCCGACGTGTCTGACAAAGTAGCCACCATTCGTGTGCTGCTGGTTGAGGACGATGAAGATGACTATATCCTGACCCGCACGCTGATGAGTGCGCCCGAAAATCGAAACCTCCGCCTCGACTGGGTTGAAGGGTACGATGAAGCATTCGAGCGAATAACGGCCAATGATTATGACGTTTATTTGATCGACTACCGCCTGGGCGAACGAACCGGCATCGAACTCATTCAAGAGGCTACCGATGCGGGTTGTCAGGCGCCCATGATTCTATTGACGGGACAGGATGACCAGTCGGTCGATTACTCGGCGATGGCTATCGGTGCGTCCGACTATCTGGTTAAAGGCCGGATAGATGCTCAGTTGTTGGGTCGCAGTGTGCGCTATGCGCTACGTCAGGCCGAATCGCTGGCTAAATCGGTTGAACAGGAGAAAAAATATCGATCCCTATTCGAACGGTCGTTCGACGCCATTTTTGTCGCCGATAGTCATATGCAGTTTCGTGACGTGAATCCATCGGTTGAGAAACTGCTGGGCTATAACCGGGACGAACTGTTGAAGATAAATCCAGCCCGTCTGTTCGACCGGCTCGATGCGTTGCGGCAATTGCGCTTCTCGGTGCGGGAATTCAATCAGATTAAAGATTTTGAAACGACTATCGTCAGCAAAGAAGGCCGCAAACGAATCTGCCTGATCTCGGTTTGGGCGGTCGATGATGCCGCTGGCCGACCAGTTTGGTACCAGGGTATTGTGCGTGATATTACGGAGCAGAAAAAGGCCCAGCAGGAACTGATCATCGCTGAGAAGCTAACGATGACGGGAAAACTGGCCCGAAGCATTGCCCATGAGGTACGTAACCCATTGACGAACCTGAGCCTGGCGCTCGATCAGTTGTGCGACGAATTAGGGGATAACCAGGAAGAAACCCAGCTATATACCGACATTATCGGGCGGAATGTAGAGCGCATCAGCACACTCATCACCGATATGTTGAATTCGTCGAAACCACGTGAACTGGATCGTAAACCACAGGATCTCAACGACGTTGTTCGGGACACACTCGGTTTTGTTACTGACCGCATCAAGTTGAAACAGATGCAGTTGACAACCAACTATTCGACCGACGACTGTACTGCCCCACTTGATCGTGAACAGGTACGTATGGCGCTGACCAACATTCTGATCAACGCGGTAGAAGCGATGGAACCCGGTCAGGGCAAACTATGGGTTGATACCTACTGCCTCGACGATACGCAGGTGTGCGTTATTATTCGCGATAATGGCAGTGGTATTGCGCCTGAAAATATTCAGCGGCTATTTGACCCGTTCTTTACTGGCAAACAAAGCGGGATGGGATTGGGCCTTACCGCTACCCAAAATATCGTAACCAGCCACCGTGGCCACATTGATGTAGATAGCAAAATGGGCCAGGGCACCACGTTCAAAATTACATTCCCGAAGTAATAGCTTTTAGCATAGACCCCCAACCCCCTGAAGGGGGCTAAAGCTCTGCTATTACTTCATCGTCAACTTCAGGCCGAAGTCTTTGCCTTTCGAAACGTTCTTAAGCTCTACTTTACCGTTTTGCCAAGTCGCAACTCCATTGATAGTAGTGGCTGTGCCATAACGCACGGTCAGATATAGTACTAGGTCCACCAAATAGTCATTGACGCTTTTTGCTGTATTCAAATAAAGGTCAACTTGAATCTTACTAAGCTTTCCACCTGTTTGAAAATATTGATAATCAATAGATTCTAGGTTGTCGAATTCCTTAGTATAACCGATGTGGCTGGCGTCTTGCTCGAATGCTTCAGTTGTTTCAGTGGCCTTAGCAGTATAAAAATCGTCACCAATACTTACCCGTCGCCAATCATGATCCGTGGTCAGACCAATAGAGGTGAGACGGGGAGTTAGGGCTGCAACAGTGGACTTTGTCGATGTACCTGATTCTATTCGGCTAGCAGTACTATCTGAGCTATTGGTGGCATCTGTGTTCTGGCGGCTGGTGCAGGCGGCCGCGAGGCCGATAAGGCAGAGGGAGACGAAAAGGCGTTTCATACTGCGAAACTACAACTCACGCTGGATGTTGAGGAAAAAACCAGTCTCATGCTGCGCATTCACAACTGTACTGAACCGGAAAACCATGTTGTAGTACGTAACTACATCGAGACTGATCCCCGTACTATACAGCCAGCGGTTAGCCAGTCGGCTCTGGTATTTCTCGGCAATATTGCTGCTGATATAGCCTGCGTCGGCAATCAGCGACAGGTAGGCGGCAATGGGCACCGTATTGAACTGCTTGACCGGAATCCATTTCCACTCCTTCTTCACATCGAATAGCCGGAAGCGGATGTTGTTTCGGAAAACGCCGTATTGGTTTCCTTCAATTACGTACAGTTCATAACCCCGAATAACGTCATCGCCCACGCCCAGCCCCCGGATGCCGAAATACGGCTGCCGGTCGGCCCATACGTTGCGAAAGCGAATGGTATTGGCCGCAAAGAACCGTTTGCTGAGCGGATAATACCGACTGACACCCAACAGCAAGTCGGTCTGCTTCAAATCGGCGTTGGGTAGCCAGCCCGAACGAGACAGCATAGCCGTTAACAAAGTGCCCTGCAAGGCATACGCAACATTATCGCGGCGGTCGTAGCGGTAGTTGTAAGTCAGCGTTAGAAACTGCTGTCGGGTACGTCCGTCCAGAAAATAATCGGGGTTGAGCCGGGCTACCGTGTCGGCAATGGTGTTGTTTGTATAGCGGGCTTCCAGTTCGTGAAAATTATAGAAGCCATCGCGGCGGGTAACGGCTACGCTGGTGGTGAGCCGGGTACGTAGGGTGGTGAGGCCCGCCGGTCGAATGTATTCCCACTTGTCGAGGAAAGGCCGGTAAGCGATTTCGCGGTTGGTGGCGTAATAGAAATCGGCGTTAACACCAATTCGTTGCGCTTTGTCGACATAGGGCCGGTCGTAGGCAAGAATGTATTTCGGGGTAAATCCCGTTTGGGCAACGGCCGTTAGCTTGTCGTTGCGGCCGGTAAAGTTTTTCCAGTCGAGCCGAACGCCGTAGTTGGTTCGGCGCAGGTCGTGGCCCCGGTCATACCACCATTCGTTCAGGTTGCGGTCGGCCAGTTCGAAGATGGGGACGACAAATATGTACCACCGCTCTTTCATCGTCACCGTTACGTTGATGGGGCGGTTACCCAGCGGAGCCGTCGTATCTTCAACCGCCGCTACGTCTACGGAGACAAACAGATTAGTGTTCCAGATTTTGCGCTTGTCCCAGGCTACTTTCTGCGTTAATTCACTTCTGCGCAAGGTGTCGCCGGTACGGATTGCCATTTCCCGAAAGATGATGCGATCCTGGGTACGTACATTTCCCGCCAGCGTTACCGACCTGACCACCACCGCCGAGTCGGCCGGGGGAGGGATAGGAGCCGCCAGTTGCCAAAGCGAGAAAACGAACGTAAAAAGCGACATAACGAGCAGGGAGACAGGCCACAATAATTAACTGGCCTTACAATAAACGAAATTCGGAAGCAATTGGATGATTCAAGTCCCCAGAGAATAGAAAACGGCATCAGTAACCTCTAAGGTAAGAAATAACCCAACTCGTTCGCCGAATCATGCAATGGTCTGCGTATTATTGTTGTTATAAAAAGACATACCTATGCAAACTGAGCGCGCTCCCTCTGCCGCGAAAGCATCCGTTAAACCGAACCTGAGTTTCTGGCAAATCTGGAACATGAGTTTCGGTTTTTTAGGAATTCAATATGGCTTCGGGCTTCAGCAGGCCAACATGAGCCCCATCTATCGTTATTTGGGCGCCGATGAATCGTCTATTCCGGGGTTGTGGCTGGCCGGGCCACTTACGGGGTTGCTCTTGCAGCCTATTATTGGTGCGGTGTCGGACAGGAGCTGGTCGCCTACCTGGGGTCGGCGAAAACCGTTTGTGCTGGCTGGCGCACTCATTGGCAGTATCGCCATGATCCTGATGCCCAATTCATCCTCCATCTGGATGGCCGCCGGTCTGATGTGGATGCTCGACGCGGGCCTCAACTCGGCGATGGAGCCTTTCCGGGCATTTGTGGGCGATATGCTGAACGATAAACAACGGCCCACGGGTTTTGCCGTTCAGTCATTCTTTGTTGGCTTCGGGCAAACACTCGCCAACGTGATGCCCTATATTCTGCCGCTGATCGGTATTTCAATGGTCGTTTCAGAGTCGCAACTGGCCAACGGTATTCCCAACTCGGTTCGCTACCCATTCTACATCGGCGGCGCGTCGATCCTGATTGCCGTTTTCTGGACCATGCGCACCACCAAAGAATACCCGCCCGTTGATGACGATTATAAAAAGGCGCATGTATTTACCGACGAAGAAAAGAAGTCGATCTCGTTCTGGCATCTGGCCCTCACGGTTGGTGCGGCTATCCTGGCCTTCTGTTTCGCCTTCAATGCTGGCGGTTTAGCGAATGGAGCTAAATGGGGGCTCGGTATACTGGCGGGCGGTTATCTGGTGCTGATGCTCCCCGTTTTCAAAGAAGTGCTGGCGTCCCTGTCGTCTATGCCAACAGTAATGAAGCAACTCTGGTGGGTCAAGTTTTTTACCTGGTATGGCTTGCCGCTGATGTGGCAGTTTCTGTCATTGGCGGTAGCTAAATATGCATTCAACGCACCCAACGCCACGTCAAATCCAGCCGGTTTCGAGGCCGGGACAAAATGGGGCGGTCTATGTTTCGCCATGTTTAGCATTTCGTGTGCCATTATCTCCATATTCATTCCGCGCATCGCTAAAATGCTCGGTAGCGCACGGGCCACGCATGCCCTGTTCCTATGCCTTGGCGCGGTCGGCTTCTTCCTGACGCTGACATCCAACGATAAAATGATTTACCTAGTTGGCATGTCGATCATTGGTTTGGCCTGGGGGTCAATTATGTCTATGCCCTATCTGATGCTGGCGGGGGCTGTTCCAAAAGAGCGTATGGGCGTTTATATGGGCATTTTCAACGGCTTTATCTGCGTGCCTCAGTTTATCGGTATGCTCACGGTGCCGCTCTTCTACAAAACGCTACTGGGCGACGATCCCCGCAACGCACTTGTGCTGGCGGGCGTGTGTATGCTGGCCGCTGCCGCTTCGTGCTTCCTGGTTAAAGAAAGCCGTACTGCTTAGTTTTAAGTCGCCCACGGCACCAGCCCTGTAGTCAGGTAAACGACGTCGATTAGCGGCTCTTTCCTGATTACATAGCTAGTGCCGTGGGTAACTTATAAATTCATTCCTAACACGCGGACAGGCCGGTGCTGGAAGCTGGTTTTGACAAACCTGCCTTTTCGGGTTGCATACCTATAGTAGGTTGTGCCCACCCGAATAAATGTACTGTTGGTGAGTTGACCCGGATCAACGTCGTCGTCGAGGGTATGCAAGCTGCCATTGGTCTGTTGAGCAATCTGAAATTGCCCCGGCTCAAACGCATAGTCATGCCCGGATTGCGTGTCGCAGGAGATAACATGAACAGGTACGTTAAGATTGGCTAATAAAGCCATGTCTTTTACGCCACTTCCGTTATCGGCAATAAGAATCAGATGCTGCGCTTCAGGGAATTCCCGGTGGGCAAATTGTAAAGCTTCCACTACATTCTCTGCATTGAGGCTGTTGTTGAGGGTGTTGCGGGCAGCAGCCAGTAGCGTGGGTAAGGCTCGATGGGGATCTCGTTCGCGGGTAACGAAAAACATTCCTGCTGGCCCGCCAGGCCTGGTTTCCTGCCCGAGGCTGTCGCAGTCTGTATAGAAAACCGTTCCCTGTATCTGCGGGCTTTTACTATTGTGGCGGAACCAGGCGTAAATCTGGGCGGCAAAAGGATCCATACTGGTTGTCAGATCACAAACAACTACGGCATTCGGCCATCGGCGCAGGTTACGTGTAAGTGCTGCAAATACGGTCGAATCCGGGCCAATAGCGCCCGATACCAGTTTTTTCTCAATGGTCAGTTCAAACGGTGATAGTGTTCGAAACGTAACGACTGGCCACCGCCAAACGGATTGAATAACGGACAGAATGGGACGTACCTGAGCGACTACCGGTTGCCGGGTGGCGGTTCGCTCGTGGCCAACGGCGTCCTCCATCAACCCCGGTATAGATGGCGGTGCTGTGTTCGTTGAGATGACATGGGTTAGCTGTCGTTTTAAGTACGTTCGTTTAGCGCTGATCTGACCTGCCCGACCGGGTGAGCACACAACCTTTAACGTACCTGATTGGCGGGCAACTCGGGGTATCGGTGGTTTCTTTGCCGGGAGAAGGCTGATGAGGTAACCGATTCCCATCAAGAGCAGACAACCTGCAAGCAGACCCGTACGCCACCTGCGCCACCGGATTTGCCCACGCAGCCGCCGCCAGTCTTCAGGATTGTAAACTGGCTTGTAATCGTCCAGCGACTGACGTACCCAGTCGTGCAGTGGTTTATCGTCGGTGCTGTTCATGAGTGTGGTGAGTCTGTGAAGCCAGCGCACGGCGCAATAGCCGGTTGGCCTCGGTGAGGTGAGCGCGTGAGGTGCTTTCGGTGATGTGCAACTGATCGGCGATGTCGCGGTGCGAAAAACCTTCCAGCACGTATAAGCTGAACACCATACGATAAGCTGGAGGCAGGCGATGAATCACATCCAGGATATGTTCGGCAGACAGTTGCGCCAGAATAGCCTCGTCGTTCTGATAAGGCTCAGCGACCAACTGCTCAATGTGCTCGGTCGAAACGGTAGGTGACTGTTTCTTTCTGCGGTATTGATCAATAGCCGTATTGACCATGATCGTACGCAGCCAGGGTTTTAGAGCGGCTTCGTTTTTTAACTCACCAATACGCCTGAACACCTTCATGAACCCATCATTCATCAACTCACGGGCGTCTTCACGATCGTCGGCGTAGGCCAGGCATACCGACAATGCATACGGATAGAAGCGTTCATAAAACGCACTCATGGCCGCCTCCTTACCTTGTCGGCACCCGTCAATCAGGCTGTCGATCGTGGCGTTAGTCACAAGATCCGTCGTAAGTGTAGGTTGTTTTCGTCATCAACTGGGGCGATGACCCATTGGCGGGTGGGGTCAATACCTGCTCTGACGAGGCTACATACCCTGCTCCTGTAAGTTTGTACTGTAGCTGCGAGCGGCTGGTCTCTATCGTTCCTGTGTTCAAGACCAAATAAAAAGAATACGTATTTGGAACGCCTTCTTCTCCCTTTGGGTCATTTATGTCTGGAAATCCTTTGAAGTGATTTGGCACCTCTCCGGGTGGGAGTTTGGCCTGGAGGTACGTTGATTCGGAGTAAGAAGTTAATTTGCCATCGACCCAAAACTCGCTCTTCACTAAACGGTTCTGAGTGTCATACGTGAAGACTGTGCGGTAATTGGGGCCCGTCTGCGTTTGAAAGAGACCGTTTTGAAACACGTACGGATGCACCTCGATTCCTCCCTGCCTCTCAACATAATCGACCGCTTTCCCATTTTTATAGGTCCACTCTGATGTCATGCCGTCTGGAAATAGGGGCCTTTCCTGAAGTGTGGTCGGAATAACCGGGTAGGTTGTTGCCTCTGCGCGGGTGATCAACGAGCCAGCGGTGTCATACGTATAGGTGCTGACAGTCTTGGTCTGGAGGCCATATTCATTCGTTTGTTGCCTGAGCTGTTGTGTTAGCCGACCGTTTGTATACGTGTAGGTATACAGCGTTGTGTTGGTATTGTTACTCAAGGCCCCATTGGTAGGTGTCCATTGAGAAGCTGATGATAAAGAAATTAGGAAACCGGCATTGTCATACGTGTAGTCGTCACGTTGGACATAGCTGTAAATGCTGGCTGATTGCCCTTTGAAACGCTTATCATAGTGTTGTACAATATGACTTATTCTCCCCAACTCGTCGTACTCGTATACAGTCTGATCGGTGTTGTCGTCGGGCGTTTGGTTGTTTTGCAGCACCGTATCCTTGGCCTCGATCAGCCTGATTCGGCAAGGTCCTTCGGCTTGCCTGTCAACTTCCCGGTGGGTGCAGCGGCTCCCTGATCCAATCAGAAGACTTAGCACAATCACCCGCTGGATATTGGTTAGTACGTGTTTCGTCGTTTTCATAATCCGTGGAGTAAATCCTGTTGCTTACAGAGACGACTTACTGCGCAGAAACGCTGGGTACGTTGCTGTTTATTTTTGCCGAAACGGATTAGGTACGTTAAAAACAAGTCTATTTTCGTGCATCTTCAGGCCATGTACCAACGTACCTGACCCATTTTTCTGACTGTTCCTATGATCCTTACCTCAAAACAACTTATTCTGTCGGTCGGTGAATTACTGGCTGATTTCATTGGACAAACCTTTTCGGAAAGCCTGTTCGATGCGGCCGATTTTACCCGATTTCAAGGCGGTTCACCCGCCAACATGGCCGCTAATATGGCTCGATTAGGTAATCAGGCGGCGCTGGTTGCCTGCGTTGGCGACGATAACCTGGGGCGGTATCTGGTGCAAAAAGTAGCCGAGACAGGCATCGACGTGAGCCATATACATGTTCAATCGACTCAACCCACGAGCCTTGTGGTGGTGTCGCGTACAAAGGGGACGCCCGATTTTATTGCTTATCGCACCGCCGATTGCCTGATTCAGCCCGAGCACCTGCCCGATCAACTGCTCGACCAGACGGCCCTGTTCCATACTACCTGTTTTGCCCTTAGCCGTAACCCTGCCCAGACAACCATTGTCGACGCAGCCCGGCGTGCGTCTATTGCCGGTGCGCAGATCAGTATCGATGCTAACTACGCACCAAGTATATGGCCAGATCGCGACAACGCCTGGCAGGTGCTGGGCGATTATTGCGCGTCCGGTGCCCTGGTTAAACTGAGTGAAGACGACGCCGAACGCCTTTACGGTGCCCCGCAAACGCCGGAACAGATACGTACTGATTTTCACCGGATGGGGGCCAAACTCGTTTGCCTCACGCTTGGCGCTGAAGGTAGTATCGTTTCGACCGATAACGGAGGTAGCGTCGTGCAGATGCCCGGAAAGCCCCTGTCTGTAGTGGATGCTACCGGTGCGGGCGACGCCTATTGGGCTGGTTTTCTAACCGCCTGGCTCGATGGCTGTACGCCCGCTGAGTGTGCCGCCGCTGGCGCCAATCTGGCTGCTCTGAAACTCATTCGTCGCGGTTCACTACCGCCAACCGTTGACCGGAAAGTACTGTACGAATTGTAGAACCATAAACCGGCAGTCATCTTCTGGCGATACATAGTTGGTAGCTGAACGACTGCGGGTCAGTTGTCTTTGGGGCCTCTGACCACCTCCACTATACCGGAAGAGAGCTGCGCTTCTGGCCAGGAATACAGTACTTCGCCCTCTGTCAGCGATTTGGCTGGACCAACGAAAGCCCGTATCTGCGCCTTCATACCGATATCGGCTTTGTCTTCACTGCCAATGTAAATCGGGCCTTTCCAAGTGCCATCGCCGTTGACTTTAATCTCAGGCTGTACCCAATACCTGATCGCTTTGGCGTTACGAACCACGATCCAGACGGTACTGGCGTTGGTCACTTTTCCCCGGGCCAGTAACTGACGCGGAACGATGCTGTCATTGGTGGGACTATCGATCACTAATCCACTGGCAGACAGAGTAGCTGGCTGAGTTGTAGCCCTATGAACCGCAAGACCGGCGAGTATGATAACCCCGGCCAGCGTTATCTTACCGGTAGTTGTCCAATTACTCAACCAGTTTTTGGCCAGCGGTCCCGTTTGGGTCATATTCGCACTGGCCAGACCATCGGCTACTTCGTAAAACTCATCCCTTGTTTTTCCCCGCGCATACAGGTAGCAGGTATCAATGATTTTCTCGTCTTTCAGGACATAATTCTCATGAAAGATTTTGGCGAAGATTTTTGTGCTGGGGATAGCCGCAACGGCTTGCTGCGTATCTGTTTGTCCATACTTGACTAGCTCTTCTTTGATCGATTCCTGAAGATGAGCATAGGCAGCCGGATAGCTATTGAACTTGATTTTTGGATATTTTCCGGGTTTCTGTAAGCGGCACGTCTCGTATTTTTTTTTAATATCCTCTCTCAGGGCCTGCATTTCACGCTCTGTCATGTGCCTTGGATTTTGGTGAGGGAATAAAAAGCGAATACGTAGGGAACAAATGACGGAACAAAAGAGGAATATGTCAATGAATTCATGTGGCTGGTGAGTACATACTTTTGTTAAGAAGCGAACAACAGCTTGGTTGTAGTAGAAAGCATTCAATCAGAAGTTTCTCGTTGACCAGTATTGGTTCTTGATAAAGTATACCTGGCCTTTGTTAAGGGGAATCATCTTATTGCTTCGCAGTCTGGCTTTCCGTTTCTGTCCACATCTGTTAAAAAATATGAGGTAACGCCCTACCAGGGAATTAGGGCTACCAGTACGTTAAAAACGCCTTCAACGTATCTGATCGATTTATAATCAGGTACGTTGAAGGCGTTTTTTTGCTATGTCTGTTACTTCGCCAGCTTCAGAATCTTACCCTCAGCATGATCGCAGAGGTACAACTCACCAGCTCGATCTTCGCCAAACGCGGAGATAGTACCCGCCCGTTCCGAGATTAACTGGTTAGTCGCCTTGTTTGGGCCAGTTGGCGTTAGGGCCCACACCCGCCCGCTGACGTAATCGGCAAAGATATACTTGCCAGCCAGAGCCGGAACGGCTTTTCCTTCATAAACGTAGCCACCCGTCACCGACAGGTCACCGTTTGCGTGCGTATACGTATGGATCGGCTCGACCAGTGGATCGTCGGCTTTTTCTCCTGGTTTGTAGCCTGCGTTGCCTTCGCGAATCCGCCAGCCATAATTGCCGCCCTTGGTCACCACATCAATTTCCTCAATCTCATTCTGGCCAACATCGCCCGTCCATAGTTTACCCTGTTTATCAAAACTGAACCGCCACGGGTTTCGCAGGCCGTACGCATAGATTTCTTCGCGGAAACCGTCTTTGTTGGCTTTATACGGATTGTCGGCCGGAATACCATACTGCCCCTTGTCTTTTCCGTTCACATCGATTCGCAGGATTTTCCCAAGCAGCACCGTGCGGTTCTGGGCGTTGTTTTGTGGATCGCCACCGCTCCCGCCATCGCCGGTGGCAATGTACAGGCAGCCATCAGGCCCAAAGGCGATTTTACCGCCGTTATGGTTTGAATAAGGTTGCCTGAAGGTAAACAACACCACCTCGGAGGCTGGGTCGACCTGGCGAGCATCGGTTGAACTGGCTTTGAATCGGCTGATGACGGTTTCGCGCGGGTTGTTTTTGGTGTAATTGACAAAGAAATAGCCGTTCTCCTTGAACTTCGGGTGGAAGGCCAATCCCAGAAGGCCCATTTCGCCGCCGTAAGCCACTTTATTCTTGATGTCCAGGTACGTATCTGCTGATTTAGCCCCCGTTGCCTGATCAACCACTTTTATTTTCCCCGACTGCTCGATAATAAACATCCGGCTGGTTCCGTCGTTGGCGTATGTGTACTCGACCGGGGCATCGAATGTAAGGCCAGGGTGCGCGTCGGTGGTCGAAATGGTGATGGCAGCAGGGGCTCCTGACAGTCTTGTCGTTGTGGTCGATTCTGTTGGTGAAGAACAGGCCCACGACAGAAAGAGCGAGAAGCCAGAGGTGGCTGCCAGTGAGTAAAGGAGCGTGACAACGGTTTTATAAATCATAACATTGATGGCTGAATTGCACATACGCGAAGGCAAAAGGCAAGCCAGTCTGAGATGACGAACTATTTGGACCGACATTTGTTCGCCAATCAGTTGATTAACGGTATTTTGCCTCGGTTTCCTGCTTGGTCCAAATTGTATGGACTGTTGGAGCGTCGCCCCAGGATTGGGGCAGATTAGCCACTCTATTTTATGTCTACCCCGCTCATCGCTTTTTTGAATCGCCTGTCGGCGCAACAGCAGCAGTATCAGTACCGATTGCCTTCGCGTCCCGACGCAGGCCGGTTCATCGATCAGTTAATGCGCCTGCTGTTCCCCGTAACCCAGGATTGCCAGTCGGCTACGGCCAACGCGGGCGAAACCTACCAGCGACTCAATGACCAGTTATTATGCCTGCTACACCCGCTCCAGCCGAATTTAACCGTCAGGGCCGAAGCAGTTGCCATGCGCTTCTTTGATGAACTGCCTGTTATTCACGAAAACCTGCTGCTCGACGCACAAGCTATCGCCGATAACGATCCGGCGGCGATCAGCATCGAGGAAGTCATTGCCGTGTATCCGGGCTTCTACGCTATTGCGGTGTACCGCATCGCTCATGCGCTGTTGCAGGCTGAAGTGCCCCTGCTTCCCCGCATGCTGACCGAATACGCCCACGGACAAACCGGCATCGATATTCACCCCGGAGCCAGTATCGGTCCATCGTTCTTCATTGATCATGGCACCGGCGTGGTGATCGGCGAAACAACGATCATTGGCGAAAACGTCCGGGTATATCAGGGTGTTACGCTGGGCGCAACGCACGTGGCCAAATCGCTGGCACAGAAAAAACGCCATCCGACGATTGAGGACAACGTGGTAATTTATGCCAACGCCACTATCCTGGGCGGCCACACTGTGGTTGGGCATAATTCGGTGATTGGCGGCAACGTCTGGCTAACCGAAAGCGTCGAGCCTCACTCGCTGGTGTACCACCAGAGCCAGATCGACGTGCGGCCGATATTGCAATAGAAGGGTTTTGGGTTTAACGTCTAAAGTTCAAGGTTCAATGCCTAAAGGGCTCCGCCCATCTGTATTGCAATACGGATGAGCGGAGCCCTTTAGGCATTGAACTACAACTCCGAGAATCGCCGTACGCCTTTGGCGAAGTACTGCCAGATAATGCTTTTCGGAAAAAGCCGCACCTCGGTAGTCGCCAATCGAGCCAGGCTACGGCGCTGCTGACGTAACGCCGAAGCGTCGGACCGACCCAGCCACCCGTAGAAAGCGAAATGTGCCCGAAGAATAGCCCAGATAGCCGCCCACTCGCCACGCAGGAGCAATGGCCCGGCAGAAAGGCCATCAACCACCAGCCGCAGCAACAACAATCCCCAGGGGGTTTGACCGGGCAGGTTTTTGTAGAGCATAGCCAGGCTATTGCGGTAGTTCAGGTACGTCTTCTTCGGGTTGCTTTTCGCCAACGTACCTGCACCAACATGATGCACGGTTGCCTCGCCGCAGGTCCAGATTTCGTACCCCTGCCGTTGCACCCGCCAGCACCAGTCTATCTCTTCCATGTGGGCGAAGAATGCCGTATCGAAACCACCCGTCTGGTGAAAAATGGCTGATCTGACAAACAGGCAAGCCCCTGATGCCCAGAAAACGGGCCGATTATCGTTGTACTGACCGGTGTCGGTTTCGACGGAATCGAACAGGCGACCCCGGCAGAAGGCGAAACCCAGCCAGTCGAGGTAGCCGCCCGCACCGCCCGCATACTCAAACTGCGTGGGCTGGTCGTGGGCCAGCAGTTTAGGCTGACAGGCCGCTATGCGTGGGTTCATGTCGAGCAGGGTCAGCACGGGCCGAATCCAGCCGGGCGTAACAGCCACGTCGGAGTTGAGCAGGCAATAGTATGTAAAGGGACCTTCGTGCTGGCGAATATGCTCAAGGGCTGTGTTATAACCCCCTGCATAGCCTTCGTTGGTGGGCAATTCGATCACACGCACGGTGGGAAATTGCTCACGTAACAGGTCTACCGAGCCATCGGTACTGGCGTTGTCGGCTACATAAATAGTAGCGTCCTCTGAATAGGCAACAACAGTGGGCAGGAATTGGGAAAGGAATCCCCTTCCGTTATAATTCAGAATGACAACCGCAAGGGACATACGATTACCCCATCATACTGCCTAAATCCAGACCGGGAATATTGGGCAGTAGTCCTTCGGTAGCCTGTTGCAGATGCGATTTAATGATCGGCTCGATATTCTCCATTGCCTTGTTGGTAGCGGCAACGACCAGGTCCTGAAGCATTTCGCGGTCATCGGCCGATTTCATCAGGTCAGGATCAATAACCAGACTGGTTAGCTGTTTCTGACCGTTTACGGTGGCGCGTACCATACCCGCCCCGGATTCGCCCGTGGCCGACAGCGTACTTAAGCTTTCCTGGGCGGATTTCATGCGGGACTGAATTTCCTTCATTTTCCCCATCATGCCCATCATATCTCCGAGATTACCAAACATAATAGTAGGTGCTGATTTTGACGTTCAACGTTAAGGGAGCATTTACTGTTCACTTTGACAGGCCAAAAGGCTTTGCCGCATGGTCCTCAGTACTCCTTTTTGTCGCATAGCGACCCAATGTTTGCAGCAGAACCGGGATGTATAGGCCCGGGGTGCCGTAGGTACGTTACCACAAATAGGCGTGGTTGTGGCGTACCTACGGCACGCTACAGTATGACTGACTGCTCAAAGGCTATAAACATTGGGTTGCTACGCGACGATCAGGGAGTAGACATTGAACTGTAAAAACTACCGGATCAGCAACACCTGACCGGTTCGTTCAAAGCCTTTGCCTGTGGCATCGGTTATGCGGATGCGGTAGCCGTAATAGCCTGACTGGGCGGGCGTACCGTTGATCTCGCCATTCCATCCGGTCGTGTTTTTATCGGTGGTATTATACACCACATCACCCCAGCGGCTGTAGAGTGTCATCTCAAACGTAGCCCAGAAGGCCAGTAGCCCTTTTGCCATGAATGAGTTATTCTGCTGATCACCATTGGGCGTGAAGGCAGTGGGCACAAACACCCGCAGGCCAAGTTCAACCTCGATAGGGTTCGAGTAGCTTTCGATACCCGCCTTGTTCTCCGCCGCAATCTGATATTGCGTAACCTGGCTGTCGGGGTCTGGTGTATAGGTTGTGACCTTACCGAGCGACTTTTTGTCAGAAACACCCGTTAATGGGTCAATGAAAATGAGCTGATACGACTGAGGTGACTCGTTTGAATAGGGAGAATCCGGCGTCCAGGTTAGCCTGCCATCGGCTGTCTTGGTCAGCAAAATAGTACAGGCCGCCGGCGTTGGTTTAGAGAGTACACCGCATGAATTCTGAATAGCTGTCTGGTAGCAGTAATTCTGGCTGTTGGTCTGCACCGCAGCATCCAGATACGATCGGTCATTGCTCACACCCAGTGGATGGAAGGCCGCCCCCACACCTTCGGCCCGTGTTATAACGAGTGTGTACGGTGACGGTAACCCCACTGTGGGCAACGTTGCCTGTACATTCACACCGTTGGGCTGAACCGAAACATAGGCCGATGCCGGGGAGGCAACAGATCCATTATCAACCCCAGACACGCAGGTAGACATTGACCGAACCGTTGTCTGCCCCGCCGTTAATTCCAGCATGTAGCAATAAGTTTTGCTGCAACTGATGTCTATGTCGTCGACATAAGGCGATGTTGGACCAACCCAGGCTGGCCCCCCGTTTTTATAAACCCGATATAGCCTTACCGGATCGGTCCCAGCGTAGGCGGGCCAGCTTACCGTATTTTTTTTGTCTTCCGGTTTAGCCGTCAGAACTAAGCTACACACTTCAGCCGAACGCTGGTCGGAGGTGCCGCATACGTCTTTGGCCACTAGCTGAAAACAGGTGACGTCTGTTGGCGACGCAGGAATAGTGAAGGTTCCGCCCGACGTACCTGTGAGGCCGGTTGGCGCGTAAACGCCCCCTGCGTCTTTCTTGTACAGTTCCAGGTTGTAGCCACTGGCACCCTGATAGGTGATCGTTGCTTTTGTGGCGTCTGAGGTCAACGCGCTGATCGTTGGGCTGGCGGCTGTCGAAGTCTGTATTTTTACGGGTTGTTGAGAGAGGTTGCCCGTACAGGCATTGGTGTATGCTCCTGACACCTGGGCGAGATACGAAGTAGCCGTGCCAGAGTACGTATGCTTCACCGAACCAGTTGTTGCTGTGTGGTTCAGGACCACCGTAGACGGAGCACTGCCATCACCCCAGTTGATGGTTAAAAAATCGTAGCGAATCGTTTCAACATCCAGGGAGTATGTCAGCGTAACCACCCGGTTAGCGCAACTGATTGTACTAAA
Organism: uncultured Fibrella sp.; assembly: GCF_964250085.1. Lineage (NCBI taxonomy): Bacteria > Pseudomonadati > Bacteroidota > Cytophagia > Cytophagales > Spirosomataceae > Fibrella > uncultured Fibrella sp. Next base: position 111,736 of record NZ_CAXUEC010000006.1, on the reverse strand, counting down.
CGCGACTGCTGTAACCGGTAATACCTCCACGACCCGGCAGGCGAACGTACCTGTAGCATTATTGCCGGCAGCAACTTGTAGGATTGTATAACTACCCGGACTTGTATAGATGTTATTCGTACTGGCAACGCCACCCGGTATCCCATTCCCAGCATATTGATACACGTACCTGATGTTGGCTAAACCAGGTAACACACCCGTAACCGCGAGCGGCTTACCAGCACATACCTGCGCGGGAACGGTGAAACCGCCGGTTTCTGCCGAGGCAGAGGTTGGGCAGAAATTTTGCGCGTAAGCCGGTATTATATTGATTAACAGGCTGATGAGTAGCACGCTGAGTTGCCATTGCCTGTTCCAGAATCCATTCACGGTGTAATGTTGTTTCGTAGCTAGTTCCTTGATGTTCTGAATCCTTAACGCAATTACCGTCCTTTTCGCGCATCCGACGAAACGTATCTTTGCCGGACAGAGTTTTGTAGACGGATGGATAGTGGTGATAGGAAATGGAGCAAATAACCCGCCAAAAAACGCTGCTTATCCAATTACCTATGAACAAAGATACGGGCACCGATTCGGGTACTAGCAAGTTAGATCGAATAGAAGAGGCCATCGCTGATATCCGCGCTGGTAAAATTGTACTGGTTGTTGACGACGAAGATCGTGAAAATGAGGGTGATATGATCTGCGCGGCCGAGCTGGTCACCCCCGAAATGGTTAATTTTATGGTGAAAGAAGGGCGCGGTCTTATGTGTGCTCCCCTCACCGAACAACGTTGCCAGGAACTGGGCCTCGACATGATGGTGACCAGCAACACGTCGGTCCATACCACGCCATTTACTGTTTCGGTCGACCTGCTGGGCCACGGTTGTACCACGGGTATTTCCGCTTCCGACCGGTCGAAAACCATTCGTGCGCTGGTCGATCCCGCCACCGTACCCGACGATCTGGGGCGGCCTGGTCATATTTTTCCGCTGCGGGCAGTCGATGGAGGCGTTATTCGTCGGGCTGGCCATACCGAGGCGGCGGTTGACCTGGCGAAGCTGGCTGGCCTGGCACCGGTTGGTGTGCTTATCGAAGTGCTCAACGAAGATGGCACGATGGCCCGTTTGCCTCAGCTACGGATCATGGCCGATCGGTTTGATATGAAACTGGTTAGTATCCAGGATTTGATCGCCTACCGCCTTCGTACCGAAAGCCTGATCAAGCGCGAAATAGGCGTCGACATGCCCACTGAATGGGGCCACTTCGACCTGATTGCCTACAAACAGAATGATACCGAAGACACGCACCTGGCCCTGATCAAAGGGCAGTGGGAGCCGGGCGAGCCCGTTCTCGTGCGGGTGCACTCGTCCTGCGTAACGGGCGATATTTTCGGCTCGTGCCGTTGCGATTGCGGTGCTCAGCTACATGCTTCGATGGAGATGGTGGAGCAGGAAGGGAAAGGTGTTGTGCTCTACATGTTTCAGGAAGGGCGTGGCATTGGGTTGATTAACAAGCTGAGAGCCTACAAATTACAGGAAAATGGCCGCGATACCGTTGAAGCAAACCTGGACCTGGGCCTGCCGATGGACGCCCGGGACTATGGCGTTGGCGCGCAGATTCTCCGCGATCTGGGTGTGCATAAACTCCGGTTGATCTCGAATAATCCAAAAAAACGGGCTGGCCTGATGGGTTACGGCCTGGAAATTGTAGAGACTGTACCGCTTGAAATGCCTACAAATCCGTATAATGAGCGTTATATGACCACAAAGCGCGATAAAATGGGGCATACTATTTTGAAAGGGTAAATGACAGGAGGTTCAATGTTTAAGGTTCAATGTTCAGCGTTGCGTTGCCGCATCATCGTGTTGAAAGCAGCAGCGCAACGCTGGACATTGAACCTTAACTATTGAACAGAATTTAACAACCCTACGCCTTAACTTACGGCCTGAAAGCGTTACGCCTCTATGAGTTTCCTATTTCCGTCGTTTTTGTGGGGATTGCTGGCCCTTGCGGTGCCGATTGCCATCCATTTATTTAATTTTCGACGTACCCGCCGCGTTTACTTCACCAACGTAGCGCTGCTGCAAACCGTACAAACCACTACCCGGTCGTTTAGGCGGCTGCGCGACTGGCTTATTCTGCTGGCTCGCTGCCTGTTTCTGGCGGCACTGGTAGCGGCATTTGCGCAACCGTTCATTCCCTCGAAAAGCAGCCTGGGCCTGTCGCGGCAAGGGGCTACCAGTCTCTATATCGACAACTCGTTCAGTATGCAGAACGAGGAAAACAACAACGCACCGCACCGCCGCTACATCGACATTGCCGTGGGTAAGCTCGATCAGTTGCTGACGCTGTTCAAGAACGCCACATCGCTGCAACTGTTGACCAACGATTTCTCGGCCGACGAACAACAGACCGCCACGGCCGAAGCCATTCGGGATCGGCTGGCATCGGTTAAACTGGCGCACACCCCCCGGACACTGGAAGCCGTTTACCGCCGGCAACGCAACCTGCTGGCCAGTACGGGCCGGGGGGGAACGCATCAGTTGTTCTGGTTTTCCGATTTTCAGAAAAGTACCGCTGGTGATATCAGTCGCCTGAAAATAGATACCGCCGATCGGTTATTCCTGGTGCCTGTCACGGCTCAGACCGAGCGTAACGTGGCCGTTGATTCGGTCTGGCTGACTACGCCTTTTGTGCGCGAAATGCAGAACAACAGCCTTAACGTGCGCCTGCATAACAGTGGGCGCGAGGCGGTACAGAACCTGCCCATTCGCCTTTATCTCGATGATGTGCAGGTGTCGACGGCGTCGGTCAATTTACCGGCCAATGGCACGGGCGACGTGACGCTGACGGTGAACGTGACCAAAAAAGGGTTTCACCGGGGGCGCGTCTTCTTCGATGATCAGCCCATCACCTTCGACAACGATTACTATTTCGTCATCGAAGCCTCGCCTGCCATTCGGGTGCTACACTTAGTCGGGCAGAAAACCACGCCCGACTATATCCAGGCCGTTTTCGAGAACGATAGCTTATTCACATTCCGGCAATTCTCGGCGCAGAACTTCGACGTCGGCCAGCTAAAAGGCACCGATCTGGTGGTGCTGGAAGGTGTTCCCCAGGTATCGGGTACGTTGCGCACCGAACTCGACCAGTTTGTGAAACAGGGCGGCAGCATGGTCGTCATTCCGCCCGCCCGGCCCGATGCGGCGAGCTATGGCTCCTTTCTGAGCAGCCTGAACGTACCTGGCATTCAGGTAAATCCCGCCGATGCGGCGCCGGTTCCTATGGCTGAACCCGACCGTCTCAATCCGTTCTTTGCCGACGTGTTTCAGCAGGGATTCCGGCAGGAGGTGCTCAATATGCCGCAGGCCACGCCCGTCTGGCAATGGAACGGCGGCGACCGGCTGCTGAGTCTCCGTAGCGGCCAATCATTCCTGACCCAGTCGCGGGTGGGTGGAGGTACGACCGGTAAGCAGGGGCAACTGTATATGCTGGCCAGTCCGCTCACCGCCGATTATGGCAACCTGGCCCAACACGCGCTATTTGTGCCGGTGATGTACAAAATGGCGGCTCTCAGCGTTCGTCCTCAACGCACAGCCTACTCCTTCGACGATAATGTACTGACTTTCCCGGCCACGGCCAACGTCGCCAATGCGGCTGATCGGGCGGTGTATAAATTGAAAAACAAATCGCTGGAAATTATTCCCGTGCAACGTGTGGTAGGCAACCAGCTCGTATTGGAACTGCCCAAAGCAAACCAGCTTACGTCGGGACAGACCGTGGAGGCAGGCTACTATGAGTTGCAGCGCACAGGCAACGACGGCGCGCCACAAACGGAACGAATCATCGCGCTGAACCACGGCCGGGCCGAATCGCAGATGGCGTTCTATAGTGCCGCCGAACTCCGGCAGGCCTTTGCCAATCAAACCAATGTTGAAGTTTTCGACAGTATTCAGGACAGTAATTTCGGACAGGCGCTGGAACGCGAGAACCTTGGCACTAATCTGTGGCCGTACTGTATTATAGCGGCACTGGCTTTCCTTTTGCTCGAAATCATACTCGTTCGCGTGCTGAAAGCCTGAACCGGTTGTTCAATAACCAAGTTTGGTTTTTACCTTCGCCCTGTATTACTTTTAAGTAGGTTGAAAGCCGGAAGTGGCTTGGCAGCAGGGTTTTACCATTCACCATTTTTTACGAAACGAAACGCAAGCTCGATATGAACTTCTTTGCTAAAGTGGCGTACACGACGCTCGATGAAACCATTGAAAACGTGAAACAGGCCGTGCTGGCCAACAAGGTCGTACACCTGTCTGATTTCAAGCCCGATCTTCCCGTTCACGATTTCTACAGCCGCCTGTCCGAAACCATCGGAAAAATTCATGCGGCCGATGAGGATATTGCTACTGGCAAACAAACCGGCAATCGCTGGATCGACATTACGTATAATCCAGAAATTCCCGACCGCTACCGGTCGAGCAATACGCGGCAACCCCTGCATACAGATGACTCCTATGTAGAATTGTATGACGAAGTAGCCGTGAATTTCTTCTACAGTGCTTCACAGGCCAAACTAGGTGGTGCCACTACCTTCATCGACCTGCAAACGCTGGTTGACTGCCTGCAACTGGACGGCGCCACCGATCTGCTCGACGAACTGATGCGTACCGATGTGGTTCACTCGAAAGGCGGCATGCGTAAGGTGAGAAAGCCCCTCGACAAAGACGAAGAAGGCTATCTGGCCAACTGGAACTACTACTGCCTCGACCGGGAAGAGAATTCGCCCGAAGTGCTCGATCTGTGCGAACGGTGGCAGAAATTCCTGGAAACCCGCATCATGGAATCGGGCATCATTATGCCCGTTGTGTTGAAACAGGGCGAATGTGTTTTCTTCCACGATGACCGTGTCATGCACGGCCGTAATGCTTTCTTTGCTGAATATCCTGGTCAACGCAGCCTCATCAAAGGCAAAATTATTCTGTCTGCTGCCGGCCAAACCAGCGATTCGGCAACGGTGGCCGCATGAGTGACCCCGTAACGACGCCTGCCGACTCCTCAGCCGTTGCCCGACTAGGTATCGGCACGTGGCAACTGGGTGGTCCCAACTACGTTGGTAACAAGCCAACGGGTTGGGGCGCCGTAGACGAAACCGACGCTATCCGGGCCATCCACTGTGCGCTTGATGAGGGTATTCGTTTTATCGATACCGCCGATAGCTACGGGGCCAACGGACAGGCCGAAACACTGGTTGGTCAGGCACTGAAGCAAACAACGTACCCAGGTACGCTACCCGTTGAAATCTGTACGAAATTTGGCAACCGGCGCGATGCCAAGGGTCAGCCTACTCAGGATTACAGCCCAACGTACCTGACTGAAGCCGTTGAAGCCAGCCTGCGCCGATTACAGCGCGACACACTGGATGTGTTGCTACTGCATAGCCCGCCCGATGCCTTCGACTGGGATTCGTATGACCCCGAACCATTCGATGCCCTGGTTCGCGCTGGTAAAATAAAGGCATACGGCGTTAGTTCGCGGTCGGTGTATGGCGCTAAACGCGTTATGAACGCGGGCTTTGGGTCGGTGCTGGAAGTAATTTACAACGCGCTGGATCGCCGGGCCGAAACCGTTTTATGGGAAGACCCCAAGGCGACAACCTACCGGTTTATTGCCAGGGTGCCGTTGGCATCGGGTTTCCTGAAAACAACGTACCTGGAACAGGACCCCGTTTTTCCGCCCGATCAGTATCGTCATTATCTGCCCGACCGCGACAGTCAGTGGCTACTCGACAGTGCCCGCAGTCTGGCTTTTTTAGATCAACTCGACGGTGGCATCAGCGCTTCGGCGGTGCGGTTTTGCCTGAGTCACCCAGCGGTATCAATAGTTATTCCGGGTGTACGCTCCAGCCAGCAGGTGGTGAGCCATGTTCTGGCCGCGAAACTGGGGCCGCTACCTAACGAAATAGTGGAACGTATAAAAGTGGCCGTGCCTGATGTGCCGCCGCACTGGAAACCCGCGTAACTTTACGCATCACCCAATTTTTGCTTATGAAGCTAAGTGTAGTTATCCCTGCTTACAACGAAGAGGAGTCGATTTCGGAAACGCTCCGTGCGTTGTATCAGACGCTTGCTAAATACGGTATCGACCATGAGATCTGCGTAACGAACGATAACTCGCGGGATAACACGCTGGCTGTATTGCAAGGGTTACAGACCGAAATTCCATCATTGGTGGTCTTCACCAATCCAGGCCCTAATGGATTTGGCTATGCCGTTCGTTACGGCCTCGAACGATTCTCGGGCGATTGTGTCGCCGTTTTCATGGCCGACATGTCGGATGATCCCGAGGATCTGGTCAAGTACTATTACAAAATGCGCGATACTGGTACCGACGCCGTTTTCGGTTCTCGCTGGCAGAAAGGAGGTAAGGTCGTTGACTATCCGGCCCTGAAAAAAGTCATCAATCGGGTTGCCAACCTCATCATCCGCCTGATGATGAACACCCGCTACGATGACACGACGAATGCCTTCAAGCTGTACCGCCGCGAGACGATGGAAGGCATCAAGCCGTTTCTGTCGCCGCACTTCAACCTCACCGTTGAACTGCCTCTAAAAGCGATGGTGCGTGGATACAGCTACGAGGTTGTTCCCAATAGCTGGACAAACCGGAAATACGGTGAATCGAAACTGAAAATCAAAGAGATGGGAAGTCGTTACTTCTTCATCCTGCTCTACTGCCTGATCGAGAAGCACTTCTCGCAAGGTGATTTCCTCAAGAAAACAGCCAAGCCAGTTGTTGAAGTAAGCCGGTAGCACCCCACCCCTAACCCCTCCCCGTAAGGGAGGGGGACATCTTCAGAATACGCTAAAGCGGTCCCCCTCCCTTACGGGGAGGGGTTAGGGGTGGGGTGCCGCCGCGGTGGGTCTCACTTAAACAGCCCCGGTATCTGGTACATTCCCCACGACAGGATCACGCCCCAGAGGCTGCCGCTGACGAGCATGGCCACGATGATGCGGGGAATGGGTACGCGGAACGAAATAGCCAGGGCAGTACCGCCAATGGGTGTCAGGAGAATAGGAGTCAGCAGGGCAATGCCGGCTAAACCCGCCCGTTGCCAGATGCGTACGGCCAGCCGGGTACGTTTCGAAAATAAACGAGGCGCTACCTTCCGATAACGACTTTGTATCTGTTCAACGGCCGAACCGGCAAACAGCACCAGCAAGACGCTCGCCATCATGCCCAGGGCCGAACAAACCGCCGTTTCGTGCCAGCTTAGTTTCAGAGCCAGACCCGCCAGCGGGCCACCAATGAACTTGAGCATACTGGCCAGGGCTACTGAAATATATTTGGCGTAACTCATGGGTTAAATTGTCATTTGCTTTGCGTCATTACGCTGCGCTGTTATTTGATAGTCGTTCATTGTAAAAACCAACAACTAACTACCTGATGGCTCCCAATGATAATAAATGACTATCAAATGACAGCATAGCGTACTCCTGAACACGGATTAATCACTAGAAGTTAATGCCTGTTGTTGCCACGGCCTATCCTGGCCCTCCGCGTTTTCAGTATAATGCTCATCTGCAAACGATTATACCCAGTTTAACCCGACGAATTCCGGGCGTAACTTATCAACGGGAACGCCTGACACTGGCTGACGATGACTTCGTTGACCTCGACTGGCTACGAAAACCAGCCAATAACCGCCTGGTCGTGCTCACTCACGGGCTCGAAGGCGACAGCCACAGGCACTACATACAGGGAACAGCCCGACTCTTTCACGAACACCATTTCGACGTGCTGGCCTGGAATTGCCGGTCGTGTAGCGGCGAGATGAACCGGGCATTTCGGCTCTATAATCATGGCGAAATTGGTGATATCAACGAAGTGATCACCCACGCCCTGGGGCAGAAAAAATATGACGAGATTGTGCTGGTTGGCTATAGCATGGGCGGTAACATCTCGCTCAAATACGCCGGTGTGCATGGGGCCAGACTACCCACCGCTATCCGACGGGTAATTGCCATTTCGGCGCCCGTTGACCTGAAAGCCAGCGCGTCGTTGCTTGATTTGCCGGGCAACCGATTCTATCGGAACCGGTTCATGAAGAAGCTACTGGTGAAAATAACGCAGAAAGACGTCCTGTTTCCCGGTCGCCTCGACATGGCCCGGCTCAGTCAGGTACGTATCTGGAAAGATTTCGACGACTGGTTTTCGGCCCCGGTCAACAGTTATCGGGATGCCGATGACTTTTATGAACAGGCATCGGCCATCAATTTCATGTCGGGCCTCACTATTCCGACGTTACTGCTCAACGCGGCCAACGATCCGTTGCTCTCGCCCGAATGTTCGCCAGTCTGGCTGGCTGAACAACATCCGAATTTTTTTCTGGAAACACCCCGGTTGGGCGGTCATGTAGGATTCATGATGCCCCGTAGCCTGTTCAGCTATGCCGAACGCCGGGCATTAGCCTTCGCGCTGGGCGAATTGGCTGGCTAGCGGCTTGCTTCGCGCTGTATGTATTGCTAAAGCCTGCGTCAGCGATTCACTACAGCATGAAACTCACTAATCATAAAAAGGGGGTCTTCGACATTATGCCGAAGACCCCCTTTTTGCAGGATATGTATTCTGAAAACGATTAAGCGGCGACAGAGGCGTGTTGGCATTTCAGGTACGTCAACACACCGCCAAAGGTCACTAGTTTAGGGTAATCTTCATCGGGGATACGGATACCGAACTCCTGTTCCAACTGCATTATCAAGTCAACCGTGTCGAGGCTGTCGAGGCCAAGATCACGGGTGAAATGGACATGATCGGCTAGCTGAGAATCCTGAATGCCAAAGTTTCTGAGTATGTTGATGACCTGGTCTTTCATGATGCAAGGGCGCTTTTTATGTGAATGGAAATAGTACGTCTTGAAGAAGGTGTTACTTTCTCTAACGGCCAAATGCCTGATTTTGTTACTTCTACATGCCGCCGATAAATCACAATTTAGTAATTTTTAATGAAGAGCCTAATTAAGGCTTTCGCCCATTAACCGCTTCAATTCCAGTTGGTTCAGCACCAATTGGTACTGAAAGGCCAGTTGACCAAGCAGTGCTTCTTCAATGCCTGTTTCGGCACTTTCCAACTCTACCGCCGTAATGACGCCATTGCGAAGCCGGGTTTGTGCCAGTTGAAGTGCCTGCCGGGCCTGCAACACCTGCGTATTTAAATTCTGCAGCCGGGTCTGGTTGGCGGTAATGTCGGCGTTGAGTTGGGCCAGTTGCTGCCGAAGTTGCGCATTGGCATTGTCAACGGCGTAGCGGCTGGCGTTCAGGTTCAGTTTAGCCGCCTGCTGCTGCAACTTGTACCGGCCACCTGCGTAGAGCGGTGCCGTAAATGACACACCAGCCGCTACGTTGAAACGGGGCGTATTTACGTCAGGTACGTAGCCGTTTCGAAAGCCCGTAGAACCAACCGCCACCAGACTGGGGCGACCCGACAGCTCATCCACGCGAATGTCCGTTTCGGCCAGCCGAACCCGGTCCTGAGCCGCCAGGATGTCCTTATTGCCTGCCTGTGCCAACTGTACCTGTCCGTCGAGGGCGAAGGGTTGTAAAATGCCGTTGAACTGTTGCGCATCGGTGCCAACAGCCGGTTCGTTGTTACCCGTCAGGTACGTTAAAAGCGCGCGTTGCCGGTCGAGCTGGTTTTGCAGGTCGATCTTGCGGTTCTGCGCTGTTTTTAAACGTACCTGTTGCGTGATTACATCATATTGCAGGGCATCGCCGTTTTGCAGCCGGGCACCCAGAATCTTCACGTTTTCGGCCGCCGTGCGGATCACCGAATCCTGCACCACGATACTCCGCTGAACGAAACCGATGCCATAATAGGCGGCGGCCACCTGATAGGCCAGGCTGTGGCGGGTCAGTTCCTGCTGCCGTTGGGCGATGCGCAGGTTATCGCCCGCCCGCTGTACCGCCGCGCCCGTCCGGCCAAAATCGTAGATCGACTGCGAAACCGATACGTTACCGTTGATATTATGGTTGGGCTGAAACTGCAACTCAACATTGCGTCCATCGACGGGCAGCGTTGCCTTCGGAACGGGGTTAATGTACTGGTACGTTCCGTTGACGGACACCTGTGGTTTCAGGGCTGTGCGAGCCAGATCGGCCTGTAACCCAGCGGCCTGTATCTGCTGATCCTGTTGTTTCAACAGAGGGAAGTTAGCCGAGGCCTGTTGCAGTAATGTACTCAGGTCACCGGGCAATGCCTGTGGCTGTTGCGCCATTGCCAGTGAAGGCAACAGCAAAAAAAGGAATGTATGGATTGGTTTCATTGATGGGAATGTCATTAAATTGTCATTTATGGTCATTCCGCTGCGCTGTCATTAGGTGGTCATTAGTCGTAAAGACAATGAATGACCACCTAATGACAGCGTAGCGCAATAGCAACATAATTAGTGTGCGGCGTCGGCGGCAGCTTTAGCGGTAGCGGCATCCATTTTTACGGATCTCAGCAGGAATAGCAGTGGGAAGGAGACGACGAAAAACATGCCTGCCAGCCGAAACGCATCCAGATACGCCAGCAATAGCGACTGTTTTTGTACGGCCAGTTCCAGTGTACGATAGGCACCCGTTACGGCGTCGATCGCGTTCATTCCTTTCGCTGTCAGCGTTTGCGTCATGCCGTTGATCCGGTCGGTAGCCAGCGGGTTTTCAGAGGTGATGTTGGCTACCAGATCGCCCCGGTGTGCGGCCACACGCTGGGCTACATACGTATTGGTGATGGCTACGCCGAAGGCACCGCCCAGTTGCCGCATCATGTTGGTGATGGCAATGCCCATTGGCAACTGCTGCGGTTTCATACCCGATACCGACGAGTTGATCAGCGGAACATTGACGAAGGCCAGACCTACACCCCGAATAAGCAGCGCCTGAACGTAGTAGCCGTCGGAGGTTTCGGTCGTGAACGTCGACATGGTGAAGCAGAACGTAGCAAAGGCAACGTACCCAGCCATGACGATGTAACGCGGCGATACGCCTTTACCCAGCAACCGGCCCACCAGCGGAAAACAGATGGCGGCAATGGCACCACCCGGAATCAGCAACCGCCCGGTCTGGGTAGCCGTGAAACCAGCCACACGCTGTACCATCAGCGGATATAACAGGACCGATGTGAACAGGCCGTAGCCCACGATAAACATCAACACGGCACCAACTGCCAGGTTACGGCTTTTCAACACCCGGAGATCAAGCACGGGCGAACTCGTGCCCCGCAGTTGCGACCAGATAAACCAGGGAAGGGCAATTACAACCGCTCCGGTCAGGTAACGGATAGTGTTGTTATCGAACCAGTCGTCAGATTCGCCCCGCTCCAGCACGTATTGCAGACTGCCCACACTAACGGCTAACAGCATGATACCCAGCCAGTCGATACTTATGGCTTTCCGGTCAATGTCGAACTCATCGGCTTTCTTGTCAATAAATCGCAGGCTCAGGAATGTGGCGGCGATCCCCACCGGAATGTTGATGTAGAACATCCAGCTCCAGTGGTAGTTGTCGATGATGTAGCCGCCCAGCGTTGGCCCGAATGTTGGTCCAAGCACGATGCCGAGGCCAAACAAGGCCGACGCCAGCGCCCGTTGCTGCGGTGGAAAGGCATCGAACAATAGCCCCTGCGAAGTTGACAGCAGTGCCCCGCCGCCTACGCCTTGCAGGAACCGGAAGAATACCAGCGTCCAGAGATCGGGGGCAACGCCACAACCATACGACGCAACGGTGAACAGGATAATGGAGGCGATGTAATAATTCTTACGGCCAAAATAACGCTGTAAAAAGCCCGTCATCGGAATAACGATAACGTTGGCGATGCCATAGGAGGTCACCACCCACGACGCATCTTCGATGGTGGCGCCGAGGCTACCGGCAATGTCGGTCAGGCCCACGTTCACGATCGACGTATCGATCAGCTCCATGATCGCCGCCGTGACGGCCGTGATCACGATGATCCAGCGCCGGAGCCCCGTTGGCAGCGATGGCGCTGGGGCCGGCGGGGCCTTTAGTGTAGTTTCCATGAAGACGTTGCGTTTAATCGGCTATGCGTACGGCCGCATCGACGCTCAGGCCGGCACGGAGTTTATTCTTATACTTTTCAGGATTCAGAATCTCGATTTTTACCGGAACGCGCTGCGTAATCTTCACAAAGTTGCCCGATGAATTGTCGGGTGGGAGCAGAGCAAAACGGGCACCTGTGGCTTCCGACAGGGAGGCTACCCGACCCTTTATATCGAGATCAGGATACGCATCGACCTTGATATCAACGGGTTGGCCAACCACTACTTTTTCCAGTTGCGTTTCTTTCATGTTGGCAATTACCCAGAACGTGCTGTCATTGACGATCGTCATCAGGGTTTGGCCCGGTTGCACATACTGCCCCACAACGGCGTTCTTTTTGCCAATTTTACCCGCAATTGGGGCGGTCAGTTTAGCGTAGGTCAGGCGGAGTTTGGCGTTTTCAATGGCGGCGGCTTTCACTTTCAGTACAGCCTGCATTTTCTGAATAGATGCCTGCGCTTTCTGAATGCCTGCCTGGGCTACACCTTCCTGGGTACGTGCCAGCCCGATCTGCTCCTGATTGCTTTGGTACGTCTGCGTCTGCACATCCACGTTGTTGCGCGAATCGTCGAGTTGTTTGCGGGTCAGCGACTGATCATTGAATAAGTTCTGGTCGCGTTGCAGGTCGGCCTGTGCTTTATTGCGGCGAACCGCCTGCACGGCGGCGGCTGACTGAGTTACCCGGAGGTTCTGGGCCACATTGCGGATATTGGCCTGGGCCGAGGCCAGATCGGCCTGCGCCGTTTTGATATCAGCCAATGTCGACTGATAGTCGGCTTCGGCCTGTTGCAAGGCTACTTCGTATTCCTGTGGATCAATGGTAAGCAACGGCTGACCGCGTTTTACCGTAGCGTAGTCGTCCACATTAACTTCCTGAACGTACCCGGCTACCCGCGCCAGCACCGGGGCGGATGTACCTTCGATCTGCGCGTTGTCGGTTGATTCATATTGTTGGCCTCGGCGATAGGCGGTGAAACCCCAGTACGCTGCCGCCACAATGACGATCAGACCGATGAAGCGGGGGAGATAAGTTTTTAAAGGAGATGTTGATTCAGTTGCCATACGTTTAATTGAATGAAGCGAGAAAAGACGTGTTGTGTGTAGTAGAAAAACAAGGTTGCTCGCTTAGGGAACGCAACAAAGGTAAACCGAGTTGACTATAAAAGTCAAGCGGGTTGACTATATTTGTGTGTTAACTAATCATTAATCAGTTTGCGAGTCGTTAAAGTTCGCCGCGCCAATGAAATCAGTAGATAGTAAACTCTTTACCTTCGAGATGTTCCGGGAAATTCGAGGCCGGTCGATGGGGCGGCTTGCCTGGCGGCTAAAGCGCTTTCTGGATGAGTTTATGGAGCCCCGTTTGCATCAGCGTGGTTTTGCTGATTTCAAACTCAGTTACCTGCGGCTCATTGCCAACATTGAAGAGAACGGCATCACGAACAACGAACTGGCTCGCAAGGCCGATGTTACCAAGCAAATGATGAGCAAGGTCGTTAGCGTGCTTGAGGCAGAGGGGTATATTTATACCAGGAAGGACGAAGTTGATTCCCGCGCCAGCCGGATTTTCCTGAGTGAGCGGGGAGTCGAATTATTGGTGGGTGTGCATCAGTGTATGGAAGAAGCCCACGCGCATTTCAGTACCATTATTGGTCCAGACCGCCTCTCCCGCCTGATCGATGATATGAAAGACCTGGTAAACGGCCTTGACGGCGGAGACTGCTAACTGATTTGGGATCAGGGATGTCGGATTGGGAATTTAGCTGCGCTACTTGATTGTGACAGGGCAGCGCTAAATCCGCAATCCCACATCCCCAATCCCAGACAGTTACGCCCACACCATTGTCAATACGCCCATCAGCATAATCAATTTGCAGAGGTTACTCAGGTAACTGTATTCGCGGCGGGTGTCGGCCAGTACGAGGCGGTAAACCAGCCAGGCCACGGGAATTAGCACGAGCATGAAAATCCAGCTCAGGCGGGGGTTATTCCAGGAATCGGCGGTGAGGAAAAGCGTGGCGATGAAAGCCGCAATGATCACGTAAAGCAGTGATTTGGTCCGGCGAATTCCCCAGACGATCGGCAGGGTGCGGCAACCGTAACGCGCATCGCCGCGCACGTCTTCCATGTCTTTGATGATTTCCCGAACCAGCGTGACCACAAAGGCAAAGGCGGCATACATGATCAGCAGGTTTTCATTCTGCTTGTAGTAAACCGCCATCACAATCAGCGACAGCGCCGTCAGGAACGAGACCACGAGGTTGCCAATAAATGGTTGCCGCTTCAGGTTGGCGGAGTAGAACCACAAAAGCGATACCGACAGCACATCGACGGCAAATACCCAGCGGCTCAGCAGCAGCCCCAGAAAACAGCCGATCACGTTCAGTGCCTGATGCGCCGTGATGGCCCAGCGGCGTTTCAGGTATCGCCCGATAATAACCCGCTCGGGCTTGTTGATGATGTCTATTTTGACGTCGAAATAATCATTGATGATATAACCGGCGGCCGCAATACATACCGTCGATAAGGTCAGAATGACCATCCGCCCATCCAGCAACAGGCGGGGCCAGTCTTCGCGCGGACCAATCAGGGCGATCCGTGCCAGGTATTGCGTACCAACCACAATCAGCAGGTTCTGCACCCGGATCAGGCGTAAAAATCCTTTGATGTAATCGGCTGCTGTAATGGGACGGGTCATAGATGGTTGTTTTACCTCACCCCCAGCCCCTCTCTTTCACAAGGAGAGGGGCACTTCCACTTCGCGGATTGTAGCATATATCTGATGATTGGAACATTAGATCCATTCCATCTGGAAAAGATGTTCGTTAAACCAAATCACAGGCCAGAAGCCGCGAGGCAGGAGTGCTTCCCCTCTCCTTGTGAAGGAGGGGGGCTAGGGGTGAGATGACTTTCTTACAAACTTATAACTCCCGGTGTTATAAATCGGAATGTATCCGTACTCTATAGCATTAGTTTGATTAATGGGTATCGGAAGTCGGCCAGGTACGTAGCGAATACCCTCATCGGGGCGAAGCCAGAACTGTTGCGGCGGCGTTTCGCCAACGCGCTCAAAACCAAGCTTTCGGTAACTCGCCCCGTCCGACCAGTCGCGGTCGGCGTAGGTCATCAGGTCGTCGGCGGGGTGGTTGGTCAGGTACGTCTTCACGAGTTTATCCAGGCCGCCAACGACGGTGGTGCCAATCCGGCTGGCAACACGCAGGAGTTCGGCCGAGCGGTGCGGTTGTCCATCGCGAAGCTGGGTACGTGGCTGGGCGAAGGTGGCTACGGCCAGCAGCAGCTCGCCAGTCGGGCGGTTGGCCAGGTACGTGTCGGAGCCGACAGCGGGTAACACGCGGTAGTATTGTTCAGGCAGGTAAAGGCCATAACGCACCTTGCCGGGTAGAGCGACCTGAAGGTGATGCTCGTCCAGAAAGGCCATTGCCGTTGCCTTGTCAATGCGGCGCGCTTTTGTCAGTCGCCCCGGAATGCGGATGGATTGGCCCTGTAAAGCGGCCAGGCGCGATGCTACGACGGCTGGCTTTTGCTGCTCAACATCTTCCCACAAGTGAATGATACGTTCGCCCTGCTGTGCAAATTGATTCGTCAGGTCGCGAAAGAAAAAGGTAAAATCCTGTTGGCGGCACAACCTCGCATACGTACCCAGATCGACCCGGTGAAGCAGCAGGGTAGGGGCGAAGGGCGTTAGGGCGAAGGGAGTGGTCATTATCATTTTTATCATTCCGACGACGGAAGAATCGTAGCGCTCCTTCTAAAAACGTCAAATGGAAAACTACGATTCCTCTGTCGTCGGAATGACAAAAATAATGACAGTGTAGTTGCTGGTAGGTGCAAGCTGCTACTCACCCACGGCGCGTTGATCACCTTTGGGCATGGGTCGCAACAGAACGGGCGATTTTTTCAACTGTTCCTGCACCACGTCAATGGCTTTTTCGAGCTGTGGGTCGGCTCCGTTCTGGCTCAGCTTAGGGGTCATGTCTACCTCAATATCCGGGGCAACACCTTCGTTTTCGATTTCCCATTTGCCCTCCGGGTTATAGATACCAAAACTAGGCGACGTGACCGAACCCCCATCGATGAGCGGCGGATAGCCAGAAATGCCTACCAGACCACCCCAGGTACGTTTCCCAACTATGGTGCCCAGGTTTCGGCGACGGAAAAAGGCGGGTAACGCATCACCACCCGACCCGGCATACTCGTTGACGATCATCACTTTTGGCCCGTAGATCGACGCGGCGGGGCTGGTAAAGGGCTTTCCGTCGCGGGGTGCCCAGTAACTCAGCAGCGGCCGGTCGAGCATATCAACGATGTAATCGGCTACGAGGCCACCGCCGTTGAAACGTTCATCGACAATGACTGCCTGCTTATCGACCTGACTGAAGTAATACCGGTTGAAATTGTCGTAGCCCTGCTGGCCCGTGTTGGGCAGGTACACGTAGGCCACTTTGCCTCCGGTGGCGGCGTGTACTTTGCGGCGGTTGCCTTCCACCCAGTCCATCAGGCGCAGGTTCGTTTCGGCGGCAATGGGCACTACTGTCACTTTCCGCGATCCCGTCATGGAGGCGTTTGGCCCCACCGTGAGCGTAATCTGCCGGTCGACTGTGTTTTCCAGTTGCTGATACACATTGTCGCTGGCGGTCAGTGGTTTGCCGTTGATGGCCAGCAGGTACTCACCCGCTTTTACGTTCACGCCCGGTTCGGTAAGTGGCGCGCGGAGGGTCGGGTTCCAGTTTTCGCCGTTGAACACTTTTCGGAAGCGATAGAGACCGCCAGCCAGTTCGTAATCGGCTCCGAGCATGCCAACGGGAACAGGTTTACTATCAGGAATATCGCCCCCGCTGACGTAGTTATGGCCCACCACCATTTCGCCCATCATTTCGCCGATGAGGTAGTTCAGATCGGCCCGATGGGCTACATGGGGCAGAAACGGCGCGTACTTCGTCTTGATGGCGTTCCAGTCGATGCCGTGGTAGTTGGGTACGTAGAAATAATCCCGTTCGATGCGCCAGAACTCGGCCAGCATCTGCGCCCATTCGTGACGCGGGTCGATCATGGCCTGCAAGGTGCTGACATCCACTTTGCCCTCGGCCACGGCTGGTTTGCCCGACGCGTCGGCGATGTTCAGCTTGTCGGAACCGGTCATGAACAGCAGTTTTTTTCCATCGGCCGACACCTCGTATTCGCTAACTTCGGCAAGCAATGCTTCTGTTTTGCGCTCCTTGAAATCGAACCGGTAGAGCGTTGGTTTGGCCGTAGCGGGTGTGTAACCGATGTAAAACAGTCGCCCGCCATCCGCCGATTTTAGCTTGTCGATGCTTCCTGCCGGAACAGGCAAGGCCACAATCCGCTGGCCGATGTTCTCCAGGTCAATCACTGTTCTGGGTACGTTGGGTATCACCAGTGTGGTGGCGGCCGATTTTGTTATAACCGGTGCTGCTTTCTTCGTCGACGTGGCGCGGGTGCTGTCTGTGGCGGGCAGGGCGGGTACGGCTGCTTCCTTCTCATCGTCGGATTCAGGGGCAAACGGGCTGGCATCTTTGGCGTTGAGCACCACCGCATACAGGTTCTGGGTCACGAGGCCGCGACGGTCCAGACCGGCCATGTCGAGCCAGGCAAAGGAGGGGCCAACGTTGGTACTGGCGGTGAAGATCAGGTATTTACCGTCGCGGCTAAAGGCGAGTGCGTCGGTATGGCTGGCTCCGTCGGTGACGGGCGTGGTCTTGCCCGATGCCAGTTCGTACAGGTGAATCTGGTTCAGGTAGTTGTCCATCTTGCGCGAAAAAGCCACCCATTTCGAATCGGGCGACCAGTCGGCAACAATAGTCGAATTAGGGCCAAACGTATCGGTCGTGATCTTCACAGGCTTGCGTCCGGTGGTCAGATCCATGTACCAGAGGTTCAATTTCTTGTCATGGTACAGTAGTTTCTTACCATCGGGCGACCATTTGTCGAGTAAATAAAAAGACGGGTCACCCAGCGACACCATTTCGGCGGGTTTCTCGCCTTTGGCATCGCGCAGCGCCAGCATGTACTCGCCCGAGGCGTCGGACACGTAGGCAATACGCGCCCCGTCGGGCGACCAGATGGGGTTGCGCTCGTGTACGCCGTCGGTGAGGGTCAGGTTGCGCCAGTCGCCTTTTTTGGCGGGCAGCGTGTAGATATCACCGCGTGCTTCAACCACGGCCCGTGCGCCCGTTGGCGACAAATGAAAGGCCCGGACCATGCTGCCCACGGGTTTCCAGGTAGGCCGCAACGCCAGCACGTCGATGTTGCCGCCCAGCGAAATTGGTACTGGCTTGCCTTTACCCACTGCCGAAGACGCCGCCGGATCGAGCAGATGCAGGCGACCGGCCTGTTCGTAGACAAGTGTTTGCCCGTCGGTTGCCAGTGATTTTACATCGAAATCGGCATGATTCGTTACCTGACGTACCTGCTTACTGGTTCGGTCGTAGGCGAATACGTTCATGGTCCGTTGCCGATCCGAGAGAAAGTAGATGGTATTACCCACGTAAACCGGTTGCACGTCCGATGCATTGACATGCGGAATATCATCGGCATCCAGCGTTTGTAGGTTCAGCAGCCGGATGGGCGTTGTCATGCCGCCCCGGTAGTGTTTCCAGGTATTGAAAGCATCAGACGTGACACTGTAAGCCAGTTCTTTACCATCGGGCGATAATTTAGCCCAGGTGCCCACCGTCGGAATCGGCAATGGCTGCGGTAGCTCTCCCTTTACAGACACGGTAAACGCCCGCGTCGACCGCGACGGTGCTGATAGGCTGTTTGATAAAAAGAGCACCCGTTGCCCATCGGCCGACCAGCCCTTGACTGTTTCCGGGCTTGGGTGAAACGTTAACCGCTTCGGCATGCCCCCGTTGAGCCCTACCAGATACACGTCGGTGTTGCCATCATAGGTAGCCGTGAAAGCGATGGTCTGTCCATCGGGCGAAAACTGGGGACCGCTTTCGGCCCCCGGCCCCACCGTGAGGCGGCGCGGCGATGAACCGTCGCGGTTGGCTACCCAGAGGTCGCCACCGTAGCTGAACGCCACATGTGTTTTAGAGAGTGATGGCTGCCGCAGCAACAAGGTTTCGCCAGGTACGTCTGTCTGGGTCTGTGCTAACAACGTACCTGATTGGGCAAGAAGGCCGATGAAAAAGTAAGCAATCGATTTCATTTGTTGACGAGAAGTGAGTGCGAAAAAAGGGACATAGATGGAGTAGAGAATACCGCTTGATAAACTAGTTATTTATCCTGATTAATTTGCTTGAAAACCGTTGACTGTCAGTCGCATAATTCCGTATATTTTGTTGTAATCGAACAATAAACAACTCAACACTATGCAAACTACTTTCCAGTTAGATGCCAGCGAGCTCAACGAGCAGTTCGTGCAGCGCCTGCGGGCTTTTTATGCCGGTCATAAGGTGCGGATCACCGTAGAAGAAGAGCCAATGCCAGGTTTGAACCAGGCTGTATTTGTCACGCCTACCAACACGGTACCGCTAGCCTATCAGCCGCCCCAAACGCCCATCGACGCCGAGATAAAATCGTTGACCAATAACCTGCTGTTTGGCCGGGCGGTGTGATGGATGGGGCGGGGGCGCCCAGCCTGTCGACGGGCACGACTCGCGGAGCCCCCGCCCCATGCTCTATGCTCCCTGCTACTTCCGATAATCCAGCGCGGGTTTACGGTCGCCCAATAACGCTTCGTATTTGAAGTCAGCGCCGCGTTTCTGGAGCCATTCGGCGCGTGCTTTTTCGATCAGCGTAGGGGTGGTAAACAGGTCGAGTGCGGTAAGGGCCAGCGTTTTGGCGGCAACGATCATGCCTTTCTGGCCGATGGTCATACCACTGGCCGCCGTTGATTGCCAGCTATGCGCTGATGAACCCGGTACCCAGGTAGCCGTTTGTAACCCAACCGTTGGTACCGTCCAGCTTACGTCGCCCACGTCGGTGGAGCCGCCGCTGGTGGCGCTTTCCGAAGCATCGCGGAAATCTTTGATCAGCGCCGCGTTGGTAATCGGTACCCGCTGGTCTTCGGGGAACGTCGTTCTGATTTTTTCGGCAAAGGCCGTTTCTTCGGCTGTGTAGGTAATGCCGCCCACCGTTTTCAGGTTATTGTGCATTACCTCGGCCAGCGTTACGTTGGGCAGCAGGTTAAACACACCGCCCAGTACTTCCCAGTCTACTTTGGTGCCGGTGCCTTTAGCAGCTCCTTCTGCGGCGTTCTCAATTCGTTTCCAGACACTTTGCAGAATATCGCGGTCTTTGTGGCGGGCGTAATAATACACTTCGGCAAAGGCCGGTACCACGTTGGGCGCTTCACCCCCTTTGGTAATCACGTAGTGAATGCGGGTATCCTGCGGCACATGTTCACGCATCATGTTCACCATGTAATCCATCGCTTCAACACCATCCAGGCCCGAGCGGCCACGCTCTGGTGAGGCGGCGGCATGGGCGGCAATGCCCCGGAACCGGAACTTGGCGTTTTTGTTAGCCAGCGACGTACCTGCGTCGGCGGCGTTCTGCGAGCCGGGATGCCAGTGCAACACCACGTCGACATCGTTGAAGAGCCCTTCGCGCACCATGTACACCTTGCCCGCGCCACCTTCTTCGGCCGGACAACCGTAGATTTTAACAGTCCCCGTATGGCCAGCTTTCAGCCAGTTTTTCACTTCGATCGCCGCCGCCATCGAGGCCGTACCGAACAGGTTATGGCCACAGCCATGCCCACCTTTTTGCCCAGCAATGGGTGTAAAGTCAGGTTTGGCTTCCGTTGCCAGACCGGGCAGCGCGTCGTATTCGCCCAAAATACCGATCACGGGTTTGCCCGTTCCGTAGGTAGCCACAAAGGCCGTGGGAATACCCGCTACGCCCGCTTTTACGTCGAATCCCTCTTTTTTAAGTTGTTCCTGAAGCAGCAACGAGCTTTTTTCTTCCTGATAGCCCAGTTCGGCAAAGTCCCAGATCTGTTTGGAGATCCCTGCAAATTCCGGGAACCGCTTGTCGAGGTCAGCGATGATGGTCTGTTTGTCTTTGTCAGTGGGGGTGGCCGTCCGATTCGGCGAGTTCACGTTTTTTTTTGATTGGCTGAATGCTAGTACGGGCAGAAGTAGTGCCGCAATAAGGAGTTGTTTAGTCATACGGGTTGTGATGAGTTGGGTACGTGTTGTCGGGATTACCCTCAACCCTTAAAAATAGAGAAAATGTAGCCGTATGGTACCGTTGGGCCATTTCATTGCTTGCATATGATGACAAAATCATCATTGGCTGGTTAACTCATGCGAAACCCTACCGCTATGAGCATCTACATCGGCACCTCGGGCTGGAGTTACGACCACTGGCAGGGCGTGCTATATCCGCCGGGTACGTCGGTGGCAAAGCGACTAGGGTATTACCTGGACGAGTTCGACACGGTGGAGCTGAACAGCAGTTACTACCGCTGGCCCAAACCCAGTGCCTTTGCGGGCTGGCGCGACAAGTTGCCGCCGGGCTTTCGACTGTGCGTAAAAGCCCCCCGCTGGATGACCCATTACGGCAACCTGACCAACGCCCCCCGCTGGATGGACCGGATCAAAGAAGGCTGGCACGAACTGGGCGACAAACGGGCCATTCTGCTGGTTCAGCTATCACCCCGGTTCACCTGCCACTACGCCCGCCTCGCCCAATTCCTCGACCTGCTCCCCGACTGGATGTCGACGGCCGTTGAGTTCAGGCACCCGAGCTGGCATCAGGACGCGATTTTTGACTTGCTTGAACAACGCGGCGTGGCGTATTGCATCATGAGCGGGGCCAACCTGCCGTGTATTCTGCGCGCCACGGCCCCGTTCGTCTACGTCCGGCTGCATGGCCCCGACTGGCACTCGCTCTACGGCGGCTCCTACTCCGACGACGACCTCCGCTGGTGGACCGACCGAATCCGTGAATGGGCCGCACAAGGCAAAGACGTCTATATGTATTTCAACAACGACATCGGCGGCCACGCCGTCCGGAATGCCCTGACCTTGCGGGAGATGGTCGGCTAAGCACCGAACGTACCTGAAAGCTGCTATTTTGGTGGATTTATATTACCTCCCTTTCTTGTATACTTGTCACCTTTGTTAAAAGCTGCTTTCTTTAATAGCTATCATAACGAATAAATAATAACCTGTATGGTTGAGAAGGAACTACGTTACTTTATTCACGCCTTCACGAATCTTAATACGGGCGGAGGGAGGCTAAAAGACCCAGCGCCACATAAACCCCTGATCTTACTATCGGTAATTCAAGGCTATGAAAGCGGTCTACTTACAGATAATACCATTTCAATAACACCTGAACTTACAAGTATTTTCAAAACGAATTGGAGCAGGCTGGTGTCTACAAACCATACCCTGAGTTTCGCCATGCCATTTTTCCGTCTTAAAAATGAATATGGAGATTGGTGGCAATTAATAGCCAATCCGGGTTGCGAGCGGTGGGTACAAACGGGCGACCTGTCTAATTTTAGCAGTTTGAGTAACGCTGTGACTTATGCAGAGATCGACCTGAAATTGGCTGATTTATTACTGGATCGTGTTTCGCGCAATGTGCTGTACCAAACGTTACTGGATCGTTATTTCCCAGGACAAGCAGGATATACTGAATTGCCGGGCAACCCGGCACTTGACGAACTCCGCCGGGAAATGCTTGACGAGTTGCCAGATGCGTATGGTAAAAAAGTGAAGGGGCTGAAGAAGCGGCTTAACGCAGAAACATACGAAATTGAATTATATGCACGCGAAGCTTTGTTTCGTCGTGAAGTTGTCCGCTTATATGATGATCGGTGTTGTATTAGCGGTATTCGTGTTTCTGCACCTTATTCGTTTACGATGGTTGACGCCTGTCACATTGTGCCATTCGCTGAAACATTCAACAATCACCCAACGAATGGTATCGCTCTTTGCCCAAACCTTCATCGGGCCTTTGATAAGGGTGCTATTTCAATTGATGATGATTATCAGGTTCTTATTTCAGGTACGTTCGTAGAGGATAAAACCAGTATATATAGTTTAAGTACTTTATCAGGCAAGCATCTCAAATTGCCCCAAAATAAGCTGTATCTTCCTAGTTTGGAGGCATTAGACTGGCACAGAAAGTACGTATATAAAGGGTGACGTATCTACGGGTTGCTTTGGTGGATTGCGTTTTACTACTGATGCTGCGCTGCTGTGTCTCGATGGGACAGCAAGTCACGTCAGGAGTCTCCACTCCGGGTACGTTGCACAAAGTAGGCATGGTTTTCGTTATCTTGCTGACAGCTAATTGAACAGCGCAATGAACACAGCACCCAATTTTGAGCAACTGATTGTGGAGAGTATCAAAGGATTGCCTCAACAGTATCTTAGCGAAGTGGCCGATTTTGTCTTGTTTCTCCGTCATCGGGTGGTCGAGCATCAACCCTACGATGTACATAGCATTCAGCAGGAATTAAGTACCCTGGATGCTCGCGAACAGCAACACCTTGAAGACGAGTTTGCTGACTTTTACCAGCGGTTTCCGAGCGCATAATTCAGTAAACTGCCGGTGCTACGTACCCCTGATGCAGTTGTGAAACGGGGAAGATCAAATCCCAATCCCGGCCCCAAACAACGTTGCCGCGTTCAATGCGGAAGCGTTTGAAGTTGGCTAGCTGCCGGTATTTGTTATGCTGTGGGTGCGGGTGGTTTTGTAAGAATGGACCAAAGTCAACAACCTGTGAGGTGCCGTCTGAAAAGTTTATCCGTAGCCGGTGTTCACCAGCATACTCTGCTTCTGTCACTGCTATTATTTTCATAAGCGTTTTGTGATTTTGCGAATTGCGGGCTTCTTCTTTAGAACGAAAAACTCAAGCCATTTTTGCGCAATTTCTTCGGCATATGCCTCAACGACTTTAAGCGCTTCTTTCTGGTCTTTTGCTGGCAGCATAGCTACACCGTCTGCTTTTCTTACCTGGATATCTGTTAGCTTACCATCGTCAAAGAACAGCTCGAAGATGGTTTCATACTCAGCATGACTTACATGGACATGAACAGGTAAGTGTTCGTTGCTGTAGAAATAGAAAATAAAGCCAAAGTATTCTATTAGTTTAGGCATAATGCTATTGCGGTGAGTGAGTTAACAACAGCATAAGTACGCAAAACTGTTCAACCCACCAACGCCCGTAGTTCCTCTACAACGCCCTTCACCGCCGCAACCGTAGCGGAAACGTCGGCTTCGGTGTTGAAGCGGCCGAGGCTGAGGCGCAGGCAGGAGAAGGCTTCCTGCTCATCGAGGCCCATGGCCAAAAACACGTGCGAGGGTTCGATGCTGGCGGCGGTGCAGGCCGAACCGTTGGAGACTGCAATGCCTTCCAGACCCATGATGAGTGCGTCGGAATCGCAATTTTCGAACAGAATATTGGTCGTGTTATACAGGCGATGTTCCCGGTTGCCGTTGACCGACGTACCTGGAATAGTCAGTAAAGCCGTTTCGATTTGGTCACGTAGAGACGCAAGATGTTGCGTCTCCCGCGCGTCAGCAATTGCTAACCGCGCTAATTCGGCGGCCTTGCCCATGCCCACGATGCCGGGTACGTTCAGGGTGCCACTGCGTAGACCGCGTTCGTGACCGCCGCCGTGTAGCAGGGCTTCCAGCTTCACCTTGCGAGGTTGCGACGTACCTACACTATGCTGACGCACATACAAGCCGCCAACGCCTTTAGGGCCGTAGAATTTATGAGCCGAGAACGTCAATAGATCGATGGCCGCACCGGGGTGACCGGGCATGTTAACGTCGATAGGCAGTTTGCCAACGGCCTGTGTAGCGTCGGTCATGAAGAGAGCACCGGCTTCGTGGGCTAGGCGGGCAATATCAGCAATGGGCTGAATGACACCCGTTTCGTTATTCACCCACATCACGGCCACCAACAGCGTATCAGGCCGAAGCGCCGCTTTCAGGTCGGCTAAATCCAGTAGCCCGTCCTGTTGAACGGGTAGGTATGTTACCTCATAGCCGCGTGTTTCCAGAAAATGGCATACATCGAGCACTGCCTTATGCTCGGTTTGTACGGTAATGATATGTCGTTTGCTGTCGCCGTGAATCTCAGCTACGCCTTTTATAGCCAGGTTAATCGCCTCGGTAGCACCAGAGGTAAAGACAAGTTCGTGCGGATCGCATTGCAACAAATCGGCCACCTGCTGACGCGCCTTTTTCACCGCCTCACTGGCACTTACGCCGAATGGGTGCGTACTGGCCGCGTTGGCAAAGTTATCGGTCAGAAACGGCATCATCGTTTCCAGAACGCGCGGGTCGAGGCGGGTAGTGGCGTTGTTGTCGAGGTAAATCATAGCCGAATTTAACTAGATTACCGGGTACGTTGTCTTTGTTAGGTAAAACAAATGTCTACGGCTATGAAAACGATTACGATTGATCTGAAGTCTTTTTGCCTGGGTCTGCTTGTGATGGGCGCGGGGTTGCTGATGGCCAATAAACCCGCTGGTCAGCCACAGCCCGAACCGGGCAAGCAACCGCTGGTACAGCCTCAACCTTCTGGCGATACCCGCCGGTTTCAGGCGTATGTTGCCAAGGATAGCCGCACCATCATCATTGATACCCAGACGGGGCGGTTTCTGCTCGAACGGCCATCCATAGGTCTGCCCACCTGGCAGTCATACGATTTTGAGCAACTCCACCAGCGTAAATAAGCTGCGGTACGTAAAACAGCTACGCCGTATCGTCAAGGTACGGCGTAGCTGTTTTACGTACCGCAGCTTATTTACGCTGGTGGAGCGGTGCCTGCTACTTATACATGTCGACAGGGCAACTTAATTGTGCTTTTTCAGTTTGTGTAAACAGATCGCGTCGGCCGGAATGGCTGCGTACCTGCATAAATCGCTTAGTCTGCTCTCATGAATTTGGTTACCGCCGATCAGCCAATCCCTATCTATACGTTAGAGGAAGAAGTCATATTAACCGGCAAGTTGTTCAGTATAGTCCGGTTCGACGGGATGCTGACGCACCAGTCGGAGATGCTCATTCCGCACCGAAAAGCTTACTTTCTCTTTGTTTTAGTCCGGCGTGGCGACAGTCGGCATTGGGTGGATATGACCCAGTATACGCTGAAAGAGAACACTTTTTATTTTTTCGGCCCTAACCAGCTAATTGTAAAGGAAGAACCCAAACCGATGTGGGGCACGGCCTTTGCGTTTACGAAGGAGTTTCTGGCCCTACAGGAAAACGCTTCGTTAAGTGCCCTGCCGCTAGTCCAGAATCCGCAGAACGGGCATGAATTGATACTTTCCGAGGCCGATGTAGCCGTTGTGGAAGATATGCTGGCTAAAATCTATGCCGAGCACAGCCGCCCCGGTGAGTGGCAGCAACGCATGCTGACCGCTTACCTGACGGTGTTGCTGACGTACCTGAGTCGGTTGTATACAGAGCAGTTTGAGAGCAATCCGTTTTTGACCGACAAGCTGTTGCTGAAACGCTACCAGGCCAGGATTGATGAGCACTTTCGCGATCTGCACCAGGTGAGTGAGTATGCGTCACTGCTTAATGTGTCGGCGGGATATCTGAGCGAGGTCGTGAAAGCACAGAGTGGCAAACCGGCCATTACGCATATCCATGAGCGGCTGATGCTGGAGGCCCGCCGCCTGTTGTTTCATACCCAACAGTCGTTGAAAGAAATTGCCTTTGACCTTGGCTTTTCAGACGCATCCTACTTCAATCGCTTCTTTAAGCGCGAAGCGGGCGTAACACCGGCCGATTATCGGGTTACCATCCGTGAAATGTACCAGTAATACCGAAAGATGTGTATCATCTGCTGACAGTGGGCGCGGTAGTTTTGCCCCACAAACAGATGAACTATGAAAACAGTACTTATTACTGGTGCCAATAAAAGCATCGGATACGAAGCCGCCAGGCAGTTATTGCAAAAAGGATATTACGTTTACCTGGGCAGCCGTGACCAGCAGAAAGGCCAGAAGGCGGCCGATCAACTGAAGGCGGAAGGGTTTGCCAACGTGGAGCCGATCGTAATCGATGTAACCAGTTCCGATTCTATAAAAGCCGCCCGTGAAACGCTCGGTCAGAAAACGGATATACTGGATGTGCTGATCAACAATGCGGGCATCAGTGGTGGCTTGCCACAACCGGCCATCGGCACAGACATCGCTATGTTCAGGCAGGTATTCGATACCAACTTTTTCGGGCTGATCGAGACAACGCAGGCCTTTATGGATCTGCTGAAGCAATCAGCGGAGCCAAGAATCGTGAACGTTACTTCTGGTTTGGGTTCACTAACGTTGCATAGCGATCCAGCCTGGAAGTATTACCAGGTTAAGACAGCCTGTTATGGCCCGTCGAAATCGGCTCTGAACGCCTACACCATTGTGCTGGCCTACGAACTGCGCGATACGCCGTTTAAGGTAAATGCCGTGGATCCGGGTTATACCGCTACCGATTTCAATCACCACAGCGGTCCCGGTACGGTGCCCGATGCCGCCGCCCGCCTGGTGAAAGCAGCCACGTTCGGCCCGGATGGCCCAACGGGACAGTTTTTTAGCGACGACAACGCGCCCGATACAGGAATAAGCCCCTGGTAACCAGACAGTTTCTTTGCAAGAGTTAGTAGTCAGGCCGTATCGCCACGATACGGCCTGACTGGTTTACTACAGCACCTGGCTGATGGCTTCGCCGAGGTGCATCAGGGCGGCTACTTCGTCGTCGGTAAAATCGTAGGGGACAGGCTTGGCAATGCCCAGGGTGCCATGTAGTTCGCCGTTCAGCAGCAGGGGCAGGGCAATTGATCCTTCTACTTTGGTGTCGCGGGCTGCCGGACGGGCCACACCCGATTCGTCGGTTTGCAGGTTGCAGAGCTGAACGGCCTCGCGGCGCTCGGCAGCAATGCCCGCCATGCCTTTACCGATGGGGATCAGGCTTATTTTGGGGAGCAGAAACTCGGGCATACCGGCGTAGGCCACCAGCGTCAGCAGGCCCGTAGTGGGGTCGAGGCGGTGGAGGGTGCCGGTGGTGCAGTCGAAGGTGGCGAGGGTTTGGGTCAGCAGTGCGTTCCAGTCGGGTTTTGCCGATGGATTTGTTGGCGTAATCAGGTCGAGCAGGGGTTGAATGTCGGTCGTTGTCATGAGGGGAAGCGTTTATAAAAACGCCCGCAGGCGTTCAGGTACGTTCGTTCTGGCAAAGGTAAAGCGGTATTTTCTGGGTTTTATTTTAAAACATATCCGGGTACGTTGTGTATTAACAGAAAAACAATCAACGTATCCTCATGAAACCACTCACGTTTTCTATCGACCTTAAATCGGTCGCTCTCGGTGTTGCACTGACGGGCGGCTTACTAACCCTGGCGAACTTTAAACCGTCTGATAAACCTGCCCAGGAACCGGGCGATTTGAACCGCCGCTATCAGGCTATAACCGGTGATAAGGGAACGGTCATTCTCGACACCCAAACCGGAAAATTCATCACGTACCCCTATTCGCTTATCAGGGTCAAATGGGATAGGGGCGACTTTAACGCGATCCAGTCAGCCGACGAGAAGAAGTAGTGCATTGGCTTACCGGTTGCCACTAATCTAAACATCGCAGCGAACTGAACGGTTACGATTGGGCCTATTCATCCAAGTACGCTGTGGTATCTAACGCAACAATTGCTCCGCCAGCCAAGCCTAACAAATGGCTGGTGCTGGCTACACTGGCCTTCGGCACGTTCATGGCGACGCTCGACAGCAGCATCGTCAACATTGCCCTGCCCACAATTCGCCGCGAGCTAAACGCCGGCGATAGCGTGGAATGGGTGGTGCTTAGCTACCTGCTCACCACCACCAGCACACTGCTCATTATGGGTAAACTGTCTGACTGGCTGGGGCGACGATCTATGTACATTACTGGTTTTGCCATTTTTGTGCTGGGGTCACTGCTGTGCGGACTATCCTGGAATATTGTTTCGCTGGTGGGTTTCCGGGTCGTGCAGGGCCTGGGGGCAGCCATGATTTTTGCCATTGCCCCCGCCATTATCTCCGATACGTTCAGCCCGCAGGAGCGCGGGCAGGCTCTGGGGTTGATGGGCGCGATTGTGGCCGCCGGCTCCAGTACGGGGCCGGTAGTGGGTGGCTTGCTGCTGGGCAAGTTTGGCTGGTCAAGTATTTTTTTCGTGAACGTACCCATCGGCCTCATCGCCATCTGGCGGGCTTCGGTGGTGCTGCCCAGAAGTCCAAAACTACCCCGCCAACCCTTTGATCTGCTAGGTGCGGGGCTGTTTCTGGTGGGTGTCACCACCTTGTTGACCGGCCTCGATTTCGGCCCCGAACCCGACTATGGGTGGCAACACCCGCTGGTGCTGGGCTTGCTGGGCACTGGCTTTGTATTGCTGGGCCTGTTTTTCTACTGGGAAAGTCGTACGCCATCGCCTATGCTACAACTCGGTCTGTTCAAGATTCGCCCCTATACTACGGCTATTGTGGCGGCCTGGCTCGGCTTTGTGGCGTCGGGCGGTAACCTGTTCATTATTCCGTTCTTTCTGCAACAATTGCTCGGTTTTTCGCCACAAACGGCCGGCCTGGTACTGCTATCCGGCCCGTTGACGTTAAGCATTGTGGCACCCATTGGCGGTTACCTGTCGAGCCGGGTCAGTACGCGCTGGTTGGCCAGTACAGGGCTGTTGCTGGCGGCAGCGGGTTACTTCTCTTTCTCGTTTCTGGATACCGACTGGAACTGGCACAACGTAGTATGGCGCAGTTCGCTGGTCAGTTTGGGGTTCGCCCTGTTTCAATCGCCCAACAGTAGCAGCGCACTCAATGCCTCGCCGGTGTCGTTGCGCGGCGTGGCCAGCAGCGTCATCGCGTTCATGCGCAACATGGGCCTGGTTGTCGGTATTGCGCTGTCGGCGGCGGTCTGGTACAGCGTTCGGAACTACTACGCCCAAACCAACAACGTTGCTCCGTCGAGCCCGATGGCGCAACTGATGGGCATGCGGTTTGTATATTGGGTCATGACCGGCCTGGTGCTGACGGCGGCGGCTATTTCGTTCTCGCGTGGAAAAGCCGTCTGCAAACCCGAGCCCGCCGACGTACCTGGCGAGGGCGTATCAACGCTGGCGGGGTAAACCGGCAAAGAAATTTGGGGCGTCCGAAATGTCGGACCACTGTAAATCCTGTCGAAACTTTTTGAATCTTGTCGGTCCTATTCCGATCGACATGAAACGACTCGCTACGATTGACACGGTACGTGGACTGGTGATGGTCATTATGGCCCTTGACCACGTTCGCGATCTGTTACACACGCCCGCCCTGACGCAGGACCCGACGAACCTGGCCACAACGACACCGATGCTTTTTCTGACGCGGCTGATCACCCACCTTTGCGCACCGACGTTCGTGTTTCTGGCTGGCACGTCGGTCTATCTGTCAACTCGTAGAGAGGGCGAACCGCAGGGCGAGGCGCTGGCTGCACGGAGTCGGTTTCTGCTGAAACGAGGGCTGGTGCTGATCTTGCTGGAAGTGACCCTGATCAACTTCGCCTTCTGGACCGACATTCAGTTTCGGTCGATGATGCTCCAGGTAATTTTTGTGATTGGCGTTGGGCTCGTACTGCTGTCGTGGCTGATCCGGTTCCAGGTACGTGCCCTGTTGATTGCCGGGCTGGCGATCATCTTCCTGCACGACCTGTTGCTACTGGTACCCACGTTTACCAATCCGGCGGCACGACTGGGTTGGTCGATCCTGTTCCGGACGGATTTCTTCCCGATGAGCCCTAGTTTTTCGCTGCTTGTTGCCTATTCCATTGTGCCGTGGTTTGGCATTATGCTGGTCGGCTACGGTTGCGGGCCACTTTTTGCCAAACCGCTGGCCGACCGCAGGGCGCAACTGGTCAAGCTTGGGCTCGGTTCATTGCTGCTATTTATGGCCCTGCGATTCCTGAATGTGTACGGCGATGCGGCCCCCTGGTCGGTGCAGAAGAGTCCGGCATTTACGGTCCTGTCCTTCCTGAATGTCAGCAAATACCCGCCGTCGTTGCTCTACGCGGCCCTCACCCTGGGAGTGATGTTTCTCCTGCTCGCGGTTGCCGATGGCGTCGATAACTGGCTGACCAGGCGGCTACGGGTTTACGGGAACGTGCCGATGTTTTATTATATCTGCCATTGGTACCTGGCGAAAGCTGCCATGATCGTCATGCTCCTGGTGCAGGGCTTTTCACTAGGCGAGATGCCCCTCGGAACAATGAGTTTTGGTCGCCCGGCCAGCGCAGGAGTGTCTTTGCCCGTCGTGTATGCCGTTTGGCTGGTGGTAGTTATCGTCCTCTATCCGCTCTGCACCTGGTATGGCCGCTACAAAGCCGACCACCCGGAAGTCGCCTGGACCAGGTACGTATAAAGCAAAATAGGCAAGTTAGTTTTGCTGATTTTCCAGCCGTTTGCGTAGTAAATCGGGGTAATTGAGCAGGTTGATTTTGCTGGTTAGTTGTTCGGGCAACAGGCCCACTAATGAGCACAGCAGGTTAATTGTATTTCTTGTTTCTGCTCTGTGGTGGGCAGACTGGGCTGTAAGCTCGGTGTAGTTTACCAACAAGCTTGTATGGGATTCAACCAGCCCGTCGTACTTGAACAGGAGGTCGGCTACTTGTGCCTCCAATTGATTAATTCGATCTTCTATCGACATAAAAATTAAGTCTGTTTGTCTGACAAGCATATGCACTAGGCAGGCAAGATACTGTTTTTTTGTCGTGCAAGCGCTGTCACGATCCCCCGAAATGAACGGGTGTGAGATGTGCCAGTTCATCATCGTCAAATAATCGAGAGCGGATCAGAAAGCGGATACCCATCGGAATTTCGAGCGAAAAGCTTGCGCCACGACCGGGTGTAACGTCGATAGTGAGGTGGGTATGTTGCCAGTAGTCAAATTGACTTTCAGCCATCCAGAAGTCGCAGCCTTCAATGTCGCCGAGCCACACGTCTGACTGCCCGACGATGAAATCGCCTTTCTCGAAACACATGGGCGATGAGCCATCGCAGCAGCCACCGCTCTGATGAAACATCAGGTCACCGTGTTTCGCCTTTAGTTTGGCAATAACATCGGCCGCTGCCGGGGTGATGTCAATGCGGGATATGGTTTGGGTGGTCATAACGAATGAGTGAACGAATAAATGAATGGAAAAGCGAGAGAGAAAACAGCGAACGGTTTTGCCGGTCTGTGTAGCCGGGTTGTCACTAATTCACTCTTTTGCTCTTTCACTCTTTGTTAACGTACCTGGCAAATTTGCATCTCTGCCTGTACATTAGTGAAATTGGGAATGTCGCCAATCAATTCGTCTCCGTGCGTAGCCAGTCCGTTCTGTAACTCTTCCATTGTGCTGAAAGTCAGGTTGGTAATCATGGTGTAGGCGGCAGGTGAATCGGGTGAGCCACCGGCCAGCCCTTCGCGCAAATCGACATTGATAAGCCCCAGCGGTGTGAGCCTTTCTTTGACCAGCGGCGTGTGCCTG
Source organism: uncultured Fibrella sp. (assembly GCF_964250085.1). NCBI lineage: Bacteria > Pseudomonadati > Bacteroidota > Cytophagia > Cytophagales > Spirosomataceae > Fibrella > uncultured Fibrella sp. Next base: position 79,179 of record NZ_CAXUEC010000006.1, on the reverse strand, counting down.
TCGAGATAATACGTCATGTCGAAGTGACTATCGGCGGTGTTGGGGTAAAGAACAGCAAGAGAGACCATATATTGGTATAAAAGAGTAAAAAGCTGAATACCAGGCAGTATAAAGCACTAACGTAACACAGGCTTCAGCCCGTCTATTAACACGACAGCCACTGATAGTACTAATTCAGGCTACCGCGTCCGTAAACAGGCTGAAGCTTATGTTACGTCAGTACATTATGCTTTAAAAGAAGCCTAATTTCTGTTTGCTGTATGAGATAAGCAGGTTTTTTACCTGGCGATAGTGGTTCAACATCATCAGGTGATTTTCGCGACCAAAACCTGATTTCTTGTAGCCACCGAACGGTGCGTGGGCCGGGTAATCGTGGTAGCAGTTCACCCACACACGACCCGCCTGAATCTGCCGGGGTATGGTATACAGCTCGTGCGCATCCCGCGACCAGAAACCCGCACCAAGCCCGTAGAGCGTGTCATTGGCGATGGCAACGGCTTCGTCGGCGTCTTTGAACGTTGTTACCGACAATACTGGACCGAAGATTTCTTCCTGAAAAATCCGCATTTTGTTATGGCCTTTGAAGATCGTCGGCTGAATGTAGTAGCCTCCCTCAACACTGTCGGCGGGGCCACCACCAGTCAATATTTCGGCACCCTCCTGCTTGCCAATGTCGATGTATGACAGGATTTTCTCGTACTGATCGTTGCTTGCCTGCGCACCCATCATTGTGTCGGCATCCAGTGGATGACCAAGTTTGATGGCTTTGGTGCGGGCAATAACGCGCTCGATAAACTTGTCGTAGATGTCTTCGTGTACCAGCAACCGCGACGGGCAGGTGCAGATCTCGCCCTGATTCAGGGCAAACATCACGGCTCCTTCCACGCACTTGTCGAAGAAATCATCGTCGGCATCGCCCACCGATTTCATGAAAATATTGGGTGACTTACCGCCCAGTTCCATCGTGACCGGAATCAGGTTTTCTGAGGCGTACTGCATAATCAGACGGCCCGTGGTGGTTTCGCCGGTAAACGCCACTTTATTGATTCGTTTGTGTTGCGCCAGTGGTTTACCCGCTTCAGGACCAAAGCCCTGAATGATGTTTACCACGCCCGCAGGAACAATACCTTCCAGCAATTCAAACAGAATGGCCAGCGATGTTGGCGTTTGCTCGGCGGGTTTGATCACCACGCAGCACCCGGCGGCCAGGGCTGGAGCCAGTTTCCAGGTGGCCATCAGCAGCGGAAAGTTCCAGGGAATGATCTGGCCCACAACGCCAACCGGCTCTTTAATAATCAGCGACAACGTGTCGGCATTGAGTTCGGTGGCCGACCCTTCTTCGGCCCGGATCACACCCGCGAAATACCGGAAGTGATCGACGCAGAGGGGTAAGTCAGCAGCCATTGTTTCGCGCAGGGCTTTACCGTTTTCAACGGTTTCAACGCGAGCCAGGAATTCCAGGTTTTTCTCGATCACATCGGCAATCTGAAGCAGCACTTTGCTGCGCTCCGTTGCTGACGTTTTTCCCCAGGTTTGAAACGCTTTATGGGCCGCGTCAACGGCCAGATCAACGTCTGCCGCTTTTGACCGGGGCATTTTCGCAATCAGGCTACCGTCGACGGGCGAGGTATTGTCGAAATATTCGCCATCGACAGGTGGTACCCATTTGCCACCGATATAGTTGTCGTAATGCGACCGGAATTTGGGCCGGTTAACGTGAGTTTCTACTACTTCAAGGGTTTCCATAGAGACGATCTAATTGATTTGTAATTGAATCGTCACAAAGTTTGCTTGAATTGTTCAAGGCCAGTTGAGCGATCGTATCGACTGCATGCACGATCCTATCAATCTTGAACGTACCTGGTCAGGAAGCGGCCAGGGTTTCGATGGAGAGTTCCAGCGTTGGCGAATGCTGGAGCGTCTGATAGATAACACAATAGCGTTTGGTGAGCTTCACCAGTGTTTCCATTTCTTCTTCACTGGCGTGTGTATCGAGTTCAAACGTGAGTCGGATCGCTTTAAAGCCGACCGGTGCATCTTTGGCTACGCCCAACGTACCCCGGAAGTCCAGATCGCCCTCGGCCCGGACAACGCCGTAATTTATGGGTACGCCAATAGCAGTGGCTACGGCTTTTAATGTCACTCCCGCACAGGCGACCAGCGCTTCGAGCAACATATCGCCGGGTGAAGTCAGGTCGCCCGTTCCGCCGGTCGCTTCGGGCAGGCCCGCATTGACCTGCGAACGGCCCGTAGCTACATGGCAGGACACTTTATCGCCCAGTGTACCTTCGGCGTGCAGGCTAATCATCGCCGTTTCGGGTTGCTGCTGATACTGTTGTTTGATCGGTGCCTGAAGGGTCCGAAGCTCGTCTGTTGTCATGTCGATAAAAGCTGAAAGAGTGCAGGAAAAGATTTATGTATGCCAATAAGAGAGCATCGCAATTTTATACTCAACTGCAGCCCAACAAGTTGTAGATGATGAATGAGCGGGCCTTTCGGTGTTGCTACTACCTACCAATGAGCCACAAAAAAGAACCGGTACTGATGTATGCGTGAATACGCAAAGGGAAACGGAGACAAGGGGGCGCTCCGGCGAAGCGAATGGGCGTGTGGTTGGCGGAAAGACTTTACGTATAAAAAATATAATAATAATGATAAACTCACAGGCGTAAACCCCTATATTTCAAGTTATCAATGGTATAAGGTAAAGTTGGCCACGAGATAGTATACGAATAGTTATGAAGAGCAAACAAGTAGCCCCGCTTAATATTTCCCGTCATCTACATTCACGGCGTCTTGAGCAGGAAGTAGAGAACCGGACTGCTTATACGATCGATACGGCGGAGCTGAATATCTATGAAACATACCACGTTGCTGAAAAAATTGAACTGACATTCAACACACCCATACTGGCCAGCATGATCCGGGGGAAGAAGGTGATGCACCTGGCTGGCACACCGTCGTTCGATTTTTTGCCGGGCGAATCGGTGATCGTGCCCGGTCAGGAAACCATGCGGATCGATTTCCCCGAGGCGCGCAGGAACAACCCCACGCAGTGTCTGGCACTGGCCATTGCACCCGACAAGGTGAAGCAGGTAACCGATCTGCTGAACGACCAGACACCACTCATCGACAATGCGCAGGGCTGGCAGTTTGGGCAACGAAATTTCTTTCTGACCAACGATGAACCCATTCATCAACTCATTGCCCGGCTAATCTACATCTTCACCGAAGACAACAAGGCCAAGGAGGTATTTGCCAATTTTGTGTTGCAGGAATTGGTGGTTCGGCTTATGCAAACACAGGCGCGCACGCTCCTGTTGGGACCAGATACTACCCAGGCTGGTGTGAACCGGTTATCGTACGTGGCGCAGTATATCAACAAGCACCTGAGTCGCGCCCTACACATTAGAGAACTGGCCGATCAGGCGTGCATGAGTGAGCCCAACTTTTACCGGATCTTTAAACAGACATTCGGTATAACGCCGGTCGATTACATCAACCAGCAACGTATTGCACTGGCTTCCAAATTGTTGCGAACAACCAACCGCTGCCTCGCCGACATTAGCGTTGAATGTGGTTTCAACAACCTGACCTACTTCATGAAGCTGTTCCGGCGCGAAATAGGTACGTCGCCTTCGCAATACCGGAAGCAGATACTGTCGGCGTAATTACCATGCAGCTACTTACATACCTCAGCGTCATGCGTGTGCCAGTCAAAAAAGAAACAGGCACACGGTAATACCAGGTGCCTGTTTTTTAGTAAACCTATGAAGCAATAAACAGTATGTAGTCATCTGAGTGAGTTAAACACGCAGGCTTGCTACAGACTACCCTGCAAATGAATACGTACCGGGGTCGAAAGGACGTCTATTGATGAAATCCGGTACTTGATGGGGGTAAAGTTGCCTTTTATCAAGATAGTATGTAATGGGTTAAACCCTAATTTATGTTTGTTTAGGGTTTGTACCAGGTCAGCTACGTTGGTGCAAGCGGCTGAGATCATTTACCCTACATCCTTCCCAATTCGGAAATAGCGTACATCGCTCTGAACCGAAGCCAGCAGGTGCTGGGTACGTTCGGGGCGGGCATCGGTGATGAACAACTGGCCAAACGCGCCTTCATCGATCCGTTGGATCAGCTTGGCGATCCGGCCGTCGTCGAGCTTATCGAAAATATCATCGAGCAGTAGGATGGGCCGGGTTTGCTTTTCGGCCTGCAACTGGTCGAACTGGCCCAATTTGAGGGCAATGACAAACGTTTTCTGCTGGCCTTGTGAGCCGAATCGTTTCAACGAAATACCGTCGATCAGGAAATCGAAATCATCGCGATGGACGCCCATTGTGGTTCGCTGCATGGCCACATCGCGGCTGCGGTTCTGCACAAACAGGTCATCGAAGCCCATCTTATCCAGGTCCGAATCATACAGAATGGTCACGGCCTCCCGGCCATCGCTCAGGTACGTATAATGCGCCTGGACGCTGGGCAGCAGGTCACCAATGAACCGTTTACGCCGGTCGTGAATGCGTTGACCGATGTACAGAAGTGGCTCGTCGTAGGTATCCAGCAGGTCGTGGTCAACGTTGCGGCGGTCGGCAAAGAGCTTTAGCAGGCTGTTTCGTTGCTTCAGCACGTGCTGATATTGCAGGTAATCCTGGAGGTATTCGGGATCGAGCTGGGCTAGTACACCGTCGACAAACTGGCGGCGGTCTTCGCTATGCTCCCGTACCAGATCGGTATCATTCGGGGCCATGAGCACCACCGGAAATCGGCCAATGTGTTCGCTGACCCGCTCATACGGTTTTTTATCGGCCAGAATTGCCTTCCGCTGGCCTCGTTGCAGGCTAATAGTGATCTGAGTAGGCCGGTCATGATTGACAAACGTGCCATCCAGAATAAAATAATCTTCGTCGTGGGTTACGCTCAGGGCGTCAAGGGATTGAAAAGCACTTTTCGACAGCGCCAGGAAGTAGATCGCATCGAGAAGATTGGTCTTACCACTGCCATTAGGCCCCACAATCACGTTTACCTGCCTGCTAAAGGTGAAGAGGGCATCTTCGTAGTTTTTAAAATTGGTCAGGCTCAGTTTGTCGAGGTGCATGGGAGGTTGGACGCGGGATAGAAGATACCGGATGTTGGCCATTGACCCAGGAGGTTGGATAATCTGACAAATGTCTCCCGTCTAATGTCCAACTTCCGGTAGCCTGTAATTGGTTTATGCGTACTTTTGCAAGCATTTTGCCCGGAAATAGCAACAAAGATACGTTCCCTTTGTTCGGCAATTAACCGGGTAAGCTACCCCCTCTACTTAGGATACACATGGCAACCGTCAAAGACAAGGCTCCCGCCGCCAAAAGCAACGGAAAGGCAACTCCGACCAAAACACAGCACCCCAAAGAGCGGTATATGTATTGGTACGAGTCGATGCAACTTCAGCGGAAGTTTGAAGAAAAGGCTGGCCAGCTATACGGGCAACAAAAAATCAAAGGTTTCTGCCACCTATACATTGGTCAGGAAGCCTGTTCATCCGGTTCATACTCGGCCCTGACCCCCGATGATAAGTGGATCACCGCCTATCGCGACCACGGCATTCCGCTTGCCCTGGGCTCTGACCCTAAAGCCGTAATGGCCGAATTGTATGCCAAACAAACGGGTTCGTCGAAAGGGAAAGGTGGATCGATGCATATCTTCGATAAATCGGTCAATTTCGTGGGCGGACATGGTATCGTAGGCGCCCAGATTCCGATGGGGGCGGGTATCGCCTTCTCGGAGAAGTATAACAAAACGGGCAACCTTTGCATCTGCTTCTTCGGCGACGGAGCCGTACGGCAGGGTGCCCTTCACGAGGCGTTCAACATGGCGATGCTGTGGAAACTGCCCGTGATTTTTGTGGTCGAAAATAACGGCTACGCTATGGGTACGTCGGTAGCGCGTACGTCCAACGTAACTGAGTTGTATACGATCGGTGAGGCGTATGACATGCCCGCCGAGCCAGTTGATGCGATGGAAGTAGAAGCCGTTCACGAAGCCGTTAGCCGCGCCGCTGAGCGTGCCCGTGCTGGTGAAGGGCCAACGTTCCTGGAATTCCGCACGTATCGGTACCGGGGTCACTCCATGTCTGACCCACAGAAGTACCGGAGCAAAGATGAGGTTGAGCAGTACAAACAGCGCGACCCGATCGAGAACGTTCGTCAGCATATTCTGAGCAACGGGCTGGCTACGGAAGACGATCTGGCCGCGATCGACCAGAAAATCAAAGCTACCGTTGATGAGTCGGTGAAGTTTGCCGAAGAGTCACCGTATCCACCGGCCGAAGAAGCATTTAAAGATGTATACGTGCAAAAGGACTATCCGTTCCTGATGGAATAGATTTTGTAGCGCAAGGTTTGGCGTCAACGCTATTGATCGGGTCTACATGCTCTATGTATAGCACAACTTTAGACGTTTAACGTTGAACCTTGAACTATTTTTCCTACTTTTGCCCCTCAAATTGCAACTTGTATGAGCAAGAAAAACGCGGGTTTAGAATTTCTTGAAGATCCCGACGCACTGGCAGGCCGTTTAGAAAAGGCCGAAGATTTTTTTGAAATGAACCGCAACCTCATTTTTGGGGTGATTGGCGGCCTTGTACTGCTTATTGGCGGCTACTTTGGCTATCGTTACTTTCAGGGTGAGAAGAACATCGAAGGACAGGACAAACTGTTCAATGCGGTGTATAAATTTGAGCAGGATTCGTTGCAACTGGCGTTGAATGGCAAAGGCGCAACGCCTGGTCTGCTGGCAGTGGCTGATGAGTATAGCGGAACGAAAGCCGGTAACCTGGCTAGTTTCTACGCGGGAACGGCCCTGTTGAAAGAAGGCAAATACGATCAGGCCATTGAGCAGTTGAAAGACTTTAGCTCGTCTGATCTGCTGGTTCAGGCTCGTGCCTATTCACTGATTGGCGATGCTTATTCAGAGAAGAAGAGTTACGCTGAAGCCGCCGAGTATTATGAAAAAGCGGCTGACTATAAGCCGAACAAATTTTTCACGCCGGGCTACCTGCTGAAACTGGCTATTGCCCAGGAAAGCGCGAAAGCCAACGATAAGGCGATTGACGCCTATCAGCAGATTCTGGACAAATACCCGGAAACGGCTGAAGCAGTAACCGCCAAGAAATACAAATCCATGCTCGAAGCGCAAAGCGGCGAGTAGTCAACTGGGTACGTAGTATTACGAATACACAAAGGGACGAAGCCGTAACGAGGTTCGTCCTTTTTTTTTACCGTTCACTGTTGCTCCGCTGCCCGGCAGAAACGACCAATAAGCAGAGCAACGATGAACGGTAAACTATAAACTTTTTTGATATGTCTTCTGCCGATAAAAATCTTAGCGTCTTTTCTGTCGACAACCTGCCGGATATCAGTGGGCGACGTTTCGCCCTTATTGTGGCTGAATGGAACAGCGAGGTAACCGAGGCTCTGTTCAAAGGTGCCTACGATACCTTGATTCAATACGGAGCTACCGCCGACAATGTGTTGCGCGGCAACGTACCTGGCACTTATGAACTGACGCTTGCCGCCCAATGGTTTGCGGAACGGACCGACATCGACGCGGTGATTTGTATCGGATGTGTTATTCAGGGTGAAACCAAGCATAACGACTACATCAACCACGCCGTAGCCCAGGGTTTTACGAACGTAAGTTTGAAGACGGGCAAGCCGGTCATTTTTGGTGTATTAACCCCCAACACCCAGCAACAGGCCCTTGATCGGGCTGGTGGTATTCATGGTAACAAAGGTGACGAAGCCGCCATGACAGCCATCAAGATGCTTGGTCTAAAGAGTGAAATAGCGAAATGGTGAAAAAGTGACTGGCTTAGCTGACGCCACAGTGAGCGAGCCTATCTCTTCAGTCTACCCTCGTACTAGTCACTCTTTCACACTCTTATTCTTTCACTCTTTATTATATGCACGTTTGGAAATTTGGCGGAACCTCGGTTGGAAGACCAGAGCGGATGCACTCGATTCGGAATCTGATTACGGCCGACGCTAGCCGCAAAGTGGTTGTCTTGTCGGCGCTGTCAGGCACAACGAACGCATTATTGTCGATTGGTGAGTCACTCAAGGGCAACGCCGACGATGAAGCCTTTGAAAAAATTGAGCACCTGAAAGCGCATTACGACAGCTTTGTGCGTGAACTTTTTAAAACTTCTGACGGGTTGGCCGCTGGTCAGCGGGTAATCGGTAATGAGTTTTCGTTTCTGCGATCGCTGACCCGAATCAAGCCGTTTACGCTGAAGCAGGAGAAAGAACTGGTGGCAGAGGGAGAACTGCTGAGTACGCAGCTCTTTGCTGCCTACCTAACCGAAGAAGGGGTATCGTCGGTGTTGCTGCCTGCGCTGGAGTTTATGCGCATTGATGCAGATAATGAGCCTGAACTGGCCGTAATTGAGCAGAATTTGCGGGAGATGTTACCAGCCCATACCGACAAACAGATTATCGTTACTCAGGGATTCATTTGCCGGAATCCGCGCGGTGAGGTTGATAACCTGAAGCGTGGTGGCTCTGACTACACAGCCTCACTGATTGGCGGTGCGATCCGGGCCGACGAGATTCAGATCTGGACCGATATTGATGGCATGCACAACAACGATCCGCGCATTGTGAAAAAGACGTTCCCAATTCGCGAACTAACCTTCGATGAAGCGGCCGAACTGGCTTATTTTGGGGCCAAGATTTTGCATCCATCCACAATCACGCCCGCGAAGATGAAAGGTGTTCCGGTACGACTGAAAAATACGATGGCACCCGATGCGCCAGGTACGTTGATTACGGATAAGCTCAGTGAAGGGGCTCAGAACGGACAGGTGTTTAAAGCCATCGCGGCCAAGGATAATATCACCGCCCTCTATATTCATTCTACCCGGATGCTGAATGCCTACGGCTTTCTGCGGCGCATTTTCGAGATTTTCGAGCGGTTCAAAACACCGATTGATCTCATTGCTACCTCGGAAGTATCCGTGTCGGTTACGATTGACAATACAGAGAACCTCGCCGCTATCCAGGCTGAACTTGGCCAGTTCTGCGAACTCGAAGAACCTGATTACGATCAGACCATTATCTGCATTGTGGGTAATTTCAGTTCCGACCATCCGGGCATTGCCTTGCAGGTGTTGAAGGCCCTCGAAGGTATCCCGATCCGTATGATTTCGTATGGTGGCACTGAGCATAACATTTCGCTACTGATGCATGGCCAATATAAAACGCAGGCACTGAACGCATTAAATGACAGTTTGTTTACTGCCAACTAAACATATAAAGGTTTGAAAACCTTATAAGTTTAAGAACACCGCCCACGGCTCTTTACTAGAATGTAGAGAGAGGCTTTGTATATGAATGATTGCAAAGACGATCTAATCAGGTCTTGAGAAGGTTGATAGAAGAGTTCATTGACGTGATTAAGCGTCTGATTACCACACACTAATGTTACAAATTCCATTCATACGCGAGAATAAAGACCTGGTTTTGGCCGGTCTGCGGAAACGCCACTTCGCCGAAGCCGATGAGGTAGTTGACCAGTTGCTGGCTTTGGATCAGCAGCGGCGCGACACGCAAAAAGAACTGGACGACACACTGGCCCGGCAGAATGTAATGGCCAAAGAGATTGGTCAGTTGATGAAAACCGGCCAGAAAGAAGCTGCTGAAACAGCCAAAGCTGAGACAGCCGCGCTTAAAGAGCAATCCAAAACGTTGGGCGAAAAGTTAACGGGAATTGAACAGCAAGTGCAGGCTATACTGGTTACGGTGCCCAACATTCCGCACAGTAGTGTGCCCGAAGGACGCTCGGCCGACGATAACGAGGTGGTGCTGGAGTGGGGTGATAAACCGGCGTTACATGCCGGTGCTGAACCCCACTGGGAACTGATCAAGCGGTTTGGCCCCGGTGGCAGCCCAATGATTGATTTCGATTTAGGCAACAAGATTTCAGGCGCTGGTTTCCCGGTTTATAAGGGCAAAGCCGCCCGGTTGCAACGGGCATTGATCAACTATTTTCTGGACCAGGCGCTGGCGGCTGGGTACGTTGAAGTACAACCGCCTATCGTGATCAACGAAGACTCGGGGTTTGGCACCGGCCAACTGCCTGATAAAGAGGGACAGATGTATTATGCCGAAGCGGATAAACTGTACTTGATTCCAACCGCCGAAGTACCAATCACTAACCTATACCGCGATGTGATGGTAGCAGAAGCGGAGTTACCTATCCGGCATGTAGGCTACACGCCCTGTTTCCGGCGCGAAGCAGGCTCATGGGGCGCACACGTACGCGGCCTGAACCGACTGCATCAGTTCGATAAAGTAGAGATTGTCCGGATCGAGAGGCCCGAGAATTCGTATGCTGTGCTCGAAGAAATGAGCCAGCATGTTCAGGGATTATTGCAACAACTGGAATTGCCCTACCGAGTGCTCCGTCTCTGCGGTGGCGACATGGGCTTTACCTCGGCGCTGACATATGATATGGAAGTATGGTCGGCGGGGCAGGGGCATTGGCTGGAAGTAAGCTCAGTGAGTAACTTCGAGACGTATCAGGCCAACCGGCTGAAGCTCCGCGCCAAGCTCGATGGGGGTAAACCAACCTTGTTGCACACGCTGAACGGGTCGGCACTCGCGCTGCCCCGTATTTTAGCGGCGCTTTTAGAGAACAATCAAACCGCAGAGGGCACTATTCGTATTCCCGCTGTGCTGGTCCCTTACTGCGGATTTGAGGTGATAGATTGACGTAACGCGGACTTCAGTCCGCATTTTTTGTGTCTAAATGCGGACTGAAGTCCGCGTTACGTTAGCAGTCACACGAATAGTTGGCGTAACCGGGATAGTGTGGCGATAAACGACCGGCGATGCTGATGACCCGGTCGAGTGGAATATGTTGACCGTCGGCCAGGTCGAGCGTTTCGAACTCGTTTTCGTGGCTAACGCCTACAACCATCGCATCTGTCTTGATGAACTCGTTCAGGTCGGTAAGGTATTCGATACGAACATACTTGCGTGGCTCAATGGCAGCGCGGAAGTCAGACAGGTCAGCGGTTTTCATAACGGTATAGCTTTTACCCTTCAAGGTCAGAGAGACCTTACAGGGTAAACAACAAGAGCCGGTCAGATAGTTGCTGAAACTACCCGACCGGCTCTTCTAAGTGGCAGGAACGTACCTGCGCTATTCGGCGGCTGCCAGCGCGCGGTGAAACTCACGGAGAATCACCTCTTTCATCGCAATCTTCCGTTTTTGCGTATTGATCTTATTCAGAATCTGCTTGTCTTCGGGGTTCTCCGGGTCAAGGCTGTCGATATCCTGCATGGAGAACTGCAGGTCATTCTTCTCTCGTTTTACCAGGTATTCCAGCTCACGAATTTTGGTCCGTAGCTGCTCGGCCTGGCTCTTCAGGCTGAACGCCGGGTATTTCCGGTCCAGCACCCGACCAAGGTAACTAAGCTCGAAAATCTTGTCGCAGGCTGCCCGGAACTTCTCGTTCACGGCCTTATCCTGCATCTTGAATGGCACCTTGATTTCTTTCCAGGCATTAAGCAACTCCTTCGCCCGGTTGGCCGATGTGAAGATTTCCGAGTCAGGAACCTTCGAGAGCGATTCCGCTTCGTCGGCCATTTTCATCTGTTGTTCAATACGTGGGTCAATTCGTTTCTGAATAACGATCCCCTTTGCGTTATTATACTTTTCGAAGACGTATTGCACCGTTCGCTTAAAGCGTTTGTGCAGTTTCCCGCCTTTTTTAATGGGAACTTCGCCGATGTTTTTCCAGGCGTTATTGAGCCGCCGAACCTCCTGATAAACAACATCGAGGTCGGGGTTTCGAACGGCGCGTTCAACCAGTTTTATCATCTCTTCGTACTGGTCGAGACGTTCCTGAATGACCTTATTTTGCTCGTTGAAGAACTCACGCCGACGCTGGAAGAAACCGTCGAGTAACGCCTGGAACTGGTCCTCTACTTCGGCTTCAACACTTTTATCAACCGGTCCGGTTTTGATCCACTTTGTCTTGATATCCTGGAGTGCTTCGGCGGTTGGTTTCCAGTCGTCGCTACCGGCAATCACTTCAGCTTCAGCAATAAGCGCCCGTTTAATTTCCAGGTTCTTTAATTGATTGGTGTGGATCAATCCAGACAGGATATCCTCAAGTTGGTCGAGGCGATCGAGCAGGGGTGGAAAATCGCCAATCGCATCAAAGCTGATCAATTTGCGGCGTAGCTGAAGCAATTTAGTCAGGTATGACCCTTTATTTTGCGCCTCAGTTACCTCTTCTTCTAATTGAGCAACCTTGCTTTGAGCAATAATAAAGCGATTTTTAAAGTAATCGAGCGCTTCCTGCTCTGTTCGTTTAACTTCGCCAATCTGGCGGTCTGGATAGTCGAGATAGCCCTTTAAAAATACCTTTCCGTCTTCGACGTAACCGTATTCGTCTACCAATGAAGCATTTTCCATTTTTCCTTACTGAAGGGTTCTTGCGAGGGTTAATTAACGATATTTGCCCAACCACAAACATAGTCAAAAAATGAGCCAAGAAACGATTATCTTTTCTATGGCGGGTGTAAGTAAAATTATTCCCCCCAACCGACAAATCCTAAAGAACATATACCTTTCATTCTTTTATGGAGCCAAAATAGGCGTGCTGGGACTCAACGGTTCAGGTAAGTCTACCCTCCTGCGAATCATCGCTGGTATTGATAAAAGTTACAATGGAGAGGTCGTTTTCTCGCCCGGCTATTCAGTTGGAATGCTGGAGCAGGAACCCCAGCTAGACCCCACCAAAACCGTTCGTGAAGTAGTGGAAGAAGGGGTGCAGGAGATCGTTGATCTGCTGAAAGAATTCGATGAGATCAACGAAGCTTTTGGCGACCCCAATGCCGACTACGAAAAGCTAGGTGCCCGGCAGGCTGCCGTTCAGGAGAAATTGGATCATTTCAATGCCTGGGAACTGGACACCCGCCTCGAACGGGCGATGGACGCCCTGCGTACGCCCCCGTCCGAGGCACTGATTGCCAACCTGTCGGGTGGTGAAAAACGGCGCGTGGCCCTGTGTCGGCTCCTGCTTCAGGAACCCGACGTACTACTGCTCGACGAACCAACCAACCACCTCGACGCGGAGTCGGTGCTGTGGCTGGAAGAACACCTGCGGCAGTATAAAGGCACGGTTATCGCCGTAACCCATGATCGCTACTTTCTGGATAATGTGGCGGGCTGGATTCTGGAACTTGACCGGGGCGAAGGGATTCCCTGGAAAGGGAACTATAGCTCGTGGCTCGATCAGAAACAGCAGCGGCTGGCAAAAGAAGAAAAGACCGAATCGAAGCGACAGAAGACGCTGCAACGCGAGTTGGAGTGGGTCCGTATGGCTCCCAAAGCGCGGCAGGCTAAGTCGAAAGCGCGGCTCGGTGCCTATGAGAAAATGCTTGATGAAGATTCGCAACAGCGCGAAAGCAAGCTGGAAATCTTTATTCCACCGGGACCACGGTTGGGCAGTAAAGTGATCGAAGCGCAGGACGTGGCCAAGGCATTCGGCGATCGGCTATTGTTCGAACACCTTGAGTTTAAGCTCCCACAGGCGGGTATTGTGGGTATTATCGGGCCGAACGGCGCGGGTAAAACAACGCTGTTCAAACTCATCACCGACAAGTATAAACCCGATGCAGGTACGTTCGAGGTGGGCGAAACGGTGAAGGTGGCCTACGTGGATCAGGAGCACGACGGGCTCGATCCCGACAAGACCGTGTACCAAACCATCGCCGATGGCAACGACTGGATTATGCTGGGTGGCAAACAGGCCAATGCGCGGGCGTATTGCAGCCGCTTCAATTTCGCTGGTGCCGATCAGGAAAAGAAGGTAGGTACGTTGTCGGGTGGGGAGCGTAACCGCGTTCACCTGGCCATGACGCTGAAAGAAGGCGCCAACCTGCTATTGATGGATGAGCCAACCAACGATCTGGATGTGAACACCTTACGGGCACTGGAGGAAGGGCTGGAAAACTTTGCCGGTTGCGCCGTTATTATCAGCCACGACCGCTGGTTCCTCGACCGGGTAGCTACGCACATCCTTGCCTTTGAGGGCGATTCGCAGGTGTACTGGTTTGAAGGTAACTTCTCAGAATATGAGGAAAATCGCCGTAAACGCCTCGGTAACGACGCTACGCCGAAACGCATTCGGTATAAGAAGCTGGCGTAGAGCTAATTTTTGGACGTGAAAAAATGCCAATCGGTCGCCTAGCGACCGATTGGCATTTAAGGACTAGTGGTATGTTAATCATAAAATAACTCCCTTTGACCTTAGCAACGTACCTAGCTCGAGGCTACAGCCGGGGAGGATATCGACGGTGTCATTCCAGTCGGTCAGAATCCAGCGTTGGTTGGGTTCGGCAATGAGCGTGCGTTGGGTTTTGGTCAAGATCCAGATTACTTTCTTAACACCGAAATCAAGCATTTTCTGGGTCTTATCGTACACATATTCCGTTTCGCCCAGATTGGTCGGTAAGTCTATTTTTACGTCTATTTCAGTAACCACATTGGGTGGAACGGAGAAGTATTTATCATCCAACGGCACTGGTAAACTGGTCTGGTCGTATACCGCGATGTCATTAGACAAGTTGTTACCCGGCCCCATATGCAAACCAGGCTCATTAGTTGCAATCAGGTAATCGTCGAACGGTAGGTACTTATATAGTATGTGGATAAGCAGTGACACAATAGCAGATTGTAACGCACTGGCGCCCATAATGTCTTCCTTGTTTTTTTGGCGGGATAGCACTGCCCGATACCCCCGATAATAATATGCCACCCCGTCGATCTCTTCGTAGATCAACGAGCTTGGTACTTTGCGAGATGACGGTGAGTGTCTGGTTGATGTTGAGGTAACTGCGCTCATTTTCGCTGCGTTTATCGTTATACAGATAACGCGTTTTGACTATGATCAGTTAGCATCATAATGCAGAAGAGCCAGGTACGTACCTGGCTCTTCTGCATTATAGCGTGGTTTCAATCCTCAGCGCTGAATGAGTAGCCGCAGGGTTGTGGGCGTCATGCCAGGTACGTTCAGATTGATCAGGTAGAGGCCTGATCCGAGGGTCGACGTGCTCAACTTATAGGGTTCCTGACCTGAAACAGGCACCTTTACCTTATACAGGGAACGTCCGTTCAGGTCGGTTAGCAAAAGATCGACGGGCTGCGTTCCGGCGGGACGTAAATCGATCAGGACGTGATCTGTGGCGGGGTTGGGCCATAGTTTGAATTTGTCGCTGCTGTTTTCTGCGGCGGCAATGGGCGTGGATTCGCTCGAAGTTCGGCCACCACTGGCTACACAGGTGGCCTCCGTAATGCTCCACTGCTGGTTGGTGCCCCCATTTAGTGAAGACTGGATAATATCGCCCCCCTCTTTAGTACTACTGCCTTTCACGTCAATGACTTTGCCTGAATGGTTGGCCGTAATTACATAGTAGCCACTGGTAGCACGGCTAATGCTCCATTGCTCATTGGCGCCACCCCAATAGGGCCACTGAATTAACTGAATACCGTCCTGGGTTGACGAGTTAGGTACGTCGATGCATTTGCCTGTGTGGCCAGCAAGAAGTTTAACGAGTCCACTTCCTGCCGATTGAATTTTCCACTGTTGCCAGGCCTTGTCTGCATACGTGTACTGCTTAATGACTGTGCTGTTGGCAGTAAGGCCGTTAGTGACGCCCAGTACCTTTCCGCTACTACGCGAGATGATTTTATAGCATTTAGTGTCGTCGAAAGTGGGGGCAGTGTTCACACAGGTACGTGCTTCGATGCTCCATTGCTGAGCCATTGTGCCGTTGATGGTGAATTGAACGATTTCACCGCCTTCTGTCTGGTTACTTGCTTTTACGTCGAGGGCTTTCCCCGAATGTTGGGCTATTAACTGATAGTAACCTGTAGCGTCGGCGCGAACAGCCCATTGCTGATTGGCACCACCTGCATAATCCCACTGCATGACTACTCCGAAGTCGCTGGTAGATCCGTTGGCTACATCCAGTACCTTATTGCTGTGTTGCGCTATAAGCTGATAGTAACCGCCAGACGTAGCGGCAAACTTCCACTGTTGCCAGGCCTGATTGGCGTCTGTTCGCTGGAGCACGACTGAGCCGTTGACCAGCCCACCATTATCCACGCCCAGCACTTTGCCACTAACCCGTGACAGGAGTCTATAGCAGGTCGTTGGTGAAATAACTACCGACGCTGATACGGGTGCGGTGGGTATGGTACTGGTTTCAACGCCACCCGTCCAGGCGGAACCCCGTCGGGTATAGACCCGGAAATAGTAGCGGATGCCCGGCGTTAAGTTCGTAACAACCAGCGAGGTAGAGATGCCCTGATACAGTACTTTCCCGCCAAGAAGGGCTGCGCCAGCACCTGTGAAACTCGCGTCGGCGGTGTAAACAAGGTCGGTAGGCCGGTCAGAAAAACCAGATCCTGCTTTGGCAACGACCAGCACATTGTCGAAAGGAATCGTCGGGTTGCTCCAGTTCAGGCGAGCCGAATTGATCAGTGGTGTGGCTATTAAACCGCTGATTGCCAATTGGGCAGAGTTACAATCCGGGTAGATCTTCACGGAGTCCTGGGCAGTGAGTCCCCCTATATCGGTCACTTTCAGGCTGATGAGGTAATAATACGTCTCGCCATCACACCCAACCGGCGATACGGCGATGATGGGGGATACGGTGTTTAAAACGGGTTCGCGGTGCTCATGATTGTTGTGCCGTAAGGTAACCTGCCAGGCATAGGTCAGACTGGTTGGCGCTTCGTCGGTGACCGCGGCGGTTAAGGTGTATGAACTTTCCCGGTCAAGCGGATAGATCGCGTTATTGAGCGGATTGGTGATGCGCACAGTTGGCGCACTATTATTGACAGACACCTGAAGCGTCTTAAAATCCGAAAGACCCTGATTGTCTTTTACCGTCAATTTCACGGTAAACCCCGTAGTGACAGACGATGTAAAGACGTGGGTTGGATTAACCAATGTCGACGTTGTGCCATCGCCAAACTCCCACAGGTACGTCAGTGCAGTAGCATCGGGGTCACTGGATGCATCGCCTTTGAAGGTGACGCTCAATGGGGAAGGACCAGTCAGCACCGATGCACTGGCTACTGCCACGGGTGGCCGGTTGCCGCCATAACCAATACGCATAACATCGCCGGTGTTGATATTGATGTAATACAGTGCCTCGTCGAGCGGATTGTATTCTACATCGACAATACCCTGGGTGGTAGCGTCAGGAAGGAATTCACGTACCTGAGTGACGGCACCCGCAGTGCTTAACGTAGCAACACGTACCCAGTTAGCGCCATAATCGGCGAAGAAGTACGAATTACGCCAGATTGCCGGGAAGGTGGTGCCTGCATAGTAGGCCCCGGCTGTAGAGGCGTTGCCGCTAAACGGTTTGCCTACTGCTCCGGTGGTGGCCGTTTCGCTGAGCGTAGTTGCTGTGGCTGTAGTGCCGTTGAACGTGGGCGTACGGGCAATGGCTGAGCCATGATTCCAGTCGAGCGCCGGGCGGCTGTGGAAGTACCGCCGTTGCAAACCAGGCAATGGCTGAGTACTACAGGGGCTGGTAGCCACTACCTGCACCGATGCCGGGTTGACGGCCTGTTTCAACAGGTTATCAAACGTCAGAAAAGGTTTGTTACATGTATTGTCCGGGTTAGGCTCGTCTTTATTTTCCAGCGTCAGGGCGGCAGTAGCGTAGCTGGTGTTGGCTTCCATGCCTTCGTAGATGGGCCAGCCTGCGTTTTCGCCCGGCAAGCCGATCACGTGCATATCTTCCCAGGTGTTCATGCCCACATCGCCAATAAGTAACGTACCTGGATTGGCATCGGCCTGATTGGTGCTGCCCGTGTTGGGCTGAATGGTCATCCGGTACGGGTTACGCAGCCCCAGGGTCCAGACGCGGGATTTGGCTGAACGTGGATTTGCCGCGTCGAAAAAGGGGTTACTCGCTATGCCATTGCCGGTAGCGGGATCAAGACGTAGTACTTTACCGCAGTGCGAGGTAAGCATCTGTGACCGGAAGGCACCCACATTCTGGCTGGCTGTCATGATACCCTCATTAATGGCCGTTTGGTAGTATGTTTCCGATGCGCTTCCTTTGTCGGTGCTAGCGTAACTGGCATTGTCGCCAGTCGAGAGCAGTAGCGACCCGTCGCGGCCGAAGACGAGTGTTCCCCCCGCATGTGACTCATGGGTCAGTGGCACACCCGTCGATTTTGATTCGCCCAGCAATACCTTTCGGCTAGCCATATCGGCAGCAACAAGCGTGGTAGTGGTAACGAGTTGATACCGTGTAACCCGGCTGATGGTGGCGTTGTAATACTCGTCTTTTGTGGCCGAATACGCGGCCGTTCCTGCATTCAGGAGGTGGTGTCTGTCTACAATGTAAAACAGATAGATCAGTCCATTCTGAGAATAATTAGGGTCAAGGCAGAAGCTCATAAGCCCGAAATCACGCCAGTTACCTACTTCCTCACTAATGTCGAGGGCGGGGGTGGCTTGCTTTACGTACTGGGTGCCGTTCCAGACCGATACCCATACACGGCCCGCTTTGTCCCAGACAAACTGGCGCTGGCCATCGGCCGAAAAAACGAGACCCATCGGCTGGGTATACCCGCTTTGAGCCTTGGTATTACTAAAACCAGTTGGGAGCGACTGACCCGAGAGAAGAGAACTACTTAGTAGCCACAAGGTAACGATAGTAACAAACTGGTAACGGTGTGACGGACACACGTTGGAAGCGGAAGAAAACATTCTATCAAATAGTCTATGAGTTATATAGTATATAAATTATTGAGGCTGAAATAATTACATACTACCAACTCAGGACGAGGCGCATCCCGGATTGTCACTGGGTAGGCCCAAAACAAACGATCGTGATCGGGGGGCTAACCTACAGCTCCCTGATCACGATCTTCACCAAACGGAGTTGGCTGAGTAGTTATGTACGCATGCCACGCAGGAGCGTCTGGCATTTCATTTCTGTTTCGAGCCACTCTTTCTGCGGGTCAGAATCCTCCGTGAGGCCCGCTCCCGCGTAGAGGGTGGCTATTTTCCCGTCTAATGAAAGGCAGCGAATATGAACAAACAACTGGCTTGCTCCGTCGATATTGACCGGCCCGACAAAGCCCGCGTAGAATCCTCGATCGTGCTGTTCGTGGGTTTGAATAAAATCAAGTGCTTCGGGGCGAGGCATGCCACAAACCGCCGATGTAGGATGCAATAGTCGCAGCATCACCGTGCCCAGTTGCGGGAAATTCACAGCCTTCGTATCTACCGAATACTGCGAACAAAGGTGCATCAGGTTGCCTGCCTGAGCGGTTTTGGGCCCTTCTTCTACATATTCGCGAAGCCGGATTCTTTTGAAACAACCAATGATGTAGCGACTTACCAATGCCTGTTCTTCAATCTCCTTTTGTGACCACAGGGCGTCGGCGGTTCGCTTCAAAGTGCCCTCCGGGGTGTAGGCTGATTGCGTACCTGCCAGGGCAACCGTTCTGAAAATGCCATTGGCATCCATACTGGCTAACCGTTCGGGAGTGGCTGATAACCAGACCTGTGCCGGTCGACCGCCAGTGCCTTCGGGCAACCAAACGGCTGAAATAAAGGCCGTGGGATAAGCGGCACACAGCCGGTCGAACAGCGTAACGACATCAGGTACGTTGCTGAACTGAATGGTTTTGGTTCGCGACAGCACTACTTTCCAGAACCGACCTGCCTGCATGGCAGCAACTGCCTGGGCAACCATTTCTTCAAAAGCAGCCTGCGCGTCGGGATCTGGTTGCTCCGTAAACGAGATCCCCGTAAGTAGGTCAGTGCGTTGTTGGGCAGTCAGGTACGTTGCTTCATCAAAGGCACGGGTAGCCGTAGTATCAACGGTTGGCCGATACAAAAGCTGGCCATCTGCGCTGAGCACCACGTGGCGGTCGGCGTGCAGGTAGAAAGCGCGGGCAAAATCGTCGGCAGGAGCGTCGAAAAGACCGATGGCAAAACCAGGTGGACGTTCGTCGAGGTCGATCGGTTGTTGCTCGGAAAGAACTTCGCCCAGGTGAACGATCAAATGTTTCTCCGACTGGTTTGGCAAACGCCACAAAGCGGCGGGATGGTCGTTGGTCCGGGCGGTTTGCCAGAGGTGATTGAGGGTAACGTCTAAATGAACCGTGGTGTTGGAACCGGCAGATGAAGCAGTCATGAGCGCAAATAAGTACGAAAAGTACCCGTATAGCTAATGAACAGTTTAGCGCCAGGTTTGGTGCTGTAGCGGGGTTGACGATTTAACGGCTGAAATCCAGATGGCTTCGCTTGTTGGTAACCCCATGAGCGAAGCCATCTGGGAAATCTTAACCAGTGGACTTCATTCCTGCCAGTGGCCGCCTGAACCGACCTAGAGCGTATCTGCAAAGCATATAAGCAACCAGGCAGAACAGAATGATACCCCATCCTTCAATAAGTACCAGCAGGAAGCTCTCCAGCAGGCTGGCCCCGGTAGCCAGTGCGTCGGTTGCTCTGCTCAGGAAACCAAGCTGATACGCCTGTACATCGTTGCTATTGGGAAGAACCGTTCGCTGAACCGACTGACGTTGGTAGATGGTCAGCGTAACCGTGCTGAACTGAAGCTGGTCGACCAGGGCAAGATCGCTGACTTGCGCTTCGTCGGTCTGTTGCTGATGGGTCAGCCGGTTTTCTTCGGTGTCGTTCGTATCGCCCAGTTTTTGCTCCCGCCTGTTCATGGCCTCGTGCATGCGGCGGTCATACGCCCGGTTGCGCTGGCGGGTTTGGGCAGCGGTCAGGCGCTGGAGGGCCACGTCATCTGATTTTATTTCACGAAAATCCAGGTAGTCCGACAAACCGGTCAGGGCGCGAAGGGTTGTGTCGAGGCTGGCGTTCGGCACGCGCAGGGTCATGGTGTTGCTGACCGTGTAGCGGGTGGTTTCGAGCAGGGAATCGGCGCTGATGGCCACCGTTTGCGTATCGTCTTTCTGGCTGTCGAGTTTGGTATAGGTGACAAAACCACCCTGCTGAGTGATAACGGCTTCGATTTGATGCGTTGCCTGTGCCACGTTTTCCACTCTAAACTTAACATCAGCAGTTCTGATGAATTGATGGGGAGGAAGTTTGGCCTTATCAGCCGGCGCACCCACTAGCGTAGCGGGTGCTTCCTGAGTAGAGACTTCGTCGCCGGATGGCGCAGGTACGTTGTCAGCTAAGGTCGTATCTACCTGTACTTCCATCAGTTTAGCATCCTGATGTGATTGGCAACCAATCAGCCAAAGCATTGCCAGGGCTAGCCAAACATGTTTGTTAATGGTTTTCATTAGTTTTTTCAGCGTAGATGAGCCAATGCTTCTTATTCCATAAGTCACTCATTATAAACCTATAAGGTTTCTGAAACCTTATAGGTTTGGACCGTGTTACCGGCCGGTTGTTGCGCTACCCTCGGCTACTACTTCACCGTTGAATGTCAGCGTGACCGGACCGCCGTCGGCGTTCGACTCTACGTAAACTGATTTGCTGAATGCACCCAGGCTTGCTGCATTGAAGGTGGCTTTGATCTGGCCGGTTGCACCGGGCAATACAGCCTCTTTGGGCCATTCCACACCCGTACAACCGCAAGACCCTTTAGCGCTGATGACCAGTAGTGGCGACTCCCCTTTATTGGTGAACGAGTACGAAACGGTTACTGGTTTGCCCTGCCGAACTTTGCCAAATTCGTGGGTGGTGCTGGCCCAGCCAAACGCAGCGGCCAGTGTATGCGCAACGACGGTGCCAGCTACGAGCAGCGCTGAAAATAAGAGTGTTAACGTTTTCATAAAGAATAAAATAAGCGATGGTTTAAGTCAGTCGGCCCTTCCGGCTGATTACTGGATCAAAAGTAGAGGCCGCCAAGTTGCCCGCTTGTTAATGGCTGGTTATCCGTTGTTAATGAAATGTTAAAGGTGAATCCGACGGGTGAACGAGTGAATGGGTGATTAAGCAAAAGACGTACTTTCGGGCAGTTTATGTAACGCGGACTTCAGTTCGCATTGCTCCAATAAAATGCGGACTGGGCGTCCCCGACTGAAGTCCGCGTTACGTTATGTCTCGTTCGCTGATTCGAATTCTGGTCGTGCTTTCGGTCATTGCCATCGTGGGTATCCTCACGGTACAGGCGATCTGGCTTCGGCGTGCCTATGCGCTGGGCGAACGGCAGTTTCGGCAAACGGCGTTTGTAGCCTTGCAGGAAGTGTCTGATGAGGTAGCCCGGTTGAACCGAATCCGGCAGTCGCGCTCGGCGGTGACGCAACTCTCCGCTGATTACTTCGTGGTGCGGACCGACGCGCCGATAGACCCGATTTTGCTGGAACATTATCTGCAAAATGCCTTTCGGCGGCACCGGCTCCTGACCGACTTTGAGTACGGAATCTACAATTGCGAAAGCGAACGGATGGTCTACGGGGCCTATGTAAGCTCGCAGAAGGCAAGCAGTGGTCAGCTAGCCAAGCGGATCAGTCGAAGACGCACGTTGCCCAAGATTCAGGGCTACACCTACTATTTCGAGATTCGTTTTCCGGGGCAGGCGGGGGTGGTGGCCGGGCAACTCGATGGCTGGATTGCCTCGTCGGTGGCGGTGGGGCTGGTGGTACTGCTGTTTGGCTATACGCTCTGGGTCGTGCTTCGGCAACGGCGACTCGCCGAAATACAGCGCGACTTCATCAATAACATCACCCACGAGCTGCAAACACCCGTATCCACGTTGCGCATTGCGGCGGGGGTATTGCAGCAACCCGATATTGGTCAGCAACCCGACCGTCTGCATCAATATGCCCGAATCGTGAATGAGGAAAGCAGACGGTTACAGCAACAGGTGCAGAATATATTGCAACTGGCCCGTCGCCAACGGACCGGGTTCGCTCAGGAACGTACCCAGCTAGATCTGAACGGTATGATGACTTCGCTGGCCAATCACTATTCGCCGCCGCTGCAACTCGCTCTCCAGGCCGAACCGGCCCCTTTGCTGGCCGACCAGTATGCGCTGGAAACCCTGCTGGCCAACCTGATCGACAACGCCCGTAAGTATTGCGAAGGCACACCCTGTGTGGTGTTAAGCACACGTACAGAGGGAAATCGGTTGATCTGGTCAGTAACCGACAATGGCATTGGCATTGCCAGAACGCATCACAAAGCCATCTTTCGGCAGTTTTATCGGGTGCCAACCGGCAACGTGCACGATGTGAAAGGCTTTGGGCTGGGGCTGTATTATGTGCAGCAGGTAGCCCGTGCCCACGGCTGGCGTATCCGGCTGGAAAGCCAGCCGGGGCAGGGGAGTAGTTTTGTGTTCAGTAGCCCGCTGGGAAAACGGCCGCAAGTGACTGGCGCAACTGGTGTAGTTGTTGATGGAGTTAACTAAATAACGTACCTACCTAACCCGCTTGTCCTTGACAACCCGCGCCCGGATTTTATACGTCGAAGACGACATTAACCTGAGCTTTGTTACACGAGACAACCTCGAAGCGGCCCATTTTACCGTGCATCATTGCGCCACTGGTATCGAAGGCTGGACCGCTTTTCAGGCCGATGAGTTCGATCTGTGCCTGCTCGATGTCATGCTGCCGCAGACTGACGGCTTCACGCTGGCCCGGCAAATTCGAGCCGTTAATGTTGACGTACCGATCCTGTTTCTGAGTGCCCGCGCTGAGCGGGCCGACCGCCTGACGGGCCTGCGTTTGGGCGCCGATGATTACCTGACCAAGCCATTCAGTATTGATGAATTGCTCCTGAAAATCGAGGTATTCCTGAAGCGAAGCCGGACCAGTACGTCACCGGTAACCAGTCAGGTACGTGTTGCGCCGCCGCTTCCTGCCATAGGCACGTACCTATTCGACCAGGCCAACCTGACATTGAATCGGGCGGGCCAGAACGATATACTGACGCAGCGCGAAGCCGATGTACTGGCTTTTTTGCTGGCTCGCCCAAACGCCGTAGTCCGGCGCGACGATTTATTAAGAGCTATCTGGGGGGATGATGATTACTTCATGGGCCGTAGTCTGGACGTGTTTATTTCGCGATTACGCAAGCGGCTGTCGGCCGACTCGACGGTTCGTATCGACAGTGTGCATGGGGTGGGGTTTCGGCTGGTTATTCCGGCCATTCTGTAGACAATAACGGCCCGTATGATCGTTAGGTAATCTGATTCCTGCGGGTATCTTTGTGTTTCACCTAAACAGCATTTCTTTACCCATTACACATGAAAAAAGTTAGTTTTCTCGCTGCGTGGCTGATGTTGGGGGGCATCGCTACAGGCACCGCTTTTGCACAGACTCCTATCCAGTTCAACGCCCGGGCGTTGGTGGCCATCTCCGATGCTGATCTATCGGCCTCGGCGCTCATCGACGGCAACCGCTACACGACTCCCGGTACCCGTGATCAACTCACGTACATTAGTTTCCCACTGAACCGCAACGGGCAGAGTATCGGTACGTCAAACACCCTGTCGAACTCGATGGCGTTGACCGACAAGGTACTGGCTATTGCGCCAAACGGCCGACTGGGTTTTGTGGTTGAGGGGCGCGGTCAGTTAAGCGATAGCCTGACTACCATCAAAGGCATTACCGATTTTCCGGCTACAAACTACATGTTTGCGGTAGACTTAAGTGCCCCACAAAAACCGGCGGTCAAGTATCGTCTCCCCGTTGGAACGGGCGGCGCGCTTACGGCAGTGACCCTGGCCCCTAACGGAACAAGCCTTGTCATTGCGTCGACCGAAGCGGGTAAGGAGCTGAAATTGATCGATCTGGATGCCAGCTCAAAACCAAAATATGTTTTAACCTCTGCTTCGCCAGTTGCGGGCGTTGGCATCACCGACGTAACGTTTCACCCGAGCGGACAGTTTGTGGCCTACACTACGGCTGCCGGTGAAGTGGGAATTATGAAGTACGTTGTCGACGAAAAGACCAAGAAGCCCTATGTCGCTGCACACGGTAAAGCCGTGAAAGTGGGTACACAGCCTGGCTCTGGTAAATTCACGGCCGATGGTAAATACTACGTAATTGCCGACAGCAAAGACAACAAGGTATTTGTGATTGAATTTGGTACCGACGACGCGCCCGTAGATGCCAAGATTACCTCGCAGGTAGCTACCGGCGAAGCACCCGAAGCAGTAGCCATCAGCTCCGACGGATCAGTTGTGGCGGTTGTCAGTTCGATGCAGTCTGGTCAGCCATTCACCAACGCGGCGGCGGGCAAAAGCGAGATTGCGTTGTTCGCCTTGTCGGGTGGTCAACTTACGGCGGGGGGTAAAGCCCAAATCGATGGCGTTATGCCGCAGGCGGTTGAGTTCGATAAAACAGGTGATAACCTGGCCGTTGCTATTCCCGAATACCTTGACTATGGGCTGCGTAACGGGGGCATCGAGTTTTATAAAGTGGCAAAAGGCGCTCAGCCTAGCCTGACCAAGCAGCCGGGCCGTATCAGCGTTACACGGGGCGTACACGCTATCCGGGTAGTAAACTAGTCGGCCAACGTACCTGACTGTAAAAGGGGCTGAACTCGTGATGAGTTCAGCCCCTTTTTTTGGTTGACTGTCGGCCGCGATTACTGCTTCATAATCTTTCGAACGAGTCGGTGCTCGCCAACCTGAACATTGAGCAGGTATAGCCCGGCCGGTTGTTGACTAAGGTCGAGTACCGTTTGGCGGGTATCGGTTTGCCGGTTCAATACGGGAATACCAGCCAGATTGCTCAGGGTGAGCTGGGCCGGTTCACGGGTTGTCAGGGGCAGGTCGATCGCTACGGTCAACAGGTTTTGCGTAGGCACAGGATACAGCGAGACCGTATTGAGCAGTGGGTTTTCGACAGCCAGTAGTGGGAGTACCGTAATAATAGCCGAACCCGATACGGGGCCGCCACTACTACAATTGTTGCTGACGGCCGTGAGGAAATAAGTTGCCGTTTTGGGTGGTATCACCGACAGTATATGCGGGTTGGCGTTGGTCTGGAACGTGCTGGTTGCGCCCTGCGTACCATCGACGGTAGAACTGTAGCTGATACTCCAGGGACCATCGCCAGCCAGCGCGATACTGAGGCTGGCGGGGCTGCCTTCGTAAATGTTCTGTGTACCTGTCAGCACGGCGGCGGGGAGCCCGCGAATCGTCAGGATGGTTGGGCTACGTTGCCCCGGCACTTCTGCGCC
Organism: uncultured Fibrella sp.; assembly: GCF_964250085.1. Taxonomy (NCBI): domain Bacteria; kingdom Pseudomonadati; phylum Bacteroidota; class Cytophagia; order Cytophagales; family Spirosomataceae; genus Fibrella; species uncultured Fibrella sp. The sequence continues at coordinate 52,967 of NZ_CAXUEC010000006.1, read as the reverse complement.
CGGATTGGTTGCCAGCACCCGCACGAAGTAAACGCCACCGGTTAACGTAGTGGGCAGGTTGGCCGTGAGTGTATTGCCAGTGCCTGCAACCGACACATCGACGTAGTTTTTCGACAGGGTGTCGGCCACTTGCACTTTAAATGCATTACCCGAATTGAACGTACCTGATGTGGTATACGCAACGGCGAAACTTGTGCCGGCGCACACTGTTCCCGTCGCCAGAGCCTGGGTGGTGATCGTCGGTATGTTCACAAAAACGGTCGCGGTGGCCGGGTTACCCGGCAGGCCGTTGCCACAAACGTTTGATACACTGGCCACCCGGTAGGTAGTTGTCTGAAGCGGCTTCACCGATACCGACGACAGAGTATCGTTGGCAATACCGGAGGTACCGTCGGTCAGCGTGTAGGTGTAGGGCGGTGAACTGGTGAACAACAGTTTTAATGACGTCGACTGACCGTAGTTGACCGTAGTCGATCCCAGCAGCCCCAGTGTTGGGTTGGTATTGACCACCAGCCGGATCGTGCTGCGTGGACTCGCGCAACCGCTGCTGGAGACAGAATAGACCTGATAGGCTTCGCCGCCTTTCGTGGCGTTGGCGGTTGGTGGCGTTGGATTTTGAGCACTCTGTGGCAGCAACTGACCGTTTGGGTCATACCAGCGAAGGCCGGGACCAGTCGCTTCCAAGGGGCGGGCTACTTCATTCCGGCAGTAAGTCACCAGCGATGACGACACTACAGGTGCCGGATTGGCCTGCACCGTCACCCGCAGCAATGCCTTATCGCTCACGCAACTGTTCACTGTTTGCGTTACGCGGAAATCGAGCGAGTAGGTGCTGGTCACCCCAGGGGTAGGCGCAAATCCATCGGGGTAGGCATTGTCGTCTACGTAATACCACTTTAAATTCTGGCCCTGAGCGGTTAAGGGTTGTACCGTTTGCTTTGGCTGGTCGGGGATATTGCTGCTTTCGAGGCAATAGGTTACTGCCTGAGTAGCCGGTGGGGCGGGTTTAGGCTGAATCACCACGGCATAATCAATCTTCGGTCCTTCGCAGCCGTCGGTTGATTGAGATACCTTGTACGTCAGCGTCCGGGCTACGTCGGTGGGTAATACCGGCGGCGTTGACCCAAGCGGGCTGTTGTTCGAATCGTAGAATTTCAGGTTGGTGCCTGTAGCCTGAAGCGCCCGTCCAGGGCTGAGCTGGCAGAGCTGGAACGGCGTAATGCCCGGTACACCCGGCGTTGATTTTACCCGCACCGTTACCGTCGCCTGATTGCTCCGGCAGCCGTTCAGGTCCTGCAATACCTGATACGTATAGGTTTTCACGGCGTCGTTTTGTGGGGTTGGCCCCGTTGCGCTTTCCCGCCCGTCTACCAGCCAGATAATCGACGCGCCAGTCTCGGGGGTGGCTGTCAGGGTTGGGGCACCGTATGTCTGGCAAAACTCAATGCTGGTGGTGGTGGTTGGCAACGCTGGCTTCCGTTTCACGGTTACGCTGATAGTCTGCCGAAGGCTTTCGCAGCCATTGATTGTTTGCGTAACGTAGAACTGCTGAGGCGTACCTACATTGGTTGCGGCGGTACTGGGTGTTGGCGACTGGCCGCTGCCTGTTCCTCCGGTTGCGCTGTTATACCAGAGCAGACTTTGCCCCGCCGCCGCTATGGACGTTGCCACATCTTCGGCGCAATAATCGCGGGGCTGCGTAAAGGCCGGATTTGCCGGAATAGCATACACAGGTACGTTGTACACGATCTTCGGCCCTTCACAACCATCGGTTGACTGGGAAACCTTATAAGCCACTGTTGTTACCTGCCCGGTACTGGGCGATGGGGCCGTACTGCCCAGTAACTGATCATTGGCATCGTAATATTTCAGCTCCGTACCGTTGACCTGTAATGGACGTGATTCCCGACCAAAACAGAGCGAGTAGGGCGTAATGCTGGGTTGTCCGGGCGTTGGTTTGACGGTCACCGTTACGGTAGCTGGCTCGCTACGGCAGCCATTCAGGGTTTGCAGCACCTGATACGTATAGGGCCGGGCCACGTTGTTGGGAGGCACCGGAGCTGTTCCACTTTCTGAGCCGTTGTTTACCCAAATCAGCGTAGCGCCGCTCTCGGCCTGCGCCGAGATTACCGAAGGAGTATAGTTCTGGCAGAAAGGCTGACTGATGATGTTGGTTGGCAGGTCGGGCTTGCGCTTTATCGTGACCGATACCTGCTGCCGTTGCTGGCTCTCGCAGTTTGTTACCGTCTGGCTGATGTAGAACAATTGGGCTGTACCCACGTTGCTGGCTGCGGTGCTGGGCGTTGGAGCCTGCCTGGTTCCTGTACCACCCGTCGCAGCCGAATACCAGAGTACGCCCGGTTCGGTAGCCGTTAAAGGCGTTGACGCATCGCCAGCGCAGTATGTCCGTGACTGGGCGGATGTTGGCGCTCCCGGTGTTGCATTCACACGGGCCGTTACCGGACGCTGCGCACTTTGGCAGCCGTCGCTGTTTGTTTGGGTCACGTAGAAGGGCGTGTCTCCCTGGCTGGCTGTAGAGGGCGAGGGAGCCTGTGCCAGACTGACACTCGTAGGCGAGGTATACCACTTCAGGTTCTCACCCGTGGCTGTCAGGGGACTTGAGGCCTGATTCTGGCAAAAAGCAGCGATGGCGTTCGTATACGGAACGGTTGGCGCATCGGGCGTATCTTTCACCTGAACCAGCACCGACAAAAAGTCGCTCTGGCAGCCGTTGGCATCAGTTTGGGTAACCTGGTAGGTGTATGAGTTGGCGGTGCGGGGGGCGGTGATGGTCGTGTTGTTTATGAATGTACCCCGGTTGCTGCCTCCGTCGGTATACCACTTCACGTTATTGCCACTGGCAGTGAGCGAAGTGGGTGCCTGCGCTTCGCAGTAGATGTAAGCGGCCGACAGCGTAGGTTTAGCCGGCAGCGGGCGCACAAAGAACATAAGTGCCGGGCTGCGCTGGCTGGTGCATCCGTTACCATCGGTCTGGGTTACTTCGTAGATGGTCTGGCTGTTCGGGGTTGAGGTGGCGGGGCGAGGTGCGCCGGGCAGGGCCGTGTTGCTACCCTGCACATACCAGGTCAGGTTATTGCCCGATGCGGATAGTGTCTGCTGGGCGTCGTTCTGGCAAACGTTCACGCTGGCTACGTTGGGCGGAGCGGGTTGTGCATTGATCACTACGGTGCCCTGAACGCGTGTACTGTTACACCCATTGACGACCTGCCGGAAATAGACAGGTACGTTGCCACCCGCCGTGGAAATCTGAAAGCTGCTTCCGGTAGTTAGAGCGGTAGGTGCCGACAGGGAAGCGAACCACTCGATAGTGCCGCTTCCGTTAGCGGTAATCGTCTGCATATTGTTCGTACCCGTATTCTGGCAGAAAGAACCACTATTCAGCGACGGATCGCCCGGCTTTGGCGTTACCGTCACCGTAAATGGGCTGCTCAATGGGCCTTCGCAACTACCGTTGAACTGACTGATCCTGTATTGTTTGGTAGATGTCGGGGCCGGAATTGTGGCCGCGGTGGTGGTCGTGTTGTCGGTCAGGTTATACCATTTCACGGAGGTGGCACCGCCTGATAAGTTGGCACTTAACGGACTCTGGGCCACGTCTGAGCAATACGGGTTAGTAGGTAGAACAGGCGTGGGTGCACTGCTGGGCGTGGGATTGATGGTAACACTGCCCTGGACGCGGGTGCTACCACAGCCGTTGACGACCTGCCGGAAATAGACAGGTACGTTGCCACCCGCTGTTGAGATTTGAAAGCTGCTTCCGGTGGTTAGAGCGGTAGGTGCCGATAGCGAAGCGAACCACTCGATGGTGCCGCTTCCGCTGGCTCTGATCGTTTGTGTAGCCCCTGATCCCGACCCCTGGCAAAATGGGCCAATACTGGTGTTGTCCAGCGACGGATCGCTCGGCTTTGACGTAACCGTCACCGTAAATGGGCTGCTCAATGGGCCTTCGCAACTACCGTTGAACTGACTAACCTGGTACTGTTTGGTTGATGTTGGGGCTGGAATAGTGGGAGTGAGGGCAACAAGGCCATCGGTCAGGTTATACCATTTCACGGAAGTGGCACCGCTTGATAAGTTGGCGCTTAACGGGCTTTGGGCATCGTCTGAACAATAAGGGTTGGTTGGCCGGTTGGTGGTTGGCGCACTGCTGGGGGCCGAGTTGACCGTTACCGATTCAATCCTGGTGCTGGCACCGACGCAGCCACGGCTATCGAACTGGCTGATGGTATAGGTGTAGGTTCCGGTCGTTTGCGGTGTTGGAATGCTGGCTCCTATCTGTGTTCCTGACTGAATGGAGACCCACTGAATAGTAGATGCTATCCCTGTGCTAGTGGGCGAGGCCGTCAGGGTCGACGGCCCCTGACCTGGACAGAAAGCGGCAGGTGGCGTAAAATTTGGCGCGGAAGTAGGGGCTGCTAATGAAACAGTTACAGGTGCTTTGGCGCTTTTGCACCCGTTGATCGTCTGGGTAACGTAATACGTGACGGGTGTGCTGGTTGTAGGTACGTTATAGGTGCTGCCGGTAGCCACCACGGCGGCACCCGCCGCCGAGCCGTTGTACCATTCTATAACACCAGTGCCTGTAGCCGTAATAGGCTGTAGACCTGAACTGGGGCAAAATGTGTAAAGTCCTGATTGGCCTACGGTCGGAACGTTCGTGCCAATTGTTACGGCAGTTGGCGTTTGACTGCTGGTACGTACAGGCTTGTCAGACACGACCCTGAACCGGTAGCCAGTTCCGTAAGTAAGCGTACCCAAACTGCCTGACACGGTGAGTGTAGTAGCACTGGCTGGGGCAGAAGCTAAACTTGCCACGACCACTGGAGTAGCCGAAAACAAGCCATTTTCGTCCGATTGCTGTAGCGAAAATATATTCCCTGCCGTGAATACGCCTGTGGTTGAGAAGGTAAGCGAGATGGTCGAACCAGAGCAGAGGTTTGTTGTCGGCGATATGTTTGAGGTAACGTTGATCGTCTGCGCCTGCGCTAAACTGATGGCTGCCAGGCCAGTCAAAATCGTTAGCCACACAGCCAGATAACGGCGAGTAAAGAACCAATCCATACTGAAAAATTTATGAGTTAGATATAAAACGTCCCTAAAGGTAGGGGATTTAACGGGAGTCGAAGTCCATGTTTTAGCTGAAAAGCCCCCTTAAATCGTCGTTAAATCCAATTACCAGGCTGAAACGTAGTAACAGTCACTATTCTCAAAAACCAGACCAGATATAATTCTACCGTTTGTCTATATAGCTAGTCAACAAGGAAATTGAGCGTATGCCGAGTGCGTGTGCTTCGGGTCGGCGCATCATCAGGCAATACGCGTTGTTGAAGCCAAGCGGCTTTTCCCAATGCAACGCATAACGCCGTTTAAACTCCTGGCTCACATAGGTATACACGGCTTCAGGCTGTCCATCCAGGGAGTCGAGTACGGGGGCAGACGGTTGCAGAATAACCAGCAAACCCGTACCGGTATATTCGGGATAGAAGTCGATGGCACCGGTACGAAGGGCGTCGAAGCAAAGTTGCGTGCCGCCAAAACCGGTCTTCGAAACAACGCGCAGTGGCGTATAGCCTTCAATGAGCTGCCGGTAAATTTCTGCCAGAATATACTGCTCGGTAAACACTTTCGAGCCCATCACCACCTGGCCCCGGCGTGGTCCGGTGGGTGTTTGCAACAACCCGGCCCGGCTCAGAAACTCGCGGGCGACCCGCTCTGGTGATTGGTGGAGGTAGTCGGCGCGGTAGTTCAGGTCGGTCATGATCGAGTCGGTAAGGCGACCAGCCAGCCGGTCTAGGGTGGGGCCGAGGGCTGGGTACGTTCGCAACGTGGCTTCGCGCACGATGGGAGCAGCAGCATAGGGCGGAAAGGCGTGTTTGTCGTCGTCGAGCACTACCAGGTTAAACGCCTTGATGCGTCCGTCGGTCGAGTAGCCGCTGATCACATCGACTTTCCGGGTACGTATTGCTTCGTACATCAGGCTCTGGTCGAGTAGTCGGTTGGATATCTGGAGTCCGTAGGTTTTTTGCAGCCCCGGATACCCGTCGGCTCGTCCGCCAAACTCATGGGCAAACCCCGCCAGTAGCTTCGTCTGCCCCGCTTTTGGTAGCAAATAAGCCGACGATAGCAGGGGAAGCAAGAACAGCCAAAGTGCGGTTCGGTTGCGTAGCTGCCCCCATTTCACCACCTGAAGCCGTGCCAGTGCCCAGTCGAACAGCACAGCCAGCAACGCCGCCGGTATAGCCCCGGCCAGCATCATGTTGGTGTTGTTGAGCGCAATGCCGCCAAAAATAAATTCGCCGAGGCCCCCCGCCGCCACATAGGCCGCCAGCGTAGCCACGCCCACGTTGATGACCGTAGCCGTGCGGATTCCCGCAAAAATAACGGGCAGTGCCAGCGGCAATTCGATCTGGCGCAGCACTTGCCCATCGGTCATGCCCATGCCCCGCGCCGCCTCGGTCAGCGTTGGGTTCACCTCCGTAATGCCCACGTACGTATTGCGAATAATGGGCAGGAGCGCGTACAGAAACAGGGCCATCAGGGCTGGTCCTGCGCCAATACCCAGCAACGGAATCAGAAAACCGAGCAGCGCAATGCTCGGTACGGTTTGCAGCACGCCCGCTACACCCAGCACCGCCGAGGCCACGCGCCGCCGTTTGGCAATGAAGATGCCCAGTGGCAGACCAATGAGCAGGGCCAACGCCAGGGAACCAAACGTCAGCCCAATGTGGGTCATGGTCTGTTCCAGTAACTTGGCGGCATTATCGCGTATAAAGTCGAGCATAGGGTTTTAAGGTGCAACGGCGTTGCTACACTGTGGGAATACGTTGTCACTCGCCGCAGGCAAGCGCCAACGAGGGTTATCAGTTACCTGTTAATCGTTATAACGCCATGTATTCTTGTACGAAATCGGTGGCGGGGTAGTCGCGCAACTGGTCGGGTGGGCCGAGTTGAACGATACGCCCGGCGTCCATGAGGGCAATACGGTCACCGAGGGTAATAGCTTCGCGCACGTCGTGGGTGACGAGCACAATGGTTTTCTGCTGAAGTGCTTCCAACTCCCGAAACTCCCGCCGGATGGCCGCGCGGGTAATAGGGTCAAGCGCGCCGAAGGGTTCATCCATCAAAATGATGGGTGGGTCGGCCGCCAATGCACGGGCCAGCCCAATCCGTTGGCGTTGTCCGCCGCTGAGCTGGTCGGGGAATCGGGTCAGTACAGAGTCGGGCAGGCGAAGCATGGTCAGCAGTTCCTGGGTACGTTGCCGGATGCGGTCGGTTTCCCAATCCAGCAGGCGCGGCACCACGGCAATATTGTCGGCCACGCTATAATGCGGAAACAGCCCGGCATCCTGAATAACGTACCCAATGCGCCGTCGGAGTACGTGCGGTTCCTGCTCCTGGATAGCCATGCCGTTGATCTCGATCGTGCCAGCGTCGGCGTCGATCAGGCGGTTAAGCATTTTAAGCGTCGTGGTTTTGCCGCAACCCGACGTACCCAGCAACACGAGCGTTTCGCCCGTTGGGATTGTCATCGTCAGGTCGTCGACAACGGCCCGATTGTGGTATCGTTTGGTTACGTTGGTCAGGCAGATGGCGGGCGGGGGGCTGCCGTCGGATGTGGACATACAGAAATGAAAACAAAGTGACTAACGTGTAAACTACGAAGAAAGCAAAGCAGCGCAGGCTGGCCGAAAAAAGAACAGCGCATGCCATAACCGTTGGGTACGTTGTGGGTGCGTTCAGTAAAAATAGCTTACACAACGTAAATAGGCTACGTGCAGGGCGTTGTACCTTGCCGCGGTAAGCTGGTCATCGTGGCCGGTTGCCGTCACTTCGTTCGGTTTATGCTCACACTCCGCGTCCGACTTGCCCAGTTTGTGCAGCAACAGGCAGCCAACCGCGTATTCTGGCTGGTCTTGACCGGGCTGGTGAGCGCTCTGATTGGCTTTGTGGAACGGCAGTTTAGTGGTAACGACATTCATTCGCTGGCTGCGTACTATGTCGATACGGGCGTCAACCCAACGGTGATCATCCGCGACTGGTCGCCCGAACGCCGTTGGCTGGCCTGGCTGGAGGTGGCCGTCGATACGGTGCTGTTCATACCCGCCTATGTGGTGACGCTGGCTATCTGGTGTCGGTATTTCTCGTACCACAGCCTGTTTGTGACCAACCGGTTCCGGCCTTTTCTGAAGCTCGTTATGCAGTGCGCTGGTGGCTGGATCAGGCGGGCGCTGGTGGTTGGTGCGCTGGCCGATCTGGCCGAAAACGGGATGATGATGGGCTGGCTGCTGGACCAACCGGGCCTGTTGCCGGGCGGGGCTGTGCTTGCGTTGCGTATTTTGAAGTTCGTTCCAACCGGCGCGGCGGTGTTCTTCATTCTGCTACATCCGCTGGGTATTCTGCTGTCGGTCCGGGAATCGTTTTTCCGGCTTATCGGGCTTGATCGGTATAACCAGGAGATGGTTAGGCAGGGGCTGATGAACCACATCAACAAGCGCCGCCGTACCGACCTTGATATTCGGAATGCGGTGTTGCGGTTCAAAAGCGACAGGGCGTTTGTTCCTCCGCAGCCACTCTCGTTTGGCAGGTACGTTATCACGCTTTGGAAAGGCTTCCTCAACGTGCAGTTTGTGGTGTATCTGCTGCTGTTCATGTTCGGTGTCTTTCAACTCGATCAGTTCGACGAGCTGTTTTATTTTTTGCTCACCGAGCGGCGGGGCGTGTGGGTGGTACTGTTTACATTGCTGGCGCTCTGCCTGTGGAGCGGCATGGTGTACGTCAGCAGTAAGATTCTGCTGTTCATCCAGCCCAATTTTTTCGATGGCGTCGACCCGGATAAAGTCGATTCAACGGCTCGGGCACTCGACAAAATAGGTGGCGAACTACGTCTGCTGCGCAATACGCCTCTCTGGTTGTCGCACGCGCCGTTCCTGCTGCTTTTCCTGACGCTTGCGCTCAACTTCAGCCGATTGGCTTCCGTTGAACAGAAAACGCCGGATTTTGCCTTTAAATACACGATCATTCTGTTGGCACTGTCGACGGTTTATGCCCTGTTTGCAGTGGTGATTCATCGCATTCATTATTATTCGGATAAGGAAACCCGCCCCGAACGGCGTTGGTCTTTTGCCTTATTCAAACCCGATTCGCCCGCCAGTGATTACGCCCTCCTGGTGGATCGGGCGCCGTACAGCATCTTGTATGGGCAGGGCGTGCTGGTGCTGTTGCTGCTGTTGTTTCTGCCCTCGGCCACTGGTCTGGTATTGTCGAAAGGTATTGGTCTGTACGCCATTGTCATGATCTGGCTGACCGGCCTCGCGTATATGGGTACGTTGCTGTATCAGTTCAACCAGTTACCAAAGTACCCCGTGCTGGTGGGGTTGCTGGTTGCCGTGCTGGTGTTTTCCCGCTTCAACGATAACAGCGATATTCGGTTAAGTCCCGTAAAACTCAATACCGTCACTGGCGAACCCGACACGACCGCCCGTCGCCCCAGTGTGGAAGCGTACTATGCCCACTGGCTGAAAACCCGGCACGCCTTCAGCGATACCAGTACACTGCCCGTGGTGGTGATCGCCACCGCCGGTGGGGGCATCCGGGCGGCGGCCTGGACAACAGAATCGATGATTGCGCTGAACAAACAGATACCCGGCTTCGATCACCACGTGTTTGCCATCAGCGGTGTGTCGGGCGGTGGGGTGGGAGCGGCTACATACGTGGCCATTCTGGGTGGTCAGGCCACCGTGCCGATCAGCCAGTCGCTGACCTCGTTTCCCGACAGCATAACGGCCCATCTGCGCAATGTAGTCACCGAAGATCTGGTGTCGCCCACGGTAGCGTCGATGTTGTTTCGGGGTGGTATCCACAACTTCACGCCGTTTCCGCTGTATAGTATCGATCGAAACCGCTGGCTGGAAGATGCCTGGGAGCAGCGAATCATGACCAGCGTGAACATGCCCAACGATGGCGTTCGCGGGCAACTGACCGAGTCGTTTCTGTCGCTCTGGCCGAGCAATGATGCCCTGGCTGCCGACTCGCTTAATCTGCCTGCGCTGCTACTCAACGGGGCTGTGGCCGAAACGGGGCAGAAAATAGTGATGAGCAACCTGGATTTGGGCAATACCAGCGACCGGAAGAATCCGTTTTACGACGTGGCTGACCTGTTTGCCAGCATCAACCACGACGTGCCTTACAAAACGGCTACGTTTCTGTGCGCCCGTTTTCCGTTCGTCACCAGCGGCGGAAAAGCAACTGGCATGCTGCCTAACATTACAACGGATTATCGCGAAACCAGTTATCACATCATCGACGGCGGTTACGCCGAGAACACGGGTATCGTCACGGCGGTGCAACTGATCAAAAAAATGCAGCGCATTAGCGATAGCCTGGCTTTACTAACAAATCGGCCCGTGCCACTTCGGCGGCCGGTGGCGTATTACCTGCTTTTTTTGCCCAATTACGCCGCGTCTGAGGCCAAGGGTTCGGTGACCACGTTTCGATTTCTGGCCGAACCGGTTAAGGGGTTCCTCAACACCTGGGATCGCAATGGGGTCAGCCTCGACCAGTTGATTGGGCGCACGTTGCAACGCGACAGAAAAGCGCTCAGCTTCGACTATGCCAGCCTGATGCTGAATACCAAAAAACACCGCTATCCGCTGGGATGGTACATATCGCCCACGGCCGTTGGCAAAATGAGCGATCAGGCCAGCACCGATGTGCAGAGTCAACTGGCGGTTCCTGCGTCGGTATTCAGGCAATTACAAAGGCAGATTCACCCGTAGTTTGCGGGTATTTGGCCATGCTTCGGCGTAGTCCCCGCCCTGAAGGGAGTCCGCTGGCGCAGGTGTAGGCTTCGCGGAGCTAGAATGCGCCAGCAGGCTCCCTTCAGGGTGGTGGGCTACGCCAAAGCACATCACGCAAATGAATGGTAGTTGATTGATTATAAACAGTTTAGTGTTAATACTTTGTTTCTTTTTTCAAGTAGCCCGGTACTAAAGTGAATTCTGTTCAGGTACGTTGCCAGCCCATGATTTCATTCTAAAAAAGGCTTGGAAAAGCCGCGAAAAAGTCTTAATTTTATTGAGTTAAACAACCCCGTAAACATGGCAAAATCCGATTCTGCTACGGCCACAGCAACTGCTAATGACAACAAGCTGAAAGCCCTTCAGACCACTATTGAGAAATTAGATAAAGCGTTCGGCAAAGGAACCGTTATGCGGCTGAGCGAGAGCAAGGTCATGGACGTACCTGTGATCTCAACAGGCTCGCTGGGCCTCGATCTTGCCCTTGGCATTGGCGGTTTACCACGCGGTCGGGTCGTAGAAATATACGGACCAGAATCGTCGGGCAAGACCACGCTGACCATGCACGCGATTGCCGAAGCCCAAAAAGCCGGTGGCCTTGCCGCGTTCATCGACGCAGAACACGCGTTCGACCGTACCTACGCCGAGAAACTGGGTATCGACGTCAATAACCTGCTGATTGCCCAGCCCGACAACGGCGAACAGGCACTCGAAATTACCGAACACCTGATTAGCTCGGGTGCCATCGACATTATCGTGATCGACTCCGTGGCGGCCCTGGTGCCAAAAGCGGAGATTGAAGGCGAAATGGGCGAGAGTAAGATGGGTCTACAGGCCCGTTTAATGTCGCAGGCCCTTCGCAAGCTGACCGGTACGATCAACAAAACGCAGTGCTGCTGCATTTTCATCAACCAGTTGCGCGAAAAAATCGGTGTGATGTTCGGTAACCCCGAAACAACCACTGGTGGTAACGCCCTGAAATTCTACGCATCGGTTCGTCTCGACATCCGTCGGATCGGACAGATCAAAGAAGGTGCTGACAACGTGGTGGGTAACCGGACTAAAGTAAAAGTGGTGAAGAACAAACTGGCGGCTCCCTTCAAAGTCGTTGAGTTCGACATCATGTACGGTCAGGGTATCTCGAAAGTAGGTGAAATTCTTGACCTCGCCGTTGAAATGGAGATCGTTAAGAAATCGGGTTCATGGTTCTCATATGGTACCAGTCGTCTGGCTCAGGGCCGCGATGCCGTGAAAGACCTGATCCTCGACAACCCTGAATTGATGGCTGAACTGGAAGGAAAAATTCGTGCTAAGATCGCCGACGATCAAAATGCTCTCCTCGACCCAATGGGTGCCGTTGAAGAGGAAGACGAAGTAGCCGAATTGTAATTTTTCAACCCCATAAGGTCTCTTTTCAAACCTTATGGGGTTATTGGTTTTATATAAAAAGGGCCGTTTCCAAGCAGGAGACGGCCCTTTTCGTTTGCTATCTATCATTTCTCATTGTAACGTATTGCTGACGCGTGGCCCTTCGACAGGCTCAGGGTGACAACTCACATCTAGATGTTCATGACGAACTTGGGTGAGATTGTCACCCTGAGCCTGTCGAAGGGCCGCGCGAAAGCAATACAGTATAGTCGGAAGAAATAACTCCTCAAAAAACGCAACGCTGGCATGGTAGAAGAATCTGATTTTGAATTGAGAATTAGTGCAACCATCGAAGGTATACAGTTTTCGCCTCGTAAGCTTCTGTCAACGAGTAAGTTAACATTTGAAGAGTATTATGAGAAAGGAGACGAGTTTCAGCGTAAAACCCATACAGATGTTTACCAAAGCGGTTGTGCTACGCTCTGTGTATCCGTAAAGTCGCTATCGGAGCGAAATAGTCAGTTCGACAGCTTGCTCAATATAATTGTTGATAACTATGAAGCTATTAAAGAAAGCGGTGCTACCGATATTTACATCTGGGTGGCTGTTTTTAAGTCAATCCAGGGAAATTGGGGAGCTACAGCCGAGCAAATTCAAAAGATAGCGTCGTTCAACGGATCGCTCGCCGTCACCTATTACGCAGAAAACTAAGCCGCATACGCAGCAACGTACCTGCGCTTATTTCAGCTCTAATTTTTTGAAGGCGTCTTCGGCGGCTGATTGTTCCGCTTTTTTCTTGCTGTAGCCGCTACCAGTGGCAAACGGCTCGTCATTGACGATGACCTGCGCAATGAACTCACGAAATTGGCTACTGCCCTGTTCCGAAATAATCTCGAAGCGGAGTTCTTTGCCTTCGCGTTGCGCCCACTCGATCAGGCGGCTTTTGAAGTTGCCGTTGTTGTTCACTATCGCGTCGAGGTCGTAGTGAGTCAGTAACTTTTTGATGATGAAGCTCCGGGTGAAATTGAAGCCTTTGTCGAGGTAAACGGCACCCACGAGGGCTTCGAGTGCATCGCCATACATAGACGTGCGAGCGGGCATCAGGCGACCACGTTGCCCATCATATTCGATCAGGTTGTCGAGGCCAATCTTGCGCGAAATGGTATTAAGCATCTCACGGTTCACGATCCGTGAGCGAATTTCGGTTAGAAATCCTTCGTCCTTGAACGGGTATTTCTTGAAAAGGTATTCGGCAATAACCATTCCCAACACGGCATCGCCCAGGTATTCGAGCCGTTCGTTTGACTCGCGAAAGCCGGTTACCGTCGACTCTTTAGAAGCGGAGGTGTGAAGAACGGCTAACTGGTAAACGCCTATGCGTGAGGGTGATTCGCCGATAATGTGCGCAATAGCCTGACGCAGTTGCCGACGTCGGTTTTTCTCGTCAGAAGAGCTAAACCAGTGGGCAAATGGTTGCTTGAAGAAGCGGGGCAATGCGAGATCCACAAAAAAAGCGGCGAAATGATTCTAGAAGAATTAGCTGCTGAGCGAAGGCCGGATTCGGCTAAGGTCAATACGCCGTGATGGCGCAAAAGGAAAGAAGAGATGACCGGGATCAGGTCAATAGTTGATACCCGGTCATGACTTGATGCGTTGAGCTTACTTGCCCGTGTTCTCGTCCAGGTATTTGATCGCCTGACCTACCGTGGTGATGCTCTCAGCCTGATCGTCCGGGATTTGTACGTTGAATTCTTTTTCAAATTCCATAATCAGTTCGACCGTGTCGAGGGAATCGGCACCAAGGTCGTTTGTAAAGCTTGCTTCCGGCGTAACTTCCGACGGATCAACACCTAATTTATCAACGATGATTTGCTTTACTTTTTCAGAAGTCTGAGACATTTCGGTAGTCCTTTTGTGTTAAAAAACTTCGCAAAGAAAACACTTTACCAACGTAAAGCCAAACAATTTTTGAACTCGCTCTGCGTTGATTTTACTTTCCTGTTTATCGATAACTTTCTAATTATAAGTTTATTACCTGTAAAAGCTGGCAACTTTCCAAACCTTGACCTATTAAACTCCACCGACTGAATAGTGTATGTTTAGCCCGGCTTGAACTCGCCGACCGTGTACCTTTACCCCCCTTATACCGTCTAATTTGATTGTTATGCAGATTCCCAAACTGAAACATACCGACAGCGATCGATTTTTCCTGATGGCTGGTCCCTGCGCCATTGAGGGCCGTGATATGGCCCTGCGCATTGCCGAACGCATCGTCACCATAACAGACCGGTTGCAGATTCCCTACATCTTCAAAGGGTCGTATCGGAAGGCAAACCGGACCAAGCTAAATTCCTTCACCGGCATCGGCGACGAACTGGCGCTGTCTATCCTGGAAGAGGTAAGCCGCACGTTCGATATCCCGACGGTGACGGATATCCATGAGGCGCACGAGGCGGCCATAGCAGCGCCGCATGTGGATGTGTTGCAGATTCCGGCGTTTCTGTGTCGGCAAACGGAACTGCTCGAAGCCGCCGCTAAAACCGGCCGGGCGGTGAACGTGAAGAAAGGACAGTTTCTGTCGGGCGAGAGTATGGGCTTTGCCGTTGAAAAAGTAAAAGCAACCAACCCCGACGCGGTGGTATTCCTGACCGACCGGGGCAACTCGTTTGGCTACGGTGATCTGGTGGTCGATTACCGCAACCTGCCCGCGATGCAGGCGCATGGCGTGCCCGTGGTGATGGACTGCACGCACTCGCTGCAACAGCCCAATCAGGCGTCGGGCGTGACGGGTGGCAAGCCGGCACTGATCGCTACTATTGCCAAAGCAGCTATTGCCGTTGGGGCCAATGGCCTGTTCATTGAAACGCATCCGAACCCCGCCGAAGCCAAATCGGACGGAGCCAACATGTTGCCACTCGATCAACTCGAAGCATTGCTGGAACGGTTGGTCCGCGTTCGGGAAGCGATTCTGTGAAGGCTGTCAGTTATGCCATATCTCTATGATATGGCATAACTGACAGGGCAGACACAAACCCAACGTACCTACGCCAGTTGCTCCTGATGCTGTTTGGCGAAATCGGACGGTGATAGGTTGTATACGCTCTGGAATGTTTTTCGGAAGCGTTTAATATCTTCCATCCCCACCAGCGCCGCCACTTCCGACACGCGCAACGTACCTGAAGCCAGCAACTGAGCGGCCCGTTTCATGCGGATATCGCGGATGAACTCCACAACCGATTGACCGGTGATGGCCTTGATCTGCCGGTAGAACGAAGACTGGCTCATGCCCATTTCCCGAACCAGCGTAGGTACGTTAAACTCCGGGTCTTCCAGGTTGGCTTCTACAATGGCCATTGCTTTTTCGAGCAACTGTTTCTCCTGATCGGGAATGGCCACGTCGGTCGGTTCCAGCAGGATCTGGCGTTGGTAATACTCTTTCAACTGGTGTCGGTTCTGGAGGATCATGGCTACCTTGGCGTACAGAATCCGGGGGTTAAACGGTTTCGCCAGGTACTCGTCGGCTCCCGTTTCCAGCCCTTCCAGTTCGTGAATGATCGCGACCCGCGCCGTTAGCAGCACCACCGGAATGTGCATCGTTTTCGGATGTTGCTTGATTTTCCGACACAGTTCCAGTCCGTCGCTTCGGGGCATCATCACATCGCTGACGACCAGATTGGGCAGCAATTCCAATGTTTTCTCCCAGCCTTCAACACCGTCGCTTGCCACAAAAACCTCGAAGACGGGCGATAAAAGCTGTTGTAAATACTGCCGAAGCTCATCGTTGTCTTCAACCACCAACAGACGGGCCGACCCCGGATTGGAGAGGAACGTACCTGACTCTGTTCCAACAAGTTCGGGCGTGGTTTGTGGTAATTGTTCCGAGGGTGGTGCTTCGTCGACCCGGTCGGTGGGGGCCAGGTGGTCGTGACCGAATGGCAGTCGTAACGTGAACGTTGTACCGGCCTGGGGTTTGCTTTGCACCGTAATCTCGCCCGAATGAGCTTCGGCAAACTGTTTTACCAGCGACAGGCCAATTCCCGTGCCCATGATCCGCAGCGTTTCGGTATGCGATGCCTGAAAATAGGGGTTGAAAATCTGCCCAAGTTCGTCGGCTTTCATGCCAATTCCCCAGTCACGTACGGTAATCTGGAGATAGTTGTCCTGTAGCTGGTTAGCCCGGAAAACAGCCGCCTGTTGTGGCGAACCAACCACCGAGATGATTACCCTGATTTTGCCTTTATTGGGTGTGTATTTCAAGGCGTTTGACAGCAGGTTGGTCATGATGATTTCCAGCTTGCTACGATCGTAGTACATTGGAATGGCCATGTCGGGAGCTTCCAGTTCGTAATCCATCTGCAACTCTTCGGCCTTCAGTCGGAAGATCAGGAAGATCTCCGTCAGGAAACGGATAATATTGCCCTGACTGGCCCGAAGTGATACATGGCCCGACTCGACCTTACGGAATTCCATAAGCTGATTGACCAGTTCCAGCAGCTTGCGGGTCTGCTGATGCATGAGCATGATCTTCTCCTTGACCCCGTTGACCACCTGTTTGGTCGCGGCCAGCTCTTCCATCGGCCCCAGAATCAGGGTCAGTGGAGTACGTAGCTCGTGCGAGACGTTGGTGAAAAAGCGCAGTTTCAGATCGGTCACTTCTTTCTCTTTTTCGGCCTGGAACTTCTCCAGCGCCAGGGTACTTTTCAGCGCTTGCTGGGCCATTTCGATCCGCCGATAGAGTAGTAAGGCACCCGCGACCAGACCGATACCGAGCAGATACGCCCACCAGGTACGGTACCAGGGCGGCAGAATAGTGATGTTCAGCATGGCCGGTTTTGTCGACCACGTGCCTTCGCCGTTACTGGCCTTCACCACAAACGTGTACTGGCCGGCGGGCAGGTTGGCAAAACTGGCCGACCGTTGGCCCGGCGGCGGCGTGATCCAGGCATTATTGTAGCCAATGAGCCGGTATGCGTAGTTGTGTTTCTGGGGATTAGCGTAGTTCAACCCGACAAAATCAATGGAAAAATCGTTTTCCGACGCGCTCAGCGACAGGTTTTCCGTCTGGTCGATTCGTTTGGTGAGCACCACATGCCCATTAACGGGTTCATCCACCAGAACAGGTTTGTTGAAAATGCGCAACCCCGTCAGGCGGACCAGTGGCGCGTAGGGGTTAGGTTGAATGTCGCGGGGATGGAAATACGTAATGCCTTTAATGCCCCCGAAATAGAGTGTCCCGTCGGTGGATTTATAGGCCGAGCCAACCTTGAACGAATTGCTTTGCAGCCCATCGGCTACCAGATACTGTATCCATTGCCCAGTAACCGGGTTGAAGCGGGTTAAACCGGCTCCCCCCATCCAGAGTTGCCCCTGCTCATCTTCCAGAATTGTTTCGACGTTGGTGATAGGAAGCCGCTTGTCGAAACGCCGGATCACCTCCTGCCCCCTGGTATTGGTAACGATCTGGTTGAGTCCGCCACCGATGGTACCAACCCAGATTGCACCGCGGCGATCTTTCAGCAGGGGCCAGGCGTAGTTGTTGCTCAGGCTGGTGGTATCCCCGGCGTCGTAGCTGAACTGCCTGAGCAACGTAAGCGAGTTGGCCGTTGCCCGAAACTTCAGTACGCCCGCGTTTCGGGTGCTGGTCCACAGCAGATCGGTGGTTTTATCGTAGTAGAGGAACGAAAACTGGTTGGTGGGCACCGGACTGTTACCCGTGTGGAAGCGCTGAAGCAGCTTGCCCTCTTTGTTGAACCGGAGTAGCCCCAGGTCGAGCGAGGCAACCCAGATGGTGCCGAATCGATCTTCCACGATACTTTCCAGCATGGTCGAACTCAACCACAACTGGCTGGAAAGCTGCTTTATATTGGTCCGTTTTTCTCCGTTCAGCAAGATCAGCCCCTCATAGCGGGTGCCAACCCACAGGGTGCCATCGGAGGCCCGGCAGAAAGCCGAAACGTCGACACCGGTTGCATCGCCCTGCAACTGGCGGTTTTCATAATTACGATAGGTTTTGGTGGTCAGGTCATAGCGCGAAAATCCGTTTCGGGTACCAATCCAGAGCCAGTTTTTTGCTTCGTCTTTATAAATGGCGTTGGCAAAATTGTTGGTCAGTGTCGGGTGTTGGGCATACTGTCGCTGAAGGTTGGCAAAAGGCTTGTAGCGGAGGTCGACCTTGTTGATGCCGCCCGCCGAAACAGCCAGCCAGAGAATCTGATTTTTGTCTTCGAAGAACTGGTGAATACGCCCCGAGTTAATGCCGAACGGTACATCGTCGAGGGGAAGATACGTAGTTGGCTTACCCGTAAGAACGGGCATGGGCGAGGCCGGTTGACCAGCCTGCTGAGGCTCCCACCGATGAAGCCCAAAGTTGGTGCCTACCCACAAACGCCCGAACGAATCGAGGTGAATGCATTCGAGCCCTTGAATGGGGTGCCCGAGCGAGTATGTGTTAAACGGCTGTCGGGTACGTCGCCTGGCCGGATTAACCCAGAAAATCTGGTTCTCGGCACCGATCCACAAATCGTTCCGGCGGTCTACGTGAAGGGCACTTACGGCCCGGTTGGCCAGTGGCGCTTCCTGCGCAACAAGCGGTTGGGCCGCTAAGCTGGCTGGATCAACAAACCACAGACCAACGCCGTAGGTGCCTATCCAGACAGTACCGCCCTGGTCAACAACGACGTCGGATATATAATAGTCGGGACCGGTATGACCCGACAGAACCAACTGCTCAATGTGCGTCAGTTGGCTGTCGGCATCAAGCGTGAGTATGAACACGCCCCGCCGACTGGTGCCGACCCAGATTCGCCCCAGCTTATCCGACGTGATAGACAATACATCCGACATCTGTAACCGCTCTACCAGTGCTTTGTTGGCCGACGGCCTGACCTGCTGGCTGACATTGACAAAGCGGTCATGATCGGCATCGAACAGGCTCAGACCAGCACTTTCTGTACCCACCCAGAGGCGTTCCTGCCGGTCGACGTACATGTCCTGAATCCGGTTACTGAACAGGCCGTTGCGACTGTTGATAGGCAGCAGGTATTTCTTTAGTTCGTAGCCGTCGTACCGGTTAATGCCGTCGTTGGTGCCAATCCAGATAAAGCCGGATTTGTCCTGTTCCACACACATGCCATCGCTATGGGCTAACCCTTCGTTGACGGTAATATGTTCAAACCTAAGCTGTCCAGGCTCATGCTGTGCCTGACCTATAGCTGCCCACGGGAAAAACCCTGAAAAGCATAAAATAAATGTACAGAGTCGCTTCATGTTGTGTCACTAAGTTACCCCATTTTTTGGCGAAAATGCAGCAGTGCATCAATTCTTAGTGCAGATTCATGACCTTATTGTGCAATATTGACCACCATGTTCCGTAATTGAATATAGCTTTCAGACCATGGCGTACGTGATCAGGAATTGAGCATTTATCGAGTTGATGGTCCGCTAAAATACAGGCTATCCAATCTACAGAAGCTGCTCGTCATAGGCCGGAACGTACCTGGCAACCAGCTTCTGGTCTGTACCCGGCAGCTCTATCGGCAACGTACCTGACCGGAATGTGGTGATTTTTCGGGATTTATACGGACATAACCGACCATAGCTGTCCCCGGATTTATGCAGTTGGGGTATCACTAGCTAATTGGTCATGAAATGTAGCTAACCCTCTAAAACCGCTCTAATGCCCACCTCCGACCACTTGATGACGAAATAATACCCCCTTTTTGACGAAAACCAGATACCTCAAATAGCCGCAATAGCTCTACGTTTGTATTATTTAAATATCAAACGTAATCATCCGAAGACCGATAAGTAAGGCAGTGGCGTTTGTCTGCGTCGAACCAGTGAACTGTATCAATTGAGAATAAGGGTAACTACTTAACGGGCCGATAGAGCCAACGTTAGTAGAGCGGTAGCTGTACCTGGTAAGTGAACTACAATGTATGACATGAGCTGACAATCGCGAATACCAGTTTATATGGCCCAATGACACTAAGCTACGGTTGTCTGGTTCGGCGATCAACTGCATTAGGTATCTGAAAATCAGTTTAGTTGCTCGACAAGTCAGGTAAAACAATAGGGCGAATGGAATACATATAATTTTCGATTGTATTAAAATAAGTTTTTGTATTAATAAATAAAGTTGCTTGCGCGTGAAAAACGAATCTAAAACACAATGATTATATGATGACAGGATGTACCGAAAGGGAATTGCTTCATACGAAGCGTGCTTCCTTACCCAAAGTCAAGCTTGGTTTGCAGCGAGCCTGGTTGCTTTTTTTTATGCTACAGTTCCTGGCAGTTTGTGCCGTGGCTCAGACCAAAATCACAGGTCGGATAACGGGTGATGCCGACGAAGAACTGCCCGGCGTCAGTGTCGTCGTGAAGGGTACATCGACCGGTACGGTAACCGGTTCAGATGGCAGGTATTCATTAACTGTACCCAACAACAACGTGACGTTGGTTTTCTCGTTCATTGGGTACGTTGCCCAGGAAGTTCCGCTGGCTGGCAGAAGCAGTTCATCGGTAGATGTGAAATTGTTGACCGATAACAAATCGCTCGACGAAATTGTGGTAGTTGGTTACGGCGAACAGCGCAAAACCTCCTCGACAGCGGCGGTATCGACCCTGAAAGCAGCCGATGTAGCCATGAAACCGGTGGTTAACCTCACCAACAGTCTGGGTGGCCGTGTGGCGGGTGTAATCTCGCGGCAGGGTAGTGGTGAACCCGGTCAGGATGGTGCCAACATCAACATTCGCGGTATTTCAACAACGGGTAACAGCCAGCCGCTGTTGATCGTAGATGGTATCTACCGGGATTTCTCCCGGCTGGACCCCAGTTCGATCGAAACGTTTACGGTGTTGAAAGATGCGGCGGCAGTAGCCCCCTATGGGTTGGCTGGTGCCAATGGCGTAGTGCTGGTAACCACCAAACGCGGTAAAGCGGGCACGCCAACATTATCGTATAATGGCTGGGTAGGTATTCAGAATCCAACGCGGGTGACGCCCCAGGTGAATTCGTATGAGTTTGCGCTGATGCAGAATGAAGCGGCTGTAAACGATGGTCGCCCGGCGGCGTACACCGCCGACCAGGTAGAAGGCTACCGGAAAACGGTAACCGGCGAAGCAGGCGCTGACCCGGACCGCTACCCGAACAGCAGCCCGCTGACCGACCTGATCGACCCAAACACGGTGCTAACGTACCACAATCTGGAACTGTCGGGTGGTTCAGACAAGATTCGCTATTACATGGGCATGGCCTATACCAACCAGCAGGGTATGTACCGGTCGGTGTACACCAAAAAGTATAACCTGATTGCTAAAATCGACGCCGATGCCACGCCAACAACCAAGGTGAGCCTGAACATCAATGGGTTCATCGAAGATAACGTGTATCCGGGCCGGTCGGCGGGGGATTTATTTTACCAGGCCTTCCGTACACCGCCCGTATCGCCGGTGTACTACTCAAATGGTTTGTGGGGACAGTACATTGGCCGGTCTTTGGTTGGCCAGGCATTCTATAGCGGTGAAACGCTCAACGAGCGCAACCAACTGTATACCACCTTCACCATTGAGCAGCAACTGCCCTTTATAAAAGGATTGAGCCTTAAAGGCGTTGTGAGCTACGACCCCGACACCCGTACGGGAAAAGCCTATTCAACACCCGTACCAGTATACACGGTCGACCTGTCGAAGCAGCCCTACAATTATGTACTTGGTGTTCAGGGCGCGTCGAAGCCGAGCCTGAGCCAGGGATACTCGCAGAACAAGGCGTTTACCTATCAGGGCCTGATCAACTACGCCAACTCGTTCGGTAAACACAATGTAACGGCACTGGGCGTGTTCGAATACCGGAACCAGAAGTACAACCAGTTCGGAGCCAGCCGCCTGAATTTCAACACGACAATTCCTGAATTAAGCGTTGGTAGCTCTACGCCGCTGGATATCAGCAACTACGGTTCGTCGTCGGAACAGCAGCAGATTGGGTACGTGTATCGGATCGGCTACAACTTCGACGAGAAATACCTGTTTGAAGTGGCGGGTCGGTATGACGGCCACTACGTGTTTGCGCCCGGTCAGCGGTACGGTTTCTTCCCCTCGTTTTCGGCGGGCTGGCGCATCTCGGAAGAGAGCTTCATGAAAAACAACGTCACCTGGGTTGATGCCCTCAAGATTCGGGGGTCATACGGTGAGTCGGGCGCGTTGCCTTACTTCCCTGGAAATCCACCCCAACTGGCGGCTTTCCAGTACCTGAGTTCGTATAGCCTGTATGGTGGTTCAGCCGTGTTTGGCGATCCTACACAGGGCGTATCCGAACGGGCGCAGGCCAACCCGAACATTACCTGGGAGCGCGCCAAGAAATTCAACATCGGTCTGGAAGGTTCGCTCTACAAAGGCAAGCTGACATTTGAGGTGGATTACTTCACCGAACGCCGGTCAAACATGCTGGTAGTACCATTTGTATCTGTTCCTGCTGAATATGGCGTGGGACTATCGCAGGTGAATGCTGGTGTCATGCAGAATCAGGGTATCGACCTGACGATGGGTACCAACCACCGGATTGGCCGTGACCTGCGTATCAGCATGAACGTCAACTTCCTGTACTCGAAGAACAAGCTGATCGAAACGTTTGAGACCAACGCCACCCGGCTCAACCCAAACCGCGCCCAAACGGGTCGTCCATTGAATACGCCGTTCGGTTACCATGCGCTGGGGTATTTCACGGCTGATGATTTCAACGCCGATGGTTCGCTCAAAGCCGGTATTCCAACGCAGCCCTGGGGTGCGGTTCGTCCGGGTGATTTGCGCTACGCTGATCTGGCCGGCGCGCCTGGTGCAGATGGAATACCAACTGCTCCCGATGGCAAGATCGACGCCAACGACCAGACTGTAACGGGCTTTTCTAATACACCACAGATCGTATACGGCCTGATTCCGAAGATTTCGTACAAAGGCTTCGATCTCGACTTGTTGTTCTCGGGAGCCGCCCGCTCAGGACTGGGCCTGTTTGGCAGCATTGTGTATCCGTTCGATGCGTCGGCATCGGCTACCAAGCTGGAGTTTACCGATCACTGGACGCCAACGAACCCCAACGCGCTGTATCCACGGCTGACGGGCGCACCAACGACCAACAACACCCAGGGGTCGGACTGGTGGGTACGTAATAACTCGTACATCCGGTTGAAGCAGATCGAGTTGGGTTATCGCCTGCCTGCCAGTCTGATCAGCCGTGCCAAGCTTACGTCGGCTCGCTTCTACATATCGGGGCAGAACATGTTTACGATTACGCCCAACATGAAGGAAATTATTGACCCTGAGGCAAGTACAGGTAACGCGCAGTATTATTTCCAGCAGCGGGTTATCACGTTCGGAACCAACTTAACGTTCTAATCGCCTTTAATCAACAGCAATTATGCTACAACATACATTGAAAAAAATCGGTGGCATTGCCCTGGTGGGTACGTTACTGACCACCATACTGACGCAGTGTAAACCCAGTCTGGAAATTGAACCGCGCGACCAGATTTCGGATGCGTCGCTCTTTTCGAGCGTTACGAATGCCGACCTGTTTCTGAACGATGTCTACAACCAGTTGCCCGACGTCAACAACGAGACGCTGAACCTCGATCAGGCCGCCGACAACTCCTACGTGGGTGCCGAGTGGATGTGGGGCCGCGTGTCGATTTACAATGGCTCGCTGAGCCCCAACGACGTACCTGCGGGACCGGGCGATAACGGCGGAAGCTGGGGTTGGGGAACGTCCTACTCACGCATTCGGAAAGCGAACCTCTTCATCAAAAAGGTAAACGAGTCGACGTTGCCGGCTGATTATAAGAAAAGCCGGGTTGCGGAAGCGCGTTTCCTGCGGGCGTTTTTCTATCACTACCTATGGCAGGCGTATGGCGGCGTTCCACTGATTACCGTGCCGCTGGATAACATCTCGCAGGGTGATTCGATCAACCGCCCCCGCGCTACCGCCGCCGATACGTATAAGTTCATTGCGGATGAACTGACGGCGATTGCGGGTGACCTGCCTTTGAAGGTGTCTGGCAACGATCTGGGTCGCCCAACAAAAGGCGCCGCCCTTACGCTCCGCGCCTGGATCGACCTGTACCACGCCAGCCCGCTGCGCAACACCAGCGGTGCCGTTGAGCGGTGGGTGAAAGCCGCTGCCTCGGCCAAAGAGGTGATGTCGCTAGGTACGTATAGCCTCTTTCCCGATTACGAGAAACTGTTCTACGTAGAGAATAAAAATAACGCCGAGGTGATTTTTGACCGGCAGTACAAGTCGATCGTGAAAGGGCATCAGCGCGAAGGCCGTGAAGGTCCCGCCTACGTAAATGGCATTCAGCAGTCGTGGGGCAACCTGGCACCCACGCAGGAACTGGTTGACGACTACGCGATGGATAACGGGAAAGCGATCACTGAAACAGGATCAGGCTATAACGCGCAGGACCCGTACAAGAAGCGGGAGAAACGGTTCTACCAGAGTATTATCTATGACGGATCGGTTTGGCAGGGCGACACCATGCGGATGCGTCGGGGAATCAATGCGCTCAACGAGATTGACCTTGGTTCGGCCAGTGATGTGAGTAACACGGGTTATTATGGTCGTAAAACGCTGGATGAGCGTATTTCGGGCCAAACCAGCCTGGCGCAAAGCCCCGGTGGCAACAGCTACATCTACTTCCGGTATGCCGATGTACTGCTGATGTACGCCGAAGCGCAAAACGAAGCCGTTGGGCCCGATGCGTCGGTACTGGCTGCGGTTGATGCCGTTCGGTCGCGGAGTAGCCTGCCCACCATCACGGCGACGTACGGCACGGTAACGAAAGACAAGATGCGCGAGATCATTCGCCGCGAACGCCGGATTGAACTGGCTTTTGAAGACAAACGCTGGTGGGATGTACTTCGCTGGAAAATTGCCAACGGAACCAACGGCGTGCTGAATAAACAGGCGTCGGGTATGGTGATCGAACGGAAAAACGGCGTCTGGACCTATACGCCAACCAAGATCGTGAGCAAGACCTTCCTCGACCGGATGTATGTGTTCCCAATTCCCCAAAGTGTATTGGATCAGAACCCGGTTATCAGAAAGCAAAACGGTGGTCCTGATGGATGGGTAAATGGCCAGAATCCAGGCTATTGAGTTGAGCTTGTTAAGTGATTATTGATTGCGTTGTGCCAGGGTCAGAGGCTGATTCTGGCACAACGCGTTAAATGCGGGGTGGTTGAGTTGCTATCGCGCAAAAGCAACGTACCTGCTTCGGCAAATTGCGGCGGCGATTGTACCTTTAGTAACTGGTATGAAACGAATTCTTTGTCTTGTTCTGATTGTCGCGTGGCTGGGTTCGTGTAGCCGTCAGGAAACGGCTGAGCCAACGCTGTTTACGCTGCTGTCGCCGACTGAATCGGGTGTGGCGTTTGCCAATACGCTGACCGAAACCGATGATCTGAACATCCTGAATTACATCTACTTCTACAACGGTGGCGGTGTGGCGGTGGGCGATGTAAACAACGACGGGCTCTCCGATCTGTATTTTACGGCCAACCAGTTGCCCAATAAGCTGTACCTGAACAAGTCGAAAAATGGCAAGCTGGCGTTTGACGACATTACCGACAAAGCGGGCGTGGCCGGTCAGAAAGGCTGGAATACCGGCGTAACGATGGCCGATGTAAACGGCGATGGCTGGCTGGACCTGTACGTTTGCCAGGTCAACCTGCGGAGTCAGGCGGGGGCGAACCAGTTGTTTATCAACAACGGCAAACCGGGCGTACCCACGTTTACCGAGCAGGCGGCTACCTATGGCCTGGCTCATAAAGGATACTCCACGCAGGCGTCTTTTTTCGATTATGACCGCGATGGCGACCTCGATATGTATTTGCTCAATCACTCATTGCGGGCAGTAGGTGCATTGGGCGACACCACGATGCGCGCCATTCGTGACCCTGAAGCGGGTGATAAACTATTCAGGAATGACACTAACCATTTTGTCGATGTAAGTGCCGAAATGGGAATCAGAGGCAGTAAGCTGGGTTATGGGCTTGGCATTGCTGTGGGCGACGTTAACCAGGATGGGTGGCCGGATATATACGTCTCCAACGATTTTCACGAGAACGATTACCTCTACTACAACAGAGGCGACGGGCGCGGTTTTCGCGAAGGTATAGCGCAGTCGATGGGGCATACCAGCAACTTCTCGATGGGCAGTGACCTGGCCGATTTCAACAACGACGCAGCCCTCGACCTGATCACGCTCGACATGCAACCCGAGAATGAGGAATACGTGAAAACCTCGGCCGGGGCCGATTCGTATGACCTGGTCCAACTGAAAACGAAAGCTGGTTTTCACTACCAGTACCCGCGCAATGCCCTCCAACTGAACATGGGAAACGGTAGTGGCAACGTACCTGAGTTCAGCGAAATAGCGCAACTGGCGGGCGTGTACGCCACCGACTGGAGCTGGAGCGCCCTATTCAGCGACCTTGATAACGACGGACTGAAAGACCTGTACATCACCAACGGCATCGCCCGCCGACCAATCGACCTCGACTTCTTTAAATACATCGCCAGCCCAACCGTGCAGGCGTCGTTACGCAACGGACTGGCTGGCCAACGGCAATCACTGATCGAGAAAATGCCGGTGGTGGAGGTGCCGAACTTCGCGTATCAAAACGGTGGTGACCTCACCTTCGACAACAAAGCCAAAGCCTGGGGCCTGGATCAGAAAGGTTTTTCGAACGGGGCGGCTTACGCCGATCTGGACAATGACGGTGACCTGGATCTGGTCGTCAACAACATAAACAAGCCCGCCTTTATTTATCAGAACAACGCCCGTCAACAACAGCCTGCCAATACGTACCTGAGCCTCAAACTGGAGGGATCGGGCCGGAACACGGCGGGTATCGGGGCGAAAGTGACTGTGCAGGCGGGCGGTAAAATGTACTATCAGGAGCAAATGCCGACGCGCGGGTTCGAGTCGGCCGTTGAGCCGGTGTTGACGTTTGGCCTGGGCAAAACGGTCCTTATCGACTCGGTTACCGTGATCTGGCCCGACGCCCATGTGCAGGTGCTACGAACCATAAAACCGAACCAGCGCCTGACGGTAAAGCAGACCGACGCTACACAGACGTTCGTATACGGTAAAGCCCGCGCTGGCAAGCCGATCTTTACCGACGTGTCGGCTCAGGTACGTCTTGATTACCAGCATCGTGAAAACGCATATGTCGATTTCTACCAGGAGCCACTGATGCCGCATCTGCTTTCGACCGAAGGGCCCGACATGGCCGTTGGCGACGTGAATGGCGATGGCCTCGACGATTTTTTTGTGGGCGGTGCCAAAGGCCAGCCGGGTACGTTGTTTGTGCAGAAACCGAACGGCCAGTTTACACCTACTAATCAGGCCGTTTGGCAAACCGACCGTGAAACCGACGATGTGGGGGCCGCCTTTTTCGACGCCGATGGTGATCGTGATCTGGACCTGTATGTGGTGAGTGGCGGCAACGAACCCGTGACCAGCCCCGAACACCTGCTCGACCGGCTATACCTCAACAACGGCAAGGGCACGTTCACCAGATCGGTTGGGCTCCTGCCAAATCTGTACGCAAATGGCTCGTGCGTAAAACCTGCCGATTTCGACGCAGACGGTGATATCGATCTGTTTGTGGGGAGTCGCTCGGTGCCCGGCCAGTATGGGATTTCGCCCGCCAGTTACCTGCTTGAAAACGACGGCAAGGGCCATTTTGCGGAGGTGCCCTTTCAGAAGGCGTTTAACGTACCTGATCTGGGCCTGGTAACCGACGCCGCCTGGGCCGACGTTGACCACGACAACCGGCTTGATCTGATTGTGGTGGGGGAGTGGTCGCCGGTCCGAATTTTTAGCAACAAGGGCAAAACATTTCAGGAAATTACCAGCACCAGCGGCTTAGCCAATACGAGCGGCTGGTGGAACAGCGTCGTGGCCGACGACATGGACAATGACGGTGATGTTGACCTGATCGTGGGCAACCTGGGACTGAATTCGCAGGTGAAAGGGAGCGAGAAAGAGCCGCTGATGGGGTATTTCAAAGACATAGACGGCAACGGCACACTCGATGAAATTCTGGCCTATTACAAAGCCGGAAAGCTGTATCCCATTGCTGGCAAAGACGAACTGTCGACGCAACTGGTTGGCCTGAAAAAGAAATTCGTCACCTACTCAGACTACGCGAAAAGCGATTTCGACGGTATCGTAAGCGCTGATGATTTGAACGGGGCGGTGACTCGGAAAGCCACGCTGTTTGCAACCTGTTTCCTGCAAAATCAGGGAAATGTTACGTTTACGGTTAAGCCGTTGCCCGTTGAAGCGCAGCTTTCGCCCGTAATGGCCATCCTGACCGGTGATTTCGACGCCGACGGCAAGAAAGACATGCTCCTTGGCGGTAACTTTTTTGGTGCCGCGCCTACGTTTGGTCGGTATGATGCGGGCCACGGTCTGTTTTTACCTGGAAATGGCTCAGGTACGTTCAAGGCCATCTGGCCGCAGAAAAGCGGCTTTCACCTGAATGGAGAGGTCCGCGACATGCATCGCCTGAAAACCGCCACCGGCAACCTGATTGTGATCACACGGAATAATCAGCCTGTGCAGGTGTTCAGGTAATACGGATTTTAATCCGTCTCTCTAACTGATTATATAAAGTTCGCACAGCGAAAAACGGACTAAAATCCGTGTTACATGTTGAAAACGAATACAACCATACCAACCACTTCATCGCTGATCGGCTACCTCCTGATCGGGCTGCTGGGTACGTATCTATGCCTGAGTTGCCAGCAAAAAACGGCCGACGAAGCGGCAGCCGCAGACGATGGTCCCGCGTTGTTTACGCTGCTTCCATCCGAAAAAACGCACGTTACGTTCACTAATGAGCTGACGGAGGGACTGAATACCAACGTGTTGATGTATGAATACTTTTATAACGGCGGTGGTGTAGCCGTGGGCGACGTGAACAACGACGGGCTGGAAGACCTGTACTTTTCGGCCAACATGACCACCAATAAGCTGTATCTGAACCGGGGCAAAATGGCGTTCGACGACGTAACCCAGGCGGCGGGCGTGGCGGGTCGCGAAGGGCCCTGGAAAACCGGCGTGACAATGGCCGACGTAAACGCCGATGGTAAGCTCGATATCTTCGTTTGCTATTCAGGGAAGCTGTCGGGCGCTAAACGGATCAACCAGCTATTCATCAACATGGGCAACAACGCCAGCGGTGTTCCGCAGTTTACCGATCAGGCCCGCCAGTATGGCCTCGCCGATTCGACCTACAGCACCCAGGCCGTTTTCTTCGATTACGACCACGACACCGACCTCGATCTGCTGCTGCTGAACCATAATCCCAAACGGCTCACCCTCGACGACGTGAGTATTGCCGAACTGGCTAAAAAACCGGATCCGCAGATTGGCATTCGTCTCCTGGCGCAGGAGAAAGGAGCCGATGGACAACCCCATTTTACGGACGTGACGAAGCAATCGGGCCTGAAGAACTCGGCGCTGTCGTATGGCCTTGGCGCGGGTGTTTCTGACATAAACGGCGATGGCTGGCTCGATATTTACGTTTCCAACGACTACAGTATTCCTGACTATCTGTACATCAATACCGGAAAAAACGGTAAGCCGGGATTCACCGACCAACTGGCCAACAGCCTGGGGCATACATCGCAGTTTTCGATGGGCAACAACGTGTCGGACGTAAACAACGACGGCTTGCCCGACATTTTCACCCTCGATATGCTGCCCGCCGATAATCACCGGCAAAAGCTGCTTTTCGCCCCCGACAATTACGAAGCGTTCGACCTGAATCTGCGCGCCGGTTTCAACCACCAGTATATGCGGAACATGCTGCATATCAATAATGGAGCTGGCGGCGCGGGGGCTACTTTCAGCGAGGTGGGGCAGCAGGTTGGCCTGTCGAACACAGACTGGAGCTGGTCGCCGCTGTTTGCCGATTACGACAACGATGGCTGGAAAGACCTGTTTGTGACCAACGGCTACACGCGGGATTACACGAACATGGATTTCCTGAAATACATGGGCGATTTCCTGCAAAACAACCGGGGAAATGTGCGTCGGCAAAACCTGCTTGAACTGGTGCAGAAAATGCCGGCATCGGGCGTGGTCAGCTACCTGTTCAGAAATAATGGTGGCAAGGGAAATCTCTCGTTTTCAGACGTTAGCAAGGCGTGGGGCATTACCAAACCCGCCAACGGGAATGGGGCCGTATACGCCGATCTGGATAATGACGGTGACCTCGACCTGGTGGTCAATAATACCACGATTGGTCCGCCAACGACGACCGACCGTAGCCAGTCCGCGTTCATTTACCAGAACGAAGCCAACACGCGGGGGACCAACCATTACCTGACGGTCAGGCTGGCCGGGGCCGGGCAAAACACGCAGGGCATCGGCGCCACCGTTACGCTCTACAGCCGGGGGCAACGCCAGTACCTTGAGCAGATGCCCGCCCGTGGTTACCAGTCCAGTGTATCGCCGTTGCTGCATTTCGGCCTGGGTGCGGTGGGTACCGTTGATTCGCTGCGCGTTGTATGGCCTACTGGAAAACAGCAGGTGGTAAGGCAAGTAAAAGGAGATCAGGCGATTACGTTAACTGAAACGCAGGCGTCAGGTACGTATCAACCTGTCGAATCAGCACCGGCCGTGTTCACTGAAGTGAAGTCGCCCATCGTGTATCGTCATCCGGCTACAACGGTGAATGACTTCAAACGGCAACCGCTGCTGGTGAATCCGTTGTCGTTTTCGGGACCTTGTCTGGTAAAAGGCGATGTCAATGGCGACGGGCTGGACGACGTGTATGCGGGTGGTGGAAACGGGCAGGCAGGTACGTTGTTTCTGGGTCGGCCGGGTGGCGCATTCCAGCCAAAATCCGTTGCTGCGTTTACCGACGATACCCGCAGCGATGATGCCGACGCCGTTTTCGTGGATGTCAATGGCGATGGTTTTCCTGATCTGTACGTGGCGAGCGGTGGCTACGCGAATTTCATGCCCGACGATGCGCTCTTGCAGGATCGGCTCTACCTGAACGATGGCAAGGGTAATTTCACGAAAAGCCCCGCTGCCTTGCCCGCGATGCACACCAGCAAAAGTTGCGTTCGGGTGGCCGACGTGAACGGCGACGGAAAACCCGATCTGTTCGTTGGTGGCCGCGTCATTCCAGGGCGTTACCCCGAAACGCCGCCAAGCTACCTGCTCATCAACGACGGCCACGGAAAATTTACCGACAAAACTGCCGAACTGGCGCCGGCACTGCAACGCATTGGTATGGTTACCGATGCCGCCTGGGTTGATCTGAGCGGCGACAAGCAACCTGAACTGGTGGTGGTAGGCGAGTGGATGCCCGTGACGGTATTCACCAAAACTGCCGGAAAGCTCACCGACCACACGACCGATTTCTTTGCCAAACCGTATAAAGGGTGGTGGAACAAACTGCTCGTTGGCGACTTTAACAAAGATGGCAAGGCTGACCTTGTCATTGGCAACATGGGCCTGAATACGCAATGCAAAGCCAGCGATAAAGAGCCCGCCGAACTGGTTTACAAAGACTTCGACGACAACGGCTCGGTCGACCCGATTCTCTGTTTCTACATGCAGGGAAAGACGTATCCTTACGTGTTCCGCGACGAACTGCTGGATCAGATCAGTATGATGCGCGGTCGTTTCCCCGATTATAAAAGCTACGCCGATCAGACGCTGGAAACGATTTTTACGCCGGAGGAATTGCAGGGAGCCACTCGGCTGGAAGCGAACGAATTGAAAACCAGTTATTTTCAGCGCGGCACCGATGGGAAATTCCAGACGATGACATTACCGCAGGAAGTTCAGTTCTCACCAATCTGCGCTATGACCACGCTCGATTACGACCACGACGGGAATGCCGATCTGCTGATGGCCGGGAATATCAATCAGGCCCGGTTGCGCTTCGGAAAGTCCGACGCCAACTTCGGATTGCTCCTCAAAGGTAATGGTCGGGGCGGGTTCCGGGCGGTGCCGCAGTCGGCATCCGGGTTCCGGCTTACGGGCGATGTGCGCAGTATTCTGCCGGTGAATCAGACGGTGCTGTTCGGTATAAATCAACAGCCTGTGCGGGCTTATCAGCCAACAAAGTAATGAGACGGATACACTATTTTTTTGCGCTGTTGATTCTTGGTCTAAGTGCTTGCCAGCGTGAGTCAGGTACGTTGCCGCAACTGGGTATCGGCGTCATTGATGAGGTAACCGACCGCATGACCGACGTGATGGTGCATGACGTGACGAACCCGCCACTGGCCGCCCGATTCTTCGCCTACGCCTGTCTGGCGGGTTACGAAGTGGTAGCTCAACACGACAGCACAACCAGATCAATGAACGGCGTGTTGAACGGGTTCCCGGCTATCGACAAACCAGCCGATCAACCCAATGCGCAGTATCAGTTGAGTGCCGCGCTGGCCATGCTGGCAACGGCAAAGAAAATGCAGCCCTCAGGTACGTTGCTGCAAGCCTATGAAGACAAACTACTCGACTCGTGCCGGACGCTGGGGTTTGACGAAGAAACCCTCGAGCAGTCGAAACAGTATGCGCTGGCGGTTAGCAAGCAGATTCTGGCCTATGCCAAAGCCGACCGGTACAACCGTATCAGCAACTTTCCGCGCTACACGCCAACGGCCGGTGCAGGCAACTGGTACCCCACACCGCCTGGCTTCTTCGCACCAGTCGAGCCGTATTTCAACACGATCCGTCCGTTCACGCTCGACACTGCCAGCCAGTTCAAGCCCACGCCGCCTGTGCCGTTTTCGACCGCAAAAGACTCGCCCTTTTTTGCCTTGATGAAGCAGAATCACGACGAGCAACTGTCGGAACAGGAGAAACAGATTGCCGCCTTCTGGGACTGTAATCCATTTGCGCTGGAAGATAACGGGCATCTGCTGGTCGGCATGAAGAAAATATCGCCGGGAGCGCACTGGATGGGGATTACGGGCATTGCCTGCCGGAGCGCGAAGGCCGATTTTGTCAGGGCGATGCAGGTTCATACGGCCATAGCCATCGCGCTTACTGACGGGTTTATTTGCTGCTGGGACGAGAAGTTTCGCAGCAACCGGATTCGCCCCGAAACTGCCATTCGCGCCCACCTCGATCCAGCCTGGAAGCCGTTTCTGCAAACGCCTCCCTTCCCCGAATACCTAAGCGGACATTCCACCATCTCATCGGCTTCGGCGGTAATCCTGACCCATTATTTTGGCGATAAATTCGCGTATACAGATACCGTCGAAAACCGATTCGGTCTGCAATCGCGCTCGTACCAATCCTTCAACGAAGCCGCGCAGGAGGCTGGCCAATCCCGTTTCTACGGTGGTATTCACTTCATGGATGCCATCACCAACGGCCAGATTCAGGGTCAGAAAGTAGGCGAATGGGTGCTGAAAACGATGGAGGGAAAGAATTAGTAGTCTTACCCCAGATAGCTCCCGATGCTGACCAGGTCGGCGAAAACACCGGAGGCGGTTACCTCAGCACCGGCACCGGGGCCTTTGATCACCAGCGGACGTTCTTTGTAGCGTTCAGTCGTAAACGAAATGATGTTGTCGGCCCCGGTAAGCTGGTAAAACGGATGTTCGGGTCCAACGCCGCGCAGCCCAATTACGGCTTTACCGTTCTCGAACGTAGCAATCATCCGTAGTTTCTCGCCACGCATGTCGGCCGCATTCAGCATGCTTTCAAAGTAATCGTTCTCGGCCTTCAGCGCGTCGAAGAAGGTGGGAATCGTCGGCGCGTCGAGGCAGGAGGGAGGCAGGATATTCTGGATCGTGACGTCGTCCGGTTCGAGCGGGAAACCAGCTTCGCGGGCCAGAATCAGGATCTTGCGGGCCACGTCCTGGCCGCTGAGGTCGTCGCGTGGGTCGGGTTCCGTATAGCCTTTTTCTTTGGCTTCGCGCACCACGTCAACGAAAGACGTACCTGGCTTGAACGAATTGAAGATATACGACAACGTACCTGACAGAATCGCCTCGATCTTCAGAAACCGGTCGCCCGAGGTGAGCAGGCCCTGAAGTGTGTTGATGATGGGCAGACCGGCCCCTACGTTGGTTTCGTACAGGAATTTTACGCCCCGGTTCAGGGCCGTGCGTTGCAGGCGGCGGTACTCGGCATACGAGCCGGAGTTGGCCACCTTGTTGGGCGTCACCACTGAAATGTTGGCGTCGAGCAGCGACTCGTAATGCTGCACAATGTCTTTATCAGACGTGCAATCGATGAAGACCGAGTTGGGCAGGTTGTATGATTTTATTTTTTCGAAAAAGGCTGGTAGCGAAGTGGTTACGCCATCCGTCTGCTGAAATTCTTTCCAGGTGTGCAGATCCAGTCCGTTCGGGTTGAGCACCATTTTTTTGGTGTTTGACAAACCTACCACGCATATTTTCAGCAGCTTTTCCTGCCGTAAAAATTCAGCCTGGGCGTTGATCTGGCGCAGCAGCGTTTGACCGATCAGGCCGGTGCCAACCAGAAAGACGTTCAGCACGCGGGCTTCTGACTGGAAAAACACGTTGTGCAGTGCGTTGAGAGCTTTCGACAGGTTGTTTTTCGTCACCACCACCGAGATATTGATCTCCGACGACCCCTGGGCCACGGCCACGATATTTACACCGTTTTTGCCTAGTACCGAAAACAGTTTCCCCGCAATACCCGACGATTTGCGCATGCCTTCGCCCACGGTGGCGATGATGCTCAGATCACGCTCGATACTGATGTTGTCGACATGGCCGCTGGCAATATCGGCGGCAAAGGCGTCGTCCAGAATCAGCTTCACGCGATCGGCCCCTTTCGGGTCGATGGCGAAGCAGATCGAGTGTTCCGACGAGGCCTGCGAGATCAGAATGACGCTGATTTTATGCTGGGCCAGAATACCGAAGAGCTTGGCCGAAACCCCCGCCACCCCGATCATCCCCGAGCCCTGCACGTTCACCAGCGCCACGTCGTCGATGCTCGAAATGCCCGTAATCGTGTACTGCCGGCGATCGGCGGTGCGGCTGACTAACGTACCTGCGTGTTCGGAATTGAACGTATTCAGCACGCGGATCGGAATGTTGCGGGCAAAAGCGGGTTGCAGGCTAGGCGGGTAAATGACCTTTGCACCAAAGTGGCTCAGTTCCATCGCCTCCGCGTAGGTAATCGTTGGAATATTGAAGGCATTGGGCACCTTGCGCGGGTCGGCGGTCATCATGCCATCTACATCGGTCCAGATGTCGATCACCTCGGCGTTGAGGGCCGCACCCAGAATGCTGGCTGTGTAGTCGGAGCCGCCCCGGCCCAGCGTGGTGGTTTCTCCTTTTTCGGTTGAGCCGATGAAACCCGTCACGAACTGAATGGGCGACGAGATGCCTGACTGCGCTTCGAAAAAGCCCTGAATTAGTGGGTTAGTGAGCGTATAGTTCACTTCGGCATGACCAAACTGGGCATCGGTTTTAATCAGGTCGCGCGCATCGCAGAAGGCAGCGGGTACGCCGCCTGACTTAGTACATTCGGCCACGACCAGGTTGGACAATCGCTCGCCGAAGCTCATGATCAGGTCCATCGTGCGGGGCGTCAGTTCACGGATCAGCGACACGCCCCGGAGCAGGTCTTCCAGTTCGTTGATCGTTCCGCGCACGGCCGCGAAGACCCGGCTTTGCTCTTTAACCGGAATAATTGCCTTGACGACGTTGAAATGCCGGTCTTCAATGCGCCGCACCAGTTCCATATAATCGATCTGGCCGTTGGTCGCCATCCGGCCAATTTCGATCAACTGATTGGTGACGCCGCCCATCGCCGATAGCACAACGATAATGGGCGTTTCCTGCTGGCGGTGGGCGGTAACGATGCGGATAACCTGCCGGATGCTCTCGACTGAGCCAACCGACGTACCGCCGAATTTAAGGATATGCATGGGTACTAATGAGCGAATGTGCGATTGACTGAATGAGCGAATGCGTGAAAGAGCGAGTTGCGCTTCGTTAGCGAACTACACAGTCAATTGGTGCGCTGGCGGGGCACTCTTTCACGCATTCAGTCTTTCACCCGTTAAATTCCTGGCGATGAAGTAGCGGCAAATATAAGGCCGTAACCCGTTGGAGTGGGCCAACGCCAGTGAATTAGCACGCATCGCTAGTCAGGTTTACGGTGCACAACGTACCTGGTACAGGTCGCTGGTATCTGTTGAAAAGCGAAAACACATTTTTCAACGTGACATCAGCCATTCCGTCTACTTTACGGTCAGTCGGTGTACGCGTTTCAACGCCATTGATTGCGGGCCATAATCTTGGATTGTTTTCGGCCAAATGGATCTGACGGTATTCCTCCAGTCCTTTAGTAGCAGATATTATCATTGAGTGGGGCCTTTCCAGCGGTCCATCCGGTATGTAAGTTCATTCGGCCACTACTTATTGATTCGCTTCCAGACCGTGACGATTCCGGGCATAACAATGGAGTCAGGTACGTTGCTTTTACCCGTATAGGCTGTTTTCTGATTCCGTAAACGGTACAACTGCCTGAGTCTATCAGACAAGCGATGGATAGTTACCGGAAGCAGGCCGACATCTGGGAATGAATTAAAAAAAGGAGCAGCTCTACCCGTAAGTAGAGCTGCTCCCTGGCTGGTTGATCCGGCTCGTTTGGCTTAGAAGAAGAATTCTTCAGAGATGATCTTGCCGTCTTTTACTTCGTATTTGCACATCTCATTCATGTCCATGCGACCCATTCCTTTCATGGTTACATCCATACGCAGTTCCATAAAAATGGTATTGCCAAATACTTTGGGGTCTCCAGTCGAACCTCCGTGCACGGCTTCGATCATACTCTGGAAATGCCTTCCCTTTTCTATAATTGCCTCTAGTCCATGAACAGTCTGAATCGTGTGTGTACGGTCGGGTTCAGCACTGGTTGCATCGGCTGCATATAGTTCGTTCTGGGCGTCTTCAAATTTGCCCTGGCTGCAAAGCGTGTGTAAACGACTGGCTATTTCCTGAATGGTCATGATAGTTCTTTTGTGAATGACGGATAAAACAGGGTCGAAACTACCAAAAAATACTAAGCATATACAACTAATTGCGTCTGATCGGTTGAGTGGGTAGGAAGATATGTGTTACCTATCAGCAGTCCTTTTTAACGTCGTTTATAAGGCAAACAGGCTATTGTCTGCTAATCACCGTGTTGGCATCTCAATCAAATCTTCCAACTAAGGTGCTTCTTATCAACAGCTAATCAGCCGCGTTCCTCAGTCGCTTCAGTCCAGTACCGGTAGCTGGTTTCTCAGTACCGTTGAAGATTATCAGACTCGAAAACGTGGTGGCCGACGTGGTGCTGTTGCATGGTCGTCAGCATGGCGTTGGCTACTTTTTCGGCGTCTACAGCTTTGTATTTAGCTGGAATCAGCGGGGCAAACAACCGCATCACGCCGCTACCGATGCGTTCGCCCAGGCGTTTTTCGCTGCGGTTTCCCAGCAATAGCGATGGCCGAAAAATCAGTAAGGTTGGGTAACTGAGGGCGGCGAGGTCGCGCTCTACGTCGCCTTTCACCTGGTTATAAAAGATTGTCGACGATGCGTTGGCTCCCATCGCCGTGACGATGGCAAACTGAGATGCGCCATTTTCCAGCCCCAGGCGGGCAATGTCGAGCGGGTATTGATAGTCGACTTTGCGAAACGCCTCTTTTGAACCGGCCTTCTTTATGGTGGTGCCCAGGCAGCAGAAGATGTCATCGGCGCGGACAAGCAACCCGTTTGGATGATCAAAGTCGAACGGGACTTCCTGAAGGCGAGGATGTTGCCAGGTCAGGGGTTTGCGCGTAAGCACCTGAACCCGATCGTAGGCGGGCGACTCAACGAGGAGGTGCGCCAGTATGTCGCCTACCAGACCGGTTGCGCCCACAATTAATGCCGTTTTAAAGCCGGATATAGTCATTTGCGTTTGATGAAATCAGTATTGGAATCATTCGGGGTATTTCACTAATTTACCCCTTAAGGCAAAGCCGAAAAGAAGTCTATCCCACAACGTAACCAGCCATTATGCGTCAAAGACCAGTTTATAAAGTCCTTTGTTTTTTAATATTACTGTCAATTGTTACGCTGCTGGCTGCACTTCGTAGCACGATCGACGAGCCGCTCGAACGGGTTCTTGCCCGAATCAGGGCGTATGAGCAACAGTACCCCTACGAGAAAGTGTACCTCCACACTGACCGTACAACGTACCTACCCGGTGAAACCATATGGATGAAGAGCTACCTTTTCTACGGGGCTAGCCGGGGTGCCGATTCCAGCAGCGGGGCCGTTCTGGTTGATCTGGTCAGTCCCAACGGACAGAAAATCCGGCTCGATACCCGCTTCCAGTCAAAAGGAGGTTACGGTGAAGGCTATCTGGCATTACCCGACTCGTTGCCGACGGGACGCTACACGCTGCGGGCCTACACCGGCTGGATGCGTAACTTTTTGGAAGACTGGTACTTCAACAAAGCCATCGATATTGTGCGGGCCGATGAAACGAAAGGAGCTTCACTCGTGGGTAATGGTTCCGCTATCGAAGCGCGACCTGATGTGCAGTTTTTGCCTGAAGGTGGCCAGTTGGTTGCTGGATTAACAAGCCGGGTAGCGTTTAAAGCAGTGAGCCAAACGGGTGTAAGCGTGGATGTGTCGGGCTTTGTGCTCGATAGCAAAAAGGACACCATCGTTGGGTTTCAGAGCCAGCATCTGGGCATGGGTACGTTCCCGTTAACACCCGAGACCGGACAAACCTATCGGGCGTTCGTCAGAACCCCCGGTACAACCAGCTATACCTCATACACGATGCCTGCCCCGCAGTCGATGGGCTATTTGGTACAGATCGACAACCTCAGCAACAAAGACAATATTCGGGTATTTGTGAGCAATAACATGCCACCGGTAGCCACCACGCCCGAATCTGGAACAGCGGCGGGTATGCTCACAGTACTGGCGCAGGTGAACGGACAACCCGTTCTGGCCCTGCGAGGACCAGCCAGCCGGAAACAGTTTATGGTGCAGAT
Organism: uncultured Fibrella sp.; assembly: GCF_964250085.1. NCBI lineage: Bacteria > Pseudomonadati > Bacteroidota > Cytophagia > Cytophagales > Spirosomataceae > Fibrella > uncultured Fibrella sp. The sequence goes on along the minus strand of NZ_CAXUEC010000006.1, from coordinate 13,734 downwards.
TCCCCGCGCCAAATGTCCCGAAGGTATTGTGCAGATCACCCTGCTCGATCCCGCCGGGAGACCTGTTTCTGAACGGCTGGTTTACTCAGATCGGCAGGAGCGGATCAACCTGACGGTGACGCCCGCCATGCCTGTGGCCGGTCCGCGAAAACGGGTAGACCTTACCGTTACAGCTACCGATTTGGACGGAAAACCCGTTATGGCCGATCTGTCGCTGGCGGTTACTGATCTGGCCCAGCAGCCTAAACCAAAGCTATTCGAGAAATCGCTGCCGTCGTATCTATTACTGACATCTGACTTGACTGGGTACGTTGAACAGCCGGGTTACTACTTCGATCCGGCCAATAAAGATCGACTGAACAAGCTCGATCTGCTGCTGATGACTCAGGGCTGGCGGCGCATCACCTGGGATAACGTACTGGTGGATTCACTGCCCCCCACACGCTACCTCTTCGACCCCGGCTTAACCCTGTCGGGGACCGTTTATCGGGGTACGTCGAAGAATCCGGCGCCCGCCATTCCACTCACGATCATGGTAAACCGGAAAGATTCGACGCAGGATCTGTACACCCTTAGTTCTGATGAGAAAGGCCGGTTCTTCCTGAACAATGCAAACCTCATCGATACGGCCACGGTGTTTGTTCAGGCTCAGAAAACAAGCGGTGGCCGAAACTTTACGATTAGCCTCGAAAAGCTGTTCACGCCACAGATTCGGGTGGTTCGGCCGCCCCTAGTGCCAAGCGATATTGCCTACGCTGAACTGGCCGAATTCCTGAAACGCCAGAGCGACTATGCGGCCATCGAAGCGCAGATCAGGCGCAACCGGGAGGTTCAGCTACAGACGGTGGTGGTGAAAGCCAAACGAGTTGATCCTTATGCTACACAGCGGGGTATATTCAGTAACGCTGACGTAAGCCTTAAAGTAGATGACATGAACTCAGCCGGTGCCTTAACGATATTTGATATTCTTCGGAGCCGGGTTGCTGGCGTACAGGTTTCGGGGGGAGGGCTCGAGCCAACGGTGCAAATCCGGGGGGCGTCCAACTTCTCAGGCGTGATTGAACCCATGTTCATGATCGATGGTATGTCTGTTGATAAATCGGCGATCTCCAGCATTATGCCCAGTGATGTGGCCTATATCGATGTCATCAAAGGAGCGAGTGCGGCATTGCTCGGGTCGCGCGGTGCCGGGGGGGGGTATCAACGTCATCATGAAGCGTGGCGGCGAGACAAATGACTACGTAAATAAAATGGTACCGGGTGTTCGGGTTGAAAAAGTAGTCGGTTTTGCTCCGAAGCGGACGTTCTACGCCCCCCGCTACGACAAACCAACGCCTGAAGAGAAGGCCCGCCCCGACTACCGGGCTACGCTCTTCTGGGCACCGCGCATCCAGACCGACGCTACGGGTAAAGCTACGGTTTCATTCTATACGTCGGATGCTAAAACCTCGTTACACATGGTGCTGGACGGCGCTACCGTTTCGGGTCGGCCGGGGCATGCAGAAGCGACGATGAAGGTAGAATAGGCGTATTTCGGCTTACTCATTAAGGAATCGTCGCCGTAGCCGGTTGCTCAGATTGTCTTATTTTTGTCGTGTCAATTAATCTGCCTAGAAGCTGTTTTGTATGCGCGTTGCTGCCCACCGTTATATCCGTTTTAGCTATCTGATTGTGGTGGCCGTTGTGGCGTTCACGGCCCTGCGTTTCGCCGATGATGATCCGTTAACCCGCATATTGGATAGTTTTACCCGGTATACCGGGCAGTTTCCGTACGAGAAAGTGTACCTGCATACAGACCGCGTTGCCTACCTGCCCGGCGAAACCATCTGGATGAAAAGCTACCTCTTCTACGGCGAAAACCGGGCGGCCGATTCCACAAGCGGTTCCGTCTGGATCGACCTGGTTAGTGCCAGCGGCCGAAAAATTGTGCTGGATACCCGCATTCCGTCCAAAGGAGGCTATGGTGACGGTTATATGATCTTGCCCGATACGCTGTCGACGGGACGCTACACGCTGCGGGCCTACACCAGTTGGATGCGCAATTTTTCGGAAGAATGGTATTTCAATCAGGTCATCAACGTTGTGAAACCCAGCGCGCCTCCTGCTCCTCAGTTGGGCACCGCGTCGGCGAAAACCGACGTACAGTTTTTGCCCGAAAGTGGCCATTGGGTGGTGGGTCTGCCCGGTCGGATGGCGTATAAAGCCATTAACTCGGCTGGTATCGGCATTGATGTAGCCGGGTACGTCCTGAACACCAAAAAAGATACGGTGGCGGGCTTCCAGAGCCAGCATCTGGGCATGGGTGTTTTCTCGCTGACGCCCGAAGCAGGCCAGACCTACACCGCCTACGTACGCATGAAAACGGGCGACACGTACACGCCATTTCCCTTGCCCGCCCCACAGGCCACTGGCTATATCATGCAGGTCGATAACCTGACCAACAAAGAGAATATCCGCATTTTTGTGATGCATAATCTGCCTATTCCGACAGAAGCTACGGCTATGGCGAGTGCGCCTGGCTCTGGCTCGGCAACTGCACCCACGGGTCCGCAACCGATGCTGTCGATCGTAGCGCAGGTGAACGGCGCACTGGTCTACGCGGCAAAAGCCCCCGCCAACCGCCCCCGGTTTCTGGTCAACATTCCGCGCAACAAGTGCCCGCAGGGAATCGTGCATATCACGCTCTTCGACGATAAAGGAAAGCCCGTTAGCGAACGACTGGCCTATTCGGATCATAACGAGATTATTCAACTGACGGTTAAATCGGCCCGTGTCAGTGTGGGCGTTCGCCAGCGCGTAGACCTGACCGTTACGGCCACCAATGCCCAGGGCACCCCCGTAGCCGCCGACCTGTCGCTGGCGGTAACCGATACCAAACAGCAGCCGACAATCCGGCCAAACGGTCGGTCGCTGGTATCGTACCTGCTGCTCACCTCCGATCTGGCGGGGCATATCGAGCAGCCCGGTTACTATTTCGATCCGAAGAATACCGACCGGTACAACAAGCTCGACTTGCTGATGATGACCCAGGGTTGGCGGCGGTTTACCTGGGATAAAGTGATGGCCAGCAGTTATCCGCCCATGCGCTTTTTTGTAGATACAAGCCTGACCCTCAGCGGAACAGTTTATCAGGCAACCTCGCGGGTGCCCGCTCCCAATGTAGAACTGTTGGTAATGCGCAGCCGGAAAGACAGTAGCCGCGAAACGGGAATGGTAACGGCCGACGCACAAGGCCGGTTCTTCCTGTCGGGTATGCAACTGATCGACACCAACACCGTTTTCATTCAGGCTTCGCGGGGCACCAGCCGTAATTTCAATGTAGTGCTTGATAAGCTCTACTCGCCTCAGGTACGTCTGGTTCGGCCGCCCCTGAACCCGCTCGATCTGGATTATGAGCAACTGGCCGAACTGCTGAAACGCCAGAAAGCGTACCTTGACATTGAACGTCAGATTAGCCTGAACAACGAGATTCAGTTGCAGACGGTGACCGTTAAAGCCAAGAAAGCAGACCCCTACGCCCAGCAACGGTCGATGTACGGTACGCCGGATAACACGCTGGTTGTCGACGATATGATGGCGGCGGGGCAATCGTCTATCTTCGACCTGCTTCGCCGGATAGCGGGCGTGCAGGTGAACGGCGGTGGCCCTACGCCGTCGGTCACAGTACGGAACAGTGCGCCCCTGTTCATGATCGATGGCATGCGTTCCGACATTCAGGCCGTTGGCAGTATATCGCCGCAAACTGTGGCCAACATCGATGTGGTGAAAGGAGCCGGAGCATCGATCATGGGAGCGAGCAGTGTGATCAACATCATCACCAAACGAGGCGGACCCTCCAAACAGGATGTGTCTAACGTACCTGCGCCCGGTATTTTGATCGAGAAGGTAGTGGGTTACGCCCCGAGACGTCAATTCTACGCTCCCCGCTTCGACGCCGCCACCCCCGACGAGCGCGTTCGCCCCGACTTCCGGGCCACGCTCTGGTGGGTGCCCCGCCTCCGCACCGACGCCACGGGAAAAGCCACCACCTCCTTCTTCACCTCCGACGCCAAAACCACCCTCCGTTTTGTCGTAGAAGGCACCACCAAATCCGGCCAGCCCGGCTATGGTGAAGGCACGATGAAGGTGGAGTAGGGAAGACTGAAGTATCAACTAGCGGTTTGCTAGCGTTCATTCTCCTTTGGAGATATCCCATCTGCACGAGTCTGCTGATGCCTCTTTCTAAAGTGAATATAAGGTCTGAACAGCTCTTTTATGAATGATCTGTGTGTTTTCGGCATTAGGTAAAGGCAGCAGTTAAGCGATACTTCGCCGGTTACTTTATAGTGTGATCGCCACTCGTTTAAAGCACTAATGGCGGCTTTTTCCACCTCTTCAAGTGTAATCGGCGCATTTTGAGTAAACGGTTCGCAAGCAATTAAATCAATGATAGGTAGGTGATTCGTAGTGTGCTCAAAGCTATTAGTAGCTAAATTGTATAGGACAGCATGTACTTTGGTGCCTTCCTGTATTAACATCGCAACTCTGGTTGCTTTATCCCGATAAACCATTGAGCTATAAATGCCATCTCTGATAGATGTTGCTAGCGTACGGTTTTTGTCAAGAATAGCCGTGTGGCGAAACAACGGATCAGATGTGCTACTGTCTTGAGCTGAACTGAATTGGCTGACGAAATCAGCTTCTTTTTTTGGATCGTTCAGGTCAATAATTTCTTCATCAGATTCTGGCAAAATGGATAAGCCAAATGTTTTTCTCGAGCGTCCATGGTGCTTGGTCATGTTCTCGAATACAGTTACTATTTTCTGGCAGGCTTTTGAGGACTCTTTGTAACTGACATCAGGTTTGAACGTGTACAGGTAAATTTTGCGATGCGGCTCATTCGTAAATCGGATAATACGGCCGGCCCGTTGAAATAGAATATCAGCGCTGTCTGCCGTGTCATAATTAACGACAACGTTGGCATCTTGAAGGTTGACGCCGATGCCATTTGCGTCTGTGCAGATTAAGATGTTGACTGGATAGGTTGGTTCAGTTCCTCGTGAATTAGGCGAGAAATTGTCTAATAGTTCATTGCGCCGATCTTGCGTCTTCAAAGTGTAACCATCGCTTTTAGTTTGATGCGTAACGGTACAGCCCACATGAAACTTGGCAATTTTAGCCTGAGTCAAATAAGCTTCTAAGAAAGAGGCGGTTGAATGACGTTCAACAAACACAAGAACTTTGTCGTCTTTTTCAACAAGATGTGTTTTTAATAGAGCAAGTAGCTTAGTTGCCTTGTCATCGTAAGTCAAGGCGCGTAGTTTGTCACGCACTGACCGCAAGCGTAATTCTCGCCGTGACCAATCCTCTTTTAGAACTGACTTGTACCCCAGCTTCTTTTGCTGTTCTTCTGTTGGGAAGGCCGCCATGTTTTCCGTAGTTGTCTGTTGATAACCCGGAAATAGGGCAGGTGACGATTGCTGTGCCCGGACATCGCGCACACCTAGTGTAAACAGGTTTTTCGTTATACAATCGGCAGTTGCCCGTGATGAACTTAGCCAGGCGGCAATAAACTGACTGTTTGTACTATCAACTATTTGGGTGCCGAAAGCCTCTTTTTCATCGATGTAGCCGTCAGGATAATTTGGAATTTCTTGGGCAAATAAACCTATGTCAAATGCTGCCCGTAATAATTCGAAGGAGGGCAATTCGTAGCTGATGCGACGTAAATAGACGGTCTCCGGTAAATAGCGCTTGTGCTTGCCAAACTGAACAAAAACTCGTCCATTATCTACGTCGCCCCGCTCCCGTGCCATCTGTAGTACTTGCCCTAAGCCGAGGGAACTTACAAAAGGCAATTGAGTGAATTCATCCAGGGAGGGTACTTTTCGGCGTGTCCAACTGCTCATATCCGGTGTGAGTGGCGGCGTTGGCATAAACTCCAACATACTTTCCGCGTTTTTCGGGTTCGTGCCGTATGGAGTTGCTGTTAACAAGATAATGGTTGCCTTCTGATCATTCACAACAGGATGTACCCGATCAACCGCAACGCTGCCCCGCGCATCTTTCCGCTGTTTGATGTGCTTTTGCCAATGCGCTTTCAACTGATTTCGGTACGCGTGGGCTTCATCGATCAGAATAATCGTTTGGTCTGTGGCCTTCTCAAGCAAGGCATCTGATTTAAACACCTTGTGGTATTTGCGCTTTGATTTTTCCTTGAATAGCAGGTCTGTACTGATTGGCGTTACGTGAAAGCCGCGCGGCTTTAATTGATCTTGCCAATCCTGGTGAACTCCTGAAGGGGCTATGAGAATAATATCGCTGCCAATTTGTTGGGCCTTCAACCAAAAAGCTAATTCGGCGCCCATAATGGTTTTCCCCAATCCGGTAGCTGCCAGAATGATAGCGGACTTATGTTCCCGGATATGGGCTATAGCTCTGCCAATTACCCATTGCTGATAGTAGACGGGTAACATAAGGTCAGGTACGTTGGGGCGATCGAAGAATATGTCAAGAGCAGCCAAAAATTTAAGGTATGCATGAAATGGAAGTGCCAGCTTAAGCCATTCTCTTAATACCTCAAGCAGCGGGAGCGTCATGTCTTTAGCCGTTGCCGACGCTTCCTTGAACCAATCAATAAATTCGCTAATAGCTTTCGGGTCACGGGTTGCACTAGCCTGTTCATGTTGTGATTTCAGCCCATAGCGGGTGTAGTTCCCTGAACCATGCACCAATACGCTGTTATCGCAGATGTAGAACTTGCAGTGGTAATCTACCTGCATTTCGCGCGAATCGAGAATGATAAACCCCCCGTTTTCAAGACGTCTTACCAATTCACTAACGATGGGTGCATAAACGCCATTACCGCTTTTTAATTCGTCTTCGATTTCCTCGCGAATAGCCAGTTGATTGTAACCCCCCTCTTCAGGCCCAACCAGGATATAGTACTGAATTTTCTGACCCTCTTTGAGATATGATCGCCCTAATTTGTAGCCATCTAGCCGGAAATAGCCGGTTGCAATGCGAATCAATTTTTGCGCTTCGGGGTAATATGCCGCCAGGAACGTACCCACCGTACCGGCTCCTACGCCAATGAGCGGCTTGCCGGTTTCGGGATCTACAATAAGGCGAGATTTGGGTTGATCCATGAATAGCCTACTAATACGAAACGACTGCCTGTCATTTGTAGGCTAACAAGTTACGTAGTAGCAAACAGTTGTATATAGGCTACTTAGCTGGCGGTCATTTTACTCTCGTACGATAGTGAGAATGGTTATAGGTTCGGTAAGCACACGTACGCCCTGCGGAGTTGAGCCGGTGAAAAATATCTTTTCCCAATATGAGTTGTTCTGTTTGCCGCCGAAAACCATAGCCGCCATGCTAGTATCGAACCAAATGGGTAACGTACTTAGATTGAGGATGGTATTATGCAGGTTTGTCCAAAGCTGATTGGGGAACTCAGTTTGAAAGAGTTTGCTCTCATCAGCCTCAGCCTTGCAGCAGCTCTTGCTAACTATTTGTACCGTAACCACCTTCCATTTCGTCGTATAAGGTGCTACCGAAACCTGCCAGCTTGGGTACGTTGACGGTACGATGAAAATAGAATAGGGGGCTCGATATTCGTGATGGATAATAGGCCCTTAACTTAGCCGAAGTTGCCGTCGGTGAATGGTCGGTAAAATGAGTTTGGTTAAGGCTAGCGCTAGCCAGTAACTGTTGAAAGATGTGGGCCAATGTAACCTACATACACTTTCCGCTCCTTGTCATCTGTATAAAAGTGGAAACGTAGGTCGCCGGTTTTAACGTGCTTTTCAAACACCTCTCGTCGTCCATCTGGTAATTTAAAACGTCGTTCAGCACCAAAACGGCTCATGGTCGAATTGCTCTCTCCAGAGACACGAAGATTAGTTTCAGCGTTCAGTTGGTCTACATTGAATGAGCCCGTTTTCCACCTCGAGGCGAACGCATCTAATGCTCTTAAGCGATCAATAATCTGTGCCAGATGGTTCGACATTCCTACTTTCTTCAACTGTTTTTGCACATCGCCGCATAAGACCAAATGTGTAAAAAACTCGGTCCGCTTATCCCAAACTTCGCCACTTCGTTGCAATCCCTCTTCCTGTTGCTGTTGAATCCAGCTAATATGTTGTTCAAGATGATTTGTAGTAGCAAAATGCCTGACGTTTACTTGTGCAGTCTGCTCCTGACCGGTCTCATCCAAATACCAATGCCAGCCCTGAACTTGTTGTGTGTTCCATTGGCTGTGCGTGAGTAGGCTTAACAGCATATTGTTACGCAAGTAGGCCACGCCAAACCCTTTGGCTTCTGGAGTACCTGCCGGTTTAGCTAAACAAAACACCGACTGCTCGAACAGGGTTGATGCCTCAACTTCTTCGTGAGTCAACAAAGGTGGATTTGCTACGATGAGCCGAAAACGATCTTTCAGGTCGCGCTCAACCCGTTCGTCGTTCAGCCACGCGCCTACTGCATAGTCTGGGGCAAGGGATAACGAGAATAAGTTATGGCCTATCTCTTCGGGAATACGTACCTGGCGTAGGCCAAATTGCTGAACCGCGCCTACCGACTGAACAAACTGAGTCATCACTTCGCAGGCCTCCGCAATCGTACCGACTGGGTTTGCCGATAGTTCATTGAAAATACAGTCCATCGTTAGTGCAGCAGACGGTCCAACTGATTGGCGTATTCATCGAAAAAGCCACGCGGTTGCTGACTAAGCCGTCCGTTGATGTCAATCGTAGGCTGTACAATCTCCGTGACATGTTCTTCGGCCTCGGGGTCACGCTCGAAATAATACACCGATACCTGTTCGGGTTTTATCTGCTTTTCTTTTACCGCTACCCGAATGCCGTTGAGCAGGTGATCGCTGTGTGTTTCAACGATGAGCTGAACGCCATCGGCGGCGGCACAGGCGAGCAACGTACCTAGCTGCGCCTGTCCCTGCGGATGAAGGTGCGATTCAGGGTTTTCGATAAGCAGCAAATCGCCGGGGCGGGCGGCCAATACGGCTACAATGATGGGCAGTACGTAGGTAAACCCAAAACCAACGTTGACAGGCGTAAAATCGGGCGTTACATTCTCACCAGCCTCGAAACGGTAGGTCAGCGTAGCTACATTCAAATCAGAGCGGTAGGTGGTGGTCAGACGCGTACCGGCCGAAATACGTTGAAACCAGGCATCGACCTGATCGAGTAAAGTGTTGGAAGGCGCAATTTGAGCGGATGGCAGCACGATTGGCTCTCGCTGATAATTAGCCAGGAAATGCACCGCAAACTCGCCATTTTTGCCAACAGACCGTAGTTGCTGTACCTGATAATTAGACGTTGGGAAAATGACGCTTGGCGATTTTCGTTCGGCGTTTAAATATTGGAATCTACCATCACTAAATAAAGGCTTAGGTAGCGCCGCCATATGGTGGTTTTTCAACTGAACTGGTAAAAAGTCAGCATCTTGTACATAATCATACCTGCGTTCAATAATGGAGGCGTCATTGAATAAAAGACTGAAATAAATAATTGGTTCTGACGCTTGGGCATGTAACGCATCTCGACCCAACCCAATGTTAATTAAATCGCCATTCAAAGATAGTCCTTCCATGAGCTTCGACTGCCGCAGTAGCAACAAGGCCTGAATGACGCTTGACTTTCCTACGCCATTTACGCCGGTCAGCAGGTTTAGTTCGGTGAGGTTCAATTCAGCGTATTCAAACGCCTTGAAATTTTCTATGGTTAGGCGGGTGATCATTGGCTGTATTTTTTTAGCAAACTTTCTATAGCTCCAAAACGAGTTTGTACAGCGTTGTAATCAGAAGTTGCTCTGGTTATAGAATTGTCGAAAAGTTCTGATTTAAATAGGCTTTTGTATTCAGCTCGAAATTGTTCAATTTTTCGATTAATTATGTCTACTTGATCATTGCTAAGACGAGCAATCTGTGAAGTCCATACTTCAAAAAGAGCTCCATTTAGTAGTAATTTGGAATTCTGATGCCCGTAAGACCGGCTGAATTGATGTCTACCAAACCACTCGAAACCAATGTGCAACGATTGTACTAGGTCGTTTGCTAAACCGTTCCTTTCCACGTTCGTTAATTTTGCAAGCTTTTCCATGTTTTTGTCTAGAAAAGAGCTCATGGGTTTTTCGAACTGCGGATAGGGCGTCAATCGGAAAGCAACGTACCTGAGAACCAATTCTCGGTCGGCCATGCGTTTGTCAGAAGCCTTAATAAACCCATTGAATGTCTCACTCTCCGACACATATTTCAAAAATTCAGCGGCGGGTCCCTGATTCAATGCGTGGCGAATTTCCATTGGGTTAAGCATCAACCCCCCTGTGTTTATACGCCGGAACACGTTATATTTTACAGGCCGGGGCGTACCTGGTTTGATGATATAGGCTGTTACCTGAGTTTCCATGATCCGACGTTGCATAGGCCGAGGCAACTCATCGAATGTCATTCCATCATATTGCTTTAAAATTTCCAGACCGCGAAGCCGTAGTCGTTTCTCTGTTTTGTCGACCACAAAATTTTTCAGCGTCCAGAGCCGTTGCAGCCCATCAACGACCAGCCAGTTATCTTCACTTTCGGCGTCGAAGTAAAAGGCAGGTAGAGGAAAACGAAGCATCAGTGACTCAATCAACCTGCTTTGTACGTCGCGAGCCCACAAATTGCCCTTACGCTGAAAATCCGGGTCGAGATCAATTTCGTTGTGTTTCAGCCGCTGAATGAGGTTGTCCATCGTTTTGGGCTCAACCGTAATATTTATGTCTTTGGGGTCGAATGGCTCTTTGATATCGTCCTCAACGGTCGATTCGTCGGTAGGTTCAACGTTTTCGGGATCTTCAGTGTAGAGCGGTAGCATATCAGGTACGTTAGGCTGTATTAAGCCAATAAGGTAAAATGACCGCGCTCCGAACGCGGCCCGGCTAAGTTGCGGAAATTGTTTTGAATCATCTCGCGCTCGCGGCTGCCGACGGTGGGAAACTGATCGAGCACGTAGAGCATGTCGGTTTCGCTGAGGCCGTAGGCGCGGAACACGAGCGCATCAATCTGAGCTTCGTAGGCGAGCGTATCGGCCGTGGGCGACTGCCGTTTCAACGTCAGCACCGTATCAACCAACGCGGTCAACTGCGCTTCTACTTCCGCCGATGGCTCAGGTACAGGTAACTGCTCTACTTTATTGTTGATCCACTCATTTGTACCCATTCCTGTCGTTGTAGCAATCTGATTAAAGAGCCATTCGCTTGCTTTTGAGTTTAGAACAGCTAGAAGATATTTTAATTTATCTCCAGTCATAAAGAGAATTGTATTTATTACATAATGTCCTCCATCATCATAAGTGAATTGTGCCTTGTCTGACAGTTTACTCCAAATAATCTTAGGCATTTCAAATTCACGCAAAAAGGCACAGTTTCGGAGATTAGTCCAATGGTCACCTTGGTCGAAACGTTTTCTGATTGCTGGCTGAAACTCTTCAGACTGAAAAAACTGGTAAAGAGATGGATAATCTTTTGATACATCTACGCGTGGCAGTTTTTCGTTTTTCAACCCATTGTGTGAAACGATCATCCAGAAATCGCTGCTTGTATAGCTGTATTTTCGTAAGTCACGTCCACGTAATGTAGGTTTAATAATTTCAGCATTTTTAGAATCTTCATTGACCAGAATATCCCTTGTTTTTCCATCAATTATGAATGCAGGATTATATCCTGTAGTAACACCTCGATAAATTGGATTTGGCCACGTACCCAGCTTCTTCCCATTCTCTTCCATCAGCTTTTTCAGCACACTGGCCTGTTCGTCGCCTACGGCCCAGCCTTCGGCGGGAAGGTCGGCGATGGTGAAGGCAGTGCGGGTAATGTAGCTGGTGAGGCTTTCGGTTTCCTTATCGAAATCGGGGCCAATGGTGGCGGCCTCTAGCGTAAACTGTCCGGGTGGTTTCAGGCTTCCGTCGCGGCGGGCGAGCAGAATGTTGGTTTCTACCACGGCGGTCTCGAACAGGCGGGTATCAGCAAAATTCAGCAGGGCGAGCGGGTTGGTTTGCTGCACAAATAACTGCCGCAGGGGTTTGCCGTATTGTGTTTGCAGCCACGAGTTGGAGGTGATGTAGGTGAGTATACCACCGGGCCGCAACAGCCGCACGCCCTGCTCGTAGAACAGGCCGTAGATATCGCCGGTTTTTTCAAATGTCTCGTAGCCCTCGCGTTGGTATTGCATAGCTTCGGCGGGTATGCGCGCGAGTTGCAGGTAGGGCGGGTTGGCAATGATGATGTCGAAACCCTGCTTCTCAAACACTTCGGGGAAAAACAGGTGCCAGAGGAAATAGGGTTTGTTGTGAGGATCAAGCTCGTCTAGTTTTTGCTGGCTGCTGCGCACGGTCGCCAACTGCTTGTGCAGGGCGGCTATACTTTTCTGTTTGCGGGCAATCTGGTCTTCTTTCTGGGTACGTTTGGCTTTGGGTTCATTTGGGTTATTCCGAATGGCGTGTTCAATGTCGGTCACGTCAGATTCCAGATCGCCAATTTGCCGTTCCAGCGACCGCTCGACCAGGTCAAAATTGTAGTCGAGGTGATCGTGTACAATCGCTTCGATCTGCTGTTTAACCTGCTCTTTCTTTTTGCCTAATTGCTGTAGCTTTTCGGGATCGTAGTAAAGCTTCAGCAAGTCGCGCAGTTGCTGTTTTTTCTCGTTCGAGAAGTGCATCGAGATCTGAGGATCGGCAACACGGCCAAAAATGTCGATCTGCCCATTCTCAACCACATACGTCACTTCCTGGTCTTTCAGGAGCTTGTCCAGCTTAATGCCCTCAAAAGACTCAAGCAGGCTGTTGCCCTGCATAATCTTGTAGTCGAGGTTGGGTAGTGGCTGAGGTACGTCTTCGTCGACTACCAGCGAGAGCCAGAACCGAAGTCTGGCAATATCCACGGCACCGGGTTCCATATCCACACCGTATATGCTTTCGCCGATGATTCGTTTTTTTACCTCGGCCCGGTTCAGGGTCAGATCGAGCGTCATTTTGGCGGCAAAGATTTCCTGCAACATGCCCACCGGGAACGCGCCGGAACCAATAGCTGGGTCGCAGATTTTCAGGTCGTCGAGCAGTTCTTCAATGCGCGGCGCATGAATGGTGAGCAAGTTATGCCGATCTTTTTCGTCACCCCGGCTACCGCCCCGAACCAGCGTGGTTATGGCTTCTTGAACGGCCGATTGCATAGATGTTCCCAAGTCACGAATCAGGTGATAGGTCAGGTGCTGAATGAGGCTTTCCTGACACATGTATTGCACAATTTCTTTGGGCGTATAGAACGCGCCTTTCTCGCGGTTTTCTTCGAGCAGGTTCTCGAAGATATGCCCCAGCATTTCGGGGTCTATGCCTACTTCATAGTCGCCGGGGCTGTTTTCGTCAATCGTGAAATTGTACTGATCGAAGAACTGAAGCAGCGTCTGAAAATAGTCGGTGGGCAGATCAATCTGGTTGGTAAGTGGTTGTCCGTCGGGCCGAATGTCTGGGTCGAAGAGACCACCGTTCAGGTACGGTACCCGGCAAGGGGGCACCCCATCCACGCTGAATTGTTCGTTAGGTCGGTCTGGATTATTTAGTGTGTTGAAAAATAGTTCGGTTAGACATTGGCTATAAAAATGGTCGGGCCGGGTAAACTGATCGAACAGAGTCTGCATAAACCGTTTGTCGCCATTTCCCCATATGGGTTGCCCGGTAATGAGTACAGATGAGGTAGCTT